>JBBIJE010000009.1:14406-155588 GCA_037446155.1 Myxococcales bacterium | reverse complement strand
TGGGCGGTATCCGATTTGAACGGATGACCCCCGGCTTGTAAGGCCGATGCTCTCCCTCTGAGCTAACCGCCCGTGCCGTCCGGCACGTTCAACGAGTCCTTCAGCCCCTTGCCCGCCCGGAACTTCGCGGAGCGCGATGCCGAGATCTCGATGGTCTCGCCCGTCTTGGGGTTCCTGCCGGTCCTCGCCTTTCTCTCCGTAACCGTAAAAGTGCCGAAGCCGGAAATATTCACCCGATCCCCTCGTCTCAGCGCACCGGCGATATCGTCGAAGATTGAATTGACTACCGTCTCAGCCGTGCCCCGCGGGAGGCCGCTCTTCGCCACAACGGAGTCGATCAGCTCAGCCTTCGTCATTTTTAACCCCTCTCCGCGACCCTCTCGATTACGGTTTGACTACCAACCCCCCTAGCCGCTGTCAAGGCCAGCTCCCACAGGCCGGAACCAACATTTCCAAGGGCGCAGGATCGCAGCGCACTGCCGCCCTTCCCACCGCTCGACTAGGCTACCAGCTTTCGCGATCGTGTTCCAACGCCCGTGCCGATGTGGCGAGCCGCACCATCAGACTCCATCAGGAGCCTGGCCCGCGTCCTCCTGCCTCGTCGCTGCGGTGGTGCAGCACTTGCGAGCTCGCCGACGAGCGAGCGCTGCAGACGCCGGGCTCACTTCCTCAGTGAGTCACGACATCCGATTGGCTAGACGCCGGCTGTCCGAAAGAAACCTGAGGTGACAGACCCTCACCGCTCTTCTTCGGAAATTTGTCCGGGTCATCGAGCACGAGGGCCTTCTTGAGAACGTCGTCCACGTGGTTCACGAGTTCCAGCTTCACCGACTTGAGCACACTGGGTGGTATCTCGCAGATGTCCTTCTCGTTTTCGCTCGGCAGCAGCACCGTCGCCACCCCTCCTCGATGGGCGGCGAGCACCTTTTCCTTAAGGCCGCCGATCGGCAACACGCGGCCCCTCAGAGTGATCTCGCCGGTCATGGCCACATCATGCCGCACAGGGATACGAGTGAGCGCCGAGACGAGAGCCGTCGCTATAGTGATTCCCGCGGAGGGCCCGTCTTTGGGAATCGCCCCCTCCGGGACGTGCACGTGCACGTCGATCTTGTGGTAAAAGTCCTCCTCGAGTCCCAACACTCCCGCTCGCGAACGAACGTAGCTCATCGCAGCTTGCGCCGACTCCTGCATCACGTCTCCGAGCTTGCCCGTGAGCGTGAGCTTCCCCTTCCCTGGTACGATCGTGACCTCGGTAGCGAGAAGCTCCCCGCCGAGGTCGGTCCAGGCCAAGCCGATCGCAACCCCGACTTTGTTCTCTTGTTCGGCCTTGCCAAAACGGTACTTCGGGGGTCCGAGGAACTTGTGCAGGCTCTTGCCGACCACCCGGATCCGCGCCTTGCGGTCTCCCCGGACCACTTCGATCGCGATCTTCCGGCAAATAGAACCGATCTCCCGTTCCAGGTTCCGCACCCCCGCCTCCTTGGTGTACTGGCGGATGAGACCGAGTATGGCACTGTCGGTGAATTCAATGTCCGCATCCTTGAGGCCGTTGGCTTCGAGCTGCTTGGGCACGAGATAGCGCTTGGCGATGTTGAGCTTCTCGATCTCCGTATAACCCGCGATACGGATGATCTCCATGCGGTCCTGCAGCGGCCGGGGGATGCGCTCGAGAGTATTGGCCGTCGTGATAAACATTACCTTGGAGAGGTCGTAATCCAGGTCGAGGTAGTGGTCGTTGAACATGAAGTTTTGCTCGGGATCGAGCACCTCGAGCAGTGCCGAGGAGGGATCTCCCCGGAAATCCGTCGACATTTTGTCGACTTCGTCGAGGAGGAAAACGGGGTTGCCCGACCCAGCCTTCTTCATGGATTGCAAAATCTTGCCCGGAAGCGCCCCGATATAAGTTCGTCTGTGCCCCCGAATTTCCGCCTCGTCCCTGACACCTCCCAACGAGACCCGAACGAACTTCCGTCCCGTCGCCCTGGCGATCGAGCGGCCCAGAGAAGTCTTGCCAACGCCCGGTGGCCCCACAAGGCAGAGTATGGGACCCTTGACCTGCCCCACCAAACCCTGGACGGCGAGATACTCGAGGATTCTCTGCTTCACCTTTTCCAGCCCGTAGTGATCTTCCTCGAGGATCCGCTCCGCCTCCTTGATGTCCAGCTTGTCTTCGGTGTACTCGTGCCACGGCAGGCTAATGATCCAATCTATGTAATTCCTTACAACCGTCGCTTCGGCCGACATCGGAGACATCATTTTGAGCTTCTTGAGCTCTTTATCGGCCTTCTCCTTGGCCTCCGCCGACATCTTCTTGCGCCGAATCTTCTCCGCGAGCTCCTGTATCTCGCTCTTGAACTCGTCCTTCTCGCCGAGCTCCTTTTGAATGGCACGCATCTGCTCGTTCAGGTAATACTCCTTCTGGGTCTTCTCCATCTGCTTCTTGACCCGGGTGCGGATGCGCTTTTCCACCTCGAGGATCTCGATCTCGGAGCGCATGAAGCCCAGAACTTTCTCTAGACGAGCTGCCGGATTGGTGATCTCCAGAAGGGATTGCTTGTCCTCGAGTTTGATCCCTAGCTGCGGGGCGATGGTGTCGGCAAGCCGAGGAGGCTCGTCGATCGACGCAACCGTCATCATCATTTCGCTAGGAATCTTCTTGTTGAGCTTGGCGTAATTCTCGAATGCCGACGTTACGCTGCGGATCAGTGCCTCGACCTCGGTGCTTCTCTCCCACTCCTCCTCTATTTCCTGAGCCTCGACGAGAAAGAACGCGGAGCTTTCCAGGTAACGACATATCCGCGCCCGCTTCTTGCCCTCCACCAACACCTTCACCGTGCCATCGGGCAGCCTCAGCAACTGCACCACGCTCCCCAGCGTCCCCATCTCGTAAACGTCCTCCGGTTTGGGATCGTTGGTGCGCGCATCGCGCTGAGCCGCCAGCAGGATGTGCTTCTGTTTGCCTAGCGCTTCCTCCAAGGCGCGGATCGAGCGCTGGCGCCCGACAAACAGCGGAACCACCATGTGGGGGAAAACTATGATGTCGCGCAGCGGTAGCAGGGGCACGCTGAGCAGGCGTCCGCCGGGGCTGTCGTCTCGTCGGTCGTTGCGAAATAGCATGTAATCACCCGGTCTCCGCAGCCTTCTGATAAAGGATTATGGGCTGCTCGTTATTGAGGACCACTTCTTCGGAGATCAGAACTTCGCGAATATTGGGCTGGGAGGGGATCTCGTACATCACGTCGAGCATGATGTTTTCCATTATCGCCCGCAAGCCTCGAGCGCCACTTTTGCGCTTCAACGCCTCGCGCGCTATAGCCGATAGCGCTCCCTCGGTGAACTTCAGATGAACGGTCTCCATGTCGAAAAGCTTCTGGTACTGCTTCGTGAGAGCATTCTTGGGCTCCTTGAGAATGCGCACGAGCGCCTGCTCATCGAGCTCCTCCAACGTCGCGATAACCGGCAGGCGCCCCACGAACTCGGGGATGAGCCCGAATTTCAACAGGTCCTGCGGCTGCACCTCCTGCAAGAGCGCTCCCGCTTCACGGTCGTCTTTCTGGCCTACATCGGCGCCGAATCCCATTCCCTTCTTCCCCACTCGCCGCCTGATGATGTCCTCGAGGCCCACGAAAGCGCCGCCGCAGACGAAGAGAATATTGGTAGTATCAACCTGTAAGAACTCCTGCTGAGGGTGTTTGCGGCCACCCTTCGGCGGCACGCTCGCGGTAGTGCCTTCTATGATCTTGAGCAGCGCCTGCTGCACGCCCTCGCCAGAGACGTCCCGCGTTATGGAGGGATTGTCCCCCTTGCGCGCGATCTTGTCTATTTCGTCGATATAAACGATCCCGCGCTGGCACTTCTCGACGTCATAGTCAGCATTCTGCAGCAGCGACAGGATGATATTCTCGACGTCTTCTCCCACGTAGCCCGCCTCGGTCAAGCTCGTGGCGTCGGCGATGGCAAATGGAACCTGGAGGAAACGCGCCAACGTCTGGGCCAGAAGGGTCTTCCCGGATCCGGTGGGCCCGATCAACAGGATGTTGCTCTTTTGCAGCTCGACATCGCCGGTCATGAGCTGCGAGTCTATTCTCTTGTAATGGTTGTGCACCGCCACCGCCAAAATCTTCTTCGCCCGTTCCTGACCGATCACGTACTGATCGAGCACCTTCTTGATATCGGCAGGCTTGGGTACACTCGACGTAGAACTCAGCCCCTCCTCCTGGTCGCACTCCTCGGCGATAATGTCGTTACAGAGGTCTATACATTCATCGCAAATGTAGACCGTCGGGCCCGCGATCAGCTTGCGGACCTCGTCTTGGCTCTTACCGCAAAACGAACAGACTAAATTGCCAGTCCGATCGTCACCATGCTTCGCCATGCTCCCCTCCTTACTGGAGCTTCTTGTTGGGACGGGTGACGATCACCTCGTCTACCAGTCCGTACTCAACCGCCTGCTTCCCGGTCATGAAGAGGTCGCGGTCCGTGTCCTTCTCGATTCGCTTGAGGCTCTGACCAGTATGCTTTGCCAGAATGTTGTTGAGCTGCTCTCGCATCCGCACAATCTCCCGCGCATGGATCTCGATGTCCGACGCTGGTCCCTCCGCTCCACCCAATGGCTGGTGGATCATGATCCTGGAATGAGGCAGTGCGTACCTCTTACCCTTTGCCCCGGCCGCGAGTAACCAGGCCGCCATACTCGCCGCTTGTCCGAGGCAAACCGTGGAGACCTGGCATTGAATGTACTGCATCGTATCGTATATCGCCAAGCCGGCCGTTACCGATCCCCCCGGCGAATTGATATAAAAATGAATGTCCTTCTCCGGGTCCTCGGACTCCAGAAAAAGCAACTGCGCAGTGACCAAATTGGCCACATCGTCCGATATCGGGGAACCGATGAATACGATGCGGTCCTTCAGCAGCCGAGAGTAAATGTCGTAGGCGCGCTCCCCGCGGCCCGTCTGCTCCACCACTATGGGAACCAAATTCAACCCAGCCATCTTGCGATCAATTCTAACTTTTTTTCCTCTCATCGGCAATGACTTGCGAGTTCTCGTGAGCCTCTACAATCCTTGCGTTGCCCATCAGCAGCTCCAGTGCTTTCTCCCGAAGCATTTGCTCGCGCGTCTGCTCTCTGGCCGCAGGGTCTTGAAAAAGCCGTGCCGCCTGGGCCTGCGTGCCACCGCTACCGGACACGTACAGTGCCATGCGGCTTCGCACCTCGTCGTCGCTCACCTCGACCCCTTCTCGTCGCGCCACCTCCGCAAGGAGCAGAGCGGAACACACGTCGCGATGCGCCTGCGGCCGCAGCTTCGCCCGCAGCCCTTCGATCTTCGCCGCTAACTCCCCCGTCACTTCGACCGCTCGCCGAGAAATGCCGACTTCGCGAAGCATCGCGTCAAGCCTAAGCTCGACCATCCCGTCGGGCACCTCGATCGGGTTCTTCTCGATCAACCGGTCGAGCAGTCGGCTTCGCAGCGAACGCTCGGCCGCCCGGCGGGACACCTCGCGAAGCTGTTCGCGGATCTTACCCTTGAGTTCCTCCAAGCTCCCGGCATCTCCGCAGTCCTTGGCAAACTCATCGTCCAGAGTAGGGAGTTCCTTGCGGCCAAGCCGCTTGAGCTCGACCCGGAAAACCACTCTCTTCCCGGCTAGCGAGGCGTTCGGATGGGAGCGGGGGAAAGAGACCTCGATCCTACGCGTCTCGCCTCTGCGCATCCCTATGAGTTGGCTTTCGAACTCCTCCGGCACAGCCCCGGCACCGACCTCGATAACACGGTCGTTCGCGCTCGCGGCCGGCAGCGGACGGCCGTCCACTATTGCCGTGTAGTCGAGTTGGACCAGATCGCCTTTCTCGACCTGGTCACGATCCTCGATCGCGGCCATCTGGGCGTGAGCGTGGCGCAGCCTCTCGAGAGTTTCCTCGACCTCCTGCTCGTCGACCTGGGGATGCACCGCCTCGATCTCGAGCCCCAGGTACTCCCGCAACTCCACCGCCGGCTTCACCTCCACCGTAGCCCGGTAACGCAAGCCGTTCTCCACGCTCGCCGCCTCGATGTCCTCTATGCGCGGGTCGGCAACCACGTCGAGCGCCTTCTGCGCAACCGCCTCCCGATAGGAGCGCGAGATCAGCTCGGCCGTCACCTCCTCCCTCACCTGAGCCCCGAAATGCCTCTCGAGAACCTTGCGGGGAACGCGTCCGGGGCGGAACCCCTTTATCTTGACGCGCCGCTGGATGCGCTCGTAGGCGCGGTCGAGCTCAGCGCGCACCTGCTCGGGGGGCAACTCCACCTCGATTCTTTTTTTTACCCGGCTCAAGTCTTCAACGTTTACCTGCATGCAAAGCTCCGTGACCAATCGGATCACCCGTGGGCGCGCTCACGCTCCGCGCGCCAACGGAGCATCGGGCCCGGCTCCTCGTCAGGCTCCCCGCATCCCTTCCGGGCCGCGCCCCAAAGGTAGAGTGCGAGAGGGGGGACTCGAACCCCCAAGGGTTGCCCCGCTAGATCCTAAGTCTAGTGCGTCTGCCAGTTCCGCCACTCTCGCGTCCGCCCCGAACATTAATAGCCGTTCGCAGAAGGAAAAACGAGAGGCAAAGCTACGAAGCACGCAGCGCTCATCGTGGCATCCTAACCCCCGAAGAACGTACTTTGCAATGGCGCCTCCACCTGTACCATATGTAGAAGCAGCTCATGGACTACCGTCGCAGTAGAGCCCTGGGTTACGTCGGCGGCGAGGTTCTTCCCCACCCCCGCCACGTCGCCCGCTTGCTCGCCGCTATCCTGCTGCTCGCCAGCGCGAGAGCCGAGTGCACCGAAACCTCGGATTGGCCCCGGACCGCGCGTCGCGAGATCGTCGAAGAGTTACTGGCGGATTTGCGGGCGGCGCATCACAGTTCTGACGGCGGGGGGAGGGCGCGGCTCTTGTCGCAGCCGCTCGCACGGGCTGGGGAGCGGGGAGCATGGAAGATCGAATACGAGGCCGGCCCGCTCGGCGTGGCGTCCGGCGGCTCCGTACAGCTCCAAGTCTCACCTTTTTGGGGATGGAGCGAACCGCAGAGCGTCGATCCCGAAGGTTTAGGCTACACCACGGTTACAACCGACGCTCCGGGAACCACCCTGAGGATACGAAGCTGCGGGCAGGGGTGCATCGGCGCCGAGGTGCGGAAGAAGGGACTCCCGCAGGGCGCACACGTCCTTTTCTTTTACGGGGCGGGCCCAGCCGGAGCACTGGCCGACCGGTACGCCGAGAAGGGAGAGAGCTTTCGCGTCTGGGTCGACGGGGACGGAGACGGCACCCGGCGGCTGCTAGCGCAAAACCCGACGCTGGCGGTCGAGGCGGGCGAGGCTGCGCGAATAGTGGCGGTAGTCCCTTCTACCGCTGCGGTAGGTGAACCCGTGGCACTCGCCATCGCCCTCCTCGACACCGTCGGGAACGGCCCGGTGCCCTTTACCGGAGAGCTTGCGGTGCGCGGACCGCCCGAGATGGAGTTTCCTCCGAGCGTTGCCTTGGGCCCCGCCGACCGCGGCCACAAGACAGTTCACGTGAAGGCGAGAGCACCGGGAATTTACCGCTTCGAGGTCGAAGCGCGCGGCGGCATAAGGTGCGTGAGCAATCCGATCCAGGTGACAGCCGGTAAGCCCCGGGCCATCCGCTGGGCAGATCTGCACGGGCACACCAACATCTCCGACGGAACGGGTAGCCTGGACGACTACTACATCTATGCCAGAGACGTCGCGGCTCTCGATGTCGCCGCAGTCACCGACCACGATCACTGGGGGCTCGGGTTCCTCGATCAAAGGCCGAAGCTGTGGGAGGAGATCCGGGAGGCGGCCGACCGCCACTACCTCCCCGGCAAGTTCGTTACCGTCACCGGTTACGAATGGACGAGCTGGATTTATGGGCACCGCCACGTCCTCTACTTCTCGGGGCCGGCCGAGCTCCTGAGCTCCCTCGATCCCGACACCGACACGCCGAGCGAGCTATGGGAAGCCCTTCGCCGTAACAAGAGCAAGGCTCTTACCGTCCCCCATCACCCCGCGGGGGGCCCCGTGGCCATCGACTGGTCGATCCCTCCCGATCCCCTTTTCGAGCCGGTGGTCGAGATAGTATCCGTTCATGGAGGTTCGGAATGTTCCGACGCCGCGGGCCAGATATACCAGCCACAACCCGGTCACTTCGTTTGCGACGCCCTGGGAAAAGGTTATCGGCTCGGGATCATCGGATCGGGAGACAGCCACGACGGGCATCCCGGGATGAGCCACCTGAACGCTCCCTCCGGGGGTTTGGCCGCACTCGTCGGCGCCCAGCTCACCCGGGAGGGCGTACTGGAGGCCCTGCGTTCCCGCCGGGTTTACGCTACCAACGGGGAGCGAATGATCCTCGAATTTCGCCTCGGTGCCCATCCCATGGGATCGCTGGTCAGGCGGGGCGCGCAAACTGCGCGGGAGGCTTACTTCGGGCGGGTGGTGGGGACGGCGCCGATCGTCGCTGTGGAACTCGTAAAAAACGGGCGCGTCGTAGCGTCGGTGGCGGGCGATGGCGGGCTTGAGGCCTTTCTAAATTACGAGGATCCCCTTCCCAAGCGGGGAGACTACGCGTACTTGAGGGTGAGGCAGGAGGGAGGTGGGATGGCTTGGTCGAGCCCGATCTGGATCGACTGAGACGCAACAAGCCCCCCCTAGCCCCCGCCGCAGCCGTCGCAACTGCGCGACGCACACCCGCCGCAAGACTGGGAGCTGGAGGAAACGAAGTTCGTGCCACTTCTGAACGCGAAAGCCGACATCTGGCGCACAACCCTGGCCGACTTGCACTTGGGGCAGCTTACCTTCTCCCTCGAGCGCATGACCAACTCTTCGAAGAGCTGGCCGCAAACCGCGCAGCGGTACTCATAGATTGGCATCTCGACTCCTGTCGCGGGCGAAAAGCGCCGCTCCCAGGGCCCCGACGATCTGGGGCTCCTGGGGCACCTGTATCTTGCAGCCCAGCGCGACCTCCAACGCTTGCACGACCGCTAAATTCTTGGCCACGCCACCACTCATTGCAACGGGCGGCTCGACTCCCACCCGCTTTGCCAGCCCGACCGTCCGCGTGGCTATCGCCCTGGCCAGGGCGTAAGCGATATCGGCAACCGCGTGGCCCTGGGAAACGAGGGACACCACCTCCGACTCGGCGAAAACCGTGCATGTAGTGCTCAATACCAGATCTGCCCGGTGCCCGAGAGCTATCTCGCCAAACTCCGCCAGTCCGATCCCGAGTGCGCTCGCCATTACCTCCAGGAAGCGGCCGGTCCCGGCGGCACACTTGTCGTTCATCGCGAAATCGAGCACGCGCCCACCCTCCGCTATCCTTATCGCCTTGCTGTCCTGCCCGCCGATGTCGATTATAGTGCGGGCCTGCGGCAAGAGACACGCAATCCCCTTCGCGTGACAGCTTATTTCGGTCTTGTCCCCACCGGCCTCGGCGATGCGTTTTCGGCTGTAACCCGTCGCTACCACCCCGGCAACCGCTCCCCGCTCCAGGCCCGCTCTCTCCAGTGCCTCGGCCAAGGCTTCGCTTCCCGCGCGCCTGCCGTCATGGCCGGTCGGTCGCACCGAATATCCCAGCATCCGGCCGTCGGCATCCACGATGACCGCTTCCGCCGACAGCGATCCCACGTCAATTCCGGCAAAGAACGCTCTCAAGAAAGGCCTCCAGTCTCGTCGTGATTGCAGCTTCCACGAAGGCGGTTTCGTCCACCTTGTCCGCCTCCAGCACCACGCCCGGCTTGCCCGTTCTTCTCTGGACCTCTTCCTTCACGGGAAGCTGGGTTAGCGAATAGGGTTTGCACGTGCGATCCGAATGCATCAAAAACCCGTCGAGCGAAAACTCCTCTATCATCCGGCAGAGGTACTCGATGCGGTAGCGGACCCCCCGATTGATGAAGGGGCTCAGATAGGCGCGCGCCAGCGCGCCGGCAAGGTCGTCTCGCCCCTCGAGCTGCACGTCCCCGATGAGCGCCCAGCTATTGGTGTACGTAGCGACGACCGGCACCGCGCCCCAATTGGCCAAGAAGTCCGCCAGGTACTTTATACGATACCAGATCGGCAGGTTGTCCCAGAGCAACCTGATCCGCTCGTTCGGGATCGAACCCTCGCCCCTGCTGACCCGCTCCCGCAGCTCTTCGACCAAAGCGGTGTAATACTCCACCGCCCGGGGCGTTCCTCGCAGCGTAACGATGGGGGCCAGATGAATGAAGGTATCGAAGGAGTTGAGGGGAGCGGGTCGGGCCTTGCCCATCTCCAGCACCTCGCGCCATAATTCGGTCGCCCGAGCGGACTGAAGGACCGCCTCCGAGAAGCGGTCGCGATCGAACGGCCTTCCCATGATCTCGGCCAGGAACTCTTCCAGCCCGGCAAACTGCCCCTTGACGTACGCGACCATTTCCTCGGAGATATCATCGTGCACGAAGGGCATATCGACCAGGAAGAGCGGCACCTGGAAGTGTCGGCTAAGCACCTGGTACCATTTGGTGACGGTATTGCATATATTGCTAGCGCAAACGAGAAAGTCCGGGCGGGGCAGCCCCATGAGCGGCCCCCCTTGCAGGGCCTCTGCACCGAAGTCGCTTCGGGCGTAGGAACAAAGCTCCCCCGCGTAACCTAGAGACTCGGCCTTGCGCAAAAGCTCCGCCGTGGCGTGCGAGGCCCCGCACATGGCGGCATAATTTTCGGGATAGATCGGGATGGCACCGACCGCGTGCAGATACTCCACGGGTGCTCCAGAGGTGACCCACGCTACCTTGAGGCCATTGTGCGCGGCGTTCTTGGCCTCGAGGTAGTAGGTCCCCATGATCTCCTTCATCTTGGAAGTGCTCGCGAGTTTAGTCACGAAACCGCCCCCTTCTCTTTCTCTTGTCGGATAAGCTCGACAAACGCCTCCAAACGGGTCCGCAGAGCGTCGAAATTGCGACTCGAGGTCTCGACCTCGAGCACCAGAGTCGGTATCCCCTGACGTCGCAGCTCATCGAGCAAGTGCGGGCGATCGAAAGCTTCCGGCTCGCAGAACTTGATATGCCAGTTTACGAACCCATCGGCACCCAGCTCTCGGACCCGCGCAGCCAGGTACTTCCCCCGGTCCTGGCCGTCTCGATGAAGCGTGGAGCAGGGGGCACCACTCAAGAGGTATTTGTCGATCTCGCTTCCGAGAAGCGCCGCCGCAGGCTCCTTGGAGAACAGTCTATAGGCCCCGGCGAAATCGTCTCCTACCACCCTCGTTCCCGCGGCGTCGAATACTTTGAGAAGCGAGAGTGGCTGCGGCACGATCCCACTCAGCAAAACTCTCGCGCCCTCGCCCCCGACCCGATCCAAGTCTTCCAGGAGAGACCGCAGGCGCGGGTTGAACTCCTCCTTGGGCATGAAGAAGCTCGCTTTGAGGACGGCGTAAAAATCGTAATTGGAAAGAGCCGCGGGGAAGAGCGCCCGGTGGCGATAAAACTCGCGAACGAGGCGGACAAATTCTCCATACAGCTTCGCGCTCCTGGCATAATCCTCCGGCGACGGCCGCTTCCCAGCGACCCGCGACAGAAAGGCGAGTGCTCTGTCGAGCTCGCGCTCGAGATGCGGCCGGCGCGAGGGTAGATGAGAAGTATTAGGTATCACGAAGGTGAACACCGGCTTGCGAGGAAGCGCCAGTTTGAACACCTCGGCAAGCGTCTCGAAGTTGTCGCACATCGAGGTGAAGATGAACCCGGCGATAAAATCCGACTCCGGCTTCAGCGCGAGCTCCAGAATCGAACGGGCGATGCTGCACGAGAAGCTCTGTAGGTAGGAATCGGAGGCCCCAAGGGGAAGCGTGTTGCCCCACATCCCGACCGGAAACGCGCCTGCGGCGTGCACGAGGGGCTCGGGAAAATAGGCGGGCAATACCGCCACGACCGGCCGCCCCGTCACGCGGAGCCACTTCATGACCTCCGCGCGAGGGTTTTCTGCCGCCTCCCTAAGCTCATCGAGCACCTTGCTTTCCATGGCTGCCGACCCGAGACCCGACCGCGCAACCGGTCGAACGTTCCGTATCTTAACTAAAAGGAGCGGCTAAAGAAAACCACGCGCATAACTCAACGCGGTCGCGCGCGTACTACCCGGACACGCGAAAAACACCTCTGCGGACCAAAGCGGCGGGTTGCCAGAAGCGCAGGTACGGGGTCCGCGCTTCGCTTTCGCGCGTTTGGGAATTGATCTATAGAAGCCGACGTGGCAACCGTCTCGACCGGCCTGCAGGAACTGCAGCGGCGAAGGCTCGGCGTTCTCCGTGGCCGGCGCATCGGTTTAGTTTGCCATGCCGCTTCTGTCGACCGCTCCTTGGCCCATGCGGCCGAGGTCTTGGCTGCGTGCGGCACCGGCCACCTCGTCGCACTTTTCGGGCCGCAGCACGGCATTGGGGGGGAGACCGAAGCAAACATGGTCGAATGGAGCGGCTATCGCGATCGGCGCTTGGGCATCCCAGTCCACTCACTGTACGGGAAGGTTCGCAAGCCCACACCGCGGATGCTACGCAATGTCGAAGTCCTGGTGGTGGACCTGCAGGACGTCGGGTGCAAGGTTTACACTTACATCTGGACGTTGTTCCTCGTGTTGCAGGCCGCCTCGGAAAACGGAGTCAAAGTCGTGGTGCTGGACCGACCCAACCCGATAGGGGGCGTCCTCTTGGAGGGGGGCACGACCCTCGAGGAGTATCGGTCGTTTGTGGGGCTGAGGGCGGTCTTACACCGGCACGGGTTGACCATCGCCGAGCTGGCTCTGCTTTTCAACGAGGAAATCGGAGCTGACCTGGAGGTGGTCGAGATGCGGGGATGGAGGCGAAGCATGTGGTTCGACCAAACGGGCCTTCCCTGGGTGGCGCCCTCGCCCAACATGCCCACCCTGACCGCGGCGACGATATATCCAGGAACAGTGCTCCTCGAGGGGACCAATTGCTCGGAGGGGAGAGGAACGACGAGGCCCTTCCAACTGTTTGGCGCGCCGTGGGTCGATGGCGACCGCGTGGCAAAGCGGCTGAACGACTTTCGCCTGCCTGGGGTCCGATTTCGACCCTGCACGTTCGTGCCCTGGTTCGACAAATACCATGGAAAGCTATGCCAGGGGGCCGAGATCCACGTGGTCGACCGCAGGTCTTTTCGGCCCTACCGCACGGGCGTAGCGATTCTTCGTGCGCTGTGGGAGATGTATCCGTCCAAGGTACGCTGGCGGCAGCCCCCTTACGAATACGAGGCCACCAAGCTGCCGATCGACATTATCTCCGGTAGCGACCGCTTGCGACGTCAGATCGAAGATGGCGAGCGGCTCGCGAAGATCGTCGCAAGTTGGACGGGCGAGGAACGGAGATTCTCGAGGTTGAGGGCCCGCTATCTGATGTACCGAGCCTGAGCGCGGCGGCGCGACGCCAAGTAGGGAAGGCGATGAGACGCCGCTTGGAAAAGGAAGTAATGGACGACTGGGCCCAGGCCCTAGCCTACGCCCAGGCCGATTTCTCCGAGCCTAACGGTCTTTTCGTCGACCTCTTGGCTGCGCGGGGATTCGGCAAGGCGAATGGGTCAGTCGTCGATCTCGGCTGCGGGCCCGCCGACATTCCGATAAGGATCGCAAGCCGCTGGGAGCAAATCGTCCTGATCGGCCAAGATGCCTCGCTACCGATGCTGGCTTTAGCCCGAGAGCGCATCAGGAAGGCAAACATGCAGGGGCGCATTCGCTTGGTGGCCGCCCGCCTTCCCCGCTCTCCGTTCCAGTCGCATTTCTGCCAAGCCGTTATCTCCAACAGCCTCCTGCACCATCTCCCAGACCCCCTCTGCCTTTGGCGTGAAGCCGCTAGGCTCGTCCGGCCCGCCGGCACGATTCTGGTCATGGACCTCTTGCGGCCACCATCTGAAGAAGCCGCCAGGGCGCTGGTCGACAGATACAGCGCCAGCGATCCGCACGTGCTTCGCCGCGACTTCTACAACTCGCTTCTCGCCGCCTTCACGGTGCAGGAGGTAAAAGAGCAGCTCGAGGCCGTTGGGCTGCCCTTGGAAGTCGAGCAGGTGAGCGACCGCCACTGGGCAGCAGCCGGAAAACTCCCGGCGGGCTAGAGCACGCCGGCTCCACCCAACGGGAAACCTCCGCGCGCAACCGCGCAGTCGCTAGCCCACGAACCGACCCCTAGACCTTGGGAAGCTTCGGAGGCTTGGGAGGCTTGCAGCTTTCTTGGGTGCCCGCCTTGTTGCTCTTGCAGGGCACCAACGCCTCGAAGCAATCGTTTCCCACGCGCACCCTGGCGGTAGCCCTCGGCAAGGCGGACGCCAGGCCCCCGAGGCCCTTGACGCTCAGTTTGAACTTGAACTCTACGGAATCTTTCGACGTTATCTTGACAATCCCCTCCCCACCCGCCAGTGGGCCTTTGAAGGAAAAGCCTTTCCCCGCCTCCGGCAGGCCGCCCGGGACGGCGGTGCTGAAAATCACCGTACCATCGACGTTGCTGAATTCCACCTCCAGATCCTCGCTGCCCGGGTCGAACAGGGCCGCCGGTCTCCGCCAGGTGCCTTTCAGTATGAACCTGTCCGTGTTCGGTACTTGACCAGCCCTGAGTTTGGCTTTCTTTACCACAAAGGTGAATACCCCCGCGTCGCAGCCCGCAGGCACGAGACCCTGTGGGACGCCCCCATCGAGGTTGCCGGTCCGCTGCCGGTCGTGGCGAAAGCACCCCCATTGCACCGCGCCAGGCTTCTCCTCTCCGCTGGCATCCCATATGAAAAGGAATCCATCCCGGGTAACGGCGACCACTTCGAGCAATCCGTCGCCGTCGACGTCCCCCACCGCCGGCGTGGCGATCACCCAGTGGTTGGTGAATTTGGGCCAGCCGGCTGGGCTCGCCCCCAAATGGTTGATCGCGTGAATCAGGTACCCACCGGTGCCTTGAATGATTTCCGCCAGACCGTCGCCATCGAGATCGGCCACCGCCGGATTGCCGAAGAACATCATGTCTTCGACGATGCGGGGGAAGTTTTCTTTGATGAGCCCGGTGGCGAGGTCCCAGGCGGTGATCTGATGATGCCCCGGCTCCTGGCGGCCGGGCGCCTGATTGTCTATGAGTTTTATGGTGCCTGCGGTACCGGCGATCGCCGAAAGGCGGCCTTCCCCTTCGAGATCTCCCATCGAAGGCCCGCCCACGAGGCTGATGATGAGCGGGAAATCGTCCGATTGGGCCCCCGGTGGTATTCCCCCGAGCGTCACATCGTACTCGAGCGGGATATCCTTTCCGCCCGACGCCTTCCCATAAACGGACGTTCCATCCGCGCGCAGAAGGTAAACCGGCCCATTGTTGCCCTGTGCCGCTATCTCGCCCACTCCATCGCGGTCCACGTCGCCAATTGCCACCCCCGCCTGAACCCCGTGCCCCACGAAGGGCAGCAAATCCTCGAGCAGGATGCCGATCTTGACCGGCCAGCCAGGCAGGTACGGTCCCGCGGGGTTACCCGCTACCTTGGGGCTCGCAACCCCTTCGTCGGCCACTGCATAGAGCCGACCGTTTATCGGATCGAGCCCGAACAAGCTACCGAAAAAGGAAATGGGGAAATTGCCGACCTCTCCGCGCACGTACTCCTCGTTGGTACCTACTACTATTTCGAGCCGCCCGTCGCCGTCGAGATCGGCCACTGCGGGCGACGAGAGAATCTTGGTGCCTATGCTTCCCACAGGCTGTCCGCCGTCGAGGGCCCAGGCGACTTTGTGCGTGACGGGATCGATGCTCGCCATCCTGGTGGCGTCAACCAGAAGAACGGGGAATCCACTCACCGGACTCCCGTCGTCGTTCCACGCATAAAGATGCCGGTCGAGGGCCCCGACTATGATCTCTAAGCGCCCGTCGGAATCCAGGTCGGCAAGGACCGGCGTGGCGATTATGCCCGGATCCAAGCGGTTAGCTCGGTCGCGAATGGCGGGATCGGAAAATACCGGATCGGTCGCCACCGGAAACCCCGGGCGCGGGGTGCCCGTGCGGTCCCAGACATAGAGTCTCCCTTGGGTGGAGGCGGCCACGACCTCGAACGATCCATCCGCCTCTAAATCCCCGACGCTCACCGAAGCCACCACCGCCTCGTGCACGTCCGTGCTCACCGCCCCACTAACGAACCCCTGTGATTGAAGGTGAAGCGTCTCGAACTGTGTGGCGACAGGCCAGCCCGGCAGCTCCGCCCCGGAGCCGTCCAGGACATGGACGCGACCATCGGCGGTGGCAAGCACGATGTCGAGCACCCCGTCTGCATCCACATCCGCTAGCGCCGGCGCCGACTCTCCGGACGCCCCGATTTTCTTGGCGAAACCGGGCTTGAGATCAGGATCGCTGTGAACGGCAACTACCTTGCGGTCCTCGGCAACATTGCCTAGGCTGTCCTCGACGGTGAGACGCAACGTGACGTTGAAGACCTCATCGAAGTCGTGCCGGTCCGAGACGGGAAGAACGACGCTGGCAAACGCGCAATCGGCCGTCACCGAGGAAATGTCCCAGGTGGCGAGCAAATCGTTTTCGATCGCCACCCCAGGGCTGGCGCTCACGATCAGGTGTCCGCCGCGGCTGAACTCGGCTTCGACTGGATCTACGCCGCAGCCATACTCGATTCTGTAAGTGAAATTGTTGGCGCGCCGCTTGGCCGCCACCGACCCCGTTATATCGACCGTCGGGGTAGCTCCCGGGTCGAGGATCTCGAACCAACCAGGGGCCGTGATGTCGGCTTCCGGTGGAATCGTGGCTGCCGAAAGAGTTCGCACCGCAGAATCCGCGTTGGCTCTTCCATAACCCGTATATTTGTCCTTGCCCGCGTGCGTGGGAAACCGGCTCGAGGTCAAGTGGCTCAGGAACCCGAATTTCACCCCTGGGTCCACACTGAGACTCAGGTTGCCGGAAAAATCGATGTCGTCGGCCGTCAGCGTCAAAATCTGCTTCACTTCGTTCGCAGAAAGCGGTCTCCCAAGGCCTGGGTAATTCGTGATTTCACCCCGATCGACCAAGTTTTGGGCCTGGCTCACGATGAGAGCGGCGATTCCCGACCCTCTGCCCGTAGCCTCCGACGAGCAGGACGAGGAGGAAACCGCCAAATGCACATGCCCGCCATAATTCGTGCAGCCGTTGACCAGCAGGTAGGTGGGATTCGTCA
The DNA here is from genome assembly GCA_037446155.1 of Myxococcales bacterium. Classification (GTDB taxonomy): domain Bacteria; phylum Desulfobacterota; class Binatia; order UTPRO1; family JBBIJE01; genus JBBIJE01. Next base: position 138,433 of record JBBIJE010000009.1, on the reverse strand, counting down.
CGAAAGAGCCGTCCTGCGGCCGAATCGAGTTGACCATGATCGTGTGATTGTAGTTCGACGGGTAGTTATGGTGCATGCTTTCCTCGTCTGCCGCCGAGGCAATCACGGGCACCCCGTTCGCCCACGCGTAATCGAGCGCCTCCTGCGCGAAGGGGCTATTGTCAACCGTCCCGAGGGCCTCTTGAATAACATGTGCCCCGCTGTCGACAGCGAAGACCACCCCTTTGGCAAAATCCTGTACCTCCGCCACGAAGCTGTCCCCCACTCGCACCGGCATGAACATGACGTTCGGTGCCACGCCGACCTCCCCTCCGTTTTGAGCCTCCGCGGTGCTGTCCTCGGCCTCGCCCGTCCCATGTCCGTACTCCACCTCGTCGAAGGGGTCATTGTCCTCGGCAAAGAAATCCCAGCCCGCGATATCGTCTTCGTACCCGTTGGCGTCGTCGTCCGAGCCGTCTGAGAAGGCAGCGATCAGATCCCCGGGGTCTATGATCCCATTCCCGTTGGAGTCGCTCAGCCGGCTGTCCTGGGGGTGGACACCATCAGCCAGGTAATCTTTTACATTGAAGACGCCGTCGCCGTTACGATCGTAGCCGCTGGTGGTCCCTTCGGGCAGAGGCAGCTCTCCCTGATTGAGCCTAACTTTATTTACCAGATCCGCCATGGCACCCAGGTCCCGCCATTTGATACCCGAGTCGAGGATCGCAATGAAAACGTCAGGCCTGCCGGTCGTCACTTGCCAGGCCTTATCGATGCTCATCCCCCTGACCCCGAAAAGCTCTTGCGGCGTGTTGGGAACGGCTGGGTCGACCAGGCTGGAGAAGCGAAAGTTCGTCGGGCTCAAGTCGCTCGGAATGGTCGGCGGATTGGTCGTCGGTAGAAAGAGGTAGCTCTGGTAGTCGGTGGGATCGGTACAGGAGGGCGCAAGCGCGCCGCCGCACGTCGGGTAGGGGAATTCGGCTAGCGCGCAAGGGGCGATCCCCAAGCTGACAAAGGTAGACAGAATCCCCGCACGAAGCGCCAACAAAGCTTTTCGGCGAATCATGGTATTCACTCCTGTTCTCTACGACGCTCGATGGTATACCGCGAGGGCGAGGCTCCGAGGTCCGACCAGGCCAGCCCTCGACGACACAATGTACGGTGAATCCTCCTTGACATCTATTAGCAAGATTGCCGATCGACTGTAAAGGGAACGGCGTGAATGGGAACCGGCTAGCTCTGCCCGCGCGGCGATCCGCCGCCCGCGTTTCGCGCCCCAGGCTGACGCTCTGCGCCATGTGGTTGCGTATCACCGTTATCCATCACCTTGCCGGACAGCAGAACCCAGGCCACGAGCACGATGAGAAAACCGAGGGCTGCCTGGAGTAGCAGGAACGAGGCTATCTTCGCGTAGGCGAAGGCGGGATGAACGTAACGAACGAGCCAGCCGCTCAGCTCGTCGCCCAGGGCGGAGGAAAAGGAAACAGATACGATGACCCACTTGCAGGCGCGCCCAACGGGCACGAAGAGAAGGAGGTGCGTCATGGTCAATATGAGTATGCCCATGGCGAACAGATGCGCATGGCTCATCTCCAGGAGTCCGCGGTAGCTTCGCGGTGCCAGGAACTCGGCTTCCGAGCCGAGGTATGCGCGCACCACGGCCTCGTAGCTAAACCCGTAGTGAACGAAGAAAAGGAGCAGGTTGGTCAGCCAGAAAAGAGCGACGTACAGCAGAAACCATAGCATCACCGCGCTGAGAAGCCCGTTGTCGCGCCACTGCCCCGTGATGACGAATCGCATCGTCCTTACTTTCCCTCGATTCCTACGCGGTAGATCGCAAGCGCACGACGAACGCTGGCGCTGAGCGACCGAGCGCTAAGCGTGGCGCCGGTGATCCCCTGGATGCCCGAGCCGGGCCGAACGTCGGAGCCAAGATCAGCTTGGCGAAACTGATCCAGCCATCGCTGCGAGGGCATGTACTCCGAGGGCTCGTAGAAAGCCAAAAGACGCACGGATCTCACCCTCCCCTTCGTGTCGAGCACCACCATGACGGTCTCGGGCAAGGTCTTGACGACGTGGGTATCCAAGACCGCATATCCGCTCGGCTTGCCGCCCTCGTAGCCAACGTAGAAGGTCCAGAGTCTCGACTCGATCTTAACCTTCCCCAGTTTCTCCGCCCGCGCCAACTCCTCGCCCCCCAAGAGCGTCTGCCGCTTCACCACCCGCTCGGCTTCCGGGAACGCAAGCCGAAGCGCCTCCTCGAGGCTCAAAACCACCCCCGCTCTGGCACCGCCGGCTCCCAACAGCAACCCGCAGGCGACCCCCGTCGCCGCCACCCAGCCGAGCTTCCTCGAGCTTCTCACTCCGAGCGACGCTCCCGCAAGCGCTCCGTGTCCTCCCGCAACCGCTGCGCTGCGAACCGAGGCGACTCGACTCGACAGTCGAAGCGCACCCCCATCCCTCGTGGCCCGTCGCGTCTTCCCCGGATTCCCGGATTTCCCCACTCGGGAGAGTCAGAAGCCAAACGTCATCCCTGCCAGGAAAGCACGGGCATCGTCTTCGTCTTCCCCCGCGGGGAGAAAGTTTGTGACGCCCCCCAGGCTCTTGCCCTCGTTCGTCCAGGTGTACTCGTAGGCCAAGGTAAATCCCACCAGCGGCATCGGCCGGTAGGCAAGGCCGGCGGTGATACGGTGGACGAAACGGCTCTCCGTCGCAAACTCGGTCAGCTCTCCGCCTTCGAAGGCCGCTTCTTGCAAGAGGCTGGGAAGCCATACCTGTTCCCAGCGCAGGACGGGCACGAGCTGCGGGTCGGTAAATCCCCGACCCAGGAAGGTATCGTTCAGGGCGTCGAGCCAAAAGGGATAGCGGGCTTCCAGCCAGTAGCCGTGCTTGGTCCTGGCGAGATTGGCGAGCTCGAACTCGATTTCCGTCTCCAAGTCCGGGCTGAACTCGCTCTCCACCTCTTCCGCCTGCTCTTTGACGACGCCGGCAAAGCTTCGGGCCACGTTCCGTATACCCTCGAAGCGCGTGAAAATGTACTGCCATTCGAGATCCACTCCGCCAAGATGCGTGAGTCCGTCGAAGCCCAAAGACCACAGGGTTTCATCGTCGAGAAAGGCCGGAGTGTAGCGGCCCACGTAAAACGACGCCCCCAGCTCATGCCCGACCGCCGGGCTTAGCGCCAGACGCCCCGTCACGCTCTTGGCGTCTTTGGTGTCAGCGAAGAACGTACCGGTTGACGGGCTGAACTCGACCTCCGCTTCGAGCTTGCTACGCTTGGGGTCCCGCGTCTGGATGATGTCCTCCACTTCCGCATCCAGGCTCGCTCCGTTGACCACGTAAAGTTGATACTCCAGGGCGCCTTGGCTGCCAAGCAGCGTCCTCCCCACGAAACCCACGCCTAATTCGTCCCACGCAGCCGCCACGGGCAGCACGGGTGTCCCACGGTCTACCAGGGAGCGACGGGGAAGATTCCACAGATTGTCGTCATGGCGGATGTTGAACCGGCCCAGAGGAACGAGCACGCCCCCTGCGCGCAGGCTCAGCCAGTTGTTGAGGTCGTACTGAAGCCACGCCTGCTCCATAGCGATTTCCGATCCGTCCGTTCCTTCGATAGCCTGTTCGACTGCGAGCCCCCCCTCGGATGGGGTGAACCTGCGCTCGAGCTCGAGTTTACGGAACCGTTCGTACTCGAGCTCGGAGTAGAAGCGCAGTCGCGGTGCGATATTGGCGTCGGTCGTGAACACCGCGCGGCGGAAGGTGAATGTACCATTGAGATCGTCGAGCGAACTGTTGTCATACCGCATGGAGCCGTAGCCGCCGAGCTTGACGCGCTCGAGGAGACTCAGCGTGCGCTTGCCGAGTTCCTCTTGGGCGGTTTGTACTTGCTCGATCCGTTCTTCCTGCTCCTCTCTTGCTTCCGCTGCTTCTTTCTCTTGCTCTTCCTTGAGCGTCTTCATCTCTCGCTGCAGCGCCTCCATTTGCTCCCGCATCTTGCTCTGCAGATCCAGCATCTGTCGCTCTATTTTCTTGATTCTCTCTTCGGCTGTCATGCCCGTGGTTTGCGCGCGGACCCCGCTCGCCAGAAGGGCGACCCCCAGCGCACCTAGGAAAACTTTTACCTTCATGATCCCTCCTCTCTTCTTGGCTCAGTCGAATTCACTTCCTTCCCGCCCGCACGCCACGCCCGCCCGTCGGGACAGCAAGGTTGCCGTTGCGATACCAGCGAATGCCAAGCGTGCCGGCCGCTCCCCATCACCCAAAGCACCTCTCTCTCGCCCCTTCGACCTGCGAAAAGCGCGCTCACTGCGCGAAACTCCCGCGCTATCAGATGCCGCGACCGCTCGACACCGAGGACGAAAAACGCGGTCGAAAGCGCATCGGCCGTCGTTGCGTCCTCCGCCCAGACCGTGACCCCCAAAGTCGTGCGCGCGGGCCTGCGGGTTCGGGGGTCGAAGATGTGGCGCAGCGGCCCGCCTCCACCATCGCGCGCGCGAAAATAATTGCCCGACGTGGCTACGGCACCCTCTCCAAGCGCAAGGTATCCGAGCAAAGAGCCGGGCTCGGCCGGATCCCGAACGCCGATGCGCCACCGGTGTCCACTACCCCCCCAAATCCGCACGGTGCCTCCGACATCTACCAGACCACAGCGACTCCCACCGGCCCTAAGAACCCGCGCGGCCTCGTCCGCTGCGAATCCCTTCCCGATCGCCCCTAGGTCGATGCCCATCCCGGGCATGAGAAACCTCCCAGAGCGCTCGACCGGGTCGAGAAGAAGCCCTGAGAATCCGACCCGCAGGCGCCGGGACGCCTCTGTGCCCAAACCAAGCCCACCGTAGGCTCCGTGTGCCAGCATGAGCGGGAGAACCGTCACGTCGAAGGCTCCCTCCGTGCGCACGCTCAACTGGCGCGCCCGCCTCAGCACCTCGCAAAGATCCCAGCTCATCCGAACCGGCCAGCCCGATGCCCTCTCGTTGAACTTTCTAAGCTCGCTCCCCTCGCGATAAAGCGAAAGCTCCTCGTCTATTTCGCGCATCCGCGCGAAAGCCCGCTCCACCAGATCCTCCATGTCCTCACCCGCCGTGCACTCCTCGACCTGAGCCAGGGTGCCCATGAGCACCTCCGTGCGCTCCAACGCGAAGGAGGGAGCTGCCGCCATGGCCGCAACCGCAAGTACCCGGCGAAAATTGACCGCGCCGCGGGTCATGGGCTAAGTGATATTGATTCTCAATCGCAAGTCAAGAGGCGGGCCGATTTTTTCCCCGGGCTGCGAACGATTGGCGAAGCGCCGAAGCCAGGGTGCGCTGACGCCCCCCTGGCCCCGTACCCTAACGGGGCACTTTTCTTACCTTCGAGGAAGGGTAAACAGGTAGAAACCGTAGGCGAGCTCGTGCGGGTATCGTCTCTTCAGGGCCTCCCACAAGGTCCTCGCATTCGGCATGGGCGCCCCTTCCGCTTCGACGACGACGAACCTGCATTCCCGGCACCGGTGAGCGTACGCCTGCGCCTCGAAAACCGACTGGGGATAAAGCACCGGGGCCTTGAGATAATACCTTATCTGCGGCCCGAACTGCGTTCCCTTCACGTAGAAAATGACCTTCTCTCCGGGCTCCAGTCGATGACTCAGGTTCTGAGCGAGCCGGATGAGCGGCTCGCTATGGCGCCACGAGTCCTCGGCCGACTGCCTCGCTTGGGCAAAAGAGGAAGCGAACAAAACCCCCAGCAGAATGGACGCCAGAACGCCCGCCATAAGCTCCCCGAACCCCCGTGCCAAAACCTCTGCAGCCGCGCCGAGCGCCAAACAAACGGGAAGCACCCACACGAAGGTGTAGTAGATATGGATATATACCGCCTCGTTTATGAGGAGCGTTTCGACGGCGCCCGCGGCGGCAGCTACCCGGGCTAGCCCCTGCATCTCCCGGGCCGGGCCGTCCGCCGGTACGAGGAGTGCGACTAGAGCGACCAGGACAGTGGCGACACGATACATGGAATGCAGGTAATCCCACTGGCGCGAGAAAAACTGGGGCCAGGTAAAGTTCACCGCAGGAGCGAAGCCGGTACGCTGTTCGATCTTGCCGAAAAGATAGGAAAAGCCGTCGAGCCAATAGGTGTGAGCCAAAAAGAGCAAAAGAGGCACGGACGCTGCCACAAGAAGGAGGCCCCAAAAGCGTCTGACCGAAGCCGGCTTGCCCCGCCCCCTCCACGCGCAGTGCAGCAGTATTACCGGCAGGTGGGAAAACACATGCCAGTCGAGAATACCACCCCCGAAGAAGGCGCCGCATATCCCGACCGCCATCCCGGGGGTGATGCAACCGGTCTTCGAGTAGCGCCAATAAAAGAAATAGAGCATGAGAACAAAGGGGAGAGAGGGAATCTGGCCGATCATCATGGGCGCGAACTCGTGCATGATCGGCAAGCTCGCCGCCACCCCAGCCATGACCAGTCCGCCCAGCGGTGCGCCCATCGATCGCCCGACAAGATAAAAGAGGAGCACGAGAGCGAGCGAGAAGCTCAAAGAGAGGGTTCTTCCCACCCGTTCGCTCATACCGAAGAGCGCGTAGGCACCCGCTAGCAGAAGCGGATGCCCGTAAGGCTTGGAGGTGTAAAAATTCTTCTCCGCCGGCGGCCCCTCGTCCCAATAAACCCGGGTCGGGGCCGCTTTGGTCTCGCGAAGCCCGAACCGAAGCATGTTACTGGCGCTCATGGAGAAAACCGCTCCGTTCATGCCATCGTGACCGACCGCAAAGGGGCGCCCCAGGAGCGGAAACATGGCGAGGAAGAAAACCGAAACGATCGTCGCGAGCAGAACGAGGTCTCCGGGGGTTCGAAACCCGATCCGCCGACCCGCTACACTCCCACACCCATCCCCGTACGAGCGCACGAGCGTCCTTATGGGTGAAGGTACCAAACCTGTCAAGGCAGGCGGCCCACTCGGGGTTCCGATAAGATTGCCGCTCATTTCGAGGGCTAAAGCCCGCCGACCAGCCCGCCCCCGCCCAGTCGGCCGCAGATTCCCTGGCTCGAGGCCCTCTAAAGCTTCCAGTAACGGCCGACCCTCTGGCGCACCTCTCCAACCACATCCCGACTCGGCTTGCCTCCTTGGGCCTCTTGCGAGGGGGCATCGGAAGTGAGGCCGTCGAGGAGCATCGGAACCGCTTGTTCGAGAACCGAAAGATCGTATCCCCCTTCGAGCACCAAAGCCAGCTTTCCTTCCGAGCACTGCCCCGCTATCCTCTTCACCCGCTCGAGAAGGCCGAGCAGACCGTTCGTGCTCACCCTCATGCCACCCAACGGATCGCGCGCGTGGCAGTCGAAGCCGCAGGAAACTAACACGAACTGCGGCACGAAGGCAAGGCCTATCGGCACCAGTATGCGGTCGAAGACGTCGAGGTATTCCGGATCCCCGCAGCCCGCCGGCAGCGGCACGTTCACCGTGTATCCTTCACCATCTTCCTCGCCCACCTCGTCGACCGACCCCGACCCCGGGTAATACGGATACTGATGCACCGAGCAGTAGAGCACCCTGGGGTCGCGGTAGAAGTGGTTTTGAGTACCGTTTCCGTGGTGAAGATCCCAGTCGATTATGAGAATTCGCTCGAGCCCGCCCACTCTGATCAGATGCTCGGCCGCAATCGCCACGTTGTTGAAGAAACAAAACCCCATCGCCCGCGAACGCTCGGCGTGATGCCCTGGCGGCCGCACCAGCGCAAAACCACTGTCGCATCGACGAGCTTGGATCGCCTCCACCAAAACGAGCAGCCCTCCGGCCGCAAGCAGCGCCGTTTCGAAAGAGCGGGCGCTAGCTCGGGTATCCGGGTCGAACGCCTTGGGGGGCCTCCCAGCGGTGGCGGCGACGCTCTCGATGTAGCGCTCCTCGTGGACGTAAGCGATTTCTTCGAGCGTAGCCGGGCGGGGGTCGAGCGCCGTGGCGGCCCCCTGCCACCGGCCCAAGCCTTGCGCTATCGCCTCGATGCGGCGGGGGCTTTCCGGATGGCCCGGTCCGGGGTCGTGGGCGCCGTAGCGGCGATCGAAGACGAGCGCCGTCCGCGGCACTTACCGTGCCTCCTCAAAGCGTCCTGGTTCTAGCACACGCTGTGCGGCGCCCGAATTGACAGGGTAGCACAATTTATTTAGCGTCCGCCGCATGGCGGATGTGAGCATGCCGATCACGGCGCACCTCGAAGAGTTGCGCTGGCGCTTGCTCAAGTCTCTCATCGCCGTCGCCATCGCATTCGCGCCATGCTACGTGTTCAGCGACCAGCTCTTCAAGTTCCTGACCAGGCCCCTGCTCGGCCTGGGGATCAAGGAGATAGACCTTATCGGGACGGGTCTGCCCGAAGCCTTTTTTACCCGGCTCAAGGTGTCTTTCATCGCGGGCATTTTTCTCGCCTCGCCCGTTATCTTTTACCAAGCCTGGCGGTTTGTCGAGCCCGGCCTTCTCGAGACCGAGAAACATTACGCGCGCCCGTTCGTGGCCGCTGCGACCTTTTTCTTCTTGTGTGGGGCCGCCTTCTGTTACCTAGTCGTCTTTCCGGTCGGCTACGCGTTCTTCGTAAGGGAATATCAAAGTATCGGAGTGACGCCCGCGATCCGCATCAGCGAATATCTCTCGTTCACCGCTCGCATGCTTCTCGCTTTCGGGGCCACGTTCGAGCTCCCGGTAGCCGCCTTCTTTCTCTCGCGCGCCGGTCTGATAGATCACACCTTCCTTTTGCGCTACCTTCGTCACGCCATTTTGGTGGTCTTCATCGTGGCGGCGATTCTGACGCCGCCGGACGTCGCCTCGCAGGTACTCATGGCGATTCCCCTGCTCCTCCTCTACCTTCTCTCGATCGGCGTCGCCTACGCGGCGCGCCGCGAGCCAGCAGAGAAAACCGAAGGGTCGGCCCTGCCCGCGCCAAGGGGCCGAGCCTAGCGGCGGCAAGAGCGCGGGGAGCCATCCCGCCGGCACACGCGAGACGCTTGAGCATAAACGGGACAATAGCTACTGTGGGGGGCCGTGAGGAGCGAGTTTCACGGAACCACCATCTTGGCCGTGCGCCACCGTGGCAAGGTGGTGATGGCAGGCGACGGGCAGGTGAGCGTCGGTCAGACTATCATGAAGGCTCAGGCCCGAAAGGTCCGCAGGCTTTACCAGGGGAGAGTTCTCGCGGGCTTCGCCGGCGCCAGCGCGGATGCGTTTACCCTGTTCGAAAAATTCGAGGGGAAGCTCGAAAGCCATCAGGGGAACCTGATCAGGGCGGCCGTGGAGCTGGCCAAGGACTGGCGCACGGATCGCGTGTTGCGCAGGTTGGAGGCGCTGCTCGTGGTAGCGGACGCCGAAAAGTCCCTCATCGTATCCGGCAGCGGGGACGTGATCGAACCCGACGACGGTGTGGTGGCGATCGGCTCGGGAGGGAGCTACGCACTGGCGGCCGCCCGGGCGCTAGTTAGGGAAAGCAACCTCGGCGCGCGGGAGATCGTCGAAAGGGCCATGAAAATCGCGGCGGAGATCTGCGTGTACACGAACGACCGGATAACCATCGAGGAGTTATGAGCGAGAAAGCCGGGTCGGTCTTTGCCTCCGCTTCGAACGCGAGCGAGTACCCGATGACTCCTCGCGAAATCGTCTCGGAGCTCGACCGCTACATCGTGGGACAGAGAGCGGCGAAGCGTGCGGTCGCCATCGCGTTGAGAAACCGCTGGCGGCGACAAAGAGTCGCGGAGAACCTGCGAGACGAGATCGCCCCCAAGAACATCATAATGATCGGCCCCACCGGGGTCGGCAAAACCGAGATCGCGAGAAGGCTGGCACGCCTTGCGCAGGCCCCTTTCCTCAAGGTAGAGGCGTCCAAGTTCACCGAGGTCGGCTACGTGGGCAGGGACGTAGAGTCGATGGTGCGCGACTTGACAGAGCTTGCGGTCAACATGGTGAAGAGCGAGGAGCGGGAAAAGGTGGGGCTGCGCGCGCGCGAGCTCGCCGAGGAGCGGATTCTGGATCTGCTTCTGCCGGCGCCGAGAAAGGGCACGGCGGACGCCCAAACTCAGGCCGAACAGCACACTCTCCAGGCCAGCCGCGAAAAGCTGCGCAAGATGCTGCGGGCGGGGAAGCTAGACGACCGGGTGGTGGAACTCGAGCTTACCAAGACGTTCACGCCCATGGTCGAGGTGATCACGCCGCAGGGAATGGAAGAGATGGAATTCAACCTGAAGGAGCTCTTCTCTAACCTGCTCCCAAAGCACACGAAAAGGAAGAAGCTTCGCGTGCCAGAGGCGATCGAAGCGCTGGCGACCGAGGAAGCCAATAGGCTGGTGGACATGGAGAAGGTGACGCAAGAAGCGCTGAGGCGCGTCGAGCAGTCGGGAATCATCTTCATCGACGAGATCGACAAGATCGCCGGCCGCGAAGGGACGCACGGGCCCGATGTGTCCCGAGAGGGCGTCCAGCGCGACCTCCTGCCCATCGTCGAGGGCTCCACCATAAACACCAAGTATGGGATGGTGAGGACCGACCACATCCTGTTTATGGCTTCGGGCGCATTCCATACCTCCAAGCCCTCCGACCTGATCCCGGAGTTTCAGGGCAGATTCCCCATTCGTGTGGAACTGGATCCCTTGACCAAAGAGGACTTCATCCGCATCCTCACGGAGCCGGAAAACGCCCTGACGAAGCAGTACGTTGCTCTGATGGAGACCGAAGGGGTAAGGCTCCGTTTTACGGACGAGGCGGTGGCGGAGATAGCCAGAATCGCGGTTGCGGTAAATGAGCGAACCGAGAACATCGGCGCCAGGCGGCTGCACACGGTGATGGAGAAGCTGGTCGAGGACATTTCCTTCGACGCCCCGGAAATGTCCGATCGCGAGATAACGATCGACGCCGCCTACGTCCGCAGGCGCCTCGAGGACATCCTAAACGACGAAGATCTTTCGCGCTACATCCTCTGAATGAAACGTTTCATCGACAAGGTCGAGACCCTGCTCGAGGCGCTGCCTTACATCCGTCGGTTCGCCGGCAAGACGGTCGTGATCAAGTACGGCGGCAACGCCATGACGAGCAGCGAGCTCAAGCCCGGGTTCGCGCAAGACATCGTGCTGCTCAAGTATGTCGGCATCAGCCCCGTGGTCGTGCACGGCGGCGGTCCCCAGATTGGGTCGATGCTCGAGCGGCTGGGCATCGAAACCCACTTCGTACGCGGCATGCGCGTTACCGACGAACGGACCATGGACGTGGTCGAAATGGTCCTGGTGGGCAAGATCAACAAAGAGATAGTCACCTTGATCAATAGCCACGGAGGGCGGGCGGTCGGCCTATCCGGCAAGGACGGAGGTCTAGTCATAGCGGAGAAGTTATCACAGGAGATGGGCATGGTCGGCCGGGTGGTCGAGGTCAATCCCAAGGTGATAGAAGCTTTGACGGCGGGCAACTTCATACCGGTGATAGCACCCGTGGCCGCCGGACCTAACGGCGAAAGCTATAACACCAACGCCGACCTCGTCGCCAGCGCGATCGCCGGAGCGCTCAAGGCCGAGAAGCTCATTCTGCTGACCGACGTCGAGGGAGTGCGAGGAGAGAACGGAGAGCTGCTCCCCCAGCTTCGCGCCTCGGAGGCGCAAAGCCTGATCGCGAAAGGTGTCGTCACCGAGGGCATGATCCCCAAGGTGGAATGCTGCATAGCGGCACTGAAAAACGGGGTTGGGCGCACCCACATTATCGACGGACGCGTCCTGCATGCGGTCTTGTTGGAGATTTTTACTGACGCGGGCGTGGGCACCGTGATAACCCGAGAGGCCTCGTGAGGCGGCGGTGACGCAATCGGAGATAATCGCGATAGGCGACCGCCTCCTCGTTCCCGTCTATCGCCGGGCGCCGGTCGCGTTCACCAGAGGCGCAGGAGCGATTCTCTGGGACGCCGAGGGAAAGCGCTACCTGGATTTCTTCTCCAGCTTGGCCGTGTGCAACCTAGGGCACGGGCACCCGGCGGTAACGGAGGCCATCCGCACGCAAGCCGAGAAATTGCTCCATGTCTCGAACATCCACCACTGCGAGCCCCAGGCGAAGCTGGCGCGGGCGCTTTGCGAGAACTGCTGCGCGCAGCGCGTCTTTTTTTGCAACAGTGGGGCGGAAGCCAACGAGGCCGCGATCAAGCTCGCCCGTCTTTGGGGAGGCGCCCACGGCGGCCGCTACGAAATCTTGACGGCCCTGGGGTCCTTCCACGGGCGGACCCTCGCCACCCTCACCGCGACCGGCCAGGAAAAAGTGCGGCGCGGCTTCGAACCTTTGCCCGAGGGCTTCCGCTATATTCCGTACAACGATGCCACGGCGGCGGCTCGGGCGATCGATCCCAAGACCGCCGCCGTGATGGTGGAACCGATCCAAGGAGAGGGGGGAGTGGTGGTTCCGAGCGAGGGGTACCTTCGGGAGTTGCGTGAAGTGTGCGACGACGCGGGCGTGCTGCTCATCCTCGACGAGGTGCAAACCGGGATGGGAAGAACCGGCAAACTCTTCGCCCATCAATGGGCGGGAATCGAGCCGGACATATTCACCGTGGCGAAGGCGCTGGGCAACGGAGTCCCGATCGGCGCGATGCTCTCCAAGGACGAAATTGGGCGTTATTTCACCCCGGGCTCTCACGGTTCCACCTTCGGCGGTAACGCGCTGGCAACGGCCGCCGCGTTGGCTACCCTAGAGGTAATCGTCAAGCCTGCCACGCTGGCTCATGCCCTCGCGGCCGGCCAACACTTGATGGAGCGGCTGAAGGCGATGGCGGCACGACCCGGAATTCGCGATAAGGTAAAAGACACCCGCGGGTTGGGGCTCATGATCGGGATGGAGCTTACGGAGGACGGAACGAAGGTCGTAAACGAGTGTCTGGAAAGAGGCCTCGTAATCAACTGCACGGCGAACAAGGTCCTTAGGTTTCTCCCCCCCATCACCATAAGCCTGGCCGAGATAGACGAGGGCCTGGGGATTTTGCAGGAGGTACTCAGTCAATGAAGCGTGACCTCCTCAGCGTGACCGACCTTACGAGGAACGAGATCGAGGCGGTTTTTTCCCTGACCAAGGATCTCAAGGAGCGTTTCAAGGCGGGCGAGCAGACCCCGCGGCTGCAGGGGAAGACGCTGGCCATGATTTTCGAGAAGCCGAGCCTGCGGACGCGGATCAGCTTCGAAACCGGCATGTATCAATTGGGGGGGCACGCCATTCGCCTCGCTCCAAACGAAATTCGCTTGGGCGTGGGAGAGTCGATGGCCGACATCGCCCGCAACCTCGGCCGGGTCGTGGATATGATCGTGGCGCGGACCTTCAAACACTCCACCCTCGTGGAGTTCGCCCGCCACGCCGCCGTGCCGGTCATAAACGGGCTGAGCGACCTCCTCCATCCCTGCCAGATCTTGACCGACCTCTACACGCTCGTCGAGAAACAGAGGGACCTCGAGGACTTGAAGATCGCCTTCGTCGGCGACGGCAACAACGTGGCCAACTCGTGGATCAAAGCCGCGAAGCGCTTCCCCTTCAAATTCACGCTCGCTTGCCCGCCCGGCTACGAACCGGACCGGGAGATCTTGCTCGAGACCACCGCGGAAGTTGGCGACCGAGTATTGGTTACTCACGACGTAGAAGAGGCGGTATCAGGCGCCGACGTAGTCTACACCGACGTTTGGACGAGCATGGGTGCCGAGGAGGAAGCAGAGGAGCGCAGGAGAGCTTTCGCGAGCTACCAGGTCAACAGCCGCCTGCTGAAGCTCGCTTCGCCGCAGGCGCTGGTCATGCATTGCCTGCCAGCCCATCGGGGCGAGGAGATCACAGACGAGGTGATAGATGGTCCGCAGTCGGTGGTATTCGATCAAGCCGAGAATCGGCTGCACCTTCAAAAAGGGCTGATGGTATGGCTGGCTGAAAGGTCGGGGAGGGGAAGTGAAAATTAAGCGCGTGGTTCTGGCCTACAGTGGAGGCCTGGATACGTCGGTTATCTTGCGTTGGCTGATCGAGGAGTACCGGTGCGAGGTGATCGCCTTCTGCGCCGATCTCGGACAGGGTGAGGATCTCGAGGAGATCGGCCGCCGAGCCGAAAAAACGGGCGCCGCGAAGGTCATAGTCGAAGACCTGCGGGAAGAATTCGTGCGCGATTTCGTCTTCCCGATGCTTCGCGCCAATGCGGTGTACGAGGGCGTTTACCTCCTCGGAACCTCGATAGCGCGCCCGCTCATAGCGCGCCGGCAAGCCCAGCTTGCAGTGGAGCTCGGGGCCGAAGCGGTGGCTCACGGCGCAACCGGCAAGGGCAACGACCAGCTCCGGTTCGAACTGACCTATGCCGCGTTGGCGCCCGAGCTCAAAGTCATCGCGCCGTGGAGGGAGTGGGATATGGCGGGGCGGGCAGAGCTGCTCGCGTACGCCGAGAAGCATGGGATACCGGTACCGGCGAGTCGCGAGAAGCCTTACAGCGTTGACCGCAATCTCCTTCACACCAGCTACGAAGGAGGGATGCTGGAGGATCCTTGGCGGGAGCCGGACCCGGCCATGTTCACCGTCACTGTGGCTCCGGAGTCGGCACCCGACAGGAGCGAAGAGCTTACCCTTGCCTATGAACGGGGCGATCCGGTAGCGATAAACGGCAAGAAGCTCTCGCCGGCAGCCTTGCTGGAAGAGCTGAATCGCGCAGGGGCGCGTCATGGGGTGGGGCGGGTGGACCTGGTCGAGAACAGATTCGTCGGCATCAAGTCGCGAGGTGTGTACGAAACACCCGGCGGGACGATTCTGCATAGTGCCCACCGCGCGGTGGAGTCCATCACGCTCGATCGCGAGGTCCTGCATTTGCGCGATGCGCTCATCCCCCGTTACGCCGAGACGGTCTATTACGGATACTGGTTCAGCCCCGAACGAGAGATGCTGCAGGCGGCCATCGATGAGTCCCAGCGCTCGGTTACCGGAGAAGCGAGGGTCAAGCTCTACAAAGGGACTGTGACGGTGACGGGGCGCCGCTCCGCGCAGTCGCTCTACGACCCGGCGGTTGCGAGTTTCGAGGGAGCCGGTGGCTACGATCAGCGCGACGCGTCAGGTTTTATCAGGCTAAGCGCTCTTAGGCTCAGGGCAAGAGCTTACGTCGGGAAAAAGAGCCGCTGATCCCATGCGCAACCGCAAGCTTTGGCAGGGGCGCTTCGAAGGCTCCACCGACCCTCTGGTCGAGCGGTTCACCGCCTCGATCCAGTTCGATAACCGGCTTGCCCCCTACGACATAGCCGGCTCCATCGCTCACTGCCGGATGCTCGCGGCCCAAAAAATCATTCCCTCGGGTGCTGCAAGGAAAATCATCCGCGCCTTGAAAGCAATCGAGAAGGAGATCGCGCGGGGAAGGTTCCCGTTGCAGGAGCGGGACGAGGATATCCATATGGCCATAGAACGGCGGGTCATCGCCAAAGTAGGACCCGACGGGGGATATCTGCACACGGCCCGCAGCCGCAACGATCAGGTCGCCCTCGACTTGAGGATGTACGTCCGCGACGCCATAAGAGAGATCGGGGCAGGAATAGTAGGCTTGCAACGATCCATCGAGGAGCTGGCCCGGGCGAATGCGGATGTTCTCGTGCCGGGGTACACGCACCTGCAAAGGGCGCAGCCCCTGCTGCTGGCCCATCATTTGCTGGCCTATCGCGAGATGCTGGGGCGTGATCGCGAGCGCCTGCGTGACTGCGCCAAGCGTGTGAACGTTCTACCATTGGGTGCCGGCGCGCTCGCGGGCACGACTTTCGCCATCGACCCAAAGCGCGTCGCCAAAGAGCTCGGCTTCACCCGCGTGGCCGCAAACAGCGTGGACGCCGTGAGCGACCGGGACTTCGTAATCGAGTTCTTGGCGGCCTGCGCCATCTTGGCGGCACACTTGAGTCGCCTGGCGGAAGAGATAGTTATCTGGGCATCGAGCGAGTTTTCCTTCGTTCGGCTGCCCGACGCGTTCGCCACGGGAAGCTCCATGATGCCGCAAAAGAGAAACCCCGACGTGGCGGAGTTGGTCCGCGGCAAATGCGGACGTGTTTATGGCAATCTCATCGCTCTGCTCACCATCCTGAAGGGATTGCCGCTCAGCTACAATCGCGATCTGCAAGAGGACAAGGAACCTCTTTTCGACACCGTGGACACCGTCTCCTCCTCGCTTCGCGTTTTGGCGGCCATGCTGCCTCGGATCGAGATCTGCCGCGAGCGCCTGCGTCAGGCCGTCTCCGACCCCGCCCTGGTGGCCACGGACATTGCCGACTACCTGGTGCGAAAAGGGCTAGCCTTCCGCCGGGCGCACGAGATCGTCGGGAAACTCATGCGCTTCGTCGAAAAGGAGGGGCTCACGCTAAGCGACCTGAGCCTCGAGCAGTGGAGGTCGTTTTGCCCAAATTTCGGGCCGGACATCGCCGCCTGGACGACCGCGGAGGCCGCGGTGGCTCGGCGCGCAGCCCCGGGCGGCACAGCCCCGAACAACGTGCGCAAGCAGCTCAGTGCGCGAACGAGGTAAAGCCAGGTCAGCGTGGGCGACCTAAGCACACGTGGCAATAGCACCCCACCTCGGGCAGGCATCAACCTCTTGCTGCCCTTGCTACTTTTCGCCACTCTCGCAAACTGCGGCCGAAAGACTGCCGTCAAGCCGCCGGAGCTAGTGAGACCCATGCCCCCGGCGAATCTCGAGGCCACGGTAACCGCCGAGGGCGTCCTGATCAGTTGGCAGCGCCCCACGACATACGCCGACGGGTCCAAAATGGAGGATCTGGCCGGGTTTCGGGTGCTGCGGGGTAAAGCCGAGGGCGAGCGCTTGGGCGTGGCCTTCCAAGAACTGGGCAGCGTTGCCGTGCTCGACAGGGAGAAGTTTCGCAAAGTCAAACGCTTTCGCTATCTCGACCGCGATGCCCCGAGGCCCGGCGCGTATTTCTACCGCGTTGTCGCCTTTACGCTCGACGGTTATTATAGTGAGCCCGCCACCACTCAGCGGGTCGCACTCGAGGCCAGCCGTTAGTGGAGCACGGGGAAAAGAGATTGGATCCTTTCCTTTACAAGGAGGGTGAACTTTTCTGCGAGAGCGTGCCGCTGCGTGCGATTGCCGAAGCGGTCGGAACGCCTGCGTACGTCTACAGTGCGAGCGCCATCGAAGCTCGCTACCGTGAGTTCGACGACGCTCTCTCGGCGATCCCCCACCTAGTGTGTTACTCGGTCAAGGCGAACGGGAACCTGGCTCTTTTGGAGGCGCTATCGGCCCTGGGAAGCGGGTTCGACATAGTCTCCGGAGGGGAACTCTTCCGCGTGATGCGCGCCGGGGGGAATCCCGCCAAGGTCGTCTTCTCCGGCGTGGGGAAAACTGCAGAGGAGATCGCCGAGGCGCTACGCGCCGGCATTCTGATGATCAACGTGGAGTCGGCGGCGGAACTCGAGGTAGTGGAAAGGAGCGCGCGAGAGCTGGGCGTCAGGGCGCCGATAAGCCTTCGGGTCAACCCGGACGTCGACCCGCGCACCCATCCCTATATCGCCACTGGGCTTCGCGACAGCAAATTCGGGCTCCCCATTGCCGATGCCCGCGCCGGCTATCGCCGAGCCAGCCGCTCGCCCAATCTGGAGATAGTGGGGGTGAGCTGTCATATCGGCTCTCAGTTGACGACGCTCGACCCCTTCGAGGACGCGCTCAAGCGCATCCTGCGGCTCGTCGCGGATCTGGAGGGAGAGGGGATAAAGCTCGGCTACCTCGACATGGGAGGCGGCCTAGGCATCAGGTACAAGGACGAAGATCCGCCGCCGCCCGCTCGATACGCGGCGGCTCTGGCGGCTCTGGTCAAACCGGCGCGAGTCACGCTGGTCATCGAACCGGGCCGGGCGATCGTGGGAAACGCCGGGGTGATGCTCACGCGCGTCCTGTACAGGAAGAACTCATCCGGTAGAGATTTCATCGTGGTCGACGGCGGGATGAACGATCTGGTGAGGCCCACACTGTATGGCGCTTACCAGGAGATACTGACCGTGCGGACGCCGGCGCCCGAACGGGTAAAGGTGGATGTGGTGGGGCCGGTGTGCGAAAGCGGGGACTTCCTGGCGCGGGAACGGGAGTTACCGCCGCTTTGCGAAGGGGACCTCCTCGCCGTCCTGGGAGCCGGTGCCTACGGATTTTCCATGGCCTCCAACTACAATGCCCGCAGGCGCCCTGCCGAGGTGATGGTGCAGGGAGAGAGCTTTAGAGTGGTGCGGCAACGTGAGACCTACCTCGACCTCGTGCGGGGAGAGAGCCCGCTCAGTTCCGAGAGGCGGGGAAACGAATGAGCCGTTTGCGCTTCGTCAAGATGCACGGGCTCGGTAACGACTACATCTACGTCGACTGCTTCGAAAACCGGGTTTCGGACCCATCTTCCCTTGCCCGACTGCTTTCCCCGAGGCGCACGGCCGTAGGTTCGGACGGCTTGATCCTGATCCTGCCCTCCCAGAACGCGGATTGCAGGATGGAAATGTACAATGCCGACGGGAGTCGGGCCAAGATGTGCGGAAACGGGATCCGCTGCGTGGGGAAATACATGTACGAGTCCCGGGGAGCCTGCCGGCCGGTGCTCAGGGTGGAGACCGACTCCGGCGTCAGGACCCTCGAGATCCAAGCACGCGATGGCAAGGTTACAGCGGTCAAGGTCGATATGGGAGAGCCCGAGTTCGAGGGCCGAGCGATCCCGCTTCTGCGCGACGGCCCGATGATCGAGGAGAAGCTCGGCATCGATGGCGAAGAGTTCCTCGTGACCTGCCTTTCTGTCGGAAACCCCCATTGCGTACTCTTCGTGGAGGAGCTGGAAGAAGTAGATATCGCGAGGCTGGGGCCCCGATTCGAGCACCATGCGCTGTTCCCGGAGCGGGTAAACACCGAATTCGTTCAGGTGATCGACGAGCGGCGCCTGCGGCTCAGGGTCTGGGAGCGAGGCTCAGGCGAGACGCTAGCCTGTGGAACGGGGGCCTGCGCTGCGGCGGTCGCTGCCTGCGTAACCGGAAGGAGCGCCAGAGAGGTGGTCGTGGAGCTGCGCGGAGGGTGCCTCGAAGTCAATTGGGGAGAGGACAATCACGTCTGGATGACCGGCCCGGCGGTAGAGGTTTTCCGAGGAGACCTCGATCTCGAGGAGGTGCGAGCATGTTCTCGGGTTTGATGACGGCACTCGTCACGCCTTTCAAGAACGGCGAGATCGACTGGGAGGCACTCGCCGGCCTGGTCGAGTTTCAGCTCGCAAACGGGGCCGACGCGCTCGTTCCGTGTGGCTCGACCGGCGAGTCGGCAACCCTCGGGCACGACGAACACAGAGAGGTCGTTCGATTCGTCGTCGAGCGGACGCGGGGGCGGGTGCCAGTCATAGCTGGCACCGGATCAAATTCGACTCGGGAAGCGATCCGGCTTACCCGCGAGGCCAAAGAAGCTGGGGCGAGCGGCGCGCTTCTGATCTCACCCTACTACAACAAGCCGACCCAGGAGGGGCTCTACCAACATTACTCCAGGATCGCCTCGGAGGTCGACTTGCCGCAGATTCTCTACAATATCCCCGGCCGAACTGCTTGCCGGATCGAGATCCCCACTTTGGAGCGATTGGCGAAGATACCTAATATTGTGGGCGTCAAGGAAGCGACCGGCTCGATCGATTTCATCGTCGACCTTTTCTCCGCCCTGGGAGACCGACTCGAAATCTATTCGGGCGATGACGCTTTGACCTTCTCCATCATGGCGTTGGGCGGAAAGGGGGTCGTCTCCGCCGTGGCCAACGTCGCACCAGCGCGAATGAGCGCATTGGTCAAGGCCTGCGAGAGCAGGAATTGGGAGGAGGGAAGGAGACTTCAACTCGCGCTCGTTCCGCTCATCCGAGCCTGTTTCATGACTACCAATCCGATCGCCGTCAAAGCCGCGTTGAGCTTGATGGGGAAGTGTTCGGAGGAGCTCAGGCTCCCTCTGGTAGGACTTTCCGACGCAGAACGGCGCGCGCTGGCGGAAAGGCTTCGCGCGGAGGGAGTTGTGGCGGGATGAAGGCAAGAGTCGTCATCTGCGGGGCGGCAGGCAGGATGGGCAGGCTGCTGGTTCGGCTCGCCGCCGAGCACGAGCGGGCGGAAATAGTTGCCGCGGTCGAGGCGGCGGGGCATCCCGCCGTGGGCCGGGATGCCGGCGAGGTTGCAGCGATCGGACCGCTCGGCGTCAAGATAGGGGCGCAGTACGAGCCGGCCCCAGATACGGTCACTCTCGACTTTACCACGCCGGCCGCAACTCTCGCCCATCTCGAAAAGGCGGCCGCAACGACGGCGGCGATGGTCATAGGCACCACAGGGTTCACCCCGGAGGAGCGAAGGACCCTAGAGCGCCTCGCACCGAGAACTCGCGTCGTTTTCTCCCCCAATATGAGCCTCGGGGTCAATCTCCTCATGAAACTGGCGCGAACCGCGGCGGCCATCTTGGGTCCGAGCTTCGATATCGAGATCGTCGAGATGCACCACCGCCGCAAGGTGGACGCCCCGAGTGGGACAGCACTCGAGCTGGGCCGTCAGGTAGCCCGAGCCCGAGGTCAGGATATGGAGGAGAGCGCGTGTTTTGGGCGCCACGGAGCACTGGGCGCCCGGCGCGAGCGGGAGATAGGCTTTGCGGCACTGCGGGGAGGGGACGTGGTAGGCGACCACACGGTCATCTTCGCCGGCGAGGGCGAGCGTCTAGAGCTTACCCATCGCGCACAGAGCCGAGAGTGCCTGGCGCGAGGCGCTCTTGCGGCCGCGCTTTGGCTGATCGAGCAGCCACCCGGGCTATACTCCATGGCGGACGTCCTAGGGTTGGAGCCCGCTACCAGCAGTTGAAAACCTTGATCGGCTGGTGTAAAAGCGGGCGCTCTTCTAGGGCGCAGGGCAACCGGTGCCGATAGGTGGAGAACGCAGGTGGGCGGTTCTTTGACACCAGCCGAGCGAATTCGCAGCTTGCCCCCGTACCTCTTCGCCGAAATCGATCGCGCGAGACGGGAAATGGCGGCCAAGGGGGTGGATATCATAAACCTGGGGATCGGGGACCCCGACGCCCCCACGCCACCCCACATAGTCGAGGCTCTGGCGAGCGCCGCCCGCGAGCCTCGCAATCATTGCTATCCGGAGTACCAGGGGCTGCCGGAATTTCGCGAGGCGGCGGCCGAGTATTGCCGGCGCCGCTTCGGCCTAGACCTCGATCCCCAAACCGAGGTGCTCTCTCTCATCGGTTCCAAAGAAGGCATAGCCAACACCGCCCTCGCCTTCGTCAACCCCGGGGATCTGGTGCTCGTGCCCGATCCTGGCTATCCGGTCTATTCGGTAGGTACCCTTTTTAGCGGTGGAACGCCGCATTACCTTCCGCTGCGGGCGGCCAACGGATTTCTGCCGGACCTTTCGGCCGTGCCGGCCGACGTCGCGCGGGAAGCAAAGCTTCTGTGGCTGAACTATCCGAACAACCCGACGGGAGCCACAGCTTCTTCGGAGTTTTTTGCCCGAGCGGTGCGCTTCGCCGCGGAACACGAAATAATCGTCTGCCACGACGCCGCCTACTGTGAGATCTATTACGATTCTCCACCCCCGAGCATACTCAATATTCCGGGCGCCGAGACGCTGGCTTTGGAGTTTCACTCTTTGTCCAAAACGTACAACATGACAGGCTGGCGGGTAGGGTTCGCAATCGGCAACAGGGAACTCATCGGGGCTTTGGGGAAGGTCAAGACCAACGTGGACTCGGGCGTTTTCATGGCCATTCAGAGGGCGGCGATCGCCGCACTCCAGGGCGACCAAGAACCGGTCGAAGCACTGAGGCGAAGCTATCGGGCGCGGCGCGACTTAGTCGTGGGCACCTTGGAGCGGCTCGGCTTGCGGCCGCAACCTTGCCGCGCCACGTTCTATGTCTGGGCTGGGATACCAGATGGGTACACATCGCAGAGCTTGGCCACTAGAATCCTTCGCGAGGCGGGCGTGGTGGTTACCCCGGGAGTGGGATTCGGGCCCAGCGGGGAAGGATTCGTCCGCCTGAGCCTCACGGTTCCGACCCGGAGGCTCGAGGAAGCGATGACAAGGATCGGCACGCTGCGACTCTAGCTATGCCCCATCGCGTCTTCATCGGACTCGGCTCCAACCTGGGGGATCGCAAGGCCAACATCCTCGACGCGCAAGAGCGCATCAACAAACTGCCGAACACCCGCATAGTAAAAGCGTCTTCGCTTTACGAGAGCGAACCGCACGGCGACGCCAGAACCTGGTTCGTCAACAGCGTCGTCGAGATCGCCACCGAGCTCGAACCAGGCGCCCTGCTATCCAAGCTTCGCGCGGTGGAGAAGGCCATGGGACGCAAACGCGTCAAAGGAAAGCGGTGGGGGTCGCGGATAATCGACCTCGACATTCTGCTCTACGATCAGCAGGTAATAGATAAGCGCAACTTGAAGATCCCCCACCCTCGGCTGCACGAACGAAGATTCGTCCTGGCACCGCTCAGCGAGCTCGCCCCGGACCTCACGCATCCTCAGCTCGGGGTCTCGATATCGGAGGCCCTTGGGGCGGTCAAGGACTCCAAGAGAGTAATGCTACTTCGCCCCTAAAGAGCAGGAGAAGATCGATGAAGCTCTTCATTGACACGGCCGATGTTGAAGAAATCAGGGAGATCGCGAGCTGGGGCATCCTCGATGGGGTTACGACGAACCCCTCGCTCGTGGCAAAGACTGGCCGAAGCCTGGAGGAAGTCCTCGCGGAGGTATGTTCTATAGTCGATGGGCCGATAAGCGCCGAGGTGCTCAGTACCGAGGCTACGCAGATGATCGAGGAGGGGGAACGCCTCTCCAGGATCCATCGGAACGTGGTCGTCAAGATCCCGATGATCGTAGAGGGGCTGAAGGCCACGCGCGAGCTTGCGGCACGCGGTATTCGCGTCAACATGACTCTGGTCTTCTCCCCGGCGCAGGCGCTCTTGGCAGCCAAGGTGGGCGCGGCCTTCATAAGCCCTTTCGTAGGCCGGCTCGATGACGTCGCCGAGGAAGGATCGAGATTGATAGCCCAGATCGCGCGCATTCTCTCCAATTACGACTTCGGTGCGCAACTTCTGGTGGCGAGTGTGCGTCATCCGCTGCACGTGGTACGCGCCGCCGAACTTGGCGCGCACGTAGCCACCTGCCCGGCCGCGGTTCTCCGGCAACTCGTCAAGCATCCACTCACCGATATCGGTCTCGAACGCTTCCTCGCCGACTCGAGGGCGGCGCGAAGCAAGTAGGCAAAGCCCGGTTCGTGCCGGCCAACACCGCTCCGGTTTCTCCCCTGCGTTGAGCCTGCCATGAGGCTCTGGTAGAAGGGCGTGGAGAGAGACGCCGGTTCAGCTCCTGTGCCGGGCATGCGGAGGCGTTCCGAGTGACAATAAGGATAAACAGGGTTTACACGCGCACCGGCGACAGAGGGGAAACCCGGCTGGTCGGCGGCAAACTGGTCGCCAAGAACTGCGCCAGGATCGAGGCTTACGGCACCGTCGACGAGCTGAACTCGATCCTCGGCCTTGCCAGGGCCTTTGCGGGCGAACCGACAAGCGGTCCTGCGGTGGGAGTCGAGCGTATTTTGCGGCGCCTGCAAAGCGAGCTTTTCGACTTGGGTGCCGAACTCGCCACCCCACCCGAGGTCCCTCGACGCGGGCGGGCGGCGCTGACCGCAGCCAGCGTGAAGAGGCTCGAGAAGCTCATCGACCGTTGTCAGGCAGATCTCAAGCCACTGGCTTCCTTCGTGCTTCCCGGAGGGGGGAAACTCGGGTCGGTGCTCCACCAAGCGCGCACGGTCTGCCGCCGTGCCGAGCGTCGCACCGTAGCGCTGTCGAGAGAGGAGCCGGTGCGGGAGCCGGTACTCAAGTATCTGAATCGGCTAAGCGACCTGCTCTTTGTGCTGGCACGGTGGGTGGGGCAGCGCTCGGGCGAGCCCGAGTACCTCTGGCAGCGCCCGCTTGGCAGGCAAAAGGGAGCCAAACGATAGCGAACCGAGGCTGGCGATGAGTGAAGAGAAGGATCGGCGTTTGTATTTCAGGCAGCTTCCCATCGGGCCAATGCAGAACTACGTTTACCTGATCGGGGACCGGGAGACGGGGGAGGCTGCGGTAGTAGATGCCGCATGGGACATAGATGGGATCCTGCGCACGGCGGCTAACGATGGTATGCGCATAGGTAAAGCATTGGTCACGCATTTTCATCCTGACCATTTGGGTGGCGACATGATGGGTGCGCACATCGCCGGCGCCGCCGAGTTGCTCGAGCGCGAGAAGGTCAAGGTGCATATCCACAAGGCCGAGGCACCCTTCGTAAAGCGGATCGCAGGCCTTTCCTCGTCGGATCTCGTGGCGGTGGAAAGCGGAGATACCATAGGGGTCGGGAATGCCTCGCTGACGGTCATCCACACCCCCGGTCACAGCCCCGGCTCGCAGTGCTTCCTGATCGGCAAGGCGCTGGTGTCCGGCGATACCCTCTTTGTCGGCGGGTGCGGGCGGGTGGATCTGCCGGGAAGCGACGCGAGCGAGATGTATTACAGCTTGACCCAAAAACTCATGAGCTTGCCCGACGACACGGTCGTTTACCCTGGACATAACTATGCCGATCGGCCAACCTCGACCATCGGTGACGAGAAACGCTCCAACGTCTTTTGCCGCTTTCGCTCTCTGCCCGAGTTTCTGAGGTTCATGGGCTACTCGGGATGACTTGGGGGGTGATCGAATGAGGGAGATATTCGAGATAGGGGAGATGCCGCCGATCGGCGAAGTCCCGCGGCAAATGTACGCGCAGGTGATAAGGCGGGACCGCTTCGGAGAACCCAAGAAGGCCTTCAGCGTCGAGCGGGTGCCGGTTCCGGAAATCGCCCCGGACGAGGTTTTGATCTACGTCATGGCGGCCGGCATCAATTACAATAACGTATGGGCCGCTCTGGGGGTGCCTATCGACGTAATATCGTTTCACGAGAAAGACGGCGATCCGAGCGGATTTCACATCGGGGGAAGCGACGCCTCGGGAATCGTTTTCAAAGTCGGAGCCGAAGTCAAAGATTTTGCGGTGGGCGATCAGGTAGTGGTGCACGCCGGCCGCTGGAGTTCCGAGTGCTCCCTGGTCAGGTCCGGAGTCGACCCGATGCTGAGCCCGACCTTTCGTCTCTGGGGGTACGAGACGAACTGGGGCAGTTTCGCGCAATTTGCGCGGGTGCAAGCCCACCAGTGCTTGCCCAAGCCGGCGCAACTTTCTTGGGAAGAGTCGGCCGCGTACATGCTGGTCGCCGCGACCGCTTACCGCATGCTGATGGGTTGGCCGCCCCACACGGTGCGCGAAAACGATGTCGTGTTGATCTGGGGAGGGGCCGGTGGGCTGGGCTGCCAGGCAATCCAGATCACGCGCGCACGCGGTGGCATCCCCGTCGCTGTGGTCTCGTCGCAGGAGCGAGCCGAGTTTTGCCGCAAGCTCGGAGCCAAGGGGACAATCGACAGGAATCGGTTCGACCACTGGGGTCCACTGCCCGACTGGAGAAACCAGGCGGCGTACGGAGCCTGGCTTCGAGGGGCGCGAAACTTTGGCAAGGCGATTTGGGACGTCTTGGGCGACAAGCGCAATCCCAGGATAGTCTTCGAACACCCGGGCGAGGCAACCGTCCCCACTTCGATCTTCGTATGCGACGCCGGGGGCATGGTGGTAATCTGTGCCGGTACGACCGGTTATGGAGCGGTAGCGGATCTACGTTACCTCTGGATGCGTCAGAAGCGATTCCAAGGATCCCATCTCAACAACGACGAACAGGCCAAAGCGGTGAACGAGATGGTGATCGCGGGGAAATTGAACCCCTGCCTCTCGCGGACCTTCTCCTTCGACGGCATTCCCGAGGCGCACCAGCTCATGCACGAAAACCGCCACCCCCCCGGCAACATGGCTTGTTTGGTAGGCTCGCCGAAACCGGGGCTCAAGAGCCTGCCTTAGGCATAGGCCCCACAATTTGCGGCGCCGCCTACGGCTGCTGCCTGCGAGCGGCTTGCGTTACGAACCGCCCCGGGCCCGACCGAGCTCGCCTTTGAGCGAGACCCAAACGGCGATCCCCACCGAGCCTACGCTCGCTAGGCCCACGCCTAACGCCGTCCATCCGAGCGCCGGCTCCCATGCCATCCCGGAGGAGAAACGCATCGCTGGGAAGAGATCCAAAAAAGTCGCCACGGCCCAAACGTTCCTGCACACAATGTACAAGATGCCAGAGGCAGCACAAGCCCACGCTAGCGTCGCGACCGGCACCTCCGCATAGCTAGCCGCACCCCACGCGCACTCGTAGAGCGCGAGCGAGGCAACGCTGACGACAAGGGCCCCGAGCCCTCCGAACGTGGTCGCGCGACCTCCGTTTAGCGTCTCGAAAAGCAAAGCGAAAAACACCACGGCTTCTCCGATGGCAATGGGCAGGAGAAGCAAGCAGGCGGCGAAATCTCCCGCACGAGGGAAAAGGCCGGCGCGTGCCGTGCCAAGGTACGAGGCACCCCACCCGAGAAGTCCACAAAGCCCGACCCACACCCCCGGCAAGCGCCCACCCAGCCCAAAACGCGGCGCCGAGCCTGAACGAATGGCGCGGGGGATGGCAAAAAGGGAAGCGATGGCAAGATCAAAGACTCCGAGGAGAATGAACCTCGACTCCTCAGCCAAAGGGGAGCCACGCACAGCGTAGCTGCCGAGAAACAAGGCAAGAGTGACCGCAGCCGCTCCCGTCACCGGGGCGCACCCTACCATGTGCGACCTGCCCCGAAAAGCGCCACGCCAAAGGGGCCGGACCCGGCGCTCAACCCAGTAGAGACCTGGCGATGACTTTTAGCTGGAGAATCGGCTTCACACCCTCGAAGATCGGGAGAACCAGGGCATCGACGACGTAACGAGAAATGGGAAACTCTTCGGCGTATCCCCAACCGCCGTGCAGCAACTGCCCTTCCTGGGTCACCCTGACCGCCACGTCCGAGGCGAAGAGCTTGGCCATCGCCGGCTCCAGCGACACTCCTTCGTCGCGGTCCATCGCGCGCGCGGCTGCGTACGTCAACTGGCGCGCGGCCGCGATTTCCGTCGCCATCCAACCGACGCGGTATTCCGTAAGCGGGAACTTACCCACCGGTCTGCCGAATTGTGACCGATCATTCACGTACTCGGCCGTCCTCTCCAGCGCCGCCTGTGCCAGGCCGACCGCGCGCCCGCCCGTCTGGAGCCGACCGGCCGCGAACCCGGACATCTGCAAGTAGAAACCTTTCCCCTCCCCCGCTTCCCCCCCGACCAGGTTCTCCGCAGGCACGAAATAGTCATCTATGCTGAGGGTGTACGAGTGCATGCCGCGATAGCCGGGCGTTGCGTCGGCTCTGCCCACGATGACCCCGCCGGTCGGTTGGCGCGACTCGAAGTCATGCCCCCGGCTGGGATCCTTCTCCACGACGAAGAGCGATAGCCCGCGCGCGCCGAGTGCTGGGTCCGGGTTGGTCCGCGCCAGCAGAGCCAGCACGTTTGCGCGGCCCGCGAAGGTGCACCACGCCTTGGCGCCGTTCAACACGAAACCATCTCGACCCTCGACCCGCCGCCGCTCGGCTCTGCATTTGATCGAGGCCACGTCGGATCCGACGTCCGGCTCCGTAACCGATATGGCCACCATGAGCTCGCCGCTCGCGATCGGTGGCAGCCACTTCTTTTTCTGCTCCTCGGTGCCCCCTTTCAGCAACGCCTTGGTGAGAATTTCAGGTCTGGTTATGAGACTGCCGGCGGCGCCGAGAGATGCGGCCGAGAGCTCCTCGGTAGTTATTATCATGATCAGATTGCCCATGCCGAGGCCTCCGTACTCCTCGGGAACCGACATCCCGAAATACCCGAGCTTCGCCATCTTGGAGATGAGATCCTCGGGTACCAGTTCGTCCCCCCGGTGAATGCGCTCCGCCCGGGGTGCCACCTCGGCGCGTGCAAACGCACGCACGGAGTCTCGCGTCATGGCCGCCGTCTCCTCTAGCCAGCAATTGTTCACACCGGCCGTATCGAGCACTCGGCGGCCCACCGCCCGAACGCGATCCACCGCCAGGCCGGCACGCGCCCGCTCGATGGTTTCGGCCGACTCGACCGTTCTGCGGAGCACGTCTTGGGCCACGTCGAACGGGGCAGCCTGCGCCTCCAGCGCAACGCGCGAGCGCATGGCCACCGCCGAGGCGAAGATGAAAGCCTGTTCGGCCAAAAGCGCAGCCTGGCCTTCCTCGTGTGCACAATCGGAAGCATATTGCGCGAGCGCCCGGGCCGCGGCCGCATCCGTAGCCAAATCCGCTATCCTCTGGCATTCCACCTGGTAGGTGTCTATCTCCTTGCCGCCACTGGTAGCTTTGGCTGCTGCACCCAAGGCACAGTCGAGGGCCGTTCGAGCCGCATCGACAAGCTTCTGCGCTTCTCTGATGACACTCTTATCCATGATCTCCCTCTTGCGGGCGCGGCGCTTCCCAGCGCAGATGAGCTGGTAGAAACACCGAGCCGCTCAAAGAACGTCCCTTCATCATGCCCGGGGAAGGGAAAGAATTAAAGCCTCCTCGAGGCGACCCAGGACGGCCGGCAGGGCGCCCCGTACCGGCGATCTTCGGACCCCGCGCACCCCCTCCAGGCGCACAGCCACTCTCGTTGACCTCCCGAGCGAAACTCAATACGATCGAAGGCCATCTTATTAGCGAACACGCGGAGAGGTTTTGGATGTTCATACTCGACAACGGAGAGCGCTTCGTCATCCCCAGGACCGAGCTAACGTATCCGGGCCACAGCATGAAACTTCACCAGAACGCGGCCGATCCGGTCAAGTCTCCCGTCGACCACGTGATGGCTGATTTCGAGGATGCATGTCCTTACGACTTCAAGGGGCCAAAAAGCCGGGAGGTGATGGTGGAGGCCCTGAACACGCTCGATTTCGGGGACAAGGTGGTGACGGTAAGGCCCAACAACATACGCTCGGAGTTCTTTCTGGGAGACCTGGAGGCCGTGGTATTGGGTGCCCCTAATCGCTTCCATGGGCTCGTGATTCCCAAGACCTCCGGCCCCGAAGACATAGTCTACATCGATAAGCTTCTTGGCTCCCTGGAAGCCCGGGGCGGATGGAGATACCCGCTTCAGCTCGAAGCCCTGATCGAAACGCCGAGGGCACTCGTACACGCATACGAAATCGCCACGGCTTCGGATCGGATGTGCGGGCTGATTTTCGGGATCGCCGATTTCGCCGCCACCATGGGTATTCGCGAGATCGTGGAGGATCAAAACCTCTATTTCAGTTACGCCAAGCAAGCGGTCGCCGTGGCAGCCAAGGCGGCTGGATTGCACGCCATCGACAACGTCTATCTGCGCCTTGCGCGCAAAGACGACTCGGAGGAAAAAAAGCGCGAGATCGAAGAGGGTCTTCGCGCCAAGAACCTGGGAGCGGCGCGCCTGGGGATGGACGGAACCTGGGTGATCCATCCTCAGCAGGCGGCTATCTGCAACGAATGCTTCACCCCGAGCGAGGATGACATCAGGCACGCAAAGCGTGTGGTCGAGCTTTACCATGAACGCGGCGGGGGCTCTATGACCGACCCGGAAACGGGCGAGATGATCGACGAGGCCACGATCAAGATGGCGATCATGGATCTGGCGAAAGGTGTACAAAGCGGGATGGTGGATAAAGAATACCTTACCGCGCAAGCAGCCAAGTCGAAGGCGATCGCGGGGTACGATATTCTCCAGCAAATGAAAAGGACGCTGTAGGCAACCGCCATGATACGCAAGGTTCACCACGTGGCCGTGGTGGTGAGATCGGTGGACGAGGCCTTGAAGTTCTACCGTGACGCCTTGGGCCTGGCAGTAACCGAGTCCGCGACGGTTTCCGAACAGGGAGTAAAGGCGGTGCTGCTCGGCCTGGGCGAAGACGAGATCGAACTCATCGAGCCCCTGGACCCGCAAAGCGGGGTCGGTCGGTATCTCGATAAACGGGGCGAGGGTATACATCACATTTGCTTCGAAACCGACGATATCGAAGGAGAAATGGAAAAGGCGCAGGCCGCGGGCGTGCGCCTCATCGACACCCGCCCTAGACGGGGGCTCGCCGGACAAGTTTGCTTCGTGCATCCCTCGGCCACAGGTGGCGTGCTGGTGGAGCTGGCCCAGCCGGAAAAGGGCCGGTCGTGAAAGCCAAAAGGATCGCCGCTCTCGATATAGAAGCCGCCGATCCGGGCTCGGCTCGGGCGGCGTTGCTGGAAAGTCTGGGGCTCGCCGGCAACTCGCAGACGAGCTTGAAAGTTGGCGAGGCTCTGATCTCCTTCACGCGCGCTCCTTCGCAGCCGGCAACCACGGCGCTAACCGGTCTGACGATCGAGGTCGAGAACTTGGACGAGGTAAAGAGGCGACTTGCCGCTTTGAACGTTCACGCCGAGGAGGGCGAGGAGCTTACCGGAAGCCGCTTCATCGTCGTGCCGCCAGGCGCGACCCATGGAGTCACCCTGAAGCTTCGTCAGGCGTAGGCGACGGGGGCACCAGAAGGTGCGCCTCAAAGGGCTGCGTCGGGCCGACAAGTGGCGAAAGTGACATCGGGCGGCAGAGGTGTCCGCCAAACTGACGAACCGGTAACGCCCTGCGGGCGAGATGTTATCCGAGCAGCGGGCTTTTCGTGGTCCTTTGAGGGCCTGTGGCTCGGGCATGGGATTTGCTGTCCCAGTTTACCGATGGCCCAGTTCTCTTCATGGTACCCCCTCACAGCCGCCAGCATAAGAACGCTTCCCGATGAGCCTGCCGTCTATGAACTCGGCACTCTCGTGCGCTCCGTTCTTCTCATCGGTGCGGCGGACCGCGGGTTGCTTCGCGCTGCGTTGGCAGGGCATTTGCGCCCGCAAGGTCTGCAACATCCCCCTGGAGCCATCTATTTCCGCTACATGATCACGCCTGAGCCGGCCGAGCAGGCAACCGCCCGTCTCGACCACTACCGTCGCACTCATTGCGGCAGAGCACCGGCCTGGCAACATCTTGCGCTAGGGAGCCGCACGAAAGCTGGGGAAGGCGTGCCTGGCTCGAAACCCATGGGCCTGCCTGAGGGATCGGCCGAGATCGCGACTTGAAGCTTTCACCGCAAGCGTCGGCCCGAAGATCCTGCCCTAGGCGGCATTGCGGCGCTCGACCCGGCAACTAGGACCGACTCGATGGCCTCGGTTCGTTAAACACCGCTTACGCCGAGAGAAGGGCGGACTGGCCCCGCGGCACAATTACACCGCCCTACCGGTCCGCGCGCGTTTGCCTCCCCATATCGACGAGCGCATTCGGTATGGTAACCAGCACCTCGGTTCCCTCGCCCTCGCGCGAGTCCATGGAAAGGCTTCCGCCCAGAATGCGCAGACAGCGCCTAACCAGGGCAAGACCGAGTCCCACACCCCCCAAGCGCCGTTTGGCGGGCCGATCGCCATCGTGAAAGAGGCTGAAGAGCACATGGAGGCGATCGCGCGGGATGCCGGCCCCTGTATCTGCGACCACAAACCGCACTGCGTTGGCATCGGCTCCGGGCCGGACTTCGACACGTACGCTGCCCGCGCGGGTGAACTTGTAGGCGTTGCTCACGAGATGGAAGAGAACGCGCTTCAGCAACGAGCGGTCCGTGAACAGCGACTCCGCCCGGGAATCGATCTCGACCCGTAGCTCAGGGGAATGCGGATCAGTGATCTCGGGCAGCGCTGCGCAAATCTCTTCGATGAGCGGTCTAAGCTCGAAGCGCTCGGGTCGCGGCGCAACTCTGGTCGATTCGGTCTGCTCGAAAAACATTATGTCATCGACTAGCTGACTGAGGTTGCGACCGTTGCAGATTATGCGGTCGAGTTGGTCGGCCTGATCGGCGCTGAGCGGGCCGCTCGATCCGTCTCGCAAGAGCGCGCCGTATCCTAGAATGACATTCAGAGGCGTGCGTAGCTGGTGCGAAATCACGCCCAAGAAGTCGCTCTTCAGCCGGCTCGAGGCGATCAGCGCCTCGGTAAGCCTGGCGATGCTGGCAGCCTGGGATTTCAGCGTCTGCTCCTGGGCCACGAGCTTGCTGCGGGTCCTACCGAACTCAGCCTCGATCTCCTCGCGCACCTCCATCAAAGAGATCCTGAGTTGGGTAACGGTAACCACCTGCCCGATGATCTGGCTCACGAGCTCGAACGCTTTACGTTGGGCGACGGCCCAGTCGGTACCGACCAGGCGCTGTGCTACCACCGCCCCGCAGCGCTCCCCCCCGACCACGAGCGGCACCCCCACCAGCGTCCCATCTATCCCTAGCCGCCCGAGCGCTTCCGTGTCCTCCCCTGCCCTCCAGTGAAGCACCCCACCTTGGGCAATCACCCGGCCGGCCAGAGCGTTCATGGCTCGCCGCTCGGCCTCCGGCAGCCTGGCCTCGCCCCCGAACCTCTCGGCCTGCGAGTGCTGCCCCAGCACCTCCCGCTCGCCATCGTCACCAGTAACGATGACCGCGGCTCTTTCGAAACCTAGTTCCACGACGAGCGCTTTGGCGATTGCCTGTGCGGCCGCGGCAAAGGTCCTTACCGGCGTTACGGCATCCAGGATGTGGCGTACGAGCGAGAGATGGCGTATGAGGGTATCGGCGAACTCTTCCGTCTCGCCGAGGGCTCGATGAAAAGTTTCGCTGCCGACCTTTTCAGGCTCCCAACTCATTCATCTTCCGCCGGGGAAAAAAAATCCCTGACCTCCGCCTCCTGCGCCCTGAGCTGATCCGTTATCTCCAGCCAAGTCGCAGAATCGAGCAGCGGCTCCCCGAGGTCGCGCAACAAAGCTTGCGCCTCTTCGCTCACCTCGGCTTGATCGAGATAGGTAGCATTCACCAGGCGATTAGCGAGGTTGACGACGCCGGGCAGATTCCAGCCCGACCTGTCCTCGAGGCTTCGGTGATGGCCGCCCGCGGCATCGACTATGAGTGCCGGAAGCGACCAGCTCTCCGCCAGCCAGCCTCCCACCTGCGAGTGATCCACCCCGAGGGCGCGCCGTTCGGCGACTACGCCTTCCTCCCCCGTCCACTTTCCCAGGATCTCGCCGTACTCGGAAGGGAAGCGGGTGAAGAGGATCACCTTGCCCATGTCGTGAAGCAGCCCGGCGGTGAACGCCTCTTCCGGATCGGGGAGCTTCAAACGGCGAGCGAGAGCGCGGGAGCCGGCGGCAACGAGGCTCGAGTGGACCCACAATTTCTCCATCTCCCCGCGCGCCGTGCCCCCGGTCAAGGTCTCCCAAACCTTCACCCCAAGCGCCAGGTTCTTTACCGTGGAGAACCCGAGAAGCATTACCGCCCTGGAGAGGGTGGCGACATTGCGCGAGAAACCAAAGAAGGCGCTGTTAGCCAAGCGAAGAATTCGGCCGGTCAGGGCCTTGTCGCGCTCGACCACCGCAACGAGATCCTTGACGCCGGTGCGCTCCCCACCGACCACTTCCAGGATCTTGACCAGAACCGCCGGGATGGTGGGAATCTGTTTGGAGTTGATAACCTCGGCTCGAAGGTGCGCCAGCGAGGCATCGGTCATCTCAGGCACTGCCTACCTCCACCCGCCAAGGCTCGATTGACCCGCCGCCGGCGGGCCAATCGTCGCAAAGGTGTCGTGCGCAATTCCCATCCAAACTTCGTCCAGGCACACGCGCCAGCCAGCCCCTGCGCGCAAGCTGGGAAGCGCAACGCACAGGATGCTCCCCCTGGCCACAGTTATCGGCTCTCGCCGCTCCTATCTTTAGTTACGTAGTGCGCAACCGCTTGCATGGGTCGGCGCACGTGGTTTATCTTTGCACCGCTTGCCATGGAAAGACTACTCATAACCGGGATTGCCGGCGGGCAGGGAAGGCTCGTGGCAAAGCGAGTGGCCGACCTTTACGAGGTGAGTGGTGTCGATAGATTGCCGTGGGAGGGCCATCCCCACAACATTCGTGTCCATGTGATGGATTTGCGCAAGCGCAAGTTCGAGGATGTCTTTCGCCGCGAGCGCCCCTCGGCCGTCGTTCATCTGGCTTTCGTGCGCCACTTTCGCACGGATCCGCGGGTACGCCACGAGATCAATGTCGCCGGTACGAAGCGCCTGCTGGAGTGCTGCGCACAGTACGGTGTCAAGCAGCTCGTGGTACTGAGCAGCTCGTACGTTTACGGCGCCCTGCCGGAGAACCCTTACTACATGGACGAGGATTTTCCGCTCAACGTGAGCCGTCACTACCCGGACATCAGGGACCTGGCCGAAGTGGACACCTTGTGCAACAGTTTTCTTTGGAAGTACCCCGAGATCGCCACCTGCGTTCTGCGGCCGGTCAACACCCTCGGGTATTACGTTCACAGCGCGATCGGGCTCTATCTCAGGTTGCGCTATGTGCCCACCGTCTTGGGTTTCGATCCGATGATGCAGTTTATCCACGAAGAGGACGTCGCGGAGGCGATCGGATTGGCGTTGGAGAGGCAAGTTCGGGGGGTTTTCAATGTGGTAGGCCCCGGTGCGGTCCCGCTTCACGTGGCGATCCGAGAGACCGGCGGAAAACCACTTCCGCTGCCGGAATTTGCGGCTCGGGCGGCGGTTGCGAGGCTCTTTCAATTCGGCCTCTACCCGTTTCCCCCCGACGCGATAGACTTTATCAAATATCAGTGTACGCTAGATGGAAGGCGTTTCGCGCATGCGACAGGCTTCAAGCCGCTGTTCGATCTGAACGACACTTTCGGCAGCGTCCGGGCGTAGCCGGACAGGCGGTTGGGAGGTGGATGTGGAAGGAAAGGCGGGGCAAACCGAGAAGCGGGTGGAGGGCAGCCGCCGCGCAAAGCGCCGACGCACGCCCACGCGTACCAGAGGCAGGGCGGGGCGCCGACTTCAGAGACCCGGCAAAGTTACCGAGAAAAGCGATATGACATGGACTCCTCTGGCTCTGGGCGAGAAGGCGATTCGGACTCTGGTCGGCGCTGCCGTGCCCGGCGTGGTGCGTGATCTCCACGAGGAAATCCGAGAGCGCCTGTCGCGAGCGCCACTCAACCTCAACGCGTACGGGTACGACCCCTGGGGGTTCAATCCTGAGGTGACGGCGAAAACCGCCGTCGTCGCCGGCCTCTTCTATCGTTACTATTTCCGAGTCGAAAACTTCGGAATCGAAAACGTACCCGCCGGCCGGGTGCTCGTGATCGCCAACCACGCGGGGCAGATCGCCATCGATGCGGCCATGATAGCGCTCGCACTTCTGCTCGAAGCCGAGCCCCCTCGGGTGTTGCGGGGAATGGGAGAGTATTGGCTGCCGACGATCCCCTTTTTCAACGTCCTCATGGCGAGGGTCGGTGGTGTGGTGGGCACCCGTAAGAATTGTGTCGACCTCTTGGAGCAAGGGGAAGCGGTAATAGCCTTTCCCGAAGGAGTCCGCGGCGTAAACAAGTTGTTCTCCCAGCGCTACCAGCTTCAGGAGTTCGGCCTGGGTTTCATGCGCTTAGCCTTGCAAACCGACACGCCGATATTGCCCGTCGCGGTCATCGGGTCGGAGGAGCAGGCGCCAGCCATAGCGAACCTGACGCCGCTGGCGCGGCTTCTCGGCATGCCAGCCTATCCGATTACCCCGACTTGGCCCCACCTCGGGCCACTGGGGCTCATCCCGCTTCCGGTAAAATACCGGATCTACTTCGGCGAGCCCATGCGCTTCACTGGTAACTACAACGACGACGACGAAGCCATCGAAGAGAAAGTGGGTCAGGTGAAGGCGCGCATCGCCAGCATGATCTCGGCGGGGTTGCGCGCCAGGAGAAGCGTCTTCTTTTGAGCGGAGCGAGTTCGAAAGGGGGGGTAGGATGCCAAAGCGAGCGAAGAGGGTGTTCATCCTAAGCGGTGGTGCGGCTCTGGGAGCTCACCACGTGGGGGCGCTGCGTTATCTCGAAGAGCAGGGAATCAAGCCGGACGCCATTATCGGAAGCTCCATCGGTGTGATCAATGCTTGCTGCTATGGCTCGGGGGGGGTGCCGGGCTTGGAGGCTGCCTGGAGCGAATTTCGCTCGCTTCCTCACATGTTGGACTTGAGCCTTCTGCACAATCCTTTGCTCGGACGATCGCTCTTCTCCATGGACAGCCTCGTGCGTGCCATCGAGCAATACGTGGATTTCCCGAAGATCTTCGAAAGCCGCCTCGAGCTCGAGTTCGTCCTCCTGAACCTGTCGCGCGGACGGGGAGAGGTCTACTCCAAGCGCGACTGCCAGAACTGGATGGATCTTAGAACCATCGCGCGCGCGGGCTACGCCATCCCGCTTCTCTTTCCGCCGGTTCGGTTCCGCGGCGACCTTTTCGTGGACGGAGGATTCGCCTGGAATGTCCCGCTCGACCATGCCCTCACTCTGAATCCGACGGAGATCTTCATTCTGGCACCTATCGCGAGCGAACTTCCTTACGCGAGTAAATTGAACTCGATCTTCCAGTTGGCTCGTCGGTTTCTGGACGTCATGTGGCGAACCGTGGGGAACATGGGCTATCTTTACGCCCACACCGACGAGGGTCGCTTCCACGGTGTTCCCGTCACCATAATAGAGCCTACCGAACAGTGGAGTGGGTTCTCCCCCCTCGGCGTGTTCCATGCCTACCCGGCGAAAAGCCGCCGCCTCATGGAAGCCGGTTACAGAGACGCCAAGCGGGCGCTCGCCAGGCAAACTCGCCGCACGGGCGCAGGCCAACCGCCCGAGCAAGCCGCAAAAGGGAGAACGAATGACGCTCGGAGTGCCGAGAGCACGGCCGACCCGAATGCTCGCAGAACCGACGCTAAAGTCGTCTCGCTACATCGCCAGGAAGCGGGAGAGCGTTGAGCCTTTATCGCGCGGGAGGCTCGGGCCAAGGCGTCCCTCCGTGTGGCCCCGCTAAAGGAGGCGATCGCCGACTCTTAGGCCCAGAGCCAAAGCCACCTCGGCGGCCTTCTCCTTGGGGCCTTCCCCTCGGCGCGCCTGTCTGATTCTCACTGCGCCCTCGGCCGTCTTGACGAGGAGCCCATCCGACGAGATATCCACTACCGTCCCAGGCGCTGCCGGTTCGGCGGCCTCGGCGACGCTGCTGCCGAAGAGCCTGAGCCGGCAAGCCGCCAGGTCCACATAAGCGCCGGGCCTGGGATCGCAACCACGGATCAAATTGTGCACGACCTGCGCCGGCCGCTCCCAACGGATCCCGGCGTGCTCGTCCCGACACAGGGGCTCGTACGTAGCCTGGTCCTCCCGCTGCGGAATCCGGGGGGCCTGGCCTAGCTCAATTAGCCGCACGGCTTCGATCATCGCCTCGACTCCTAGGGGAAACAGCTTGTCGTAATAGAGCGATCCCGCGGAATCATCGGGGCCAACTTCGATGCGCTTCTGCAAAAGCAAGGGACCGGTGTCGATGCCCGCGTCCGGCCAAAACACGCTCACCCCCGTCTCCTCGTCTCCACAGATCAGCGTCCAGTTGATGGCGCTTCCGCCCCGATGACGCGGAAGAAGAGAGGGGTGAAAGCATATGCTGCCGAGGCGAGGCGCAGAGATGATCTCCATCGGCACTATCCGGGTCACGTAGGCCAGCACCGCGAGATCCGGCGCATGAGCCCTGAATTCATTCTTGACCTTGTCGTTCTTGAAACTCGATGGTTGGAGGACCCGCAAACCGAGCGACCCAGCTTTTTCCTTCAAAGAATCCGGCCGACCGCCGGTATCCGGGGGACAATAGACGGCCACAACAGCGTAACCCTCACGCACCAGCCCAGAGAGGACCTCGGAACCGAACGCGGCCTGCCCTATGAGAACGATCCTAAGCGCCATGAGCCCCTGGCTACCATCTCGATCGCAACGTAGCAAGGAGCGCAGAACACTGCGCGTCGCCGCCGGTACACACCGTGTCGGCTCACCGCAGCTCCGACACCTAGCGGTTCCCTCCAAACCGCCTTCCCAAGCGGGAGTCGGCAGATGCGGATCACTGGCACCGACGTTGCAGGTCTAGGAATTCCCGCAGGAAATACCCAAGTCTCGGGAGGTGCAAAGCAATGTCGGTTCGTCACGCATTACTAGCTTTCTTGAGCGATCGCAGCTTGTCGGGCTACGAGCTCAAGCTCAGGTTCGATCGCATCGTCGGGGAACTCTGGCAGCTGAACTCCGGACAGGTGTACACTACCCTAGACCGACTTCTCGCACAGGGCGCGATAACCCGCCGCCCCGCGCCCGTTCCCGCCTGCCCCGAGCGCGCCACGTACACCATCACCAAACGGGGCCAGCAGATTCTCGAGCTATGGTTCCGCCACCCCGAACTCGAGACCCGACCATTTCGGGACCCAGCCTTCGTGCGCCTGGCGGTTACACCTCCCGACTATCACGACCTGCTCTTCTCCGCACTCGAGACTCTGGAGCGGCGCTACCGCGACCTTCAGGAGAGCATCGTGCCGCTTCTCACCAATTTCCCACTTGCGCCCAGTGCGCGTGCTCGCTGGCTCGTCCTCGACGGCACCCGCATGCGAATCGAGACCGAGATAAGATGGCTCTCGAAGGTCCGTGCAACCTTACAGGTCGGGCGAAGAGCCGCCACCGGCTGAGGGATAGAGGACCGGCTTTCAAAAATCTTTTTGCTGACCCGACCCCGGCAAAGACCGATCGAGACCGCCGCCACAAATGTAACCTCCTTATTTCGCTACGCTTTCTAACAAGCGGGGCCCGGCCTTTCTGCGGCCCCAAGGCGCTCCTAAACGCCCGGTTTGACATACCCGACCATAAACACTAAAGTAAAACAGCTTTTGTAACCCTCAGGACCTGCTAGAGTGAACCTTGTCCGCTGCTTCGCAGCCTCGGTGGGCTCGCGGGGTGAAGAAGGCAGGGAGGGTGAAATGGTTCGCAGGGACAAGACGAATTACATAATTCAGTCGGTTTCCCACGCCCTCGACGTGATCGAGCAATTCAAAGGCGAGGCTGACGAACTTGGAGTCACGGAGCTCAGCAAGCGGCTCAAGCTCCACAAGAATAACGTCTTTCGCCTCCTGGCAACGCTCGAGGCAAGGGGGTACATCGAACAGAACAAGGCTACGGAGAACTACCGGCTCGGCGTTCGCTGTCTTCATCTCGGGCAGAGATTCGCAAGTCAGCTCGGGCTGCTGCGGCAGGCGCGGCCGGTTCTGGAAGAACTGGCCGCACAGTGCAAGGAAACGGCGTTTGTAACCATAAGGCGCGGGGCCGGGGCGGTGTCACTCGAAGCGGCGGAATCCAATTTGCCGGTGCGCCTCGTGGCCAACGTCGGAGCAACTCTCCCCCTGCATTGCACAGCACCCGGTAAAGCGCACCTTACGTCGGACTCCGAAGACGAGATCAAGGCCATTTTACCCGAACGCCTTCCAGCGCGGACCCCACGTACGATCACCGACAGGGCGCAGTTTCTCGAGGAACTGCGCAAGACAGCCGAGCGGGGCTATGCCGTCGAGATCGGCGAGTACGAAGAGCACGTGAACGCGCTGGCAGCGCCCATCCGAGACTACACCAACAACATAGTCGCCGCG
Source organism: Myxococcales bacterium (assembly GCA_037446155.1). GTDB lineage: Bacteria > Desulfobacterota > Binatia > UTPRO1 > JBBIJE01 > JBBIJE01. The sequence continues at coordinate 99,010 of JBBIJE010000009.1, read as the reverse complement.
CTGGCAGTGGCGGGCCCGGAATACCGCGTGAGCGAGGAGCGCATCGCGCGGGAATTGGCGCCGCTGATCGTGAAGGCCGGGCGCGACCTCTCCGTCCGTTTAGGCTACAACCCACCCTCGCGGGGCTAGTGCTGGTAGAGCCTCACCGCGACAACGCCGGAGCAGTTGGCCCGGCGCCGGCCTTGACTCAATCGTTTCGACAAGGTTAGCTGACCAAGCCATACAAGACTCGGCCGCCCCCCGCGGCCAGGCTGGCGTGCGGGTGCCGGCGAGCCGGGCAAAACGCTTTCTCGGAGGGTTGTGCGGTGAAGATTCTCGCTACTGCGAAGAGGGTTCCCGACCCGGAGACCACGATCAAGGTCAGGCCGGACGGAAGCGGTATCGTAACAGACAACATAAAGTGGGTTATCAATCCCTTCGATGAGATCGCGATCGAGGAGGCCCTGCGGATCAAGGAAAAGCGGGGCAGCGGCGAGGTCGTGCTCGTGAGCGTGGGGCCGAAGGTCGCTTCCGAGCAATTGCGAACCGGCCTGGCGATGGGAGCGGACAGGGCGGTACTCGTGGTCACCGACGAGGCGCTGGATTCCTTCGCGGTGGCCTGTGTTCTCAAGAAGATCGTGGAGGAGGAGAAGCCGCAGATCGTTCTGGTCGGCAAACAGGCGATAGATGACGACAGCAACGCGGCCGGGCAAATGCTGGCAGAACTTCTGAACTGGCCTATGGCCACGTTCGCGTCAAAGGTCGAGTTGTCCGGAGATGGAAACAGCGCAACGGTCACGCGCGAGGTGGACGGCGGACTGCAGACGATCTCGGTCCCGCTGCCGGCGGTCATAACGGCCGACCTCCGACTCAACGAGCCCCGGTACGCCTCGCTTCCAGGCATCATGAAGGCGAAAAAGAAGGAGCTCAAGGAGATCCCCTTGGAGAGCCTGGGCGTGGATGCGGCACCAAAGCTCAAGGTGCGCAATATGGAGCCCCCGCCCAAACGAAAAGCGGGTAAGATCGTGGAGTCGGTGCAGGAGTTGGTCAGCCTCCTGCATTCCGAGGCGAAGGTAATTTAGGACAGGAGGCTCACTCATGGGCAACGTGTTGGTTTTTGCAGAGCATCAAAAGGGCAAAATACCGAAGGCCACGTTTTGCGCCGTAACTGCGGGAAAAGAGTTGGCAAAGAAATCCTCGGGCGAGTGTTATGCCGCGATGCTGGGCTCGGGGGTGGAAGAGCTGGCCAAAGAAGTGGCGGGGTGCGGCGTCAGCAAGGTGTTTCTGGTCGACTCGCCGGAGCTCGAACACCATCTCGCCGACGTTTACACGACGGCGCTGGCGCAGATCGTAAGAGCCAACGGGATCGACACAGTGGTTGGAGCGGCAACCGCAGCGGGGAAGGATCTGCTGCCGCGGCTCGCGGCCAGGCTCGATGCGGCGCTCGCGACAGATGTCATCGGAATCAATGACGACGGCACGTTCAGCAGGCCGATGTACGCAGGTAACGTGACCGCCACTGTGGAACTTATAGGTACGCCGAGGGTCATCTCGGTTAGAACCACTGCGTTCGACGCCGCCGCCAAGGAGGGCGGGGGAGCGGTGGAAAAGGTGAGCGTCGATCTCACGGCCGGGCTCAAGTGCATGAAGTTCGAGCGCTTCGACGAAACCAAATCGGACCGGCCCGCCCTGACGGAAGCGAGCGTGGTGGTGTCGGGGGGAAGGGCACTCAAGTCAGCGGAGAATTTCAAGAACGTTCTCGAACCCTTGGTCGATGACTTGGGCGCGGCTATGGGCGCCACGCGCGCCGCTGTCGATGCGGGCTACGTGCCGAACGATTTGCAGGTCGGCCAGACCGGCAAGGTCGTCGCACCTCAACTTTACATGGCCTTCGGCATTTCGGGCGCGATCCAGCACTTGGCTGGGATGAAGGACTCCAAGGTCATCGTCGCGGTGAATAAAGACCCGGAAGCGCCGATCTTCCAGGTGGCTGACTACGGACTGGTGGGCGACCTCTTCAAGATAATCCCCGAGCTTCGCGAGGAGCTAAAGAAGCTGAGGTCGTAGCGGCGCGGGCTTCGATTCCGAAGAAAGTGCCCGTCACTCCACCGTGGGGCTGGCGCGCGAAGCTCGCGCTCACGCAAGCTTCCTCTCTACCAGCTCCATCACGTCCAGGACCCTGACTTTCTCCTCCATGTCCTTGGACTTGACCCCGTCGTCGATCATGGTCATGCAAAAGGGGCACGAGACGGCGATCGTCTGCGCCCCGGTCGCCAACGCTTGCTCCGTCCGAGCGATATTGACCCGTTGATCGGGTGCCTCTTCCAACCACATCCGTCCACCGCCCGCCCCGCAGCACATCGCGGCCCGCCGAGTTCTTTCCATCTCCAAGGGGGCCTTTCCGCTCGCCTTCGCTATGAGCTGGCGGGGCTCCTGGTAGATCCCGTTGAAGCGCCCGTAATTGCAGGAGTCATGGTACACGATACTCTGAAGGTCGTCGCCATCCCCCTTGAGCCTGAGCCTGCCCTGCTCGATCAGTCTCAGAACGAACTCGGCTGCGTGGATCACTTCATAGTGGCCGCCGAATTGGGGATACTCGTTTCGCAGGGTATTGTAGCAATGGGGACAATTGACCAAGATCTTTTTCACCTTGTACTGGGAGAAGACCTCTATCAGGGCCTGCGCCATGCTCTGAAAAAGGTATTCGTTCCCCAGCCGTCGCGCGCACTCTCCGTTGCAAAGCTCCTCGGTGCCCAGAATGGCGAAGTCCACCGCGGCGCGCTTTAGGATCTTGGCGAAGGCGATCGCGGTTTTCTTGCTGCGATCGTCGAAGGCACCGGCACAACCGACATAGTACAGGTACTCCGCACTACCCTTCTCGGACATCAGCGGGATCTCCAAGCCCTCCGCCCAATCGGCCCGCTTCTCCGCGCCCAAACCCCACGGGTTGGACTGCGTCTCCATGCCCTTGAATGTGCGCGTGAGCTCGCTCGGGAACCGGGCCTCCTCCTGCACCAGGTGGCGGCGCATGTCCACGATCTTGTCCACGTACTCGATGATTACCGGGCACGCCTCTTCGCAGGCGCGGCAGACGTTGCAGCTCCAGAGAACGTCATCGTGAATCACCTTGTCATTGCCGACTATCACCTCCCCTTCCGCCCGGTCTCCCGAGCGCCCCACGATCCTCTCCTGATTGGCGTACAGATAGTCGCGCAGATCGAGCAGAAGCTGGCGGGGTGCAAGCGGCTTGCCGGTAGCAGTAGCCGGACAATTGGAGGAGCAGCGGCCGCATTCGGTGCAGGTGTACATGTCGAGGATCTGCTTCCAGGTAAACTGCTCTATACGCGAGGTTCCGAAAGTCTCGGAGTTCTCCAGGTCCATCTTGCTCAAAGCACCGAGGGGCTCGAGCTTGCGAAAGAAAACGTTCGGCAGCGAAGTGATGATGTGGAAGTGCTTGGAGCGCGGGAGCAAATTGAGGAAAACCAAGATGATGACGTTATGTCCCCACCATCCTATTTCACTCAGCCAATGGGCCCGGCCCTCACCCACCGCGGAAAGGGCGCCGGCCAACGCCGAGGCGAGCGGCTGCCAGGAGCGCTCCTTCTCGACCACAGCGTCACCGGCATCGTAGACAAACCGCCCGGCATCGAAAAGCAGATCGGTGATCATTATCCCAGCAATGAACCCGAGGATCAGGAACGCTTCCCCATGCGAGCGCGAGCGCTGGCGATTCTCGGCCGGCGCGAACCCGAAAAGTCGCTGCGGATGCGCAAGGAGCCAGCGATATAACGCCACCGCTACTGCGATCAGAACCACCGCCTCGATCAGGTCTTTGAGCAATAGATAAGGGCCTCCCAACTGTTCGACGCCCATCCCGGGCAGGTGGAAATCTCGGCCCAGCCAACCTTGCCCGAAGGCGGTCACGACCTTGACCGCAAGTACCATGAACCCCCAAAAGATGAAGAAGTGCATCCAGCCCGCTTGCCTCTCTCTCTCGTCGATCAGAAACTTCTTTTGGCCAAAAGCGTAGACGAGAACGGAAGCGATACGCTCACCTATCCGGTCGAACCGTGGATCTGGGGCGGCCCGCAGCAAGACGGCCACCCGCCCCCAGATGGTGCGTAGGAAAAATCCCAGGCCCGCGAGCACGAGAAGCGTATGCACGATCGTAGCCATGCCACCCCCTTTTCTTCCCGGCTAAGCCGCGCTATGCCAGTGACGGCGTGCCAGAAGCTTGTATTTTACCCCCGAGCGCAATGCAAGAAAGGCGGGGCGGAAGCTCGTGAAGGGCGCCCAAGCGGGTGGCGGGGGCAGCTTCGCTCGGCGCCCTCGGCCGATTCTATTTCTGCCCCTAGCATTGATTTTTGGGCTCGCGGCGACTGCTTGCGCCGAGAGGCCGCAGGTGGTGATCGCCACAAGCGAGGGAGCGGTGGTCGTCGACGTCGAGATCGCCGCCACCCGCCCGAAGCGTTCCCTCGGACTCATGTTCCGCGACAAGCTCGATCCATCGCAGGGGATGCTTTTCGTCTTTGGCAGCAGCCAAGACCATCAGTTCTGGATGAAGAATACCAAGCTCGCGCTCGACATAATCTTCATTAGCGAGGAGGAAAAGGTGGTAGGGGTGATCGAAAGTGCGCGGCCGTTTTCAACCCAGACGCTGAGCATCGGGCGCCCCTCGAAGTTCGCGCTCGAAGTGGCAGCGGGGTTCTGTGCGCGCCGCGGGATAAAGACCGGCACTCGGGTCGCTTTTCGGGGCTTCGATCCCTCGAAGCTTCAAGTCGACCCGGATTAGGCAACGCTTCTTGAATTGCCGCGCTAGCCGTAATAATTGGTACTGGTTTTGCTGAAGCATCCCGGTCGGCGCGGCGGCGAGGTTTACCGCATGACTCGGATGCGCCTTCCCTGTAAGGGCACCGCGTAGAGGAGAGCATGGGAGTACGAGAAAATCTGGAGAGGCTCGAAGAGCTGGAGCGCGAAGCGGAGCTGGGCGGCGGGGAGGAGCGAATCGCCAAGCAGCACCAGGCTGGCAAACTCACCGCTCGAGAGCGCATTCACGCCCTTCTCGACCCCGGAAGCTTCGTCGAGCTCGATAAGTTCAAAACCCACCGCTGCTCCGACTTCGAGATGGAAAAGAAGCGGATTCCGGGAGACGGCGTGGTGACCGGGTGGGGCACCATAGACGGCCGTATCGTATACGTCTTCTCCCAGGATTTCACGGTCTTCGGCGGCAGCCTCTCGGGTGCCTTCGCCGAAAAGGTTTGCAAGATCATGGACCTGGCGATGCGAAACGGCGCTCCCGTAATCGGGCTCAACGACTCGGGAGGGGCGCGCATCCAAGAAGGGGTCGTGAGTCTTGCCGGGTACGCCGATATCTTCCTTCGCAACGTGCTCGCGTCGGGAGTGATACCGCAGATCTCGGCCATCATGGGCCCCTGTGCAGGCGGTGCCGTGTACTCCCCGGCCATGACCGATTTCATCTTCATGGTAAAAAACGTGAGCTACATGTTCATAACTGGCCCCGAGGTAATTCGCGCCGTCACCCACGAGGAGGTGACCAAAGAGGAGCTGGGAGGAGCGGTAACCCACAATTCGCGTAGCGGCGTGGCGCACTTTGCTGCCGAGAATGACCGCGAGTGCCTGCGCATGATAAGGCGCCTGCTCTCCTACCTCCCCTCGAACAACCTGGACGATCCCCCCATCATCGCGACGGCCGACGATCCAGCACGCAAAGACCCGGAACTGGATCAGGTGGTGCCCGACAATCCGAATAAGCCTTACGACATGCGCCAGATCATACGCAGCGTGCTCGACGAACGCGACTTCTTCGAAGTCCAGGAAGCATTCGCGCAGAACATCCTCATCGGGTTCGGCAGGCTCGATGGGCAGCCCGTGGGTATTGTCGCCAACCAGCCGGCCTACCTGGCGGGGTGCCTCGACATCGACGCATCGGTAAAGGCCGGCCGTTTCGTTCGCTTTTGCGACTGCTTCAACATACCCATCGTGACGTTCGTTGACGTGCCGGGTTTTCTGCCCGGCATCGCCCAGGAACACGGCGGGATAATAAAGCACGGGGCGATGCTGCTTTACGCGTACTGCGAGGCCACCGTGCCAAAGGTTACCGTCATAACCCGAAAGGCCTACGGGGGCGCTTACGACGTTATGTCCTCCAAGCACATTAGGGGGGATTTGAACTTCGCCTACCCGACGGCCGAGATCGCCGTGATGGGACCGGAAGGAGCGGTGAATATAATTTTTCGCAACGAAATAGAAAACGCGCCGGATGCCGAGCGCGAGCGCGAGCGGTTGGTCGCAGAGTACCGGCGCACATTCGCCAACCCTTTCAAGGCGGCGGAGCTGGGATACGTGGACGCGATTATCAGACCAGCCGACACCAGGGAGGTCTTGATCGGCGCCCTGAAAACGCTGCGCAACAAACGGGATCGCAATCCGCCCAAGAAACACGGCAACATTCCGCTATGAGAAGCAAACCGCGCCTTTTCAGGCGCCTTCTGGTCGCCAACCGGGGCGAGATCGCAGTACGGGTGATCCGCGCCTGCCGAGATCTCGGCATCGAGACGGTGGCTGTCTTTTCCGACGCGGATAGGTGCGCTATGCACGTTCACTTCGCCGACGTGGCGGTGCGAATCGGGCCAGCACCGGCAACCGAGAGCTACTTGGTGATAGACCGGATCATGGACGCGGCCAGGCAAACCGGAGCGGAGGCGATTCATCCGGGTTACGGGTTCCTGGCGGAAAACGCCGAGTTCGCCGCCCGCTGCGAGAAGGCCGGCTTGGTTTTCGTCGGCCCACCGCCCGCCGCCATCGCCAAGATGGGCGATAAGGTGACCGCCCGTGAAGTGATGAAGAATGCCGGGGTGCCAGTGGTGCCAGGGAGCGAAGGGGTGTTGCAGGAGGAGAAGGAGGTGCTGGCGGTGGCGCAGGCTCTCGGCTACCCGGTTGTGCTCAAGGCCAGTGCCGGCGGGGGAGGAAAAGGCATGCGCCTAGTGGCCGACCCGGGGGAGATCAAGAGCGCGCTTAGGGCGGTGCGCTCGGAGGCGAAAACGGCCTTCGGGGACGACAGAATCTACCTCGAGAAGTTCGTCGTCGGCCCGCGACACGTGGAGTTTCAGATCCTGGCCGACCGCCACGGGCACACGATTCACCTCTTCGAGCGCGAGTGCTCGGTGCAAAGGCGCCACCAAAAAGTAATAGAGGAATCCCCTTCCCCAGCACTCGACGCGAAGATGCGCGCGGAAATGGGTGCGGTTGCGGTCAAGGCGGCTGCGTCCGTGGGTTACGTGGGCGCAGGAACCATCGAGTTTCTCGTAGGTGCCGACCGAAGCTTTTATTTTCTCGAAATGAACACGAGGATCCAGGTCGAACACCCCTTGACCGAGCTAGTTACCGGCGTCGATCTGGTGAAGGCTCAAATCGAGATAGCCGCGGGCTTCCCTCTTGCGCTGCGCCAGGACCAGATCACGCAGGTGGGTCACGCCATCGAATGCCGGGTTTACGCCGAAGACCCGGTTTCGTTTTTCCCCTCCCCCGGAAAAATCGAAGAGCTGCAGGTCCCTGGGGGAACTGGAATTCGCAACGACTCCGGCGTGTATCAAGGTGCGGAAGTGCCGGTCCACTACGACCCGATGATTTCCAAGTTCCTCGCCTGGGGCAGAAACCGTGATGAAGCCCTGGCGCGGATGGCTCGAGGATTGGCGGAGTACCGCGTGCGCGGTGTCGCCACCAATCTTCCATTTCACCGCTGGGTGCTCTCGCATCCGCGATTCCGCAGCGGGCAGTACGACACGAACTTCGTTAGCGAGGAGTACCATGGGCTCGAGGGCGCGACAGCCGATGGCGGCGGCGAGCTGGCACAGGTAGCGGCTATCGCCGCAGCGCTGGCCGCCTGGGGACGTCGCAAGCAGGGGTCGGAGACCGCTCGGGGGCAGAGGCAGGCGGATGCCAGCCGCTGGCGCGACCAGGCCAGGCGAGAAGCGGTGCGAGAATAGCGGTGGGGACGAAGGCCGTTTCGTACGTAACGCTCATCGGCGGCCGCCGCTCGGTCGTCGAGCTGCAGCAGAAGGGACCGAGCCTCTTCAGCGTCTGGGTGGATGGAGTGGAAAGAAGGGTGGACAGCGTCGAGATCGCGCCCGGGTCTTTTTCCCTTCTTGTCGACGACCGCCCTTTCGTTGCGGAAGTTTGCGGTGACGCCGAAGGTTACACGGTCGATGTCGGCGGCACGCGAGTGATCGTACAACTAACGGACGCATCCGCTCGTAGCACCGACGAGGTGGCCGCCGCCACGGCCGCCGGGCCGACCGCGATAAGGGCGATGATGCCAGGGCGAGTGGTAGCTCTTTTGGCTAACCCCGGCGAGAGCGTAAAAAAGGGCGCCGGTATCCTCGTGGTGGAGGCGATGAAAATGGAAAACGAGGTCACCGCGCCGGCGGCGGGCAAGATCGTCGAGATACGAGTGGAACCAGGGCAAACGGTGGAGACCGGCCAGGTACTGGCGGTGATCGAGTAGGACTCGCGGACAGGGACCCGGCCGGGAGGAGATCCATTGAAGAGCGAGGGGGACAAAATCCAAGAGCGCGGCGACGAAAAGCCGCAACCTGGTCGCGCAGGCTTCGTTACTACCTCCGGCATACGGATCCGTGAAGCTTACACGCCACAGGACATGGCCGGTATCGATTACGAACGCGACATCGGGCAGCCCGGAGCGTTCCCCTTCACGCGTGGAATCCGGCCCACCATGTACCGCCAGCGTCTGTGGACCATGCGCCAGTACGCCGGATTCGGGACGGCGGAGGAGTCGAACCGACGCTACCGCTACCTGCTGGAACAGGGGCAAACGGGCTTGTCGGTAGCGTTCGACTTGCCGACCCAGATGGGCAAAGACTCCGACGACCCGGCAGCAAGGGGAGAGGTGGGCCGAGTCGGAGTGGCGATCGACTCGCTCGAGGACATGGAGACGCTGCTCGCGGGAATCCCCCTAGATCGGGTCACCACCTCGATGACCATCAATGCCACCGCGGCGATCCTGCTGGCCTTCTACCTGGTGGTAGCGGAAAAGCAGGGGGTGCCTTGGACGGAGGTGGGCGGGACCGTCCAGAACGACCTTCTCAAGGAATACGTGGCGCGGGGAACCTACATTTATCCCCCTGCCGCCTCGCTCAGGATCACCACGGATCTCATAGCCTTCTGCGCGGCTCGCGTGCCCAAGTGGAACACGCTTTCGATAAGCGGCTACCACATGCGCGAGGCGGGCTCCACTGCAGTGCAGGAGGTGGCCTTCACTCTGGCCAATGGGATCGCCTACGTCGAGGCGGCGATAGCCGCCGGGCTCCCCGTCGACGATTTCGCTCCTCGATTGTCGTTTTTCTTCAACGTACACAACAACTTCTTCGAGGAGATCGCGAAATTCCGCGCGGCCCGGCGGATGTGGGCGAGAATCATGAAGGAGCGTTTCGGGGCGAAAAACGAGCGCTCCTTGATGCTGCGCTTCCATGCGCAAACGGCTGGGTCCGCGCTTACCGCGCAACAGCCGGACAACAACGTGGTCCGGGTGAGCCTTCAGGCCCTGGCCGCTGTCCTGGGGGGAGCGCAGTCCTTGCACACGAACGCCAAAGACGAAGCCTTGGCGCTGCCCACTGCGGAATCGGCGCGGCTTGCGCTTCGAACCCAGCAGGTGATCGCGTACGAGTCCGGCGCCGCTGACACCGTGGATCCTCTCGGCGGATCCTACTTCGTCGAAGCGCTGACCGCAGAGATCGAGAGACGGGCGCTCGAATACATAGCTCAAATCGACGCCATGGGAGGAGCGGTGAGGGCGATCGAATCGGGCTTCATGCAGCGGGAGATCCAACGCGCGGCATACACTTACCAGCAGGAAATCGAGCGGCGTGACAGGATCGTCGTGGGCCTGAACGAGTTTCGGGCTGAAGAGGAGCCCGAGCCGGAGGGTCTGTTGCGAATAGACGAAGAGGTCGAAAAGCGCCAGCGCCGGCGTCTGGCCGAGGTGCGAAGCCGCCGAAACCACGCTGAGGTCGTCCAAGCCCTCGAGCGGGTGGAGGCGGCGGCAAGGGGTGGCGAAAACCTCATGCCCCCAATAGTGGCGGCGGCAAGGGCCTACGCTACGGTGGGAGAGATCTCGAATGCCTTGAGAAACGTTTTCGGGGAACACAAACCGCAACTGGTCTTGTAAGGCGAAAACATTCGTGTTAATGGGCACCAACTACTCGAGGGAACGGAGGGTGGTCTAAGTTGGTGAGGATACCACGTCTGCAGCACGATGCCCCGGCCGGTGAGCTGGGCGAGACCGCCAGCGTCGCATGGCCGCACAGCCTCGGAGATCACTCCGGCAAGCGGGGTTTGTCCCCCTTTGCTCACGTCCCACGCAAGCTCTTCCTCACCAAAGGCGTGGGGAAGCACAAGGAGCGGCTGGCGAGCTTCGAGATGGCCTTGCGGGCGGCTAAGATCGCAGAGTTCAATCTGGTGCGGGTGTCGAGCATCTTCCCCCCTTACTGCCGTATGATCAGCGCGCAAGAGGGCCTGAAGATGCTCACGCCGGGACAGGTCGTCCCGGTGGTGATGAGCGTCAACGAAACCAACGAGCCACACCGGCTGTTAGCTGCCTCGGTGGGAGTCGCCATCCCCGCCGACCCCTCGCAGTATGGCTACTTGGCGGAGCACCATAGCTTCGGCCAAACGGAGGAGAAGGCTGGCGACTACGCCGAAGACCTCGCCGCCTCGATGCTGGCGACTATCCTCGGTGTGGAGTTCGACCCCAACACCAGTTACGACGAACGCAAGGATATCTGGCGTTTGACCGACAAGATCGTTACGACGAGAGACATCTGCCAGTCCGCCATCGGGGACAAGGACGGTCTTTGGACTTCGGTGGTAGCGGCGGCGGTTTTCTGCGACTGATCACCCCTGGGCCGCCCCAGGGGCTGGTCCACGGATGAGCCACTGGATAAGATCTTAGTTTGACAGCTCGCAAGCGCCGCCGCAGACTCGCCTTCCTGGGGAGCGAGCCGGCCGAAGCCGATGTCGGTCGGGCCCGTTATGTGGTGCTCCCCGTCCCCTACGAGAGAACTACGAGCTACGGCAAGGGAACCAAACAAGGGCCTGCGGCGCTCATAGCCGCCTCGGAGCAGGTGGAACTGTTTGTCGAAGAGTTCGGCTTCGAGCCCTATCACTCGGGAATCTACACCGCCCCGCCCATGAGATTTCCCAAACGGCTCGGGCTTTCCCAGAGCCTCGAGCGAATCGCCGCCGAAGTGCGCCGGCACGTCGAACGGGAAAAATTCGTAATCCTACTCGGCGGCGAGCACACCATAACGGTTGGGGGCGTTAGTGCCTTTCTCGAGCGCTATCCGAATCTCGAGGTAGTTCAAGTCGACGCTCATCTGGATCTGCGGGACCGGTATCAGAACACCCTTTTCAGTCACGCCTGCACGATGCGCAGGCTGATCGACCGTTGTCGAACCTACCACGTGGGCATCCGCAGCCTCTCGGCGGAAGAGGCACGCTTGGTCGAGAGGCGACGCCTGCCGGTGTGGTGGGCCAGGGATTTGGCGGACAATCCCGAATGGCCGCGCGAGGTGGCCAAGAGACTCCGAGGCCCCGTTTACCTGACGGTCGACGTCGACGGGCTCGATCCTTCGCTCATGCCCGCGACCGGCACTCCGGAGCCGGGCGGTCTTTCCTGGTGGCAGTTGACGCGCCTCATCCGCGAGATCGCGGCACGGGCCGATCTGGTTGGGGCCGACGTGACCGAGCTCTCGCCCCACCCAGCGCTTCGGGCCGCAAATTTTACCGCGGCTAAGCTCGTCTACTTCATTGTCGCCTGCGCCGAATGGCGACGAAACCGTGTGCAACGCACTCGAGGACGCAATTTCAGAGGCTGAACCAAGAAGAGAGGAGATCGCCGCAAAGCTCCTCGGAATCCTGGCCAAAGCCGGCCGCAAGGCCGCCGCGTTCCACGATGTCATCCGGCGGGCCTGTGCAAAAGAGGAGTCGCGGGAATTAGCCGAAGCGGTCCTCGAGGAGCTATGTAGGCAGGGACGGGTGGTGAAGGTCAAAGGCGGGCGCTTGGCCCTGCCCGAGAAGCGCAATCTCAGAGCGGGAACCATCCAGGCCCATCCCCAAGGCTTCGCTTTTCTTCTCGCCGAGGACCCGGCGCACGAAGACCTCTACTTGAGCCCGGTCGGACTCAGGCCGGCCATGCACGGCGATCGCGCACTCGCCCTTGTCGATCGAGCCCACGGCCGGGTCCGGCCTCAGGGGAAAGTAACCAAGGTATTGGCCAGAGGGCTCGCTACCCTGGTTGGCACCTACTACCAAACCGGAAAAGGAGGCAAGCTCGTGCCAGCCGATGCTCGGATCTGCTACCATGTGGCCATTCCCCCCGGATGCGACGGGGGAGCAAGGGATGGCGATGTGGTAGAGGCGCGGATCACCAAGTACCCGACTCTCTACTCGGACATCGAAGCGAAGGTGGATGCCGTGTTAGGTCCGGCAGCCGATCCCCGTGTCGACACCGAAGTGGTCATGAGAAAGTTCGGGCTTTCGACCGAGTTTCCCCGAGAGGTGGCGGCCGAGGGGGCAAAGCTTCCGGCGGCGGTCGACGCCGGTGCCATTCCCAAGACAGAAGCGCTACCGCCCGCGTGGAAGAAGCGGGTGGCGTGGCACGAGCTACCGCAGCCCGAACCGCAGCGGCTCGACTTGAGGCCACTCACGCTGGTCACGATCGACGGCGAGAACGCCCGGGACTTCGACGACGCCGTGGGCGTCGTGGAAACCGAGGGAGGCGGATGTCGCCTGATCGTGGCGATCGCCGATGTGGCGCACTACGTCTCGCCCGGCTCGCCCATGGACGAGGAAGCAAGGCGGCGGGGCACCAGCGTTTACTTCCCCGATAGGGCGGTGCCCATGTTCCCCGAGCCCCTCTCCGACGGAATCGCCAGTCTAAACCCTGGAGTGGACCGGCTGGCGCTGGCGGTGATCCTGGATTTCGACAAAAGCAACCATCGCCTCGGAGCATACTTCCGGCCTGCGATCGTCCAGAGCCGAGCCCGCCTTACTTACACGCAAGTCAAGCAAATACTGGACCTGGAAGAGCAGGAGGTGCGAGCGCGAAACGAGGATCTGCTGGAGGACCTGGAGCGGATGGCCTCGTTGGCCGAGGGCCTGTCGCGAAGGCGGATGCGCCGAGGCTCGCTCGATTTCGACTTGCCCGAGGCCGAGATCGTCCTCGATTTGCGCGGACACCCAGAAAACATCGTGCGAGCCGAGCGGACCATCGCGCACAGGATGATCGAAGAGTTCATGATTGCCGCCAATGAAGCCGTGGCCGAGTATCTGACGGCTCTTTCAGTACCCACGCTTTATCGGATACACGAGCCGCCCGACGAGGACACGACCGCCCAGCTCGCCCGCTTCCTTGCCGGCTTCGGGATAACGCTCACATGCGGGCCTCGGGGCCCTTCTTCCCAGTCCTTTCAGGAAGCTTTGAGAACCGTGCGGGGCAAGCCCGAGGAGCGTCTGGTAAACACGCTCATCCTGCGGTCGATGAAGCAAGCCCGATACAGCGCGACGAACGCCGGGCACTTCGGCCTAGCCAGTAAATGCTACACTCACTTCACCTCCCCCATCCGCCGCTACCCGGATCTGATCGTCCATCGGCAGCTCGCGCGCTCCTTGGCGCGCAAACGAGAGGAGGCGCAGCGCCAAGCGCAGAGCCTCGGCCTGCTTGCGGATCTTGCGAGCGAGCGCGAGCGATTGGCGATGGAGGCGGAGCGCGAGGTCGTCGATCTTAAAAAGGCGCAGTTCATGCGCGACAAAGTGGGCGAACAATACGAGGGGTTCATAACCGGCGTAACGCCCTTTGGCATATTTGTCGGGCTAACTCAGTATTACGTGGAGGGTCTGGTGCACATCTCGACCCTTCTCGACGATTACTACGACTATGACGAGGAGAAGTATTGCCTGCGAGGAAGGCGCCGCCGGCGCCTGTTGCGGCTGGGGGACAGGGTGGCAGTACGCGTTGCATCCGTCAACCTGGAGCGACGACAAATCGATTTTTCCTTGGTAAATTTAGGAGCGGTTTGAGCATGTCGAGAAGCGCCAAGACGCAGGCGGAAGTCGAAAGATCCGGCGGTCCCCTTCGAGGAGCCGTTTTGCTCGCGCTCGCCCTGCTGATCGGTTTCGGCACGCCGACCTCGCCGCGAGCGAGCGAGCGGCGAACCGCCGTCGTGGAGGCGGTCGAGAAGGCCAGCGCTGCGGTAGTCAACATTTCGACCGAGCAAATCGTCGAGGCTCCGTTTGGCGGACTTCGCGGCTTCTCGGGCGACCCCTTCTTCGACCAGTTCTTTCGAGACTTCTTTGAATACCAGCCACGGCGCAGGCTTCGCCAATCGAGCCTGGGCTCGGGCGTGATCGTGCGCCCGAACGGGTACATCGTCACCAACGAGCACGTCATCGTCAGGGCCTCCAAGATTACCGTCACGCTCAGCGATAACCGAAGCTTCGATGCCACCTTAGTCGGTGCCGACTCGGACTCGGACCTGGCGCTGCTGCGGGTCGATGCCGGCCGGGCGCTTCCTTACATCAGCCTCGACACCGTACAGACCCCCATGATCGGAGAGACCGCCATCGCCATCGGCAATCCCTTCGGGCTCTCCCACACGGTAACCGTGGGGGTCGTGAGCGCGCTCAACCGGTCCATCAAGACCGACGAGCGCACGTACTACGACTTCATCCAGACGGATGCCTCGATCAACCCGGGAAACTCCGGTGGCCCGCTGCTCAACCTCGACGGAGAGCTGATCGGCATCAATACCGCCATCTACAGCAAGGCCGAGGGGATTGGATTCGCGATACCAGCCGCTCGCGCGCGGCGCATCGTAAACGACTTGATCGCTTTCGGCGAGGTCCACACTCCCTGGGTGGGAGCGATCATGCAGGAGATAACGCCTCAGATCGCGGCCTACTTCGGGCTGCGGCAGACGGGAGGAGCGCTGGTGAGCGAGGTGGAGAGCGAGAGCCCCGCTGAGCGAGCGGGTATCGAACGGGGGGACATCGTCGCGGCGGTGGGAGAGCATGCCATATCCTCCGTCGATTCCTACCTGCAGCGGATCCGTGACTACCGGGAAGGAGAAGAGATCCCACTGACGATCATTCGCGACGGGCGCACGCGCCGCGTAACCGTGAAGTCCGCGGCGTTTCCCACGGAGCGGGCGGATCGAATCGCCTGGCAACGGATCGGTATAAGCGTAAAGAGCTCAGGAGGCGGCTTGGTGATTGCCCGCGTCCGCGCCCAAAGTCCGGCCGCCGCGATCGGAGTAAGACCCGGCGACCTTCTCGTCGGCCTTGCCGGAACGACGGTAAAGAGCGTCGCAGAGTTCCGCCGCAAGGTCGCCCAAGTGCGCGGCCAAGATGGCGTCCTTCTCTCGATCGCGCGTGGCGCCCGCATCTATCATGTCGTCGTTCCCATGGCGGGAACGGGCTGAGCGCGGCAGCCTAGGCCGCGGGCGGGGATAGCTAGAGGAAGCCGGCGGCTCCTGCACGATCCGCAAGAGCGGGGCCTCGGCGTATCCGATCGTCTGGCGCAGCAAGAAACCGAAGCGACCATCGGAAGACTCACCCCGTCTTGCCTGTACCTGGCGAGTGCACGACCCAGGCCCAGGTGCCCTTGGCTTGCACACCCACGCCGCCTGCTCCCGCGAAACCGTCGATTTACCGGCCTCTTCACTTGGCATCCACCTTGCTTGGCTCTCTCTCGGCTGCCGGAGCAGTGGCCGGTGGTACGCTAATCAACCGATCACTCGGAGGGTACAGACATGAAAAGGGCGAGAGCTATAACACTTTTGGTTGCGGCGGGGCTCGTGCTGCTAGGGCCAGCCGTGTGTTTCGCGCTAAACGGCAAAGTCGACGGGAAAGCGGTGAGCGAGGGCCAATACGCAGCCGACACCCTCTGGGTCGTCGTAACCGCGAGCCTGGTCTTTTTCATGCAGGCGGGCTTTGCGTTGGTCGAAACCGGCTTCACGCGAGCCAAGAACGCGGTCAATATCCTCATGAAGAACGTGATGGATTTCGCGCTCGGCTCGGCGGCATATTGGGCCATCGGCTTCGCCATCATGTTCGGAGCGGGCAACTGGTTTTTCGGCCACACGGGATTTTTCGTCGCAAGCTCCATGGGAGACGAGGAGTTCGGTGCGCTAGCTTGGACCAGCGTGCCCACCATGGCGGCTTGGTTTTTCCAGCTCGTCTTTGCTGGGACTGCCGCCACCATCGTGTCCGGGGCGATGGCAGAGCGTACCAAATTCCCGGCCTATCTGCTCTACAGCTTCCTGATTTCCGCCATCTTCTACCCCGTCGTCGGCCACTGGATCTGGGGTGGTGGCTGGCTCGCTGAGCTTGGCATGCTCGACTTCGCCGGATCCACGGTCGTTCATTCTACCGGAGGTTGGTTCGCCCTGGCGGGAGCTCTGGTCCTCGGCGCCAGGCGGGGAAAATACGGTCCCGGCAAGCGCGTGAACGCGATTCCGGGACACTCGCTGCCGCTTGCCACACTCGGCGTGTTCATTCTTTGGCTTGGTTGGTTCGGGTTCAATCCGGGAAGCACCATGGCGGCCGATCCCGTAGCGATCGCGCTTACGGCGACTAACACCAACCTTGCCGCCGCCGCTGGAGCGATCGGCGCCATGGGCGCGGCGTGGCTCCTCTTCGGAAAGCCCGACGCCGGCATGACCCTGAATGGGGCGCTTGCGGGGCTGGTAGCGGTCACTTGTGCCTGCGCGTTCGTGACGCCTGCAGCCGCTTTCTTCATTTTCGGGATTTTGCCGGGCGTGGCAGTGGTTTTCTCGGTCCTTCTCTTCGATCGGCTTCGCATCGACGATCCGGTGGGTGCGATCTCCGTCCACGGCGTTTGTGGCGCCCTGGGAACCGCCTTGCTCGGACTTTTTCACACCGAGCAGGGTCTCTTCTACAGCGGCAAGCCGGGCTTTTTCCTCGTGCAAGTGTCCGGCGTGGCCAGTGTGGCGATCTTCTCCGTCGCATGCGGCGTCGGCCTTTTCTTGGCGCTCAAGCACACGGTGGGGCTTCGGGTGACGGAGGAGGAAGAGCTAAACGGCCTCGATCTGGGAGAGCATGGGGCCAGCGCCTATCCGGATTTCCAACTCGTATCGCACGGCGGGCGCGCCTCAGCTTCGACGGGAGGGAGCGCCCAACCGCAACCGGAGGGATCGCCGGTTCTTCGGCCCGCGACGGTACGCTGATATGCACTGGTTCGGCCAAATCGCGGAAGACGCGCTCAAATTGTAGGCGGCGCTGAACGCGGATGCTTCTTTTTGTAGCGGCGAAGAGGTGGGAGGCCGGGTCTGCGCACCGAATTTGCGGGCTTTCCTTTTCCCATTCTTATCATGGCACGCACGTTGCACGAGGCTCGCTCCAAACCTTGGAACAGGAGAGTAGATCGCATTCGGAAAGGGGGTAACAGGTGAAAAGGTTCGCAGCGGTGGGCATTGCGGCGGCTCTCGTGCTCGGTGGGGATTCGGCGAAGGCTGGCGCGGAGGAGAATGGCTTCCACGGCGCTTCGGGAGGCGCAGCCCAAAAGGCGGAGGCCGCCACGGCAGACGCTCTAAGCAAGCGGATCGGCAAGCTGGAGGAGAGGCTCTCGTTGCTCGAGGGGCTTGAAATTCATGGTATGGTTGCGGCCGATTATACCTACAACTTCAACCGGCCTGAGTCTGACAAGAACGGCCCTGTTCTTTTTAACGAAGATGCCAACACCGTGGGCTTGAATCTGGCCAACATTCGGATCTCGCACAGCTCGCTCCTCGAAGGCTTAGGTTTCTTGACGGATCTAGATTTCGGCGACACGGCGGAGATCGTAGGAGCGGCCACCCGCTGGAGTAATAATTCCAACAATACGGAGAGCCAGAATTCCTTCGAGCTGCGTCAGGCCTACCTGACCTACCGGATCCCTGTAGGCGGCGGCTTGGATCTCAAGGGAGGGAAATTCGTAACCCTGCACGGCGCCGAGATAATAAAGACGTGGGACAACTTCAACTACAACATCTCCAATTCCATCCTCTTTGGGTTTGCCATACCTTTCACGCACACCGGTGTGATGGCCACTTACAGGATAAACGACTTTCTCGCCCTCGATCTGGGCTTGGTCAATGGGTGGGACAATGTAGCGGATAACAACGACGGAAAGACGTTTCACGGCGGGGTCAACATCACGCCTCATGAGAAGCTCTCTTTCTATATCTCCGGAAGCTACGGACCGGAGCAGGAGGATCGCGGCGACTCCAAGCGGTCGATGTTGGCGACGCTCGTTACCTTCAGGCCGGTGGACCGACTGACCCTCATCGTCGATCACAACTGGGGTCGCGAAACCGATCTCTGTCCCCGACAGGGGGTTTGCCTCGATCCAGCTCTGCCCGAATCGGCTCTTACCGAGCCCGCCGACTGGCATGGCATCGCGGGATACGCCATTTTGGATTTGACCGACAAACTCTCCTTCGCGCTGCGCGGGGAGTGGTTCGACGACGTCGACGGCGTCCGCACGGGGGCAAAGCAGGACCTGTGGGAGATCACCCCGACCGTATCGTACACCATAACCGAAGGTCTGCTGGCCCGCTTCGAGTACCGCCACGATGAGTCGAGTCGCAGATTTTTCGAGAAACGGGGGAATTTTATCTCCGGCCAGGAGCTTATCGCTGGCGAGTTGATCTACGCCTTTTGACATCGAGGCGACTGGACGCCACGATGCCGGGGGGCGTTCGCGAAAGCGTGGATGCACGAAGTAGCCGGCGCAGAGGTCAAGGGATTCGGCCCCTGCAAGAGATGGTGCTTCGTACCCTGAGGCGGGGCGAAGTAGACGCTCTCGCCCTGCCTCAGGGGCAAAATTGCACGGAGGCGGTCATTGGCGCGGCGAAACCGAAGGGAAGGCAAGGGCGGAGGGGAACAGGCGAGTTCAGAGGAAAGGGCGGCCGGGGCCCTATCGCCGCGCTGCGAGGACTCTCTGCCTCGTGAGCGCAAGAAGGGCTACCCGGCCGCCCGGCCGGCTTCATGGTAGGGCTGACGCCGCTTTGGCTTATGGATCAAAGGCATTCTCGAAGCGAGTGCACCGGCGCCGCCTCGGGTCAGGTGCCCTTCGATGTAGCCGATGGCTTGCCCCTGGAACAAATCGCCAGGGCCGCCCAAGGAAGTCTCAACGCAACCGCCGGCGCCGTGATGGTGCTCGAGCCGCCTGGCACCCTGTTCTTTTCGAAGGTGGCGGCGGAAGGATTCTCGCAAGCCTTGCATCCCAAGCCAAGCGCGGGCTCGCGCATCGCGGGGCTGGAGCACCCGTGGCTGGTCGAGGATATCGTCGCGGAACCAGCCCGCTCCCTCCTCGACGTCAGCACCGGTTGTGAAGCGGGAGCCCCGATCATCTTCGAGGGACGCGTCACCGGTTCCGTCTTGGTATACAGTGACCGCCCGGGCGCTCTAAGAGAAGCGAACCTCCCAACCTTGGAGGGTCTGGCCCAATGTGCGAGCTCGATGTTGAGCTATGGGCGGCTACGCGGACAAGTCAACCGCCAGAAGGGGGAGCTAGAGGCGGTGCTGGGTATCGGTCGCGAGATCCTCTCCACTTTGGAGCTCGAAGAGGTGCTGCAGAGGGTGGCGCGCCAGGGGGCACGCTTGCTGAACGGTCGCGTGTGCGTCCTTTTCTTGCGCGAGCGGCATGCGGAGACGCTCGCCTTGCGGGCCTCGCACGGCTTGAGCAGCCGTGCCAACTGGCTTCTTAGGATCCCCATCGGCGCAAGCCTCCTCGGCGATGTCGTCAGGCTCGGACAGCCGGTGGCGATAGGCGACTTGAGCCCCAAGCCTGAGGACGCGCTCCGCAAGCTCGTGCGTCGCGAGAGCTTGCGGTCGCTGGTGGCGGCGCCGCTTCGGAGCAAGAAAGATGTGATCGGAGTGCTCGCGGTCTACAGTACCGAGCCTCGAAAGTTCGCAGAAGAAGATCTGAGAATGGCCACCCTCCTTGCGACGCAGTCCGCGATCGCCATCGAAAACGCAAGGCTTTACAACGAAGCCAGAAGCACCCATGCCGCACTTCGTCAATCGGAGAAGCTGGCGGCGCTCGGGCGGCTCTCGGCGGGACTTGCCCACGAGATGAGGAATCCGCTCAACACGCTCAACGTGCTGGTTTACGCGATGGCCGAAAAGCCGACCGCCGACCTGCGCGCCGACCTCGAGGTCGTAAAGCGCGAACTGGACCGGCTTCGCCTCCTGCTCGATCAATTTCTCGACTTCGCCCGGCCCAGGCCCCCCCGGTTCGCCCGCGAGCGGCTCGAGGAGATCGTCGAGGAGACGCTCCTGTTGGTGAAGCCGGAGGCGGTAAAGCGCAGCATCACGATAGTGCGGGAGGGCCCGCCGAGGCTGCCGCCGGCGTGGGCAGACGGCATGCAGATTCGGCAGGTCCTGCTCAACGTTTTGCTAAACGCCATGCAGGCGCTCGAGTGCGGAGGAACCATCCGGGTTTTCCTTCGCGAAGCGCCGGATGCGCTCGTCGTAGTAGTAGAAGATACTGGACCTGGGATTCCTGCGGAGGTCCGCGAAAGGCTCTTCGAGCCTTTCTTCAGCACTCGCAAGGGAGGGTTGGGGCTCGGCCTTTCCATCTCCCAGCGGATTCTCGAGGCTCACAGCGGGGCCCTCGAGATCGATTCGCAGCCGGGTGCGGGAACCCGGGTGTCGATAAAGCTTCCCCGCTGACATTCGAGGACATGGAGCTTCCCAAGATACTGGTCGCCGACGACGAGGAGAACATCCATTATTCCCTGCGCCGCCTTCTGGCGGATGAGTACGCCATCGTCTCGGCCCGCAGCGGCGAGCAGGTGCTCCCGTTGGTCGAAGCCGAGCGGCCGCTTCTGGTGTTGCTCGACATCCGCATGCCGAATCTCGACGGGCTCGAGGTCCTGGCGGGGCTGAAGGCCCGGCACCCGAGGCTCCCCGTGATCGTAATGACAGCCCACGGAACGCCGGAGGCAGCCATCACGGCTACAAGGCTCGAAGCGTACGACTATGTGCTAAAGCCCGTCGACGTCCCCAAGCTGCGGCTGTTGATCAAGGAAGCGCTCGAGGCGCAACGGGTCGCAAGCCGCATGAGCGCAAGAGCGCCGGGCGAAAATCAGGCGGCGCTGGTGGGGCAGAGCGCGGCGATGCAGGAAGTGTACAAATTCATCGGCAAGGCGGCGAGGCGAGATGTGACGGTTCTCATTACGGGCGAAAGCGGGACGGGCAAGGAAATGGTAGCCCGTGCCATACATTCTCACAGCCCGCGAGCCACGGGGCCTTTCGTCGCCGTAAATTGCGCGGCGATCCCCGAGAATCTACTGGAATCGGAGCTTTTCGGTTACGAAAAAGGGGCGTTCTCGGGTGCCGACGAGACCCGGCCAGGGCTCTTGGAACAAGCACAGGGCGGGACATTGCTTCTGGACGAGGTGGCGGAGCTGCCGACCACCCTTCAGGCCAAGCTCCTAAGAGTTTTGCAGGAGAGACAGATACATAGGCTCGGCGGCAGGACTCCCATTCCGATAGATGCCCGCGTGATAGCCGCAACTAACCGGGACATAGAAGAAGCCGTGGCTCAGGGCCGGTTCCGCCAGGATCTCTACTACCGATTGAACGTGCTTCGGCTGCACATGCCGCCTCTTCGCGAGCGGGCGGAGGATATTCTCGCGCTCGCCGAACATTTCTTGGCACAGCGCGAAACGACGGGCGGCACCCACGCCGTGATCTCCTCCTCCGGCAAGGCCAGGCTTCTCGGCTACCCCTGGCCCGGCAACGTGCGCGAGTTGCAAAACGCTATCGACCGGGCGCTGGCAAAGGCGCGCGGGCCCTTGCTCTCCGAGGAGCATTTCGACCTGGCCGCCGGCTTCTCTCCCGCCGCCGCGTCTTACCCCGACAAGAGCGACCTTCTCGGCCGCGGCCTCGAAAGCCTGCTAGTGGAAAACCCCGGCTTCGGGTACGAAAGGGTGGAAGCCGCGATGATCGAGAAGGCTCTGGAAATATGTACCCGCAACCAAGTAAGGGCCGCAAAGCTCCTCGGCATATCCCGCAACATGCTCCGCAACCGGATAAAGAAATACCGGCTATCCTAGCCTCAGGGCAAAGCGACGAGCGACCGGGTCAGAGCCCACGACCGGTCCTCTTCTCGAAGCTCGGCGAGACTGCGAGTCGGCCGGTCATGGCGCCAATACCCAGCAGACGTCCGAGCCCCAGCGCCGAGACACGTTTCCCGTCACTGGCTGTGCGGGGAGTCGCCCAAATCCGGCTCGAGCCTCATCGTAAGCGGGTGCTCGAAGCGACGAAAGATGAAATCGGTCCAATACTTTTTGGCCATGGCGGCGGCTACTCTCTCCTTCATATCGGCGGCTTCCACCAACCGCACTCGCTCGAACTCCTTGCCACCGATCTTTACGGACACGTAGGGAGCCCTCACATTGGCGCGAACCCTTGCCGCGGCGCGCTTGCCCAACCGGACATAGACCGCATTATCGATCACGACCAGCCACACGGTGGACCAGTGCTCCCCCTCCTCCGATCCGACCGTGAGAAACTCAAGCGTGTCCTCCGTTGCGAACGCAGACGGATTCCACTCCTCTCCTTTCGCGTGCCCCGTGGCGAAACAGACAAGCGAGAGGATCGCGCCGAGTGCCCCTGCCCTCAAAGCATTCCCGTGCATCCTGTGAACCTCCCATCGAAGATCTCGGCCCCTTGCTCCACACCGCCCGAAGCCCAGGCGCTGGGCGAAATCGGTCTCTTCTGGTGCTCAGGTATTGCCGAGCGCGCCGGCGGAGAGAAACTCCTCGATCTTGCCCGCCACTTCGGCGGTGTGGGTAACAGGCACCATATGGCTCGCGCCCTGCACGACAGAAAGCTGCGAACGAGGAAGCCGCCGATGCAGATCCCGAGCCACACCCTCGGGCACGAGCCAATCGTCGCTTCCCGTTACGACGAGCGCTGGAACCGTTATTTCTTGCGGCCTCAGAACTTGGGGCTCCATGAACCTGGCCTCCTCGACAAACGTCCGCTGCGATCCCCACTGCGACATGTGCGCATAAGATCGCTCGATCCACCCCACTGGGATCTCCGTCTCACCGCTGTACGCCTCGATGGCGCGAGCTTTTACCACGCGGCGCGCAAGCGGAGGCACCGCGAAGACCCAACGCATGAGGGGAAGCCCAACCGGCGAGGCTAGGAGGGCGAGCACGCGCGAGGCACGCTTTTGGCCTCGCACATCGAGTGCGGGGCCGACCGATGCTATGAGCACTATGCGATCGATCTTGCCCGGGGCGAGCCGCGCCGCCTCCTGCACCACTGCACCTCCGTACGACCAACCTATCAAAGTCGGCCGCTCGAGCCCGAGCGCGTCGATCAGTTCCAAGAGTCGTCGGGCGTCCGAGGAGATCTCGTACCCATGGTCCGGTTTGTCCGAGTACCCGTAGCCCGCCCGATCATAGGCGATCACCCGGTGCCTTTCGGCGAGCTTGCTCCAAAGCGGCTCCCAGTCTGCGGCGATGCCGGGGAGCCCGTGCACCAAAACGAGCGCGCTGCCGCCCCCCTTCTCCGCGACATTGAGTCTCACCCCTTCGCCCACCGCTACGAGCCTTCCCGGCGGGGGGAGCGACGTCAGGTCCGGGCCCCATCCGAGCAGGATCGCCAAAGAGGGGGGCACGCTTACCGCGAGCAAAAAAACTAGAACAGCCCGGCGGAAGACCCTCGAAAGAACGCCACTCACTCCACGCCCCCACGCTTCTATACCATCGCCCGCGAGCTCGGTCGAGGGTCTCGGTCTTCCGTTTCACCGCTTTTCCCCCGAAAGTCGGTGGGCCGCGGTCGGCCGCGCGCGGGGAACGCTTCGCGCTCGGGAAGAGGAAGATCTCCCCGAGAAGGGCCCCGCAGGGATGTCTGGATTCACAAGAGCCCGCCCGCTCGAGGCAGAGATTGCCGCTCGCATCGCCAAATGTCGGAGGGCCGAGCTGTGAAGCGAGGATTCTGCGCTCTTACGCGCCTCGGGCTAGGCGCCGAGGATGGAAAGCAAAAAGTCGGCCGACGAAGACGCAGCGCGTCCCAAGAAGCAGCGAAAGAAGGGAGGCTGCCTCCAACTCAGGTTGCGGCTTTGGACAGAGAGCGCCGCGAAAGCCGATCTTCGGGCCCGCTCTGCGCCCCTACCTGGGCCGCGCTCGCCGCCCACCTTTCGACCGCCGCAAGCACCTCCGTGGCTCGTATCGGTTTGCTCAGGTAGTCGTCCATACCGGCGGCAAGGCAGCGGCTGCGATCCTCCTCCCTGGCGTCAGCAGTCATGGCGATGACCGGTGTATGCCGGGCGCCACCTTCGATTCGGCGCAAGGTCGCCGTGGCTTCGAGCCCATCCATATCCGGCATGTGCACATCCATGAGCACCGCCGCGTAAGTTCCCCGCCGGAGCGCTTCGATCACCTCGCGGCCGGTCGAGGCTACCTCGACCTGGTAGCCGGCCTTCTCCAGGATGCGGCACGCAAGCTTCTGGTTGATCAGGTTGTCCTCGGCAAGAAGAACCTTGCCTCTCGCTCCTTCTACCTGGGCGCCCGGCTCGGCGCTGGGCGCTCCGCTTCGGGGCAGCGGCGCCTTCGCGGTCTCGCCGATAGAGGCGAGAAGCACGTCCAGGAGCTGGCGCCGCTTTATCGGTTTGCTGACCTTCGTCGCCGCCTTGGATTTGAGAAGCTGGATCTCGGCCGCGCTTCCCACCGGCGACATTACCACCAAAGCGACGTCGTCGAACGGATCTTCCTTGCGAAGGAACCGCGCGATCTCCTCACGCCCAAGCCCGGGCAAACCGAGATCGAAAATCGCTACCGAGTAGGGAATCCCGGCTTTCGCCTTGCGCAACCGCCCCACCGGGTCGTCTGCACCGGAGATAGCGGTAACTTCGCATCCGAAACCCTGCAGGGTCGCGCTCAGGCTTTTTCTAACTGCTTGGTTGTCGTCGACCACGAGCACTCTGAGCCCTCTCAGTCGTTGGGCCCCTGCTGGCAGAGCAGGGTCGTGCGTCGATGCTTCGAAGCGCGCGGTAAACCAGAAGGTGCTCCCCACGCCGAGCTGGCTTTCCACGCCGATCGCCCCTTCCATGAGCTCCACCAACCTCTTGGAGATGGCAAGCCCCAACCCAGTTCCCACGCTGCTCCTCGCACCCGCGCCCTTCGCTTGGGCGAAGCGCTCGAAGACCTTCGCTTGCTCCTCCGGGGCGATCCCGATGCCGGTATCTCGCACCTCGAAGCGCAGAACCTCGGGTTGCCGGTCTGGGTGGGCCGGCCGCACCCGCAACTCCACCTCGCCCTTCTCGGTAAACTTCACCGCATTGCCCGCGAGATTGGTGACGACCTGGCGCAGTCTATTCGGGTCTCCGACAACTCTGGAGGGGACGCCCGGATCGATGGTAAGGACGACCTCCAAGCCCTTGCGGCCGGCCGCCGGCGCGATCACATCGCCCACGCCCTCCATCAAGTCGCGAAGGTCGAACTCGACTCGCTCGAGCTCGAGTTTGCCCGCTTCGAGCTTGGAGAAGTCTAGGATCTCGTTTAGCAGACCGAGAAGCGACTCCGAGCAGGTTAGAACCGATTCCAAGTATTGGCGCTGTTCGTCGCTTAGATCGGTCTCGAGAGCGAGCGCCGTGAAACCGATGATCCCGTTCATCGGCGTGCGCAAATCGTGGGAGACGTTGGCCAGAAACTCCGATTCGAGCCGGCTCTCTTCCTGCGCGCGCCTAGCTGCGCTCTCGAGCCGCGCACATTCCCTTTCCAACTCCCGGCACCGCCTCTTGAGTTGCGCAGCACGCCTGCCGAGGAAAAACAACCATGACAGAGAGGCGCCGCCAGCGAAAAAGCAAACGAGCGCCGGGAAGGACGCCAGCGCTTGGCCGCAGCCGCCCAGACACGGCGCGAGAACCCCGAGGAGATAGGCCGAAGAGGCGAAGCCCAAGCCCGCGTTCCGATGGACTGGGGGCGCCAGCGATCCACCGGAGCTTCGGCGTAGTGGCTTCGATGTCGGCCGCCTTGGCACTTTATACTCGCTCCTCCCCGCGAGCACCTAAAGGCGCCGCGCCTATGCGCGCCCTTCGGGTGCGGCGTCGTTGCCTGGGAAAGCCTTCTCCCCCCACGTTGGATGCGAGCAACGAAGATGCCAACGGCGGGCAAGACACCCGCGGGCCGACCCAAGACCGGCTGCCAGGTCACGGCTTTGGCTGGCTCGACGCCATCTTGCGGGCTCGACCGATCGCTTCGCCCAATCCGAGCGCCAAGATGCGGCCCAGCACCGCTCAAAGCATGCGGTTGGACACCTGCGAAGTGGCGTCCCGGAGTTGGGCAACCGCAAACGGATGGCTGCGTCTCAAGCTGGGACGGTTGCCACCGTTTGGCGGCCCGGCTAGGGTGGGGACCTTACGGGTCTCTTTTAGCCGCCCGCCATGGGGGTGAGGATGGACAGCTCGTCCCCCTCGGCAAGGGGAGCGTTCTCGGCTTGCGGCATCTCGAGGCGCCGACCGTTGTGCAGCACCGTGAGCCCTGGCCCACCGTGCAAGATCTGCCTTACGACGGCGGAATCGAGCCTTCCTTCGCTTCCCAGCCGCTTGAGCAGATCCCTGAGCCTATCCCCTTCGCTCACTTCGCAGCTCGTGCTCAGGCGCACAAGCCTTCCTTCCAGGAAAGCGCGCACGTTGACCGAAACTCTGATGGGGTCCTTCTGCTTTCGCCCGAAGAGCTTGAACGCGCTAATGCCGAAGCCTCCCTAGGATCTAGCTTGCGCACGCGCTTGCGCCCGCTCGCCCCCGTAAAGCAGGGCCGCGACGTCGCCCAGCCCGAGCTCTTCCAGTCTCTCGCGCGTGGGCCAGCCGCTTTCCGGATCCCAACCCAGATGCCGGTAGTAGTCCGCCAACATGGCCTCGTTGTCGAGACTAACGTCCGCAAGCGGGCCGTCTTTTAACGGAGGCTTTCCCAGGATCCGATCGGGGAGTCGGATGGATCGCGGATCCAGACCTTCGCGCAAATTGAACGCCTGGCGCAGCGCCAGGATGCGGTGCCCCGTCTTCAGATACTCCCGATTGCTCTTGTGCCAGCCCGTGGCGGCGTTCAGCCAGTCGAAGACGGGAACGTTTCCCCCTACGATCAGCCCGAACAGGCACATACCGGCGCCGTTGGCGGCGTTGGTGTAGGCGGTATTTACAGCCAGGAATTCCCCCTTGTCCGGCTTGTACCTGTCCGACTTCCAGGAAAGAAGCGGCATCTTCTTCAGCCAGGGGAATTTTTCGTCCAGGTTCATGAGTTCTCCGTACGTGAGCGAGGCGATGGTGTGGCGCCCCGGCGTCGGCTCGGCTTGATACGCGACTCCGAAGCCCGGATCGAAGCGCGGGTCGTGCATCGGCACCTCCTCACCGCCGACTTCCATCGCGTACTGCTCGGCTCCCCTCCCGATCCTCTTCGCCGCTACCCTGGTGCCGTCCGCCAGCACGTCCCCGATCCCCTCCCGCTTGATCATCCGCTCGACCAGCTCGAGGAGCGCGCGGGCGTCTCCCCATTTGAGCTCGAGCCCGCCGGTATCCTTGAGCGTCAAGACGCCGTTCTGGAAGCACTCTATCGCGAAAGCCGCCGTCGCGCCCGCGGAGATCGAATCCAGCCCGGCGCGGTTGCAAAGGTCGTTTATCTTGAAAAGGGCGGGCAGGTCGTCGCAAAGCGTAAGCGTGCCGAAAGAAGTGAGCGTTTCGTACTCCGGCTTGTGAGTGAATTCGAGCTTGTACTCACCCGTGTCCACCGAAGCCTCGCCCCCGCAGCCGAGCGGGCAGAGGCTGCAGTGGTATCTCTTTCTCTGGTACTTTATGACCTCCTCGTCGCTTATCCGCCACGACTTGGAGCCGATCGGGAAATCCTTGCAACCTACGCCAGCCCAGTTCTTTACCGGGGCGTCGCCGGTTTCCGCCGACATGGCGGTGATGCCGCAGGTACCGTAGCGCTTTAGCAACGCATTGAACTGAAGTCCTTCCTGTTTGGGCGCAACGGGGATACGGCGCAACACGCGCGCTAGAACTTTTACCCAACCCGCAAGCCAGCTCATTTTCTCGGCCGGCTCCATCCGTTTGAGAAAATCCGCGTTCAGGCTCTTTATCTCCGCGGAATCCAGGGCGGGAACTCGCTCGTGTCCGCGCACAACCAAGGCTTTTAGCTTCTTCGATCCCATGACCGCGCCAAGCCCAGAGCGCGCCGCCAGCCGGCCCCGATCGTTCACTATGCCGGAGATCAGCGAGAGTTTCTCGCCCGCCTGTCCGATTGCCGCGACCCGATAGTGCGCGCCGAACTCCCCTTTGAGCCGAGCTTCCGTTTCCACGGCGTCCATGCCCCACAGGTGGCTGCCATCTTTGATCTCGATCCTTCCCCTATCGATCAGCAAGTACACCGGTCTGGAGGAAATCCCGCGCACGAAAATGCCGTCGAAGCCGGTCTTCTTGAGTTCTGGCCCGAGATCGCCCCCGCAGTTTGCGTCCCCCCATCCACCGGTAAGCGGTGACTTTCCCACCACCATCCAGCGGCCGGCGAAAAGCGCGCCCGTGCCGGTGAGAAGGCCGGGCACGAAACCGAGCACATTGTCGGGTCCCAGAGGATCCGCGCCTGCGGGAATCCTATCGAAGAGAATTCGGGCGCCGAGCCCGTAACCGCCCAGGAAGTCCTCGTAGATCTTGTCGGGCACCTGCTCCGTGGTAAGCGCACCGGTGGAAAGATCTACGTTCAAAATTTTTCCCATGTAGCCACGACTCATAACTGCCTCCTGCCGGGCCTGTTGCGGTGCCGCTTTCGCCGCTCGTCGGCACCCCAATGGCCCGGATGCTTAGGGCCGCGAAGAAGGTGGCCTATCGATCTTTCGTCCCTCCGCTTACATACGACCGGCGCCGAGGCAACTCAAGGACGCAAGGCTCAGCGAGGCCCCTGCCCGAGGGAGTCGCATTCTCTGCTCCCTCCGAGGGCAGCCGCCCGCCTCGGCCAGGCGAAAGGCTGCGCTTTGCGCACGGGCTGTGCAGCCGGCATCGCTCTAGCCGCCCTGTTTCGCCGGTTGACTAGGCGCTTTCTCCGAGGGGAACCATTTCGGGATATCGCTCTTCTCGGCCTGAGACTGAGAGTCGACCTTCCACTGTCCGTTCTCGCGCTTTAACGTCAAAAGCTCGTATTCCGTTACACCTTGCTGATTGGCGTATTTGTCGAAGGTTTCGAACTTGTTGGGCACGATCGCCGTGTCGCCCTCTATCTTCGCCGGATAAACCGTGAAGCGGATGATTTGAAAGCCTGCCATCTCGAGGTAGGTCTTCCACTGCTTGGCCCAGGCTTCGCGATCGGGCTTGTCGGTACGCAGAAACGTCTTCTTGAAGCCTTCGGTCACGTAATCGTAGGTTTCCGCGTATTTCCCTTCCTTGTACGCAGCATAGTACTTTTTGACCACCTCCTCAGGGGAATCCTGAGCTGTCGCCTCACCCGTCCTCCAACCCAGGCCGAACGCTGCCACGAGTACCAACGTCATCGCCGCTGTGGACTTCGCCATACGATCGAACCTCCTTTCGGGCGCATTATGGCACTTCGGGGCCGGGGCCTGTCAAATGCCCGCTCGGTCAGGCCAAGGTAGGCACTCCGGGCGCTTGACACCACTTGCCCGATCGCCGATAGGAAACGCGACAATCGGGCGCTCCTTTAGCCCAGGCGGGCGGTGGCGCCTCGGAGAGACCTCTCACGGCGAGGTGCACAATGGATTTTTCACTGACCGCGGAACAGCAAATGATGCGAGAGCAGATCAAGAAGTTCATGGAGCGGCGGTGTCCCAAAGAGATCGAGCGGAGGTTGGACGAGGAGCATCTCTATCCGGCCGAGCTCTACCAGGAGCTGGCTTCGCTCGGTCTTACTGCCGCGCCTTTCCCCGAGGAGTACGGGGGCACCGGAGGAAACATAATCGACCTCGTGCTCATCCTCGAAGAACTCGCCTACGGCAATGGCCCCCTCGCCGCCGCTTACCTGGTTGCGGTTCTCTTCGGAGGCGAGATCCTCATGGCCAACGGCAGCGAAGAGCAAAAACGGCATTTCATACCGCAAATCGCCGCCGGCAAGGTCAAGTTCGCCATGGCCCTGACCGAACCGGACGCGGGATCGGACGCGGCGCGCGTCAAGCTCACGGCTTCGCGCGTGGGGGACAACTTTCTCCTCAACGGCACCAAGATGTTCATTACCGGAGCCCACGTGGCCGACTACATAGTCACGATCGCCATAAGCGACAAGACCCTGCCGACTTACAGGAACATGACCCAATTCATAGTGCCCCGAGACTCGAAGGGGCTCAGCACGAGGCTCATCCCAAAGCTCGGAGGCAACAGCGTCGGCTCGAACGAGGTCGTGTACGAGGACGTTGTGGTCCCCGCCGCCAATATCTTGGGCGGCCCGCAAATGCTCAACCAGGGATGGTGGCAGTTACTGAAGACCTTGGACGTCGAGCGCATCTGCATCGCCGCCCAGGCCGTCGGGGCCGCCCAAGCTGCTTTCGAGGAGGCGCTCGAATACTCCAAGCAGCGAGTCCAGTTCAACCGTCCTATCGGGACCTTCCAGATCAACCAACACAAGCTCGCCGAGATCGCAACCGAGATCGAGGCGGCAAGACGCCTTACCTACTACGCGGCCTGGCTTTCGAGCCGGGGAGAGAAGTGCTCCAAGGAAGCCTCCATGTGCAAGTATTACGCCACCGACGTGCAAAAGCGCGCGGCGCTGGAAGGGCTGCAGATCATGGGGGGCTACGGCTACACCATGGAGTACAACATGCAGCGCTATGTCCGGGACGCTCTGGTACAGAGTATTGTCGGCGGCACCAACGAAATTCAAAAGAACATCATCGCCAACATGATCGGCCTTAGGCCGCCACGAAAGGATGACTAGCAGGAAACCTAGGGCAGTCGCGCCATCGAAGAGGGGGGCTCGCGGACGCCGCGCAATGGGTACCCAAGCCACGCTAGGGCGCGGGGGGCCGCGACCGAAATCGGATCATTCGATCCGCTCTCGCTCTTTGACGGGGCGAAGCGGCAGGACCGCGACCGAGCCGGTGGCCGGGTTTCGCGCTACCGCGACCTCGGCCTCGAACACCTCCCTAATGTGGCTCCGATCCAGGATGCTCGGAATTGGCCCCTCGGCGCAGATCCGCCCCTTCTTGAGAAAGACCAGCCTGCGAAAATAGAGCGCCGCCAGGTTCAGGTCATGCATGGCAGCGATTACCGTGAGGCCGCGCTCTTCGTTGAGCTCCGCGATCAGCTCGAGAATGGCGATCTGGTGGCGCAGATCGAGATGGGCCGTGGGCTCGTCCAGCAGAAGCACGCTGGGTCGCTGAGCCAGCGCTCGTGCCACTACCACGCGTTGCCTCTCGCCGCCGGATAGATCGGAAAACGGGCGGGTGGCAAGATCGAGCGTCCCGGTTTGCTCCATTGCTCGCCGGGCGATCGCCACATCGGCGGGCCCCTCGAGCCCCAGCCTGCCCAAGTAGGGAGCCCTGCCCATGAGCACGACCTCTGCAGCCGTGTACGGCATATCGAGCCGCGTGTGCTGGGGAACGAGGGCTATCGTGCGGGCGAGCTCCCGCCGGCCGATCTCTCCTACGCGCTTGCCAGCTAAGAGGATCTCGCCCTGATCCGGGACCAGGGAACCACTCAAGAGCCTAAGAAGCGTCGATTTCCCCGACCCGTTCGGCCCCGCTACGGCCACCATCTCCGCCGGGCTTATGCTCAAAGAGAGGCCTGCGATCACGGCCTCACGCGTGTAGGCGAAACTCAGATCGCGGATCTCGAGCAGTGCCATCTCAGGCGCCTTCCAACAGCTTCTGTTTTTCGCGGCGAAGAAGATAGACGAAGAAGGGAGCACCGGCCAATGCGGTCACCACCCCGACCGGGATCTCGATCCCTCCGATGAGGCTTCGGGCCAAGGTATCAGCCCACACGAGAAACGTCGCGCCCACGAGATACGATGCCGGCAGCAAGAGTCTCTGGTCGGAACCGAAGAGAAGTCGCGTCACATGAGGGACGATGAGGCCCACGAAACCTACGAGGCCGCTTACCGATACCACCGCTCCAACGAGCAGGGCGGAGGCGAGAAAAATGGTCCGGCGGCTGCGCTCCACGCTCACTCCCAGCGAGCTCGCGGCATCCTCGCCGAGAGCGAGCAGGTTCAAGTCGTGCACCCGAGCGAGCAGGAGAAGCATGCCGGTAGCCGAGTAGGCCAAGAGAGAGAAAACGACGGCGTATCCCTTGGAGCTCAGGCTACCCATGAGCCAGAAGAGGATACCGTGTGCCTGGTAAAGGTCCACCACGGAGTTTATGAACATTACCATCGCGCCCGCGAAAGCATTGTACACGACCCCGACGAGCAGAAGGGTGTAGGGCTCGATCTTCCCGCGCACCCGCCCGAGAGCGAAAATGGCCGCCGTGCTCGCCGCGGCACCGATGAAGGCGGCCATCGGCACGGTCACCGCCGCACCCAACAGCGCGCCACCCCAAACCATGGCGACGACGGCGGCAAGCGACCCGCCCGCCGAGATACCCAGTATGTGCGGATCCGCCAGGGGGTTTCTCAAAAGCGCCTGCAGCGCGCATCCCGCCCCGGCAAGCGAGCCTCCCACAAGCGCGGCGAGAAGAACCCGCGGCAGCCTCACTTCGAAGACGATCACGAAGTCGGGGGAAGGCGGCGGACCCGAGACCAGGACCTTGGCCAGCTCGACCCCCGCCGGCCCTATCGCCGTAGCCCCGAGCAGGCTGGCCAGGAGCAATCCCACCAAGCCCGAAGTCGTCCCCACCAAGCGAGGCCACGTCAGCTGTCCCAGATCTTCGCGCGGCACCTAGAATCGCTCCGGGTGGATGAGCTGGGCAAGCTCCCGCACGCCTCGCGCCAGGCGGGGACCGGGGCGAAGGAGGCGATCGAGGGATCGGCTTACGATCCTGCCCTGGCGGGCGGCTCGAAGCGACGCAAGTGGCGCCCATACCTCTGCCGGCGGCGCGCCATCGCTTGCCGCCTCCGAGCCCATGCTCGTGTCTATTACCACGTCCGGATCGGCCGCGATCACC
Source organism: Myxococcales bacterium (assembly GCA_037446155.1). Lineage (GTDB taxonomy): Bacteria > Desulfobacterota > Binatia > UTPRO1 > JBBIJE01 > JBBIJE01. The sequence continues at coordinate 65,874 of JBBIJE010000009.1, read as the reverse complement.
CACTCGAGGCCGAGCGTGGGCCACCTACTGCCGGGTGGCGCGACGTTCTGGCCGTGCGCGAGCTTGACCAACTCGCCCACGAAGGTAAGCGGGCCCGCCGCAACCAATGGCTCCCGCCCCACCACCACCAGCACCCTCCTAGTCGGCGCCCCGGCCAGCCGACCTTCGACAGACTCTATCTCTCTTCTGATACGGGCTACCACCTCGTGGGCTCTCGATGGCGCGCCCACGCACTCGCCTATCCGAACGATGGCTCGCTCGGTTTCCGCCAGCGAATCTACACCGACGACGAGTACCGGGATTCCCATGCGCTCGATGGCACGCACGGCGTCGCGGTTGCCCGGGCTCGGAACCGCGATCACGAGGTCGGGCCGGCGAGAGACGACCGACTCGACGTTAGGAACTAGAAAAGACCCCACCCTAGGAAGTGCGCGCGCCTGGGTGGGGAAGTCGCTATGGGAAGATACACCCACCACTCGCTCTCCGGCTCCAATGGCGAACAGAACCTCGGTGATGGACGGAGCTAGCGACACGATGCGTTTCGGCACGACCTGGGGGCAGGCACCCAAGGCGGCTTGCGGCAGCCAAAGAAGAGCAGCGGCCGCCCATATGCAGCCCCGAGGGGGAAGAAGCGCCCTAAGACCTCTCATCGCTAGAGCTCGGCCGCCAAGCCCGCCAGGACATTGAGCGGCCTTGCCTCGAAACCCAAAGCTTCGCGGTAGTCCGTATCGAAAAGATTCTCCACCCTGGCGAAGATACCGACGCTGCGCAGGCCCCCTCCCCGCCAGGGAATGGTGTAGGAGACGGCGAGATCGGAGCGCGCGTAGGCCGCATTGGTGCCCACAGCGAAGGATCGTTCGGGATCGACGTCGAGGCGATCCCCGACGGCGTCGACGTTAAGATTGGCGCGCGCCAGGCTGTGCGGAACGAAAAGATTTTTGCGCACGAGATCGAGGTTCACGCTGGCCCGGTTGCTGGGCCGGCGAAGGAGAAGATCTTGCTGCGCCCGCCACCCCAGGTGCGCGTAATTCCAGGCCAACGTGGCCCAGGGAAAGGGCCTAAAGCGGGCGCTAACTTCCACGCCGTCAATGGTAACCTCGCCTACGTTTCGAGCCATGAACCGCCCCCCTTCGTCCGCCCTGCCCTCGATCAGATCGTCGGTGTCCCGGTGAAAGTAGGTGACCTCGAAGAGGCAACGCCCGGAAAAGAAAGAGGCCTCTGCGCCGAAATCCCATTCGCGGCTCGTCTCTGCATCAAGGTCAGGGTTGCCGAAATCGGGGAAGAAAAGCTCGTTGAAACTCGGGGCCTTGAAACCCTCGGCGTAAGAAGCCTTCGCCCTGAGCGTCCCCGACTCCCTTCGCCAAAGCAGGAAGGAGGCCGACCCGGCGGGGCTTACCGCCGACCCGAAGTCTTGATTGTCATCGATTCTAACGCCCGCTACTGCCCGGCCGCGGCTCCCGAGCAGAGCAAGCTGCTCCTGGAAAAAGAGGCCCAAATTGCGCCGCGTTCGATCGTAAGAGCTCGGAAAGGCGCCGAAGTCGGGATCGGCGAAAAGCGACTCGACATCGGCGATGCGAAGATCGTAGTCTAACCCGAACGTCGATACACTCCATTCCCCCAGATAGTGATCGAGCTGAGCCTCGCCGCTTACGAGCTCGGAGATTATATCCGATTCCGTCCTTGCGCTTTCCAAGGCGTCGGGTGGATCCAGGAAGCGCTGGTCATCCCTGGCGTAGCCTCCCGAGATTCGATACTCCAGCCCCCGAGCCAGCTCCTGCTCCCACTCTCCTTTGACCAGGAGATCCTCGGTGTCCATCCTGGCGTTAGGATCTGGCCCTCCGAGAAAATTGTTGTTTCCGAACAGTCCCACGTCGCTATTAGTATAGCGCACCATCGCGGCGGCGGAAGCCGCCGAAGTCGCCTGGTAGTCGAAGCGGCCCGACACGGTGCCGTTTCGATAATCGTCGTTTTCCGGCCGAAAACCCTCCGTGTCGTAGAAGGACCCCGCGAGGGAAAATCCCAGCGGGCCCACGGCGCCACCCAGGCGCGCGCTCTCCCGGTGGGTCGAGCCGTTGCCCCCAGCGGCGGCGACCGCCCCCGTTGGCGCCCCCGCCCCCCTTCGGGTAATTATGTTGACGACCCCGCCGATGGCCTGCGACCCGTAAAGAGTGCCTCCACCGCCGCGCATGACTTCGATCCTCTCGACGTTGTCCACCGTCAAGTCAGCGAAGTCGAAAGAGGAGAGTGTGACGCTGTTGACCTCCATCCCATCGATCAGGACGAGCGTGTGGTCGGATTCGGCGCCGCGCAAAAAAACCGTGGTCGTGTTGCCGCGGGAGCCGGACTGGACGACGTCCACACCTGGTACGCTGCGCAGCACCTCGAGCACGCTCTGGACCTGCCTCGCTTCGAGCTCTTCTCGCTCGATTACCGTGATGGAGCCCGTCGCCTCCCCAAGCTTTATCGGCGTGCGCGTGGCGGTGATCACGATAGTTTCGAGCTCCCGATCCTCCTCCTGCGCTCCGGCGCCACCAGCCAGCGCAAGGCCCCCCAGAGTCGCAGCCATGAGACACACCACCTTTCGGCCAAACCCTCCCTCCATTTAGCCTGCCCTCCTCTCCCTACGGCTCGCCCAAAACGAACCGGTATTTTATACTTCCACGGTAAAGCTGCCCACTGGAGGGAGCCGAAAAACGGCTTCGCCGAGCCACCTCGAGCGCTGCCTTGTCGAGCACAGCATGCCCGCAGGAGCGCATAACGGTGGCTTGCGCGACCCGACCGTCGACTGCGATCTCGACCCCCACGTCCACTTCTCCCTGCCATCCCTCGCGCCGAGCCCTGAGCGGATAACGCGGCACCGGGCAACTGAGACAAAGGGGGCGCACGTCACCGAAGGTGGCGGAAGAGAATTTTTCCTGCGCCTTGGCACCCACGTAAGCGGCTTCGACCGCAGCCGTGCGAGGCGTTTCGGCTGCCGCCGCTTGCGCCGGCGACGACCGCCCCGGCGTCCCGCGCTCTCCTGCGGCGTCGGCCCTGATCTCCGGCGAAGCGCCCTTCTCTTCTCGCTTCGGCGCGGAGGCAAGAGAAACTTTGGCAGGCGGCGGTCTATCCTGCCGCCTCGTTCTCACCGGCGAAGCTTCGGGCGTTGCGGGCGGGGCGACGCCCCCTTTTGCGGCCGCCCCGCTCTTCTTGCCCACAAGCGGGCGCTCGACCGCCCCCTCTCCCTCGCTCTCTTGCGGCTCGCCGGGACCAGCGAGCCAGGTAATCTCTACCTGATCCTGACGCCCACGAGGCAAAGCCCAGGGCCAGAGCAGGGCTGCCGCAGCGCCGGCCGCGTGGAGGGCCGCCGAAGCAACGAGTGCCAAGAGAATCGGCCTGTTTTGTCGCAACACCGCAAAAAAAGCCCCGGCCCTCCGCAGAGGGCCGGGGCCATCAGTCCGACTCCCGGCACCCGAGCCACCCTCCCCGCGGAAGGCCTTTTCGGCTTCGCCACCGGAGCCGGTTTCCTGGCTCGGGGATCATCCAGCTTCCGCTACCTTCCCAGGCACCTTTCGGCGCCCAGTGGTGTCCGCTTGCGGAAACCGTCCCCCCATACAGTTGCGGGGCAGCGCCGGCCTTTCACCGGCTTCCCGTCCTCCGGCGGAACTCTCGAACTTTTGCCGTCCCACTAACGCAATGTGGCTCCCTTGTCAATCCGACTCGAACCGGCCCTGGCAGATAGTGACTGAATAGACCGAATTGGTATAAGCTTTTTACGAGCGCAGGGGCGGGCTGCGGCTTGTGACGCGCTCAGGATAAAACCCGATGCCGAGCAAGTATCTGGAAGACTTTACCATTGGAGAGGTCATCAAACACTGGCCTGGTCGCACCATCCGCGACTTCGACAACACATGGTTTACCCTACTAACCATGAACTCGAATCCGCTACATTTCGACGAGCACTACGCAAGCCAGACCCAACATGGGCGCTGTCTGGTCAACGGAGTCCTCGTTTTCGCGGTCGTGGTCGGGATGAGCGTAAAAGACGTGAGCGAGAACTGCATTGCGAACCTCGAGTACGAGTCGGTAAAACACTTGGGGCCAACCTTTCACGGGGACACGATCTACGCCGAAAGCGAGATACTCGAAGTCATCCCCTCTCGCTCGAAACCCGATCGCGGCATCGTTTATCTGGAGACCAGGGCCTGGAATCAGAAACGCGAGCCCGTGCTGCGGCTTCGCCGAAAGGTTCTGATGCCCCGCCGAAAACCAGAAGAGGCGGGGTAGAATCGGGCGTTTTGCCTGAGCGCGCCGGTTTTGCCGGCTCACCTCCCCTGCGCTCGCGCCGCGCGAAAGGCAAGCCAGGTCATCCCCAAAAACAGCGCGACCAGCATCAGGCGAGCGGCGATCACATAGGGCATGTCGGCTGGCGCCACTCCCTCCATGCGAAGCTTGGCCGGGACTTCTTGGTATGCCCAGGCGAAAAGTACCACCCCGAGAAAGGTGGGTGTGAGGTACTTTACCACCGTAACGAAGATCCTGGGCGGCGTGATGGCCGCGCCCCGGACGATGTCGGCCCACCCTTTCTCCGCGCCGTACACCCAGGAGAAAATCATGACTTCCAAAAAACCGAACAGTACCAGCGCGAAGGCGCCGACCCAAAAATCGAGCTCGTCGAGAAACCCGTGCCCGTTGAAAAAGATCACCGGCTGGCCGAGCAAAAAGACCGCGATCCCAACGAGCGAGACGGCGCGCCCGCGCGGGATCCCCCACCCTTCCTGCAAGAGCGCCACCGCGGGCTGCACGATCGCGACCGCCGAGGTAATCCCGGCCAGAAAAAGCAGCAAGAACCACGCGGCCCCGACGATATGGCCCAGAGGGATGCGTTGGAAGACGAGCGGCAGAGATTGAAAGCCCAGGTCGAAGGCCCCTCCGTTTGCGATCTCTTGCGTGCCCGCCAATCCGAAAAAAGCCACCGCGGCGGGAATGGCGATCGTGCCCCCCAACACGACCTCGGCGAACTCGTTGAGGGATGCCGTGGCAAGACCCGTGAGCGCCACGTCATCGTCCTGGCACAGGTAACTAGTATAAGTATGGATTATGCCCCAGCCGACGCTCAAGGTAAAGAATATCTGACCGGCGGCCGCCAGCCAGATCGAGGCATCCGATAGCCGATCGAAGCGGGGATTCCAAACATAACCTAGGCCCGCCGCGACGTTCCAATCGGGCCGGCCGGGATCCGGCGTCCCGAAAGTCAGCACGCGCACGGCAAGCCCGATTCCCAGAACGAACAAGAGCGGGATGGCAACCTTGGCCAGGCGCTCTATCCCTTTGGCGATCCCGCCTGCCAAGATAAAAAGGGTGAAGAGGAGCGTGACGCAGTTAAAAAAGTAAGCGGTGCCGATGCCGCTGAAATAATCGGTCGTCACCACCCCTTGAAACCCTTTGACGAAATCGCCCATCTCCGCCCTACTGGCGAGCCCGAAATAGCGTCCGGTCAGCGAAAAGAAGGCAAACGCCAGAGTCCATGACGTTATGTAGATGTAATAGAGACTCACGCAGAAGGGGATGAAGATCCCGAAGACGCCGATCGCACGGGCGAGGGGATGGTGCCAGAGAGTCGTCAGCATCCCGGCCGTGTGCCCGTGACCCTGCGCCCCCCCCTTTCTTCCTATGGCACATTCTACCCACATGAGGGGAATCCCGATGAGGACTAGAGCGAGCAGGTAGGGGATCATGAAGGCGCCGCCCCCGTTTCTTACCGCCTGGACCGGAAAGCGAAGAAAATTGCCGAGCCCGATGGCGTTTCCCGCCAGCGCGAACACGAGCCCGATCTTGGTGGCCCATCGGTCCCTCGGTGCGGCGACTCTCGGCATATCACCCGGCGGCTAGACCGACTTCTCCCACGCGATCAAGAGCAAGCCAGCCACTATTCGATACCAGCCGAACGGACGTAAATCCCTGCGCCTGACCAACGCGATCAAGCCATGGACGACGAGAAGCGCGGAGAGAAAAGCGGCGAAAAACCCGACGGCGAAAATGATGCCGGTTGCGGCGTCGAGCAGGGCGCGAGCCCGAAAAAGCGAGTAGAGACAGGCCGCGACCATCGTGGGAATCGCAAGGTAGAAGGAAAACTCCAGGGCCACAGGGCGGCTCATGCCAGCCAAGAGTCCCCCGACTATGGTAGCCCCGGAGCGCGACACGCCAGGCCAGAGCGAGGCCACTTGAGCGAGACCGACCGCCAGTGCCTGCCGCCACGTGACGGCGCTAAGCTCCGCGGTGCCATGCCCCCGGGTAGGCCCGTCGGCGCCAATCAAAACGAGCCCGCCGAAGATGAGCGCCAACGCCACCGGCATGGGCGAAAAGAGGTAGCTCACGATAAGGGAGTTTAGCGCCAAGCCCGCGACCGCCGCCGGGCAAAAGGCCAGGAGGAGCTTTCCGACGAGGCTACGCGCTTTCGCCTCAGCGGCTAGCCCTCGGCCGAGATCGGTCAACGGGCTCCGATAGTACCAGATGACAGCAGCTATGGCTCCGAGCTGAATGAAGATCTCGAACGCCGGCCCCAATTCCCCGTCCATTCCCAGAAGCTTTCCGGCCACGATCAGGTGGCCGGTGGAGGAGACGGGGACGAACTCGGTGAGCCCTTCCAGCACACCGAGGATCAACGCTGCCACGACCAAGGGCGTGGGGCTCACCGGGAGGTCCATGCTCTGATCACCACAAATCCCCCCGCCAGCAAGAGGAAGAAAAGGATCGCCAGAGCATTGAAGTAACGGTCTATGAACGCCTTGATCGGAGCGCCGAAGACGGCGATCAGCCCGCCGACGATGAAAAACCTAGCCGAGCGGCTCACCACCGAAGCAACCAAGAAAACCGGGAAATTCACCTCGCAGACGCCAGCCGCCAGGGTAAACACCTTGTAGGGTATGGGCGTGAAACCCGCCGCGAACACCGCCAGGAAGGCGTTGCTGCGGTAAAGCTCGGCGACGTAATCGAACTGCTGCTGGGTGAAGACGAAGCGAAAGAAGAAGTCGCTCACCTGAGACCAGACGAACGCGCCGATGCCGTATCCGGCCACCCCTCCGACCACCGATCCTACCGAGCAAACGAACGCGAAGAAAAGCGAAAGGCGAGGTGCCCCGAGCGCCAAGGCGATCAGCAAAACGTCCGGCGGAACGGGAAAGAAGGAAGCCTCGGCGACGGCGAGAGCAAAGAGCGCCCAAGTGCCGAATGGGCTATCCGCCCAGCTCAGGACCCAGTCGTACAGCCGTCGCAGCAACAGTACCTCTGCTCTCTTCCCTCGATCGGGCCGAAGGGCCACCTCGCCGCTGCCGCAATCCTCGTTGGCCCGGCAAGAAATCTCGCGCTTCCTCGGCCCTTTACCACCCAACCCCGCCGGCTGCAACCATGCTGGCGCCGTCTTCCTAAAGCTGCGACAGCATGTCTTTAAGCTGCGTGCGCACCCGAGCGCCCAATCGCCGTCCCGCAGCCGGATCGCCTCTCTCCCACGGGCGTCCCCCTGCGAGCGGCTTGCCGAAGGCGATCGTCCACTTGCTCGGAAAGGGCAAAAGCCCCGCCAAACCCAGCCAGGGAAATATCGGCGTGACCGGCAGGTACGCAAGCCTCTTCGCCCGGATCGGCACTTTGGCCAGGAGCGGATAGGCGGCTTCTCCACCCCCGACGGCGACCGGCACGAGAGGGATGCCAGTTTTCAATGCCAGGTTGAAGATACCGTAATGGCGGAAGTGGAAAACCTCTCGCCGCTGGGCCGGGTACTTGCCGACGCCCCTGCCGCCCTCGGGGAAAACCACCACGCACTGTCCCTTGTCCAGAGCCTTCCGCGCTCCTCCGAGGGAATAGCAAAAAAGACCGGAGCGACGAGCCACGAGGTCGGCGCCCGGAAGGTACGGGGCATCCCCGTCGAGCAGGGCTCGGCAACGGCGCCGCTGCGGATGGCGGTCGAGCAAAGAAACCAATACCATACCGGCGTCGCAAGGCAGCACAGCCCCGGAGTGATTGCTAATCAAAATGGCCGGGCCCCGCGCAGGCACGTTCTCGATTCCCCGCGCCTCGACGCGCCACCAGAAATGATAAAGTAGCCTGAAGGTGGCGAGCAATAGATCCTGAAAGAAGGGATCGAAGCCGAATTCGTCACGGCGCGCCACAAGGAGCCTGCGCGAGAAGACTTCTCTGCCGCGCTCGACCCGACGCCCCACCGAAGCGAGCAGCCCCATGGCCGTATCGCCCATCGCCGCCAGGCGCACAAGCATCTTGGCGTCCCCGTCCGCGTCGGGACCGAATTGCTCCTCGATCTCCTCCTGCAAGCGCCGCAGGCGCTCCTCGAACGCGCCGAGAAAGCCGGCATCACGAGTTTCGCGCACCCGTTATCCCCCTCCTCGCTGCCCCCGCAACCGAGGACTCTAAGCTAGGCAATGCGATCCCTTGCTGTCAACCGAGCCTTGCGGCACGGCTGAAGGGCCCGATTGACAAGCCCAAGCTTGCCCCTCGACCCGGGGATGCTATGTTACGGTCGAAATGTCTCGCGGTACCTTGCTGCACGAAGCCAAACGGCGCCAGCTCGTCATAGTGAGCGGAAAGGGGGGAGTGGGAAAGACTTCGGTTTGCGCGGCTTTAGGGCTGGCTGCGAGCCGAACCGGCACCAGCGTGTTACTGGTCGAGATCGACCCCTACGGGCGCATGGCGGCTTGCCTCGGGCTCGATAACGGGTTGCGGGGCGAGCTAACGCGCCTTGGGCCCAGGCTCGCCGCCGTGCGGATCGATCCAGCCAAGGCGCTCGAGGAGTTCCTCGTAAGCCTCCTCAAGTTCCGGCCCCTTGCTCGGCGACTCTTGGCCAGTCACACCTTCCGCGTGGTCGCGGCCGCCGCCCCGGGCTTGGATAGCTTTCTCACGCTGCGAAAGATCATGGAGTGGCAACCAACCGGCCGGCCCCGCGGCAGTAAGGGTGACCGCTTCGACCTCGTGATCGTGGACGCTCCGTCGACCGGCCATTCGATCCCCCTTCTTTCCACACCCTCTGCCATTCTCAAGATGGTGCCGTTCGGCCCTCTGGCACGTGGGGCGCGCCAGTTGGCGCTCAACCTGACCGACCAGAGAAAAACGGCGGTCCTGATCGTGACTTTGGCCGAGGAGGCGGTGATCAACGAGACGACCGAGCTTCTCGAAGCCATCTCGCACCTCGGCATGGCTGTGTTGCCGCCCGTGGTGAATGCGTCGCTCAGCCTGAGGTTCTCCCCCAGGGAAGCCTCGCGACTGAGCCTTTCTCCCCCAGGCGTGCCGGCGGCGTTCTTGCCCACTGTACCAGCGGCCCGCTTCCACCTGAGCGAACAGCGAAGAGCGGAGCAGCAAATCAGGCGGCTGCGCCGAAGCCTCCCCCTCAAGCCCGTGTTGCTACCCACTCTCGCGAGCGGGCTGCCCCAGCGACTCGCGGTCGAGCGACTGGCCGAGTCGCTGCTCGGAACGAATGGCGGGGGAAGGTGAGCGAAAGTAGCCTTCGAGAGTTCCTGTTAGCGAAGAAGATAGTCACCTGCGTAGGCAGCGGGGGCGTGGGGAAGACGACCACCGCTGCCGCGCTCGCCGTTTTTGCCGCCCGCAGTGGACGGGAGACGGCAGTGCTTACCATCGATCCGGCCCGACGACTTCAGGACAATCTAGGACTTGACGGCCTATCGGCCGAGCCGGTGGCGGTGCCGCTCGGCTCGGGGGGGCAAGGCCGCCTCGACGCCATGCGACTCGACGTCAAGCAAACCTTCGACGGGCTCGTCAGGCGGTTCGCACCCAGCCCCGCCACGGCCGAGCGAATATTGTCCAATCGGCTCTACCACACGATTTCGAACGGCCTGGCGGGCTCGCTCGAGTACATGGCGATGGAGAAGCTTTACGAGATAGCGAGCGGGTCGCGCTACGAGCTCGTGGTTCTCGACACGCCGCCTACTAGACACGCTCTCGACTTTCTCAAAGCGCCCGAGCGCATGCTCGATTTGCTCAACTCGCGGGCGGCGAGCATCCTTCGCAATCCCCAAGCCGCGCTTTCCGCGACGGGTTCGAGGGTTGCGAACAGTTTGATCGCGGGAATCCTCAGGGGCCTGGAGCGTTTTACCGGCCTCGAGGTATTGCATGAGCTCAGCGAGTTCGTGGCAGGGTTCGAGGAAATGATAGGCGGCTTCTCCGAACGGGCACGGGCGGTGGCCGAGATGCTGCGAAGCACAGACTGCGCTTTCCTGCTGGTCACCACTGCGGAGCGAAGCAAAATCGAGGAAGCACTCTCCTTCGCAGAGGAGCTAGGGCGAGCGAATCTACCCGTTGCGGGTTTCGTGGTAAACCGCATGCTCCCCGCGGCGCTCGTGCCGACCGAGTTTTCGGCCGATCCCGGATCCGACCGCTTCCTCGCTAAACTGAATTCCATTTACGGGCGGCTGCGCGAAGCGGTGGCACGCGAGCAAGAGGCGCTCGAACGGCTTGGCCGCTCGCTGCCCCGAGGCTGCTTGCTGGCACAAGCGCCCGCTCTGACTTGCCCCCCCAACTCCATCGCCAGTCTGGAGCTACTCGGCAAGTTTTTGTGCCGCTGATTCGAAGGCCCGGCAACCCGCGCTTAGAGATCGACTTCGCCGCCCGGCGCCTTCGCCCCACCTTGCCCGGTCGGCGCTCTGTCGCGGCCGGTTTGGGCTAGGATACGATCGACCTTTATGTTGAGATTGGTGAGGCTACCCTGTAGCGTGTCGAGCTTGCCGAGCAACACCTCGTAGTCGGCTTTAGAAGGAAGGTTCAAGAGATTCAGGAGCATCTGCATGTTTCGGTCCATCTGCCCCTTCGTCTTCGCGGCCTTGCGGAAGGCGTTCCCCAGGGCATCCATGATCCTTGGATTCGCCACCAATTCCTCGGCGACTTGTCCGAGCTTCTGCTCCCCGAGCTCGAGCAGCCACGAGAGAAAGGTTGGTTCGGAGGCACCCCCCGCCCGCCTGCTCCCGCCCCCTTTCGTATCCGCGCGTTTGGCCAATGCCGGCCGAGTATAGATTCAGCACCCCCAGGGGTCAAGGAGATCTTCGCACCACTTGCGCCGCCGGCCCCTTCCCCTGCCAATCCCGGCGCCCTCGATGCGCGATCTTGGGCCTTGCGGCCGGGGTGGGCAAAGGCATGGCCTCGCCAGGACCCCGAATCCCTGGTATTTTTTTCTCTTGAGCGATGATCTTGACGGTTAGAGATGAGGCCCCACGCCGCCTCGGCCGGCGTACCGGCGCCGCCTTCGCACATGGCGGCGGCGCCCACTATCGATGCTAGAAGCTCTTATCGGGTACGGAACGGGCCTTAGACTGGTGGCAGGCGATATGCCCATGGCTGACCTGCTGGCCACTGCCCTGGTAGTGAATATATGCAATGCCGTAATGTGCCGTCTTTTCGCTTACAACAACGGCTATCCACGAAACACTTGGACCCTGCTCGGTTTGCTTTTCGGCATCTGGGCGGTAGCCGTCCTGATCATCCTTCCCAGACGCCGCACCGAGGTCTAGGGGCGCTTGCCCCGCCCCTCGCCTTCGGCGATGACCTGGGCGACAGCGCACTGGCTGGTGTGCGAAAGCGAGAGGTGTAGCGAAGAGATCCCCAGCCGATCGGCCACCGCGCGCGCGTTGCCGTGCAACACGATCCGGGGGCGGCCCTCGGGACCGGTGGCAACCTCGATCTCGCGCCAGCCGACCGACCCACTCCAACCGGTGCCCAACGCCTTCAACACCGCCTCCTTGGCGGCGAAGCGGGCAGCGTAGCTCTCGTAACGACGACGACGCCCCTCGCAGTACGCTCGCTCCGCGTCGGTAAAGACGCGACTGCGAAAACGCTCTCCGCTTCGCGGATTCTCCAAGGCCCGCCTAATCCGCTCGACCTCGGTTATGTCCACGCCCGTGCCGAGGATCATGCGGGGGGAGAATACGGGCGGGCGCGGGAAAAGTCCACCGATACGGCAAGCCGCTCACGCCGCGGCCCGCAGCCTAGCCGCTGCCGGTCGACAGATGACGCGGCTGCGGACCGCTTTCACGAGCCTCTTCTCGCGCTTTGAGCCGCTCTCGCCAGAGAAACGCGCGGCTTATCCCGTGATCCACGATCTCCCACGGTAGCGGATCGGTAAACGACAAGGTACCGTGAGCCACCCAGTCGAGGTCCAAATCTTCGTGCAGCCGCTTACGCTTGCGAATCGCCTGAACGAGAGGCCACCAGCCCCCGCCCGCGCGGTGGACGGCGAGAAGGAGCGAGGCGATTCTACGATCGCCGCGCGAAAGCAGCGCGTGCCAATAACCCTCGCGCGGCGAAAAGGCTTCCAGGTCCACGCCCGTCATCCTGGCAGCCTCGCGCCGCAACAGAGCGAGCTTGCGCTTGAGAGAACGTACGTCCTCGAGTCCCTCCCACTGAAATGGAGTCCAGGGTTTGGGCACGAAGGTGCTTATGGAGAGGCGGATTCTCGAGCCGGGAGCGAGCGGCAGGAAATGCCTGGCAACCTTTCTCGTGAGCGCCAGTATCTCCTCGATATCCGTGTCGGTCTCCGTGGGGAGGCCGATCATGAAATACAGGCGCAAGGTCTTGACCCCGCCGTGAGCCAGGCGGCTTGCCGCTTCTAGAATTTCCCCCTCGGAAAGATTCTTGTTTATCACGCGCCTAAGCCTTTCCGAGCCAGCCTCCGGAGCCACGGTAACCGTCCGGGTCAGCGTGCGTTTCAACCCGCGAGCCAGCGCCTCGGACACGGTGTCGGCCCTGAGCGAAGAGGGGGAGACCCTGCCGCCCCGCCGCGCCGCCCGCTCTACCAGTGCGGCCAGCGCAGGCAAGCTGCCGAGCTCCGCGCCGACGAGGCCGACGGTCGGACAATGCTCGAGACCTCTGTCCACCAACTCCTCGAGCTCGGGTGTGCCGACATACCGCGTGGGACGGTACACAAAACCAGCAGCGCAAAACCGACAGCCCCACTTGCAGCCCCGACTCGCCTCGACCAGGAACATGTCGCCGAAGGGGGACTCGGCTGGCAGGATGCGCGAGAAGGTGGGGTAGCGGGTGAGATCCTTGACGTAACGCCGTCTTATCCGACAGGGGGCGCCCGAAAGGGGCTTCGCCACGGCAAGACTCTTTGGGCGCCCACCGCTGATTTCGTAACTCTGCGGACAATACACCCCAGGAACTTCCGAGAGCGCCTCGAGGAGTCGAAAGCGCCCGGCTCCCTCCAGGCGAAGCCTGGCAAAAGCTGCGAGAAACTCCGGGAGCATCTCCTCGGCCTCGCCGAGGAGAAGAAGGTCGAAAAACTCCGCGATCGGCTCGGGGTTTATGAAAGTGGCTGGCCCCCCGGCAATCACGAGTGGCCCCCCATCCTGGCGCTGGCGCGAGAGGGGCTCGATCCCCGCCCCCTCGAAAATCCTCAAGAGATTCAAGTAGTCCGCCTCGAAGGAAAGGGAGAAAGCCAATAGATCGAAGTCGGCGAGCGCCCGTCCCGATTCCAGGGATCGCATCGCAAAGCGCGACCCAGAGCGGGCCGCGGGCAGAAACGCTCGTTCGCAGCTTACCCCGGGAAAATCCCGGAAGATGCCGAGGACGGCCTGAAAGCCGAGATTCGACATCCCGAGGGCGTAGGTGTTGGGGTAAACCAGACACACGTGGACCGAGCCCCCGGCGCCAAACGGCACCACCACCCGCTCGCGGGCGATCCAGTTTTCCGTGCTCTTCGCGGGCTTCGCCATCCCGTCGGCCGTCAAGGCCGACCATCCGATGCTAACGCGCCCGCCTTCTCGGATGCAAGACTCCCGCCGATCCCTCAGTCGGCCTGCCGCCTCAAAAAGGTCGGTATATCGAACGCGTCCTCGGCGATTTCGTCGCTGATGGTAAGCGCACAGGGCTCCTGGCGCTTTTCGCCTCCGCCAGCCCTTTCCTGACCCTGCCCTGGACGCGTCATCACGCCATTTATGTCGTCGATCGATCCCATCCGCACCACCCGCCGCTGCACTTGTGACTGCCTCTGGGCCCGGCCATCCTCGGCCTCGCGTGCCCCCGTCTTGAAGGCCCTTACCGGCGGCCGGTAGGTTCCTGCCGCTTCCCCCCGCTCGGCGAATCCAGTGGCTATCACGGTTATGCGGATCTCGTCCTCCAAGCTCTCGTCCACCACGGCGCCGAAAATGATGTTGGCTTCTTCGTCCGCTTCCTCCTGGATGAGCGATGCCGCCTCGCTCACCTCGTGCAAGCTCATCGAGGGCCCACCGGTAATATTTATCAGAATGCCGCGGGCACCCTGAATCGACAGATCTTCGAGCAGAGGGCTGGAAATCGCCTGCTTCGCGGCTTCGACCGCTTTGTTCTCCCCTCGGGCGGTCGCGGCTCCCATGAGCGCCATCCCCATCTCCGACATGATCGTCTTCACGTCCATGAAGTCGAGATTGATGAGACCGGGGGTGGTAATGAGGTCGGAGATGCCCCTTACGGCCTGCAGCAAAACGTCGTCCGCCTTCTTGAAGGTCTCGAGGATCGACGTTGTCCGGCTGGAAATAGCGAGAAGGCGCTGATTGGGAATCGTTATCAGTGTGTCCACGCTCGTCTTGAGCTCTCGGATGCCCTCTTCGGCTTGCCTCATTCTGGGCTTTCCCTCGAAGATGAATGGCTTGGTAACTACCGCCACAGTGAGGGAGCCCGTCTCCTTGGCTATCTTCGCGACCACCGGCGCCGCGCCGGTTCCGGTCCCACCGCCCATGCCAGCGGTCACGAACGTCATGTCCGCTCCCTCCACGAGCTCGCGGATCTTGTCGCAGTCCTCCATCGCGGCCTTGCGCCCGATCTCCGGGATCCCACCGGCACCGAGCCCCTTGGTGAGCTGCTCCCCAAGCTGCAGCTTGACCGGCGCCTTGCTAGCCGCCAGCGCCTGAGCATCGGTGTTGGCCACAATGAAGTCGACCCCGCCAAGCGCTGCGGCAATCATAGTGTTGACGGCATTGCCCCCGGCGCCTCCCACGCCGATCACTTTGATCTTCGCTCCCTGCTGACCGCCCTCCGCCAACTCGATCATCGGTATCCCTCCTCCCAATTGACTTCCTTGCCCACGTCAGCCGGCAGGCTCCCGCTCCAGCCAACCCCGCCGCTTCGCTTTACCTCCGCCAACGAACACCCTCGGCACCTTCTAGAAAAACTCCCTTATCCATGCCGTAACTCTAGACCTGATGCGCCCCACCATTCTGCCGTCGGTAATGCTTACCGAACCGCTACGCCTGGAATCGGACCCGGCCGCCACCAGGCCGAGAGCCGTAGCATAAACAGGGGAGGAAACGATGTCGCTCAGTCCGGTTACCGCAACCGGCCCGCCCACGCGCACAGGCATGCGCAACACCTGCTCCGCCAGGTCCACGATACCTTCCAATAGGGCGCTGCCCCCCGTCAAAACCACGCCCGAAGCGAGCGAATCCTCGTATCCGGAGCGAATGATCTCTCGGCTTACCATGGTGAAGATCTCCTCCACCCGGGGCTCGATGATCTCGCAGAGGATGTGTCGGGAGAGGATCCTCGCGTCGTCTTTTCCGACGCTCGGCACCTCGATCTGGGCATCACGACTGATTTGAGCTGCGATGGCAGCGCCATAGCGGTGCTTGATGCGCTCGGCTTCGGCGAACGGGGCGCGCAGACCGGCGGCGATGTCATTCGTTATGTGACCCCCTCCTAGCCCCAAGACGCAGCTATGTCTTACCGCGCCCCCGTGGAATACCAGGATATCTGTAGTGCCCCCCCCGATATCCACGAGCGCAACACCTAGCTCCCTCTCCTCCTCGGTGAGCACCGCGCTGGCCGCCGCGAGAGGACTGAAGATTATTTCTGCCACCGAGAGACCGGCGCGGTTGCAGCAACGAACGAGGTTTTGCACCGGCGTGAGCGGAGAGGTTACGATGTGGACGCGAGCTTCCAGCCTGACGCCGGCCATCCCGACCGGCTCTTTGATGCCATCTTGGCCGTCAACGGCGAACTCCTGCGGCAACACGTGGAGGACGGTGCGGTCGGCCGGCAGCGCGATCGCACGGGCGGCATCCAGCACCCGCGCCACGTCGCTGCGACATACTTCCTCCCCTCGGACTGGAACCACCCCGTGACTCGTGACTCCGGCGATTTCCTTGCCGCTCAGGCTGGCGACGACTTTTCTGATTTCGCACCCGGCAGTGGACTGCGCTTCCGCTACCGCTTTGCGAATGGACTCGACGGTACTCTCGACATTGATTACGGTCCCCCTGCGAAGCCCGCTGCACGAAGCGGTGCCAACACCGACGACGTCGAGGCTCGGGCCGGCAAGCTCGCCGACGATGACACAGCTCTTGTGGGAGCCGACGTCGAGCCCGGCTAACAATCCTCCCCTCTTCCGCATGCCACCCATACCATCGTACCCGGCTTCGGGGCCCAACGGCCCTCGACCCAGGTACCCTGCAATCGAGCCTTACCGCAGCGAAGATGGAACCGGCCCTATCCCCGCCCTCCCCGCATCCTCACCACTGCCTGGTCCCTGTAGGTGAGATCTATGCGCGCGAGTCGACCCCGCTCTCCTTGCCACCGGGCCAAGACGGCCCCCAGATGACCGACTTTGGTTGCCCATCCCCCCCACCCGAATTCCACCGCCAAAGCGGGTTCGTCGAGGAACACCTCAATACCAGCTTGTCGGTCGATGTGCAACTCCGATACCCTAAGATCGAGGCTGGCTTTCTCGAGGGCATCGAGCAACTCGATCGCCTCGCGCAGCGCCGAGGCCGCGAAACCGGAGTGGCCTCGCCTGACGACCCGCGAAAGCCCCGTGATAAAGGGGAGGTCGCGCTCCGTTCCGGCCTCCGCCCTGGAAAAGACACGCCCACTCGGGTCCACATAATAGAGGTCGTCGAGCGCGACTAGGGCCCGGGGCTTCCATTCCGTCACGACAATGCGCAGTGCTCGAGGCAAGCGCCTGGCGACCCGGGCACGCCTGATCCAGGGATGGGTCTCCAGCTTGCGTTCAACTTCCCCAAGGGAGACGCTCCAGATGCTCTGCCCTTCCCTGACTCCACTAAGAGCGACGACAGTTGCCGGATCCAGGCGCTCGACGCCGCTTACGGTGATCTCGCCAATGGCAAAGTAAGGATGGGCGGCGGCGAGTCGAGAAAGCCATGCCGCGGCGGGAAGGAACGCCAGGAAAACCAGAAGGCGCCATGGTCGGCCCGAAAGAGATTTGGCAGCAAGCCGCAGGCCGGACGCTCTGCCACCGGAAGAGCCACGCCGAAGGAAGCTTCCCGCCCTGTCGCTAGCGGCCTGCCGCAACCCTTTAAGCCGCTTCCAGCCGGCCCCAGGCAGAGCTCCGCGACCGATCCTCGCAAAAAAGGCCGCGCGTTCCCGAAAACGGCCGAGGCTTCGTATCATAGCGTGGTCTCCCGCACCTTGAGCCGCGCCAATTTGAGGATTCGCTCGCACAACTCGTCGTAGCCTATGCCCGCGTGCTCGGCGATCTTGGGTAGCCAGCTCAACTCGGTCATGCCCGGAGAGGTGTTGACCTCGATCAAGAAAGCCCTCCCCCTTTCGGTTACCCGCAGGTCCACTCGGCTCACCCCCTCGCACCCGATGCTCGCATGGGCAGCCAGCGCCAGCCGCATCACCCCTTGGTAGACTGCGGCCGGAAGAGGTGCCGGCAAAATGAACTCCTCCATCCCCTTCGTGTACTTGACCTCGTAAGTGTGAAATTCCCCTTTCGGTATCACCTGCATCGCCCCCAGGGGCTTGGCGCCGAGGATTCCCACGGTGACTTCGCGCCCCGGGACGTACTTCTCGAGAATGACCCGGTCGTCGTACCGCCTCGCGGTCGCAAGGGCCTCTTCCAACTCCTGGCGCCGGCGTACGATGCTCACACCGATGCTCGAGCCCCCGCCATTGGGCTTGACGACCACCGGCAGCTCGCAAGGGAGCCTCACTCCGCCCGCCCCGTGGCTCTTCTCGACCACCGTCCACGGCGGCGTGGGCAGCCCGCGTGCCCGCCATATTCTTTTGCTCAGATCCTTATCCATCCCGATGGCGCTCGCCACGTGTCCGGATCCCGTGTAAGGAACGCCGACCACTTCCAGCAAACCCTGCACGCAACCATCTTCTCCGTAAGTTCCGTGGAGCACGTTGAACACCGCATCGGGTTTGAGGCGCCTGAGCTTCTCCGCAAGCCGGCGGTCGGCGTTAACGGCGACGACCTCGTAACCCAGCCGGCGCAGCGCCCGAGCCACCGCGCGGCCGGAGCGAAACGATATCTCTCGCTCGGCTGAAAGACCCCCCATCAATACCGCAACCCTCTTCGGCTCTTTCACCACTCCCCCACCAACTTTACCTCGAGCTCGAGTTCCACCCCGAAGCGCTCCCTCACCCGCGCGCGCGCTCTCTCTATCAGTGTCGCTACGTCGGCCGCTCGCGCCCCCCCTAGGTTGACGATGAAATTGCCGTGCTGCCGAGATATCTCGGCAGCACCCACCCTCAAGCCCTTGAGCCCTGCATCTTCGATCAATTTGCCCGCCACCTGGCCCGGGGGGTTCTTGAAGATCGAGCCAGCGTTGGGAAGGCAAAGCGGTTGGGCGGCGCGGCGGCGGCTGCGGATCTCTTCCAGCCTGCGGCGAAGCGCCAGCGGCTCTTCTCGCCTCAAGCGAAAGCGCGCGGCGGTAATTAACGAGCAAGGAGGCAGAAGGAGGCGGCGATACCGGAAGCTCAACTCCCCACGCTCCAGGAAAAACTCTTCGCCCGCGAAATCCATCCCCTCGATCGCCAGAACGACCGAGCTCATCTCTCCTCCGAAGGCACCAGCATTCATTACCATGGCGCCTCCTACCGTTCCGGGGATGCCCTCGGCGAACTCGATACCACCTAGCCCGCGCCGCGCGGCCTCGGCTACGACTCGTGATATCCGAACCGCCGCACCGGCTCGCAACTCGACCTCGTCGCGTCCGCGAGGGACCCACTCGCATTTCGCGAAACCTCTTCCCAGTGTAACTACGGCTCCCCGCACTCCCGCATCTGCTACCAGCACATTGGTGCCGCCGCCCAGGATGAAAACCGGGATCCCGATCGAGGAGAAGAGTCTGAGCACCTGCGCCAGATCGGCTCGGTTCGAAGCCACAAAGAAGAAGTCCGCCGGACCCCCTATGCGAAAGGAGGTGTGCAAGCGTAGCGGCTCGTCAAACCGGATCCGAGAGCCTAGCTCGGCGCTGAGGACATCCCGCCGAGACAGATGCCCGCTCGACTCGGCAGCTCTGGCCGAAACCGTGCTCTTGCCTCCTTCTCCACTCATGCCCGCCCGTTAGCTCCCACGGGCCCCCCTAGAAGGGCCAAAATCTCTTCCCCCACGCGCCAGACGTCCCCCGCTCCCAACGTGATCACCAGGTCTGCGGGTCGCACCACCGACAGGACCGTCCTCGCCAGCGCCTCCTTCTGCGGTTGGAAAACGACATCGGTGCGGCCACCGCGCTTGAGCTCCCCAAAAAGGCGCTCGCCGTTCACCCCCTCGATCGGTTCCTCCCCAGCCGGGTAAACCTCGGTTCCTATCACCAGATCGGCGTCGTCGAAGGCGCTCAGGAATTCCTCGAAAAGGTCCCGGGTGCGGGTAAAGCGATGCGGCTGGAAGACCGCGATGATTCTCCTGCCATAGGCCTCGCGCGCCGCTCGCAAAGTCGCTCGGATCTCTTCGGGGTGGTGCGCGTAATCGTCGATCACCGCTACCTCCGCTGCTTCCCCTTTCAGCTCGAAGCGCCGGTGAATCCCTTCGAACTCTCGCAGGGCGGCGGCCACGGTTTCGAACGGTATCCCGAGCTCCAGCGCCGCCGCGACCACGGCGAGCGCGTTCTGGGCGTAGTGGCGGCCCGCTAGCTTGATGTCCACGCCGCCTAGCACCTGCTCCCCCACCGCGACCTCGAAAGACGTTCCGCCGGCGTGGATTCGCTCGATGGTTCCCCGCACCTGAGCGTCGGAAGAGAAACCGTAGGTGACGTACCGCTTGCGCATCTTTTCTATCAGCCCACGCACCCTCGGGTGATCGACGCAAAGCACGGCGCGACCGTAGAAAGGGACGCGGTTGGCGAACTCCAGATAGGCCTGCTCGGCCTTGGCGATGGTTCCGTAATGGTCGAGATGTTCCCGGTCTATGTTGGTGACGATCGCGACGGTTGGATTGAGCATGAGAAAACTGCCATCGCTCTCGTCTGCCTCGGCCACCAGGAAGGGACCCTGTCCCAATCTGGCGTTCGATCCGAGCGCACGCAGTTTGCCCCCGACGACTATGGTGGGATCGAGTTTAGCTTGGGCCAGAACGTTACCTAGCATCGAAGTCGTCGTAGTCTTCCCGTGCGTGCCGGCGACGGCCAAGCCAAATTTCATGCGCATGAGTTCCGCCAGCATCTCCGCCCGGGCGATGACCGGTATGCCGAGCTCCCGAGCCTTGGCCACCTCTGGGTTGGAGTACCTGACCGCAGAAGAGACCACCACCACATCTACCTCCGCTTGAACGCGCTCGGCGCTATGCCCGTAAGTCACCCGCGCCCCCAGGCGCTCCAGCCGCTCGGTGATCTCGGAGCGCGCCAGGTCAGAACCGCTCACTGCGTAGCCAAGATTGAGCAGCACTTCGGCGATGCCGCTCATCCCGATTCCTCCTATTCCTACAAAGTGGACCCGACAAGCGGATGCGACAGGTCGTGGCGAATCCTCGGGACTCCCTTCGCTCTCCTTGCCCTTCTTCCCATCCCCTAGCCCGACGGTGCCACTGTGACGGGAAAGGCTCCATCCCTCCAAAAGACTCACCATCCGACCCTCCCCTCTCACCTGCTGCGCCGCCGCCTGTCGGCGACGAGCAAGCACTCCTCCAAAACGCACGTGGCGGCATGCGGGGTGCCCGCGCGAAGAGCGCAATCGGCCATCTTGGCCAACAAGCCGCGGTCACGGCTAAGCTCCTCGATTTCGCGCGCGAGCCTCGTCGCAGTAAGCTCTTCCTCGAGCAGCATCCGCGCCGCCCCCGCCCGGACCAGGCTTCGGGCGTTGTGTTCCTGGTGCCGATCCGCCGCGAAGGGATACGGTACGAGCAGAGCTGGGCGGCCGATCGCGGTTAGCTCGGCCACGGTCGTGGCCCCTGCCCGGCAAACCACGAGATCGGCACCGGCGTACGCGCAAGCCATGTCTTCTATGAAGTCAACCACCCGAGCGCCAAGGCCGAGGCGGCGGTAGGTTTCCTCGACCTGCTCCCGGTCTCGCCTGCCGGTCTGATGAAGGATCGAAAAACGTTTTGCCTTGGCACCCAGCACCTCCATCGCAGCCGGAAACTCCAAGTTGAGCCGCCGCGCCCCCGCGCTTCCACCGAATACCAAGATGCCGAAGCCTTCGCCAGCCACGCGCGGCACAGGCGCGCGAAAACGCACCGGATTTCCTGTGTGCACCGCCACCCCAGCCGGAAATGCCGCCACCGTCTCCGGAAAGCTCACGCAGACTCTGTCCGCCAGACGACCCAGCAGCCGATTGGCGAGACCGGGGCGAGCATTCTGCTCGAGCAAGACGAGCGGCAGCCTGAGGGTATAAGCCGCCAGAGCACCCGGAACGGAGGCGTATCCACCGACCCCGACCACGAGCTCGGGCTCGATGCCGCGAATAATCGACCTAGCGGCAAGCAATGCCCCGGGAAGAGCGACGAGTGCGGCGAGTCTCGCAGGCATCGTGGTCCCTCGAATCGCGCTCACCGCTACGGTCTTGAGCTCGTAGCCCGCCTTCTCGACCACTCTGGCCTCGAGCCCGCGGTCGGTGCCTAGAAACAGGACTCGCGCCGAGGCGAAACGCCGCCTTACCTCGTCGGCCAACGCTATCCCGGGAAATACGTGGCCGCCAGTCCCACCCCCCGCTATGACCAAGCGCAGCACAGTCTAGCCGCTTTCCCGCGAGAGTCCGGCTAGCACCCCCACACTGAGCATGGAGGCCAGCATCGCCGAGCCCCCGTAACTAACCAAGGGAAGCGCCAGCCCCTTGGGCGGCAGCATTCCCAACGCCACACCCATGTTTATGAGCGCTTGCCCTACCAAGCTCACGGTGAGCCCCAGAGCCGAAAGCCGGCCAAAGGAGCTGGGATGGCGCCACGCCACCCGCAGGCCGCGCCAGGCGAGAATACCGAACAGGGCCACTACCGCGAGAGCGCCGATGAGACCGAGCTCCTCGCCGATCACGGCAAAGATAAAGTCGGTGTGAGCCTCGGGGAGATACCACATCTTTTGCCTGCCCTCCCCCAACCCGGCCCCGAAAATGCCACCTAAGCCGAATGAAAGAAGGGATTGGATCAGTTGGAAAGCGCTCCCATCAGCGTCGGCCCAGGGGTTCAAAAAAGCTCGAATCCTGCGAGCCCGGTAGGGGGCGGACCAGACGTAGGCGGCAGCGGCTGGACCCAAGGCCAGGGCGGCCGCCGAAAGGTGCCGAAGCCGAACCCCCGCGGCGAAAAGCAGAGCGCCGAGGATCCCCACGAGCAAAAGAGCCGTCCCGAAATCGGGTTGGAGCACAACCAAACCCGCAACCGCCCCGCCCACGATCGCGTGGGGGAGCAGACCGTAGGAGAAGGTCGTGACCTTGGTCCCTTTCCGCACAAGGGAGCGAGCGGCGTAGAGCACGAGCGCGAGCTTCGCGAACTCCGAGGGTTGAAGACTGAAGGGTCCCACGCCCAACCACCGCCGCGCCCCTCCACGCAGAAGGCCCACCCCCGGAACGAGAACGAGAAGGAGCCCAAGGGTTACCGCGGCGAGAAAAGCGTAGGCTGACCTTTCGTAGCCCGCCGACCCTGCCCGAGACACCACCCAGGCGGCTGCCAGAGACAGAGCAATAGCGAAAAGATGTTTGCCGAAGAGCCTGAAGGGATCGCCGAAGCGTGCCTCGGAGGGAAAGTAAGTAGTATTCAGGACCATGAGGAAACTGAGCGCCACGAGTCCACCGACCGCGGACCAGATCCACGGGTCGGCCGGGCCCCGAACCCCGGCGGCGAGAACGTTGGAGCCGCTGCGGGCCCAGTGGTCGCGCGCGGGCCCGATCCCCAATTTGAGCGGGGAAAGCGCACGATGCTCACTGCCCGGCGCGTCTTTCACAGTCGTGCCACCACTCGCTTGAACTCCTCGCCCCTCTCCTTGTAGTCGCGGTATCGGTCGAAGCTCGCGCAAGCGGGTGAAAGCAAGACGGTATCACCCCGTACGGCAAGGCGCGCCGCCTCGGCGACAGCCGAGGGCAAGTCGGCGACCATCTTCACCGGGACGACCGGCCCGATGGTACGCGCGATCGACTCGGCGGATTCGCCGAAAAGAAACGCGAACTTGACGTGGCGTCTCGCCGGCTCTTTCAGTCGATCGAAATTCTCCCCTTTTGCCCGCCCCCCGGCAAGCAATATCACCGGGCCCGGGCAGCTCGCCAGAGCCCGGACGACTGCGTCGACGTTGGTCGCCTTGGAGTCGTCGATGTAACTCACACCAGCACGCTCCCGGACGAACTCGAGCCTGTGCGCGAGCCCTGTGAACGAGTCGAGCGCCGCCTGAACCGCCCCGGCCGGCACCCCCACGGCGCGTGCGGCTAGCACAGCCGCCATCGCGTTCGCTCGGTTATGAGCTCCCGGCAACCGCAAACGCTCCAGCGAGTACCGTTCCCCCCCGGCGCTCGTAACCAGCTCGATGGTATTGCTTTGCAGGAAGGCACCATCTGGGACGCGTGCGAACCCGAAGGATGCCACGCCCTCGAATCTCGCCACTACGTTTCGACGCAGCCAGTCGTCGTCTCGATTGTAAAACGCCGCGTCTCCGTTTCGCTGGTTCTCCATGATCCTGAGCTTGGTCCGGCCGTAAGAGTCGAGGTCGCCGTGGCGATCGAGGTGGTCCGCCGTTACGTTCAAGAGCACGCTCACGCGCGGCCTGAAGCTCTCGATCCATTCCAGTTGAAAGCTCGAGACCTCGGCCACGGCGACGTCAAAGCATCCCTGCGTCGCCTCGATCAACGGGCGGCCAAGGTTGCCCCCCACGAAGGTGCGGATGCCCCCCCTTTCAGCCATTTCGCCGATCAGCGACACTGTCGTGCTCTTTCCGTTGGTCCCCGTGACCGCAACTACGGGAGCCTCGAGCACGCGATAGGCTAACTCGATTTCACTCCAGACCGGGATCTGCCTGCGCCGCGCCTCGCGCAAGATCTCCGAGCCCGCCGGCACCCCCGGGCTCGTGACAACGAGATCAACGTCGCGCAGCGCGGCCGAGGGATCGGCCTGAAAGAATTCCCCGACCGCGCGGGGCAGCGCGCTTAGCGGGCCGGCAAACTCGTCGGCCGGCCGCGAGTCGAAAATCCTGACCACCGCTCCGTTTTCGACCAACCACTTTGCGGCAGCCTGACCGGTTACAGCAAAGCCCACCACGAGCACCCTGCTAGCGGCCAGGGTCGGCCGCCGCCGAGCGTCCTCCTTCACGCTACCTTCCCCTGCCCCCCTCATCGCAGTTTCAAAGTCGTAAGCGCCAGCAGCGAGCAGACGATCGACACGATCCAGAAGCGCACTATGATCTGCGGCTCGGGCCAGCCCTTGAGCTCGTAGTGGTGATGAATCGGCGCCATGAGGAAGATGCGCCGGCGCCTGAGCTTATACGAAGCCACCTGGAAGATTACCGATAGCGCCTCGACCACAAAGACGCCCCCCACCACCAGCAAGACGATCTCCTGCTTGGTCACGAGCGCGACCATAGCGATAGCCGCCCCGAGCGCCAGCGAGCCGACATCGCCCATGAACATCTGTGCCGGATACGTGTTATACCAGAGAAAACCGAGCGCCGAAGCCGCAAGCGCGGCGCAGAAGATGGCGAGCTCGCCGGCTCCCGGTACGTAGGCAATTTGCAGATACTCGGCGATTTTCACGTGACCCGAAACGTAGGCAAAAATGGCGTACGTGCCCGCTGCGATCATTACCGGGCCTATGGCGAGGCCATCCAGGCCATCGGTGAGGTTCACCGCGTTCGAGGCGCCGATCAAGACCAGCGCGGCGAAGGGCACGTACCCAAGCCCGATGTCGGGCCGCATGTTCTTGAAAAACGGCATTACCAGCGTGGGTGCGAACCCATCGTAGTTATACAGGCAAAGAGCGGCCGCAAGAGCTAAAGCCGCTTGCGCTCCAAGCTTCTGCTTGACCGTTAACGCGTTTCGACTCCCGCCTTTCAATTTCCTGTAGTCGTCGGCGAATCCGACCAGCCCGAAACCGATTGTGACCAACATGACCATCCAGACGTAGGGGTTGGTGAGATCCGCAGCCAGGAGGGTGGAGAGGGTGAGGGAAAACAGTATGAGGACGCCCCCCATGGTCGGTGTTCCCGCCTTCGCCATATGCCGGGCGGGGCCGTCGTCCCTTATGTGTTCCCCGACGCGACCAGCCTGAAGGCGCCGAATCACCCATGGGCCCGCCAGAAGAGACACCGCCAGGGCGATGAGGCCGGCGATCATGGCACGAAACGTGATGTAACGAAAAACATTGAAGCCGGAGTGGGTGACGTGCAAGGGAAACAAGAGATGGTAAAGCATGCCTCTCTAGCCTCGGCCCTGGAGCAACCGCTCCACCACTGTCTCCATCCGCAACCGGCGGGATCCTTTTACCAGGATACAGTCACCCGGACCGATCTCGGTGGCGAGCTCCTCTGCGATCTGGTCGTGGGTATCGAGGACCCGTACCTGCCCCATCTCCAACCCCCCCGACCGAGCACCTGCGGCGGTGTCGGCTGCGTGGTCCCCCATAAGGTACAAACGCCACAACCCTACTGCTGCGGCAAACAGCCCGACCTCGCGATGCAACTCGCCGCTTCGCTCTCCGAGCTCGCACATATCCCCTAAGACCGCCCATCTCCTCGCAGCCTCGATGTCGCGCAGAGTCTCCAGTGCGGCCTTCACGGAAGCCGGATTGGCGTTATAGCAATCGCTGATCAACCGAGCCCCGCTCGGCAGAGGGAGGAGCTCCATCCTCATGCTCACCGGTCGGGCTTTCTCCAGACCGATTCTGATCGCTTCGAGCCCCGCGCCGGCAGCCAGGGCGGCCGCGGCGGCGGCAAGTGCGTTGGAGACGTTGTGGCGCCCGAGATAATTGATCCTGACCGGCACGCCTCGTGCTCCCACCGCGATCTCGAACTCCAGGGCGCTGCCTGAAGCAACCTCCCGCACCCTTCCCTCCGCTCTAATTTCCCCGGCATCGCCGAACAACACGACCCTGCCGGGGAATGATTCGGCCAACGCCCTTACCCGACCGTCGTCCGCATTGAGGATTGCCGTCGTCCCGGATCGCATGGCTCTCAAGAGCTCCCCCTTAGCCTGCGCCACGCCCTCGATCGAGCCCAGCCCCTCCAGGTGCGCCGGCCCGACGTTGGTAATGACGCCAACGTCGGGATCGCCTATCTCGGCCAAGCGGGCGATCTCCCCTGGCCCGCTCGTGCCCAACTCCAGCACCGCAACCTTCTCCTCCGCCAGGCGCAAGAGAGTCAGCGGAACTCCGATCAGATTGTTCTCGTTTCCCGCGTTCTTGAGAACTTTGTCCGACCCGTACTCGGCGGCGAGGATCTCGAAGGTCATCTCCTTGGTGGTGGTCTTGCCGTTGCTCCCCGTAATGGCGATGACCACGGGTCGGTTCCTCTCGCGCAGATGGTGAGCTAGGTCCCCGAGAGCCCTGAGCGGATCCCTCACCGCAAAAACGGCGATGTCGGGCCGTGTGATTTTCTCGGCCCAACTCCGGTCGCCGACCATGAGTGCTCGAGCCCCTTTTTCGACCGCTTCGGAAAGGAACCGATGCCCGTCGAAGCGCACTCCCTTTAGAGCTACGAAGAGCGCACCCGGTTGGAGGCTTCGCGTATCGGTCGAAACCGATTGGATCTCGACCGAAGGGCCGCATCTCAACAGCTCCGCGCCCGTGGCGCGGACCACCTCTTCGACACCGAGACTCATCGTCGATAGCCCGTGATGCGCAGCGCCTCGCGCGCGACTTCTCTGTCGTCGAAGGGCAATTTGCGCCAGCCGACGATCTGGTAGTTTTCGTGTCCTTTGCCGGCGATGAGCACCACGTCGCCGGATCGCGCTAGCGCGATGGCAGCCCCAATGGCGAGGCGCCGCTCCGGGACGATGCGGTACGATGCACCCTTTCCGCCCGCCCTTTCCACCCCTCCGGGTGCGAAGCTTCCCTCTTGTTTGACCGCGCCCCCTTCGATCAACCCCGCTTCGATCTCCTCGATGATCCTCATCGGATCCTCGGTTCGCGGATTGTCGCTGGTAAGAAACACAAAATCGCTGTGGGTTGCAGCTACCTTTCCCATTAGCGGTCGTTTCCCCCGATCCCGATCTCCCCCGCACCCGAAGACGGTGATCAGCCGTCGGGCCTCGGCACGGAGGAAACCCAACACGTTGGCCAAAGCGTCGGGCGTATGCGCGTAATCGACAAAAACCTTGAATGGCTGCCCCTCGTCGAGGGATTCCAATCTGCCCGGAACTCGCTCCACGTCGGCTATCCCACCGGCGATAGCCTCCAAGCCCAGGCCCAGTTCCCAGCCCACCGCCGCCGCAGCCATGACATTGGCCAAGTGGCCGGTGCCAACGAGGGCGCTCCTGAATTCCATCTCCTCGCTACCGAGGATGAGGATTCCACTCGTTCCACCCAGATCCGCTCTGAGTCGCCGCACGGTAACGTGGGCCGCCCCCTCGTGCCAATGGCTCATTCCGAAGCTGATTGTCCGCCCGGTCCACATCGAACACAACCGTCTCCCCCAGGGGTCGTCGGTATTGATGACGGCGAAGTTTCGCGGCTTCAGGCTTGCGGGCAGGCCCTCCGTCACGAGCTTGGACTTGGCGCTGAAGTATTCTTGCAAGTCGCGGTGGAAATCGAGGTGGTCCCGCCCCAAGTTGGTGAAGACAGCCGCGTCCCAATGGCATCCAACGACGCGATCGCAAGCCAGGGCGTGCGAGGACACTTCCATAGCCACGTGCGTCACCCCTGCGCTGCGCATCGAGGCGAGGAGTTCCTGAATGTCGAGGGCGGCAGGCGTGGTGAGGGGTGCCGGCAGTTCCTTCCCGGGCATCCGGTAGCTCACCGTTCCGATCACCCCGGGGACCTTTCCCGCCCGCTTCAACATGGCTTCGAGCAGGAATGTTACGGTAGTCTTGCCGTTCGTGCCGGTAACTCCCACCAGGGTCATGCGTTTGGAGGGATGACCGAAGAAAGCGCAGGCGATCAGGGCCATCAGGCGCGCCGGCGCCTCGCACAGGACCGTGGGAAGAGAGGCTCGAAGGGCCTCGCAGCGGCCGTGGGGATGGGTCACGACCGCTACGGCCCCGCGCTTGGCCGCCTCGGGTATGAAGTCCCAGCCGTTTAGCTTGGTGCCCGGTAGGGCAAAGAACAGATCGCCGGGGCGGACACGCCGTGAATCGACGGCGAGGCCGCCGACCGCCACACTGTCATCGCCAACCACCTCCACATCGATCTGTCCCCTGCCCCTGACAAGCTCCGCCAGCGTCACTGCACGTCAACCGGCGGCGCAAGGCTAAGCACCAGAACTCTGCCTGGCGAAGCCGGTGCCCCCGGGCTCGGCACCTGAGTCCTCACGTATCCGCGTCCTTTCACCTTTACTTGCCACCCTGCCTCTGCGGCCGAAACCAGGGCGCGGCGCAAGCTCATTCCGATGAACGAAGGCATTCCAACCGCCATTCGCGGCTCTGCTGGCGTATCCGACGCGCGTACGCTGCGCGGGTCTCGATCGCCGAGGGTCGCCGGGGCCACTTGCAGTCGCCGCATCGCCTCCAGAGCAATCTGGCGAAAAACCGGGGCCGCTACAACTCCCCCGAACCGCCCGCGTGAAGGCTCGTCGATGACGACGAAGATCACGACGCGCGCGCTGCGCGACGGCAGATAGCCGCCGAAGGATGCCACGACTGCGGTGGTGGAGTAGCGCCCCGTGGCCGAGTCCACCTTCTGAGCCGTTCCCGTCTTGCCGGCGACCCTGATACCGTCAACCGCGGCCCGCTCCGCAGTGCCCCCCCGCTCGACCACTGCCTCTAGCATCTCGGTGATCCTGCCGGCCGTGCCCGCACTGATGGGACAACCCAGACTCTGCGGCTTGGCTTCCCAAAGTACGTGACCATCGGCGGCTATGATCCGTCTCACGACGTGCGGCCGCATCAGGCAGCCGCCGTTGGCGAGTGCGCCGAAGGCCGCCGCCATCTGAAGCGGCGTGACCGCGATCCCCTGACCGAAGGCGGCATTCACGGTGCGAATCGGCGACCAACGATCGGGGGGAGCGAGCATGCCGGGCGCTTCGGCCGGCAGATCGATTCCCAGACGCGCCCCGAAGCCGAACCGCCGCAAGTGTTCATGATAGGCGCGCGCCCCGAGCTTCTGGGCGATTTTGGCGACCCCGATGTTACTGGATACCTTGAGGATCTCGGGAACCGAGAGCCAACCGTGAGGGTGATGGTCATGGATGATGCGCCGGCCAACCTTCATCCTCCCCTCTTCGCAATAGATCACGCTTTCGCTGCTCACCTGAGCGGTCTCCAAGGCGGCCGCGACCAAAAACGGCTTGAGCGTCGAACCTGGCTCGTACATATCGGAGATGGCGCGGTTCCTGACGCTGTCCAGCGGGGCACGCTCGGCGGAGTTGGGGTCGAAGGTCGGCACGTTACCCATGGCCAGAATCTCGCCCGTGGCCGGATCGAGCACGATAACCGAACCCCCTTTTGCTCCTGCCCGACGCACGCCCTCGAGCAACGCCTGCTCCGCAACGAACTGTAGCGGCGCGTCGATGGTCAGCTCCAGAGAAGCCCCTCTTCTGGCTCGCGGGGGGAGCTCGGACCGGCTCACTATGGCGCGCCCCAGCGCATCCCGTTCGACAGTCTCGAAGACCGGGGAGCCCCGCAAGACGTCGTCGAATCTAAGCTCGGCGCCGGCCAGACCCTGCAAATCGATTCCAGTAAATCCCACCACATGGGCGGCGAGCGTTCCGTGAGGATAGTATCTTCTCTCCTCCTCCTCGATCCCCACGCCGGCGAGCTTGAGGCCCGCGATCGCCTCGGCCTGGCGGGGCGTGACCGCCCGCTTGAGCCAAACGAAAGGGCGATCGCTGCGCAACTTGTTCTCCACAGCGTGCGCGGGCAATCCGAGGCGGCCTCCCAGTTCCTCGGCCAATGCCGGCCCGGCCCTGATCCGAGCGGGACGCGCGAAAATAGAGGGGGTCTTGGTACTGGAAGCCATGGTGTTCCCATGACGGTCGGTGATCGTTCCGCGCTGCTCGCGAAGCACCAGTCGTTGGTTGTGCTGCCTCCGGGCCATACCCGCGAGCCGGCCGCCCTCGAACAGAACGATTCTGCCCAAGCCGATCGCCACCACAACGAACCCCGAGGCAATCACGCACGCCAGTGCGACGAAGCGTCTTCTGATGGTTTCCTCTATCATTGGGCTCCGACTATCTCTCCCGGCCGAGGAGGTCGCATGCCAAGCCGCCGACTGGCTTCCCTGCCGAGGTTAGCCGGGTCGCTCAAGAGCTCGGCCTCGATCCCGAGCCGCTGCTTCTCCTCCTCGAGCCTCGAAACCATCTGGCGGGCTGCGGAAAGCTCGTAGCCGGAGCGCAAAACGCTCAGGCGCGACCAAAGGAGGACTTGCCAAGCGAGCAGAATCCACGCGGCGATGGCGGCAAGTCCAAGAAGGGCACCGGAAACCCGGGGCGGGCTAAGCGCCATGAAGCTCAGGGGTTTTCCTGCGTCGACAATTTTCGCTGGGCCCACCCCCGCCCAGACTCGGGCCTGGCCGGGCGCCGCGGCGTGCTCCCCTGCTCCGATCCCTGGGGGATATCCCCTTTGCACGGTCGGGCTA
This sequence comes from Myxococcales bacterium, assembly GCA_037446155.1. Lineage (GTDB taxonomy): Bacteria > Desulfobacterota > Binatia > UTPRO1 > JBBIJE01 > JBBIJE01. The sequence goes on along the minus strand of JBBIJE010000009.1, from coordinate 35,033 downwards.
GGCATTTTCCCTCTCGCCGGTTTCGAGAGCCTCCGCCACCCGAAGCCGGGCGCTTCGAGCCCGTGGGTTGGCCGCAACCTCCTCCGCCTTGGGCCTGAGCGGCCTCGGCGTTAGCACCTTGACCTTCGCGTTCCACCCGCAGCGGCACGCGGGTACCCCAGCAGGGCAGAGGCATTTCTTCGCCCATCTCCGGAATGCGTTTTTTACCAGACGATCTTCCAGCGAATGATACGAGATCACCACCATCCGAGCGGAGGGATGAAGAAGCTCGTAACCGCTCTCCAGAAAGCGCTGCAACTCTCCCAGCTCGTCGTTCACGGCTATTCGCAGGGCCTGGAAGGTCCTAGTGGCAGGGTGAAGCCTCCCCGTCCGCTTGACTTCGCCGGCCACCACTCGGGCGAGATCGACCGTGGAGACGATCTTACCCTTGCGGCGAGCCCGGCAAATGGCGGCCGCGATCCTGGCGGCTCTTTTTTCCTCGCCATATTCCCGGATGATTCGGGCGAGCTCGCGTGCCGAGGCAGAGTTCACCAGGTCTGCCGCCGTCAACCCCTTCTCCCGATCCATGCGCATGTCGAGCGGACCATCTTGCAGAAAGCTGAAACCGCGGCCTGGGTCGTCGAGCTGCAGCGACGAGAGTCCGAGGTCTAGAACTACTCCCTCGACTCGATCCCACCCGTGGGCGCAGAGAATCTCTTTTGCCTGGCTGAAGGAGCCTTTAACGCACCGAAAGCGCCCCGCGAAAGGGGCGAGGCGGCGTGTTGCCTGCGCCAGCGCGTCCGCGTCCCAGTCTATGGCGAGCAACTGTACCGATTCGGAGGCGCCCAGAATCGCCGCGCCGAGCGCGCCCCCCCCACAGGTCGCGTCGAGGTAGCGCCCACCCCGGTGGGGCCGCAGCCAGGCAACCACCTCCCTCGCCATTACCGGAACGTGACAGAGTGCTTTCTCCTTTTCCCTTCCATCCGCCACCGCACAGCCACAGGGAGAAAGTCCACGCCCGACAGCAAACACGCCGTCTCCCCTTCTCCCCCGCCGGTCCCGCGACCGGCGGGGCCGAGCCAATGCTTCCCTTAAGCAGGACCCTTCGCAGGTTGCCCTCTCCCAGCCGCCACGGTCGCCCATCCTGCCCCGCGACCCACCACCACTGGCCCCTTACGACCAGCCGCCCCGCAGCGGCTCCCTCCGGCACAGGTGAACGCGAATGGCAACCTCATGCGCATGACCGGAACCCCCTCCTGCCAGAGAAGCCCGCACCCCACCACCCAACCACCGCACCGATCAAACTCCCCTCTCCTTTTCGTCCTTCGACACGACCCAGCGGGCCTCAAGCCTCCTCACCTGTAGATCGCCCGCACGAGCTCCGGATTCGCTTCCAGAACCGCCCTCAAGCTCTGACTCGCGGCACGGTAGGTCTCGCGATCGACGATGTGGAACTTTCTACCATCGCCCACGATCATGACTTCCTTGCGCAACCCCGCGTACTCCCGCGCCTCGGGCGGCAACACGATCCGCCCCTGTTCATCCACCGGGATGAACTTCGCCTGGTGGCGCACCGCGTGCTCCAAAGCGGCGCGCTCCTCCCGCGTGAGATCCGGTCTCTCCACTAGCCGCTCCAGCGCCTCCTCCCAAGCATCGACCCTAAAGACCGTGACACAATGGACCTTGCCGAAATAGAAACGCACGACGGCGACTTCCTCTTCGCCCGCCTTGCGCAGCACGTCCCGAAACCTTGCCGGCATGCTGACCCGACCCTTTGCATCGAGCGCGTGCTCATACTCGCCGCTGAATTCCCGGTCCGGTCCGCCCATCAGGATATCTGCTCCACTGCACTCCGCTATCCACCTTATCCCGCCAATACGGCCCACTCCGCTACCAAATCGCCTGCCACTCTGTCAAGAGTTTTTTTGGCGCTCCCCCCGACCTTGCCTAAGAGAGCGAAGTTTCACGTAATTTTCGGTGCCAGGCACCGGTGCCGCCCGCGCGATACCTGAACCCACATGTATTCAATACCCCACATGAGGCCGAGAACAGAGGGCAAAGCGCCACCCCTAGAGGCGCCGGTTGTGCGGTTTGGGAAACCTTTTCCTCAGGATCGCCAGGGGACCTCGGCTGCCCGCCGAGCTGGTGCTTCTTCTACGGTCGAGTTCGATACCGGCAAAGAGCGCGCCGGAGCGAGTCTGTAAGCCGGGTTCTGTCGCCTCCCATAACAGAAGGAGGTAACGGTCATTCCTCTAGGTCCGCCATCGCTGGCGAACTCGAGCGACCATACCCGGGGTTCTACGGGCGGGCCACCCTCACCCCTGTTCGGTCTTGCACCAGGCAGGGTTTACCAAGCGCCTCGGGTCACCCCGAGGCCTGGTGAGCTCTTACCTCACCGTTTCACCCTTACCGGCCCGCCCCGGGGCGGCCGGCGGTCTGCTTTCTGTGGCACTTTCCCCGTCTCGCGACGGGCCGCCGTTAGCGGCTGCCTTGCCCTTTGGTGCCCGGACTTTCCTCCCTTCCGGAACGAGCGGAAGAGCGACCGTTCGCCTCGCTCCGGCGCGCGGCACCGCGCCGAGCATTGTCTCCATTGTTTTGGACACCATCTCCATCGAAGAAGCCCAAGACCGCAAGTGCCAGGGTTTGCTCGAGGCTCCTCAACCTGGCTTTCTTCGCGTGGTCACTCATCGCGACTCCCCTTGCTCGCCGCTCTCCGAAGGCCACACCAGGATGCGGTTGCAACTCGGGCAAAGGTGGATGTGGCTGCTTCGCTGAAGCTCGTTAACCAACTGAGGCGCAAGCCGCATGTGGCAGCCCTGGCATGTCTCCTGCCTGACCTCCACTACCGCAAGCCCGCCTCGCCTACGAAATATCGTCTCGTATTGCTGGCGCAAGCCGCGATCGAGCTTCGCAGCCATGCTTTCCCGGCGCTGGCGCTCGCTTTCCACATCCTTGGCGAGCTCCGCCAGCTTGCGCGCCACGGTGGGGGAAAGCTCCCGGCGGCGCTCCTCGAGCCCGGCTATCTGCTCGGTAAGCTGCCGCTCCCGGTTGTCCAGCCCTTCGAGTTTCTCCATCAACGTAAGAAGCTCTTCCTCCAGTGCCTCGTTTATCTCGCGATACGCTTCGATCTCTCGCTTGGCGGCCGCGGCCTCCTTGTCGTTGCGCACGCGGTTTAGCCGCATCCTGCGCTCCTTCACCCAGGTCTCGTGATCCGCAAGCTGCGCCTCGATATCTTTGCGCCTGGCATCGACCGGTGCCTTTTGCTCCTGGCACTCCGCCAGCGCCTTGCGCGCCGAGGCCAACTCGGCTTCCAGATCGGACAGTTCCCTCCTGAGCTCTTCGGCCTCCAAATCCCGGGCGTGCAGGCGCTGATCTATGGCCTGCAACGACGCCAGGAGCTCGATCTGGCTCCCCAACTACGCCTCCCCCCGGCGCACGCTCGTCCTCCCCAGAGAAAAACGAAAAGGGCACCACGCCCGTGCCCTCCACCGTGGATCGCGTGGCCCTCTTCTTTCCGGGTCGCAACCCATTTTTGCTCCGTATACCATGGGCCCACCAGGACTCGAACCTGGGACCAACCGGTTATGAGCCGGTAGCTCTAGCCAACTGAGCTATGGGCCCTCTGCGCCCTGCTCGCTCTCAATTTCTCCCGCGCAAGTTTTATATCGCAGGAGAATGCCTCGGTCAAAACCGCCCGCGCCAAGGCCTTCCGATGCCCCACTCTCGTTGTAAGCGCGCTCCGCGGGCGACTACAGCCCCGGCGCTACCGGGGTCCTAGCTCTCGCAATCCCTTCTCCTCCTTGATCAGTCGCTCCAGGCGCCTTAGCCCCGCTCGCACCTGCTCGATCTCACCTCGCTTTTCCGCTTCCTTTATCTGGGCCCTAAGTGCCGCCGTGAGCCGTTTGATGTGGCGCCTCTTAACGCTATTTATGAGCCCCGTGACCATGTCCTCCACACCCGCCTCCCCGAGCTCCGCTTTACCCTTCTCGGCCAGCAAACGCGCGGTCATTCGCGCCGCAAGCTCTGGCGGCGCCTTCCCCAACACGGCTTCGACGTCGATCCTGCCCGAGCAGAGGAAAGCAGCGACCAGCTCTTCTCCCACCGCGCGCCACCTCTCGTCTTCGAAAACGTCCAAGACGCCGCTCCTCGCCACTCGCTCGATCGCCCCGCGGGCTGTAAGCATGAGCTCGACTAAACGCTCCTCGCTGGAAGGGAGGACCTGCGCAAGATTAGGCCTCCCCTCACCCTCTCCCCCGCGCCTGCTCGCTCGCAAGAGCGTCTCGCTCACCCCCAGCACTTCGGCCGCCCTCTTCACCGCCGCATCGTAAGCGAAGGGATCTTTGACCTTGGCCAAAAGCCCGGCTACCTGCCTACAGGCGGCCCCAAGTTGGCTCGGATCCGCGCCGCTTGCCGGTTTTACACGGGCGAGGAAAAAGTCGAGCAGCGGAACAGCCCCCGCTAGGGTCGCATCGAAGGCATCCCTGCCCCGCTTTCGGATGAACGAATCCGGATCCTCTCCCGCGGGCAAGAACGTGGCCCCACCCCACAGGCCAGCCTCGAGAAAAACGGCCAAGCTCCTTACCGCTGCCTTTTCCCCCGCGGCATCCGCGTCGAAGCATGCGATAATGTTTCGCGTGAACCTGCCGAGCGTAGAAACCTGGTGTGCCGTAAGCGCGGTCCCGAGCGACGCCACCACATATTCCATACCATTACCGAAGGCCGTGAGGACGTCGAAGTAACCCTCCACGATCACCGCCTTGCCCGCCTTCCTTATTCCCTCCCGGGCCTCTGCCAAGCCGTATAGATGCTCTCCTTTACGGAAGAGCGGGGTCTGCGGGGAATTGAGGTACTTGGGCAGCGTGCCTAGCCCCGGGCCCCCGTCTGCGAGCACGCGGCTGCCAAAGCCTACCACCCGGCCGCCCAGGTCTCTCACCGGAAAGATCAGTCTATCTCTGAATCGGTCGTAATATCTACCATCAGACGACCTGCGGCCGATCAATCCGAGACGCAAGGCCAGGGCGAGGTCGACCTTGCGCTGGCGAAAAAAACCCACCAGGTCCTCGCCGCGGGCCGGCGCGTAGCCGAGCCGAAACCTTTCCCAAGCCTCCGCTCCGACACCTCGCCGCTCGAGGTAACGCCTGGCCACGTGGCCTGGCCCGGCCTGCCGGAGGCGCTCGGCAAAGAAGCCAGCCGCGAGCTCGTTTACCGCCAGCAAACACTCCTTTTGCGCCGTCGCGCCCCGGCCAAGCTCCGGCACCGCCACTCCGCAGCGCCTGGCCAAGCTTCGCACCGCCTCCGGAAAACCCACGCCCTCCACCCGCATGACAAAGCCGAACACATCCCCCCCCACTCCGCAACCGAAGCAGTGGAAGATCCCCCGTTCCTCGCTCACCGTAAAAGACGGGGTCCTCTCGGCATGGAAGGGACACAGGCCGACGTGGTTACGGCCCACGCGCTTCAAAGCCACGTGCTGCGAGACCACCTCGACGATACTCGATCGCTGCCTTACCTCGGCGACCTTGTCCTCGCCGATCATTGGCCCTGCGGCGCCGTCACGCGCCACCTGCCTCGTGCTCTTGCGGCCCGACCTCGAAGCCAGCCGACTCGGCCAACAGGGTCGCGACACTTATGATCCGGCGGCTCAAGGCAGATTCCTCTACCATTCTGTCCGCCGGCGTATCGGGCAGATGGAGCTTGACGACGAGCAGCAGAGCAGCCAGAACCACGGTCCCCTTGAGAGCCGCCACGAAAGCCCCGCCGATACGATTCAAGATGGTAAGCAGAAAAATCCCGAGTATGGTTTCTGCTGCCACGGCAACCAGGTGGCAAGCAAGCGTGGTGAGAAAAAACACGGAGCCGACCGCAGCCAGCCAGGCAACGCCTCCCGAGAGGAAGGGCTCGAACCAAACCTTGAGAACAGGGGCGAAATGGACTCCCAGGAAGATGCCCAAGAGCACACCTACGAGCCCCAGCACCTCCCGGACAAAACCTCTCCAGAAACCTCGCCAGGCGAAAAGAAAAAGAAGGATTCCGAGCCCTGCGTCTAAACCGCTCACGCCCCAAGTGCACCCACTGCGGAAACCTACCCTTCGAACCTCACTCTCGGGGTACTGCGTCCCCCAAAACCGCATCCGAAAGCGTGCGACTGGGTGCGTGCCGGCTCGACCCTGAGCCGTGGCCTCAACGAGAGCCGCGGTGTGCCCGCCTAAGCGCTCGCTTTCGCGCCGCAAGTATCTTCTTCTTTTTCTTGACGCTCGGCTTCTCGTAATGCTCGCGCCGGCGCAGTTCCGAGAGGATACCGGCCTTCTCGCATTGCTTCTTGAACCTACGGATGGCGCTTTCGAGCGGTTCGTTCTCCCTAACTCTGACTCCGGCCATTGACTGCGATCACCCCCCTACTTTCGAAGGTCAACCCTAAAGAACCCCTGCGCGTCGAGCGAACGACTCGGGCTATCTTTTCTTGGCTCGAGTTCCCCCAGGGCGGCGCTTCCAACCGGTTTCGGTCGTGGCCGGCCTACGCAGGCCAGCAGGCGGCGCCATGAGGGAAAACCCCCACCAGCTCCACACCGTCACGCCCAACTTTAGTCCAAAGCGGTCGGGAGTCAAGCGAGTCGCGCCCCTGCTCGGTACCCCCGGCCGTGAGGAGGCAGGGCAACTGGTGTATAAGGTTGAAAAGGAGGGATGGGGAGAAAAAAAGAAAGCGAGCGCTCCAAGCAGCGCCAGCCTCACACCCCAACCGAGGCCCGCCGTTGGCTGGAAGTGGCGATCCGGGTCGATGGTCCCCGAGCCGAGGCCACAGCCGGGGCTCTCTTCGAGTTGGGCTGTCAAGGGGTGATAAGCGCAGTCACGGAATTCGCTTCTTCTAAAACCACAAAGAGAGATCGCCTGCGGGGATTCTTCCCCGCGCAAGACGAAGCTGAGCTTCGCGGGCGAATCGCCCGTGCGCTCGCTGGCGCCGGACTCGCAGACCTTCTAAGCGATATCAGGTACAGCCATGTGGAGGAGCGGGACTGGGCATCACAGTGGCAGCGGCACTTCGGGCCGATTCGAATCGGCAGGCGCTTGGTCATTCTTCCACCCTGGAGAAGCGCGCCAGGGAATAGGGTTGCGGTTGTCATCGAGCCGGGTATGGGTTTCGGAACTGGTTCCCACGAAACTACCCGTGCTTGTCTCGCTTTTCTCGACAAGCTCCTGGCCGAGCGCAGCGTGCGCCGCGCGCTCGATGTGGGGACCGGAAGCGGCATCCTCGCGATCGCCATGGCGAAGCTCGGCGTACCCAGGGTCCTGGCCCTGGACACCGACCGCACTGCACTGGCTTCAGCCAGGAGGAACGTTATGCTGAATGGAGCAGGAAAACGGGTGATCCTATCCGATGCGACCCTCCCCGCTCTTCGAAGAAGTCTTAGGCCCGTATCTCTGGTGGCGGCGAACCTCTATGCCGAAGTCCTCGCCGCCCTGGAGAGCGATCTTTGGGGAGTTGTCGTGCCGGGAGGGAGACTGGTGGCATCTGGGATTCTAGCCAACAAAGAAGAATCTTTCTTAGGGGCCTTCCCACCCTCGAGGTGGCGGCCCCTCGAGAGGCGACGGCGCGACGGCTGGGTCACTCGCGTCTTGGAAAGGCGCGCGGCGCGCTAGCGAGGTTCGCATGGCGCGCTTTTTCGTCAAGGCGTCCTCCATAAGCGGCAGAAAAGCCGCCGTCCGGGGTTCCGAATACCATCACATGAAGAACGTGCTTCGCCTGCGCCCGGGCGACAGCGTTGTGCTCTTCGACGGTCGCGGAAACGAACATGAGGGGGTGGTGGCAGAGATGGGCAGCACTCAAGCCAAGATCGAGCTCACGCGCTCCTACAAACCGGCGCGCGAATCCCCCCTGGCGATAACGCTGGCCCAGGCACTGCCCAAAGGAGCGAGGATGGACTTCGTGGTGGAAAAGGCAACGGAGCTGGGCGTTGCGGCGATCATTCCGTTTACCTCGAGCTACACGGCCGCCCGCGATCCCCAAGAGGTAGGGGCCACCAAAGCCGCAAGGTGGCGGCGCATCGCCACCGCGGCCGCCAAACAGTGCGGCCGCGCCGTGGTGCCGGCCATACACCGGCCAGTTGCCTGGCCCCAGGTCGTGGCCGCCGCGGGTAAGTTTGGGCTTCGGTTGATTTTCGATCCGGCGGCCCCGACCCGACTCGGCAGATCCGAGCTTCCCGCTCCCACGGAATCGACCAGCCTGCTCGTGGCCGTGGGGCCAGAGGGGGGCTTCAGCGCCGTCGAACTCGGCCAGGCTAGAGAAGCGGGCTTTCAGCAGATTGGCTTGGGTCCCCGGATCCTTCGCACGGAGACTGCAGGTATCGCGGCGATTGCGGTGTGCCAACTTTGGTGGGGAGATCTAGGAGGGCCAGCCTAGCAGATGGTGGCGCCCGCCGCCGCAGGGTCAAAGGCGGCCGAGTTGCCGCTAGCCATGAAAGACTCTACGATTACGGAAGGCCCAGGGCGGGGGAGTGTGAAAAGCGAAGCCGGGCTGCGTTTCCCAGCGAGGGCGGAGTGCGAATCGCGGTAATTGCCGATCCCTTTTCGAGCCTTGCTCCCGACAAGGACACCACCGTTGTGCTTGTCCGCGAAGCACTCAGGCGGGGTTACGAGGTCAGAGGGGCGGGGGTGGAGGATCTACTGGCCGCCGGCGCCGATGCGGCCGCCGCACTGGACGAAGTCGTAGTTACGGACCGAGGAGGAGTTGCCACGATGGGGCGCAAGCGCCTTGAGAGCCTCTCCAGGTTCGACGCCGTGCTCATGCGAAAGGATCCACCGGTCGACGAGCAATACATTTACGCGACTCACCTTCTCTCGTTGGCCGAAAGACAGGGCGTATTCGTGATGAATAGGCCGCAGGCGCTTCGCGATGCCAACGAGAAGCTTTACGCTTTGAACTTTCCAGAGTTCATTCCGCAAACCCTGGTTACCCGGAGCATAGCCCGGCTCAAGGATTTCATGGATTCGCTGGGCGGAGAGATGATCGTCAAGCCCGTGCGCGGCTGGGGAGGTCTGGGTGTATTCTACGCCCGACGCGGAGATCGCAATCTCAACGCGATTCTCGAGACAGCCACGGACGGAGAAAAACTTCCCGTGGTCGCCCAGCGTTACCTTCCACAGGTTAGGGAGGGAGACAAGCGCGTGATCCTGCTCGACGGCGAGCCCCTCGGCGCGGTTTGCCGCGTGCCCACCGACGATGAACACCGCAGCAACATCCACGTTGGAGGGCGGTGCGTGAAGACAGCGCTCGATGCCCGCGAAAAAGCGATTTGCGAAGAAGTGGGGACCAAACTTCGCGCCGACGGGCTTTATTTCGTGGGTCTAGATCTCATCGGCGGCTATCTAACCGAAGTGAATGTGACGAGCCCGACGGGCGTTCAGGAGATCGATCGGCTCGACGACGTTCGCCTCGAGGAAAAGGTCCTGGACTTCATAGAGAGAAGGGCGGGCCGCTCGAGCAGCCCGGGGTGTGCTCCGGCCTAAGAGTCACAACGCGGCGCCTACCTCGCTCAACATTGCAATTGAGCAAGCCCTTTGTTAGAGAAGGGCTGGCCGTTAGGGGGGCAGGTAGCTCAGTCGGTAGAGCAGCAGACTGAAAATCTGCGTGTCGAGTGTTCGATTCACTCCCTGCCCACTCAGCAATCTAGCCGCACCGTGGACCTCGCAGGACGCGCATCGGTGCGCCGCGCAGTGGGAAGGGTATCGTGCTCCCGCACGGTTGACCTTTCGATCACCGTGCACGGGTTGAGGCACGGTCTCGACCGAACTCGAAGGCGACCGCAATCTCTTCGTTCCTGAGACTCAACCGTTGGCTCGACCGTGCCGCGCCCAAGCCAGCGTGTCGTCCTCCGCGGCCTCGCGCCAACGAGAGAACGCGGCCCCGGCGCAAGCACGAGCCGAACGCCCGTCCAATGGTTTACGCATGCCTCGCATCCAGGACGAGCCAAGAGGAGGAGACAAAGCCATAGGCGTTCCATCTGACCGAGCCGCGTCTCCTTCCGCCCGAGGGTCAGGCAACGTTTCGCATCGATCGGCCTCCGATGCCAACAGGTACTTGGCCCAATAGTACAGCGCACCTGATCGACCCCCGGACGAGGTCGTTCTTGAGTTGGCCTGAAGCTGCCTCCCGGATCGGCTCGGCGCGGGGCTTCCCCCGGGCGGCGCCCCTCCCCCCTTGTAACAGCACCGCCTCCAGCCGCCCTGGGCTTTGCGCCGGATGGACGGAAAAAAACCTGCCCCCTTGCGACCCGAGGAAGCCCGCCCTTTGCATTTCGGGGAAGCAAGCACACCCGCGGCCAACGCCCTCCCACTCGCCTGCGCAAGCTTCTCGCCCAAGCACAACGCACAACGTACGTTAAGCGCCTTGCCGGCTGGCTCGAATCCGTGGGCTCGTGGGCTCAAGAATCGGCCCTGACCTACCGATAACCCTAAGGTGGTAGTCCATCGAAGGGCACCGGCTATCTGGCTAGCCCCGCGGGAGTGACGGGTTGAAAGGCGACGTAGTGAACCGCGAGGCTCTCAGACGAAACGCTCGCGACGCGATCGCGCGCCTTGCGCAAAACGGAGCCCTGCCGGTGCTACCGGCCGTTGCCGCAGCCGCTCGCGCTATCGCCGCGCAACCCGATCCGGAGATCGGGAAGCTCTGCCAGGTGATCCAAAGCGATGGTGGCCTCGCAGCGCGAGTGCTGCGGGTAGCCAACTCCCTCGGGCTCGGACGACTGAGCAAGGCGAGAACCGTTCACGACGCGGTCGTCACCACCGGCGTCAATACCGCCTCCGAGATCCTGATAGCGGCCTGCGTACGGGAGCTTTATGGCGGCTGGGGCATTCACGGAGGGACGCTCTGGAGCCACGCGCTCATGACGGCTTTGGCGACCGAGCACCTGGCCCGCAAAACCGGCTTGGCCGAACCTAGCGAAGCCTTTCTGCCGGGGCTCTTCCACGACGTGGGTCGTCTGGTTTTTCTGATCATTGACCCACCGGCTTTTGAAACGATAGAGCGCCTCGCTCCCGCGGAAAGCTCGGTCCGCATAGGATTGGAGCGCCTCTGGTACGGGTTCGATCACGCCTTGGCGGGGAGCATCCTGGTCGAGGACTGGGGGCTGTCGCGGGAGCAGTGCGAGGGAATAGGCTGGCACCATGACGTCGAGCAGGCGGACGGGGGCCGCAAGCTCGCACTCCTCATAAGCGGAGCCGACGCGATCGCCTACCATCTGGGCTTTGCTACCCGCTGCGAATGCCCCGCGCCTTCGCACCTCGAGGAGCTCGGGTTGACCGGGGACAAACTAAACGAGTGCGCCCGTGAAGTTCTCGAAGCGTTCGAGCTTCACAAGAACGCAATCGGGTGAAGGAGCGCCATGGCCTTTGCAGCTTCTCGCACGAGCAGAGCAGCGGCGGGGGCCGGCTAACTCGGAAAAGCGATGGAAAACGGGCCGCGCAACTACACCAGTCACGATCGCCTGGGCTTTCTCGCGCACGCGAACGAGACTTTAAAGAAACTTTCCGAAACCGGCGAGCTGCCCACGCTTCCCGCGGCCGCCTCGGCTGCGCTGGCGGAGGCGAGGACGCCATACGCAGACATCCGAAAACTGAGCCGCATCATAGAGAGCGACGTCGGATTGGCCGCACGGGTGCTCCGGATAGCCAATTCGGTCGCGCTCGGCCGGCGCGTTCCCACCAAGACTCTCCCTGACGCCATCGTCGCAGTCGGGCTGCGGGGCATATGCGAGGTGCTGATTACCGCGTGCGCCCACCAGGTTTATCTTGCCGCGGGGCGGCGCGTGAACGAGCTTTGGAATCATGCGCTCATGGTAGCGCTTTGCGCCCAGGAACTCTCTCGGACTCTGGGCTCGCCCGACCCGGCAGAGGCCTTCTTGCCGGGGCTCTTCCACGATGTGGGTTGCGTGGTGATGCTCGTGTGCGACGCCATTGGCTTCGAGATCATAGAGGAACTGGTCGCTTCCGGACGCGGAGACAAAATCGCGCTCGAGCGCGAATGGTACGGGTTCGACCACGCTCTGGCCGGCTCCATCCTCACCCGCAACTGGGGGCTTGCCGAGCAACAAAGCGAGGCCATAGGGCGCCATCACGATCCGCCCCCTCATCCCGCTGGCCAGCCCGTCCTGGCCGCACTGCTCGCCGCGGCAGACGGTGTCGCCTGCGCCCTAGGCTTCGGGATGCCGGGCGAGGGGGAAGCCGCGGTCCAGGCTCAAGACCTCGGGATTTCACCTGAGGTAGAAGCCACCTGCGCCCGGCGAGCACGAAGCCTCTTCAAGCTTCACAAGAATCTTCTGAGCTGAAAGCCGTCCCGCCTCCACCGAAGATCGTCCAAGTGCGAATCTTCGCAAGAAGAGGTGGTATCGCGGCCCGAGCTACGAACCGCTTCGAAGTCCGCGCGGTTGCGGAGGGCAGACGGTGGCTTTCGCATCCCGCGGCTTCCCCTTGCGTTCGGGTCATGCACTCTGGTACATGCGGCAGGAGGAAAGAGCCCGCAGGGAAAGCGCAGTGGCTTTTCTCACGAGTGCAGAGTTGAGCGAGGCCGTGGAGATTCTGAGCGCCGAGCTCGGATTCGGGAAGCTCTGCGAGCGGTTCGCGCGTCTGGGAGCGTTCGTGAGCCGCCGCCGACCGGCCTCCACCCGACAACTCTCGGAAAGACTCTATGCGCTCACCGGGGGTCTGAGGCGGGAGGCGCCACCCACTTACGCGTTTCACGCCGTCTGGAGCGAGTCGATCTCGGCCAGGTTGGGAAAGGAAGGCGAGGAGAAACTCGAGGAGATAGCCAAGCGCATCAACGCCTGCCTGACCCCCCGGGACTCGATCGAGGAGGGGAAACGGGCGCAACTCGAGGAAGCACTCGACGAGTACCAGCGCCATTTGGCGGCGGCGGCGGGGGAGCGGGCGGCACGAATCGATATGTTGTTAAAAGCAGTACCGGAAGTTGCAGAGGTCGTGCGCACTCGCTTCGCTTCGACTCCGAATCGGGAGGAATCCGAAAACTGAGATCGCTCCCGGTTTCGCTACCACGCCTCCTTCAACCAAAAGGCACTCCCGACACCCATCACGAAAACCAAGGCGTTGAAGAGAAAGCCCGCCAAGGAGACGATTCTCTCGCTCTGGACCCTGGTCTCTTTGAGCGCTACCGATGCCATGGCAACTCCGCTCGCAGCAAGCGACACACCGAAGACGCGAAGAAGAAAGCTGGCTGCGGGGCGGGCGTGCGCCAGGCACGCGCCCGCCATGATATCGGCCCCACTTGCGAGCCCGAGCACGAGTGTCCCCACCGACCGCCACGTCCCGCCCCTGGGCCGCTCCTCGCTTGCCTCCAAGACGGCGGCAGCGGCAGCGATAAGGAATACCCAAGAGCAGAGAATCAGCGCCCGGCGGACGAAAAGCAAGGGTAGCAACACGCCACCATCCGTCGACTCGTAGGCAGCGGCGATCAATCGCAAGAGCAATCCTTGCCCTGCCAGCAGCAGCCCCAGCACCAGGCGGGGTGTGCGCACCGCACGCCTCACTGCGGCTGCGGCCTTCACCACTCCCCCCCGCATAGGCAGCGCGGCGCGCTTATGGTAGAAGATGTCCCCACAACTGCGGCGCTAGCTTCTTGCGCCGAGTAGAAATTAGCAGCCCCCGAAGGTTTTTGGCAAATGGACGAGGGAGCAAAAAGCGCACGCGGCGGTCCGCCGATGGATCTGGAGCGGCTGGTGATGCTCGCCGAGCTCGGCCGCTTCGAAGAGGTCAAACCGGCGCTTTCGCAATTGCACGAGGCCGACATCGCCGATCTCGTCGACGCGCTCGAGGAAGTAGAGACCAAGCGGGCCGTCTTCGCCTATCTGCCGACTCGCAAGGCAGCGGCAGTGCTCACCTTGCTGGGCGACCTGAGCCGCGAGGAGCTTCTGCGTTCGCTTAGCGAAGCCGAGCTCCAGACCATCCTGGCGACGCTCGAATCGGATGACGCAACCGACCTGCTCGGCGACCTGCCGCGAGAGCGCGTGGAGAAGCTGCTCAGAGCGGTCCCCAAGCGTTTATCCGACGAGCTGCGCTCGCTCTTGCGTTACGACGAAGAGTCCGCCGGCGGCATCATGCAAAAGGAGTTCGTGGCGGTGGGCGCCGATGCCACCGTCGGGCAGGCCGTCGAAGCGCTGCGCAGGCGGGCTTCGGAGGTGGAACATTTCCACCGCGTCTTCGTAATCGACAAGGATCAACGCCTGCTCGGGGCGGTCTCCCTCTCCAAGCTCATTCTCGCCTCTCCGACGGATCGACTGGCGGATCTCATGGAGACGGGAATCGTCGCGGTCCCGGAAGGGATGGACCAGGAGGAGGTGGCGGCCCTTTTCAGCAAGTACGACGAGGTGACGCTGCCGGTGGTGGATGTTCAGAATCGGCTGGTCGGGCGCATCACGATCGATGACATAGTGGACGTAATCGAAGAGGAGGCCTCGGAGGACTTCTATCGGCTGGCCGGTGTCGGCGAAGACGAGCAGGCTCTCGATCCTCCCATTCGCTCGGTCAAACGGCGCTTGCCATGGCTCGTGCTTAACCTTGTGACCGCGTTTCTAGCCGCGTCGGTCGTGGCCCTTTTCGAGAGTACCATCAGGAGCTACGCAGTCGCGGCGGCGCTCATGACCATCGTCGCTGGCCAAGGGGGCAACGCCGGCGTCCAGACCTTGACGGTGATCGTTCGCGGAATCGCGTTGGGCGAGGTGAGTCTGGCCAACGCTCGCCGGGTCCTTCTCAAGGAAATAGCCACCGCACTTTGCAACGGTCTGGCGGTCGGCCTGGTGGCGGGAACCTTCGCATATGTGTGGCAGGGAACGCCCCTGCTCGGGTTGGTGCTCATGGTCGCCGTGGTCACCAATCTGGTCGTAGCCGCCCTCGTAGGAACGCTGGTTCCACTCGGCCTCAAGTTCTGCTCGATCGATCCGGCGGTGGCCTCCAGCGTGGTGCTTACAACCTTCACCGACTGCTGCGGGTTTTTCGCCTTCCTGGGGCTCCTCACTCTCTGCTCGCCACTGCTCGGCTGAGCGGCGCCGCGCAACCGTTTCCCCAGGTGCACAGACGCCCGATCCCGCCCTCGAATTCTCCGTACAAAACTCGTTAGCGAAGGTACAGAAATGGACCGACTCGCCTCGCCACTGCGCCCAGAAACCGAGAAATCGCTCCCTTTGCCTGCTGGCACGCCTCCTGCACCGGCGAGCGACCAGTGCAGACTCCAGGGAGGTGGTGAAAATGGCTTCGAGAAAAGAGAACCCGTCGCGACGAAGCGGCAAAAGGCAGGACAAGCACATCGTTGCCGCCGGAAGGAGGCTCGATGGGGTGTGGACGGTAACGACCTATCTTCGCGACGGCCAGGGCGGCAAGCCGCGCCGGGGCCTGTTCTGGCAGATCAGCGCAGCCAAATGACCCAAAAAAGATACCGTCGCGCTTGGGGGCGGAAGCGGTAGCGCAGAAGCGGCGGCGGGGAGGCTTTTGCGCTTACTCCTCCCCGCCAAGCCCGTTTACTGCGGCTCACGAACCGAAGCCCTTGAGTAAGGCCAAGCGGACGAGCTCCGTCTTGCTGTGGACCCCGAGCTTCTCCATTATGTGCTTTCGGTGACTGTCGGCCGTATTGGCGCTGATACCAAGTGCGGCGCCTATCTCCCGGTTGGTCTTGCCCTGCGCGATCAGGGCCAGCACCTCGCGCTCCCGGGGCGTGAGAATCCCACTGCTGGTCGCCGCAACGACCACAGGATCGCCTCGCGCGCGCAGCCGATCCACCTTCGGCGAAACCGCCGCTTTGATCTCCGCCGTGGCGCCCAGCCTCTTCACCGTTTCGACGAGCTCGCTGTCGCTACACTTCTTGGGAAGGAAGTCGTAACCCCTGGCGCCTGCATACCTCCGCGCCCGGTCCTCCTCCGCCTCCCAGGCGAGAAGCAAAACGCGCGTCTGAGGAGAAACCTCCGTTATTCGATCTGCGGCCGCCATGCCGCCTTCCGGGGGAAGCCCCGCGGCGATTACCGCAACCGGAGGCTGCCGAGCCTTGGCTACGGCCACGGCGCTAGTGGTATCTGACACCGCAGCGATCACCTCGAGCCCTGGGCTCGCTTCCAGGATCCTCCGGATCCCGTGCCTAACCACGTCTTCCTGCTCGGCCAGCAAGACGGCGATGGTCTTCATGCCCGCCTCCCGACCGATCGCCTGCTTGCAAAGTAAACCATGCGCATAACCCCATCAGATGAGCACGAGCGCCATCGCAAGCCCGAGAAGGAAAGCCACCGTCTCCCAAAACAGGGGCCAGGAGCGCAACGCCAAGAGCGCCTCGATCCTACGGCGGGCCCCGGGGGGCGGTGCAAGCCGCCTTATCCTCTGACGTGCGCCCTCCAAGCCGACGCTACTTGCGGCCTTGACGACGAGTAGCTCCCTCACGGTGCGCTCTTCGTGCGCGGCGACCGTTGCGAGCTCTCGAAGTGCGTTTGCGGCATCGGTCAGACTCCGCTCGGGAAGGCGACTGAGGTGAGTCGTGAGGTCGACGTAGAGGCCGAGCGCCTCGGAGACTCTCGCAAGCCGAGTCGCAGGGGCAGCGTGGGTCCGCTCGAATGCCCGGCCGCCGAGACCCTCGCTCCCGCTCTGCCCCCCCCGGGGCGGCTGCTTCCTTAGCTTTACCGCCGTGTTCCTCCCCCCCACCGAGTGGAACTCCCTACCCACGGCTTTACCTCCTTTGAGCCCGCCTCCCGACCCGAAGGCAGGCCACTCAGCCGCCGCCCAGACGCTGGGAACGATCGAAGTCGGAATGCCCGGCACCGGCCCGGGCGGCGGTCGCCAGGGCGCTGCCCTGCCCGACTCATCACCGCCACCATATATTTACTAGGGGAGGGGGCTGCCTGTCCACTCCCCCGAGCACCCTTGCCGCACTTACCCCTAAACTACCGGTAGACGCCCGGTGCCCCTGCGGGGCGAGTGCGCCAGCGCTTGTGCGTCCAAAGCCACTGCTCGGGATGCTTCCTCACGATCTCTTCGATCGCCCTGACGTAGCGTTGAGTGGTGTTGCGGATAGCGGCTTCGAGGTCTCCGTCGCCCTCCGGTGGAATTGCGGGGAAAACGACGATGCGATGCCGTGCGCTCCTTCCCTCTCGCACGAGAAACGCAGGGAATACCGGCGCTCCCGTTCGAAGCGCGAGCCTGGCGAGCCCTGAGTTGGTGCTGGCGGGCAGACCGAAGAAATCTACGAAGACGCCCATCTTGCCCGATGCGTTTTGATCCAGGGGAATGACGACGAGCCGCCGCTTCTTTAGAGCGTCTAGTACGCGTCGGGCCGCAGCCTCCTTGGGATGAACGATGGTTCCAGAGCGCGTGCGCACCCGCTCGATGAAAGCGTCGATCAGTGGATTCTTGATCGGCCGGTGAACCAGATGAACCGGGTAGCCGAGCAGTGCATGAGCGTAATGGAAAAGCTCCCAATTGCCGAAATGACCGCTCACTATGAGCGCACCACTATTGTCGAGCGTCTCGAGCGCCCGCCGCCAGTATTGCTCGTCCTCGAAGCCTATGAAGCGCCTGATATTGCTTGGAGTCAGTCTGTGGAGGTGTGCACACTCGGCTATCGTGCGGCCGAGGTTGGCAAAACTCGCCCCCAAGATGCGCTTTCGCACGGAGGGCGTAGAGGCGGGAAACGCAATCGCGAGATTGATGAGCCCGATTCTTCGCCGTCGCCTGTCGGCCGCTATGTAAACCCTAGCCGCTGAGGCGCCGAGCCGCATAGCCACCGGAAGCGGTAACGCCCCGAGCACGGCAAAGCAGAACCGAAAAAGCGCGTACTGCGCCACCACCGAAGCCCTGCCAAGCGTTCCCGCCCGCCGCGCCAACCGCGCTTTTCGACCCTCGTCCCCTCCCAGCGGAACTTCGGACCCTCTGCGCTCTCGCATCCCCCATTTCTCTGACGTTCCGATGACCGGCTCCCCTTTGGGCTTCTCCATTGTCGGATCGGCCCCAGGACATTTCAAGTTGCCGCCGGTTCCTTGCCATCGCCACCGAGTTTATGCTAATCGGGCCGGGAAAATTCGATAAATCGGGCGGGGCGGGATGCGGCGTGTCGTCCGCGGTTCCGCAAGGGTGCCCGATCGCCCGTATGTTGCGTCTCGCCATGCTGGGCAGTTAAGGGGAGGCAACAGTGCCACAAGGTAAAGTCAAGTGGTTCAGTGGCCAGAAGGGCTACGGTTTCATTACCATGGACGACGGCCAAGACGTGTTCGTTCACTATTCGGCTATCGCCGGCTCGGGTTTTCGCACCCTGGAGGAAGGACAGGAGGTGGAGTTCGAGGTGACGGAAGGGCCCAAAGGGCTCCAAGCCGCCAACGTCACCAAGATCTGATCGAGTTGCCAAAGGGATTGTTCGCGCCTGTTGACCGCGGTTGACCGGCCCGCGGCGGGGGCGCAGGTTCCTGCGGTGCCAAGAGCGAAGCGGGGTGCAAGCTTAGTGAGCCGCTTGCCCTGGCGGGATGGTCGAGTGTCTTGCATGGCGACCTCAGGGCGGCATATCCGTTGCCCGGGGAGTTACCTGGGGGCGGCGCTTTGGCGAGAGATCGAGAACGTAGTTGACGAGATCCCAGAGGTCCCTCTCCGAGGCAAGCCCGAGATAGGATTTCATGGGTGTCCCGTCCATGCCGGTTACCAGCCGCAGGTAAACGTCTTCGGGCGCGTACCCACCGCGGAACAACCACTTGTTGGTTAGGTCGGTCGGCAACACGGCAACACCGTTGTCGTCCTTGAGATCCAAAGCCCGCGGTCCGAGACCGCGGCCGTCTCCTCCGTGGCACTCGGGACATCCGAGGCGGCGCCATTGCGTCGCTCCGTTGAAAAGAGAGTCATCCTGCGGCGCTTGGGGAACCTTCACCGGCAGGGGCTCGACTCGCTTGGCAGCCGCAAAGTTCGGGCTAAGCTCCTTTATGCACTCCGCCACCGCCTCTATCTCTTCTCGGCTGAGAAACTGACTCCATGCCGGCATCGCCGTGCCGGGAAGCCCTTTGCTTATCACCCGCACGAGGTCCCGATCGGTGGGCGGGCTGCCGCTTGGGGTCGAGCGGATCTTGAAGACTGCTCGGCTCAAATCCCTAGGTCTCGGCTCGAGAGAGGCTGCCGCCAGACCGTCTCCTCCTCCCCTTTCTCCATGGCATACAGCACAATTCCTCCGGTAGATTTCGGCTGCGTGCCCGTTCTCGCAGACCGGCCCTCGCCTCGCCCCAGACGCGCCGGGCTTCGCGGCTCCTTCGACCGGTTGCTCGGGCACGTTCGCTCGAAAGGCGAGTTTCGCCGCCGCGCTGGCACGCCGCTGCGCCCAGCCCGGGCGCGAGGCGAAGCCTTGGCCGTAGGTATCGTACGCCACCAAGAACTCGAATATGCGACAGTCGTCGAGGACGTCGCGCAGATCCTGCAAGACCCGTTCGTAACCGACTTCGTAGCCCACCCCTTGGCCGCCGCGGTAGATCACCCGCTCTCTCCCGACATCCACCAAAACCGGCTGGGCCAAGGCGTAGGTGGACATCGGGCCCTCTCGGTCCGCCAGATACTCGAGAAAGGCGATCCATGGATCGGCCCGGTCGGGGTCGAGAAGGTAGAGCCGGTCCTTGATATTGTAGTCGTACGTTCCCCCGAGCGGCTGGAAGTATTGCGCAAATTGCACGTCCCTCCAGCCATGCTCCCCGACCAGCAGCGCGACGACGTACCCGAAGCTATACTCTACTGTCCTTTCCCAGCGCGTCCCCTGCGCCCAGCGCAGCTTGGCCCCAGCTTGCTTGCGCGCGCGAAGCCCCCCGCCCCCAGCCACCCCCGCGATGCTGCGGTTGAGGATGCCATTGGTGACGGCCCAGAAAAGGAAGTCCTCCCACCTCGGGTCGAAGATACCAAGTGTCAGGGATCCCTCTTTCAGCGGTCGATCGGGATTGTAAGTGGTCCGAACCTTCGCGCAGCTCTTTCGCCATTTGCCTGCGCTCCAACCGTCCGCGGCCTCGCTCCAAGCCGAGGAGCCGAGGAGGCAAACCGTTACCAGCAAACAGCAAATCTTACGCACCATCTTTACCCTGCTCTCCTTCCGTTCCCTCTACGCCGCCGCTGGCCCTTGCGGCGGGCGGCAAGCCCTATGCCCTTGCGCTTTCCCCCGAGCATTGACTCCGCCCGAGCAAGCGCGTATTGCTGTCCTGCGGGCCACCCTAGCTCAGCTGGTAGAGCAGTCGATTCGTAATCGACAGGTCGCCGGTTCGATCCCGGCGGGTGGCTTTGCGCCCTTGGCGAGAGCGCCTCCGCAAAGGCAACCGGCAAAACATCCCCTTCTCGATCCGTTCGGCTCTGGTTGGCCGGGACACAGTCATGCTATGCTAATGACCGTGCGACCCAAGTGCAAAGGAGGATGACCTCGTGGCACAGATCAAGGAGCAAGAAGTGGGAGAAGTCGAAGATTACTTCGCCAAGATCGGGGTTGCGGCCGTGCGATTGTCTGGCAACCTCAAGGTGGGCGACCGCATCCACATCCGCGGCAATACTACCGACTTCGAGGCGACCGTGGATTCGATCCAAATCGAGCACCAGCCGGTGCAAAGCGCCAAGAGCGGGGACTCGGTCGGGATCAAGGTGCCGCAGAAGTGCCGCAAGCACGATAGGGT
>JBBIJE010000009.1:0-14306 GCA_037446155.1 Myxococcales bacterium | reverse complement strand
GAGTAATCCTCGATCGTGGTCGTGTCCCCAACGCTTTCCCGGCCGGCGGCGATGTCGCGAAGGAGCCGGCGCATGATCTTGCCGCTTCTCGTCTTGGGAAGGGCATCGGCGAAGCGGATGTCATCAGGCTTGGCGAAGCCGCCTATTTCGGAAGCCACGTGTGCCCTAAGCTTCTCGGCCAACTCAGGCGAGGCTTCAAAGCCGCGCTCCAAGGTGATGAATGCGGCGATTGCTTCTCCCTTGATTTCGTCGGGCCTGCCCACTACCGCCGCTTCGGCCACGGCCGGGTGGCTCACCAGCGCGCTTTCGACCTCCATCGTGCCGAGGCGGTGGCCGGAGACGTTCAGCACGTCGTCGACGCGGCCCATGATCCAGAAGTAACCGTCCCTGTCCCTCCTGGCCCCGTCTCCGGTAAAGTACACGCCCGGTATCTGACTCCAGTACTGCTCTTTGTAACGCTCCGGGTCGCCGTAAATCGTGCTCAACATGCCGGGCCAAGGCTTGCGGACGACGAGAAACCCTCCCCCGTCCGCCCCCACCGGGCTCCCGTCGCGCGCCACCACGTCCGCCGAGACACCCGGAAATGGAAAGGTCGCCGACCCCGGCTTGGTTGCGACCACACCGGGAAGCGGGGTAATTAGCACCCCACCGGTTTCGGTCTGCCACCACGTATCTACGATCGGACATCGCTCCTGTCCGATGACTCTGTGATACCAGATCCATGCCTCGGGATTTATCGGCTCGCCCACGGTACCGAGCAGCCTCAAACTCGACAGGTCATGACGTCTCGGGTACTCCTCCCCCCACTTGATGAAAGTTCGAATCGCGGTGGGCGCGGTGTAGAGGATGTTCACCCGGTGCCGTTCCACTATCTCCCAGAAGCGGTCGAGGTCCGGATAATTCGGCGCGCCCTCGTACATGAGGCTGGTCCCCCCGTTGGCGAGCGGTCCATAGACTATGTAGCTGTGGCCGGTCACCCAGCCGATATCCGCCGTACACCAGTAGATGTCTTCGTCCTTGAGGTCGAAAATCCACTTGGTGGTAAGAGTCACGTGAGTCAGATACCCGCCGGTCGAATGTACCACACCCTTCGGTTTGCCCGTCGTGCCGCTGGTGTAAAGGATAAAGAGCGGATCCTCGGAGTTCACCTCGACAGGGGGACACTCCTCGGGCATATCGCGCACGAGATCCTCCCACCACATGTCCCTACCCGCTTTCATCTCGATTGCGCTTGCGGTGCGCTTGGCCACGATCACATGTTCCACCGAGGGGGCGGCTTCGAGTGCCAGGTCCACGTTGGCCTTGAGCTTGACCACCGAACCCCGCCGCCAGCCCCCGTCTGCGGTAATCACTGCCTTTACCTTGGCGTCGTTGACCCTATCGCGCAACGCTTCGGCGCTAAAGCCGCCGAATATCACCGAGTGCGGGGCGCCGAGGCGAGCGCAGGCTAACATCGCTATGGGAAGCTCAGGGATCATGGGCATGTAGATGGCCACCCGGTCCCCTCGCGACACGCCGAGTCGCTTCAGACCGTTGGCGAGCCGGCAGACCTCCCGCAAAAGCTCCTGGTAGCTCAAGACCCTCGAGTCGCCGGGCTCCCCTTCCCAGATGATCGCGGCCTTTTCGCGCCTTGGGCCCTTCGCATGCCGGTCGAGGCAGTTGTAGGAGGCATTGATGCGCCCGCCTACGAACCATTTCGCGAACGGCGGATTCCACTCGAGCACTTTGCTCCAGCGCGAGAACCAGTGGAGCGCCCCCGCGTGCTCGGCCCAGAACGCCTCGGGATCGGCTTCGGCCCGCTCGCAAATGCGCCGGTACTCCTCGACGCTGCCGATATGCGCCGCGGCGCTGAACTTAGGGGGCGGCGGGAAGAGTCGCTCCTCGCGCAGGACCGATTCGATGTCAGAGTTCGCCATCTGCTACCTCCAGCTTTGGACTTGCCAGGATGAGAGCCGCTCGAAATAGGATCAGCGGAAGGAGCGATCGATGTCAACAGGCCAAGGCGCGGTTTTTTCTCTCGCCGTCGAAGGCGCCCGCCTGCCCCCTTTCGGCTCGCCCGCCTCCGCAAAGATCCTGTTTCGCCGGTCCCTGCCCTATGTTATGGTAGGATTGCCAAAACGGGGGGCTCGACAGAGGCGGAGGTGCTATGGACATGAGACTAGAACGGATCGGGCACACGAGGGCGATCCTCCGAGCCTTGCTCCTGACATGCGTTGCCGCGCTCGCCGCCACGCCGATCTACGGCATGGGAACCGCGGGCGGCGGGAGGCAAGGTAGTGCGAGCCAGCTAAAGGCTTCCTTCATAGACGCCGACGGCACCAGGATCGAGGCGAGCGAGGTCACCGCCGCCGGGGTACTCGAACTGCCCGGGGAGCTGGGTCGGGGCTATCTCAGGATACCCTTGGACTCGATCGCCAAGGTGGAGTTCTCGGGTGAGGACAGGGCACGGCGCAAGGCCGCGATCACGCTTCGCGGGGGCGAGTCGGTGGAGGTTCAGGTTAGAGGATCGCTTACGTTTTACGGGCGCACCTCGGCTGGGACCTACCAGATAAGCGCGCGGGATCTGAAAGCGATCGAGTTTGCGCAGTGAAGTCAATCGCGGCAGGCGTGCTCGAGTTCCCCTGAACTGCTCCTCGCCCGCCAACCGGATGCCCCGGCAAAAGACGAATCTCCGCTCGCGGGGGGCTTGCGGGTGGGCGGCTCTTTGCGTGCTGGTTCTCGCCAGTGCTCCCTGCGCCTCGGCCACGGAAGTAAAACTTTGGCCCCTTTTCGAGGTAAAGACGCAGGCGCCCGACTCCCCCGCACGCTTTCGACTGCTCGGGCCACTTTTCGATCTCACGACGCGCGCGGACGCCAAAAGTGCCGCTTTGCGCCCGCTCGCGCTCTATCGCTCGGAGGCGGTCGAACGAGGGTGGAACCGGCGGCTTTGGTTACTCTACCCGCTTGCCAGCGCCGCCGACGCACCCGACCGAACCGACATGTCGCTATTGGGCGGCCTGGCCTCCTACCGCTCGGGACCGACCTGGGTAAAGGCCCGCCTCTTTCCCATTTTCTTTTTCGACTGGAGCCGCGAGAAAGGAGTCGATCTTTCGATTCTTCCTTTTTACGGGCGCTTCCACAATCAGTTGGGCTTCCAGCGGATAGATGTGGTATTGTTCCCACTCTACCTCCGGTTAACGAAGGGGCTGTGGCACCGCAGCTTCTACCTCTTCCCATTTTTCGGAACGACCGGCGGCCCGGGGGCGAGCGGGTTTCGCGTGTGGCCGCTATACGGAAGGAGAACCTTAGGAGCTTATCACCACAGCGGATTCATAGCCTGGCCCTTCTACATTTGGCAGCGAGAAGAGCGGGCAGGCATACGGGAGGATCGCCGGATTCTCTTCCCTCTGCTGGCGAGCATAGAGAGCGAGAACCTATCCAGCCGTGCCTACGGGATTTCGCTTTTTACCCACACCCTGGACCGCAAGCTTGCGAGGGAAACTTTCGGCTTCCCCTGGCCGCTTTCGGTTTACGAGCAGGAGGACGGCTCGGGCGCTACCGCTACGCTTCGAATCTTCCCCTTCTACCAGAAGCGGGTGTCGCCAAGCGGCGTTTCTCGCTTCATCGGCTGGCCGCTCTTCAGGGAAAAATGGGAGGATGGCAGAGGGTACCACTACCGGCGCACCGACCTCTTGCTCCTTCTCTTTCGCAAGGAGAAGGAGGAAAGGGAAGAGGGATCGGGGGAGCGCAGCCTCTTTACGCTCTTTCCGTTCTACCGGCGAGTCACCGACGGGGGGTACTCGAGCGCCGGGGCGCCTGCGCTGCTCGACTCGCTTCTTCCTGCTAACCAGGTGGCGCTCGACCTCTACGCCCCTCTCTGGCAATTATGGGCTCACGAGCGACACGAGCGGGGAGGATCCTGGACTCTGCTTTGGGACGCGGTCTCGAGCGAGGGGGGTAGGATCGAGTACCCCTGGCGCTGGCGCTAGAAAGGAGCGAGCGGGCCAATGGGCAGGTCCCAATCGGAAACCCTTCTCGATGTGGCCCTGCGGCCGATCGAGGGGCTAGGCAAGACCCTCCTCGAGGTTCTCCAGATACTCGGGGAGGCGGTCACGCTCTTTTGGCGAAGCCTCAAAGGGTGCCGCAACGTGGCGCGAGACCGCGAGAAGGTCGCGTATCAGATGCTCAGGGTGGGCACGCAGACCCTTCCCATCGCCTCGCTCGTTTCGCTCTTTATCGGGATGGTTCTGGTCGTCCAGGCGGCCGATCAGCTCGCCAACTACACGCAAGAGATTCTCGGGTCGCTGGTGGGGCTTTCGATGACCAAGGAGCTCGGGCCGGTGGTCATGGGGTTTCTCGTCGCTGGCCGCGCCGGCTCGGCCATCGCAGCCGAGATCGGCTCGATGACGGTTTACGACGAAATCAGCGCCCTAAAAACCATGGACATAGATCCGGTATGTTATCTCTCCACACCGAGACTGGTCGCCATGACGCTCGCCCTCCCCGCGATCGTTCTTTACTCCGACTTGATAGGCATCCTGGGCGGCGCCCTGGTGGTGGCCCTCGATCCCTCGATCCACATAAGCGTGAGCCAGTACTTCGCCAACTTGACCGAATGGATCAACTTGAGCGACATAGTCGTCGGCCTGATAAAGGGCGCCACGTTCGGCGTTGTCGTCTCTATCATGTCCTGCACCTTCGGCTTTCGCACGAGCGGAGGATCGGAGGGAGTGGCCCGGTCCACTACTGCCGCCGTGGTGTGGAGCTTCGTGCTGATCATAGTGTTCGATTTCATCATCGTGCGAACTACTTTCGTGGTGTGAGAAGCGCAATGAAGAACGAAGCGCACCAGGGAGTGAAGATCGAAGTCAGGCGGCTGTGCAAGGCTTACGACGGCAGGCCGGTACTGCGGGAGCTCGACCTCACGGTCGAGGCCGGAGAGCTGATGGTCATAGTAGGAGGAAGCGGCGAGGGGAAATCGGTCCTGCTCAGGCACGTGATCGGGCTCGAGCTTGCGGACTCGGGGGAGGTCTGGTTGGGGCACACCGAGATTCGCGATTACCTGCGCTTACCCTACCAGGACAAGCCTTTCCACGTCGCCATGGTCTTTCAGGGGGCCGCCCTTCTCAATTCGCTGACGGTCGCCGAGAACGTGAGTCTCCATTTGCGCGAGCACCGACTTTACCCCAAAGAGGAGATCCGTCGCATCGTCGCCCATGCGCTGGAGCAAGTCGGGCTGCAGGATGCCTGGAACAAGCTACCGGGGGAGCTGAGCGGCGGGATGCGCAAGCGCGCGGCGGTTGCGCGCGCGCTGGCGATGAACCCTCAGATCATTCTCTACGACGAGCCGACCGCCGACCTCGATCCGCTCTTGACCGAGCAGATCGCCGATCTGATACTGGAGATCAAGAGGCTGCGCGGTAGCACGCAGGTGCTCGTCTGCCACAACCTCAAATTGGCCGCGGCAGTGGGAGACCGCATCGCGCTCTTGCACGGGGGGAAGATAGTCGATCTGCAGACGCCCCGCTCTCTGGCGCGAAGCGAGCACCCGATAACGCGAGAGTTTCTGCGCGCGGCCACGTTGGACGTGGAATAGGAGGGATAAGCCCATGTTATCGAAGGAGCAAACGATCGGCCTCTTCTTTTTGGGCGCTCTCGTTCTCTTCGGCCTCGCCGTCGAAGTGACCGTCGGCACGCGTTTTCTGCGGCCCGGATACACCCTGTGGGCCTCTTTCCGGGATGTGGGAGGACTCGACAGCGGTGCGATCGTGAGAGTCGGGGGAGTCAAGGCGGGGACAGTGGACGAGATCGTGGTGGAAAAAGGGACCGTACGGGTAAAGATGACAATTGACCAGGACGTCACCCTGTACAAGGGCGCGGTGGCGCGCCTGGACGCGATAGGATTGGGGGGGCAGAGGTTTGTGGCGATAAGTTTGGGGGACCCAGAAAGGGGAGAGCACAAGGAGGGTGATACCATTGCCTCGGAAGACCTGGTGACCTTCGGCGAGCTCGTCCAGCAGGTTGACCAAGCCGCCTCATCGGTCGGCCAGCTCGCCCAAAGCTTCGAGCGCGACTCCGGCGAGTTACTGCGATCCATGAGCGCGCTCGTCGAGGAGAATCGACTCGCCCTGGCGCGCTCGCTGGAGAACTTGGCCTCGATCAGCGCCAAGATCGACAGCGGCAGCGGAACGCTCGGAAAACTCGTGAACGACGAGCGGCTCTACGAGGAGCTTACGGGATCGGTGGTGGCGCTGCGACACTCGCTCGACGACATCGGCGCGGTGGCGGCGCGCCTCGAGCGGGGAGAGGGGACGCTCGGTATGCTCATCGCCGATGACTCTCTTTACCGGGAAGCGGAAGCGACCGTGGCCAGCTTGAGATCGACGGCCGATCAGTTCGAGCGCATGTCGGCCAATCTCGAAGACGGCCAAGGGACGCTCGGGCGCCTGCTTACCGACGAGCGGCTGTACCTGGACGCGCAGGACGCAGTGCGAGACGTGCGCCGGGCCACGCAAAACCTGGAAGATCAGGCTCCTCTTTCCATCCTCGGAACCTTCGCTTCGAGCCTGTTTTGATTCGAGGGGCGGCCGACGCCAGTCGGGACCATAGATCGAAGGGCGGCTTGCAGTGAGCTGCGAGCAGCGAGCCTTTGGGGGCGATCGGGTGGAGCGCGTGCACGTCAAGCTTTGCGGGACGACGAGCGTAGCGGACCGGGACCTAGCGGCCGAGTTCGGCGCCGACTATTTCGGTATCGTGGTAGATGTTTCCTGGTCGCCCAGGAGCGTAACGCCGGCTACGGCGGCTGAACTTCTCGCGGGCGCCCCGCTTCCGGGGGTCATGCTCTTTTGCGACGCAACCCTCGATGCTATCCTGGCGGCCTTCGAGCAAAGTTACCAACCTAACCTTTTCGCCGTTCAGCTTCAGGGAAACGAGACGGCCGAGTTCGTCGGGAAGCTTTGCCGGCGGCTGCCCTGCGAGGTATGGAAGGCGCTGCATCTTCCGCCGGCTGGAAGCGGCAAGGTCGATTGGGCGCAGGTCGTAGCCGAAGCGGGAGAGTTTCTGGCGGCCGGCGCCCACAAGCTCCTGCTCGATTCGGTGGTAACCGGCGGTGGCGTGACGAAGCTTGGTGGCACAGGGGTTACGCACGACTGGGCGGTTGCGCGGCGGATCGTCGAATCCCTCGCCTGTCCAGTGTGGCTGAGCGGCGGGATCTCTCCCGAGAACGTCGAGGAGGCGCTCGAGCGGGTTCGGCCTTATGGTGTGGACCTCGCAAGCGGCGTCGAGGCCTCCAAAGGGAAGCGGGATCGGGAAAAGGTGAGGCGGCTCATGGAGGCCGTCAAGAACTGGGCCGCAACCAAGGGCGCGGCGCCGGTCTGATCCGCGGACTCTGGCTTCTCTACCACCCGGTTTTGAATACCGTTCGAGCCCACGACGAGAGCGGTTTCGATCGCGGGAAGGCCAAGCGACAAGAGGAGGTCTGGCGCCCGGGCTAGCCGGCCATGCGGCTTGCCGAGGCCCCAAGCTCGTGCATCGCGCCTTGGGCGGCCGCCGAAAAACCACGCTTTAGAGTCTCCGCCGCCGCCACCGCCTCGGCAAGCGCGTCGAAGCTGAATTCCTCGGGAAGCTGCAAGCCGCCCAGCAACTCGCTGGCCCCGCCTTTGGCCTCCTCCGGCTGCGGCGCAAGCAGCAGTATCAGGGCCTTCGACGTCTGCCCGCCCAGGGCTCGCAGGCGATCGAGAAACCTCGCCGTGCCCCCATCCGGCATGCGGGTATCGACGATGATTACGTCGGGGCGCACAAGCTCCAGCAAGTCCCCTCCTTGGCGAGCGTCGCACGCCATGGACATGGCGTAATCGGCGCGCGCAAGCGCGTTCTTGCAAGCGATCATGGCGTCTATGTCGTCGCTGACGGTCATGACCCGCTTGGCGTTTCGGCAAAGCCGCCCCACTACATCGGCCACTCGCTCTCCTGGGGCGGTCGCGTCCATTGCGGCTGCGGCCCCGAGAGCGAACCCGCAGTTGTTCTTCGGGTCTCTGATATAGGCCACCGTCGCAACCTGCGGTGCTCTCTCGCCCAACGCCAGGAGCGCCTCGAGGGGCTTGGCCTGGGTGGCCATGAGATTGACGAGCGCAACCGCCGACTTCGGCTCCTCCTCGACCGCCCGCTTGACGGTTTTTACTTCCATTCCCAGGCGAGCGAGCGCCGATGTCATAGCCCCGGTATCGAGCCCGTCTTCATCGATCACCGTGATTTCGCTCCGATCCTCGGCCGCAACTTGCGAGGCTGCGGCCGGGGTATCTTCCCGTCCCCTCTTGGCGGCGGCCACTGGCGGCTTCCTCGCGCTGAAGGAGCGTATCTCCACCGGGGCCTCTTCGCGTTCTAGCTTCCATCCCGAGCGGCTTCTGGCCCACGCTTCGTACTCTCCGGTAAGCGCCTTCAAGCGAGCTTCGAGCGCTTCGCGCTGGCTCTTCTCCTGGGCCGCCGCTTTCTCCGCCGCTTCCGCAAGCGCCCTAAGCTCGCGGATCTTCTGCTCCGCGGCCTCGGCGCTCCTGGCGTGGCTCTTCGCCTCCGCGGCTTTGGCCGCAAGCTGCGCCCTGGCTTCGGAGAGCGCGGCATTTAACTGCGAAAGAGCGGCCTGCCAGCGCAGTCCTTCCTCCTGGCTCTTGGCGCCCGCTTGCTCGAGCACTCGCAGCCGCTCTTCGAGCCTTGCCACGCGGTTTCGCGCCTGAGCCATCTCGGTGTCCACGGTGGCGAGTCTGGCCGCTTGCTCGGCGCTTTTCCGCTCGAGAGCCTTTCGCGCCGACTCGGATGCCGAAAGCTCCTCGGCGGTTCGTATGCGCAGCTTTTCGCTTTCCGTATAAGCCTGGCGCAGCCTGTGGACGACGCTTCGCTCGCCGGCAAGTTTCTCTCCGAGCGCCTTCAACTCCCCCTCGAGCTTCTCGCGGGTCTCCCCCTGGCGGCCCAGCTCTTGGCGCAGGCTTTCCACCTCCCGCGCCAAAGCCTCCGTACGTTGCTTCTGCGCGGCGAGCTCCGCCTCGGCGCGCGCCGCAACCGCCTTTCGCTCGTCGGCCTCGGACGCGAGAGCGCGGGTAACCTTTTCCAGCTCGAGACGGTAGGCCTCGGCCGCAGCCTGTGTGTCGTTTAGAGCTACTTGCGCTTGGCGATGGCGCCTTTCGGCCGAAGACACGGCCTCGGTAAGCTCGGCCACCCGCTCCTCCAGGCGCGCCGCCTGCTTGCGCGCCATGTCTTCTTTTTCTCCCGCCGAGCGAAGCTTGTGGGCAAGCTCATCGCAGCGGTGCGAAAGCTTTCGCACCGAAGCCTCCAGCTCGGCGCGTTTCTTGGCCGCGGCCTGCGCTTCCTCTCTTAGCCTCGCCTCGCTTTCGACCGCGGCCCCTTCGCCCTGGCTGAGCCGTGCGGCGAGCGCCTTGTGGTTTTCCCGCTCGCTCGCCAGCGCCTCCTTGGTTTGCTCGAGCTCTTCTCGGGTACGAGCCAGGGTGTGCGAGAGTCGTTCGAGCTCGGCCGCCTTGGCGCCGAGCTCGCGTTCCTGCTTGTCTTTGTCCGAAAGCGCCCGGGCAAGTTTCTCTTCGGCCTCTCTCTTTTGCGCCTCGAGGCGGCAAAGCGTCTCCTCTTTCTCCTTGCGCTCCGCCTCGAGGG
Source organism: Myxococcales bacterium (assembly GCA_037446155.1). Classification (GTDB taxonomy): domain Bacteria; phylum Desulfobacterota; class Binatia; order UTPRO1; family JBBIJE01; genus JBBIJE01. The sequence goes on along the minus strand of JBBIJE010000009.1, from coordinate 4,673 downwards.
TAGAGGAGAGCGCGCGGGCCCTGGCCTCCTGATCGGCAAGCTGCGCTTTCAACGACGCTAGCGCCTGCGCAGCCTTCTTCTCGCGCGCCGCCATCTCCTTCCGGGCCGCCTCGAGCTCGCGCCGCGCCGCCTGCTCTTGCTCCCTTCGCCCGGAGATTTCTTTCTCCAGCGAGGCAAGCCGCTCTTCGACCCTCGCTCGAGCTTGCGCCTGTTTCTTCAGCTCCCGTTCGGCTCGGGCCAAAGCCTCTAGCCTTTGCCGAGCTTCCCCTCGCTCGCTCTCGAGCGTCTCTTTGAGCTCGGCGACCTCGCGCTCGGCTCGCTCCTCGAGCTCTTCGATCTTCTGGCGCGCGCTTTTCGCCTCGCACTTGGCTGCCTCGGCTTGCTCTAGAGCGCGCTCCAGCGCCGATCGCTTGGCCGAAAGCTCCTCCTCGGCCTGCGCAAGCTTCGCGCGCGAGTGGCCGAGCTGTTGCTTGGCTAGGGTTAGCTGGCGCTCCAACCCTTCCCGTTCGGTCTCGCTCGCTGCAAGTCGTTGCCTGAATTGCGAGCACTCTCCTTCCGCGGCCTTGACGCGGGCGCGAAGCTCCTCGAGCTCCGCATCCCGTTCTTCGGCCGATTCCAACGCCCGCTCACGCGCGGCCGCCGCGGCAGCCGAGCGCCGCCGCTCCGCCTCGAGCTCCGCCCGCGTCTCCACAAGCTGCTCGCGCACCGCCTCGAGCTCGGCCAGCGCGGCCGTGGCCTCCTCCTTGAGCTTTTGCGCCTGCGCCTGGGCCTCCCCTTCCTCGACCAAGTGGGACACCGCAAGCGACGTCCTGGGAAGCTCTTCCACCGAGGGCGCCTCGGACTCGGAAGCGACCCCACCCGCCCTCCTATCCTGATCGATCGAGACGGCTAGAAGCGCAAGTGGCAGCACGAGCGAGAGCACGTGTCGCTCCTCGAGCGGCCTTCCCCTGTCGGCTATGAGGATGATCATGCCCGTGGGCGTGGATGCGCGGTAAAGTGGGACCATCGCCAAGTTGGTAACCTGAGCAAGCTTTTCGACAGGCACAAGACGCGGCACGAAAGGGTGCTCGGCTATGTGGTCGATAATGTAGGCCTTGCGGTTCAAAAGAGCGTGAAGCGGAATCTCCCAGCCGGTCATCCCGCCGGGCGAGATCTCGCGCAAGACGGAGATACCAGCCTCGCTCAAGCCCTGTTGCGCAACGAGCACCAGGCGCTCGAGATCGGGCTTGTAAACCAAGAGCGCTCCGGTGGAGACGCCGGCCGAAGAAAGCAAAACCGGAAGGGCCCGCTCGAGGAGCACCTTTAGCGGCAAGACCTGCTCTTCGAGCTCGACCAGCCGCTCTACCACCTCCAAGGTGGCGTAGCGCACCTCGATGCGTCCCCCCTTTTGCTGCTCGGGTGGGCGTGGGGGTGCCGCGTCTCTGTACGGGGGCAGCAGGGGCGGCGGCTGCGAAGAGGCGCGCGAGCGTAGCCTTCGACGAAGAATCGCCATCGTCTCGATGGGGGGAGCAATCGCTGTGCCACCGAAGGGACGCAATCGAGCTTCGTAACTGACCGCAACGCAAGCCGCCCAGAAGGGCCCCTCCGAGGCCCCGTGCGCCACAAAAATGCCGAGTTTCGCGGCGTTGGCGCTCGCTTGCCGCGCTCGGCGCTTGAATTGCGCCGCTTCACGTGCAAGAGGTACGGCAAGGCAGCCGTGGTCTAGGGGGAGCTTTCGCGAGGCGCTTTTACAAAGAAAGTACAATGCTAAGAGTTAAAGTCAGGCTCAGGCTTGCAGCCACGCTTTCTCTTGCCACCCTCGCCCTCGTCGCAACCAGCCCCTCTCCCGCGCTCGCGCAGAGCCCCTACAAGGTAAAGGAGCGTTACGACAAGGCGAAGCATGGCCGAAACATCTCGGAGTGGACGCGGCGGCTCGATGATGAGGATCCCGGCAAGCGCCTCGATGCGGTCAAGTCTCTGGCGGAGTCGGGAGAGCCGGAGGCCATAGAGTATTTGATACAAGCAACCGGCGACCCGGACATGCGCGTCAAAATAAAAGCGATCGACTCGCTCGGCAAGCTCAAGGCTTCCGCGGCGACGCAGGTGCTCGTTCAGTACCTCTTCTTGCGCGAGACCGAACCCAGGGTCAAACAGCGCATCCTGGTCGCGCTAGGCATGATCGGGGACCCGAGCGCGACGGGGCCGATCGTCGAGTATTTGCGCCGGGGACTGCCTCGCGAGGCGGCGGCAACGGCCATCTTTTCTTTGGGCGAGATCGGAGACCCGAAGGCGCTCGAAGAACTGGCGAAGATACGAGCGGCAAGCGGCGATGCGGAGCTTAGGCGCCTTGCCGCGGAGGCCGAGGCCAAGATCAACAGCCGGGTGGCCCCGCCCACCGTCGAAGTCAAGGTGCCGGCGCTTGCCGAATGAGCCCGGGAGCGTGCGCGGCGCTAGGTCTTTCGGTTTCACGGAGGCGGATGCTTCTAGTCTTCTCTTTAGCGCCGCTAGGCACTTTGTCACCGACCGAGCTTCCTGCTAAGGTACAGCCGCAAAGCGGGTCGAAGCGCGCTTGGCTTTGGGAGCGCCGCTCGGAAAACCGCGGCGGGTGAGCGGCTGCCCGGGCCGTTGGCGAGGTGAGAGCCGCAGGCGAGCCGGAGTGGCGAAACTGGCAGACGCGCGGGACTCAAAATCCCGTGGGGGCAACTCCATGTCGGTTCGAGTCCGACCTCCGGCAGTTAAATAAGATCGGGCGCTTACGCCACCGAGCCGCCCGCCGCTAACGGACGTGAACCCTGGTGGTGTCCACCGAGGTGCCCACGCCGCGGGCCCATCAAGCCATCGAGCTTCCCAATGGCTTCTCGCCGATGACGAGGGGACAAATGTGTGTACCGCATCGTCATCGCGAGCGCCTTGTCGCCGATCACTTCCTGCACCGTGCGGATGTCCACTGCGCTCATCACCAGATACGATGCGAATATGTGACGAAGGTCACGAAAGCGCAAGCCAACAATACCGACAGCCGGCGGCCGAACGAAAGCTCATCACGTCACGCCCCGCTCGTTTAGAAAACCGCGGGACGCCATGTCGATCACGAGAATATGGTACCGCCGCCAACTCTTTAGGTAATCTAACACCTCGGGAGGCAAGCTTGGTCCGTCCCTCCAGTGAAGGAATCTTCCGAAACGAACTTCTCCATCACGCCTGCCCTTTCCCTGGTCAGGTGGCTACTACCCGCCGCCCTTCGCTCCTACTACCGAAGGGCACCCAACGTATCGAGCAGATGATCCGCTCGAAGGCCCAGATTTACTGCTTTGCTACGGCGATGCGGCGCTTTTCTGCTCGCTCCCCGAGGTCCCAGAGAGCCCGCGCAACGTCGCGTCGTAGCTACGGTTGGCCGCCAGGAGCGGCGCCCGCATGCTGAAGCATCTCTCCTGCGAGGGGTCACAATCGCCGCCGGGGGGTTTGGCTCGCAGCTCTCCGTGGTCTCGGACGGACGTGGCGCCGAATCCAATCCCATGCTCGATCGCGTAGCCACCCGTGAATTGGCGGGTTGATTACGCTGATGAGAAGCCTGTCCTCGTCGCCGATGTGGGGTCGTAGCCGGTCAAAGAGCTGGTCTGGCGACTCGTGGGTTATGACCAGCCACGTGCATTCCAGAACGTGGAGCCAGTGGGCGCACTGCCTGAGGCGGCGGTCGAGCGCTTCATAGTCTTGGGGCGGGCGACCCCTAAGCTCGTATGTGACGATCAGCGCAGGCATGGTGGCCACCGAATTTTTTCCCCTCTCGGCGACCTCCTTCGATCCATTTTGGACTCACGGCCGCGGACCGCAAGTCCCCTCTTTTCCCTAACCTGGTCGTCAAAACTCCCTATATGGTAGCTAGGCAGCATGGAGTGTCAGGGAGGAGCGCTATCCAAGCTCACCGCAGACGGTCCCGAGCGCCTCGACCGCAGGTTTGCCGCTTGAGCACGTCAACGCCGAATGGTAGCGGTATATGGGGAGGCGAAGCGGCCGGCTCGAATGGCGAACGACGATCTCAGGCGAAGCGGGGGGCGAGACCCATCGCTTGTGGAGGGTAGAGAATTAAACCGATCTCTTCCGTGATCACGAGGGGAGAAGCGGGACGCTCGCGCGCGCGATGGAAGTATCGCCGCCGATGGAAGCGCGTGCGGGACGCGCTGGCACTGGTGCTGCTTTTAGCTCTCATTGGATTTCTCTTGGTCTCACTGGCCGGTTGATACCGCACCGGAGGTGCTCCGTGCCGGCCTTCGCGGGGCTTACCGGCTCCGTCGAACTCCCAAACCTTGTTGGCAGTATCGAGCTTTTTCGCAGGCTGTGGCGGAAGGGAAACGTATCGCTCGCTTCGCAACGAAGATCGCTCGGCTCTGAGTTTGTTTGGTTCCAAGTGACGTCGAACATCGGTGGCGAAGCGGCAGGCTAGGGAAGGGACGCCGCTCTGCGGCAGCGACGATTGCCCTTTAGCGGCTGTAAAGCCGTGCCCAAGTGTGCGACTCCCCGCCCTCCGGAGTCGCGAAAGCATAGCGGGACCGCAGAAATAGCAAACAGTACAAAAGCGACTACTCCGTTGCGGCCATGGCGGCAGGTGACAAGAGACGGCCCTCGAGGCACCCGCAATTGTTAGGGAGCGCAGGTACGCAACTTGCAGTGAGAAGCAGCCGTGTCCGAGATCTACA
>JBBIJE010000008.1:0-167124 GCA_037446155.1 Myxococcales bacterium | reverse complement strand
CCAACCCCACCCCCAACCCCACCGCCACCACGCTCATCACCATGCCCCTAAAACCCGACCGCACCTGACGATAGGCCATCTTGAAGCGAAAGAGGGCGCGAAGAGGGAACGTCATTCCGCTGCCTCCTGTGCCTCCTCCTCGGTGCTCTCCTCCTCCTTCGGAGCCCTGATATCCCGTACCACACGTCCATCGTGTAGCTCTATGGTTCTGTCCCCATACGTTGCCGCGTACGCGTTATGGGTGACCATCACGACCGTTACGCGGCGCTCCTCGTTCAGGCGGCGCAAGAGATCGAGGATGCGCTGGCCGGTTTTGGAATCCAGATTGCCGGTCGGCTCGTCGGCAAGGATGATCGACGGCCAGGTCGCGAGTGCCCGTGCTATGGCCACGCGTTGCTGCTCCCCTCCGGAAAGATCTCCCGGGTAGCGTTTCTCTTTGCCTTCCATGCCGACCTGCTCGAGCGCTTCGAGCACCCGCTCTTTGACCTCTCTATGGCGGTACCCCGCGAACTCGAGCGGCCAGGAGACGTTTTCCTCCACCGTGAAGGCGGGCAAGAGGTAGAAGGATTGGAAGACGAATCCCACGTGCTGAAGTCTCATGTCGGCCAGCTCGTGATCCTTTAGCTTGCTGAGATCCCGGCCCCCCAAGAGCACGCGCCCTCCCGTTATGTCGTCGAGCCCAGCTATCACGTTGAGAAGAGTGGTTTTGCCGGAGCCACTCGGGCCCATAACCGACACGAACTCCCCAGCGTCTATGGTGAGAGTCACACCGTCGAGCGCCTTTGTGGCCTGCGCCCCCTGCCCGTATAGCTTGGTAACGTTTTCCATCTGAATGAGAGCGCCGTTTTGAGTGATCTCGATCTTGCGCATCCTATTTAGACGAAACAGGGCCATGTTTTACCTCCCTAAACTCGACTCCGGCTTCTCAGGGGCCGACCAAACGATTCCCCGTGCACCCCCGTCTTCCCGCTCATCTCCGCTCCCGCCTCCCGCGCCCGCCCTTCGCCTCATTCGCCGGCGGTCTTGCCGCTCCCCCCTTGGCCGCCGCCCGCTCTTCCAGCCATTTTGCGTACTCTTCCCGCACCTCTTCCAAGAACTCCACGTCCGCCGCTACGTGCTTTATGCGCCTGGCCAGAAGAAACGCCAGCGCGTGGTATCGCGGCGTGCTCCCGTCGGCCGAGATCTGAGCCAGAATATCTTCCCTGGCGCGTGCCAGCCGCTTGTTGCGGATCCAAAGCTCCTCCCACCAGCGATCGAGAAGCCGCTTGACCGTCTGCGGATCCGCCTGGTCCAAAAAAAGAAGCCTCTCCGATAGCTCATCTTCGTGGATCCCCTGAGGCGGCGAGGTCGGCCCCCCAAGCCACCTATCGAACACCTCCTCGCCCGCAGGAGTGATCTCGTAGGGAATGCGTCTAGGATCCGCATCGGGTGGATTAGTTCCCGCCTGGATCAAGCCTTCAGCCAGGAGTTTTTGCAGCTCGCGGTAGAAGTTACCTGTACTTACCTTGATTCCGGAGCGCAGCTTGTACTCCGTCATGAGCCCGAAGCCGTGGCGTGGCTTGCCGTCGCGCAAAAGACCTAGGATCAGGTCCCTTAGCATCCGCTCGCCTGAATACCAAGAGCCGCAAATCGCCGTCAAGAGAAGTCGAATCCTCTACCCCGAAAGGGGTGAAGAAGACGGCACGCGTTCCTTGGGCCACTTCGTACCAAGCCGCTACTTAGCACGTCAAGAGGCGGCTCGTTACATGTATGGCATGGATGCTCCACACCTACGCGCAACCGCCGCCTGAGTCTCGGCGGGGGAAGCCAGGGCGGGGCGACCGGATCGCACCTAAGCGGCAAGCCGGCGCTAAATCCGCCTCCCAGCGCCGCGAAACAATCACGGGGGAATTACCGCTTCGCCCAACCCACCGCTTCGAACCGGGCCCACGGGCCTCCTCCAAACCCTTGCGCCCGCAAAAGGATCGTCGAGCCGCCCGCCCTTTAGCCGCTCGGCTGGCCTTGCAGCCGCTCCGAGAGCGCCAGCTTGAACTGCTTTAGCAGCTCGACCGGGCGCCTCTCTCCCCTCTGGTTAAGGAAACCTTCGACGAGAAGGCCGTTCAGGGTCGCCATGATCAGGCTTGCGTCGGCTTTAGGATCGACGCTCGGCCGAAAGATACGCTTTTCCTTGCCCGCTTCCAGAATGTTCGCGAGCAGGTTGCAGTAAATGCGGAATAGCTCGCCGATCCGCTCGACCATGTCGCTCAGATTGCGCTCCTCGCGCACCACCAGGCTCAGAAAAAACCTCACCGAGTAGACGTTTTGGCTGACGAAATCGTAGTAGAGATCGATCAGCTTGTGGATCTGACCGAGCTCGTCGAGCCCTTCCAGGGCGGCGACCACATCGATGGAGTAGGGCTCGAGCGAACGCTGAAGCGCGGTGCGAAAGAGCTCGTTCTTGTTGGCGAAGTGCCAAAAGATCAAAGCCTTGCTGACGTTGGCTTCTTTGGCCACCTGAGAAAGGGAGGTCCTGGCGTACCCCTGCGCCGAGAAAAGCCTAACCGCCGTCTCGATGATCTTCTCCCGAGCATCCACCAACGCAAAGGTAAAATAGTTAAAGCCCGAGTGTCAACGCCGCTGGGGACCGGAAGCGAGCGCCCGAGAAACCACGAGCGGCAAGGGAAAAACCGTCGCACCGCCTCCTCCGAAGCTCGATTGCGGCCCCCTGCCGGCTTCCCGATCGCCGGCACCCGCAATGCCAACGGGGGGCGCGTGCTCAAGCGGCGGCGGGCAGCGGCCTTGCTGTGAACGATAGCTCCCCGTCCCTGACGTCCACCACCACCCGGCTCGATTCCCGTATCTTACCTTCCAAAATCTCGCGGCCGAGCGCCGTTTCGAGCTTCTTCTGAAGCAGGCGCTTTAGGGGCCTAGCTCCGTAGCTGGGGTCGTAGCCGGCGGTAGCGAAGTAATCGCGCGCTCCTTCGGTGAGCTCGAGCTTGATCTTGCGCTCCGCCAGCCGCTGGCGCAGGCGTTTCAACTGAATATCGACGATCGCCTTTAGCTGCTCGCGCGAAAGCCCGTGGAAGACCACGATCTCGTCCACGCGGTTCAGAAATTCCGGCCTGAACTCGCGGCGCAATGCCGCAAGCACCTCTTCCTTGACCCGCTGGTAGCCATCCCCATCTCCCTCCAAGCGATCGCTCAATATGAGATGGCTTCCTACGTTACTGGTCATTATCACCACAGTGTTCTTGAAATCCACGGTGCGCCCATGTCCGTCGGTAAGCCGCCCGTCGTCCAGAATCTGAAGGAGGATGTTGAACACGTCTCGGTGCGCCTTTTCGATCTCGTCGAAGAGGAGGACGCTATAGGGCCTGCGCCGGACGGCCTCGGTGAGCTGTCCCCCCTCGTCGTAGCCCACGTAACCCGGGGGAGCCCCGATCAGCCGCGCCACCGAATGCTTCTCCATGTACTCCGACATATCGATGCGCACCATGGCCGCCTCGTCATCGAAGAGAAACTCCGCCAGGGCGCGCGCGAGCTCCGTCTTCCCGACCCCTGTGGGGCCGAGGAAGATAAACGACCCGATCGGGCGATTGGGATCCTTGAGTCCCGATCTCGCTCTGATCACCGCATCCGAAACAGCCTTGACCGCCTCCTCCTGTCCCACGACCCGCTCGTGCAGATGCTCCTCCAGGTGCAAGAGCTTCTCTATCTCCCCCTGAACCAGCTTGGCCACCGGAATGCCAGTCCATCTCGACACCACTTCGGCAATGTCCTCCTCCTCCACCTCCTCCTTGATCATGCGGCTTTGGCCGTTGGCGTGCCCGAGCGCCTCCTCCTCGTCGGCCATCTCCCGCTCCAGTTCCGCAAGCCTTCCGTACTTGAGCTCCGCCACGCGATTCAAGTCGTACTCTCGCTCCGCCTTGGCGATTTCAACCTTTACCTGCTCGATCTCTTCCCGCCGTTTGCGGTGACGCTCGATCGCCTCCTTTTCCCGCTCCCACTGGGCGCGCAGGCGATCTGCCTCGTTGCGCAAATCCGCCAGCTCCCGCTCCAGTTTCTCGAGCCTCTCCTTCGAGGCGGTGTCGCTCTCCTTGCGAAGGGCCTCCCGCTCTATCTCGAGCTGCATCACCCGCCGGCAGACTTCATCCAGCTCCGACGGCATCGAGTCGTTTTCCGTGCGAAGCTTAGCCGCGGCTTCATCGACCAGGTCTATGGCCTTGTCCGGAAGGAAGCGGTCGGAGATGTAGCGGTGGGAGAGGACCGCCGCGGCAACCAAAGCGGCGTCCTTGATTCTCACGCCGTGATGCACTTCGTAGCGCTCGCGCAGCCCGCGCAGAATGGAAATGGTTTCCTCTACTGAGGGCTGCGTCACCATAACCGGCTGGAAGCGCCGCTCCAGCGCCGCATCCTTCTCGATATGCTTGCGATACTCGTCGAGCGTGGTGGCGCCGATACAGTGCAGCTCACCCCGAGCGAGCATAGGCTTCAAGAGGTTCGAGGCGTCCATCGCCCCCTCGCTCGCCCCGGCCCCCACGACTGTGTGAACCTCGTCGATGAAGAGGATGATTTCGCCCGAAGATTCCTGCACTTCTTTCAATACCGCCTTGAGCCGCTCCTCGAACTCGCCGCGAAACTTCGCGCCGGCCACCAGCGCCCCCATGTCGAGAGCCACGACGCGCCTACCCTTCAGCCCCTCGGGCACGTCCCCCCGCACTATGCGCTGCGCCAGACCTTCCACGATGGCGGTTTTCCCCACCCCGGGCTCACCGATCAGCACCGGGTTATTTTTCGTCCGCCGCGACAGGACCTGGATGAGGCGGCGGATCTCCTCGTCGCGTCCGATCACCGGGTCTAGCTTACCAGCCGCCGCGAGCTTCGTGAGGTCGCGGCCGTAACGCTCGAGAGCCTGATAGGTCTGCTCCGGCTGCGGGGAAGTCACGCGCTGGTGTCCCCGCACCTTCTTCAGGGCCGCCATAAGCTTCTCGCGAGTGAGCCCCGCTGAGGAAAGCAGCCTGGGGGCTTGGCCCGTGGCACCGAGCATCGCAAGAAGCAGGTGCTCGACGCTGACGTACTCATCCTTCAGTGTCTTGGCTTCTTCCTCGGCTGCGGTCAAAAGCCGCGCAAGCCGCTGGGTAACATAGAGCTGGCCCGCCTCGGCGCCCGAGCCCACCACCCGTGGAATGCGCTCGATTTCCCTCTGCACCCGCTCCCCGAGCTTCGCCACGTCCACGCCAGCGGCAGCGAGAATGCTAGGTGCCAGACCGTCGGCCTGATTGAGCAACGCAAGGAGCAAATGCTCCACGTCGATGCTTTGGTGGGAGTGCTTAAGGGCCAGCGATTGCGCCTCTTGCAGCGCCTCTTGTGACTTTTGCGTAAGCCGCTCTATGTTCATATCTGCGAGTATCCCTTCTTCGCGTTTCTCGGCCCAATTTAACCACGATCATTAGCGTTACAACCATGCTTTTGCGACTGGCGCCTCTGCCACCCGCCACGCCCTTTTGTCGAAGAGCCCGTGGGTCCAAGGGCGATGCGGTTTGACCCGGCCCGAGGCGCCCCATAAAATGCGCCGGAGAACGCCATGCGGCAGAGTGTCCGCAGATGGATCAAGATAAGCGCCGGCATCGTGCTGATCGTCCTCGGGGTAATCGGGCTCGTTACCCCCGGGCTTCAGGGTATTCTTTTTACCATCATAGGGCTGAAGCTCATCACCGACGAAAGCGCCCTGGCGCGCAAGTGGGCAAGGAAGATAAAGGAACGTTTGCCCGCCGGCGCCAGGCAGTGGCTGGACAAACATCGCCCCTGGAGGAGAACGGATGACCCAGCGTGACGAACTCGAGCAAAAGGATCGGTTCGGAGACAAGCTCCGGGACGCGGAAAAGGCGCGCGAGGATCAATTCTTCGCCGATCGCGACAAGAAGCTCTTGGCGAAGCTGCGCGAAAAGCAAAAGGAGCGGGCGCAGGCCGGCGTTCTCGCTTGCCCGCGCTGCGGCCAGGACTTGGCGCCCTGGGGGCTTCGCGGAGCCGAGGCACACCGCTGTGGCGGCTGCGGGGGGATTTGGCTGGACAAGGAGGCGGCCGATCGGATCGGTCGAGAGGGCTCGAAAAAAGGGCTTTTCGCGCGCCTCTTCGGCACCGGGGCATGAGGGGAGGACTGGCGTTGTTTACCGGAATAGTCGAAGGGCTGGGAAAGGTTAGGCGGCTTGCCAGGCGCGCGGGCGCCGTAGAGATGGAGATCGCCGCCCCGGCCCGCTTTCGCCGCTTTAGGCTGGGCGAGAGCATAGCCATTAATGGCACCTGCCTCACCGTGACGCGGGCCCGCGGCTGTCGCTTTTCGGTCGACGTATCGCCCGAGACGCTGCGGCGCACGACGCTCGGACAATTGCGGGTCGGGGCTCTCGTCAATCTCGAGCGCTCCCTCAAGGTGGGAGACAAGCTGGGAGGGCATCTGGTTTTCGGCCACGTGGACGCTATCGGCACCGTACATCGGATCACCCCGGAGGGGGAGAGCATGTTGGTGCGCTTCAAGGTTCCGGCCCGCCTCTCCAGGTATCTCGTCGAGAAGGGATCGGTAGCGGTCGATGGAGTAAGCCTCACGGTCTTCGATTGCCGGCCCGGGTTCTTCTCCGTCGCCATTATACCTCATACCGCAGAGGTTACCCTTTTTGGCCGCTACCGGCAGGGCGATCGCGTGAACATCGAAACCGACATGCTGGCTCGCTACGTGGAAAAGCTCATCGAAGCCTACCTTGCACGCTTGCCCGGGGAGCGGCGCAAGAAGGTGGCGGCTGGATGAAGCATCGAGACACAACGCAGCGGGCAGGCCGCGCCGACCCATAAAATTCTCCTGTGCGCAGTCTCCGCCGCAGCCGAGAGGTAGAGGAACTCGTCCCCTATATCCCGGCCAGCCAAAAGCTCCCCGAGTTTACGCCTTTCGCGCTCATCCTGGGAGCGGCTCTATCCCTTTGCTTCGGCATGGTAAACGCCTACCTAGGCCTAAGAGCCGGCCTCACCGTCTCGGCCTCGATCCCCTCCGCGGTAATTTCCATGGCGGTCATGAAAGGGGTCTTCCGTCGCGGCACCGTGCTCGAGAACAACATAGTGCAGACGGTAGCGTCAACCGGCGAGTCGGTCGCGGCGGGCGTAATTTTCACGGTACCGGCCTTTCTTTTCCTGCAGGTGAGCCCGACGGGGCTCCAGATCTTCCTTCTCGCCTCGACCGCCGCGCTCCTCGGGATTTTGCTCCTGATACCGCTCAGGCACCCGGTCATGGTAGAGGAGCACGGAGTCCTCCCCTTTCCCGAGGGAACCGCCTGCGCCCAGGTGCTGATTGCGGGCGACCGGGGCGGAGTCGCCGCGAGGCCTGTCTTTGCGGGGATCGCCGTGGGTGCGTTCTACCAGTTCTGCTCGCGCGCGCTAGGCCTGTGGCGGGAGAGCGTCTTGTGGAGCTTCGAGCAACTTCACAAAGCAACCATAGGCTTCGAATTAAGCCCGATCTTCCTCGGTATCGGGTACCTCGTGGGACTGCGCATAGCGCTGGTCATGTTAGCCGGGGGGGCCGTGGGATGGGGGCTGCTCATTCCCCTCTTCGACTCGCTCGCGGGAAGCGCCGCAGGAGCGGCGCTCGGCGTGGGCGAGCAGGCTCGCCGCTTGGACGCGGCGGGCCTTTGGAGCGAGTACGTGCGCTATGCCGGCGCCGGGGCCGTGGCGGCCGGCGGGCTCGCCGCGATGGCGAGGGCGCTCCCTACTGTGCGCGTGTCGCTGGGGCGCCTATTTGCCGCCGGACAAAACGGGGCGAAGCTCAGGACGGAACTTGATCTTCCCCAGCCGGTGGTCTTCGGCGGAATCGTGATCCTCGCGCTCGCCATGGGCCTTTCCCCATCCCTTTTCCTCTCCTGGCCGGCCGTGGTCTTGGCGGTGTTTTTTACCTTTTTTTTCGTCGTCGTTTCGGCTCGCATCGTGGGACTTCTCGGCACCACCGCTCAGCCGGTCTCGGGCATGACCATAACTGCCCTCCTCGCCACCACCGCAGCGCTCGGAGCGATCGGCCAAAGAGGGAGCGAGGAGGGTGTGGGGGCGATGTCGGTGGCGGCGGTCGTTGCGATCGGCATCGCCGTAGCCGGCGATCTGAGTCAGGACCTGAAGACCGGCGCGCTTCTCGGCGCCACGCCGAGAAAACAGCAGGTAGCCGAGATGATCGGTGCTTTGGTTGCGGCGCTTCGCGCCGGCTGGGTACTGCTTCTCTTGCACAAGGCGTACACCATCGGCTCGAGCGCGCTTCCGGCGCCACAGGCCAAGCTCATGGCGACCCTCGTCGAGGGGGTCACGCAGGGTAACCTTCCCCTTCCGTTGATGGCTCTGGGGGCGGCTCTTGCGCTCGCCGTCGAGATAACCGGCCTTCCCAGTCTGGCCTTCGCCATAGGGCTCTACCTTCCCATCACCACCTCGGCCGCGCTCATCTTCGGCGCCCTGCTCGGCCGGCTGCTCGGGGGCAAAACCGAGCGGGGCACCCTTTGCGCCTCAGGGCTCGTGGCTGGGGATGCGCTGATGGGGGTGGCGCTCGCCGCCGCCATCGTTAGCGGGTTTGCGGGCAAGATCGCTCTTCGTACCCCGGGGCAGGGCCCTCTGGAGGCTTTTCTTACAATCCTCGCCTTCGCCTGTCTCTTGGCCTTCTTGGGCCGAAGCGCCGGGCGCACGCCGCAAGCCTTGGCGCGCCGCTAGCCCGGGTAGATAAGGAGATAGGAAAGCCTAAGCTGCGTCGCGCCGCGGTGGGGCAGAAGCCTGAATCCGATCCGATTGGCCCCCGCTCGTATGAGTCCGCGCGGGAGCTCGATCTGGTACTGTCGCCAACCTCCGCTCGCCACGAAACTCGTAGCCCGCCTGCGGTTCACCGTAACCTCGAGCTCCGCGCAATCGAAATCACTGCCATCGAGTACGGGCAGCATACCGAACTGGAGGAGATAGGGGCCATCGCGCGCAACGGTGAAGGAAAGCGCCCCCTCCCCCTCCTCGAGCGCAAAACTAGGAAGCCGGCCCGGCAGCATGGCACCCGCCCAGCGCCCCTCGAGCTGGTTTCGCTGCCCCGCCGCCGCCTGCCAGACCGCCGCAGGCTTACCAGGCAGGGTAAGTGGCGAAGTCAGGCGAATCCTCAAGCTCGGAGTATAGGTCACCAGCAAGAGAGCAAGCCCAAGAGCCGCTCCCAAAGAAAGCGGCCGCCACCACCCTCTCCCCGCTAGCGCACCTCTTGCGAAGCTCACGCAGGCAAGGGCCAAGAGTACGCTGGCCGCCGCATCGGTAAACCAGTGGCGCAGGGGCGCAAGTCTGAGGAAGACCAAGACGAGAAGAAGCGGCACGCTGGCGGCAGCCGCAAGCTTTCGGCCCAAGCCCCCAAGGTGGCGCCGGGCGAGCCAGAGAGCGAGCGCGAGTGCGATGGTGCCGTTGGTGATGTCTCCGCTCGGCATGCTGTGTCCGATTGCCATGCCCGGAATCATGCTGGGTCGCTCCCGCACGATGAGGGTTTTCAGGAACTGAACGAGCAGGGCGCCGATTCCCATCGTGGCGAGCACTGTGCGAAGATCCCGGCCGAGAAGGCGGTTTTTCGGGCGAGGCACGCACCACAGAGCGATCGCGAGAAGAAAGAGAGCCGAAAGCCCGTAGCCCAAGTGGCTCGTTTCCTCGAGAAACTCCTGCAGCATGCAGGTGCGGGTTGCCAGAAACGCCCCGGCCACCGCACCATCCAAAGCGGAAAACCAGGGGAGGAAGAGAAGCAAGGCTACGAACAGGAAAAGGCACAGAAGGGCCGGGAGCATGCCAGTTCGCAAACCCCCCGCGCGCTCACGCCTGCCGGCTAGCCGCCGCACGGACTTTCCCTCGCAGCTTCGTCCAGTCCGCCCCGTTCGCAGATCTCGAGCCTCAAGCACAACATAGCTTTGGCATCTGCAACCGGATTTTCCAACGATGATCGGTCGCGCCGATCCTCGCACAAAGGGCCGCCAGGAGCAATCGCCCGCACGGGCGGTGCGTCAGAATTGGTACGTTAAACGAAGCCCCAACTCGGAGCGGCCTTCGTTCAAGCCTCCCAGTCCCCAGGGCTCGAAATTCACCTTCTTGGTCGGGTTTATGAGGAAGCGCTGGCTCAGGTTCACTGCGAAATCCGGGGTAACGAAGTAGTCGACCCCCCAAACGAACTCCTGGCTGTAACTATTTACCGGGTCGAGAATGTAAATGGACGAGGGAACCACACTTCCGCCCCTGTAGAATCCGATTATCCCGAAGGTGAGCAGCATCTCCCAGCGGTGGACGTCGTCGCGAAGGGAGATATCTAATCCCCGCAAGGCCGAAGGGAGGTCGAGGCCACCCACGATATTGTCTTTGCGATGGATCAAGTAGTGAACGAACCACTGGCCGGTAATGAAAAACGTGCTTCGCCGATTGAGCGCGCGTATCCAGGTCGGCCGATCGAAGGCAATCAAGGCCTTCCACATGTCGCTGTCATAAATGAAGGGGAGAAAAGGGGAGTACGTGGTCCGGCGCGCCCTGGTGTAAAACGGGATCCCGAAGTCGTAGGCGGTCTCGAAGCGATAGACTGCCCTGGTATAGTTATCCTCGGCATAGTTGGCGGCCAAGCCGATCGTGTGGATGTAGGGGGCGAAAAACTCCACCGGCAGGATGCGATCGACGACCAACTCGGTGTGCTTGATCTCGTTCTCAGGCGTTTCGGGCAGCCCCCTCGCCATGGCCGCAGCCGTGCCGTCCGCCCCGAACCTTTGGTAGAGATAGCCGACGGTGAATTGCAATCCCTCCGGCACCACCCTCCACATCCGCTCGGCCGAAACGGCGCTGAACCTGATACCGAACTGGCTGTTCTCCAGGGGATTGCGCGCATAATCGCCGCGCCTGAAAAGGACGGTGTTGTTCATCAAGCGGTCGGCCTCGAAGGGGAGAAAAAAAGCGCCGTCGAAATGGTTGGTGAGCGGATCCATGATCTTGACCCCCCAGGGCCGCGGCAAGAACGCGATCTTCGCCGGCTGCCAGTCCCCCGGATTCCAATAGGCCTCCACGAACGCATTGGTCAGCCGCCCCACGTTGCCGAACTCCCACAGGCCCTTCACCATCCAGTAGGGGATGCGAAGCTCGTCGAAGCCGAAGGCGGGCGGGGGAAGCTCCTGCTGGAAATGCCATGTGAGATCCAGGTTGTTCGCCCGATCGAGCATCCGAAACCCGTCCGACTCGCCCCAAATGATTTGCTGCTTGCCGAGCCGAAAGCTCAAAGGGAGATCCTTCAAGAAGATATCGACGTACGCCTCGCGAAGCGAGTTCTCGAACTTGAGCGCATCGCGCTCGTGGCGCGAGAGATCGTCGAGGTCGTTGTGCCGCGGGTCGACCAGCCTGCCCCGAAGGTCGTTCCTCACGCGCATCCCGGGCAGATAATCGTACACGCTGTCGTAAACACCCCGGTACAGAATGAAAAGATGCGACTTCTCGACAAAGGGAATATCGAAGCGATCGAGAAAACGCCCCTCATCGAGCCATTCCCAGTCGGCCCGCAGGTGAACGACGTTGCGCTGCTGGATGAACTGGTACTTCGTGATCTTCGGGTGACGGATGAGCTGCTGGGACTGGAGGTTTCCGGAAAGCTCGAGCGGGCCCGAGCGAAAGAGCGTTCCGCTGCTCTCGCCCGCGCCCCCCAAAAGGATCACGGATGCCAAGATCGCCTGGACTTCTCTCCTAAGCCATGTCGAGCGCCGCATAGCCACCTCCCCGGGGGACGCGTCCCCAGGCGATTTAGCGCAACTCGATCCCTTTTGGCAAGGATTCGCAAGCGGACTGCCCGGCAAGCGCCGCACCCTCTGCGCGACGGCGCTCGGTAGCGTTGCCTTCGGCGCCGGCTTGGCGCGGCTGGCTGGCCTCTCGAGCGGTGCTTTACGCCGGAAAGAAAAGGATCGACTCGGGCCTAAGGTGCACCGCTACCTCCTCCCCTTCGCTCACCGCTATCTCTCTTGCCGCTCGCGGCGAAAGCGCGCAGTCGAAGCTCAGGCCCCCGGCGACGCGAAGCCTGAGAAGGCGGCGGTGTCCCAGGTTGACCACACTCTCCACCCGCGACCGAAAGAGGTTTACCCGCTGGCTCTCCTTTACCGGCCGGCCCGGCCGGATAAGCACCACTTCCTCCGGGCGAATGCCGATATGGCATTCTACACCAAACGCATGCGGGGGCGGAAGGAGACGGATATCGACGCCGTCGATCGCGACCACGCCATACTCCCCCTCCCGGCCGCGGTAGCGCGCGCAAAGAAGATTTCGGGTCAGCAAGAAGCGGGCGACCCGGAGGTTCAACGGGCGCGCGTGCAGTTCCTCTGCCGGGCCCACCTGTTCGAGCCGTCCGTCCATCACCACCGCTATCTGGTCACCCAAGAGGAACGCCTCCTCCTGATCGTGCGTCACCTGGAAAAGGGTGAGCCCAAGCGAGCGCTTTAGCTCCCACAACTGCTCCTGCAGTTGCCGCCTGATGTAGCCGTCGAGGGCCGAGAAGGATTCGTCCAAAAAGAGCACCTTGGGCCTGACGATGAGAGCCCTGGCCAAGGCCACGCGCTGCTTTTCCCCTCCCGAGAGATTGCCGATGTCGCGCCGATCGAGGAGAGGGCCGATGGCCAAAAGCTCTGCCACGCGCGAAAGCTCTGCATCTTCTACCACCTTGCGGCCCCGTGCCCTGAGGCCAAAGAGAATGTTGTCCCGAACGGAAAGGTGCGGAAAGAGCGCAAGATCCTGCGGCACGTAGGAAACGCCGCGCTCTTCGGGTGGAAGGAAAGTGACATCCCGCCCGTCGAGCACGACCCGGCCTCGCTCGGGCCTCTTCACGCCCAGGACGCTTTCCAAAAGAAGCGTTTTCCCGGCCCCCGAAGGGCCGAGGATCGCAAGAGAGGTGCTGGCCGGAACCTCGAGCGATATGTCCCGAAGCCTAAAGCGGCCGAAGGAAACGCACAGTGACTCTACCCTGATCAATACCCCTTTCTCCCTAGAGCGCGAACCGCGACAAGGACAACGAAGGCGATCGCCGTAAGAACCAGCGTAAGCGCGACTGCCCCTTCGATCTCGAGCGAGGAGATGCGAAGATAAATGCTTACCGGAATGGTTTCGGTCTTCCCTCTGACCGCGCCCGCTATGGTAACTGTCGCTCCGAAGTCCCCGACCGCTCTAGCCCATCCGAGGATGAAGGCGGCGAGGCAGCCAGCCCGCGAAAGCGGAAGCGTCACCCGGGTGAAGGCCCTCCACGGGCTGCAACCCAAGAAACGCGCGACGACTTCCATGCGAGGATCGACATCTTCGAATGTAGCCTTGAGCACGCGAATCTCGAGAGCGACCGCCAGGAGGAACTGCGCCAATATTATGCCTGGCACCTCGAAAACGAAGCGCATGACGTGAGCCTCGAGCCACAACCCCGCACCGGTGCGAAAGAAGAGGAGAAGCGCAAGCCCCAAAGCCACGGGCGAGAGCACCACGGGGACGTCGAGCAGCGCGTCTATGATCGTGGCCCCCCTGAAACGGTAGCGCGCCAGGAAATAAGCCGCCGGAACGGCGACGAGGAGCCCCAGTGCCGCCGCTGCGCTGGCGCAGAGTAGGCTCAGCAGGATCGCGGCCCTCGCGTCTTTTGAAAGGAGCGTCGCAGCCGGCGCCGTTACGCCAGTAAAGGCCACCTCAGACGCGAGCAGGGCCAGTACTATGGTCAAGGCGAGCCCCAGACCGCAGGCGAGAAAGACCGAAAACGCCCTGCCACCCATGTCGCCTCAGCGCTGCCACATTCGCGGAAGCTCCCAGCGCCCGCCCACCGGCGCTTGGGCTTGCGCGAACCGGCGCGCCTCCTCCTCCGTAACCGTATAGTGCCACTTGCTGAATATGCTGCGTCCCGCAGGCGAGGTGAGGAAGGCAATGAAGCGACGTGCCAGGGCGGGGTTGCGACTGAAGACGGATACGGCGACCGGAATGTAGCCGATGCGAGCCACCTGCTCGGGCGCAAGCGCCACCGCTTCGAGACGCTCGTCATCCCAATATTGCATGACACGCCAACCGATCGCTGCATCGGCTAAGCCGAGCGCCACTACCTGAGCCAGCTTCTCGCACGATTCCGCATGAGTGACGATGTTCGGACGCACCCGGCCCGATATCCCCGCGCGCTCGAGGACTTCCACGGCGTACAGGCCCGCACAGACGGCATCGGGGCGCGCGATCGCAACTCGTAAGCCGGGCCGCGCGAGATCCTCGAGACCCAAGACGCCGAGCGGGTTTCCCTCCGCGACCACGATAGCCGGCACCAGGTACGCCACTATCCTCTCGCTTTGGGCCACTACCAGACCCTTTTCCTTGGCTAGCTCCATGTAATCGGACGATCCTGGGAGGTAAATATCACCACACCCCGAAAGCTTCATCTCGGATAGCATCCTGCCGGAGCCGCCGAAATGCAAAACTACGCTAACGCCCGCTTCACGCTCGAAAATCCTGGCCGCCTCCTCAACCGGCAAGCGCGACGCCGAGCCGACAAAAAGTTCGATCGAACGCTCCACAGCCCGCGTCTCCCCCTGCCGATGCTCCTGCGACCGCGGTTTGGTGGCCCGTCCCTCCCGTACGCTTTCCAACCAAAGCCAGCCTGAACCCACCCCTACTAGTAATAGAAACCAAATGTAGAGACGCCGCGTGGATCTTCGGGGGCTCACGGTCCCGGCCTCAAAAAGAACGGAAGGGAAACACGGGAGGAGGAGCGTCCTCTTCCATGATCCACCCAAGCCGCCGGAGCCAAGAGGCCTTTGCGCGAAGCTTCCCCTCGGCTCACCGCCCACCCTTTCGCGCAACCGGCTTTTTGCCCATCGTCCGGCGAGTCGCACCCGGCCCTGTCATGATCTCCGCCTCCTGGCCGTCCAGCCACCCCCGGAACTCACCCACCAGGCGCCAGAATCGTGCTATGGCCAGCTCCCCAGCGCTCGTGAGCCGCGCCCCCCCACCCCTTCGCCCGCCTGCCACCTTGATCACCAGAGGTCGAGGCGCAAGCTCGTTCATTTGCGCGACAAGTTCCCAGGCATGGCGATATCCCATCCCCATGGCCCGGGCGGCGGCGGCGATCGAGCCGTGGGTACGAATCTGTTCCAGCAGGACCACACGTCCCCAGGAAAGGAAGGTCTGCCCCTTCTTTTCGATCCACATGCGCCCGCCTACGCGATAGCCGCTCGCAACCGGCCCCGTGCCCAAAGCCGGCGGGCGCCCCCCTTTGATGGGCTCATCCATGGGTCCCGAGGAAGTGCGTTATTCCCGGGGGAATATAGCGGCTTGCGCTGCTCTGTCAACCGCGCGGTCGGCCGCAGCCCACCTGTTCCGCATGGATTCGAACCGGAGTTGATCGAACCCCGTCGGTCGAGTATAGCTGCCCCCACGGGACAGCAAGGGAAATGGTGGGGGGGCGAGCGCCCCGGCCGGTCGCGAAAGGAAAAGTCCGATCGCTGGCTTGCACTCTGCGCGCGCCTTTGCGAGGGGAGCCGTCGGGAACCAGGCCGGCGTCTACCGTCGGCGGACCGGCGTCTGCACCCTTTTTGGCGCCTCGATGGTAGAGCAGTCGGCTGTATAGCTACCAGAGTACAGGGAAGGAGTCTCATATGATAATCGATGCCCATTGCCATATCTTCGTCGAGGAGTGGCTGCCGGAGGCCTTCTGGCAAGGGCTGGCGGAGGCCGGTCGGAGAGCCCTGGCCGCACAAGGCCTCGAGGTCGCTTTGGACCAGCTCTGGACGCAATTGGCTCCGCTCCTATTCGACCCGAGCGGCGAGAAGCAAATCGCCAGCATGGAGGAAGCGGGCATAGATCGGGCCATCCTGCTGCCGCTCGACTACGGGCTCGGGCTCGGAGGCCAGACGGTTCCCGTAGAGGAGCAAAATCGCTTGCACGCCGAGATAGTGAGGCGCTTTCCCGATAAGCTGGTAGCCTTTGCCGGAGTCGATCCCCGGCGCCCCAACGCGGTCGATCTCTTCGAGCGGGCGATATCGGAGTGGGGCTTCAAGGGACTGAAGCTCCATCCCACTTCCGGTTACTACCCTAACGACAAGGTGGTTTACCCACTGTACGAGAAGGCCCAAGAGTACGGGGTACCGGTTCTGATCCACACCGGCCCGATCATCGGAAGGCTTCGCAGCAAGTACGCTCAGCCGATTTACCTCGACGATGTCTGCGTCGATTTCCCCGAGCTTCAGGTAATCGCGGCGCACCTCGGTTTCTGCTGGCGCCACGAGCTCATGAATATCGCAGCCACGGTGTCGAACCTGGCCATGGACTTCTCAGGCTGGCAGCCGCGCGCCACGCGCCGCTACGCCGAGTTCTGTCGAGAGTTGAGGGAGACCGTAGACGAGGTGGGAATCGACCGCGTGCTCTTCGGCACCGACGGGCCCGCGTACCGCCCGCTCGTCAACGACAAGCAGTGGGTCGATCTCGTAAAGGGGCTTCCGGAAAATGCGCCGGAAGGGGTGAAGTTTACGGCCCAAGAGGTGGACGCTCTGCTGGGGGGAACCGCCAAGAAGCTTTTGCGCCTGTAAAAAAGGGGTTGTTGGCGCCCGCCACGAGGCTTCCGTTGAGACGAGCCCAGGCTTTACGCTTGCGGAAGCAGCTCCACCACCGTAACCCCCCCGGCTCCCTGATCGGCCTCGCGGTGTGCGGCGCAGTAAGGTGAGGTGGCCAGGTATTCGAGAACCGCCCGCTTCAATGCACCGGTCCCGATCCCGTGAATGACCCGGACCTCCGCGTGCCCGGCAAGCTGAGCCCGGTCGAGGAAGTCTTCGAGCCGGCGAAGCGCATCCCCCACCCTAAGCCCCGTGAGGTTGATCTCCAGAGGAGTACCGGAATGCTCAGGAACCTTGACCGTGGTCTTCCCCCTCTCGGGGACCCCGACCCGCCGAAGGTCTCCAAGCTTCACCTCGAAGCGCAACCCGCCCCGCACGATCCGCGCTCGCTCCCCAAACACTTCGGAAAGCTCTCCCCGAATCCCCTTGCCGGCCACCTCCACAAGATCGCCCACGACGGGCGGCTCGCTTGCAGCTTCTACCACCGGCGCGATCTCCTCCTCGCGCGCGGCTATCTGGGCTCGCTTCTCGGCCACAAAAGCACTGAGCGCCGCTGCCCCATCCGGGCGTCTTCTCACGACGGAGAGAAGCTCGCGTCCCTGCGCTTTGAGATCCTGCAAGAACGCGCGCGCGGCGGCAAGCTCCGTTCGCCAGTACCTCCGCTTTCGCTCGCGCAGCTCCGCTGCAAGCGCCTGATGCTCTGCGAATGCCTCGCGCGCACGCACCCTTTCTCGCTCTAGCTCGGCCGCCTTCTCCTCGTATTCTCGCCTGGCTTCCTCCATTTTCTCGACGGCCGAGCGCAGCTCTTCGCCCTCTTCGGATCTGCGCTGGTGCGCGGTAGCAAGCACCTCAGCCGGCAAACCCAGCCTGGCCGCGACCGCAAGTCCCAGGCTCTCCCCTATCGAGCCGTAAACCAATCTGTAGCGCGGCTGTAAGCTCACCGGATCGAAGTCCACCGCTGCTATCTCGTAATTCGGCGAGTCCAGGGCGAGGAGCTTGACCGCCCGGTAATGGGTAGCCACCACTACCGACGCTCCCGCTCGGGTGAGCGCCGAAAGCAATCCCACCGCAATCAGCGCTCCTTCTTCCGGATCGGTTCCCACCCCCGGCTCATCGAGCAGCACGAGGCAAGGGAGCTTCAACCTCGCGAAAATATCCACGAGGTTCGCGATATGAGAAGAAAAGGTCGAAAGGTTGCGCTCGATGCTTTGCTCATCGACCAGGTCCGCCAGGACCGCCTTGCAGCACGCCACTCTGCTCCCCTCCGCAGCCGGAACCAAGAGCCCGCTTTGCGCCATGAGCGTGAGAAGACCGACGGTCTTGAGCGCCACGGTCTTGCCCCCGGTGTTCGGCCCGCTCAGGACCAAGCCCTGGCCCCTGCCTCCGACACGGATGTCGACCGCCACCACCGTGCGGCCGGTGAGCTCCAGCAGAGGATGCCGCGCTTGCTTGAGTTCGATGTCGCCATCGGAAAGGTCAGGCTTGGTGCAGCGCAGCTTGACGGCGAAAGCCGCGGCCGCCGCCAGCACATCGGCCCGCACCAAGGCCGCATAAGCTTCCTCGATCTCGGCCGCGGATCGCCCCACCCACGTGGTAAAGGCTACGAGAAGCCTCCTCTCTTCCGCTTCCTCCTCCTTGATGGCTATCATCTGCCGATTGTTTATCTCGACCGCAAAGAGCGGCTCTATGAAATAGGTCTCTCCGGAAGCGGATCGATCCTGCACGATTCCCGGAAGTGACTGCGCGAAATGGGGCTTCACGGGGATAACGAATCTATTGTTGCGTATCGTTACGTAGTCATCGGCAATCACGTCCGCGTGTGCCGGCGAGTGGAGAAGGCGCTTCAAGCGCTCCTCCACCTCCTGACGAAGCTCTTTTATGGTACGGCGGATCTCGGCGAGGGCCGGGCTCGCCTGATCTTTGAGTCTTCCGTCCTGATCGAGCGCTTGGGCAAGGGCGGACTCCAGCTCCGGGAGGGGCCTGAGCGAGCGCGCCAGGCCAGCCAAACTGGCAAACCGATCCGCGTGAGGCCGAAGATAAGCACGCAACAGCCGGGCGAGTCTTATCACGTTCAAGATCTCCAGCAACTGAGGGCCGCTCAACATCGCCCCTTCGTGCCTCGCAAGGGTGAGCAGCCTAGAAATGTCGCTGAAGGGTCGAAGGGGAAGAGCCCCGCGCTCGTTCACCAGCCGAACGAGGTCGGCTTGGCGGGTGAGCCGCTCACGCACCTCCTCGGGATCTGTGGCGGGTTGCAGAGCGAGGCAGGCAGCACGACCCGGCTCCGATGCCGCCCACCGGGCAAGCGCTTCCAGGACCTTGTGGAACTCGAGGCTCTTCAAGTCGCACGGGCGCATCGGGCGTACCACTAAAATTATAGTCGAACGACTCGAGGGGAGCTACGGGCTGCGGTCGCTTAGGACCTATCGGTGCGAAATCCAAACCGAACGACTGCAACCTGGCTCCGCTCGCGCGAGATGCACGAAAGACGCTCGCTACCGATTGCGCCACTGGTATGGGCTGCAAAGGATGTCCGAACGGGAGGCAGGAACGCGACAGGGCGCGGGTCGGCTGGTTCCCTGCGCGCATCTGAGCGGCTAACGCCCGCAGCCTTCCGAAGCGGTACAGGCGCCCGCGTTGTGCAAGAGGCCAGGGCCGAGCGAGTCCTGCGCCCCCAAAGCCGCCGCGCTCCCGGAAGGCCGGCTCAACCCTCGGCTGCGCCATGTGTGCAGCGCAAGGCTTGCGAAAAGGAAGGCTAGGATCGAGCTCGCCAGTGCCACACAACACCAGCGACCCGCAATCATCATTGCCCGCCGCGACATCTTTTATCCTTCTGGCGCGCCTACCCACGTCGGTTAAGTCCCCGGGGGGTCCCCGGGAAAATGTGACCCTGCGCCCTTCGAAAACTCCAGAGCAATTGCCGTGCCGTCGATTTTCCAAGCGATTGGCGACCCTTTCTTGACTCAGGTTGGGCCAATCTTGGCGCTACTGCCAGCGAGTTGACACGGCGTCCTGCGCGAGCGAGGAAGCTGTGCTATTATCGATGGCAGAGTAAGAGAGTCGGTGTGGTGTCGCAGGTTGCGCAAAATTTAAGCGAAGCTCCAGAGGCAGACGCCCGGCATTCTGCCGGTGGGCGTGCCAGTCGGTTCGAAGAGCGCCTCAAGGCGGCTTCGGCGGCGCTTGCGGAACTGGCAGGCCAGTTGGAGGGGGCCGAGGCGGGGCGGGGACGTGCGGCTACCAAAGGAGCGGACGATTTCGGCTTCGAGCCCGCGTTCCGGGCGCGAGTGACGCCCCTCTTTAGCTTTTTGTACCATCACTACTGGCGTGTCGAGGCAATCGGCATCCGCAACGTGCCGAGGCGAGGGCCCGTGCTGCTCGTCGCCAACCACTCCGGCGCCCTGCCCTTCGACGCGGCCATGATCTCGTATGCACTCGAGGAAAAACGCGGCGGGCGTATCGCCCGGTTTCTGTACGACCGGTTCGTGGAGCGGATGCCGTGGGTGCCGCACTTTTACCGTCGCGTCGGAGCGGTGGTGGCTGGACGACAGAACGCCGAGATTCTCCTCGAACGGGGAGAAGTAGTGGGCATATTCCCGGAGGGGGTGGCAGGGACGGCGAAGCTCTTTTCCGAGCGTTACGTGCTAAAGCCCTTCAACAGCGGCTTCGTGCGCATGAGCCTCAAGTTCTCGGCACCTGTCGTGCCGGTAGCGGTGGTAGGAGCCGAGGAAACGTATCCGCTTATCGCCAGAATCCCGAGCCTCGGAAGGATGATCGGAGCCCCTTACCTTCCGGTGACCCCCTTCTTCCCCTTTTTGGGCGTTCTCGGAGCGGTGCCGCTTCCCACCAAGTGGTACATTCAGTTCGGGCGGCCGCTTACCTTCGACGACCTCGTGGGCCGACGCCGACTCCAGAAGCCCGCCGTCCAGGCGAAGGCCAACGAAGTGCGCCAGATCATCCAGCAGATGCTCTCCGATCTGTTGGCACAGCGCCGGTCGGTATTCTAAACCAGAGGGCGGCGGGCGAGCGACGATCCCCGATTTTTCCTAGAGATTGTCGGCCAATCCGAGCTCGCGCGCAGCGAGTTCCCGCATCCTGAACTTCTGCACCTTTCCCGTCACCGTCATGGGAAAATCAGTCACGAACTTCACGTAACGCGGTATCTTGTAGTGCGCGATCCGGTTACGACAAAAATTGCGAACCTCTTCGGGTGACATCGTGGCCCCCGGCTTGAGGCGAATCCAAACCGCCACCTCTTCGCCGAACTTGGCGTCCGGGACACCGAAGACATGCGCTTCAGCGATCTGTGGATGGGCATAGAGAAACTCCTCGATCTCGCGCGGGTAAACGTTCTCGCCCCCCCTGATTATCATGTCCTTTATGCGGCCGGTTATGCGGCAGTAGCCGTGCTCGTCCATGACCGCCAGGTCCCCGGTGTGGAGCCACCCCTCGGCATCTATCGCCTCGGCGGTGGCTTCGGGCATGTTGTAGTAGCCCTTCATCACCATGGCACTGCGGCAGCAGAGCTCTCCCTGGCTCCCGGCTGGAACCCTGCGGCCGCTTGCGGGATCGACGATCTTCACCTCCACCCCTGGAAGCGGCCGCCCCACGGTCGAGACGCGAAGCGCGATGGGATCCTCCGCGCGCGTCTGTGTGATGACTGGAGAGGCCTCGGTCTGCCCATAAGCTATGGTCATCTCCTTGGCGTGCATGCGCTCCACCACTTGTTTCATGAGCTCCTCCGGACAGGGCGCGCCGGCCATGATCCCGGTCCTCAAGCTCCTCAGGTCGAACTCCTCGAATCTCGGGTGGGAAAGCTCGGCCACGAACATCGTCGGCACTCCGTGTATTACGGTGCAGCGCTCGGCCGCAGCCGCCGCGAGCGTCTTCTCGGCGTCGAAATGCTCGCTCGGAACCACCACCGCGCAGCCGCGGCACACGGCAACCAGCGTGCCCAGCACGCACCCGAAGCAATGGTAGAAAGGGACGGGAACGCAGAGTCGGTCGCGCTCCGTAAGCCGCATGCACTCGCCCGAGTAGTAAGCATTTTGAAAGAGGTTGCGGTGCGTAAGCTGGGCTCCCTTGGGAAAACCCGTGGTCCCGGAGGTGTATTGTATGTTGACCACGTCTTGCGGATCGACCTGCTCCTCCACCTTTCTCAACATGTGGTCGCTTATACCGATCCCCGCCGCCATCACGTCCCGCCATCCGAGCACTCCGGGCAGCCCGCTTTCCTCGAAGAGCGCCACGCGACGCAAGCGGGGAAATCTCTTCGCCGCTAGGCGCCCCGGCCTGCTGCCGGCGATCTCCGGGCAGACCTCCCGCAGCATCGCCATATAATCGGAGTCCCGAAACCGGCTGATCATGAAAAGGCCCGAGGCCTCCGACTGCTCCAGAACATAGGCTAGCTCGCCCGCCCGATAAGCGGGGTTTACGGTAACCAGAACCGCACCGACCTTCGCAGCCGCAAATTGGAGCCACACCCACTGGGGCCAGTTCGTGGCCCAAACCGCCAGGTGTTCCCCGGGCTCGATGCCAAGCCCGATGAGTCCTTTGGCGAGGCGATCCACGCTGTCGCGAAGCTGCCGGTAACTTTGCCGCAATCGAAACTCCGGGAAAACCAAAGCATCCGAGCTCGCGCAGCGGCTCGCCGTTTGGTCGAGAAGCGCGCCGATAGTGAGATCTCGTAAATTCTGCATAACCCCTACCTCACCGATGAAGTTCGGCTGGCAGCGCCCGGGCACACCGACCGAATCCGGCTCCTTGCTCGCCCGAGCTCGCTCATCTATTCTTGCATGAGGAGC
Organism: Myxococcales bacterium; assembly: GCA_037446155.1. Classification (GTDB taxonomy): domain Bacteria; phylum Desulfobacterota; class Binatia; order UTPRO1; family JBBIJE01; genus JBBIJE01. The sequence continues at coordinate 144,755 of JBBIJE010000008.1, read as the reverse complement.
CCCCCGATATGAAACGCCGCCGGGGAAAAATTCCGAGCCGACGAGATTGGCCCCCGAACAAGCCGCCCAAGGCTCTGAACTCGCCTTTCAAAGAGCTTGCTAAACTCGTGGCGCCGACCCGAGCCCCCAGACCGAGGCCTGCCGCAGAGGCTCGGACGGTGCGGGAAGAGACCGCCCCCGACGATCCGGCGGCGGCTTTCTTCGCGGCCGTTGCCGACGTGACCAGGCTACCCGACGGGCCACGGCGGGTAGAAGTCGCCCCCGGGGGGCCGCGGCGGCCGGTGGTTTCAGCCGAGAGGGCAGCGGCCTTCGCCGACCTCATGGCCACGAGCTTCAGCTTCGATATAAGCGACTCGGAGGAGTACGTGGAAGGCGCCGTGGTCGGACTCGACCCCCGATTGGTGCGCCGGCTGAGGCGAGGGGAGTTCTCTTGGCAGGACTATTTGGACCTACATGGCATGACAGTAGAGGAAGCAAAGGCGAGTGTGGATGGATTCCTCGGAAAATCCCTCAGGGCTGGACTTCGGTGCGTCCTCATCGTTCACGGGCGGGGGCGCAACTCGCTCGGCCAGAAGCCGATCCTGAAAGAGAAGCTCAAATGCTGGCTCTCCTCGGGGGCGCACGCGCGATCGGTTCTAGCGTTCACGACCGCCCGGCCGGTCGATGGTGGAGCTGGTGCCCTGTACATTCTGCTGCGGAGGCAAAAGCAGAGGAAGCAGCGCGTGGAAGTCCTCGAGGGGGCCAAGAGATAGCTCGGCCAGATGTTGCTGGGCTTTCCCGACCTCCTTAGCGGCGCTCGCCTGCTTCTCTCCCCCGTCGCGGCCGCCTCCCTCCTCTTCTCGCTTCGGGGCTCATGTCCCTGGCAGGTGCCGCTGGGAGCGCTCTTACTTGGAGCGGCAAGCGACTTGGCCGACGGTATCCTCGCCCGCCGGATCGGAAGGGTTGGAATCCGCGGCCAGCGCCTCGACGCGCTCGCCGACATAGCGCTTCTTCTGCCCACGATAGCCATCCTCGCGTACGCGGGGATCCTCCCCCTCCTTTTGCCGCTCGCCGTCACTTTCGCCTTTTCGCTCTACGCGGCGACCCTTTTCGTCCTGCCGCAGAAAGCGACGGACAAGCGGCAGATCGCCAATCGCCTCGGACACCTTGGAGGTATAGGGAACTGGCTGGTAGCCTGTGCCGGAGTGGCTGCCGCGGCACCGTCGGCGCCACCTCTCCTCGTTTCCCTGACCTACGTCCTTGGGGTGGTGGATACGCTGATCAACTCCTCCGCAGCCCTGTTGCGCCTCCACCTTCTCGCATGGAAGAGGCCTCCATGGGAAGAGGAAATCTCGGCGCAGCCGCGGGGGCGCCGGCCCGGATCCACGGCTTGACGCGCCGGCCCCGCTCTTCTACTTCGCCTGCGGCTCGAGCTTGCGAAGGAGGCGCAAGAAGATGCTGGCGCGTGCGACGCTGCTTGCCGGGGCGATCGGAACCTCGGCAAGCTCGGCTCCATCCAACACCAGGGCGGCGGATGCCACGGCCACACCTGGCTCTAGCGGCGCAGGCACTCCGCCCGGAGGAGTCTTGAGCGCAACCTGCACTCGCTTCTCGCTTCCTCTCTCGACCAGCGCCTTGAGATCCTCCATCGCTATGGCATCGACCTGCCGGGCGACTCCGTCTTTGACCGCGAGCTTCGCTCCCAAGAGCTCGCCTCTCTTGGCCACCGTAAAGATGCGATATTTCGAGAACCCGGTGCGCAGGAGCTTAGCGGCGCTCCCGAAGCAATCCTCCCGGCGCTGCGAGCCCATGATCACGGTAATAAGCCGCAAGTCGCCTCGCTTGGCCGTAGCCGTAACGCAAAAGCCGGCGCCGCGATGGTAGCCGGTCTTGACTCCATCTACGCCCGGGAAGCGCCCGAGCAAGCGATTCGGGTTGTAAAGCGTAAAAGCGCCGCCGCGAAAGGGCTTGGTCTTCATGGCACCCCACTCGGCAGCTTCGGGGTACTTGAGCAGCGCGCGCGCGAGGAGCGCAAGGTCGTACGCACTCATGAGATCGTCTTCCTGACCCGGCTCTGGAGGCAGCCCGTGAACGGAATGGTAAACTGTCTCCTTGAGGCCAAGCTCCTGCGCCTTTTCGTTCATCATATCGACGAATTCTTCGGCGGTTCCAGCCACGTGTTCGGCAAGGGCGACGGAGGCGTCGTTGGCAGAGTGGATCATGACAGCTTCGAGGAGTTCTCGCACAGTGAATTTCTCGCCCTGCTTGAGATAGACTTGGGAGCCCCCCATGCGGGCGGCGTGGGCCGACGCCACCACGGTCTCCTCCAAGCTCAGGGCACCCCGCTTTACCATGTCCAAGACCACGAGGACCGTCATCATTTTCACCATGGAGGCCGGAGGGTAAGGGGTGTGCGCCTGATCCTCGAAGAGCACGCGGCCCGTCTCTGGCTCCACGAGAAGGGCGGCGCGATACGGCTTGGCCTCTTCTGGCGCGGCCGAAGAGGAGACCATGGGGACAAGAGAGAGGAGCACGCAAAGGCCGCCGCGCCCTGCCCAAGCCACCGCCCCTCTGATCCGCCCAGCCAGCATCCCGATCCTCGGTGTCGCAGGTCTCTTGTATCGCGCGGATCGGCACACGGCAAGAGGGCGAGCGGCGGCCGGGCCGCCGCCGACTTGTCAACCCTGCTCGCGGAGGTGCCCCTGCGCTTGCCTGCCGGCCGCTTCGGATCTCACGCCGGTAGCGAGAACCAGCTAAACCTCGGGACCGCAGCTTTCGCGGCGCCTGGCGCCTCTACGCACTTGTCCTCAGTAACCCCAGTAGCGGTACCGCCTGCGATAGTGGCGCCCCTCGTAGAAGCCGTCGCGATAACCGTGCCAATAAGATCCGTAGGGAGGGGGGCAAGGGGCGTAAGGGTAATAGCCTCCATAATACGGGGGGGGCGTGGTCACGATCACTTGGGGACGGCCGACGAGCACGTCGGCCAAAAGCGCAGTGCCGACTATTGCACCGGCGACACCGAGCGCCAAAGAGCCGTCGTGGTGCCCGTGGTGGTGGCCGAAGCGGTGTCCGTGCCAGCGGCCGGCCCAGGCCTGGCCGGGCGCTGCCAAAACGGCCGCTAATCCTACAAGAGCGACTATCCTTACGATTCTTCCTGCCATGGCTCCTACCTCCGGCGGCCAGGTCTCAGGCGCCGCCGCAAATCCCAGCGATCGACTCGCTCCTCGCCCCATAAAACACGCTGAAATAGAACTGGTTGCGCGGGGCGGGGCGGCGGCAACTCGAGCCCGCAGCCAGCCGCTATCGTCCCATGGGGAGGTTTAGGGTCACAAACGGGGCGCAGCTCGTTTACTGCGCCCCGAAATGAATTGGCGGGTTCTTGCGGTCGAAGAGCAGCCGGCCCGATCCGGTGCCCCCAGCAATGCCGCTCCCCCCTACCGGGCACGGGGTGTCGTCGTCAAAACCGACCCAGTCGGCGTTGCCCCACGCCTGGCCGTGACCGTGGCAAGTTTGACAACCCGTACAGTACGCGTGCCAGTCGTAGGCCGCAAGCCAACTTGCATGGCAGCGGCCACACAGACTCTGCGAGCTTCCCCAATCCACGTCGGTGCCGCTTATCGTCACGACCACCGGGCCCGAGGTACCGAACGTGTTCCAGGGGGGACCGGTGAAGCCTCCGGTGCGCGTCCCGTCGTCCACGAATTGCGTCCCATCGACGAAGTCCCGGATCATATAAGGATTCCCGGCCGGGTTGGCGGGCGTATAGGACCCGTGCGGGTCGTGACACCCGAGACAGGGCAGTTCGTATCCCGGCGCGCCCGAGTAACCCGACCAAGCGCGCTTGGAGTCGAGACCGTGCGCCGCGTGTGTCCAGGTATAATCGACCCACCAGGGCCCGCCCGTGTAGTAGCAAGTATCGAGGCCGCGCAGAGGAACTGCCGGGCCGACGACACCGGCGGGGAAGTCCGGATCGGCGGGTCCGTTTCCGCCGGCGTGGCAGCTCAAGCAAAATCCGTTGTCCTTTCCGGTCCACGGAGTCGCGGTGTCGAAGGGATCGACGACGGGGCGAGCGGCCGAAGGGTTGTGCGCCCCGTGGCAGCTTAGGCATTCGATCTTCGCTCCGCTCCAGGCCTGATCGGAGTCGCTGATGTCATGGTGACTGTTGACCTGGCGCAGCGTACCTTCCTCGCCGAAGCAGAAGTCACCGTACCACTCGTCCCACCTGAGGGTTCCCTGGAAGCGCGTGGCGACATCGGGCGGTGCGTTTCCGTTCCCGAAGGGATCCAGCGGAGTGGCCAGCCGCGCGGCGCCATCGGCGTCGTGGCAGTGAGCGCAGAAATCGGAGAGATCAGGATCGGATAAGAGATCTCCCCTGAGCTTGAAGCGGTACATGCTGCCGTCGTCGGGATCGATCAGGTCCACGTATCCGTCCATGTGCGTATCCTGGCTGTGGCAGATGACGCAGTCGTCGCTTCCAAGCTCCGCCCCGTAATGGGCGTGTAGGCCCTCGTCTCCGGTCGGAAACTCGGAAACCACAGCGCGCCGACCGCCCGGCGGAACTCCGTCCCCGTTGTCCTGCGGCCCGCTGTGGCAGCCCGTGCAGTCCCCGCCACCCCCGGCGGGCAAAAAGCCGCTTCCGTGAAGATGGCATTGCGTGCAGTCATCTCCCAACTGGTGGCTGTGGTCGGATGTGGCGTCGTTACGATGATGGCTCGTCTGCGCGTGGCAGGTCTGGCATGCGCCGTTCCAAGGCGGATTGGCGTCGCCGAACGCGAAATGCGCCGGCCGCTCGTGAAAGATCGCGGGCTCCAGGGCCCCCGCAACGTACTTAGCCGTATCCCAGCGGATCAACCAAAGGTTGGTCGCTCTCCGCCCGGTATGGGGATCCGTCGTGATCGAGGGACCGTGCGGATCATGACAGGATCCGCAATCCACGATCTTGCTCCCCCCGTTTACCACGTGGTTCCGAAGCGCAGTCGAACGGGTGGATGCCTGACCGGTCGGGTTGTGACAGGTCTTGCAGGCGCTCTCCTGCCTTTGGCGAAGCGGGATGAAGGCGGGGACCACGGCGTGACAAGAGTTACAGTCGATGTGGTTGCTCGCATTGTGAGGGGGATCGAGCGCCTGCGATCTCGAAGGCAGGCACAGGACCGCCACGGCAAAGAGCAGGCCCGTTCCCTTGATCACGCTGCTTTTCATCTTTCAAAGCCTTTAGGGCACCTCGAGATCGAACCACTGGATCCGGTGGTTTTCCGCGTCCGCCACGATGGCTCGGTTGTCCCCAGTAACCACCAGGTCGAGGGGTAGATTGAGCTGCCCGGCGCCACCGCCGAACTCGCCGTAGTAGCCGCGAAACTCACCCGTCGTGCGATCGAGAAACTGCACCCGATCCATGTAGGTATCAGCCACTTGCAAGGCTGCGCGTCCATCCAGCGAAAGGCTCTGCATCCTCACGAAGAGGCCCTTCCATTGCGGTGAAAACGCCCCCACCGCCCCGCCGAAACTGCGCAGGAACGTTCCGCCGGGATCGAAAACCTGAACGAGCGAGTGGCCCTGATCGGCTACGTAAAGCTCCGGCGGCTCGCCGCCGATGGCCACCGCGGCGGGAAAGCGCAACTCTCCCGCACCGTCGCCCGGGCCCCCGATGTCTCTAAGCCACGTGCCTGCGGCGTTATACACTCGCACCGTATCCGCCCGGCTATCGACGACGTAGAGAATGTCCGCGGTATCTATGACAATGTCGTTCGGCATCGAGATCCCGCCCGCATCGATGCTGTAAAGCTTGACCCCGGCGCCGTCGTAGACCTCGACCGAGTCGGCCCCGTCGCTACCCACGTAAATTCGCCCCTGGCTGTCGACCGCCACACCCAAGGGAAGATCGATCCCAGCGATTTCGCCCGCAGGATTCAAACTAGAATCGTAAACGAAGACCGACCCGGCGGAGGCATCGGTTACGTAGAGCTTCCCCTGGGGTCCGAGCGCCAGGCGGGTCGGATACGGCTGATCCACGGACCCGCCCGCGAGCGGCCTTGCCGCTATTGGGATCGTAGCCCGTGCCTGCCCTCCCCGGTTGTCGGTTGCCGTGGCGGTAACTCTGTAGCCGCCGGCCACGTGAAATACGTGAGAAAGCGAAGCCCCGCTCCCCACCGTGCCGTCATCGAAATCCCAGTGGATCGCAACGACCTCTCCATCGGGGTCGGTAGCCGAAGCGCTAAACCGAACGCTCAAGGCTATGGGCCCTTCAGTGCGATCGGCGCTAACGGCGATCGTCGGCGGCTCGTTGCCCGGCACGGTGGTCGTGGTGGTAGTGGTGCTAGTGGGCGTGACCGTGGTGCTGGTCGTGCTGCTCGTCGTGGTCGTCGTAGTCGTGGTTGGTCCAGGTGGCGGCTGAGAGGCCACGCAAAGCTCTATCTCTTTGCTCAGGTTCAACACGGCTTGCCCAAGCTGATTGTTGACTTGGACCCCTGCAACGGACACCCTCGGGTCAGCCTTTCCCTTGTAACAGGTAAGGTATGCCTGTGGCCGCTCGATTCCCTCTCCATTCTTGTCGGTGGGCACGCAGAGGGTGCGCGGCTTCTTGATCGCGAAGTTGTGGGTTCCGAACTGGTCGGTTACGGCAATCGTAAGCCCATTTGGAAATTCGGGCGTGCCCGTCGTTGTCCTTATAGTCAAACACCGATAGTGGTCCACGGCGCCGGCGTCAGGCGGCCCCGGCGGCGGGTCGGGAATCAGGCTCTTTGCCGTAGGCACCATGAGGCTGTAGGTCTTCTTGGTGTCGAAGTAATAGGTGCCAAAACGGTTCACCACCTCGATGCCCGTTCGCCGCAGGTGGGGCCCCTGGATCCGATAAGACATAAGGTGCGTTTGCGGGTGCGATATACCCGAGCCGCTGTCAGCCGGCGCGCAGAGAAGCTTTGCCACCCTCCCCAGATATTGGCCCGAATCGAACTGATCGCTCAAATTTACGCTGACGTCCTGCCTAGCCCGCACCTTGTAACAGAGGAAATCGTCGAGGGGGCCCGGAAGCGTCGTGGAGGTGGTGGAGGAGGTGCTCGTGGTCGTAGTGCTCGCGGTAGTGCTGGTCGTGGTCGCGGTCGCCGTGGTGGTGGTCGTGGTGGTGGTGGTCGTCGTGGTGCTTGGAACGGTCGTAGTAGTGGAGGACGTGGTGGTGGTCGTCGTACTGGGGGGACTGCCGCTGACGTCGAAGGAGTTCGTCGGTACCGGCTCTTCCAGATGGGGAAACTCGTTGCCGGGAGAGCCTCCGCTGCCAAACCACGCCACGGTCCACCTGTAAGACCCCGCCGTCAGGGGAGCGCGGGCAACCAAGACCACGGGGAGCTCGAGCGCGGGATTGCCGCTTCCGTCGTCGCCGGTTCCGGTGGCCCCGCCTACGCGCGTGAGCTCGCGCCCACTCTGGTCGTAAAGGATCGCCCGCACCCAACCCGGCCAGTCCCACGACGAAAGCGTCACTCTTACGGTTTCGCCGGGCCAGTACTGAGTCTTGTCGGTCCTCGCCACGAGGCCGCCCTGAACGTGCTGATGGCAGCCGGAGCAGGTCGGGTTGTCGTCATAGTGGCAAAGGGCGCAGCGGATGGCGAAGTAGCTCGGGTCGGCAAGTGCGCTTCCCCCGGCAAGGCCAAGGAAAAACAGACCGACGATCGCAGCGCTAGCAAGCTTCCGGCACAAGACGCATGCCCCTCCTGCCCCAGGCTTGAGACACTGGGACCGCGGACAGGCCGATGCAAGCCGCATGCCGTCAGCAATTGCAGCGCCACCACACCCGCGGGGCCTAGCGAAGGCCTTTAAACGAGGCGCAGTTACACACGAAGGCCGCCACAACAATGACCGCGGCAATTCTCACGCGGTGCGCGCTTTTCCGCAGCGGGTGAGTGAAACCACACAGATTTGTGGGGACCGCCGCCGCCCAGGTCGTGACTTGTCTTTTGTCCGCCGATCAGTCAGCCCAGCGGATTTTCTTGTAATCGAAACCCGCTCCAGCGAGGTAGTTAAACTTTACCACCTCGAAATAAGGGGACAAATCGAAGTCCCGCGGCGTAATGAGCCGCACGGGTCGTTTTCGGAAGAGCCATGCCCGTTGCTTGCTGCGGCCGCCAAGTCCTAAGCGTTCCCGCCAGCTTCTTCTCCCCGCGCCCCGCGCTTCCACCTGCTCCGTAACCGTCGGAATTATGGGGTAGCCGACCTTGTGAAAGGCCTTGGCGATCAGACTCGAGCAAATCACCTGGGTGGGCAGGCCGCTTGCGAACTGCAGCGCGCTGCGGCGCAGGCGCCGGGGCACCAGGGTTACGGGCAGGAAATACCTGGCCAGATCTACCAAGTTTTTTATGTCGTACCGGTCACCGATCTGCGCGATCACGTCATCGAGGATCTGCTGGAGGTCGTCCCGCCGCAAATTGTGGGGGCGGCAGATACGGATATTGAAGTCGATGTACTTCGAAAGCGGCGATGCGGTGACTCCCTCGTGCACCAGCGCCTCGACGATCAGATAGCGGGCCTCTTCACCGAATTGCCGAAGGATGGGCTCCTTCAATTCCGGATAGCGCCGAAGCAGCTCGTCGCCGATATAAATCGCCGAGTGGGACCAGGAACTCTGGGTGAGGTATTTTATGACTTCGCTTACCCGCTGGTCACCTTCGACCAGAAGGACGTCACCCTTTTTTATGGCCTGCTTTAGATTCTCGAGGTCGTTGGGTGCCGTGCGCTGGTAGGTCCCGTGCGGCTTGGTGAGCTCGCGAGTCAGAAAATCCACGATACGCTTGCGCAAACGACCCATCGCTCCGCCCTGTGCCAGCCGCCTGCCCCGCCGGCCCCCTATAAATAGCCGTCACGCAAAAGCGCTTCCGCCACCAAAACGGCCCCCTTGGCCGCGCCCATCTTGGTGTTGTGGGAAACGAGCAAGAAGCGCACGCCGTTCTCCCACACCGGGTCCGGCCGGATCCTGCCGACGGTCGTGGCCATCCCCCCTTCAGCGTCCCGATCCACGCGCGGCTGGGGCCGAAAGGGGTCGTCGTTCACCAAAATAAGGTGCTCCGGTGCCGAGAAAAGTCCCCGTAACCCGCCGTCATAGCCCCGCATGGCCTCCCGCACCTCTTCGGGGGGACAGGGTTTGCTGGTAGCCACCGAAACCGACTCTGTGTGCCCTTCGGTGACGCAAGCCCTCGTGCAGGTAGCGCTCACCACTATGTCCGCCGGCCGTACCGCCCCCTCCGCCAAGACACCGAGGATCTTTTTGGTCTCCCGCGCCACCTTCTCTTCCTCGCCGGGAATGAAGGGGATGATGTTGTCCACGATATCGAGCGCGACCACTCCAGGCGAGCGCCCCGCACCGGAGATCCCCTGCATCGAGGTCATCACCACCCTTTCTACGCCGAACCGCTGCTGGAGCGGCTTCAGCGCTATCGCCAGGCCGGTCGTGGTACAGTTGGGGATAGGAGCGATGAATCCCCGCCAGCCGCGCTTCTTCCGCTGCAGGTCTATGAGCGGCGCATGCTCGAGATTGACGCCGGGTATGAGCAGCGGCACGTCGTCCTCATACCGAAAAGCGGAAGCGGTGCTTATGACCGGGACATGGCGCGCGTAGCGAGGCTCGAGATCCCTTGCGGCGTCGCTCTCCACGGCAGAGAAGACCAGATCGACCGAGGTTGGGTCGAGCTCGGTAGCATCAACCACCGGCAATTTCAAGACATCCGCCGGTGGCGCCTGCCCGCACCACCAGCGCATGGCGCCTGTCTTCTGGTCTCTCAGGGCGTCCTCGTAGCTTCGGCCGGCCGAGCGGGACGAGGCGGCAAGCACCGCCGTTTCCAGGGAGGAGTGGCCCGCCAAGGCCACCAAGAACTGCTGGCCGGCTATACCGGTAGCACCGACGACAGCCACTCTCTTGCGATTTCCTGAAACCATTTCGTCTCCTTCCCGAAGGACCTAACTCATTAGATTATAATGGGAGAAGAGCCCGGGCGCGAGCGAGAGTATCGCGACGGGAAAGATCACGCCAGCCCTCTTCACATCCAAGTCGGTCCTGTGATCTAATTGCGCGGGCCGGGGGGAGATGGACGGGAAGCAGGCAAGTTTTGGTGTGTTCCTCTTGCCGGTCGGCGTGACGTTTTCGGAAGTCCGCGAGCGCGCCCAGGCCATGGACGAGTTGGGCTTTCACTCCTTGTGGCTTCCGGACCACATGTGGATGCGCGGTTTCCCCGATCGCAGCTATCTCGAGGTTTGGAGCACGCTGTGTGCGCTGGCACCTGCCACCAAGCGCCTTCGACTCGGCACACTCGTCCTCTGCAATTCCTTTCGCAACCCAGCGCTTGTCGCCAAGATGGCATCGACGCTCGATTGCGTGAGTGGAGGGCGGCTGGAGCTCGGACTCGGAGCAGGCTGGATGGAGGAGGAGTACCGGGGCTACGGCTACGTTTTCCCTTCCGCGAGGATGCGAATAGAGCAGCTCGACGAAGGGCTAGAGGTGATTCGACGCCTGTTTACGCAAGAGCGCGCCGATTTTCAGGGGAAGTATTATTCCCTGGAGCAGGCCGTCAACGATCCCAAGCCCGTGCAAAAGCCCCATCCTCCTATCACGGTGGGCGGCGCCGGAGAAAAGCTCTTGCTCAGAGTCGTGGCTACCCATGCCGACCGGTGGAACTGCCCCATGAACGCCGCGCCTGAAATCGAGCGCAAGATAGAGGCCCTCGAGCGTCACTGCCGCCGGGTGGGAAGGGAGATAAGCCAGATCACGATCTCGGAGCAGTGCCTGGTCGTGCTCGGGCGGGACCGAAGAGATTTCGAAGCCAAATGGGCGGATGCCAAGCAGGCGTGGGCCGGCTTCGCAGACCTGAACAACCTGGCCGTTGCGGGCACGCCCGACCGGGTCGCCGAGACGCTGCGGGGCAAGGTGGCGGCGGGCGTTACCCTTTTTGCGCTGATGTTCAGCGACGGCGCCCACCCGGACACTCTTCGGCTTTTCGCCGAGCAAGTGATCCCGGCCGTAGCTAGCACCTAACCCTTGCGCAGGAACTCGATGAATTTTTCCACCGCCGGCGAGAATACCCGGCCCTGCTTGTGAACGATACCCACGGGACGAATGAAATCTTCGTCGCCGAGCTGGACCGCTACCAGGCTTCGGTTCTTCACCTCCTGGCGGATAGCCGGCTCGGGCACGATCGCGATCCCGGTGCCGATCTCCACCACGCGCTTTATCGTCTCGATGTTGTCGAGCTCCATCACGTAGCGCACCTGCACCCCCGCCTTTCTGAGGATCCTATCCGTGGCCTTGCGGGTGGGGATGTCACGCTCGTAGCCCACGAACGCTTCCCCGGCAAGCTTCTTGAGCGGTACGCGACGAAAGCGCGCCAAGTGGTGCCCCGGCGGGCAGGCGAGCACGAGCTTGTCCTCGCGAAACGGCACTACCCCGATCTGCGGGCGCGCCGTCGGGTAGGCGACGATCCCGATGTCGATGTTTCCCCGCAGGATCTCCTCGATGATCATGTTCGACCGGCGATACTGGAGGTGCACGTTGACTTGCGGGAAAGCCTTGAGGAATTTCTTGAGCGGCCCGGAAAGCTCATAGAGGCCGACGCTGTGCACCGTGGCTAGCCTTACCGAGCCGGTCACCACGTTCGAGAAGGCGTTGAGCTTGTCCTCGAGCTCCCGGTAGCGGGTTATGATCTCCTTCGCGATCTGGTATAAGATATCACCAGCCGGTGTCGGCCTTATCCTTCCCCGCGTGCGCTCCACGAGCTTCCGATCGAAGCGATTCTCGAGCGCCCTGATCTGTTGGCTCACCGCCGACTGGGTGATGAAATTATGAGTTGCGGCGATAGAGAAGCTGCCGCTCTCGATAAGGTCGCAGAATACCCCCAGTGTTTCTAAATGCATGACTTCCCACGCACCAAGGGATCCACATTCATAAGCCCCCCTGATATACCCCGGGGACTTTTTTTAGAAACACATAACCCCCTTTTATGCTAATTGCAAGAGGCCGCCCCTGGGCAAAGGGCGGCTACCTTAAGCGACCTTGAACCAAGCGGAAGGCAAAGATTATGGGGAGGGATCCACTATGACGATGCAGTCCAGGGTGGATTATTACGGGCTGGAGGAGCTCCTGGGCGAGGAGGAAAAGCTCGTGCGCTCCTCTGTGGCGGCTTTCGTGGAGCGCGAGTGCGCGCCGATAATCGAGGAGTACCACGCGCGGGGCGATTTCCCGCGCCATCTCATCGGGCGCATGGGAGAGCTCGGGCTTTTCGGCGCCAACTTGTCAGGATACGGATGCCCCGGCCTCGATAACATAAGCTACGGGCTGATAATGCAGGAGCTCGAAGGGTGCGACAGCGCGCTCCGCTCGATGGCCTCGGTCCAGGGCTCACTGGTAATGTACGCAATCCACCGGTTCGGAAGCGAGGAACAAAAGGAGCGCTGGCTCCCCTTGCTGGCGCGCGGAGGGGCCGTCGGGTGTTTCGGCTTGACCGAGCCCGACTTCGGATCGAACCCGGCCGGGATGCGAACCAGCGCCGTGGAGACCGAGGACGGCTGGGTTCTCCATGGCACCAAGCGCTGGATCACCAATGGTTCGATCGCCGACGTCTCGGTCGTTTGGGCGAAGGACAAGAGTAGCGGGGAAATCCTCGGATTCTTGGTGGAGCGCGGTCTTTCGGGTTTTTCTAGCTCCGACATAAGAGGGAAATTCTCGCTGCGCGCTTCGATCACCTCCGAACTCGTCCTCGAGGAGGTAAGAGTACCGCAAGCAGCCAGGCTTCCCCTGGCAAGGGGCCTCAAGGCTCCTCTCTCTTGCCTCTCCCAGGCACGCTACGGAATCGCCTGGGGGGCACTCGGGGCGGCGATCACCTGCTACCAGACGGCCCTTTCCTACGCCAAGGAAAGGGTACAGTTCGGGCGGCCGATAGCGGGGTACCAGTTGGTACAGGAGAAACTCGTGTACATGCTAACCGAGATCACGAAGGGCCAGCTTCTGGCCTGGAGGCTGGGAAAGCTCAAGGACGCGGGTTTGGCGCGGCCGCAGCAGATCTCGCTCGCCAAGCGCAATAACGTCGCGCACGCGCTGGAGATAGCGCGCCTGGCCAGAGACATCCTCGGGGCGAACGGCATCGTCAACGAATACCCGGTGATACGCCACATGATGAATCTCGAGACGGTAAAGACCTACGAGGGAACCCACGACATGCACACGCTCATAGTCGGCAGGGACATAACCGGTCTCGACGCCATCGGCTAGGCGCGCCGCCGGCTTCGAAAAGCTTGCGTTTTCCTGCGCAACGGTCTCCGGCGCTACTCTTTAGGAAGGGGGACGGACCCCGGAGGGGATTCCGGGGCCCGTCCTACCGAGCGGTGCAAACCCCCTTTTGCGTGGGGCGTAAGGGGGCAGAGGTAGCTTAGCTAGGGCCTTACACCTGCGTGCGGGCCTCCCGTCAAATCTGCATACGAGTCGTGCAAGATCTGGAGCGCGTACAGCCCGTTGTGGGCATAAGCGCCATGCTCGGTCTTCAAGAACCGGTAGTTGTACGCGGCCTTGAGCTGGCTCTTCTGCTGCTCGGTCGTGCCGTTCCAGCCCGAGCAGTACGGATACGAGTCGGTGCAGGTGATGCCGGCAGCGTTCAGAGCCGCTATGAGATCGTCCATCATGGTCTGGATCTCACCCTTGATGCCCTCGGAGGTGTTCCCATCGCCGTCGTAGTCCACGGCTCCGCCAAACGGGTTCCTGTAGGCATCCAAGCCAGGTTGAGAAGCGTGGCAACCGCAACCTGCCGTGTTCTCCTGGCCGTCGGCGACCATCGCCATCGTGTGCCCGCCCACGTCGTCGCTACCGGGCGTCTCGCTCAAGTGGCAGTCGAGACAGTAACCCTTGAACGGCCGGTGGGGTGACTCACCGAGATAGGTCTTGCCGTCGTACTGGTACATACCGCTAACCGAGGAGCCGAAGAAGACCGCCGCAGCCGCGAAGTAATGCGGGTTGACGGAGCCGAAGTTGATCGGGCTCGGATCGGGGTGGGTCAGCAGGTACGTGTCCACACTGCTCTTGCTCTGCCTGCCCTGGTGGCAGTTCATGCAGATCTTGGCATCGTCACCCGCCGTGATAACCGACCCCGACGGGAAGGTCACCGAAGCCACCGCGCGCACCGGGTGCAAGTCGCCCGGTGTCCCGTCGTGACAAGCGTAGCAGGTGACCATCTTGGGCTCGGTGCGCCGATCCCCCTCGGGGATCCCCGCGAGGAAATCGACGAACCCGTTGCCCGAGTGACACCGCACGCAAGCCGCCCGCTCCTCGCCCGCCGCATACCGCCAGTGCCGTGCGGTCAAGTCGGCGTGGCCCGATTTGGCCCACTCGAAGAGCTCCTCGTCCATGCCGAGTGGCGAGCCCGTGCTGTGGCAGCCGGTACAGGAGTTGCTCATGCTCTTGTCGCTTCCGGTCAGGCGCTCGTTCACGCTAGGCCAGATGATCGTGAAGGTGTGAGTGGTAACGTCGCCCGTGGTGTGTCCCTCGGCATCCGTGCCCCCTACCGCCGACTTCGCAAGCTGCGGCAGATGGCAGCTCGTGCAGCGGCCCACACCGGATCCCAGTGGATCGTAGGCTCCACCCATCCCGGCCTCCTCGGCCATGTGGTCGAGGACGGCGTCAACGATCTCGGGCGGCGTGGTCCCCGAGCCGATCTCGGCCACCTGCTCCTTGGTCACGCCCGCAAAGGGGCCGTGAGTCGCGTGACAAGCCAAGCAGAGACTATTGTCATCCACCTTGGTCGGAATCTCGACCCCGTCTTCCTCGAGGCTTTCCACGATGTTGTGCTCGTTACCACTTCCGTGCGAGTCGTGGCAGCTAAAGCACGTCGGGTCGTAGAAGTTATCGGGCGCGTGCGGGCTGATGAGCCAGTCGAGGTACTGTTGGTGATGGCTCTTGGAGGCTACGAACGAGTTCGGGCTCGATGGAACCGTGTGCCCTTCCCCGCCAAACACCTGGTTCAAACCCCAGTAGTCCCCGGTCGAGGTCGTGAAGGCGTAGAAGTCTGCCAGGATATTGCCCGGTACGAACCCCTGGAAGCCGCCGGCACCGTCGTCTTTGGCCGGGTAGCCCAACGTCTTGCCGTTCATCACCAGGGTGCTCGCCCCACGGCCGTGGCACTGGCCGCAGACTTCGTTCGCAGAAGCCAGGCAATCAGGAGAGTTCACCGGGAATGGTAAATCCACCGCATCGCAAGGCACGCCGGATTCCCTGCAGGTACCGTCCTTGTTGCCGTCGCCCGCAACCAGGTCGCCGTCGCACGGCCCGAACTTGCCCGGGTTTATGATGTCGGCGGGATCCATGCTCGCCGCATGAGTTTCACCCGGCCCGTGGCAGTCCTCGCAGCCGATCCCGAGCTCCACGTACCCTGTCACCCACTGCCCGGCGCCATCCACCTCGACGTCGACGCCGGTGTTGTGACATCCCGCACAGTTGCGCTCGTAGGAACGACTCTTGTCGATGTCGGCCTCGAGTGTAGCAGGATTGGTGTAGCGCGGATTGTTCGAGCCGTCGTACCAGTCGCCGCCATTGTAAACGACGTATGCGTTAGCGGTCTCGTTGTACTGAACCGGCAGGTAGTAGTAACTGTCACCTATCCTGGTCTGATAGCGTTGCTTCCAGTACCCGTTTCCGCCGTGCGTGCGGGTTATGTCGTAAGTGATGGGCCCGATCGTGATAGTGTAAACCCCCATCGCTCCGCTGTTCGGATCCACCCGGCCGGGATCGAACCCTAATACCGGCGCGTTGGAGCCGTACACGGCAAATGGGGTGGCGTTTGGCGCGGTTGCGAGATTCGTTCCCTCCTTGAAGTCGTCCGTCCCGTCACCGTCGCTGTCCGCCACGATAGCCTTGCCCGTAAGCCCAGGCTCGTTGGTGTCACGAATCGGCAACCGATGGAGCGTGTCGATCCAGCCCCAGTACTTTTCCTCGTGGCACTCCATGCAGGTCGGAGACCCGATGTACCCGGCAGCCGGCGCCAACACCGGGTCTCCCGGATTTACCTTCCGCGGGTTCTTTCGAGCTGGCAGGCAAAGCTCTGCCTCCTTCTTTAGCGCGATCGTATCCGCACCGAACTGGTTGTTGATCTGCACTCCAACGGCAGACGTTCTAACCGACGTCTTGCCCTTGTAACACATGAGGTGCATGTCCGGGTTCTTGATCCCCTCCCCGTTCTTGTCCACAGGCAAACACAACCGAGAGGGCTTCTTCACGAAGAAGGTCCGCGCGGCCCCGAACTGATCCACAACCTGAACGCTCTTGTCCTTCGGAAACTTGGGCGTCCCAGCGCTCGTCTTCACCTTCAAACACCGGTAATGATCCACCAAACTCGCTGGATTCGGCGGGCCGGGCGGAGGAGCCGGAGCTATGCTCTTTGCCGTCGGAATCATCAGGCTATCGGTTTTCTTCGTGTCGTAGACGTACGTCCCGAACTGATCCAAAACCTCCACATTCGTCCGGCCCACATGCAAGCCCTTGATTTTGTAGGACAGAAGATGCGTATCCGGATCGGAGATCCCCTCGCCATTCTTGTCCGCGGGCGCGCAAAAGAGTTTGGCTACGTTGCCGGTGTAGGTTCCTGAATCGAACTGGTCGCTCAGATCTACCGAAATCAGCTTCTTGAGCTTCGTCGCGTAACACAAGAAATGATCCAGCTCCGCAGCGGGAGGCGGCAATGTCGTAGTCGTCGTGGTCGAGGTCGTTGTCGCCGTGCTGGTCGTCGTGCTTGCAGTGCTCGTCGTCGTGCTCGCGGTGCTCGTCGTAGTAGTGCTGGTCGTGGTAGTGGTGCTACCGGAGGTCGTCACCTCGAACTGGTTCGTGGAAACCACATCCTGGATGTGCGGGTACGCACCTCCTGGCGTCCCAGGACTCCCGAACCACCCAACGCTCCACGTGTAAAACCCCGATGCCATAGGTGCAGGCGCACTCAAAACCACCGGAAACCACAGACTCGGATCCCCACTACCATCGTCCCCAGTCCCCGTGGGACCCGTTACCCGATCCACTTCCGTCATCGTCTCGTCATACAAGACCGCCCTAACCCAACCGCCCCAATTCCAGGACTGAAAAGTCACGGTAACCGTCTCACCAGGTAAATATTGCTGTTTGTCGGTCACAGCCTTGAGGCCCCCAACCACGTGCCCGTGACACCCATCACAAGTCGGCGTATCGTCCGCATGGCAAAGCGCGCACCGCGAAGTGAAATAACTCGGATCGGCAAGGGCTTTACCCGACGCAAAAAATAGCGCCAGCAAACCCACGGCGCCGATGACCAATGTCGTCCTACCTTGTCCTCGCATGAAGCTGCCTCCTCCTCTCTGCTTGGACTTAGCGAGGCCCCTCCACTCCCACACGCCAAGCCCCCGGGCCTACCGTCTTGGCTACCAGGCCGAGCAAGGCGCATGCCGAAGCGCATCGCAGCCCACAAAGCGCCGTCTCCCGATCTAAGTCCCTGATTTTGTGCGTCTCACCAGTCGCACAATCGACGAACCGAGGATTCCGCGGGAAAAGAGCCACCCCAGTCGAGCGGGGAATCACGCAGCGCGTTGCGGATTTTCTCGCAGCCCGGGCTGGCGCCCATCGGGTATCCCAAGCCAGGGGAAAGCCAGGCCAAGCAGGCGCTGCCGTCGGCGCTCGAGCCTCTTCCGAGGCTCGAGCCTAACTCATTTCACTCGGCGAGTTACAGCGCGCACGGCCGCCTGGCGCCGGCGCCACCTCGCGGCCACCCCGCGTCAGTCTGCCGGGATATAGTGGCAGCGCACGCAGGTCGTGAGCGAGATCGGAAAAGCAACGCGCCCATTGTGGCACTTACCGCAGTGTTCGCCGGCGGCGATGCTTTTCATCGTGACCGGATCCTCGCCGCGCTTCATCTGAAAAAGCGCCGGATGGCACACACTACAAGTGTAGCGTATTCGGTGGATCCAGTGCGGGAAGACGGCTGGGTCCACGCCCACGGCCTTCTCGCGCTCGAATACGATGTCTCCCGGCCCAGCTTGGGCCACGGGTACAGAGACAGCCCAAACGCCCAGCCCCAATGCCAGGCTCATAGTGTAGGCTACCAGAGTCCTCATCGCATGTTCGGATGGCACCGGCCGCAACTCTCCAAGCCGAAGGCGACCGTCCCGTGGCACTGGCCGCAGAGGCGGCCTTCGTACATCGCATCCATCGACATCTCCGTCGAGCCGGCCGCCATTTGGAATGGCTCCGGATGGCAGGAGTCGCAGAGTATGATCTGCGTATGAGCCGGATGGGGAAAGATCGCGCTCGTTGCCGGGTCTTCCGCTCCTATCTCCACGTCGATCGGCATCTGCTCCAGCGGCTCGCCTCCACCTTCGATCGCGGTTCTAGGCGAGATCACGCCCTCGCGGAGCGCGGCAACCCAATCCACGGCACCGCTATCGTCCTTGGGGAGCATGGCGAAGGCTTCATCTTTCGCCTTCGCCTGCTCGATCTCGTTTCTCGCAGGCTCGGGGGTCGGCATTACGGGGGCGGGAGCCAAAGCCTCGCGAGTCTTGCGCGGCGCATAGCGGCGAAGCGGCTTGGGAGGGGAAGATTCGAGCCACTCCTCGTAAGACGGCATCCCGTCAACGAGTCGTGAAAGAACGAGGTAGCGGGTTCGGCTCTCGCAGGCAACGAAGAGCAGGGCCGAAGCGAGCGCCACTAGTCTAAGCGATCCGCTGCGCAAGCGAGTTAGCCGCCAAGCTCCAAGAACTCTGCGAGTGCGAGCGAGAATGAGCTTCATCCCCCCCATCCGACGGCAAGTCCACCTCATTTAGGAAAGGTTAGCACAGGGCCCGCCGCGCAGGGAGAGCGGAATCAAAAAAACCCGGGGAGCCTATCGCTCCCCGGGTTCATTCCTCAGCCGAGCGGCTAGCACGCGCCGCGCGGCCAGCCTGCCAACTAGAAGTGGCAGTCTAGGCAGATCGCGCTCGGAGAACCGCTCCCGAGCGTGAAGAAATCGCGAAGAAGCGGATCTTCCTTGACGTCCCTGTTGTGCGGGTCGTGGCAGCTTCCGCACTCGATTCCGGCCTGCCCGGTGGTTCCACCGATCTGGTAATCGTTGCCCACGTCGGTGTAGATGCGGACGTTTTGCGGATCGGCTTTGTAATCACCGGTGGCTACGCCCGAGCCGGTGGTGATCCCATTGTACGTGCTCTGCGCCCCGCCGAAGGGATAGGGCACGCCGACCGGGTGGTTACCCTTGAGATCGCCAGTGGCGCTCGGGATCAGGAGAAAGCTTGCGCTGATCTTCCCATCGGTGATCCGGGTCCCGGTGACCGTGAACGACGTCGCGGGGAATGCGGCGGTACGGTACACATCACCCACCGCGACCGTCCCGTCGTGGCAAGAGAGGCAGTTCTTCGAAGGCCCGGCCCAAGTCCCAAGGTTGGTCGGCAAATCCGTCCCACCGACCGTCTTGGTAACGTCGCTCCATGAGTAGCTCAACGACGAGAGCTTGTGGTTCCAAAGAAGCCTCGTGCTGGCAGTCGCTGGAGCCCCCTGCCGGTGCTGTACATGGCAAAAGATGCAAATCCCCGCTCCGGCATCGGTCGTCGAGGCGGTCGCGTGCCCGGCTGTGAAATCGTGATGGCTATCTTCGATTCCCGCACCCGGTGCGGCCTGGGCCCACACGAGCTTAGGAGCGAGCGCCAGCGCAAGCCCCGCGCACAAGGCTACTGTTACGTGGCACCCTTTTCTAACGTTCATAGCTTTCCTCCTCTTCCTGAAATTTGGGTCACGCCACCGGCGCCCCTGGCACGCCCTTCGAGCAACTCTCATGCCACATGCCAGGATAAAAAAACGTCTGCTTTCTCCATATGTTACCGCCTCGGCGCCCGAAACTCGCGCCCTTGGATTGCGGATTCTCGCGCAGCGGCTGCGGAGATTCTCGCAGCCCGTCGCTGCGCAGGATGCCGAGATAAAACCCCTCCCGTGGGCAATAGAGCCGCGACGATGGGCCTAGAGTTAAGCTCTGCGAGAAATGCCGCGGCCCGGAGAGCCTCAGAGATTATGGCAGTCCAAGCAAAGACGCGCCGAAGCCCCTGCCCCCGACGTGAAAAGGTCTCGCAACAGAGGGCGATCCAAGGCCCGTCGGTTGTGAACGTCGTGGCAACTTCCGCACTCGATCCCTGTCCTCCCGGTCGTCGGTCCGGTTATCACGTCATTTCCGATGTCGGTGAAGAGCTTGACGTTTACCGGCGCGGCAACGTACTCGGAAAGCTCCACACCTGGCCCCGTGGCGATGTTGTTGTAAGTGCTGGGCACACCTCCGAAAGGATAGGGCACACCGACCGGGTGGTTTCCGCTCAAATCTCCGCCCGGTTCGACCACGATGAGGTTACCCGCGGCGATCTTCCCGTCAACGAGGCGGGAGCCTGTCACGGTAAACGAGGGGAGCCCAGGAGAACCGGTGCGCAGAACATCGCCAACCGCGACCGTCCCATCATGGCAAGACAAGCAATTCTTGCTGGGCCCCGCCCATGTGCCTATGTTGGTCGGAAGCTCCGTCCCCCCAACCGTATGGGTTTGATCGCTCCAGCTAAAGCTTTGGGCGGAAAGCCTGTGGTTCCAGAGAAGCCTCGTGCTGACGGGCGCCTGGCCGCCCCCTCCGTGAGGCGCATGACAAAAGACGCAAATGCTTGCGGCTTCGTCGGTCGTCGAGGCGGTTCCGTGCCCCGCGGTTAGGTCGTGGGGGCTATCGGTAATGCCGGTTCCAGGATCCGGCCCGCCAGCCGCGAATCGAGGACAAGCTGCAACGGCGATAAGCGTCCCGACAACGACGGCGGCGCGCGCGGCTCTCCCAGCGCCTTTCACTTCTCCTCCCCGCTCGGCTCGGGCAACTGGAGAAAGCTGTCCCCTGCGGTGGTATTTACCAGTTGATAGACGTTCACGCGGCGGTTGAAGGTATCGGCCACGTAAATCGTGTTATTCCCGTCTATGTCTATCCCGGTTGGGTTCTCGAGCATGCCAGGGTAGCGGCTTCTGCCACCGAAGAAGAGAAGGACCTGGCCACGTTGATTGAAGATCTGGACGTTGCTCCAGCTCGAGTCGACCACGTAGAGGTTGCCAAAGGTATCGAGAGCTACCCCCTTGGGCTTGTCGAACTCGCCGAACTGGTCCCCCCTCTTACCGAAGGTCATGAGAAAATTCCCCTCGGGGTCGAATTTCACCACGCGGCTATTCATCGTGTCCGAGACGTAGATATTCCCCGTGCTGTCCACCGCAACGAAGGTGGGAAAGTAGAGGTTTCCCTCCTCGAATCCCCTGCCGTTACCGATGTTTCGGATAAACGCTCCGCTCTCTTTATCGTACACCCTGACATAGTGCTCGGTAGACTCCCTTTTCGAGGAGTCCGCCACGTACATGCGCCCTCTTTGGTCGTCGATCGCTATCCCGGTCGGGCGAATAACGTGCTCGAGCGCCATGCCCCGAAGCGAATTGCCGTCGGCATCGAGTACAACCACCGCGTTGCTCGGCTGATCGAGAACGTACACCTCCCCTTTGGCGTCAACCGCTACATCCGTGGGCTTACCGAAGCCTCCGTCCTCCCCGATGGTTTTTACGCGGTTTCGCTTGAGGTCGAATATGTAAACCATCGATTGCCCATAGTCGGCAACGTAAACCCGCTTGTCATCGGAAACCGCCACGCCCATCGGAGCGTAGAGGTGCCAAACAGGCGGCGGCTTTCCGATGACGACGTCCTGCAGGAACTTGCCCACATCGAAGCCGCTCCTCAAATCCCTTTCGCTGGCGAAGGCCGTGACGAACCGGATTCTCGGAGTCTCGGGGGGCTCGGGCCACATGAGCGGTATAAGCTCCATGCCCGATTTCCGAGCAGGGCAGCCGCTAAGGAACACCGTCGCCACCAGGCCCGCGACCGCAACGAGCCCCGCCCGCAGCCCTCTTCGCTGCACGCAACCAAGTGCCGAGCCCCCCGCGTCTGCGTAGATCCGCATACCTTTCCCCTCTTTCGACCGCGATTGTCGCGACACGAATCATTATTGTAGATTTCCCCCCCTTGCGCTAGGCTCTGAATGCCGTCTAGCCGGCGCAAGCTCGCGTCTGGGCTTGCAGGACACCAGAGGGTGGGGGGAGGTTGCTGGCTGTAGAGTCGCGCTGCCGTTATTGTTCCCAGGGCTATCGCGGTCGGGCCGGTCGGCCGAGATCCGAAAGTGGAGGATGCATGACCTGTGGCTGCTGACTGGGAACTTGTCGCACTCCGACCTCGTGCGGCTGCCGCGGCGGTAAGCACCAACGGAACGGCGGGCGATACCAAGAGCCCCTTCGCTCGCGGGCGCCCAATCGAGAAGCACGCAAGAGCCGGCGGGCGCATTCTCCGGCTGGTGGCCCTCGGGCTCGGGTGCTCCATGTTGCAGGCGCTCGGCGGCGCTAAGGCCGAAGCGCAGTGGCTGAGCGTGGGAGATTGGGGGGGTAGGATAATCGGCCGGGCCGATTACAGCGACGAAACCGTTTCACCGGCTTCGGGCGAGGACGTAACTTTACGCAGGCTCCTCGCTCGCGAGAGGTTGGGAATCCACAACCGAGGTTTTCTGTACAGCCCCGACCTCTTGTCCTTTCGGCTTGCAGGGGAGTTCGGCTTGTTCCAAGAGGAGAACTCCGGAAGCGCCGGAGGGCCGAGCGGCGACGGAACGCTCATAGGCTACGATGCGCGGGCGACGCTCTTGAGAGAGCGAAGAATAAGCCTCGACGCTTTCGCTTTTCGCAACGACAGCACGATATCTCGCGACTTCGCCGGGACCTCCGACGTCAGGATCGAATCCAAAGGGGCGACTGTCAACATGAGATCGAGAACGCTCCCGGCCACGGTCTACGCCCGCGAGGAAGAATTGGACGAGGAGTTCAGGGCCGCGGGCTCACGCTCCGAGCGCGAGGAGAGGCGGCGGATCGCCGGGTTGACGGCGCGACATTCGAAAGAACGAAGCGACGCCGATCTGCGCTACGAGTTCACCGACTTCGACAACCTGCTCAACCCCTTCAGCAGCTTTACCGCTCACGACGCAAGCGTGGTCCATCGGCTCCTTTTTGGGGAGTTCTCGAATAACAGCCTCAACTCCTCGGCCCGTCTCTTCGACCGCTCGGGCAGTATCTCGTCCCGCTCGATAACGGCGAGCGAGGGTTTGCGGCTTACCCATCACCGGGACCTCGCCACCGTCTATAGGTACAGCTTCGCGAACCTGGAATCGGAGTTTTCGGAAACCAGAACCCACTCAGGCTCGGTCGGCGTCAACCATCAATATTATCAGTCGCTAAACAGTTCCCTTTTGCTAAGCGGCACACGCTCGGACTTCACCCAAGGCGATTTCACCTCTTACGGCCCCAACGCGAATCTTTCGTACCGCAAGCGCATCCCGTGGCAGGGGTTTTTTCTGGCCGGCGTGGCAGGGTCGTATCGGATCGACGACCAGACGGTCCCGACAGGCAGGATCGACGTCTTCGCAGAAAGCCACACTTTCGGTCCCGCCGGCACGTTCTTCCTCGACAACCGCCGTGTCGATCCGGCGACGGTAGTCATAACGGACGTGACCGGAACGACGATTTTCGAAGAGGGACCCGATTACAGCCTGACGGTGGTGGGAGATAGGCTGGAGGTGGAGCGCAACCCGCTCGGGCTGATCGCGGAAGGGCAAACGGTTCTCGTTGACTATACCTTCGAAGTGCCGCCCGAGTTGCGTTTCTCGACGACCGCTGTAAGCTCCAATGTGGGTCTCGACTTCGGCCTGATCCATATTTTCTACATCAACGAGCGCACCTACGAAAGGCTGATGAGCGGCGACGATCAGGGATTTCTCGAGGACATAAAATCTGACACGGCCGGAGTGGAGCTTCGCTGGGAGCGCGGGGCGGCGATCGCTTCGGCGTTCAACCAGTATCGTAACTACCGCTCGGAGCGCCTTACCTTCGAATCTTTCGATTTCAACCAAGTCGTGGTGTACAGGTTCACACCGCGGCTCAGGGTGGGCCTGAGTGGATCGCAGTCGTTGGTTAGCTTCGAAAACCCGACCCGAGAAACCGAATTCTACACGTTTCGCGCCAACATGACCTGGCGTCCGGTCACCCTTTTTCAGCTCGAGACGTTCGCCGGGGCTAGGCTTCGGCGCGATTCGCTCTCCGGCGATACCGACTTTTTCGATTTCGGGGGGCGGATCAGAGGGGAGCTTCGCGCGCTCGAATGGACGCTCAGCTACGATCATTTCAATCGCTCCGTCCTGGCAACCGATAGTCGCGAAGACAGGGTGGCACTGGAGGTCATCAGAAGATTTTGAGCAGGGAGGGAACGTGATAGGGGCCAATAGATGCTGCTCGGGGTTGCGACCGCCGGTTGTAGCGCAAGCGACCGCCACCCGAGCGGTTAGCGAAAGAGCCCGGATCAAAGCCGCCAGGGCCTTCGTCGCGCTGGTACTGGCTCTTTTGGCACGCTTGCCCGCCGTGCCCCTTGCGCAGGCCGGAATCGAGACGACGGTCCATAATCTGAGTGTCCCGAATCCATCGATCGGACTGGCGGGGGGGGAGGGAAACCTCTGTATCTTCTGCCACATACCGCACAACGCGAACCCCAGCCGGGCGCTTTGGAACCGGGAGCAGTCGCTCGAAGTGTATCAGCTTTACGAAAGCTCGACACTGGAAGCGGCGCTCGAGCAGCCGACCGGCGTCTCTCGGCTCTGCCTGAGCTGTCACGACGGCACTCTCGCCCTGGGCGCCATCAGGGAGACGGGCGGGGGACCGGCACCCTCGGCAGGACCACTCACGGGCCGTGCGGTACTAGGCACCGACCTCTCGGACGACCACCCGATTTCCTTCCTCTACGACCTCACGCTGGCCTCGCGCCGAGGGGAGCTCGTCTCGCCGGACCTCCTTCCGAGTCACGTGAAGCTCGACCAGTCCGGCCAGCTCCAATGTACGAGCTGCCACGACCCCCATACCGACCGGTTTCCCAAGTTCCTCGTCACCGACCCGCGGTTCGGCGACCTCTGCCTTGCCTGTCACAGGCCGGATCGCTGGGTGAGCTCCACCCACGCGCTCTCTTCCGCAACCTGGAACGGAACGCCCCCCGACCCTTGGCCCGACTCCGACTTTCAAACCGTGGCGGAGAACGCATGCGAGAACTGCCACACGCCGCACTCGGCCCCGAGCGGCCCCCGGCTGCTCAGATCCGACCTCGAGGAGGACGTGTGTCTCGCGTGTCACAACGGAGCCGTGGCGGCCAAGGACATCGCTGAGGAGTTCCTGAAGTTCAGCCGCCATCCGGTCGATGTCGCAGCCGGCGTGCACGATCCCGTCGAGGACCCGCTCACCATGACGCGCCACGTGGAGTGCGTCGACTGCCACGACCCCCATGCGACGAATCCCGATTCCGGGATGGCTCCGGCGGTGTCGGGGGCATTGACGGGCGTCTCAGGAGTCACCGCCGCGGGAAGCTCGATCGCCGAGGCTCAATTTCAGTACGAGGTCTGCTTCAAGTGTCACGGCATATCGAACGCGCTCGCCCCGAGGATCGAGCGCCAAGACCCCTTGACCGATCTCAGGTTGGCTTTCGATCTTGCAAACCCCTCCTACCACCCCGTGGAGGGGCCGGGACGCAACTTCACGATCGTCGGCCTGGAGCCGCCGCTAACCTCTGGCAGTATCTTATACTGTACAGACTGTCACAGCAGCGAAGATGGACCCGGCGCCGGCGGAACCGGGCCGGCAGGGCCCCACGGATCGAATTTCGAGCCCCTTCTCGAGCGCGAATACCGCCAAGAGGGCCAAGAGGTGCAGGAATCTTTCGCCTCGTACGCCCTCTGTTACAAATGCCACAACCGCGCCGCCGTCCTTACCGATCAGCCTTTCAAACACCGCAAGCACATCGTCGGGGAAAAATCCTCGTGCGCCATCTGTCACGACCCCCACGGCTCGCGTCAAAACCCGGCGCTTATCAATTTCATGCTGCGCGACGAGACCGGAGAGCCGATAGTCCAGCCCAGCTCCTCCGGGGCTCTCTCCTTTCAACCACTCGGGGCGGACAGCGGGCGCTGCTTTCTCACCTGCCACGGCAAGGACCACGACCCCAAGGGCTACGGCCCTCTAGGCACAGAGGAAAAGGAGGCGCCGGCCGGCTGATTCGCCTTCTCATGGCGGGGGCCTTTCTCCAAAGGTACCGAACACCGTCTCGGTAAGAACGGCTGGGTCCAACCCCAAGCGCTCTCCCGCCCGGTCTCGTCTGCGTCCGGCTGGGAATTTCCCCTGTTGACAGGCGGGGGTGCGGAGCGGATGATTTTTCGGGCTGGACGATAAAGCGATCGCGAGCCGGCGCGCCAGGCCAAGCAGAGGCCCCCGTCGGCCAAGGAGGGGCGGGAGGTGAATAGCCATGCGTCATGCGGCTCGTTGGGCGGGCGCCGCTAGCGCGGCCACGCTTCTCCTCTTGGCTGGAGGGGCTCCTGCACCCGGACAAGAGGTCACACCCGAGGCTATCTGGCTCCTTGGCGACTCACCGGTGTGCCGCGGTCTCGAGGAGCGGCTGTCGGTATCTGTCACTCTTCCCCACGGCTCCGTCACCGGTAGCGTCGACGTCTTCTTGCTTTTCGATGACACGGGCAGCTTTACGACTCTTGCGCCGCAGGTGAGGGAAGTGTTCGCCGACCTCGTGAGCTCGCTCGAAACGGTTCTTCCCGAAGTGGACTTCGCGTTCGGCGTGGGACGCTTCGAGGATTACGGCGGCCCGGGATCGGGGTTTAGCCGAGGGCGCTCTTCGGACCGCCCCTTTATCCTCAATCAGCCGATTATCGCAGCCGACGATCCCTCGTTTGCAGCGCTCATCGAGCAGGCCTTGGGGCGTAGCGCCCCGGGAAACGGTGGCGACACGCCGGAGGCATCGATTGCCGATGGATTGCTCCAGGTGGCGACTGGCCGCGGCTTCGACGGCAACGGGGACGGCAGGATGACGGGTGCTGACGGATCGCAGGTGGCCGGCGCCGAAGCCACGCAGATCTCACCCGACTGGAGCGGTGATGTGCCTCCCTTTTCGACCAACCTGCTTCCCACCTCCGGCTCGCTGGGAGGAGTCGGCTGGCGTCCTGGCGCCCTGCACCTTACGGTACTGGCAACCGACACTTGCGCGATCGCGGCGTTCGACCCGACTGCTGGCCCGATCCCCGCAACCATCACCGGATCTGGGGGAACGGTTCCCACGAGCGCGTTCGCCTGCCAGAGGGAGACCGCGGGGGTCTCCCGCTTCGGATACGTGAGCAACGCAAAGTCGAGCGGCGCAAACACGATCCCGGGCGCTGTAGTTCCAAGCGGGGCGGGAACGGTCCAGGAAACCGTGGACGCATTGAACTCCCTCGGCATCCAGGTGATCGGCCTCGGGGACAGAGCGCAGGCCCAACGTGACCCCGCCGGTCCCTCGTGGGCACCGGGCCCGATGCTCTCGGCCCTGGCCATCTTAACCGGAGCGACTGCCGCAGATGGTACCCCGCTCGTGTTCGATGTCGCTGCTGGCGCCTCGGCTCTTCGCGATGCCGTGGTGACTTCGGTGCTCCAGGCGAGTCAAAAACCCATTGACGTGACGCTGCGGCTCAGCCCTCTTCCCTCGGCGCTCGCCTCGTCGTTCGCCCCGGCGCTAGTCCCCGACGTCTCCCCCGGCGGCAGCGCCACCTTCGAGCTTACGCTTAGCGGCGACGGGTCGGCCATCTCCGGCGCCTTCGCTATCGAGTTCCGCGAGGTGGGAAGCGGGACCACTCTAGGAGTCATTCCCGTTACGGTATCTTGTACCGCTGACCCGTGCGGAGGCTCTTCGGACAGCGATGGGGACGGGATTCCAGACGGTTGCGACAATTGTCCCGCCGTCGTCAACCCGGAGCAGACCGATAGCGATGGGGACGGAATCGGAGACGCCTGCGCCGGCTGCGACATCGCAATGCCGGAGCCGCCCGTGCAGGCCATCGAAATCACCGACTGCCCGGCCCACCCTCTCATTCAACGACGCGGCAGGATTACCCGAATCGAGGCGGAAGGCGACCTTATCGTGGGCTGCCCGCTTTCCCCGCTTCCCGGAACCGGCTCGCTCGAGATCGAAGCCCGCTCCGTGACCATCCTCGGACCAGGCGCCGGCCTTGCCGCCGACGATAAGGGGAACGCGGTCCACGTTCGAGCCGAAACCTACGTAAGCGTTTCAAATGCCGAGCTACTCGCGCGCAATCCCAACGGCAAGCTGATACTCGAAGCACAGAGCGGCATCTTCATCGCCGCCGCTCTGCTAAGGGCCGGCGGGGAGCACCGCCCAGGCGGGGTCGTCGCCGTCGAGTGCCAGGCCCCGGGCTGCCCCATAAACCTCGAGGATACAACCGTAGCCGCCCGATCCGTGACCTTCGCCAGTCAGGGCGACCAAAGACATGCGCGCGTGTCCGTTACGACGGCAGGACCGAGGGACAATTTGGAAATCACTTCCGCCCGAGGGAGTCTGATCTTGGGAGACTGTGGCAATGAATACCATACCTACATCGAAGGGAGCGTTTCGGCCCGTGCCGCCGAGGATATCGAGCTCTCCGAGGGGGTGGTCCGGGCGGGGCGAAACATCGCGATCGGCACGGATAGCGGGGACGTAAGCCTGCGGGGGGCTACCTTGCGAAACGATTTCGGCAAATGCGGCAGAGTGAGGATCGAGGCCGCCGGGGGAGCCGGGATCATCGACATACGAGGCGCAACGATCATCGACGCGGGCTGCAGGGGGCGCGATGCCGCCGCCCTACTCAATGGATCCCCGATCCCCTGGGAGGCGGATGCGGGCTCCAACCGAACCGCGCACGGAGTAACCGGGCCCCCGCTCGAGGACAGATAGGCCGCATCGGGGTGCGCTGGGTCCCCCCGGTCTCAGGCGCCGCCCCCGCGGGAGGCGAGCGGCGCCGGGCCCTTCGCCACCGCTTGCCCGGGTGCGGAACAGTGCCCCCCCTTTTCTCACCGCGCCAGCACTGCGGAACCGCCGGTCGCTGCGGAATCTCCCTCACCCAATGCGTAATAATACGCAGCGAGTGGCGACTCATAGGTTCCTGCACTGCCTTATGACTTGCCTTGAAGGAGACCGTATTTCTGAAGCCGATAACGCAAAGCGTCGCGGCTTATCTGAAGAAGCTGGGCGGCATGGGTTTGGTTTCCGTGCGAAAGCTCGATCGCCTGCAAAACCAAACTCCGCTCCACTTCTTCGAGCGATACCCCGCTCGGCGCCAATCTAAAGCCACCGTCATGCACCGGGGTGCCGCCCTTTCTGACCTCGGGGGGCAAGTGGTCGGGGAGAATCAACGGTCCTTGTTCCAAAATCACCACGCGTTCGATCACGTTCCGTAGCTCGCGTACGTTACCAGGCCAAGGGTAAGCGCAAAGCAGGTTCATCGCCTCGGGATCTACGCCGGTGAACGAGCGGCGAAACTCCCGATTGAACTGTTCGATGAAATGGTGTGCCAAGGCCGGAATGTCCTCGCGCCTTTCGGCCAGCGAGGGAAGCGTTATGGCTATGACGTTTAGCCGGTAGAAGAGATCTTCGCGAAACCGTTTGTTTTTTACCTCCTCGTCGAGTCGGCGGTTCGTAGCGGCGATCACGCGCGTGTCGACCGGAATATCGCGAAGTCCCCCCAGCCTGCGCACCGTACGGTTCTCGATCACCTTGAGCAGTTTGCTCTGCACCCCTAGGGGCATGTCGCTGATCTCGTCGAGAAAGATCGAGCCGCCCTCCGCCAGTTCGAAAAGCCCTTTCTTCGCGGCTCGGGCGTCGGTGAACGCGCCCTTCTCGAAACCGAAAAGTTCGCTTTCTATCAGCGACTCGGGAATGGCGCTGCAATTCAGGTCCACGAAGGGCGCGTCGGCGTGCGCGCTATTGAAATGAAGCGCGCGCGCTACCAGATCCTTACCCGATCCACTGGGCCCCTGCAGCAACACCGTATGGAAGTCGCTCACGACCAGCTTCTCCACCGTCTCCAGAACGCGCTGCATCGCGTAGGAGCTTCCCACGATCTTCTCGAAGCCGAACTTGCGCTTCTGTCCGCGCCTGAATCTGGCGACCTCTCGTTTTAGACGGCCCGCTTCGAGCGCCTTGTTCACCACACGCTCGACCTTGTCGAGCTCGAAAGGCTTGGTAATGTAATCGTAAGCGCCGAGCTTCATCGCCTCGACGGCCGAGCCGACGGCGGCATGTGCGGTAATCATTATAACCGATACATCCTCGTCCACCTCGCGGATCTTCCGAAGGACCTCGATACCATCGTCACCCTTGAGCCGCACATCGAGAATCACGACTTCGGGCAGCTCGTCGCTAAAGAGCTTGAGCCCGTCCTCGGCTCCTTCTGCGGTAAATACTTCGAAACCCTGCTTGGTCAGGTGTTGCGAGAGCGACCAGCGAATGAGCTTCTCGTCATCGACTACCAACACCCGCGCCTGCATAGCACCCCTCTCGTGCGTTTCCGTCTCACCGCGCCAGGCTCACCGAGCCCGATAATGGTATAGCCCTCCAAACTAGGCTTCCCCCTCGAGGCTACTGGATGGGGGCCGAGAATTACCTCTAGGGCCAAACCCATGCGGGCGGCTGGGTGGCCCGGAATCAGTCCATATAAAACAGCGTTATTCACTGCGCCCGTCCATAACTGGTGTCTGGGGTATGCCACTGCAACGCTCATGCCAAAACACAGGAAAACCCATCCCCTCGCCACCCAAGGCACCTCCGCCTGGCCTTGGGCTCGCAAGGACAAAACCCGGGTTTGTGAGCCGGGATTTCACGCCGGTCCTTGGCGGCCAAGATCCGCCTTGGGAGGAGGTCCCGGCAAATGAACGACAAAGGCGGTCCCCTTCGGCCGGTCCTCCAGCGAAATGGTCGCGCCGTGAGCCTCGAGGAGACGGCGGCTTATCGCGAGGCCCAACCCGGTTCCATTGGCTTTGGTCGTGAAAAATGGCTCGAAAATCGAGTCCCGGTGGGCCGGGTCGATCCCAGGTCCATCGTCGGCGACGGTAACGCGCACACCTCCGTCCATGCCGTCCGCCGTGGAAACCACGATCCGGCCGCGCTCGCCAACAGCCTGAAGCGCGTTGAGAAGCAGGTTCACGAAGACCTGCTGCAGTTGCTTGGGATCGCCGACCAGCGCGGGAAGCGATGGCGCGTATTCCCGCACGATCTCAACCCCAGTGCGCGGCTTATCGGCGCCCACCAGAAATAGCGAGTAATCGAGAAGTTGGTGGATGTCGATCGGCTCGAACGACGGCGGCGACGGTCGGGCGTAAGTCAAGATCGCGTCCGCCGTCTTCCCCAACCGCCGCACCAGCTCGCCCACCTCGCGAACCACCTCGCGGCGAGGGTCCTCCTCGGCCATGCTCTGTTCGAATACGGCCATCGCCCCGATGATCCCCGCGAGCGGATTGCGGATCTCGTGGGCCAGACCCGAAAGCATCTCTCCTAAGCTCGCCAGTCTGCCCGCTTGGGCGATTTCCCTGCGATGATACTCTTCCAGCCGCTCGCGCGCCTGGTGGATCTCCCCCACCATAGCGTTGAAATGCTGGGCGAGCGCCCCCAACTCATCCCGCTGCCTTACATCCACGACGGCCGACAGATCGCCTCGTCGAACCTGCGAGATGGCGCTCATGAAGCGGTTTATGGGCCGGCTAACCATAACCGAGATCAATACCCAAAGCGCCCCGATCATGGCGGCCACCGCACCCGTTCCCGTAGCCAACTGGTAGCGACGAAGCCCGGAAACGCGCGAGACCAGCGGGTCGATGGAAATGCTTACCACAAACGTGCCGTTGAACCGCTCGGAGGCGGAGTGACACCTGTGGCACATCGGCTCGTTGCGGACGGGACTTACCACAGTCAAGAAGTGTCCCTCCCCGGCGTGCTCGGCGATAATTCGCTGCCGCTCGCTCGGAACCACGAGGCCGATACCGCGCAGCGAAAGCCGTGTGCGGAGCTCACTCGGCACCGAGGAAGCGACTACCGTTCCCTCTCGGTCGAGAATCCTGACGTCTGCGATATCCGAGTGGCCCTTGAGCGAGCTTACAAAGATCTGCAACCGATCCGGCTCTCCCGAGAGCATGAGATTTACCGCGGTTCGCTCGACAGCGTAATTCACCAAGCGCACGCGCTGCCTGGCATCGGCGAGAACTTGCGCTTCGACGTTGGCGAGCGCCCGCCACATGGCCACTCCGTTTATCGCGGCTACGACGGCGGCGGCGGCAACGATGAGTTTCGCGCGCACACCAAAGCGCGGCGGCGAGGCGGCGATCGTCTGCCCCATGCGGGAATTTTACCCGCGCCAAAAGCCTGTCTCAACGGGCCGCGCGGCGGCCCTGGACTCGGCTTCGCTGCCGCGCTAGCTTCGGCCCCACCTGAGCGGCGGAGCGGTTGCGCTTTGCGCCACAAGTAGCACAAGAGTCGATAAGAGACCGCGGGAGGGATACCATGGAACTCCGAGGAAAGGTTGCTCTCGTAACGGGTGCGGCCCGAGGGATAGGCCGGGCGATAGCGCTTAAGCTCGCCGCCGAAGGCGTGCACATCGCGGCTGCCGATCTATCCAGCGGGGATCCCTCCATCCCCTATGAGCTTTCGGGCGAGCGCGAACTCAACGAGACCATTGCGCTGGTAGAGAAGCACGGCGTGCAAGGCGTGGCGATTGCGGCCGATGTCACGAGGAACGCCGACGTCGAGCGGACGATCCGGGAAACCGAAGAGAAACTCGGGCGCCTCGACATCCTGGTCAACAATGCCGGCGTGGTGGCCGCGATCCCGGTCGCCATGATGCCCGAGGAGCTGTGGGACCGACTGATGGCGGTAAACGTGAAAGGGGTCTTTCTCTGCTGCAAGGCGGCCATCCCCGCCCTCACGCGCCAAGGCGAGGGACGAATTATAAATATCTCCTCGATCGCGGGGAAGACAGGTCGGGCGGGAGTGGCAGCTTACTGCGCCTCCAAGTTCGCGGTCATAGGTTTCACGCAGGCGCTGGCGGAGGAGCTCGGCCCCCTGAACATCACGGTAAACGCCATCTGCCCGGGGTTTCTCAGGACCCACATGTGGGACAAGGTGCTCGATGCCGCGGTCGCCATGAGGCTCAACGTCGAAGAAGCCAAGGCTTACGAATCCTTCGTTGCCGCCAACACGTATTTGAAGCGGGATCAGCCCCCCGAGGACATCGGGGACACCACTGTCTTTCTGTGCCGGTCGGATAACATCACGGGGATTGCACTAAACGTGGCGGGGGGCGCCGAAGTCCATTAGCGAGCCTCTTTGACGCCGACCGGCCCCCGCAAGAAGCCGCAAGCCTCGCGGTGCGGTCCTTGTGCGCCGCGGGCCCGGCCCCCTTTAGAGGCACAGGCGGCGGCGGATCTCGAGCGCAAACGAGAGCAAGGCGTAGTAAGCGGGAAAGAGGAGCGAGAGCCAAACGAGCCAAACGGGTGCGGCGGGTAGCTTCCAGAGACAACCGAGGACGATCGCTCCCCAGACCACGCCGAGCGTGACGGTTGTCTTCCTGAAGAAAGGGGTGCGCGAAGGATAAACGAAACGGACGGGCACCAGGACCAGCGCGGAAAGCGCGAGCACCCAGCCGCCTGCGGCGGCTTGGCCGATGCGTAGCGCGTACACGTAAAAGGCCACCACATTCCAGTAGGAGGGAAAACCCAAAAAGAAGTTATCGGCGGTTTTGGCTTCCTTGCGGCAAAAACCGTAGGCGCTGGCGAGCAGCGCGGCCGCGGCAACGAGAAGGGCGATTTCGTCGGGGAAGTGGCGCTGGCGATACATGAGCGCCACCGGAACCAGAACGTAATTTAGGTAATCGACGAGGTCATCCAGGCGCGAGCCGTCAAATTGCGCAATTACCTCCTTCACTCTGAAACGTCTGGCGAGAGCGCCGTCCGAGCTATCGATCAAGAGGGCCACGGCAAGCCACCAAAAAGCCCGAACCGGCTCCCCCTCCATTACGGCGTCAAGAGCGAGGAAAGCCACTAACGCCCCCGCGGCCGTGTAGGCGTGAACTCCCCACGCGGCTAAACGCACGGCGAGCCCACCGCAGTCGGCCGACGGATTCATCCCCTTTGCCATCGCCCGCGAACGCGAAGCCGCCTAATTTCCTTGCTCCCTTGGGACGAAAACCACCATTTCCCCCCGACTGCGCTGCCTCCCGGCAACCTCCTCGGCCTCCTCCCCCTCCCCCCAATAGATATCCACGCGACCGGGACCGCGGATGGCGGCCCCGCTGTCCTGATATAGAACCAAACGGCCGAGCGGGGCGTAGCGGCGACCGCTCGGCTCGTAGCGACGGGTGCGTACGAATGCCAGGGCTCCCGGTGCATAGTAGGCTGGGTCGGCGGCGACCGACCTGCCCGGCGTAAGCGGTACCCCGAGGCTTCCAGTCGCGGGGTCGGCGGAAAAGCCGAAGAAAACGTACCGGGGATTGGAGTCGATCAGTTCTTTCGCCTCCTCGGGATGCTCGGCGAGGTAGCGCCTTATCGCCTGGGCGCTGGAATCCGCAAGCGAGAGCTTGCCGCTCTCCACCAGCCGCCGCCCGATGCTACGGTAAGGAAAACCATTAGAACCGGCGAAAGCGAGCCCGATGCGTCGGCCGTCAGGGAGCACCAGGCTTCCCGATCCTTGGATCTGTAAAAACAGGATATCGAGGGGATCCCTGGCCCACGCTATGGGCCGCGCCCGCAAAGCCAGCGCGCCCGCTTCGATCTCCGCTCGCGAGAAATAGGGCAAAAGCCGCGCCCCATCCACCCTTCCGGCCGCAAGCAGCGGCGGGCACTCGGCACAGAAGTCCCGCAGAGAAAAAGAAACTAGATCTACCGGCCGCCCCCAGATGGGATACTTGTAAACTTCGTCGGGCCGCAAGCTGCCCGCAATGAGGGGATGGTAGTAGCCGGTGAAAAGCACGCCCTCTGAAACCGTGACCCGATACGGGGAAAAAATTTCGCCTAGGGCCTCGCCAAGCCCGTAGGCACCGGGAGAGTCCTCCAAAAGGGAGCGCAATCGCTCCAGGCTTCGTAACATGGCCGAGGCGGAGAATCCGACACCGCCCATCTCGATTGTCTGCGTGGGATCCCTCAGGCGGTAATAAGAAATGCTGCGGTCGAGCGCCTGCACGAGAGACACCGTATCCCCGTCATCGAAAAGCGTCGAGAGAACGCGCGAGCCGGCAGGCTCCAAGTAACCCGCCAGGGGGACCTCGGCCTTCGGGGGAACGTGGGGGCGGCAGCCGACGGCGAGCGAGAGGTACGCCGCAACGATCCCGCCTAACGAGCGCCAGCGCGATATTGACATACGTAGCGGCAAACTAAGATAATGCGGCCTGTTCGTAAAGCAGATTTACGCCAGGGACGCGGGGCCACGGCCACCATTTGGGGGCTGGGTGGCAGGAGCGCTATAGCGGTCGAGTCGAGGAGGTGGAACGATGACCCCTGGAGTCAGAAGTTTCCTCGTTGGGATGTTGGTTGGAGCGGTGGCGTGCCTGGTTTTTGTTACCTACTATGGAGATCTGGGAGGAGATTTTCTTATCAAAATGGGGCTCAAGATGAAGTCGGCAACCCATACCGTCCTAGAGCCGAAGCTGGCAAAAGAGATGAACCGCCGTGCCCCCTAGGCGCCCGGCCCTTCTTCCCCTTGGCGCCAGACCCGCACGCTAGCGTCCGAGAAACGCCCGGGCGCGTTCTTCCCCGCAGCCCTGCCTGAAGCCTTGGCGCGCAAGCGCATCCTCCAAGGCGCGCAAAACCAAGAGCACATTATCCTCCGTGCTCGACTCCCCCATGAGCCCGATCCGCCATATCCTCCCCTTGAGCGGTCCGATCCCCGCTCCGATCTCGATCCCGTAGCGGTCGAGGAGCTCGCGGCGTACCTGCGCCTCGTCTATCCCGGGGGGGACGGCGACACTGTTCAACATCCACAGGCGATGCGGATGTTTGGCCGCGATGTTCAAGCCTAGGGCCGATAGGCCCGCTATCAACGCCTCGTGGTTTCGCCGGTGTCGGGCAAATCGCTTCTCCAGCCCCTCCTCGTCGATAACTCTTAGACCCTCGAGCAGCGCGTAATTCATGCTGATCGGCGCCGTGTGGTGATACACTCTCGCCTCCCCCCAGTACTGTTCGAGAAGGCTCAAATCGAGATACCAGCTCTGCCCCTTGCCTTTGCGCCGCCTGACCGCCTCCACCGCCCTCGGTCCGAAGGTCACAGGCGCTAGCCCGGGTGGACAGCTAAGGCACTTTTGCGTTGCGCTGTAGGCCGCGTCTATCCCCCATTTGTCCACTTCTACCGGGCAGCCTCCGAGCGACGTCACGCAGTCGACGACGAATAGCGCTCCCGCCTCGTGAACCACCGCCGAAATCTCCTCCAGAGGCTGCCAGACGCCCGTCGAGGTTTCGGCGTGCACGATCGCGACGAGCTTCGCCTTGCCTGCCTCGCGCAGCGCCTCGCGAATCTGGTCCGCGGTGACGATCGAGCCCCACGGCGCGTGAACCGCAGTGACCTCCGCTCCGGCGCGGGCAGCCACATCGGCAAGCCTAGCCCCGAACACGCCGTTCACCCCGACTACCACGCGATCGCCCGGTTCGATGAGATTCACCAGGCACGCTTCGAGTCCGGCACTACCGGTCCCAGAAATCGGCAGGGTGAGCTCGTTGCGGGTGCCGAAGAGCTCCCTCAGCAACGCCTTGATCTCTTCCATGATATCGATGAACGCGGGATCGAGATGCCCCACAACCGGCGCACTCATAGCCGCGAGAACCCGCGGGTGGACATTGCTCGGACCGGGGCCCAGTAGAATCCGCTCCGGGGGCGGGAAAACTGCGGTGCGCTCCCTCATGACAAAAATCCTCTCCGCTCGAGATTGCAGTATATGGATACCAAAATGATATCATTCGCGCCATGTCAATCACAGCCCGATCCGTGCCTGCCGCTCTGGTAAAGGAGTTAAGCCGGATCCTCGGGCCCCAAGGGCTCGTGACCAGCGAAGCCGGCCGCTATGTGTACGAGTGCGACGGGTATACCCTGACTCGCGCCATCCCCGAAATCGTCCTTCTCCCCGCCACTACCGACGAGGTCAGCCGCTGCCTGAATGCTTGCTACCGCGCAGGCGTGCCCTTCGTGCCGCGGGGCGCCGGAACCGGCCTCTCCGGAGGATGCCTGCCCGCGGATGCGCCGGTCATGATCTGCACCAGTCGCATGAACCGCATACTGTCGATAGATCTCCCCAACCGCCGCCTCACGGCTCAAGCCGGCGTGGTGAACCTCGCCATCACCAACGCGGTAAAGCATGCCGGGTACTACTACCCCCCGGACCCCTCGAGCCAGGCGGCATGCACGATCGGGGGGAACGTCGCCGAAAACTCGGGAGGTCCGCACACGCTGAAGTACGGTGTCACCACCAACCACGTGCTCGGTGTAAAGCTCGTCCTGCCGGACGGAGAGGTGGTAGGGATCGGTGGCGAGGTAGAGGACACTTTCGGGTACGATTTGCTCGGTGTCGTGGTCGGTTGCGAGGGGACCTTCGGCATCGTGACCGAAGTCACGGTGAGGCTCGAGCGCACGGCGGCCGCCGCGCGCACCTTGCTTGCGATCTTCGAATCGGTCGACCACGCGACGGCGGCAGTGTCGGCTATCATCGCCGCCGGGATCGTTCCCGCGGCAATCGAGATGATGGACCGATTGATAATCGAAGCCGTCGAGGCCGCTTACCATTTCGGCTTTCCCACCGGTGCGGGCGCCGTACTGATAGTGGAGGTGGACGGCCTGGAGGAGGCGGTGGAGTCCGAGGTGGAAAAGATCATCGCGCTGCTGAAAGATCTGGAAGCTCGCGATATTCGCACGGCCGCCACTGCCGAGGAGAGGGAGGCATTGTGGCGCAGCCGCAAGCGAGCGTTCGGTGCCGTGGGGCGTTTGGCACCGAACTACTGTACCCAGGATGGGGTGGTGCCTAGAACCAAGCTGCCGGAAATACTGCGCCGAATCGAAGAGATCGGCAAACGCCATAGCCTCCGCATCGCCAATGTGTTCCACGCCGGCGACGGCAACATCCATCCGATCCTGCTTTACGACGAGCGCGATCCCGACCAAGTAGCTCGTGTGGTGGCGGCGGGCAGAGAGATCTTGAGGGAGTGCGTAGCGCTGGGCGGCAGCCTGACCGGTGAACACGGAATCGGGGTGGAGAAGATCGCCGAGCTCGGCCTTCTCTTCGAGGAGGCCGACATCGAGTGGATGCAGGCGGTAAGAAACGCTTTCGATCCTCTGCGTCGAGCCAATCCGGGCAAGATCTTTCCCACCCCGGGTAGCTGCGTAGAGAGCGTGAACTTGCGCAAGCAGGCACCGGCATGATGGAGAGCGAAGGGGGCGCAGGAGGGCCGAAGAATCGACCGGCCTTCGAGCCTCCAGGCCCCGATGGAGAGAGCGAGAGTCCGCTTGGCTCGGCGGGGTGCGAGCTTCTGCGAGCGGCCGACCCAATAGAGGCGCGCGCTATCGACTCGCTAAAGCCCCGTTGGGTCGCCCGGCCGAAAACGCTCGGCGAATTGAGCGAGTGTCTTCGTCACGCAGCCGAAGACAAGCTTGCGACCGTCGCGATCGGAGGGGGGAACTTCATCGACCTCGGCGGCCCCCTTCATCGTTACGACCTGGCCCTCGTCACGACGGGCCTCGGTGGCGTAATAGATTACCAGCCTGCAGATATGACCGTCACGGTCGAGGCCGGGGCTGGGCTGGGAGCGCTGGCGGATCTGCTCGGCGCCCGGGGCCAATGGCTCCCGATCGATCCGCCTTCGCCGGAGCACCAAACCGTCGGCGGCTTGATAGCGGCAAATCTCTGGGGGCCTTGCCGAGTTTCTCACGGCCGGATTCGCGACTTTCTGCTAGGGCTGCGCGTAGCTCTACCGGACGGAACTCTCGTGAGGGCCGGTGGTCGAGTCGTCAAGAACGTCGCCGGCTACGACTTGCCCAAGCTCTACGTGGGGTCGCTGGGAACGCTCGGCGTGATCGTGGAAGCCACGATGAAAGTGCAGCCGACGCCCGAGCTAATCCGATACTTCGTAGTAGATACCGAAGCCGGCGTGGCGGCGGCCGCCAGCCTGGGGCTACGGTTGGCTGAGGAGCGGCTTGGGCCCTTCATCTCGGCCGCATTCTCGGGAGGTCGCACCATTGGCGAAGTGGAGTGCGGGCTGCTCGTAGGCTTTGCGGGATCCCCCCGACAGGTAAGCTGGCAGGTGGATGAGCTCGGAAAACACCTCGCCCACGACGGGTTGCACGCGCGCGAAGTGGGTGCCGAGGCCTACCGGTGCCTTCGCGATAAGCCGCTTCGGGAGGCCAGCGAGGTTGCTTGGCGCGCCGCGCTGCTGCCGCGCCTTGCGGGCGGGTTCGCCGCCGCTATGGCGGAGGAGGTGGACGCGCTCGGGCGAGCGGCGCGCCTGTCGCTCGTAGTCATCCCCGATTGCGGGAGCATCTGGGCTACCGTCGAGGGAGTCGAGTCGATCGAGGCTCTTGCGGCACTTACCTCGGGTTGGAGGGAGAAGGTGCGGCGGACGGGTGGCGATCTGGCGCTATGTCGTGCGCCGCTCGAGCTGAAAAGGCTCGCAGGGGTCTGGAGCAACTGGGGTCCGGTCGCGGCCTTGATGCGACGCCTCAAGGCCGAGCTCGATCCCGAGGGGATTCTCGCGCCCGGGCGGTTTGGCGGGGGGAGGTAGGTGCCTGAGGACTCTCGCAGTGCCACCGCAAAGCCGCTTTTCGCGCCCGAGGAGGCCTTTCTCGAGTGCGTCCACTGCGGGCTCTGCCTCCAGTCCTGCCCGACTTATCTAGAGCTTGCGCGCGAGCCGGACTCCCCGCGGGGTAGGATCTACCTCATGCGCGCGCTTAGCCAAGGGAAAATTTCGCTCGACCGCGAGGCGCTGCGCCACCTCGATCTGTGCTTGGGGTGCAGGGGATGCGACTCCGCCTGCCCTTCGGGGGTGCGCTACGGATCGTTGCTCGAGCAGGCGCGGGCCTGGGTAGAAGAGAGCCGGCGAAGGCCGCTTCACGATACGCTGCGACGGCGCTCCGTCGAGTGGTTGTTCGCCTCTCCGAGGCGCCTTGCGCGGGCGACCGATTTGCTGCGTTTGGCCGAGCGGGCTCGTTTGCTGGCTCTGGCGCGGCGGCTGGTGCCACGGCGATCCTCGCTGGCGTACCTGCTCGCTCTCTTGCCCGAGCCGCTCCCGCGCCCCAGACTGCTCTCCCCCTGGTTGCGGGCGCAAGGAAAAAGGCGCGGAGCGGTCGGTTTTCTCGAGGGCTGCGTGATGCCGGTTCTTTTCGCGGACACTAACGAGCGCAGCGTCGAGTTGCTCTCGCGCGCGGGCTTCGAGGTTCACGTGCCGCAAAGACAGAGCTGCTGCGGGGCGCTCTTTCTCCATGGCGG
Organism: Myxococcales bacterium; assembly: GCA_037446155.1. Lineage (GTDB taxonomy): Bacteria > Desulfobacterota > Binatia > UTPRO1 > JBBIJE01 > JBBIJE01. The sequence continues at coordinate 104,378 of JBBIJE010000008.1, read as the reverse complement.
CAACCGCGCCGGCGCGCTGGCTTTGGCGCGGCAAAATCTCGAGGCGTTCGGGGAGCTTGGACTGGACTACGTTGTCACCAACGCGGCAGGGTGCGGCGCGATGCTGAAGCAGTACGGTGAACTGTTGGCAAGAGATGAAAGGTACAAAGATCAAGCGAGGGCGTTCTCCATCAAGGTTCGCGACATCCACGAGGTTCTCGCCGAGTGTGAGCTGCGCCTATCGGCCCTTCCGGCTAGGCGGGTAGCCTATCACGACCCCTGCCACCTCGCACACGCACAAGGAATCCGCGCGCAGCCGAGACAACTGCTCGGATCCATTGCGGGGGTCGAGGTCATCGACCTCGACGATGCGGAGCTTTGTTGCGGCAGCGCCGGCGATTACAACCTCCTCCAGCCTAAAATGGCTCGGCGGCTCGTCGAGCGGAAGGCGGCGGCGGTCGGCCGCGCGAAGGCCGATGTCGTGGTCGCACCCAACCCCGGATGCGCCCTGCAAATCTCGGCCGGGCTTAAAGCCGCGGGACTGGCGATCCCCGTTAAACACACGGTCGATATCTTGGCCGAGGCGTGCCGCTCGGCTTGCGGGTCGTCCAACAACGTTGACGGTCGCTAATTTTTCGCCGCTCGCTTCCCCTAAGTTGACTGACCATAGGCCGTAGAAAGATCCCTGGCATTGGCGGATCTCGACCTGCCCCCGCCTGCTTGCGCTTGGGTTTTCGGCACGGAACGGGCTCCTGGACTAGAGAGCAGGCCATGGCACGGCGGTTGCTTTGCGCAATCCGCATGTTGCGGATCCGCCGCCCGGTAACAGGGGCCGAGTTTCGGTTGCTAGCTCTTTCGCTCTTCGGGGCAGTCGTTAGCGGCTGCGCAGCTTTCGCGATGATTTCCTCTGGCCAGGGGATCGCCCACCTCTGTATGGCCTTTGGGCTTGGCGTCATCGCCTGGCGCTACTGCCGCTCCTTGGGTCGAAGCGTGGGGCGTCTCAAGGAGGCCCGAAATCTCCAGGCCGCCATGCGCGACACCGGCCGCGTGCTCGAGCGCCTGCGAGGCTACGAGCTTCTCCGCCGTCTGGTGGGAACGCCTGGTAAGCAGGAACATGTGGTAGTAGGTCCCAACGGTGTTTTTGTCGTAACCACGCGACGGACCGGTGAACGGAGGGGCGCCTCCAGGGAGCCTGGCGCGTTTCTTGCCGGAAGAAAAACGAGGGACGACTTGGTGGAAGAGGCGAAGATGGAGGCCGCTTGCGTAGCCGAACGGATCTTCCGCCGCTTAGGGTTTCGCCCTAAGGTCAAGCCGGTCCTATGCTTCCCCCACGGACTCGTGGCTGTAGGGGAAAACCGCCGCGGGGTAATGGTGGTCACGGCTCCGAACGTCGCCCGCGCCATCCGCGCCGAGCCAGCCGATACCCTCCTCTCCCCTCCCGAAGTGGAGGCTATCGTAGCCGCGTTGGCCGAGCCGGTGCCGGCGGCAGCGCGTCCAGTGCCCGCGTTCCTTAGGCTCATGCCACGCCCTCAGCCCCGCGGCTAAACGCCTCAGGGCCGGCAGCCAGGGAGCCGAATCCCCAGCCGCCATCCCTCTTTTCCAACGCCGCCCAGCTATAGTAGGGTAGGGGCCGGTGAGCGAGACCAACCCGGGGTTGTGCCGCGAGGGCGGCGCTTCTAACAAGACCTGATTGGAGGAGACGATGGCGAGATTGTTCGACAGCATAACCGAGACGATTGGGAACACCCCCATGGTCCGGCTGAACCGTATCACCGAAGGCGTCAAGGCGACCATCTACGCCAAGCTCGAGTTCTTCAACCCTTTGAGCAGCGTCAAGGACCGCATAGGCGTAAGCATGATCGAGGCCGCCGAGCGGGCGGGAAAGATCGGGCCGGGATCCGTTCTGGTGGAACCGACGAGCGGAAACACGGGAATAGCGCTCGCCTTCGTGGCGGCTGCCAAGGGCTACCGGCTCATCCTCACGATGCCGGAGTCGATGAGCGAAGAGAGGCGGCGCCTGCTGCGCCTGCTCGGCGCCGAGCTGGTGCTGACGCCCGCGGCAGAGGGAATGCGGGGGGCGATCGCGAAAGCCGACGAGATCGTAAAAAGCACGCCGCGCGCCTTCATGCCGCAGCAGTTCCGCAACCCGGCAAACCCGGAAATCCACCGGCGCACGACCGCGGAGGAGATCTGGCGCGACACCGACGGCAAGGTGGACATTTTGGTTTCCGGGGTCGGCACGGGGGGGACGATAACCGGCGTAGCAGAGGTAATAAAACCCAGAAAGCAGAGTTTCAAGGCAATTGCCGTCGAGCCGGCCGCCTCGCCCGTCCTTTCGGGGGGCAGCCCGGGCCCCCACAAGATTCAAGGGATCGGAGCGGGCTTCGTTCCCGAGGTATTGAACACCAAGATAATCGACGAGGTAGTCACCGTTACCGACTCCGACGCAGTCAAGACCGCCCGCGATTTGGCACGACTAGAGGGGATAGCGTGCGGCATCTCGAGCGGTGCGGCGGCTTGGGTGGCGCTTCAGGTCGCCAGGCGCTCGGAGAGTGCTGGTAAGCTCATCGTGGCGGTCCTGCCGAGCGGCGCCGACCGCTACTTGAGCACAGTCTTGATGGAAGGGCTCTGACGCGCCGACGCCTCTTTGGCCGACGCAAGAAGAGCGAGGCGAGCCGGCCTGAAGGTCGTCTTAAAGGCTAGAGCCCGAGGAAAACCTCTCTGGCGCCCTCGGCGCTCAGGCGGGTTACGCTCGTTACCCGGTCGCTGAGTTCCAGGACCGTTCCCTCGAAGCTCGGACCCGTGTCCACCAGGACGGAGTAAAGGGAAAAGCCGATTCGCCGCTTGGCCTGGCGGAATCTTTCCAACCATTCGGCTTCCACCCGGCACTCGCCGTCGGTGATGAGCACGATGTCGGCGCGGCCCCATCGCATCCGTGAGCCTCCCTCTGCCACGCCGCGGATGCCGTCGATCGCCGCATCCAGCGCGATTTGGAAATCGGTGCCCCCGCCCGGGAAATACTCGGCGAGATCGAGCGCCCCAGCCAAACTCCCGCCGTACCCCCCTCTGGTACCGAATTCCATAATGCCTAGCTGGCTCGGCGCACCGGCGAAACAGACGGCGCGAAAGCGACGCCGCTGGCGCCGAGCGATGTCGAGGAGGGTAAGGGCAACCGCCTTGCTCCAAAGCTCCTTTTCTCCCGCCATCGACCCGCTGCAATCCAAGCACACGACCATCGGCCCCCGCCCCCGGCGGCCACTCCCCGCAAGCTCGTAAACCAGAAGCTGCCGTTCCAACAGGCGCCGGCAGAAGTCGCCGCGCAATTTGGCGTGTGTAAGCCGCACCAACTCGCAGGGCAGAAGGCGACCGAGTTCAGCCCCCTGGCCTATCTCGTAAACCTCTTCGCTCGAGCGCTCCAAGACGCGCCGGCGCATGGCGCAGGCAAGCTCCCGCATCCGCCCCACCAAGAGCGAGAGCTTTCTTAGCTTCGGGCTCTTGGCCAGTCTGTGGGCGAGCTCGAGCTTCGCCGCTGGCAGATTGCCGCACCGCCCTCCCAAGACCCTTTCCCACTCGTCGAGATGTCGGCTGGCGGCTTCCACACCCTCGCACGCACGCGCGCAAACAGCCGCAAGTTCCCCTCTCACCCCCTCGGGGATCTCCTCGGTTGCGTAGGCGCTGCGGGCGGCGAGCGCGCGCACCCGGCCCCTGGCTCGGATCTGCTCGGCCCTGAACTGCTTCAGGCTCTGCGCCCCCTTCCTGCTCCTACCGCCGGTCCCAGCGCCATAGAGCTGCTCGGCGCTCCTTTCCATCTCGACCGACTCCCACGCCTCCTCTTCTCCCTCTTTAAGCTCCCACAAAGCCAGGATCTCCCGGCGGTTCAACATCTTCTCGCTTCGCAAAAGCTCCACGATCTCTTCCAGTATCATCAGAGCCGCAAGGCCGGCTTTGTCCTCCTCCAGGAGCGTCGTCGCTCGAAGAAGGGGATAAGCCGGCCCTTCCTCGAGCGCCTTGAGCAGCGTGAGGTTCAATCGCGCGCTCGGCGGCATGGCGTGCGCAGGCCGATAGACGATGGTGTACTTGAAGAGCAGGCAAAAGATATCCTGCACCAGCGCCGAAAAGTGGGGCAGAAGGCGCTCCCCCGCCTCCACCACCGCATGGGCCTGCGCACATGACAACAGGGTCTGCGCCAGGGCGGCTCGATCGTAGGAGTCGCTTTCGATCCAACAGCCCTCTTCTGGCCTCCGGGCGCGCACCTATCCTCCCCGGATCTCTCTCACGCTCCCCGCGACCTTTTCTTGCAGGGCTTCTATCTCTTTTCTTATGGCCATTACTTCTCCCAACGGGCGACCCAAGCCGCGTGCCCCGGCCGCTATTTCGTCGAGTTTCTCCAGTATCCGACGCATCTTCGCGTGTGCCTCGACCCTCGCCCTTCGCGCCAGGTCCTCGCTTCCCCAGGGTCTGAGGGCATACTCCGCCAACTCGCGGCTCTGGTACAGGAGTTCTCGCACCTCGTCCTCGTGCCCGTGCAGAAGCTGGTGGATCGTGGCTGCCACTTCGCCTCGCTCGCTCGGCTCCTTCCACAGGATGTTGGCCAAAAACCCGATGTCATCTTCGGAGACCTCGCCCCTGCCGTGGAGAAATGCGTGAGCTTTGAGCGCCTCGACGGCCTGGCGATAGCGTCTGTCCGAGGCCACGATCTTCTTGCGGCCGAGCTCGCGCCGGATATCGCAGATGAGCCGCACCGCCGCGCCCGGTACCTCCACCAGCGCCGCCTCCTCTTGCATCACGGTAAGCTCTGCCAATGATACGGTGGTCACCTGGGCGCGCGACCTATTTTGGAGCATCTTGATGAATCTGAAGTCCTCGCCGATGTAGTCCACGACGAAGCGAATGAGAAACCGGTCGTAGAGCGCCTGCAGTTCGTCCTCCTCCGGCAGCTCGTTGCTAGCGCCTACCAGAGTGAGCAGTGGCACGGGCACGCGCTCGCAGCCGTTGTGGAATATGCGCTCGTTCATGAGCGCGAGGATGGCGTTCAGAATGGAAGAGTTCGCCTTGAAGATCTCGTCCAGAAACGCGATGTGTGCCTCGGGGAGCTTCCGTGCCGTCACGCGTCGGTAATCGTCCCGCTCCAGCGCGCGCAGGCTCACGGCGCCGAAGAGCTCCTCGGGCGTGCTAAATCGCGTGAGCAACCATTGGAAGTATTCAGCACCCTCGACGCGCCTGCAAAGCTCTTCAGCGAGCATCGACTTCGCCGTGCCGGGGGGACCGATCACGAGCAGGTGCTGGCAGCTCAAAAGCGCGGTGAGGGCACCCTCTATCACCTGGGACCGCTCGAAGAGAAGGTCCTCGAGTTCCCCTCGAATACGCGCCAGTTTTTCGCGCGCCGTCACAGTCATCTCCTAGCAGATGCCGAACCTGCCAACAATCGCGGCACTCGAGCGGCCCCGCTTTACAGCCCGCCCGACCTCCTCTATCCTCCTGCCGGTTGTCGGGCATGTCAACCCGCGCGCAAGTTGTGGCACTGGTAGCGGCGGCCTCCGCGGCGATTTGGCTTCGCCTTTACCTGGCAAGCGCCGGGATCTGTCTATCCGTTGATGGAATCCGCTACCTGCAGGCGGCGACCGAGATAGCGCAAGGAAATTGGCGGGACGCGCTTTCCTCCTTCTACCCTCCGGGCTACCCAGCGGCGATTGCGGCCGTTGGACTGTTGCTCGATAATTTCCGGAAAGCCGGGATCTTGCTTGCGATTGCGAGCAGCACTCTGGCCCTTGTGCCCCTTGCGGCCTTGCTCAGCGCGGCTCGCGTTGGTCCCCTGGCGTTCGCGGCATCCCTGCTGGGCACCGCCCTATGCCCCTATCCTGCCAGGTACGCGGCCACGGTACGGAGCGAGGCGCTTTATGGTTTCCTCTTCCTCTTGGCGGTCTGGCTCGCGGTACGCTCCCTGCAGAGCGAACGGAAGTTGGCTTGGCTTCGCTTGAGCGGCATTGCGTGCGGCTTTTCGTATCTCGTCAGGCCGGAAGGCCTCGCTCTTGCTCTGCCGCTCGGGCTGGCCGCGGCACGGGCCCACCGAAGCAAACCGGCAAGCTCCATCAAGCACATATGGGAAGCCGGCCAGCCTTTGCTCCTCGCCGCTCTCGTCGCGCTACCGTATATCTACTACCTGCGACTGGATACCGGGCACCTCGTCCTTTCCCGCAAGACGGCCAACGTTTTGAGCCTGGGAATACGCGAGGCTACCGGGCAAGGCAGGGTGATACCCCAAGAGGAGAGCGCGAGGATCGGTTTTCTCGAGGCGCTGCGCGAGAGAATGCCGCTCGTGCCGAGAAAGCTTGCGATCGACGTGCCGCGGACCTTCGTGGCCTTCGCCGACTGCCTTCACTTCGCGTTCGTTCCCTTCCTGCTCATAGGGATCGTCGAATGCAGGAGGCGGCGCTTGGCTCTGGATGGCTTTCTCCACCTCGTGGTCTGGTTCTACGTCGGGCTCTTCGCGTTGCTTTTCGTCAATCGGCGCTTCTACGCCGCGCTCGTTCCGCTGGCAACGATATGGTGCGGGGTCGGCTTCGAGGTCGCCTATCGGTGGCTGGAGAGGCGGCACGGCATTAAGGTAGCAGGTGCCATGGTGGCATTGACGTGCACCTTGATCCTGGCCAAGGGCCTTCGGGTTTCCACCTGCGAGCCTTACCTGGAAGCGTTCGCGAGCAGAATTGCAGGGGCTGCCGGCGAGGTGGTGGTGGCGCGCGATCCGCGTATCGCCTTCTTCGCCGAGCTCCCGCAAGCTCCGCAAAGCTTCCCCCTCGGCCCCGCGGCCCTCGAGCGCCTTCTGATCCGCGGGCGTGCGTGGCTTGCGGTCGCGGAGGAAGATTTGACGGCCGACTCCTGGCGGCTGATCGAGCAGAGCGGGAGGGCGCGTTTGGAGATGCGGGCGCGTACCAAACGCGGCGCCTGGGCGAGTCTCTACTACTTGCCAGGCGGCGATGCCCCGAGAAAAGGAGGGAGCGATGCCTAACACACCGCGATGGGACGGAAGCAGAAGCAAATTCTACGAAGTTTGGTACTTCATTTTTACCGATCCACAAACTGGCGACGGGTACTGGATCCGCTACACGCTTTTGAACCCCCTCGACACTCACCCGGCTGCGGGGGGCACCCTATGGTTCGGTTACACGTGCAGGCGAAACCCGGATCTGAACCTAGCCATCAGCAAGACCTTCCCGGCCAGCGAGATCAGGCTCGCCCAGGGCGTTTTGGATCTAGCGATCGGGCCGGCGAGTCTGCGCGAGGGGGCTTTGAGCGGAGCGTTCGAGGCTTACGGCAAGCGCGTCGATTGGGACCTGACCTACCGGCCCGCCTTGAACCCGCACTACTTCTTCGGCGGCCCACTTCGCGCCCTAACCCAAAGCCGAAGCTCCGTCACCATCCCCAACCCCAAGGTTTTTCTGAGCGGCAGGGTGAGCATAAACGGGTCGACCCGCACCGTGAGCGGCGCACCGGGCCATCAAGCGCATCATTGGGGAACGGAGCGGGCCGCCCGTTGGCTTTGGGGGCATTGCTGCAATTTCGAGGAGGACGAAGGTGCCGTCGTCGAGCTTCTTTCTGCGGGGGTGCCAGGCGGCGTCGATCTCACCTTCGCGAATCTTTACGCGAGCGATTACAAGATAGAGGCGAGCGGGGTCTCGGACCTTTTCTTCAACCGCGCCCGAGCCGGCCTCGGCTATTGGTCCTTCGAGGCGTACCAGGGTCCCTTCAAGCTCCTCGTCGATATCCGAACCGACCCGCGGCTCGTCCTGAAATTCGTTTACACCTCTCCCACCTACGCTACCTCGGAGTGCTGGAACACTCAGACCGGAGACTGTCTGGTGCGCCTCTACCAGCGCCCGAGCCGCCTGGGAAGATTCAAGCTCTGCAAAGTATTGAGGGCCCACGGGTGCGCGGCCGCGGAGGTCCACGACGTCTGCGTCGATAATATTCCCTACCCTGCGTGGTGGGCCCAGAGGGGCTGACCCCCTATCCCACCTGGTCTCGAGGAAAACGGCTGGGCCGCCAGGGAATGCGAAGATCGCGGATAACTCCGGGTTCCTGAGCCTCCTCCAAGAGCTCGAGCGCGGCCCGCATGACACTCAGGTGCTGTTCCCTCGCGCCCGGGCGGCCCAGCGGATGGCCGAACGGCCAGCGCAGGAAGATGGCGCGGGGAGGTTTGACCTTGGCGGTGATCTCGCGCTTCAAGCTTACCGCCACGGTCGGTATCCCCGCCCCTTCGATCACGCGAGCGATCAGTCCGACGGACTGATTGCAGACCCCTCAAGCCGGTGTGAGAAGAACGCACTCCACGCGATCGCTTTTCAAGCGCTCCGCGACTTCAGGCGCGGTTTCCCGCACCAGGCGGGGGATGTGCCGCGAAAGCACGTGGCCCATGAAGCTAAAGTGGCGTGGAGCAGACGAACCGACTTCGCCGGCGCTAACGAGCTCGTGCAGCCGCTCGATGGGGAATACGACGTTTACGTCGCGCTCGGCATCCCGGTGGTCGTAGTAGTCATGGGTGATCCTGATCGACCTCGGATCGACGCGGTCGGGAATCACGCGAAAGGTCGGATCCCCGGCCGGGTCGGACATCTCGAACGGGGGCTCGTGCTCGAGGTGGAGGCCGGCGGTCGTTACCAGAGCCAAGCGGCAATGCCGGACTGCCGCGCGCGGCTTCGCCCACGGGATGGGACCGCTTTCCACTCTTGCCGCGAAGGCTTTCGCCCAGCGGTCGGACAAGCGCGGAGAATATCCCAGAATCCGAGCCACTAGGCGATTCCTTGCCCGCGAGAAACGCTCACGCATCGACCCCATAAGAGTAGGTAAATTCCTCGGTCCCCGGAAGCCCCGCCGGATGCTAGAATCTGCAGCGTGGCTACCAGAAAAGAGTCCTCTAAGGAAGCGCCCGCCCCCGAGGGCAAGGGCAGGCGCAAGCGGCGGCTTCCGTCGGAAGCGATCGCGAGGCTCCTGAGCGAAGTGGAACTTGCCCGGGACAAGCCGGCGGCGAGGCTTGTGGCCGACATGCTGGCGACGGTGGTCAAGCTAGCCAGGGACGAGCCCGCCATCGCCGACCTCAAGCTGCTCAATGCCGCGCTGAAGGAAATGCGGCTTGCGATGAAGATCTTCGCCCCATACCGGGGGGTGCGCAAGGTGAGCACGTTCGGCTCCGCTCGAACCCCCGAGGGGGACCCGGTTTACGAGCAGGCGCGTGAGTTCGCCCGCCAGATGGCCAGAGCCGGGTTCATGATCATAACCGGCGCGGGGGACGGCATCATGCGGGCATGTCAGGAGGGGGCCGGGCGCGCAAACAGCTTCGGCATCAACATTCGCCTCCCCTTCGAGCAACGGGCGAACGAATTCATAGATAACGATCGGAAGCTTTTGAGCTTCAAATACTTCTTCACGCGAAAGCTTTTTTTCGTCAAGGAAGCCGATGCCGTGGCGCTCTTCCCGGGAGGCTTCGGCACCAATGACGAGGGGTTCGAAGTGCTGACGCTCGTCCAAACCGGCAAGACGAAACCGATTCCCATCGTCCTCATCGACTCGCCCACAGGGACTTACTGGAAGACCTGGAAGCGCTACGTCGAGGATCACTTGCTCCGCCGCGCCTTGATCTCCGAGGAGGACATGCACCTTTTTCGCCTAACCGCGAGCGTGAGCGAGGCAGTGGAAGAGATTACCACTTTCTATCGCGTTTATCACTCGTGCCGTTACGTCGAAGACAACCTCGTCATGAGGCTCAATCGGCCACTCGGGGCCGCCGCTCTGAACAACCTAAACCGGCGGTTTTCCGACCTCTTAACGGGGGGAAGAATCGAGCAGAGAGGAGCGCTCGCGCAAGAGGACGAGGCCGAAATCGCTCACCTGCCTCGCCTGGTCATTCCCTTCAACCGCTTCAACTTCGGGAGGCTGCGCCAGCTCATCGACGAGGTCAATCGCACGACGGTAAGCTCTTTCGAGGGTTGACCTATCGAGCGCCGCAGCGCCCTTCAGGAACGAAGAAGTGCTTCGTCGAAAGGCCGATGTACTCGTTACCGCAGCCGCCTTCGGCGTCTTGGCGGAAACGCTCGCTCGGGCCACGAGGCTTTGGGTATACCGCTCGCCGGTTTATCCCACCTTGAACGTCATCTTCATGTTCGGCGTCGTCATGGGACTCTTGGCCGTGCTCGTACCCCGCCGCGGGACAGGGTTCTGCTTCGCGGCCGCCGCCGTAGTGGGTTTTCTCTACGAGCTAGCCAACTTCCACCTGCTCCACTGGTGGTGGTTTCCGGCGGGGAAATTCCTGATTTTTCGGGGGGAGCTCCAGATCTCGCTTGCGCTCGCCCTCATGTGGGGGGTGGTCCCACCACTCGTCGCCGCCCTGCGGCCCCCCAAGCGGTGAGGAAAGCGGCGGCGTAGCAGGCGCTCGTCGATTCTAGGGAAACCCAGGTCTCGCGCGGGGAGCGGGCGGGCGCGCTCTGCGGCGGGGCGCGGCAAGCCGCCTTACGAGCCCTTTATGGGACCCTCTTCCTGGCGATTCGCCGCAAGGAGCGCCCGCAATAGCTCGGCTAGGGTGAGCACCTCGCCGTTCATCCGAACCAGGGCTTCCACCGCCTGCAACCACCGGTCGCGCCTGCTCTCCAAGTCCGCGTCTTCCGGCGCGTCGGGGTTTAGGGCCACGACCTTGCGCATTCCCTCGACCAGCTCCTCCGACACGCAGTGGAGGTGGCGGGCCACCTCGGCAAAGGTATGGTCGTCGATAACCACGCTTTATCCTCCCGTTCGAGCCCCTCTTCAAAAAAAATGCCATGCGGGCGGCGGATTTTTGAGCAAACCCAATCTCCCCGCGCCGGTTCGATCTCGGCATGGGCACGCAAAGCTGCGCGGGCGAGCCCCATCCTTGCATCAATGCCGCGAAGTCGGCGGAGCCACGCCAGCTTAGAGGGGCCGCGAGAGAAGAGCGATCTCGATGGCAAAACGCGCGTTGCCGCCTGCGGGCCTCTTTTGTTACAAGAAGGCATGAGCTTTGCGGAAAAACAAAGGCCCCTTCGCCTGATTGCCTTGACGGGCGGTATCGGCACGGGCAAGAGCACGGTCGCCTCGCTATTGAGCGAGCTCGGAGCTAAGGTTATAGATACCGACAAAGTAGCGCACGCCTCTTACCGCCCCGGAACCGAGGGGTTCGACAAAGTAGTTTCCGCCTTTGGGTCGAGGATTCTCTCGGCCGACGGGACGATCGACCGCAAGAAGCTAGCCCGGATAGTCTTTGCCGACAGCGGCGCAAGGGAGCGACTAAACGCCATCGTCCACCCGCTGGTGGCCGCCGAGGTGCAACGGTGCATCGCCGACCACTGGAGCAGCGGCTCGCGTGTACCGGTGGTACTGGAAATTCCGCTGCTCGTGGAAAGTCGCGCGATGTGGAGTGTGGACGAGATCTGGGTCGTGACGGCCCGCCGCGAAACCGTGCTGGCCCGCTTGCTCGCCAAAGGCATGGACAGAGGCGAAGCCGAAGCCCGAATCGAGAGTCAGGCGAGCGACGAAGAGAGACTCGAACACGCGAGCGTGGTCATAGAAAACGACGGCGATCTGGCCGCACTGAAAAAGCGAGTGGAGGAGTGCTGGGCACAGCGTACCCGCGCCTATGGCTCAGGGGCGGCAAAGGACTACGCCTAGGAGCGAACGAAAAGGGACGGTGAACGGCAAGAGGAGAATCCCGCGGGTCGGCTTGGCGTGTCTCCCCCTCTTCCTGCTCATGGCATCGGGTGCGCACGCTCTTAGCCGGATCGACTTGGCCGACTCTGTCTCCGCCCGGGTTCAATCCTTCGGCGCATACGGAACCAATCGCTTCAAAGTGGTCACCCAGTCGGTCCCGGCCTCCTTCGAGCGGCATCTGGTGATGCCGCCGCAGGCGGTCCTGCGAACCGCGGTGGCGATACCGACTCGGGTTTGGACTACCGATCTCACGGAAAAGATCAGGCCCACTCTGGTACGGGTCACTTGGAGGTACGGGCGCCGCACGGTGGTTCTCTTCGAGAAATTGCTGGACGCAAGGCGCAAAACCGACCAGAAATGGTTCGAGATCGGCGTGGACCTGGCGCGCCACGCCGGTCAGAAGGGCACTTTGAGCTTTGCCGCGAGGCCCGCCGGTGGGGCGACGGGGTTTCTCGTTCTCTGGGACAACCCCGAGATCGTCTCGCTCGCGCCCCCCCTTCCGCCGACGGTCATACTGGTGATCCTGGACGCACTGCGGGCCGATCGTTTGCAACCCTACGGATACTTTCGGCCGACGAGCAGGCACTTGGATCGGCTGGCCCGTGACGGTATTCTTTTCCAAAACGCCTTCGCCTCCGCACCGAAGACCATACCCTCGGTGCCTCAGCTCTTGACCGCCTCCTACTTTCCCGATCAGCGTCCCGCTCCAAGCCTCGTGGAACTGCTGTGGGAGGCGGGGCTTTCTCCCGCACGCGCCATCGTCAACAACCCTTACGTGGCTTCCTGGCTCGAGCAGCACAACGCTGGCCTGGGCGTTCTTATGGACGGCGAGCCGAATGCGCGGCAGATCGCGCGGCTCGCCCTCGATTGGCTGCGCCACAGTCGAGGGGTTCCTTTTCTTCTTCTGCTCCACTTTCTCGACGCACACACCCCATACCAAGCCCCCGAGGTTTTCTCCCGCCGGTTCATCGACCCTAGCTACCAGGGGCCGGTCGGGCTTTCCTTCAACGACGTGAGCGGCGCTTGGCAAGGAAGGTACGGGCCTGCGGACCGAAGGCGGATCGCGGATCTCTACGACGGAGCGATTCGCTACGTCGATCACCACATAGGGCGAATCATCGAGGGGCTCAAGGCTTCGGGGATGTACCGGTCGAGTCTGATCTTGGTGACGGCAGACCACGGGGAGGAGCTGTGGGACCACGGCCGGTTCTTCCACGGCCAATCGCTCTACGACGAGCTCATGCGAGTACCGCTCATAATCAAGCTCCCCGAGGGACAGAGCGCCGGAAAGCGCGTGGCCCGTCTTGCCCGGCTAGTCGATCTGACGCCCACGCTCGTCGAGTTCGTAGCGAGAAGCGGGGCGAAAAACCGAGCGGCCGAGCCGCGGGACGGGCAATCGCTCCTGCCGCTGCTCGAAAGCGAAGAAGGCCCGAGCCGCTCGGTCTTCGCAACCGTCTCGCGCGGCGAGCCCAACGCCCCTCCGCGTCAGGCCCTTCGGACGGAACGTCACAAGTACATCGTAACCATGAGCACCGGTGGGGAGGAGCTCTACGATCTCAGCCGAGATCCCACCGAGCGCAGCAATCTGGCCGCTGTCGCGCCAGGCCTGGCTCAAGCCCTAAGATCCGAACTCGCGCGCACGACGGCGGCCCTGTCTGGCACGGGATACCAGATCGAGTTGTCCAACCGGGGTGCCAAAACGGTTCGCTACCAGGTCACATTGACGGCGAAACCGGCCGCCCCCGTCGTCGAGGTCAGCCGAGTAAACCTGGAGAAGGGGGATACGATTTCGGTCGGCAGGCACTCGGACGGGTTCACCCTAAGCGGGAGTCTTTTGCCCGGGGATCGGGACGCTACCCGCTTCGATATCTTGGGCACGGAGGTCAGTTGCGAGATCGCCGCCCTTGCCGATGGCGAGCCACTTGCCGCCCGCTCGGTGCGTTTGGGAAGAAGTGGTCGCTCGCCCGAGAGCATGCCAGCCCTCGTTCCCGTAGCCGCGCCGTACTTGGCGGGACCCGCTTACGTGAGCAGTGTGGGGGAGGGGGAGGAGGTAGAGCTCGCCTTCTGGCGAGCGGAAGCCGCGCGCGGCCTACCACTCCCTGGCCAGTTGAGCGAGAGCGCGCGCGAGCGGCTCAAAGCACTCGGATACGCTCAATGAGCGGCCAGATGCGTCAGCGGCTTCTCACCACCCCACGCTTGGCGCAGGCGGCACTCAGGGGGCAGCGACTGCACAGGGGCGAGAGGGGCCGGCAAATGGTCTGCCCGAAGGCCACGAGCAAGCCGTTCAGCTCGATCCAGTGTCTGGGTGGCAGCCTCCGCCGCAGCGCCATCTCGGTTTGCTCCGGTGTTTTCGTCCGCACGTAACCCCAGCGGTTGGCGATCCTGTGGACGTGCGTATCCACGCAAATGCCCGCTTTCCCGAAGCCGCGCGTCAAGACGAGGTTGGCGGTCTTGCGGCCCACGCCGTCGATCGCCAAAAGCTCCTCCATGGTATCGGGCACCCTTCCGCCATGGCGCTCGAGAACCAGGCGAGCGAGCGATCTCAAAACCTTCGCCTTCCTGCGGTAAAAGCCCACCGGGTAGACGAGCCTTGCGATCGTGCTCTCGGGCAGGCCAGCTAGCGCTTGTGCTGTGGGAGCGCGGGCCAGTAGCCTGGCCGCCGCGCGGGCCGTGGTCTCGTCCTTGGTTCTCAAGCTGAGGATACAAGAGACGAGAACCTGAAAAGGGTCCTTGGTGGAGGAAGCCACGACTTCGACAACGGGCGCTTTCCAGTGCGGCGCTTCCCTTCGCAGTGACGCGATCGCCCACGAAATATTCCGACCCGTTATGCCGCGGCGCACAAGCCAGCCCTCCCTAGGCGCCCCGGTGACGACCGCGAGCCCCTGGGTTACCAGGCATCGGTCGAGCGTCGTACCGTCGCCCTCGGCGAAAAAACTTGGTGGGGCATCTGGACACCTGCCATCGTTCCCTCGAACCGGCGCCTGGGCGCGGACCAAAGTAAAGCCACCGCCGGAAAGCGGTGTAGAACATCGACCCTCTCATCGCTGGCACTCTTTCTATCGTGGTTGCGCTGTTCATCGTCGCCCTGCTCACGAGGTTCCTACGGCAATAGCCCGGTGGGCCCGGGCGCAGCCGGTTCACCCGACCGAACGGGCTCGAATGCGCCTTGCCTTTCCGACCCTGACCCCCCTTCGCGGTTCGAGCCGACAGGAGATCTTCCATAAAAGAGGCCCGGGGCGCCAGATCCGGTTCGCGCGGCGGCGAATCGTTCCCGCTCAGGCTTGACAGAACGATCAGTCTTATGACATGAACGTCAGCATGTTGAGTCGAGCGTCAGCGGTGGGCCGAGGCCCGGCGGCTTTTCAGGAGATCGGGCGGGAGGAAAAGCGCCGCTTCATTCTAAACGCGGCGGCGACGACCTTCGGCGCCAAAGGTTTTCACGCAACCACAATCAAGGATATCGCCGAGGCGGCGGGGATCGCTCATGGAACCTTCTACCTCTACTTCAAGGACAAGAAGGACGTTTACCTCGCGCTCTACGCAGAGTTCCGGGCGAGGATCATGGAGGCTATCCTACCGGGTGGAGAAGCAGGGATTTTGCGCGAAGGAGCAGATCTGCCGGCACTGGTCCGAAGGCGGCTTTCGGCTCTTGCGACCCTTTTCGAAAACGAGGAGGCGCTGGCGCGGGTATTCGTCTACCGCACTCCCGGGACCGACCCCCAGTTCGAAGAGCAAAGACGCGAGTTCGTCGAGCATGTGACCGACGCGATCGCGTCGGTGATGCGAGCGGGCGCCGAGGCCGGCCTTTTCCGGCGGCACGACCCGCGCGTAGTGGCCATGTGCCTCGTCGGCTCCATAGAGATGGTGATCGAGAGCTGGCTGCAAGGCGAGCGGGCGGCGAAGAGGCCTTCGTTGGCTTCGATGATCGAGGAAGCGGCGGGGTTTTTCCTCCCTGCCCTGCTCACAGCGAAAGCCTGGCAGGGCTCCGAACCGCAAGCCCGTCGCCGACGTGGCGGGCGCAGGAGGAAAGGATGAAAAAGCGACTACTGCTATCGACGATTCCGGGGCCGAGGGAGCTGGTGGACGGCGTGGACCTTTACGACATCATGGCAGCCCGGCTGGCTCGCGGGCAGGGGGTGTTCACCCCGACCGCCCACGCCCATTGCTGGGCCCTTTATCTCATCGCCGAGAACCTGCGCGCTGAGGTGACCGTGCTCGAGAACCCTACCTGGGAAGATTTCGAGGCGGAGGCGAGCAAAGGTTACGACTACTTCGGCACCCAGCTCATGGCTCTCTACTTCCCGCAAACCGTGCGCATGCTAGAGATCGTCCGCAGCCGCTCCCCGCGCACCGTCATCGCGGTGGGGGGCTACGGCGGGCTATACCTGAGCGATCCCCCCGACGGGGAGTACCAGCGGCTCTCGCGGCGGATAATGGAGCTTGCCGACCACGTCTGCTGGGAAGAAGGTGTGCGTTGGTTTAGGCGGCTCATCGGGGATGAGCCCGCTGAAAGACCGATCACGCAGCGCTTCATCCCGGCCGGCGGCAACTCTATGCGCGGCCTCGAACAGGTCTTCAACGTTCGCCAGCCGGTTGTGCTCGCCGGCTTGGGGTGCCCGAACGGCTGCGAGTTCTGCGTCACGTCAGCTTTTTACCAACGAAAGAAGATCCGCGTGACACCCCCCGAAGCTCTCTATGCGGACATGAAGGCCCAGGTGCTGAGGTGCCCTGATCCGTCTCGTACCGTGGTCTTCATCTTCGACGAGGATCTCTTTACCGACACCGAGTACGTGCGAGAGCTCGGCAAACTTATCCGCAGCGACCGGGAAATGATAGAGCTCGGTGGCATCAAGTATTTCGCTTTCGGAAGCCTGCGCTCGCTCTCGCAGTTCACGATGGAAGAGCTCGTCGGCAACGGGCTGGCGACCGTGTGGATCGGCGTAGAATCGACGATCGACGACGTGGTCACCTCCGAACATGCGATCGCCAAGCGCGAGTGTGGCGACGTGGCGGGGTTCATAAGAGGGCTTCACGAGCATGGAATCGCCGTCACGGCTTCCACCATCCTCGGCTGGGACTTCCATACCCGCCAGAACATCGTCGCCGATATCGACGCTTTCGTCGCCCTAGAGCCGGTCTTCTACCAAGTTACGCCGCTCGTTCCCTGCCCGGGAACGAAGCTTTATCGAAGGCTCCAGGAGGACGGGCGATTCTTGCCCGACCAGGACTGGAGCTTTAAACAGTACCAGAACGACGAGGTAATGCGGCGAAAGAACTTCGCTCGGGGAGAGCTGAGACGGTATTATGACCTAGCGTTGGAGAAGCTCTACCAGGAAAACGGCCCCTCCCAGCTACGGCTCGCCTGGGTGGCGCTCAATGGATACCTCAAGTTCCGGCGCTCGGACGACCCGTACCTACAGGCTCGCGCTCGGGCCAACGCCGAAAGCCTGCAGTTCTTGCGCCTCATTCTCCCTGCTTGCGCGGAGCTCGCCCCCAATGAAAGGGTTGCCGCGAGGGCCAGGGAGGTGGAAGCGCGCTGCCGAGAGGAGCTGGGCGATATGAGCGAAGGACAGAGGCAGCTTGCCTCTTACGTCTGCGAGGTCCTGCGACGGCGAAAGGAGAAGCTCGATCGAGGCGAGCAGGAACCTATCACCTACGCTCCGACTCGCTGGACCGTGTACCAGGGCGACGGTCGTGCGCCGCGCGTGATCAGGGCCTCGCACGACTGCGCGGGGCGCTCTACGGTTTCGCCCGAGCAGCCCGCGCCACTGGACGCCGCCTGATGGCGAGCGCGGCAGCGGCAAAGCTAGCGGCCGTTCGGGAGGATCTCAAGCGGCGCTTCGCCGAGCGGGACGAGTTCATAGATAGGGCGCTCGCGGCTCTTTTGGCGAGGCAGCACGTGCTCATTATCGGCCCTCCGGGAAGCGCCAAGTCCATGATCGCCCATGCCCTGTGCAGCAGAATCTCGGGTGCCGTTTACTTCCACTGGCTCCTCACCAAGTTCAGCACCCCCGAGGAGCTTTTCGGTCCCGTAAGCCTCAGGGGCCTCGAGCAGGATCGCTACTACCGGATCACCGATGGCAAGCTGCCCACGGCCCACGTCGCGTTCCTCGACGAAATCTTCAAGGCCAATTCGGCCATCCTGAACGCTCTTCTCACCCTCGTGAACGAGCGTATCTATTACAACGATGCGACACCTACACCGGTCCCGCTGAACACTCTGTTCGGAGCGAGCAACGAGCTGCCACAGGCCAAAGAACTGGATTGCCTCGCCGATCGCTTTCTCTTCCGCTACCGGGTGGACTATATCGAGGACCGCGAGGCCTTCCGCACCATGCTGGAAGCGCCCGAGGAAGCGGCTTCATCGGTATCCATAACCTTGGCCGAGCTCCACCAAGCACAGGCCGAGGTGAGGCGGGTGACGTTGGGCGAGCGGGTGACGGAGTGGCTCACGGAGATCCGTACGCGCTTGCGCTCCCGGGGCATGTGCGTTTCCGACCGCCGCTTTCGCCTCAGCCTTGCGGGGCTCAAGGCTAACGCGTACCTGAGCGGCCGAAACCAGGTGAACGAGGCGGACTTGGCCGTCCTTTCCGACATCCTCTGGACCGTCCCGCAGGAGCGGGCGCTGGTGAAGGAAGAGATAACGGCGGTCGTGGCGCCGGCCCTTCACGCAGCGCTGGAGATCGTGCGCCAAGCCGAAGACGTGCATCGCAAGGCTCTGCAGAGCTGGTTCAACCGGGAGGAGGAGAGGGCCGCGGTGACCGAAGCGAAGGTGAAGCTCGAGCGCTTGTCCCGCCGGCTCGAGAATCTGCTGGTGGCGCAACCAGACGATTTTTGGGCAAAGCCGATAGCGGATCTACGGAGCCGCCTCGGGGATTTGGCCGGGGCGGTCGAGAAGCGCGCTCGGGAACTGGATCGAGCGACCGACGAGCCCTAGGAAGCGTACCCAAGAGCGCCGGTCAGGTCGCCGGGAAGCGTCAGCACCTAAGGGCGACGATGGATCTCAGTGGCAGGCTGCGACTCGAAAAACAGTGCGTCCCTGGCGACGCCTATGACGAAGGGGCCCTGCGACTTCTCTTCGCTCAGGACCCCGGCTTCGAGCGGCTTCGGCGGCGGGGGGAGGCCCTGCTGCGCAGCTTTCCATCCTTGCTCGAAGACATTTTCCGCCTCGTTTTCAAGATGAGACCCGCCCTCGTCGATCGCACCCGTGTGAGGCCAGGTCTCCAACTCAACCGTTACCTGTTGGCTTCCCTGATCCGCGATCCCAACCTCCGGGATCTGCGCGCCAAAACCGTTCTCGACGAGAAGGCATCCGGCGCTGCCACCCTGGCATTGGCTCGAGAGATCGTAAGGCACCTGGAGGATAAGAGGCTCGATCGGGAAAACGAGATCTTCATTTTGGAGCGAGCAGTCGAGCAAGGAGGCCGCGCAGGCGGGCATCCGCCCGAAGTAGCTTCCCGGGAGCCGCCATCCGCTGGCGACTTCGTGTCCGGCAAGGGGGAGCGGGAGAAGGAGGAAATAAATTACGACTTGCAGACGAAGCTCGAGCTTGCCGAGAGTCTGGCGCACTACCGGCGTTTCGAGCAGCTTCTTTCGGCCATCGAGCGCCTCGAGACGGTTTCGGATGTCCAGGATCTCGCCCAGTGGCGCTCGCCTGAGGTATACGATATCGGCCCGGGGCGGGAGCTTTCGCGGCTCCTACCTGGCGAGCTCGTCGGTCTTCGCGCAGCTTCGCGAAAGGGGTATTTTCTTCGCCGGCTTACCGAAGGAACTCTACTCAATTACCGGATCGAGGATCGGCTGCTGCCCGCCCCGCTCGTCCTGCTCGTCGACGCTAGCGACTCGATGGCCGGCGACAAGGAAATCGCCGCCAAGGCGCTCGCCTTGGCGCTTTGGCGAACTGCAGCAGAGATGGGACAGGAGACCAGCGTCACCGTTTTCGGTCCTTCCACCGCGAAGCCTTGGAGGACCGGCTTCTGCCGGTCCCGGCCCAGCCTGCGCGAGGTCAAGGCCCTCGCCGAGACGTTCATAGGAGGCGGAACCGACTTCGAACGACCCATCTGGCGCGCCATCGAGGAGCTCTCGGTCAAGACCGACTCCGCAGGACAGATCGTTCTCATATCCGACGGGCTCTGCGATGTGACGGCGGGCTCGGCGTCACGGATCCAGGCAGTGAAGACCAGAAGACGGATCCGCATACTAAGCCTCCTCGTCGATCTGGATAGGTTTTCCGAGCATCCCCTCGCCTGCTTCTCGGATCTCGTGATTCGCTGGTCGCATCTCGCCGGCGAAAGCGAAGATCTCCCGAGCCGCCTCAAAGCCAATCCCGCGGGGCCAGTTTGACTTGCCGTTTCGCATCCGCCAGGGTCTAAGCGGTAACCGCCGGCTTTCGCTTGTGGCCGGCTGGTGGAAGGAGGGTTGGAAATTGAAGCAGGTAACTTTGGACGACCTTCTGGCGGCAGCGATCGAACAGGAGATCCAATCGCAGGAGCTCTACAGACGGGCGCACGAACGGGTGAACGCGGGGGAGGCGAAAGCGTTTTTGGCGGAGCTCATCGCCGAAGAGGAGCGCCACCAGCGTCTTCTCGAAAGCGTGCGAGAGATGGAAATCTACGACGGCTCGGTCCCCGTACCCGAGGCGGCGGACCTCGATGCGGCCTCGGGCTCCCACGGCGGGGGGCTCGCAGATCTCGGCCCCGACGCCAGCGCCGAATCGGTTCTCGAGGCCGCGCTTGCCAGAGAGCACAAGGCGCGTACGACGTTCGCCCACATGGCAAAAGCGGCACGCCATCCCGAGCTTCGTACTCTCTTCGAAAAGCTGGCCGAGGAAGAGGATTCCCACCACCGCAGGATCGAGCGCCGCTTTCGCACAAGCCGCGGCGAGACCGTCGAGGAGATGTAAGCTCTACTGCGAGAAAGTGATGGGAGGATCGGGGCGCTGCGCCTCCGCCATCGAAAGCGGCGTCCTGCCCTCGAACGGCGCCACCCGGATCGGGCAGTCGGACAGATCGCAAACCGGACAGAACGCACGCCGGCAAGGGTCGCTGTGAAATAGGATCTCGCCTTCCAACTCGAACTCGTCGATAACCCTCTTCTCGAAGGCATCCACCACGTCGTGCGAATGCTCTATGGTCCAAAACTCGGGCACCACGAGGTGGGCATCGACGTGGGTAAAGCGCCCCAACCGAATCGCCCGAAGATGATGGACGCGGATGATTCCCGGCGCCGCCCCGGCTTCGATGGCGGTCAGGAGCTTGGCCATAAGCTCGGAATCTTCGGCGTCGAGAAGCGCCGCAGACGCCTCCCGGACGAGCTTGACACCGGTCCGGGCCAGGTTGGCGCCGACAAGTAAGGCCACCACCTGGTCGAGCCAGGTGAGTCCGGTCAAAGCTACCAGTGAAAGGCCGACCACCACGCCGGCACTGGTCCAAAAATCGCTCAGCACATGCTTCCCGTCCGCGACCAGAGCGAGGGAGTTCAGCCGCCTTCCCGTGCGAACGAGGAACCAACCGAGCGCGGCGTTGACCACGCCACCGCCGGCGACGATCGCCACGCCAACCCCGAGGTGCCGCATCTCGATGCCCGTCACGAGCGCCAAGACCGCCTCGTACACGACCACGAGCGCGGCGAAGGTAACGAGGCCTCCTTCGAAGGCCGCGCTGAAGAACTCGATCTTGCCGTGCCCGTAGGGGTGGCTCTGGTCGGGCGGTCGCTCGGCAAAAAGAACGCTCGCCACGGTAACGCCGGCGGCGACGACGTTAACCAGGCTCTCGAGCACATCCGAGAGGACCGCTGTCGAGCCCGTGAGCTTGTAGGCAACGTACTTCGCGCCCACGAGGCCGGTACCGACAAAAAGCGAGGCCAAGGCCGCACCGACGCGCCTCGACCCGTCGGAGTTTACCGTTCGGTCCCGCTCCGCGATCCGGGTCGGGCCCCCGTAGGCACGCTCTTGAGCGGAGCCTTCCACGAAAGTTAGTATATTGGATCTTGAAGAGAATTCGAACATCGAGCTTTTCGCGAGAAGGTGATCAAAAGCGAGGCCTCGGCCGGCAAAGCCCGGCCCCGATACATCGTGCTCTGCTGCTCTGCACGATCGCAGCCAGCGTCTCCTTCGCCAATAGCGCCCTCGGCCATCCCATGGGGGAGCTTTCCGCTAACCGGCAAGCGCTGATCATACCCGCTAGGGGTCATGTGGATATTAGATACTATGCGGACTTCGCCGAGATTCCGGCCCGTTCGGAGCTCGTGCGGATGGCGGCGGAGGGGGAGAGTTATGCCCAGAAGCGAATGCGCGAGCTTGCAGACAACTTGACGCTTACTGCCGATGGGCGTCCCCTAGCGCTCACGCTCGAGAGCGCGCAGGCGGTCAAGATCCCAGGCCAAGGCGGATTGGAGACGGTCACCGTGATCGGCCATCTCCGCGCCAGATGGTCTAGCCGCTGGAGCGAGGCCCGGGTCCTGCGCTTCTCCGACCGGAACTTCGGGGGGCTAGCCGGGTGGCACGAGATAAGGGTGCAGGTCGGCCTCGAGCATGTCCGAGGCGTGGCCCCCTCCGAAACCCTGCTCTCGCCCACCCAGGACTTCCATCCGCTGTCCTACAGCGGAACACCGCGCGCGGACGATGAAATCGTGGTCTCGCTCGACTTCCGCTCGGCCCCGGGTGCCGCAAAGGACGCAGGTGCGGGCTTGGGGGTCCCCTCGGCGCCGGCTCGCGCCCGCAACCCCCTGGTGGACCTGATCGGCAGCGAAGTTCTGACCCCCAAGCTCCTCCTCTTCGCGCTTGCGGTGAGCGCCGCCTTGGGCGCCAGCCACGCGCTGTCGCCCGGGCATGGGAAAACGATCGTCGCAGCCTATCTCGTGGGCAGCAGGGGGACGGTTTCCCATGCCGTGCTGCTGGGACTTGTGGTAACTGTGACCCACGTGTCGAGCGTGATCCTGCTCGGAGTCGTGACCCTCTACCTCTCAGAGTTCATATTGCCCGAGCGCCTCTACCCTTGGCTCGGCGTCATTTCCGGTGCAGCCGTGGCCGCGATCGGCACGAGCCTCCTGATCGGCCGGGTGCGAGCGGCCTGGAGAGGGGATGGGCGCGAGCACGACCACCATTCGCACCACGGGGAAGCTCACCGGCATGCAGGATTCCCGGAGCCGGCGGCCGGTGCGGTGGAGGCGCAGGCAGCCTCTCTCTGGCGACTCCTTCTTCTCGGCGTAACGGGTGGTATCGTTCCCTGCCCATCGGCGCTCGTGGTGCTCCTTGCAGCCATTGCGCTTCACCGAATCGCGCTCGGCCTTGCGCTTATTCTCGCTTTCTCCGTGGGGTTGGCGGCCGTGCTGATCGCAGCCGGCGTCCTGGCTGTCAAGGCTTATGGTCTGGTCTCGCGGATGGAGCGCTTCGGGGCCGTGACCCGTGCTCTCGGTGTGGCGAGCGCCGCAGCAGTTACCATCTTGGGCATCCTGATCGTGATTAAAACGGGCTCGGCCCTTATCTGAGCCGATCCAGTGCGGCGGCCTGCTTGGCCCCGCGAGAACAAAGAAACGGAGGTACTCTCTATGCGCATATTGCACACCATGATCCGAGTCGGGGATCTCGAAAGATCCATCAGGTTCTACTGCGAGGTGCTGGGAATGAAATTGCTGCGGAGAAAGGATTACCCTGCGGGGCGCTTCACCCTCGCCTTCGTGGGTTACGGAGCCGAGGAGGAGCAGGCCGTGATCGAGTTAACCCACAACTGGGACACCACCCGCTACGAGCACGGCAACGCCTTCGGCCACATCGCGATAGGCGTGAGAGACATCTACCTAACCTGCGACGAGCTCAGGCGAAACGGCGCCAAGATCGTGCGCGAACCGGGACCCATGAAGCACGGCGGCTCGGAGATCGCCTTCATCGAAGACCCGGACGGGTACAGGATCGAGCTCATCCAACGCTGAGAGGCTGAGCACGTCACGAATCTGCAGCCACGCGCTTGGCAAATTCGGCTATGGCGTCGAGCAGCGCGCGGGAGCCCAGAATGTCGTTATGGCCGGCGCCGGGAACTTCGAAGAACTCTTTGGGGCCGGAGGCGGCGCGATAGAGCTCTACCCCCAGGCGGTAGGGCACTACCTCGTCGCGGTCACCGTGCGCTACGAAAAGCGGCCGATCGAGCTTGTCCATGACCGAAAGCGAATCGAAGCGGTCACCGACCAGGCCCCCGAGGAAACCGTAATGGTACGATGCTACGTCGCGCATGCGGGTAAATGTAGAGACAACCGCAACGCCAGCGCACGGGCGCTCGGTCGCAAGCCGTAGCGACACGGCGCCCCCCAGCGACTCGCCGAAGCAGACGATCCTGTCAGGGGCGGCACCCGACTCCAAAAGGTGGTCGTATGCGGCCAGGGCGTCCAGGTTCACCCCCTGCTCGCTCGGCCGACCCCCGCTCTTGCCGTAACCCCGGTAATCGTACGCCATGACGTTCAAGCCGCGCCGGGCCAAGGCCAACGCCACGTCCACTCGACCGGCTATGTTGCCCGCGTTGCCGTGGGACCACAAAAGGAAAACGCGCGCGTCGTTTCCGGGTACGTACCACCCGTGAAGTGCCACGCCGTCGGCGGTCTTCATCCATTTCTCCTCGACGCCGGGCGGAGGGTCGCCGACTTCCCGGTCGGGGAAGAAAATCAATCTCTCGACGGAAAAAACGTTCCAGCCACCCGCCATGGCCAGGGCCGCGCCAGCGGCGATAGGCGCCAGATCGACCAGCGTCGCCCCCTACTCCCGCGGATCCTCGATCCCGAAATCCTTGATCTTCTTTCTCAATGTGGTAGGCGAGATACCGAGGAGCGCCGCCGCCCGCGTGATGTTCCAGCCACTGTGAAAAAGAACCGACTCGACGTGATCCCTTTCCACCTCGCGCAGCGTCTTGATCGCCTTGCTGCCCCCCGCCCCCGGTTCTCCCCCCTTCGGCGCAAGCTCGATCGCCTCCTCCTCGATCATGTCTCCTCGGGTAAGCACCACCGCACGGGTGAGCACGTTTTCGAGCTCGCGGACGTTACCAGGCCAGTCGTAGGCTTGAAGCTTGCGCAGCGCACCCTGAGAGACCCCCTCCACTTTGCGATCGAGGGCGTGATCTATGCGGGCCAGCAGATAGCGAACGAGCAGAGGAATGTCCTGGCGCCGCTCGCGCAGGGGCGGGACCACGATGCGGGCAACCGACAGGCGAAAGAGGAGATCGCGGCGCAACAGCCCCGCCTCCGCAAGCGCCTCCGGGTGCCGATTGGTCGCCGCTATGACCCGCGCGCGCAGAGCAATGACCTGGCTTCCTCCTACCCGCTCGAATTCCCGCTCCTGGAGCGCGCGAAGCAGCTTAGCCTGCAACTCCAGGGAAAGCTCCGAGATCTCGTCCAAGAAGACCGTCCCCTCTCCGGCCGCTTCGAGCTTGCCAATCTTGCGGTGCTCGGCTCCCGTAAATGCTCCCCTCTCGTGCCCGAAGAGCTCGCTTTCGATCAACGTGGGCACCAAGGCGGAACAGTTTATGGCCACGAATGGCGCCTGCGGGCAGCTCGCCTGGTGGATGGCTCGGGCGACGAGCTCCTTGCCGGTGCCGCTCTCTCCCTCCACCAGGACGGTCACGCGGCTTTTCGATACCAACCCGATTTGCTTCACTACCTCGACTATCTTCTTGTCGCGGCCCACTATTTCCCGGGGGCTGCAGGGAGTGTCGCCCACCGCCACGGCGGCGGTCTGGGGCGCCGGCGCGTGCAAGTGGCGCTTCGCTTTCTCGATCGAGATCAGCAGGTCGTCGAGATCGAGGGGCTTGCGGATGTAGTCCAACGCGCCGGATCGGATCGCCTCGATCGTGGCCCCCATGTCCTGCTCCCCGCTTATCATGATCACCGCACGGCTGCCCGAGCCCTTTTCGATTTGCCGCAAGACCTCGAGCCCGCTGCGATCGGGAAGCCTGAGGTCGAGGAACACCACGGCTGGATCGTGACGTTCTATGAGCTCAAGCCCCCCGGCCGCGGTCGTGCTCGAGTGAACCTCGTAGCCCGCCTGCCCGAGGTGCACCTCGAGCGAACGGCAAATACTGGCGTCGTCATCCACAACGACGATCCGCTCCACGCCTACCCTTCCTGCCACGGCAAAATAACGCGCAAATTCGCTCCCCCCGCCTTGCGGTCGCTGCCTACCGAAGGCACCGGATCGACCACCTGACTGGCGCCGACCGGGAAACGCTCTATTTCACACGGGCCTCCGCCACCGAACAGCGCGGTCAGAAGCCTCGGCAAATTCGCCCAGCCAAGAGCGCTCGCGCCAAGATTGCCTCGCATCTGGTTCAGGGGCCCGGTCACCTCTCCCGCATCTTCGCTCTCGGCCGTGTCCACCCCCGCTTCGCGCAATCCCTCGGCGACCCGCAAACGCCGTAAAATCCCTCGCCTGGGATGACGACCGTGGGAATCGGAGCGAGGCAAAACGTGGGTGCGACGGTCGTGCAACCTGTGGTGGTGAAGAGTTGGATTCGCCACCTACTGCCACCGCTTTCGCCCATGCTCCCCATTTGGAGTTCGCCCCTCCTCTCCCAATAAGATATACCCCTGGCGGCAGCAAATATGGAGTGTCAAGATCGCTCGACCGAAGCTTCGCGATTGTGGCTTCCTGGGCTGGCTGTGCCGATGAGGTAACGAAGACTCATTATTTGTCGCTTTTTTGGCATGCGCAAGCCGGCTCACAATCGCGCTTTCGCGCGTCGCCCAGAGAGTGGAGAAGGTGGCACGAAAGATGCTTCGCCCTCCCGGACGTGGGCGAATACGGCTCGGTTTCGTCGGATGCCCCTATCCCCTCGACCGGGGATGCCGTCCTTTTGCAGAAGGCCAGAGTGCTGAGCGGCAGGTATGGAAGCTGGGAGGTCTTGCCGGAGCATGACGGTTTGGAGATCTGGGTCGTGGCGTGCCCCCCGCGCCGTCTCTGGTACCGCGACAGCCTGGACCGGCTCGACTGCGGGCCGGTTTATCTCCGGGAGGACGGATGCGTTGCCCGTGCAGAGTACCTGGAGTTGCTGCCCGAGTTCAGGCTCGTGCGAGCGAGGCGGCTACACGGGCCCTGAGCAGGCGCCGTTGTCTGCCAGGCTCCCGGTGTTTAGTCTTCGGCCAAAGCCGGGCCGGGCGACCTCTTCTCGCACGGAGCCTGGCACCGCGAAACGCCACCGGCTAAGCTAAGTGCTTCGTTTGGGCTAAGGAGCATGCGATGGCAACGATACGCGTTGGGCTCATAGGAGTCGGCAAACACGGCGAGCGGTATGCCCGGCACGCGAAAGAGCTCCAGGGCATTGAACTCGCCGCGATATCGCGGCCTAACGAAACCGCTGGCCGCGAGCAAGCACGAGCGTTTGGTTGCCGTTACCATCGTCATCTGGAAGAGCTCGTCGCCGACCCGGCGGTGGACGCCGTGGTTTGCGCCGTACCACCGACAGTCAACCCGAAAATCGTTCGTATGGCCGCGCAATGGCGCAAGCCGCTTCTCATCGAAAAACCTTTCGCGGCATCCGTGAGGGAGGGGGCGGGCATGATCGAAGAGCTCGAGCGGGCTGGCTCCTTTTGCATGGTGGCGCAAACCCTTCGTTTCAACAACGTTGTTCGCGCCTTGAAGCACCACCTCGAGAAGATCGGACCTGTGCACGCGGTCTGCCTCTCGCAGCGCTTCGAGCCATCTCCTCTTGGATGGCTCGACAATCCAGCCGTCTCGGGCGGCGGCATCATCGTTCACACCGGCGTGCACAGCTTCGATTTGCTGCGCCATCTGACCGCTTCGGAGCCAAAAGCGGTCCTGGCGCAGATGTGTCAGGTGGCGACCAGGAGAACCGAAGACAACTTCGCTGCCGTGGTGCTCCTCGAGCCGGGGCCGATCGTTGCGTCGGTGGCGGGAAGCAGGGCAACCCTGGGACGCTGCGGCTTCATCGAAATAGCCGGCAGGAAGGGGCAGTTGACGGGCGATCATGTCCACGGACACGCAGACCTACTGATCGGGCGCACGCGCACGCCGCTTGAACTGGGGCCTCCGACCCAAACCGTCAAAGAGGTTCTCGCGTCCTTCGCCGAATGCTTGGCCACCGGAAAGCAGCCTCCCATCACGGCCCGCGACGGGCTGGCGGCGGTGGCGGCGGCCGAGGCCTGCTATCGCTCGGCCCAAAGCGGAAAACTCGAACCTGTGGAGTCCCTCCGCTGAAAGCGAGGTGAGGAACGGCGGGACCCAGCCTCCCCGCGAACGGGGGCTTTCAAGGCGCTCCTAGTTTTTCCGCGGGGAAGGTCGTGAAAGCCGCCAACTAGAGTCGCGAGAGCGTTCCTTTGCTTGCATCTAGTACGACCGGGTCTCCCGTCCGAAGGAGCGCTGTCGCTCGCGAAACGTTTACCAGGGCCGGAATACCGAGTTCGCGCGCCAGAATAGCCCCGTGCGAGAGCTGCCCCGCGCTCTCGAGCGCAAGGGCCGCGGCCGCAGCCAACGCCGGGCCCCAGGACGGATCGACGTAGTTGGCCACGACAACGTCACCCGGTTCGATCGAGTCGGCATCGCCGGGAAGACGCACGACGCAGGCACGCCCTTCGACCCTG
Source organism: Myxococcales bacterium (assembly GCA_037446155.1). Taxonomy (GTDB): domain Bacteria; phylum Desulfobacterota; class Binatia; order UTPRO1; family JBBIJE01; genus JBBIJE01. The sequence continues at coordinate 76,115 of JBBIJE010000008.1, read as the reverse complement.
CCGGCAGAGGCCGCTTCGCCTCGAAGGACCACCCCCTGCGGTTGGCGCGGCCCAACCGCTTCGCCGGCAAACACGAACTCGGGCGCAGACTCCTCCCGCCACCTCGCGTCCTCTTCTTTCCGCGCCCGCGCGCGCCGACCACAGCTCTGATCACCCGAGGCCGCGCTTTCAAGCTCCGCAAGCTCGAGGTAGAAAATGTCGTCGCTCTCCTCCAGCGATCCCTCTTCCGTGAGCCGGGCGCCGAGCGCGAGCGCCACGGCGCGCATCCGGGCGAGAAAATAATCCGCGACGTAGCGCATCTCTTCGCGCATCCCGCAGTAACGGCGGCAGAGGGAGAGGAGGCGACCGAGGGCCATCCGCTTAGCACGGCTCGGCACCGCCGCCATGAGCTTGTTTTCGGCCCGATTCCGGCGGGCGAGTTGGTCGTTTCGAAAAAGGCCCGCGCGAGAGGATTTGCGCGCCAGCGCCAGCACTACTGCCGGAGCTTCTCGCCAGCTCGGCATCGCGAGGTCGCGCCCGATCATTCGGTGTCCATGGCGAAGGAGAATCCGGCCGAGGGCCTGCGACGAAGCAGCATCCGCCGGGAGCTCACCCAGTGCCGCAAGTTCCCGCGCCGCACCGAAGGAGCGCGGAGCCTCCAGACCCACGATCAGATCCGACCACACGAGGTCCTCCCCCGCGCTCGCCCATTCCTCCACCAAGCTCCTCGTGAGATGAAAGACCAGGTATCCGAAACCCACCACCCAAACGACCGTCTCGAGGTAACGGCCGAGGGGATCTCTGAGACCCAAGAGCGTGCGGTATAGTTCACCTTTGGAGCAGGCGCGCAAAGCGCCTGCGGGAACCTCGCCACCGAACCTCGCCTCGACTTCGGCCGCGGCCTCGTCGAAGAGCCGTCGGTGGCGGAAGGGAAGCCACCTGGGATCGCGCCAACTGAGAAGCGCTAACGCCAGCAGCAAGCCCGGGTGAAACGGCGCACTTTGCAAGAGGCGCTCTCGCGCTCGAGGGGGCAAAAGTTCGAGCAGACCCGGCGCGCGAAGCGGGCGGGGCACAAGCGAGAGAACGCGCTCGGCCAAATCCATGTTCACGTAAACCCGACCCGCGAACCGACAAAACACCGGCTCACCCGAAAGCCGCGCAAGACCAGCCGCCCGCAGAGGTCTACGCACCATACGCTCGGCCATCACTTCCGACAGAAGCGAGTAGCTGAGCGGGGAGACCACCGAGGCCCAGAATTCATCTCCGAGACGCCTGCCCCAGACTACCCGCGCTTCACTCGAGGAACGAACGATCGCCATCCCAACCCTATCTTAGCAGGCAGTCCGCAGAGGTTGGCCAGCCATTTGCGCCGGTTCCCAGCTTGGCTGTGCTGCAAAGTATCCCACCGGACTCTCGAGCGGTACCCTTCGCACCCTTCTCTCCCGCGTCGTCAGAAATCGGTAGGGAAGGATGTTGCGCTATATCATCCTTGCTGTTGACTTAGATCACAAAGCCTTCTAGCATCTTTTGTCGTAGAGCGGAGGACAAAAGCAAACGAAGCTCGGAGGGTTACCAGACCGTCCGACCATTCGGGAGGAAGAAATGACCCAACCCACCACGGCCCTCAGGCAAGTCGAGGACTTCACGGAAGCTCTGCGCACCAGCTTCGACACCGTTTACACCTGGAACTACGACGTCTTCAAAAAGGAGCTTCGGAATCTTTACGAGAAGGCGAAGCGCGAGCAGTGGAACTCGGCCGAGGACCTTCCCTGGCACGTATCGGTCGATCCCGAAAGCCAGATTGTACCTGATGCCAATAACCCCCTGTATGCGACGCACCTGTGGCAGAAGTTCTCGCCAGCCGAGGTCCGCAAACTTCGCCGGGAGCAGATCTCCTGGACCCTTTCCCAGTTTCTCCACGGAGAGCAGGGGGCGCTCTTGGCCACAGCTCAGATAGTCGATGCGGTTCCCTGGGTAGACGCAAAGTACTACGGTGCCACGCAGGTCATGGACGAAGCCCGCCATGTCGAGACCTACGACCGCTACCTGCGAGAGAAAGTGACGAAGGAATATCCGGTGAACAAACACCTCAAGGTGCTGCTCGATCAGATTCTCACCGACTCGCGATGGGATATCAAGTACCTGGGGATGCAGATCATGGTCGAGGGTCTCGCCCTGGCAGCGTTCGGAACGATGGAAAAATACTGCGACGAGCCCCTCCTCAAGCAGCTTACGCGGTACATAATGCGCGACGAGTCGAGACATGTGGCCTTCGGCGTCCTATCGCTCGAGGGATGGTACGCCGACCTGACCGAGGCCGAACTCAAGGAGAGGCAGGAATTCTGCTTCGAGGGATGCAGGCTCATGCGCGATCGGCTCTACGCCGTGGAAGTCTGGCAGGAAATGCAGCTCCCGGTCGAGGAAACCTACCAAATCGTCTCGCGCTCGGAGATCATGAAGGAGTTCCAGAAGATGCTCTTCTCCAAGGTCGTCCCCAACGTAAAACGGCTGGGACTTCTCACGCCCTGGTTGAGGGAGCGCTTCGCCGAGCTCGACATTCTGAAATTCGAGCACGAAGCACCTAGCGCTTGACCGTAAACGCCGCCTTGCCGGTGGGCCCACCGGCGGGCAGCACCCCCGAGGCGGATACGCGAGGCTAGCCGCGCCCGCTAGCAAAAGAGGATGCGCGGCCCGCAGATTAACTGAAAATCGCTACCTCCACCTCGCAGCCCGCCGCAATACCCTTGCTTCCCTTCGGCACCCGTACCATCCCATCTGCCCGGGCGAGACTAAAGATGGCGGAAGACCCACCCTTGAGCGGGACCGCCGCCCATCCTCCCCCCCTCGGCTCCAGTGCGACCCTGGCATAAGTGTCGCGATCTGGGGCCGCGCGAAGATCGCCGGTTACGGTAGCCCGCACCACGTTTCTGGAGCGCAGGGCCGACTCCGGCTCCTCCCCGCCCAAGATCCTCAGCAACGGCACGGCGAAGAGTCCGAAAATTACCAGGGCCGAAACCGGGTGGCCGGGAAGGCCGATGATCGGCTTCGAGCCAGCCGTGGCGAGTATGGTGGGCTTGCCCGGCTTTATGCCGATGCCGTGAACCAGAACCCGCGCCCGCGGAATGCCGCGGATTACCCTCAAGGTCAGATCCTTGGTTCCGACCGAGCTTCCCCCCGAAATTGCGACGAGATCCGCGCGGGCAAGCGCCCGCTTAAGGGCCCGCCCGATCGCCCCGAGGTCGTCGCGCACCACGCCGAAGTCCACCGGGATCCCGCCGCAGGCTTCGGTCATGGCTTTGAGCGAATAGTGGTTTATGTCGCGGACCTGCCCGGGCCTGGGCTTGACCCAGGGAGGGACTATCTCGTCGCCGGTTGCGATGACCGCGACCTTTGGTTTCTTGTACACTGCCACTCTGGTAAGGCCCACACCCGTCAGCGCACCGAGATCCTGTGCTCGAAGCCTTCTACCCGGGTTGAAGATGATCTCGCCCTTGCGCACGTCCTCCCCGACCTCGATTACGTTCTCGCCCGCCCGCACCTGCTTGCGCACGAGCACCCGATCCCCCCGCCGCTCGTCGCAATACTCCCGCATCACCATGGCATCGGCGCCGGGCGGCATCATGCCGCCCGTGGAAATCCTGGCCGCGGTCCCAGCCTGGAGCCGAAAGCGCGGCTTCTTGCCCATCTCCACACTGCCCACGAGCCTGAGCTCGACCGGCTGTGCCGCCGAAGCACCCAGGGTGTCCTTAGCCCGCACCGCCAAGCCATCCATCCCCGCCCTGGCGAAATGCGGCATGTCGATCGGCGATTTGATCGTCCGCGCCACGATCCTTCCTGCAGCCTCCTCCACCTCTACCACCTCCGTCCCGAGCGGACGGAAACGCCTCAAGATGCGCTCGACCTCCTCGACCGGCACCATCTGCAGGAACTCCCTCAAGGAGTGAGCCTGATGTGCTGCCCGCATGGTAGCTCCTCCCGAACGCGCTTTAGATATGCGCCGTCTAGCTCCGCCAAAATGACCCCCTCCCCATCCGAAGCCCGGGCTACGACCCTCCCCCAAGGGTCCACGATCATGGAATTGCCGTAATCCACTATCCCGCTCGGTCCCGCCCCTACTTGGTTGGCGGCGACAAAATACACCTGATTCTCGATCGCCCGTGCCCGAACGAGCACCTCCCAGTGAGCCTCTCCCGTGGTGAACGTGAAGGCCGAGGGCATGCACGCGATCTCAGCCCCCTCGGCGCCGAGCCGCCTGAACAGCTCCGGAAACCGTAAATCGTAGCAAATTGCGACTCCGATCCGCCCTACCTCAGTTTCACAGGTGACCACATCCTTCCCGGCACTGCGACGCTCGGACTCTCGCACCACCACTCGCCTAGGGAGCTCCACGTCGAAAAGGTGGATCTTTCGATACTTGGCGCGCAGCACCCCCTGCGGATCGAACACCAAAGCGGTATTGAATGGCTTACCATTGTCGGGATGTGCCTCGAGAATCGACCCAGCCACGAGTACAATCCCCATCGAGCGAGCCAGCGCCGCGAGAAAATCCGCAGTCGGCCCAGGAACCGTCTCGGCTACCCGGGCCTCTTCCTGGGTCGGCCCGCGCCAAAAGAAGAGCTCGGGGAGGACGACTAGTCTAGCTCCCAGCGCCCTCGCCCGCCCAACGAGATTCTCCGCTTTCGCCAGGTTCTCCCCTTTGTCAGGTCCCGCCGCAAGCTGTACGGCGGCGGCTAGAAACCGTGCTTCCATGCCCTCCCGAATCTAAACAGAACCGGTCGATTAGGCAAACACGGGGCTAAGTTACGACGGACTGCAGGATCGCCTCGAGAAGGGCGCGGCGGACGGGTTTGACCTTGGCGGCGCAAAATACGAAAATGGTCGCGCACGCGAGTTGGGGGAGGAGCAAGCGGGGACGGGCACGAGGCGAGGCTAGCCTCGGCTCGGCCAACCCGGAGGTAGAACGGGCAAAGCGGCGCGGGGGTGACCAAATGGAGCTTCTCATCAAGCGGTATGGGAACCGTAAATTGTACAATACCGAGCAGAGCCGCTACATCACGCTCGAGGAGATCGCCAAACTCGTGCGGCAGGGCCGTAACGTCAAGGTGGTGGACAACGAAAACGGCAACGATCTCACCGCCGTGACCTTCGCTCAAATCATCCTGGAAGAGGAGAAGAATCGGTCTCGTCTGCTCCCCGTATCGCTTCTTCGCGAGCTGGTGCAGGCGGGAGAAGCCACGCTTCAGGAGCTCGTCAGTAGGTTCGACCGCAGCCTGGAGGCGATTGGATCGATGCGCGAAAAGGCGGGCCGACGCATGCAGGAACTTGTGAACCCGCATGGTCCCGACGATGAGGGCAAGAGCTTTTTCGACGAGCTGCTAGCGGGTCCCCAGAAGAAGCTCGAGGCGCTCCAGCGCAACATCGATGAACGAATCAAGAAGTCGGTGGACCGCATAACCGCCCATCCGGCCTTTCAAAAAGAGATTCGGCGCATAGAGCGTAGCATCAAGAAGCTCGAAGCGCGCATCGCTCGGCTGAGGAATTCTGGAGGAGGCGACGAGCCAGGCGAAGGCTCGGAAGTTGCCGACCTAGCGGGCGAGCAAAACCGGGATTGACGTTTTGCGGAGCACGTATTCGGTCGTGCTGCCCAGCACCATCTCGATGATTCTGCTGTGCCCGTACGCGCCGATAAAGAGCAAGTCGTGGCTTCCTCCGCTTATGGCCTCCACGATTTTCTCGTTAGCGTACCCGCTCGCAGCCTTGTATCGCGCCTCCACCTTGTACGAGTCGAGATAGCGCCTGGCCTCCGCCAAGATCTCCCCGGCCCCCTCTTCGCTTCGCCCCACGTTCATCACCGTGAGCGGCACCCCCAACACGGCCGCGAGCTCCGCCGCTATGAGCATCGCGGCGCTTGCCCGCTCGCTACCATCGTAGGCGAGCAGCGGGTTGGCCACCGGCTTGAACTCCTTGGGAGACACCAACACCGGCCGGGGGCATTTGCGCGTCACGCTTTCGGTGGTGCCACCCAGCAAGCCGGTCGAGAATTTCTCGTTTAGCCCGCGGTGTCCGATAACCACCAAATCGACGATCCGAGCGCTCTCGCATATCTCGTTGGCGACGATCCCCGTACGAAGCTGGGTGTCCACGCGAACGCCCCTCTTCTGGCAAGCCGTTTCGAAACCTTCGAGCAGGATCCTTCCCCGGTCGTGCAAGGCGTCTCGCATCTTCGAGGAGAAATCGAGATAGGGTTCGAAGCCGAGGGAGCCGGAGATGTCATGGAAAAAGGAGCCCTCGATCGACACCACATCGACTACGTGAAAGCCGATGACAGTCGCGTCCAACCTCTCGGCCAGCCACAGGGCGTACTCGCAAGCCGTTTGTGCGTGTTCGGATCCATCTATCGCGACCAGTAACCTCTTGATCATTGCGCCCCACCCCGAAGAGGTGGACTAGGCAGCCTTCTACCATTATGATTCCGACAGTTGCAAGGAGGAGGGAAAATGGCCGACGCGGGTCGAAACGGGAGCCGGTTGCAGGAGGAGCTAGAGGAGCTCAAGCGGCTGGCCGAGCGGGTCAACCTAGAAGTGCGAGAGGAGGAGCTCTTGCGGGAGGTCGGATACCGTGCCCGTAGCGGCAGGTGCCGCATCAAAGAAAGAGACGTGGTCTTCATCGATCGCAAGCTCCCCCTTGGCGAGCGTCTGGAGGCGCTGGCTAACGAGCTGGCGAACTACGACCTCGAAGGCATATACCTCTCCCCGACCCTGAGGCGACGGCTCGACCGTCGCAAGGGGAAGCGCGAGGAAGCCGGGTGAGCCGGAGCCGGCAAGAGCTGGAGAAGCGGCTGGAGGACTTCAAGCGCCAGCTCAAGGCTCGACGACTCAAGCTCACCCCCCAGCGCTGCGACATCGCGCGGGTGTTCTTCAGCGCGGGGCGACACTTGAACAGCGAGGAACTCTACCGCGCCGCCAAGAAGATCAATCCCCGGATTGGCTACGCCACGGTATATCGGACGATGCGCCTTCTCACCGAGTGTGGGATAGCCGCCGAGCGTCACTTCGACGACGCGGCCGCGCGCTACGAGACCGTCGAACATGATTTGCACCACGATCATCTCATATGCGAGCGCTGTGGTTCGATCGTCGAGTTCGCTAGCGCCGAACTGGAAGAGCTGCAGGAGAGCATCGCCCGCAAACTCGGTTTCGTCATCTCCCGCCACCGCATGGAGCTCTTCGGCATCTGCCGAAGGTGCCGCGAGGGAGGACCGATCGGCCGTAAACAAGGCGAAGAAAAGGACCGAGTCCACAAGATCTGACCGGCAGGCGAGAGTTCCCAGGTCCGCGGCGGCGCATCGAACCTTTCTGCCCCCTCCTTCCCTCTCACCGAGCGAGCGGAGGCAACCTAAAGCGCCTTTCCGCAGCGGCGCTCGTGCAACGCGCTACCTCCGCCAAAGAGATTCCTCTGGTCTCGGCCACCATCCGAGCCGTGCTGACCACCCAAGCCGGTTCGTTGCGCCGGCCGCGGTGCGGGACCGGCGCCAGATAGGGAGCATCGGTCTCGAGGAGCATCTTTTCGAGGGGCGCCCGGCGCACAACATCTCGGATTCGCGCAGCGTTCTTGAAGGTAACGATACCCGATATCGAGATATCGAAATCGAGATCGAACGCGCGTTTCGCTTCCTCCCAACCGCCGCCGAAGCAATGGAGTACCCCTCCGACATCTCTAGCGTTTTCTTCCCGGAGAATCTCGAAAAGCCTGGGAAAGGCCTCGCGGCAGTGAACAACGACGGGCAAGGAGAAGCGCCGAGCGGTAGCCAAAAAGAAGCGAAACGCCTCCTCCTGCACAGTTTGCGGCGAATTGCGGTAGTGAAAATCGAGGCCGGTTTCCCCTACCGCGACGACCCGCTCGTTACGCCAAAAATCCTCCAATCCCTCCCCCCATCTCCCCGCACTCCCACCAACTTCATGCGGGTGGATGCCTATGGCGGCCCAAACGCAAGGGAACCGCTGCGACAAAGCGACCGCGGCGCCGATCTCTTGCGGCGACCGACCGTTCCCGATAGCGATGATCCGGCGTACACCGGCGCTCGCGGCTCTCTCCACCACCTCGGCGAGATCCTGGGCAAAAGCAGGATCGGCCAAGTGGCAGTGAGAATCCACCAGGTAAGCTTGCTCGGAGATCTCGCTCACCGCCCCCTGGGGGTGCCCCCGTTTACCTTCGGGGGCATCTCCCCGATGCGAGGAAAGAGACTCACGGGCTTGGCCACCCGGTGGCCCGGGCTAAAGGCTTCTCCCCAACGAGCCCCGGGGAGGCGCAGTTGCGATCGGTCGAAGCCGAGTAGCGCCCAAAGCCTCTCGGCCGTCTCCGGCATAAAGGGCCATAGTAGCTCCGCGCTAACGCGCAAGCACTCCAATAGCCGGTGGAGGATTGCACCCACGCGAGGAAGGGATGACTCGTTCTTGGCGAGGGAAAAGGGAGCGGTCTCGACGATGTACTTGTTGGCGCGATCGAGCGCCCGCCAGACGGCCTCGAGCGCCCGGCTGAGCATGAGCTCCGCTACCTGCTCCTCCACCTCCTGCCGGGCCCGCTCGAAGGCCTCTTCGAGGACCGAGTCCTCGGGCCCAGAGCGATCTAGGGGCTGAACGCGCCCCTCGAAATACCGACTCTGCATCGACAGCGTCCTGCTCACCAGATTCCCTAACCCGTTGGCCAAATCCGCGTTGAGACGCGCAACCAGCGCCTCCTCGCGGAAATCCGCATCGAGCCCGAAGACGCTCTCCCTCAGCAAGAAATACCTGAATGCATCCATACCGTAGCGCTTTTTCATCTCGAGCGGCGAAACCACGTTGCCGAGGCTCTTCGACATCTTCTGCCCACCCACGGTCCAGTAGCCGTGCACGTTGAGATGCCGGTAAAGCGGCAGCCCCGCCGAAAGCAACATTGTCGGCCAGTAGATCGCGTGAGGCTTGAGGATATCCTTGGCGATAAAGTGCTGAGCCCGCGGCCAAAACCGATCGAACTGCCCCTTCTTCGTGTGCCTTAGCCCGCTGCAATAATTGAGCAGCGCGTCGAACCAGACGTATGTCACGTAGGAGGAGTCGAAAGGCAGCTCGATGCCCCAGGTCAATCGGCTCTTAGGCCTCGATATGCAGAGGTCTTCGAGCGGTTCGCGCAACATTGCCAGCACCTCGTTGCGATAGCGCTCGGGGCGAATGAAGTCGGGGTGCGCGTGGATGTGGGAGAGCAATGCCTCCTGGTACTTGCTCATACGGAAGAAGTAGTTCTTCTCTTCGATGTAGGTCGGGGTGGTGTTATGGTCCGGACACTTACCGTCGGCCAGCTCCTTTTCCGTGTAAAAGCGCTCGCATCCCACGCAGTACTGACCCCCGTACCCGCCGAAGTATACGTCACCGCGGGCGTGAACCCGCTCCAGAATCTCCCGCACGTAGCGGACATGCTGCTCATCGGTGGTACGAATGAAGTGGTCGAAGGTGATGCCGCAGTCGATCCACGTCCTGCGAAAAATCTCGGCCACCCCATCCACAAACTGCTTCGGCTCCTGGGCGGCCTGCGCCGCCGCTCGCGCTATTTTGTCGCCGTGCTCATCCGTGCCCGTCTGGTAATAGACCTCGTAGCCTCGCAACCGATAAAAGCGGGCGAGTGTATCGGTTACGATCATCGTGTACGCCGATCCGAGATGAGGCTCGGCGTTGACGTAAAAAAGGGGAGTGGTGACGTAGAGCCAACGATCGTCGGTCATATCTGTCACTCCCCGACCTGTCGTGGCCTGCAAGGCTTCCAATCGCGGAGGTCATCCAGGCCGAACTCGACCTCTATGGCAGCCTCGGGTAGCCGCACCCACACCCTACGCGCCAGAATGTTCTGCCGCACCACCTCGCCGGGTCCCTTCGGTGTGGTCACCCGCGTCCCCACCTTGGGAAGCACCTGTTTGAGCGCGCAATAAGTTTCGTTTTCATAACGCAGACAGCACTTGAGTCGGCCGCATTGGCCGGCCAGCTTTCCTGGATTCAGGGAGAGACCCTGATCCTTGGCCATTCTTACCGAAACCGCCTGAAACTCCCTGAGCCACAGGCAACAGCAGAGAATCTGGCCGCAAGGTCCCAACCCTCCCACCATCTTGGTTTCGTCGCGCGCCCCTATTTGCTTCATCTCTATGCGTGTATGCAACGCCTGGGCTAAATCGCGAACGAGGTCGCGAAAATCCACCCGGTGCTCGGCGCAAAAGTAAAAGATCGCCTTGCTCCCGTCGAAGAGGTACTCGACCTCCACGAGCTTCATCGGCAGCCGGCGCCGATGGATGTGATCTAGGCAAACTCTGTACGCTTCAGCCTCCTTTCTCTTGTTCATCTCCTCCTTGTGCTGGTCGGCAAGGTCGGCTTTCTTCACCACCTTGCGAAGCGGCTGCGAGCCTTCGGGAAGGGTGGCCTGCCGGGGTGCCATCGCCACGACCCCGAGCGAGTAGCCCCTCTCGGTATCCACTACGACTTTGTCGCCCACCTTGAGAATCAGAGAGCCGGCATCGAAATCGTAGATCTTCCCTGCTTGCCTGAAACGAACGCCGACCACGACCGCAGGTTTCTCCTCCGGCCGCTCTTGCATCTCACCATTTCCGTTCAACAAGCTTCGCCCCTCCTGCTCAATTTGACGAAAAGGGCCTCGAGCGTCAGCCTCTTGTTCGCGTTGGCCTTGAGGGCGATAAAGGTATCGTAAACATCTTCGAGACAGCGGAGCCCGCGCTGCCAAGAAGGTGCGGGCTCCCAAGGCGTAAGGTCACTATTTTGCACCCTGGCCCGGGCCCCTAGAAGCCCGTACCTGACCTGATCGCGGTAAAAGGAGAGAAGCACGGCCAAGCTACCGTCTATATCTTTCTCCCGTGCCAGTCTTGCTGCCAAAGCCTCCACTCCAGAGAAACCCCCTCCCGGCAGGCTGCGCACAGCATCGATGAGCTTTGGCCGTCCGTCGCTCAGGAATTTCTCGTCGAGCCCGAGGGCAACGCCCAGGCTCCCCTCGCTAAACGCGGCAAGGAGCCGAGCATGCTGGGGCGTGTGACCGTGATTTTGGATGAGCGCTCGCTCGATCTGCTCGGCTCCCAGCGACTCGAAACCGACCGCCTGGCAGCGCGACAGCACCGTGCGCTGAAGTGAGAACCGGTTGTTGCAGACGAGCACGAGGACGCTATTGGCGGGCGGCTCCTCCAAGGTCTTGAGCAGGGCGCTCTGCGCCGCTTTGTTCATCTCTTCGGCGTCTCTGATTATGGCGACTTTGACCCCTTTCCCCCCGACTGCCGTTAGGGCAAGCTTCTGTTCCATTATCCTTACGAGTTCCACGCGAAGCACCTTCTTGTCAGGCTCGGTTTCTACCAGCACCAGGTCCGGATGAAAGCCTCGGGCCAGCATGCCGCAGGATCGGCACCTGCCGCAGGCGTCCGCCCCCCCCTCCTCGCAAAGGATCAGCGCCGCGAACGCGAAAGCCGCTCGGAATTTCCCCACGCCCGAAGGGCCGAAAAAGAGGTACGCATGCGCCACTTGGCCGCTCGAGACCGCTTGTCTGAGCATTCGTACCTGGCGCTCGTGACCGACTAAATCACCGAGCCGCAACACACCGCCCCCCTACCGGACTCCCTCCAGTTTGCGCAACACGATTTCGAGGATCGACTCATGGACCTCTTCTACCGAACGAGTAGTATCTATCACCTTTATGCGGTCCTGCTCGCGCCGCGCCAGATCCAGGAACCCAGCCCTTACGCGCTCGTGGAACTCCGCGCCCTCCCGATCCAACCGGTCCAGTTGGGGACGCCTGGCGACCCGTCCCAACCCCACGGAGACGGGGCAGTCGAGCAAAAGGGTAAGGTCGGGTCGGCGCCCGCAGGTGATCCGAGCATCCCAGCTGCGCACCAGCTCCAAATCGAGCCCTCGACCGAAACTTTGGTACGCCAGGGTCGAATCGGAGAAACGGTCGCAGAGCACGATCTTCCCCTGCGCAAGCGCTGGATTTACAACCTGGAACAGATGACAAGCGCGGTCGGCCAAATAGATCATCAGCTCGGCTATGGGTGGAAGCGGCTCGCGAGAATCAAGAACGATCTGGCGAAGCGATCGGCCCGGCGCCGTACCCCCCGGTTCACAGGTCACGAGGACCGAAAAGCCGCGCTGCACAAGCGCTTTCGACAGAAGCTCGATCTGAGTGCTCTTCCCGCAGCCCTCGATACCCTCGAAGGTGATCAAGTGTCCGCCCGTCGGCTCCCCCAAAAGGACCGAAACGATACGGTCCCCATGAATTCCCGTAGTCTTCTAACACGGGCGGTTGCGCTGGTCCAGCGACTGCTCGAGGCCCAGAGCCTGGGCCCGGCTAGCGCGCCCTTTCGGCCGAGCGCTGGGTGGGCAGCCGAAGCAACGGGGGCGTTGTCCGACAATGGAGGGACGCGGGCCTATGGAAAAGCGATCAACCACGCACCGGACTGGGAGCGCTTTCCCCGGCTGCCACTCCCTCCTCGCCCAGGACCAGTCTCACGCCGTACACTAGCTGGCGCGCGGTAAAGGGTTTGGTTATGTAGTAATCGGCGCCGTATCTATAGCCGCGCAGTAGATCCTCATCCTGCTCCTTGCTGGTAACGAGGATTACTGGAATGTCGGCCGTGGCGACATCCGCTTTGAGCTTTGCCAGCAACTCTATCCCGCTCATCTGCGGCATGACCACGTCGAGGAGTATAGCGTTCGGCTTCCTGGTGTGTATGAGTTCGAGCGCCTCCAGCGCGTTTTCCGCCCCGCGCACTTCGTAACCATTGGCGACGAGAATGTTTTCTATCATCTGGCGGCTTATCGAATCATCGTCGACCACCACAAGCGACAGCTTCATGCGACTTTCCCCCCCCGGCCCAGGAACTTCGCTACCACCTCTCGGATGAGCGCCGGCGGGCAAGGCTTAGCCAGATAATGATCACAGCCGGCTGCAAGCGCGCTCTCTTCGTCCCCCTTCATAGCGTAGGCGCTGAGGGCGACGACGGGAATACGTGCGAGCTCCGGATCGGCCTTGAGCCGCCGCGTTGCTTCCCATCCATCCGTACCGGGCAAAGCAAGATCCATGATGATCAGATCCGGTCGCTCCCGGCGTGCCGCCGCAATCGCGCCCTCGCCGTCGGTTGCTTCCACCACGGCATAACCTTCGAGCTCCAGCACCCGAGTTATGATTTTGCGATTATCCGGGTCGTCCTCTACCACCAAAACCCTGCTCTGCTTCACGGCCAGCCCACCAGTAGCAAAAAAACCCTACGCGGAAGAATAGCATACAAGGGGGGCGCTCCATACTCGGTTTTTTGGCTGCGCGGCGCCTGCCAGGGACGCAGTCGGGGCCGCGGAAAGCCCAATGGAAGGAGGTCTTCTAAAACTCTTCGCGCACAGCCAGCAGCTTGGGCAACCTCGCCGACCTCAATTGGCTATCGGCAAGCGAGAGCGCCCCGCGGCTTCGGCGGGCCACCAGTGTCCCTTCGTTGGCCAGAGCACCGCATACTATGGTACCGCACACGTCGAGGCTTCCAGTTGGGCTCACCCGCAAGGTGCCGCCAACTGCGAGGGATCCCACGAAGCGCAGCGTACCGTCGATAACGAGATCACCCGTCACGACCAGCGCGCCGTAACCCTCCAAAAGGTCTTCGACCGAAGCATCGCCCTGCACCGCGCCCCCCACCGGAGAACCGACCTCTCCCCAGGCTCCGCTTATCGCGCCACCTGGAGACTCCACCGTTGCCGAAGCAGCGCTATCGCTAAAGTATCGCGTGTCGACTGGCCGCATCGGTGCAAGGCTCGGGGGGCCGCCAGCGCCGCGAACTCGCTCTGCTCCATTAAGCTCGAGAATGGCCTCCAAAGCCTCGAGAGCCGCCGGATCGGCAACGGCAATCCCGGCCCTTGCCGGCCCACCGCTCGAGGTCGCGCAACCGTCAGCTAGCTGGTAGTCAGAACCGTCAATGGCAAAATTGTCCCCAAGCTGGACGGCAGCGCCCGACACCGCAACCGCTGCGGGGTCGTACGGCTGCCCCTGCCGTCCGACAAACGCCCTCAGTACTCTCCTTCCCCCTCCGCCTCCCCAGCCCACGGCACGCACTACAATCGTCTCGTTCGCATCGCTGCCCTGGTCAGCAGGCTCTTCGTCTCCGTCATCTTCTACCCGCAACTCGACCGCGGCGCCCGTGCGCGCTAGAAGCTCGGTAAGCGGCGCGACGTAGGGCAGGGTGCCGTCATCCTCGGTCCCGGCGGTAGCATCAGAGCCGAGCAACGAGCTTGTGTAACGCAACCCCGCAGGAAGTCCCGCCAAGGTTGCGGCGAGCCCGGCCTCGGCCGCGTAATACGCCCTGGCGCCATTGGCCATGGCAGCGGCCTGCTCGAGCCTTGATTTCGCGGAGACGCTGAGCGCGGCGGCTATCACCCCGACGAGCGCCAGGAATACGAGGGAAGTTACGAGCGCAGCACCCGCGCGCGAGGAATTCGGCCCAGCCCGTTTTCCCTCTCGCGTCGATCTCCTTCCAAGCTTCATTTCGTATCTGGCATCTCAATGATTTCGCAGAACCGTGAACGCGCCAAGCACTATCGCCCTGGGCCGCCCGACGCGCCTGGCTCGAAGCGTGAACTCGACGGCCCGCACCGCGCCCAAGGCAGCCGGCTCGAGGGGAAAGGGTCCGGCTATCTCGGCGCCCGTGGAATCGAAGTAGCGAAGCGAAAAGCCCCCAGCCTCCAGACCGTCGAGAATCGGCATCACCTGGTCACCCACGACTCGCATCAGGCTTTTTCCGTCCGTGCTCAACCGGTATCTTATACGCTCAGACGAGTTCTGATCCAGCAATCCGTCGCCGTCGAGGTCCGCAAGGAGTTCGAGGCTGGTCACATCGGCCTGCGCGAGGCCCGGAAACCCGATCCCTTCCGGGTCGAAGCCGGCCACCCTCAAGTCGCGCACTAGGAAGTCCGCCGCTTGACTCGCCATGGTGAAAGCTTCCAGATCGGTCGTGCTGTTGAGCCAGGCTGGGAGAGCGACTTGCAGGGCGCAAGCCATAGCCGCGGCGATCACCAACGTGACCGCCATGCCGACGAGGAGGCTCGGCAGCGCAAAACCGCGCCGGCGAACCCATCGAGCGGCTACTCGGTTGACCGCTCGACAGCCGTGCCGAGCACGAGAAGCCGAGGCCGTGTATCCTGCCATCTCAAAGTCACGGTAAGATGCGCCAGCTCGTCGGTGATCCGTGTCGCTTGCCACTCGGCCGCCAACGTACCATCTCCAGCCAGCGTCCCGGAGCCGGCTGCGACCAGGGTATCCCAATCCCAGGCAAGGAGCCGCTCCATGGCGTCTGTCGCCGCCATCGTCGCCCCGACGGTCGCGCGGGCCGCGACGCTTCCCTGAAGCCCGGTTCGGGTGGAAGCGGCAAGAAGAGTGCACCCGACGGCTAGGATCGCAAGTGCGGCCAGGGCTCCGACCGCGCCCAGGCCCTCGTCCCTTCTCCCCTCCCGCCGCGACGCTGCCCCGCTCACTCCACACGTACCCGGCCACGCTGGTTTATGATGACCCGGCGGACAGCGCCGAATGAATTTGCGAGCACTATGGTGCCGTTCTCGCACTCGCCTCGCGCAGAAAAGAGGAATTCAGCGCCGGAGTTGGCGGATTGAATGGAAATACCTGGCGGGAGTCGCCGCTCGCCGCCTATCGATCTCCAAGATCCATCCTCTTCCCTGCGCTCCAGGACGAAGCGCGAGGAACCCACCGCGAAGGTCACGCGATGCTGCCTCGTACCCTCCACCGAACGGACGCGAGCCGTGTGAAGCGTTTCCACCACCTCGTGCGCCGCGGCAAAAAGACGCAACCGCGAGACGATCTGCGGAAGCGCAAGCGTAGCCATGCCCACGAGAATGCCTGCGATACTGACGACGAAAACAGCTTCCAAGGATGTCCATCCGCTCGACCCTCCCCAGCGATGCGAAGGGGAGAACTTTTGTCTCGTGCGCCGAAGCACGCGCTCTTTTTAAGGAAGCGAGGGCATCGAGGGAAGATCTACTGTTAGCGTGTGTTAGCGTGCGCGGGTTGACGGCTCAGTCAAAGACCCATATACCAGTCTATCACGCGATCGCCCCAAAACAGGGAGACGAGCGCGCCAAGAGACAGGTAAGGACCAAACGGAATCGCAAGCCGCCGATCCGATCCCTTCCACAGCATCGTCGCCACGCCTATTATGCTTCCTACCAATGACCCCAAAAGAACTGTAAGCGGCAGATAGCGCCACCCGATGAAGGCGCCGACCATGGCCAGCAGCTTGACATCCCCCCATCCCATCGCGTCTTGTCCGTACCACCAGCGGCCCACCACGGACACCAAAGCCAAAAAACCGCCGCCCAATACGATCCCAGCAGCCGACGACACAGGATCGACCAGGGGCGAGAAAAACGAGTATCCGAAACCCACCAGAATGCCGGGGAGGCTGATCGAATCGGGGATGATCTGGTGCCTCCAGTCTATGGCCGTGACGGCCAGCAGGGCGGCCGAGAAGGCGAAATAGGCAAGCCATTGCCAGCCGAGCCCGAATCTGCCCGCGACGAGCACTGCCAGTGTGGCCGAAACCGCCTCCACCGCCGGATAAACGGGCGAGATGCGCGACCCGCAAGCACGACAGCGCCCCCGAAGAAGACAGTAGCTCACCAACGGTACGTTATCGTACCACTTTATCGGCTGCCTGCAGCTCGGGCAGTGCGAGCCCGGCCGCACGATCGACACTCCCGCTGGAAGGCGCGCAATGCAAACGTTGAGGAAGCTACCGACCGCCGCACCGATAGCGAAAAGGAAGACGACCTCAGGCCACCCCATCTAGCCTTATCCTACCACAGCGAACGCGAACCGCGCGACAGCCGGCGGACGGCTTGCCTACCCTCCGCTCTCCACGAACAAGACGCAAGCGGGAGCCCGAGGGGGCTCCCGCTTGCCCTGGTACGACCCCGCTTGGAGCCGTTCGGCTTAGCTGGAGGTTAGGTTCGGCGATCCCGCCGGCGGATCGCTCACCCAGGTGTAAGTCTTACCGCTGCCCTTGGAACTAGAGCAGGTCACCTGGAAAGAAGTCGCGATGTCGCCGCTGTTGCCAGCCGCCACAGTCAGGGTATCGACGCCATCTGACTGCACGAACCCGGGAAGCGCCGCCGTGTCCGTGGTGTACGTATTGTTGTCCACGAAGTACGCTTCCTCTGCGGTGGCAACGTTGCGGCAGTCGCTCTCGGCCTGCCCATCGAACCCCCTGGCGCGGTAGGCCGCAAACTGCGGGATGGCGATCGCTGCCAGGATGCCGATAATAGCAACCACCACCAGCAGCTCGATCAGTGTGAAGCCAGCTTCCTTCTTGCGCGCTCTCATAAAGGTCCTCCTCCCAAGGTCTAATATCGTCCGCCGTCCGGCGCCTAAGCGCCGTCGTGCGTCGCCGAAAGCTTGAGCAAGAGTGGTGCCACCCAACCATGGTCCCACGATCGCCATGTGCGACACGCCCAATTAAGCGGGGTGGTTAGCGCTCGAGCAGGTATGCATAGCGCGTTATCCGTACCAACTGACACATCGCTGCTGAAAGCAACTATCACTCGCCGGGCTCATGCCTGCTTGGTTGAAGTGACGGTTTAGCGACAAAACCCGTCACCCGAACTCTCCAGTGACAAATTCCGCTCATGCTCGGACATCTAATCATCGAGGCGGCCCACCAATCCGCCGTCCGCCGATCGGCAACCCACTTCGTCCGCTTGTGCGAGACCGTACTTGGCCAGGCGGTGGCGCAATGAACGATATTTTATGCCTAGCAGCTCAGCCGCCCTCTTGCGCACCCCACCGGCCCGGTTCAAGGCTTCCAGCAAGAGGTCTTTTTCGTAGCAGGCGAGTCGATCGTCCAATGTCTCTCCAGGAGCCAGAGGAAAGGGGGCCTTCACGGACTGGTCTGGCCGCGCCTGGGGTGGCGGAAACTCCACGGCCGGCTCCCTCGCCTCCGATTGCAGGTAAGCGGGGAGGTCTTTCTCGGTCAAAGTGTCTCCCTCGCACAGGGTCACGGCGTGGCCGATTATGTTTTCCAGTTCGCGCACGTTTCCGGGGTAGCGGTGGCTCATGAGAATCCTCATCGTCCGGGGGGAGATCTTCTCTATTTTTTTTCCGCTCGCCGAGCTCAGCTCGCGCAAAATATGAACGATGAGCAGCGGGATATCCTCGGGGCGCTCCCTAAGAGGCGGCATCGAAATGCGAATTACGTTTAGACGGTAGTAAAGATCGCTGCGAAACACCCCACCCGCCACATCCTTCTCGAGGTCTCTGTTGGTGGCGGCGATGATGCGAACATCGACCTCGACCGGAGCACTGCCCCCTACGGGGGTCACTCGTTTTTCCTGTAACACCCTGAGGAGCCTCACCTGAAGGTGCTGCGGGAGCTCGGCGATTTCGTCGAGAAACACCGTGCCACGGTTGGCCTGGCGAAATATGCCCGGCCGATCGGAGATCGCCCCGGTGAACGCACCGCGCACGTGTCCGAAGAGCTCGCTTTCGATCAACGTGGACGGAATCGCCCCGCAGTTCACCGCCACGAAAGGGCCGCAAGCGCGTTCGCTTCGCGCGTGAATCGCTCGGGCGACTAACTCCTTGCCCGTTCCGCTCTCTCCCGTTATCAACACCGTGCTATCGGAACGCGCCACTTTCTCGGCCATCGTGAATATCTCCTGCATGGCCTTGCTCTGCCCGACGATGCCCTCGTAGGTACTCACCACCGGTGGCTTTCCGGGCCCGTTCAACCGCCGAGTCCAACGCGTTATCTCCTCCTCATGCTTGAGCCGACGCTCCATGTAACGGATGGCCGTAATGTCCTGGAGGATGAACACGCTACCTAGAGGGTGATGGAAGGTATCGGTAATAGGTGCCGCCTTGATTCGCACTATCCGTTGTCCCCCCTCCCCCCCCTCCTCCAGCTCGCGCTCCCCCTTGCCGATAGGCACTTCGATGGGCTCGCTCCCCTCCGGCATCCCAGGCAACACCGCTTCGACCTTCTGCCCTACCAGTTCCCGACTCGAGCGTCCGAGAATCTCGCCCGCCGTGGCGTTCGCCGACACTATCGTCCCCTCGCCCTCGGAGACGAGCACTCCGCTGTCGAGCGTGTCGATCAGAATCTGCTGGAGGGACTCCAGGCGCCCGAAGCTCTCGAGGTTGGCCGCAAGCTCCTCTTCGGCGCGAGACAAGCGTGCGCTCAGAAAATCTGCTCCGAAGGCCACTCCCACGAAGGAGAGGAGGAGCGAACCAGAAAGCGCCAAGAGACCACCGCTGCCGGTGCTTCCCACCAGTGTATACCCCAGGCTCGCTCCCGCTGCGGCCCAAACCGGGCCCCGGACCCCGGGCACGAAGGCTGCCTCGAGGATCACGAAGTTGTAGAGCTGCGCAAGGGGGCTTTCGGCACCGCCGCTAACGGCGATGGACGCCGTCACCAGGCACATGTCGAAAACCACCTGACAGGTGGCAAAAACCGAAAGCGATCTGAGTCGCGGCAATGTCACCGCCGAGGCGAAGGTGAAAAGGTAGGCGACAAGAACGAGCCACAGCGGCGCGCCGGCCGCGATGGAGCCCGCCGCCGCTAGGCTGCGAAGAAGAAAGCAGAGGCAGATCGACGCGACTACCAGGCGTAAGAAGAGCAGCCAGCGGAGCCGGGTGCGTACCTCTTCTTTCTTGTAACCGCTCACGGAGGGCCCTCGGAAGGGCGTGGCGAATCAGCTTATGACCGACCCCAGCCTGAAGATCGGCAGGTACATCGAAACGACCAAGCCACCAATCACCACGCCCAGAAAGAGGATGACCATCGGTTCCATGAGCGAGGTTAGGTTGGCCACGGCATTGTCTACCTCCTCTTCGTAGAAATCGGCTATCTTCTGGAGCATGGCGTCGAGCGCTCCCGTCGTTTCCCCTACGCCGATCATTTGGCACACCATGGGCGGGAAGACCGCGCTTTGCGTGAGCGGTTCCGCGATCGTCTTCCCCTCGCTGATGCTCGCCCTGGTCTTCATGACCGCGCGCTCGACTATCTTGTTCCCGGAGGTCTTCGCGGTTATCGTGAGCGCCTCCAGGATCGGGACCCCGGAGGAGACGAGGGTCCCCAAGGTGCGAGTAAAACGGGCTACCGCGCTTTTTCGCACGAGCTCGCCGAAGACCGGCAGTTTGAGAAGAAGGGCGTGAATCACGAACTTTCCCCGCTCGGTCCGGTGAGCCAAGAAAACTGCCGCTACAGCCCCCGCCACGCCCCCCAGCAGGTGCCAGATATAATTAATGGTAAAGTTGCTGAGGTTGATCACGAACTGCGTCGGAGCCGGCAGGGCCTTGCCGAAGCTGTGAAAGAGGTCGGCGAAGACCGGAATCACGTAAACGAGCAGGATGGCTGTCACGATGATCGCCGCGCTGACGATGCACGCCGGATAAATCATCGCCCCCTTGATCTTGCTCTTGAGCTTGACCACCTTTTCCATGTACGCGGCAAGGCGCTGGAGTATCGTGTCGAGAATGCCTCCTATCTCCCCGGCCGCCACCATGTTGCAGTAGAGGTCGTTGAACACCTTGGGGTGCTTCTTGAGCGCGGCAGCGAACGTGGCGCCTGCTTCGACGTCCTCCTTGACCGCCCGCAAGATCTTCCGAAATGCTTTGTTGTCGGTCTGGTCCGAAAGAATTCCCAGGCATTGCACGAGCGGTAGTCCGGCGTCGATCATGGTCGCGAACTGTCGGGTAAATACGACTATTTCCTTCTGGGATACCGCGGAACCGATGGGGATACTGATCTCCATGTCCAAGCCGCGCCCTTTTTCCCTGATCCGGTTGGGGAGCGGCTGAATCCGTTGTGCCCGAAGGCGGCTTATTACCGCCTGCCGGCTCGATGCCTCCATCTCTCCCCGCAGGGTTTCCCCTGTGGGCGAAGTTCCCTGCCACCTGTAAATTGGCATACTTACCTCGTCGCCCTCCCGGTTATCACCTGGCGCACCGGGCCGAGCATATTTCTGAGCTCGTCCGGCTCGGTCGCATGGGCCAGTGCTTCCTCGCAGGTGATGAGCCGCTGTTCGACCAGGTCTCTCAGCGACTGGCTCATCGTCTGCATGCCGAACTTGCTCTGACCGACTTGCATCTGCGAGTAGATCTGATGGATCTTTTCTTCCCGGATCAGGTTGCGGATAGCAGGATTCGGTATCATCACCTCCGCCGCCAACACCCTGCCCCGCCCATCTGCGCGGGGAATGAGCTGCTGAGAGATGACCCCTTGGAGCACCTGCGATAGCTGCGCCCGAACCTGCGCCTGCTGGTGGGGGGGGAAGACGTCGATTATTCGGTTGATGGTCTGAACCGCGGAGTTGGTGTGGAGCGTGGAGAACGCGAGGTGGCCGGTCTCCGCGACGACGAGGGCCGCCTGGATCGTCTCCAGGTCGCGCATCTCTCCGATCAGCACTACGTCTGGGTCCTGCCGAAGAACGTGCTTCAGGGCGCTGGCAAAGCTGCTGGTATCGGCAAACACCTCCCGCTGGTTGACCAGGGCCCGCTTGTGATCGTGCACGAACTCGATCGGGTCTTCCACGGTGATGATATGCTCGGGACGCGAGCTATTGATCTTGTCAATCATGGCCGCGAGCGTCGTGGACTTACCACTGCCGGTTGGCCCGGTAACGAGCACCAGACCGCGGGGGAGCTCGGCAAGCTGCCAGACCACCGGGGGTAACCCGAGCTTCTCGAGCGGGGGAACGCAATGGGGTATGGTGCGGAACGCCCCTCCGACGCCGCCCTTCTGCAAAAAGAGATTGCCGCGAAACCGCGCGAGCCCCTTCACCCCGAACGAGAAGTCGAGCTCGCTTTCCTCCTCGAACTTCTTCTTCTGCTTTTCCGTGAGAAGGCTGTAGCAAAGGGTTCGGGTGTCGGATGCGCTCAACGCAGGAAAAGGAAGGGGCTGGAGCGCCCCATGGATTCTGATCCTAGGAGGGCTGTCCACGGTCAGGTGCAGATCGGACGCCCCCTTTTCCACCATCAGCTTCAGAAACTCGTGGATATTTGCCATGCGCCTTGCACCTCCGTCGCTAGCGCTTTGGGTGAGCAATCTATGTGCCACTCGCCAAGGCGCGGCCCTAGCGGCGTACCCTTGGCACATGCCGTCAACGGTGGGGCAACCCGTTAACAAAATGGCGACCACCTATAGACTGGCGGCCGGGCTTCGAGTAGAGCGAGCGCCGCGCGGATCACACCGGTGCGACCTTCGAGGCGCATTCAGTCCGGCATGGTTATCCGCAGCACCTCGTCGACGGAGGTTAGGCCCGCCTTGACCTTATTGAGCCCACCTCTTCGCAGGGTGCTCATTCCTTCCTCGATCGCGACTCGCTTGATCTCGGCGCCGGAGGCGCCCGCGAGGATGGCGTCCCTGATCGCATCGGTCATGGGCATGACCTCGTAAATGGCGATCCTGCCTTTGTAGCCGGTACCACCACAGCTCGCACACCCAGCTCCCCGGTAACATTCCATAGACGCGACCTCGTCTTGGGGAACCCCGATGTCGAGCAGCGCTTGCTCGGTGATCTGCACGGGCTCCTTGCAGTCCTTGCAGAGCAGGCGGACCAGGCGCTGAGCCATGACGAGGTTCACGGACGATGCCACCAGAAACGGCTCCACACCCATGTTGAGCAGGCGGTTTATGGTGGAAGGGGCGTCGTTGGTGTGAAGGGTGGAGAGCACCAGATGCCCCGTCAGGGCCGCCTTGACTCCAATTTCAGCGGTCTCGAAATCCCGTATCTCGCCGACCATGATGATATCCGGATCCTGGCGCAGGAAGGAGCGCAGCGCGGAGGCGAAGGTCAATCCTATTTCTTCATGCACTTGCACCTGGTTTATCCCGACCAGGTTGAACTCGACCGGATCTTCCGCCGTAGAGATATTGGAGGAGACCTTGTTCAGCTCGGCGAGAGCCGAATACAGCGTGGTGGTCTTACCGCTTCCAGTCGGGCCGGTCACCAGCACCATCCCGTAAGGCCGATAGATCGCCTCCTTGAAAAGCTTGAGCTCCCTTTCCTCGAAACCGAGCTTCGTCATGTCGAGCTGCAAGTTCGACTTGTCGAGCAACCGCAGCACCGCCTTCTCGCCGAAAATAGTGGGCAAAATGGAAACCCGAAAATCCATCTCTTGTCCCCGCCCGAGCTTCATCTTGATGCGGCCGTCCTGGGGAAGTCTGCGCTCGGCGATGTCGAGGGAGGCCATGACTTTTATGCGAGAGGTTATCGCGTTCTTGAGCCGTAAAGGGGGCTGCATGATCTCATAGAGAATACCATCGATCCTGAAACGCACCCGCAGCATCTTCTCGTAAGGCTCGATGTGGATGTCGCTCGCTCTCTTCTTTATCGCGTCCGTGAGCAGCGCGTTCACGAGTCTCACGACTGGCGCCTCTTCGGTCGCCTTCTCCAGTTCGCGCAGATCGATTTCTTCCTGCTCCCGCACCAGCTCGAGATTCTCGCCGCCCAGCTCGTTGAGCACCTGGTCGTAGTTGATCGTCCGGTCGTAGAGCCTCTCGATCGTCTTCTCGATCTGGAGCGCACCCGCAACGGCAACCTTCACGTCGTAACCCGTCAGAAACTTCACTTCGTTGATGGCCACCAGATTGGACGGATCGGCCATGGCCACCGTCAAATTCGAACGTACGAGGGAGACGGGAAGGACATGATGCTTGGTCACCAGAGCGTGCGGGACGAGGTTTATGACCTCCTCGGGAATCTCCAGGTCCGAGGGATCGACAACAGGCAGGCGGTATTCTCTCTGCAGATAGCTCAGCAGTTCATCTTCGCCGATGAACCCCAACTTGACGAGATGGGCGCTTATCGAGCCTCCCTTGATGCGGTGCTCCTCCAGCGCCCGCTGCAAGGCGCCTTGGCTTATCTGCCCCTGGCGGACGAGGAGCTCCCCTAGCCGGCTACCCATTGTCGTCCGCGCCCTCTAGCGCATAAGGCCCAAGCGCCACGATCGAGGCCCCGGAACCACCGGTCGAAGCCGCCAGACCGAGGTGCCGGGCAAATCGACGATAAGGCGCGCGGTCAAGGGGATCAATCGGTAAAAGTATGCCTTTCGACAACTTAGACTCTCCCACAGGGGAGCAGGCACAAGGATGCTCTCCCGGGAGAATATCGGACGACTGGCTAGTTTTCCTTAGAGGATCGCGGCCCGTTGGTGGGGGCTAACGGTCGGCGGCGGGCCAGGTACCCGCGAAAAAGCGCGGCCTGTTCACGATAGCGGCCCCCGAGCGCCTCAGTGCCCTTTGCGTTTCCGCGAGTCCGCCAAAGCGGCCTGCGCCGCAGCCAGTCGTGCAATGGGCACTCGGTAGGGCGAACAGGATACGTAATCCAAGCCGACCCGGTGGCAGAAAGCGATGGAGCTCGGGTCCCCACCGTGTTCTCCGCAGATGCCGATCTTCAAATCCTTGCGAGTGCGCCTTCCCAAACCGACCGCCTGTCTCACCAGCAAGCCGACCCCGCTCTGGTCGAGTGTCACGAATGGATCGCTCGGAAGGATCCCGAGCTTGACGTACTCGGGCAGGAATTTCCCCGAATCGTCACGCGAGAGACCGAACGCCATTTGCGTAAGATCGTTGGTGCCGAAAGAAAAGAACTCCGCCTCCCGCGCGATTTCGTCTGCCGTGACTGCCGCCCTCGGCACCTCTATCATGGTGCCGATCGCATACCTCACTTTGACGCCCGCGGCGGCGAGCACCTCCTCGCACACGGCGGCCGCCTGCTGGCGCAGCCGCCTAAGCTCCTCCACGTGTCCTATCAGGGGTATCATGATCTCGGGGAGCACTTTCACGTTCCGTTTGGTCAGCTCCACCGCCGCTTCCATGATGGCTCTCACTTGCATCTGGTAGATCTCGGGGAAGGTTATCCCGAGCCGGCAGCCCCGGTGCCCCAACATAGGATTGAACTCGCGTAGCGCCTCGCACTTAGCCCGCAGTTTTTCCACCTCGATCCCGAGCTTTGCCGCAAGCTCTCGGATCTCTTCCGGGCTGTTCGGCAGAAACTCATGAAGCGGAGGGTCGAGCAGCCTTATGTTTACCGGCAACCCCGCCATTTCTCGGAAAATACCGATAAAGTCGCCGCGCTGCATCGGCAGGATCCGCTCGATCGCCCGCCTGCGCTCCTGCGCGTCCTCCGCCAAGATCATGGCTCGGACCGCATCAATCCTGTCACCCTCGAAGAACATGTGCTCGGTTCGGCACAGCCCGATCCCCTCCGCCCCGAATTGGCGAGCCACTCTGGCATCGTGCGGCGTGTCGGCGTTGGTTCTAACGCGCAGCCTGCGGATCTCGTCCGCCCATTTCATGATGACCGAGAAGTCGCCGCCCAGCTGCAGCTCGAGCGTGGGAACCTCGCCAGCAAAGACCTCGCCGGTTCCCCCGTCCAGGGTGATCCAGTCACCCGGGCGCAACTCGACACCGCCGATCCTGAGGCGGTCGCGCTCGTAGTCGATCTCGAGCGCCCCGCACCCAGCCACACAGCACTTGCCCATTCCTCTAGCCACGACCGCCGCGTGCGAGGTCATCCCACCCCGAGCGGTCAAAATGCCCTGCGCGACGGTCATCCCATTGATGTCCTCGGGCGAAGTCTCCACCCTGACCAGGATAACCCGCTCGCCGTCCTGCGCCGCCCGCTCGGCGTCCTCGGCTGACAAGACGATCTTCCCCGCGGCCGCGCCGGGTGAGGCCGGAAGACCTTTCGCCAACAGCCGCTTCGGCGCCTTGGGGTCAAGGGTGGGATGGAGAAGCTGGTCGAGGTCCGCCGGGTTGATTCGCATCACTGCGGTCGCGCGGTCGATGAGACGCTCCCTGGTCATATCCACGGCTATTTTCACGGCGGCGGCGGCGGTGCGCTTGCCGTTTCTGGTCTGTAGCATCCACAGGCGCCCGTGCTCGATCGTAAACTCCATGTCCTGCATGTCGCGATAATGCCGCTCGAGCTTTCTGGCTATCCTTTCGAGCTCCTTGAAGCACCGCGGCATCAATTCCTCCAGCGAAGCGTACCTCTCGCGGCGTTCGGCTTCTCCCACGCCCGCGCGCTTTGCCCACTGGCGAGACGCCGCGAGGCTCAATGCCTGGGGGGTTCTGATACCCGCCACCACGTCCTCCCCTTGGGCGTTTCTCAGAAACTCGCCGTAGAAAACCTTCTCGCCGCTCGCCGGGTCGCGGGTAAATGCTACCCCAGTGGCACAGTCCTCTCCCAGGTTCCCAAAAACCATAGCCTGCACGTTGACGGCCGTCCCCCAATCCGAGGGGATGCCGTAGAGCTTCCGGTACGCAATCGCGCGTGGGTTTTCCCAGGAGCCGAACACCGCTCCGATCGCCCCCCAAAGTTGCTCCTCGGGATCCATCGGGAACTCCACTCCCAGCCTCTGGCGAATCAGGTTCTTGAACTCCTCCACGAGGTCGCGCAGATCGCCCGCGGAAAGATCCGTATCCTGTGCGACGCCGCAGCGTTTCTTCTTCGCCTCGAGCAGTTGCTCGAAGGGGTCGTCCTCCTTCTTGTCCGGTTTCAACCCGAGCACCACGTCGCCGTACATGTGCACGAGCCGGCGATAGGAATCCCAGGCGAAGCGCTCGTTACCGGAAGTCTTCGCCAGCCCCGTAACGGTATCATCGTTGAGCCCGATGTTGAGGACGGTATCCATCATCCCCGGCATCGAAGCACGCGCCCCGGAACGGACGGACACGAGAAGCGGTGCCTCCCTATCGCCGAAACGCCGCCCCATGAGCTTCTCGATGCGCGCCAAATTGCGGTTTACTTCGCTTTTCAGCCGAGCCGGGTATCTACGCCCATTATTGTAAAAGTAGGTACAAACCGCCGTCGAAATGGTAAACCCGGGAGGCACGGGCAGACCCAGATTGGCCATTTCCGCTAGGTTCGCCCCTTTTCCGCCGAGCAGAGCCCGCATACCGGCCTTCCCCTCGGCTTTCCCGCCCCCGAAAAAGTAAACCATCTTCCCGCCTGTTCGCGCTCGCGTGCTCCTCCCTTTCTCGACCGCTTTTCGCGCAACCGCCATTGCCAAGCCTCCTGCCCTCGTAATCTACTGCGCCAGCGGGCTCACGCCGCATCCAAGCGCCGATTCAATTCATCGACCAGCAGATCTATCGGCAACCTGATCTGTTGGGTGGTATCCCGCTCGCGCAGAGTAACCGTGGAATCCTCGAGCGTCTGGTGATCGATCGTAACCCCAAATGGCGTGCCGACCTCGTCCTGCCTACGATACCTGCGGCCTATCGAGCCCGCCTGGTCGTAGGCGACGGTGAAGTGCCGCTTGAGCAAGTCGCGCACCTCCGCCGCCTTTTCGGGCTGGCCGAGTTTGCGCATGAGCGGAAAGACGGCGACTTTGATCGGGGCAAGCTTCGGGTGCAACCGCAGCACCACCCGCGTTTCCCCCTCGACCTGGTCCTCGTCGTAGGCATCCGCCAGAAACGCCAGGAGAGGCCTCCCCACTCCGGCCGATGGCTCGATAACATAGGGTACGAAACGCTCGCGGGTATCCTCGTCGAAATAGCTCAGATCCTTGCCGCTCATCTCCTTGTGCCGCCTGAGATCGAAGTCCGTCCGATTGGCGATACCCTCCAGCTCGGACCAACCGAAGGGGAACTGGTATTCTATATCGGCACAGGCTTTGGCGTAGTGCGCAAGCTCCTCCTTCCCGTGCTCGCGCAAGCGCAGGTGCTCGCGCCTTATACCGTAGCGCACGTACCACTGAAGGCGTTCCTCTTTCCAACGCTCGTGCCAGACCTCGTCTTCCCCCGGCTTGACGAAAAACTCGATCTCCATCTGCTCGAACTCCCGGGTGCGAAACAGAAAGTTGCCGGGCGTTATCTCGTTGCGAAAAGACTTGCCGATCTGCCCGATCCCGAAGGGAATCTTGAGGCGTGCCGCCTTCATGACGTTCAGGAAGTTCACAAATATTCCCTGGGCGGTCTCGGGGCGCAGGTAAACCACCGATGCTTGGTCCTCCACCGGCCCCATGAAGGTCTTGAACATCAGGTTGAATTGCCTGGCTTCGGTGAGCTCGGCTCCGCATTCGAGGGGACTCTTCGAAGGCTTCTCCGGACAACGCGCTTCCTCGAGTTTGTCCGCACGAAACCGCGCCTTGCACTTCTTACAGTCCACAAGCGGATCGGTAAAGCCGCTCAGATGACCCGACGCCTCCCACACTCGCGGATGCATGAGAATCGACGAGTCGATCCCCACCATGTCCTCGCGCAGCGTGATGTTGTCCCGCCACCACGCCTCGGTTATGTTGCGCTTGAGTTCGACCCCAAGGGGTCCGTAGTCCCAACAGCTTTCGAGCCCCCCGTATACCTCGCTCGACTGGTAGACGAAGCCTCGCCGTTTGCAAAGGCTAGTAAGCTTCTCCATCGTAACGACGGCCGGCATATCCCAACAATTTTAGATGCCTGCCCGCCTGGGTCAAACGCAAAATCTGCCCACAGCACCCACCTCCAGCCGGTCCCGCGACCCGCGGCTTTCGTGTTCCTAGGCGGCTGCTTGCCTCGGCCGCGCGCTCCTCATTGGCTCTTAGCGTCAAGCTCCGCGAGAAGCCGGTCGGACGTGAGCGGACCGCCGAGGGTAGCCCCGAGCAGGCCCCTTGTCACCACCCGGGCCTCCCGAGCCACAGGCAGGGGAAGGGAAAGTCCTTCCACAGCAACTCCGCCAAGGCCTCGTCTTTCCACGGCGAGCAAAAACGCGAGCGCCTCGCGAGAAACGAAAAATCCCCCGGCCCCTCGGCGGCAGCGCCCACAGCGAAGGCCCCCCTCACCGGGGACGAACCACGCGTTTGCCTCGATCGTGAGATCACTACCGCAACCCTGACAACTGTCCAACCTGGGCAGATAGCCAGTTTGGTGCAAAACATCCAATTCGAAGGCCCGAAGGAGGCCGGTTCCGATCGACCCCCGGTTTATGCGATCGAGCAAGTGGTGCAGCGTCCTGTAAGTCTCGGCCGTGCTCTCGCGCCCCTGCGTAACCCGATCCACCAGCTCGACAGCATAGGCCGCGTGCGCATAGCGGGCAAAATCCGTGAGCAGGTTCTTGAAGCTTTCCACCAGATCGCAGGCCAGGATAAAGGCCAGGTCGGTTGCCCGAGATTGGCGAAAACGCAGGCGAACGTGAGAGAATGGCTCCAAGGTGTTGACAAATCGCCGCCGGGACCGTTTCGCTCCCTTGGCGATCCCGGCGATCTTGCCAAAGTCGCTGGTGAGAAACACGACCAGCTTGTCCGATTCGGAGTAGTCCCGGCCTCGCAGGACCACTGCGAGGGTCTCATGTTCCGAGGGACGAGCCATCCCTTTTGCCACGCTTCAAGGTTAGACCGACGCGGCAAAAAAAGCGATGCTCCGCTCCCGAAGCGCTCGTGGGCCTGGTGTCTGGTCGGTTCGTGGTTATCTTCCCCGTTGACATTGTGAACCGGCGACGACTAAAGTCCCTTCTTCGGTTGCGTGCCATGATAAAAGAGCGGCTTGCGCGTTGATCGCGTGCCCTGCTGGCTCTATATGATCGGCTGATATGAAAAAAGAGGACTCCCCGAACCGTCATGCGCAAGATAACGCGGCCGAGTACCAGCCAGCCCCGCCTGCAAGCGCCCCTCAACCCGTGGAGCAGGGGGCGCCCGAGTCGCCTGAGAGTCCTGAACAGGTCTCGCCCAAGTCTTCTCCCCCAGCGGCCGGCACCGAAGCGCTGGCGGCGGAGATAGAGCGCCTGGCGGCAGCCGTCGAGGAGAAGGAGCGGGAGGCAAAGGCCAACTACGACCGATTCCTAAGGGAGCGAGCGGAACTGGAAAACTTCAAACGACGCTCGCTAAGAGAGAGAGCCGAATCCCTCAAGTACGCGAGTGAGAACCTGTTGAGGGACCTCTTGCCGGTGATCGACAACTTGGAGCGGGCAATCGAACACGTCGAGCGTGGAGGCAACGGACAGTCTGTCGCTGAAGGCCTGGCTCTTATTCTCAAGTCTCTCCTGGATGCGCTCGAGCGGCACGGCGTAAAGCAGCTTAGGACCAAAGGAGAACTCTTCGATCCGGCGCTGCACGAGGCGATCTCCCAGGTCGAGTGCGAGAGGGAGGAGCCGAACCGGATCGTGGAAGAGTACCGCAAAGGGTACACGTTCCACGATAGACTCCTTAGGCCCGCCGCTGTGGCCGTCGCAAAAGTGCCAGAAGACACGAAAAAAAAAGAAGATTCCGACGACGAAGAGGTTGAAAAGCCGGAGCGGGATGGTTAGTGCTTAAGCACCTGGCACCGAAATAGCGCCCTGTAAAACAGTTTTATGTAGCGA
This sequence comes from Myxococcales bacterium, assembly GCA_037446155.1. Taxonomy (GTDB): domain Bacteria; phylum Desulfobacterota; class Binatia; order UTPRO1; family JBBIJE01; genus JBBIJE01. The sequence goes on along the minus strand of JBBIJE010000008.1, from coordinate 45,792 downwards.
GGAGTTGCGCCGATGGCAAAAGTAATCGGGATAGATTTAGGGACGACGAACTCGTGCGTGGCGGTGATGGAAGCCGGTGACCCTGTGGTAATCACCAACGCCGAGGGGAGCAGGATCACTCCGTCCGTGGTGGCCTTCACCGACAGCGGCGAGCGGTTGGTGGGGCAAATCGCGCGGCGTCAGGCGATCACCAACCCCGAGAATACGATCTTCGCGATCAAGCGGTTGATCGGACGACGCTTCGACGACCCGGAGGTCAAGAAGGCGATGAAGGTGCTGCCCTACCGGATCGTCAAGGGCCCCGGTGGAGAGGCCGTCGTTCAAATTCGAGGTAAGAACTACAGCCCGGCCGAGATATCCGCGTTCGTGCTGCAGAAGATGAAGCAAACGGCCGAAGACTATCTGGGCGAAAAGGTGACCGAGGCGGTCATAACCGTGCCCGCATACTTTAACGACGGCCAACGGCAGGCAACCAAAGACGCAGGAAGGATCGCGGGCCTAAACGTGTTGCGCATCATTAACGAACCGACCGCGGCATCCTTGGCATACGGGCTAGACAAGAAGAAAGACCAAAAGATCGCAGTTTTCGACTTGGGAGGGGGAACTTTCGACATCTCGATCCTGGAGATCGGCGAGGGCGTGTTCGAGGTGAAATCGACCAACGGGGATACATTCCTTGGAGGCGAGGACTTCGACCAGCGGGTGATCGACTACCTGGCCGACGAGTTCCGTAAGGACCAGGGCATCGACTTGCGTCAGGACAGAATGGCGCTGCAGCGCCTGAAGGAAGCAGCCGAAAAGGCGAAATGCGAACTATCCACTTCTATGGAGACCGACATCAACCTCCCGTTCATCACCGCGGATCAGTCGGGGCCGAAGCACTTGAACATGAAGCTCAGCCGCTCCAAGCTGGAAGCGCTATGCGCGGACCTCCTCGATCGGCTGGAGGGGCCGTGCCTCACGGCGCTCAAGGATGCCGGCCTTTCGCCCCGGGAGATCGACGAGGTGGTGCTGGTCGGCGGGATGACGCGCATGCCCGCTGTGCAGGCCAGGGTGAAGAAGCTGTTCGGGAGGGAGCCCCACAAAGGGGTGAACCCGGACGAGGTCGTGGCGGTCGGAGCGGCGGTCCAGGCGGCGGTTCTCAAGGGGGAAGTGAAGGATGTCCTGCTTCTCGATGTCACGCCTCTCTCGCTTGGCATAGAAACCTTGGGCGGGGTATTCACCAAGCTCATTGAAAAGAACACCACTATTCCCACGAGGAAGAGCCAGATTTTCTCTACCGCCCAGGACAACCAGAGCGCGGTTACGATAAGGGTGTTCCAGGGCGAGCGGGAGATGGCGGCGGACAACAAGCTTCTCGGTCAGTTCGACCTGATCGGCATTCCGCCGGCGCCGCGGGGAATCCCGCAAATCGAGGTGACCTTCGACATCGACGCCAACGGCATAGTGCACGTAAGCGCCAAGGATTTGGGCACCGGGAAGGAGCAGTCGATCCGCATTACCGCCTCGAGCGGCATCCCCGAAGAGGAAATCAAGCGGATGATAAAAGAGGCTGAGATGCATGCCGAGGAGGACCGGCGAAAGCGCGAGCAAGTGGAGGCGCGAAATCAGCTCGACGGTGCGGTTTATGAAACCGAGAAACTCCTGAAGGAGCACGGGGACGAAGCGTCGAGCGATGTGAAGAGCAGGATCGAATCGGCGCTGGCGGAGGCGAAAAAAGCGCTGGAATCCGGGGACCTGGCAACCATACGGAAGGCACACGAACAACTGAACCAGGCGACCCACAAATTCGCGGAGGCGATGTACGCGAAGGCCTCGAGGCAAGCGGGTGCCCAAAGTTCCGGTGCCCAAAAGGGGGACGGAGCGGCGGCGGAACGAGAGGGCTCCGGCAAAGGGGAGGATGTCGTGGACGCGGACTTCGAGGAGGTAAAGGAGTAAAGGGCAGGCCCGGTCGCAAAATGAGCTGGCGAGGCCCCCTTCTGGCGTAGTCAGATGGGGGCCTCGCGTTTATGCGAGGAACGGATGGGTTGATTGGCCCTTTTTCACAGCTCCCTTACGTTATAGAAAGGTAAGGGGCCCGTAACGAGCGCATGTTCAGGCGAATTCCGAGAGGGCCGGCCCTCACGTACGATGGCTGACGGAAAGAGAGACTACTACGAGGTACTTGGCGTCTCGCGAGATGCCTCCGAGGAAGAGATAAAAAAGGCTTACCGCAGGCTCGCGCTCAAGTATCATCCCGACAGAAATCCGGGGGACCGAACCGCCGAGGAGCGCTTCAAGGAAGCCTCCGAGGCGTACCAGGTGCTGTCCGATCCGGAGCGCCGCTCGAAATACGACAGGTTCGGCCACGCCGCCTTCGACCAGGGTGGAGGCTTCGGCGGCTTCGATTTCTCCTCGAGCTTCGAGGACATCTTCTCCGACCTCTTCGGTGATTTTTTCGGCACCCGGCGCTCCGGCCAGCGGCGACGCGGGCAGCGTGGCGACGACTTGCGCTACGACCTCGAGGTCTCGTTCGATGAAGCCGCCTTCGGTACCGAGAAAAAAATCAAGGTCCCGCGAACGGTCAGTTGCGACACCTGCCAAGGGAGCCGAACGGCTCCGGGCACTCGCGCCGAGGTTTGTTCGGCCTGCAGGGGCTCGGGCCAGGTGAGGTTCCAGCAAGGCTTCTTCAGCATCGCCAAGACCTGCGGCCAGTGCAACGGGGCAGGCACCATCATCACATCCCCCTGCAGTGCTTGCCGCGGCCAGGGCTATGTACGCAGAACCAGGACGATAAACGTCAGGATTCCGCCCGGCGTGGATACTGGGTCGCGGCTCAAGTTACGCGGGGAGGGGGAAAGCGGAATAAACGGGGGACCTCCCGGCGACCTCTACGTGGTTATAAATGTCCGCCCCCATCCATTTTTCTCGCGACAGGGCAATGACGTCGTTTGCGAGACGCCGATAAGCTTCACCCAGGCCGCCCTCGGCGCGGAGATAGAGGTCCCGACGCTGGACGGCAAGGTAAAGGTGTCCATAAAACCGGGAACCCAATCCGGCGCTACGCTGCGCCTCAAAGGCAAGGGCGTGCCCGATGTGCGAGGCTACGGCAGAGGCGATCACCTGCTCAAAATAGTGGTGGAAACTCCCCGCAAGCTGACTCCGCGGCAGCGCGAGCTTCTCGAGGAGTTTGCGCGGATCGGGGGGGAAGAGGTGAGCCCCGCCTCCAAGAGTTTTTTCGACAAAATGAAGGAGATGTTCGGCTGAGCCGCCCGGGTCAAAGGAGGACCGCACCAGGCAAATCACCAGGCGACCGCGACCCCCGGTGTCCCCTTACCGCCGCCGGACGGGTGGGTTCTGACTGGGCAGCTAACTGGTGAGTCGAGGACGGTCCACGCGAGCATCGCCTCCCGGTGAGTTCGAGTTCCTCCGATGGGTAGCTAAGTGGCTCAAGCGGCGGCCACCGAGGGGTCGCGTCCTGGTGGGAATAGGTGACGACTGCGCGCTGGTCGAGCTAGGAAGCAAAAGAACCTATCTCACGACCGACTGCCTGGTAGAAGGCACCCATTTCCAGAGACGGTGGATATCCGGGGCGGAGCTAGGGCTGCGGGCGTTTCGGGTGAGCGCGAGCGACCTCACCGCCATGGGGGCGACCCCGCGAGTCGCCCTCCTGAGTTTGGAAGTGCCGCGCGGCACACACCAAAGCTATCTTCGGTCGATCCTCGAAGGGTTCCGCGCAGCATGTCGAACCGAGCGAACCGACCTCGTCGGAGGAAATCTGGCCGCCTCCGCAACACTGGGGCTCACGGTATTCCTCCTGGGGATCTCGCCCTACCGACCCGTCCAGCGGGATCAGGGGCGTGCGGGCGATGTGTTGCTTGTGTCGGGAACCCTAGGGGACGCGGCCGGCGGGCTCGCTCTGCTGCGCCGCCACTCGCGAAGAAAACTCACTCGCCCGTGGGAGAAGACGCTGGTAGAACGCTGGCTCCGCCCACCTAACCGCTCCAAGCTGGCCCAAGCGCTAGCGAGGTGCGGAGCGGCCCGGAGCATGATCGACGTGAGCGATGGGCTCCTGCAGGATCTCGGGCATATATGCCGGGGGAGCGGTGTCGGCGCGGTAATCGAAACCGCAAAGCTCCCCATCTCCCGAGCCTTGCGGCGTGCCTTCGGCGCAGGGGCCGTAGATTACGCATTGAGAGGCGGCGAGGACTACGAGCTTTTGTTCTCTACGCCCCCCAGGATGCTGCCAGAAGTCTTGGCCATGGCTAGAGATGCGGGGTGCCGGGTCACTCAAATCGGAAGGCTCGAGCGGCGAAAGGGGCTCGAATTGGCGGAGGGCTCAGGGCGGTGTCGACTTGCTGAGGGAAATTTGGGTTTCGATCACCTGAGCCGGGAGTGATGGCGCTTTTGCACGCACAGGCCGGCTTGACCGGCGCAGTTCTCTTTTTCGGAGGATGGGTGGCCCTGCTCGTTCTGGCGAGCCTCGAGGCGGCACTCGTGGCCGCAAGTGACTCCGCCGGTCAGCTCGACCAGGCGCGGCGGTCGGTGGCGCTCCTCGCCGCGCTCCACGATCGTCCTCGAAACGTGGCCGTGAGCTTCGCGATCGGCCGGGAGTGTGCGATGGTTGCCTGCGCCAGTGGCGCGGTCTTGGCAGGCCTGCAAGTGTGGGGTGTCATCGGAGGACTGCTGTTTCTCGCCCTCGCCTGCGCGGCCTCGGCCGTGGCGCTCCCATGGGCTGCAGTCGTAGCCGCGAGAAAGAACGAGGGCGCGGCTAAGCTGTTACAGCCCATCGTCGCCCCTTGTGTCGGCCTCATGGGACGGGTGGCGAACTACGTCGCGCAGGTCGGTCGCACCGTCTACTTCATCTTGCGCCGGGAGGCTGCGCCCGCTGAGAGCATTCTCGCGCACGACGAGATCGCCACGCTCACCGCCCGCGAAGCGTTCGAAGATCTCCAGGGCCCGGAAAGGACATTGCTATCCAAGCTCATTACTTTCAACGACCTTCAGGTGGCCAGGATCATGACCCCCCGCGTAGATGTCTTTGCTCTGCCCCTCGACATCGGCCCGGAGGAACTTCGTCGGGAGGTCCTGCGGTCGCGCTTCTCTCGTATTCCAGTTTACCGGGGCGAGCGGGAGAATATAGCCGGTATCCTGTATGTGAAAGACCTCATCGGCCGGACCTTCGGGAAGGGCGAGCTGGAGGGGCTGCTGAGAAAACCTTACTTCGTGCCAGTTACCAAAACGGCTGGCGAGTTGTTTCGTGAGTTTCGCAAAGCACGAGTCCACATGGCTGTCGTGGTCGACGAGTACGGAGGGATGGCCGGCGTCGTTACCATGGAAGACCTACTCGAGGAACTCTTCGGCGAAATTCACGATGAATTCGACGAGCCAGAGGAACATGTCGAACGTCAGGCCCCCGGGGTTTACCGAGTGAGCGGACGCCTGCCGCTGATCGACTTGGAGACCAAGCTGAATTTGCCCGTGGCGCAGGGGGCGCACGAAAATACGGTCGGGGGCCTGATCGTAAGCCGCCTCGGGCATCTGCCTCGACCAGGCGAGACGCTGCGCATGGACGGCTTTTCTCTCACCGTGGAGGAGGTACAGGACCACGCAATCGAGCGAGTCAAGGTGGAGGTATGGCCTTTGGTTTCCTCCTAGTGCTATTCCTGCTTTGTCTGCGAGCCGTCCTGGTTCACCAGGGACAAGGGCGGCACACGACCGACATGCCGTCCTTCGCCTTCGATACGGCCGCAGCTTGCCTTGCGCTTTTGGCCTTCGGGCTCGCGGCTATGGCCTTTGGGACTCCCGGCGGGCAAGATTTGCTGCCAACCAGGATACTGGCTGCGGGTCTTGTCCTCATCCTGTGCGCCCCGGCGCTCACGTTGGTGACCGATCTCCTTCCCCGGACTCTTGCCTCCGCCGACTTGACTCATCCTGCCTCGGGCGGCAGGCACCGGCTGGCATCCTCGGTGGCCGCCGCTGTAACGCCCTTCCTGCCGCTTCAGCGTGTCGCCTTGCGACTGGCGCGCAGCGGCCGCTCGGCCCTTCCGGCCCTGACTCTGGCTGAGGGGCTGCGCACCCTGCTTCACCGCGGCGAGATCGAGGAGGCATCGATGTCGGAGCGGCACGTGGTACGAAGGCTTCTGAATTTCGCCGCCACGTCGGTTGGCGAGGTCATGGTGCCTCTATCCATGATATTCGCCGTGCGCGACGATGCCCCGCTGTCCGTGGCGATCGACATAGTCCACACCCAGGCCTTCTCGCGGCTACCGGTTTATCACGAGAGAATGTTCAACATAGTGGGCATCATCCACGCCTTCGACCTCTTGGCGCAGGAACACCTGGACCAGCCCGTATCGAAGATAATGCGCCCGCCGCTTTACGTACCGCAAACCAAGCGGGCCCGCGATCTTCTTTCGCAGCTTCAGAAGCTCGGGATCAACATGGCCGTCGTGGTGGACGAGCACGGAGGCGCCGTAGGTATAGTAACGGTGGAGGATTTGTTGGAGGAGATTGTCGGAGAAATCGAAGATGAGTACGATGTGCGGGAGGAGCCGTGCGAGCGGCTGAGCGAGCGCCTGTTTCGGGTAGAGGCCAAGACCGAGGTGATTCATCTGAACGAGCGATTCGGATGGGGACTACCCACCGGTGATTACGAAACGATCGGCGGGCTTATCATCACCCGACTGGGCCGGATCCCCAAGAAAGGGGAACGGATCGACCTCGGCCGAGTCTCCCTTCAGGTTGCCGACGCCGATGCTCGGCGCGTGAAGCAGGTGCTGGTCCGTTTGAACGCGTGAGTATGAATCGGGAGTCACTGCGCGCCCTTCTCGAACGTGTCCGCAGCGGCAAGACGGACACCGACACGGCCCTCGAAGAGCTAAGGGCACTGCCCTACGAGGACCTCGGCTTTGCCAAGGTCGATCACCACCGCGCGCTTCGAACGGGCGCGCCGGAGGTCGTGTTCGCCCCCGGCAAGTCGGCCTCGCAGATCGTCGAGGTGGCCGAGCGCCTGGTGGCGGGCGGCCACAACTTGTTGATAACCAGGATCGACGAGGAAAAGGCTCGCGCGGTCGCGGATCGCGTTCCTGGGGTTTCGTACGACCGCGATGCCCGCCTGGCTACCAAGATCGTCACGCCCCCCGAGATCGACGGCAAGGGCACCATTTTGGTCCTGAGCGCCGGAACCTCCGACTACGCCGTCGCCGAGGAAGCCGCGGTGACTGCTACCATGCTAGGCAACGAGGTGAAGAGGCTTTACGACGTCGGCGTGGCCGGCCTGCACCGCTTGCTGGGCAATCGCCACGTGATATTTTCCGCTCGTGTCCTGATTGTGGTGGCCGGCATGGAGGGGGCGCTACCCAGCGTCGTCGCCGGTATGGTGAAAGCCCCGGTGATAGCCGTACCGACCAGCATCGGTTACGGTAGTAGCTTCGGCGGCCTAGCCGCGCTCTTGGCGATGCTCAACAGTTGCGCCGCAGGGGTCACGGTGGTCAACATCGACAATGGATTCGGCGCGGGCATCGCGGCGAGCGCGATAAATCATATTTGAAACGCGCCATCGTATGTCGAAAGAAGGTGGCATAACCACCGGACGCGCCAAGCGCGTGATGAAAGTCGGCGCGCTCACGACCTCGGTGGGCGGTAGCTATCTGTGGCAAACGTTAAAGCGCCCCTTCCAAACGAAGGATCGCACGCAACAAGCTCTGCTAGATACGCACATCCGAAACGCGATGAAAATAGTGAACCGATCCAAGGAACTAAAAGGGGCGTTTCTCAAGCTGATTCAGATGCTCAGCATGCGCGCCGACTTGTTCCCCTCGGAGGCCATCGAGGTCCTTTCCGCCGTGCAGTCCTCGATGCCCCCGATGAACTACAAGCTCATCAGGCAGCAAATCTCTCGCGAGCTGGGTTCCGATCCCGAGTCGCTCTTTAGAAGTTTCGAGCCCCAGGCTTTCGCCGCCGCCTCGCTCGGCCAGGTGCACAAAGCCGTGTTGAAGGACGGCCGTCCGGTAGTGGTAAAGGTACAATATCCTGGGGTGGAGGAGACCGTCGATCAGGATCTCAAGAACCTGCGGGCGCTGCTGCACGCCCTCTCCTTGATCGGGCGGGATCTACTGCGGCAAAAGGTCGATGCGGCGGAGCTCTACCGCGAGCTCGAGGAGCGGCTCCACGAGGAGATAGACTACATAAACGAAGCCAACAACATCGCGCTCTTCCAAAAGCTTTTGGCGGACGATGAAGAGGTCGAGGTGCCGGATGTTTACCCCGACTATTCGTCCAGGCGCGTTCTGACCATGGGCTATCTGGATGGTTACAGCTTCAAGGAAATCATGGCTCCGGGGGTGGACCAAGAGCTCAAGGACTGGATCGCGGTCAAGCTATACCGGCTGGTTTGGCGGCAAATATTCGACTTCGGTATCCTCCACACGGACCCGCATCCGGGCAACTATCTAGTCACGTACCATCCACACCTCTGCCTCCTCGACTACGGCAGCATTCGTGTCTTTCCCGAGGAGATTCGCAGGCACTACGTGAAGCTAGCCTACGCGATCCTCGAGCGAGACCGCCAACTCATGGCGGAGTGTTTCCTCAAGCTCGGGTATCTCGACCCCGACGACGACCCGGCTCCGATGGCTCGCATCATGGAGATAATCTTCGAGCCCGTTCTGGAGGACAGGGTATACAACCCTCGCGACTTCCGGTCCCTCGACAAGGCCCTGGAAGTCGCCTCGATCGGATTCGAGAACCGCATCTTCAAAATCCCTGGGCACAGGGTGTTTTTGGTGCGCGCCCTCGTAGGTCTCGAAGCCTATCTCCAACAATTCGGAACGACTCGAAACTGGCATCGCCTGTTCGTGGAGTGCCTGCCCCCACTTCGGGATCTCTAAACTCGAGGCACGGCAAAGCTGCCGCTATCGAGCAGCGCGCATCCGCCCGAGTTCGCGGCTCAGGGCCTCGCATTGGTCGGCGGAGAGGAACTTCGGATCCGTTCGATAGTACCCCCGGGCGGCCTCCCCCACACCGTACAGTGCGGCCCCAAACCGGGCCGTGTTGAGATAGAGTTCGAGCAGCCGCCGCCGGCTAAGGCTCGAACCCAACTTAAGGGCAATCATTTCTCGCACCAGGCCCCGCACTCCGCCGCCGCGGGTCCAGGGATACAAGAACTCGACCAGCTCCGTCGCCATCCTCTCCCCCGAGCATCTCTGCGGCCCGCCTTGGCCGAGAACGAAGCCTGAAATACCGAGGAGAAGAGAGCCCCAGAAAGAGGAACAGGCGCCGCCGCCCGTAGCGATCAACCTCTCCGTGCACTCCGGCGAGAGATCTCCGAGCCTCACCCACAGCTCGTTGCGCTCCCCCACGGGAAATTGTTCCGGCTCGCCGCCTCCCCGGGACACCTCGACCACCAGGCCCGTGTCCGATTGGTTGAGCCTCGCGACATCTGGTAGAAGGAACCACAGCCCGACCACCGCTGCGGCAAGCATTCCGAGCAGCCGAGCCAACCAGCGCCACGCGGTTTTCCCGCCTCCTTCGACCCCACCCCTCGGTCGCGAGGACCGCCGCCTACCCGCCACGGCCCAACCCTCGCCCGAGAGCGCGCACGGTCGCGGCCGGGGGGTTGCGTTGCGAGCCCTCGCGACTTGCGCTTCGCGACCCGCTCCCCCTCGTCAGCCGCGGCCTCGAGTCGTTCCCCTCCGCCAGGCAAGCGTTGGGGGCGGAAAAGCACCTGGCACTTGCAACGAGCGACTCCACTGCCGCTTCGTCTACTGCGCCGCCTTTTCCCCGGTCGGTTTGGCACGCAAAGGCGAGGGCCGGGCGAGGCTCTGCGGCTCGAAGATCTCCCTCTCCAGCCCCTCTTCGACCCCCCAGGCAAGGGTTAGCGTGGTTTCCGAGGCCTGTGAAAAATCCTTGACCGAAATCGTCCCCGGCAGCCACTTCCCGTACACCCGCACGTGGCCGGAGTCGAGCCGCACCTTGGCCAGGTTGTTCAACTGCCCGGCGAAGTACTGAATTTTGACGGCAACGTTGCGCTTCTTATCGATCGTATAAACCCTGTAGACATATGGCCGCTCCAGTATTGGATACACACCGACTTGAATCTCGTCCAAATTTTCGTCCAAGATTCTAGGCTCCTTGAACTGATCCGGCGCGAACCTGCCAAGATCGGCAAGGATGAGGTCGGAGCGCCCGACCCGCACGCTCAGGTCTCCCCGTTCAGGGGCCCCTTGCCCCGAAGCCAGCCAAAAACTACGATTCTCGAAATCGTCCACGATGGCTCTAAACGGCGGATCGTCAAGCTCCAGATACCACCGACCGCGGGGTCCAGGCTGCCGCAGCAGGAAGCCTTCCCCCCTGAATTTTTCTTTAGGCGAGCGAAAATCGAGGACTACCTGGGCCTTGAGAGGTACCTCGCAGCTTTCCATGTCCTGCATCCGAAGCAGTATCTCCTTGAGCTCTTTGCTTCCGCTCCACTGGGCCGAGGCAGAAGAGGACCCAAGGCAAACGAGTACCGAGATCGCCAAAGCGGTCGATTTCATGCGCTTCTCCTCTCCGCAATTCTAGATACCACGGACTCGGCTATCTTTCGAAGCCCCCATTCAAGACAGAGCCGCCTTGAGCTGGCGGGCGGCGGTCTCGGGATCGCGTACGCCCAGGATCGTGGATATGCAGGCCACAGCCACCGCGCCTGCATCGATTACCCGGCGTGCGTTATCCGGTCTTATACCGCCGACCGCAACCACCTTCGGACCGAGCGCCCGCGCCAGCTCGCGCAGGCGCTCGACGCCCTGGGGAGGACCGTACATGCGCTTCGATGGCGTATCGAAAATGGGCCCGAAGACGACGAAGTCCGCTCCCGAGCGCATCGCCCATTCGGCTTGCGCCAAGCTGTGAACCGAAGCTCCGACGAGCCGGCCAGCCGGAAGAAGCCGTTTGGCCGTGGCCGGAGGAAAGGAAGCAGCGGGAAGCTGGACCCCGTCGGCACCGCTGGCCAAGGCGACATCGATGCGATCGTTCACGAAAAAACGGGCCCCGTAGCAGGCCGTCATAGCGCGGATTCGCCGGGCCAGTTCGTAAAGCTCCAAGCCTTCTAGATCCTTCTCGCGAAGCTGCACCGCATCCACGCCTGCCGCCAGCGCCTTCTCGATAGCGGTTTCAAGCGACGCGCCGCTCGGCAGGCGCCTGTCAGTGATCAGACATATCTTGAAGCCCAAGCTCATGGGCGGGCATCTTCTACCGGCGGCAACTCGCGAATCAGCCGATCAGACCGGTAAGCGGACTCGAGGCGGTTGCGTAGAGCTTGGGCTCGATCCGTCCGGCGAGAAAGGCTTTGCGTCCCGCTGAGACGGCCTCCCTCATTGCCTGGGCCATCAGTATCGGGTCCTTCGCACCCGCCACAGCGGTGTTCATAAGAACGGCGTCGCACCCGAGCTCCAGTGCCCTGGCGGCATCCGAAGCCGTACCCACCCCGGCATCGACGATGACGGGCACGTCGCTCTGCTCCACGATGATCCTGATGTTGAAGGGGTTGCGCACGCCCAAGCCGGAGCCGATGGGCGCGGCAAGAGGCATAACGGCTACGCAGCCGAGGTCGGCCAGCCGTTTGCAGGCCACCGGATCATCGTTGATGTAAGGCATCACGTCGAACCCTTCACTTACGAGGATGCGAGCCGCTTCGATGGTCGCGGGAACATCGGGAAACAACGTACGCTCGTCGCCGATCACCTCGAGTTTCACGAGCTTTCCCGCTCCCGCCTCTCTGGCCAACCTAGCCGTGCGCACCGCTTCCTCAGCCGTGTAACAGCCAGCGGTGTTTGGAAGAATCGTGTAGCGCGCTGGATCGAGGTAATCGAGCAAGCTTTCGCGCGTTCGATCCGTTATGTTCACTCTGCGAACGGCCACCGTCACTATTTCGGCGCCACTCGCTTCCACTGCAAGCCTCGTCTGCGTGAAATCGGCATACTTGCCGGTTCCAAGAATCAGCCGAGAGCGGTACGATTTCCCGGCCAAAACGAATTCGTCGTCCATGCCCGTCACGTGTTCCCCGGCTGATTCACCGATACCGATTCCGGTGCGGCCAGCAAGCTAGACTCCACCCCCCACGAAGTGCACGATTTCGACGCTGTCACCCTCTCCCAGAAACCGCTCATCGAAGCTCGTGCGGGGTACCACCTCCCGGTTCACCTCCACCGCAACCCGCCCCGGCGACAATCCAAGGCGGGAAAGCAGCTGCGAGAGCGAAAGGCTCTGCTCGACCTCTTGTTCCTCCCCGTTGATCACGATGATCACACTTGAACGATAACGGCTTTATGTGACCTTTACAAGCTGCGCCGGTTTTGCTAAGCGGTGCCTCTCCGCGTTGGTTTCCGGTCGATGAATGGCTCCAGTCCAGTGAGCGCTACAGTGGCTCAAGTTGACGTGCGGGCTCTGGCCAACAACTTGGCCGAGGTGCGCAGACTAGTCGGCGGCGGTGTTTCGGTGCTAGCCATCGTCAAGGCTGACGGGTACGGGCATGGTGCAAGAACAGTCGCCCGGGCGCTTTCCAACGGCGGCGTGGGGCACTTCGGCGTCGCGACAGTCGAGGAGGGGATAGAGCTGCGTCGCGCCGGTATCGCGGGAGACATCCTCGTACTGGGGGGAGTTTGGGAGGAGGAGCTGGCGAGCCTCCTGCAGGAAGGCCTCACGCCCGTTTTGACCGACCTACGCCTGGTGGAAGCCCTCGCCCAGCGCGCCAAGGAAGTCGGACGGGTCGCTGCGGTGCATCTCAAGATCGACACCGGCATGACCCGTCTCGGAATCGCTCCAGAGGAAGCAGCGGAGGCGGCTCATCTTATCAAAAGGCACCCGAGCCTGCGCCTCGAAGGTGTTCTGACGCATTTCTGCGACGCGGAAAGCGTGGTTACGCCTGCTACAGCGAAGCAACTGGAGATCTTCCGCCACGCTCTCGAAGCGGTCTTCCAGGTCCTACCCAACGTTAAATGGATCCACGCGGCGAACAGTGCAGCCGTTCTTTCGAGACCGGAGGCCCATTTCAACATGGTCCGACCCGGCTTGATGCTCTACGGAATTCCTCCGTCGCCGCAGTTGGCGGACACGGCGAAGCTCTTGCCAGCAATGCTCTTGACCACGCGAATCGCGAGGGTGCGGCGCGTGCCGCCCAGCACACCGGTCGGATACGGATCCACCTTCGTCACTTCCAGGCAGAGCGTTATCGCCACGCTGGCGGTCGGCTACGCGGACGGCTATCCAAGAGCCCTCTCGAATCGCGGGTGGGTTTTGATCCGCGGAAAGCGGGCGCCTGTCGTCGGCCGGGTTTGCATGGACCATACGATGATCGACGTAACCGACTGCGACCCGGTAACCGTGGGGGAGGAAGCAGTACTCTGGGGCGGGCAGCGGGAAGCTTTTCTCAGCGTATCAGAGGTTGCACAATGGGCGGGAACGATTCCTTACGAAATGCTCGTGGGGCTCGGGCGGCGCGTGCCACGTGTGGAGCGCAACTGGCTGGGTGGGTCCGTTTGAGGGACGGGTGCCACGGCGAAGACGCTTTCGGGAGCAAGGGACATGGATACGATCAAGGTAACGCGGGCGCTAGTAAGCGTGAGCGACAAAACCGGAATCGAGGAGTTGGCGGGGGCGCTGCTGCGCCACGGTATCGAGGTACTCTCGACGGGCGGCACGGCTAAACTCCTGTCTGCGGCGGGGCTGAAGGTTGTCCAGGTCGGCCAGTACACCGGTTTTCCGGAAATCCTCGACGGCAGAGTAAAGACGCTTCACCCGCGCGTCCACGGGGGCATACTCGCTCGCCGCGACGACAGCTCGCATCAAGAGCAGTTACGGCAACACGGCATCGCACCCATTGATTTGGTGGTCGTTAACCTCTATCCCTTCGAGCGCGTCGTACGGGACGGATGCACCCGAGAGGAGGCGATCGAGAACATAGACATAGGCGGCCCCACTATGGTGCGGGCAGCCGCCAAGAACCACCGCCATGTCGTGGTCGTGGTGGACCCACAAGACTATCCGTCGATAATCGAGGAGTTGAGGAAAAACAGCGGCGCCATCCAGGTGGACACCTCGGCGAGGCTCGCTCGCAAGGCCTTTCTCTTGACCGCCCGTTACGATGGCGCGATCGCCGACTACCTCGGGCGCATGGAGGCCCTGGAGGAGACTCCTTTCGGGCCGACCCTTCACTTCTGCTTCACCAAATCGCAGTCGTTACGCTACGGAGAAAACCCCCACCAGCGTGCGGCGTTCTATCGAGCGGCTGAGATCGAAGAGCCTAGCGTGGCCACGGCGAGACAAATCCACGGCAAAGAGCTTTCTTTCAACAACATAATGGACGCCAACGCGGCGCTCGAGCTCGTAAAGGAATTCAGAGAAACGGCAGCCGTCGCGATAAAGCACACCAATCCGTGCGGTGCAGCCATCTCGGATGTGAGCCTGGCCGACGCCTTCAAAAAGGCGCGTGCGTGCGATCCGGTGTCGATCTTCGGCGGCATCGTCGGGTTGAACCGGCCGATGGATCGGGCGACCGCCGAGGCCATGGAGGATCTCTTTCTGGAAGTGGTCATCGCCCCGAGCTTCGAGCCGGCAGCGCTCGAACTCTACCGGTCCAACAAGCGGTTAAAGAATGTTCGGCTGCTTTCGCTCGACCTGCCGCCTGGTCAGGATCTCTTCACGCTGTGCGCAGCGCGACGCGATGCGGGAATGGACATACGGGGCGTAGTGGGCGGCGTGCTCATTCAGGATCGGGATTTGGCCACGTGCAGCGCGAGCCAGTGCGAGGTCGTGACCGAAAGGAAGCCCACGCCCATGGAGATGGCTGCGCTCGACTTCGCGTGGCGCGTTTGCAAACATGTGAAGTCGAACGCGATAGTTTTCGCGGCTCCCGATCACGTGGTAGGAGTGGGCGCGGGGCAGATGAGCAGGGTCGACGCCGCGCGGCTCGCCGTCATGCGCGCCGTCAACAACAAGCTCGAGACCAAAGGGACGGCCGTCGCCTCGGATGCCTTTTTCCCCTTCCGGGATGGCATCGACGTGATCGCCGAAGCCGGGGCGACCGCCGTCGCGCAGCCAGGTGGGAGCGTAAGAGATCGAGAGGTAATAGATGCCGCCAATGAACATGGAATCGCCATGATCTTCACCCGCGAGCGGCATTTTCGTCACGCCTGAGATGGCGCCGGAAAGGAAAGACGTCCTCGTCGTGGGCGGTGGTGGAAGGGAGCACGCTCTGGTGTGGAAGCTCGCGCAAAGTCCCCGGGTGGGTAAGATATACTGCGCCCCTGGGAATGCAGGCATAGGCGAGCTGGCGGAGTGCGTGCCGCTGGCCGCCGACGACGTGAAGGGGCTCACGCGCTTCGCTCTGGAGCGAAAGATCGGGCTCACGGTAGTAGGACCGGAGCTTCCTCTTACACTGGGCATAGTGGACGAGTTCGAATTGAATGGCCTGAAGATATTCGGCCCGACGAGCGCGGCAGCGCAACTCGAGGCGAGCAAGGCGTTCGCCAAGGAGCTGCTCCGGCAAAACAACGTCCCGACGGCTTATTTCGGGGTGTTCACCGATCCGGACGAAGCCTCCACTTACGTGCGCGAGGTAGGAGCGCCGATCGTCGTCAAAGCCGACGGTCTGGCGGCCGGCAAGGGAGTGGTGATCTGCAAGCGGGAAGCCGAAGCCATCGAGGCTATCGATGAAATCATGCGAGCGCGCTGCTTCGGCGACGCCGGCAGGCGGGTCGTGGTGGAAGAGTTTCTCGAGGGCGAGGAATTGTCCTTCATGGCCGTCACCGACGGCAGTTGCGTCGTCCCTTTGGCGACATCGCAAGATCACAAGCGGGCGTTCGATGCGGATCAAGGTCCCAACACAGGCGGCATGGGTGCCTACTCTCCAGCAGCCATCGCATCACCGGAACTGACCGCCCGAATAATGGACGAGATCATGCTGCCGGTCGCACAGGGCTTGAAGAAGAAGAAAATCAAGTACAAGGGGGTGCTTTACGCGGGTCTGATGATTTGCGAGGGCCGGCCCAAGGTGCTGGAATTCAACGTGCGCTTCGGGGATCCCGAATGCCAGGCAATTCTTCCGCGACTGCGTTCCGACCTGTTCGACCTCCTGGAAGCGACGGTGGAGGAACGGCTCGCCGGGTGCGCGCTGCAGTGGGATTCCGGGGCCAGCGTCTGCGTGATCCTCGCATCGGAAGGCTACCCGGGCGACTACGCGCGCGGCAGGGTCATAAGTGGCCTGGAGGACCTGGCGGAGTGGAAGGGTGGCGTGGTCTTCCACGCGGGCACCAAGAAGGATGGCGACCGAGTGCTGACAAATGGAGGAAGGGTGTTGGGCGTGACTGGCATCGGCCGAAGCTTTCGGGAAGCGATAGAGGAAGCATACCGGGCCGTGGGGCTCGTCAAGTTCAAGGGAATGCATTTTCGCACCGATATCGGCCAACGCGCTATTTCCGCCTCCGCCGAGAGGGAATGATGCGAAGCACTGCTGGGCCGAGCCGGCGCGGGAAAGAGCGAGGATCGCTGCCGGAGAAACCTGCGCCAAAAGTGGCAATAGTGATGGGAAGCGACTCGGACTGGCCCGTCATGGAGACGGCCGCGAGCCGCCTGACGAAGCTAGGCTTGGAATACGAGGTGCGCGTGCTCTCCGCTCACCGCTCGCCGGCAGAGACCGTTTCCTTCGCGCGCGGGGCCCGCAATAGGGGTTTTCGAGTGATCATCGCCGGAGCCGGGGGGGCGGCTCACCTCGCCGGCGTTCTGGCAGCTAATACCACGCTGCCCGTCATAGGTGTACCCTTGGATGCGGGAGGGCTCGGCGGCCTCGACGCGCTGCTTTCTACGGCGCAGATGCCGGCAGGCGTCCCAGTAGCAACCATGTCGATCGGCAAAGGGGGGGCGGACAATGCGGCCATCCTGGCGGCTATGATTCTCGCCGTTACTGACGCCAGCATCCAGGCTCGGCTCGAGCGCTTGAAACGGGAGCTGGCCAACAAGACTCGGGCCAAGGATGCGGCCCTCAAACAAAAACTCGCCTGATGCCGCCCGTGCTCTTCGCAGGAGTCGCCGAAGCCGCTCGGCGACTCGCAGCAGGAGGGGTGATTGTCTACCCCACGGAGACCTATTATGGCCTGGGTGCGGTGCTGGAGTCGGCCGCCGTGGAACGGATAATCGAAATGAAAAGGCGCAAACCGGGCAAGGCGTTGCCCGTTTTGCTCGCTAGTCGTGAAATGTTGGAGACCGTAAGCGACAAACTTCCGCCCCCAGCTGCAATCCTGGCGGATCATTTCTGGCCCGGCCCCTTGACCCTCGTCGTGCCGGCCCGCGAGCACGTGCCAGTGGCGGTAACGGCCGGCACGGGAACGATTGGGGTTCGGGTCACTTCGCACCCGGTCGCGGCCGGGCTGAGCCGTACCCTAGGTACTGCCATCGTAGCGACGAGCGCCAACCCAGCCGCCATGCCGCCGCCCGTACATCTCGGTACCGCCATAAACTATTTCGGGAGCGCGGTCGACGGCTACCTCGACGGCGGAGTGCTCCGCGGCAGAGGATCCACGGTCGTCAGCATAGAAGAGGGAAGAATACGTTTGCTTCGGGCGGGGGCGGTCCCAGTCGAAGCGATCAGGAAGGTCCTGCCCGAAATTGCGGGCTAGGTAGGCCGAGTGGCGGTAATCAAGCCGTTTCGAGCTTTCCGTTACGACGAGGGTAAGGCGGGGTCCCTCGCCCGGCTGGTTGCTCCTCCGTACGATGTAATCGACCAGGCGGAGCAGGCAAGGCTCTATCAGCAAAGCCCTTACAATTGCATTCGGCTCATTTTAAATCGGGACGCCGATCGCTACGCCTCATCCGCGAGGTACCTGGCAGCCTGGATCAGGGAAGGGGTCCTTAGGCTCGATCCGCAGCCTGCGCTATACCTTTACAGCGTGAGGTTCGAGGCGCCGACCGGGGGCCTCGTCTTCAATTGCTGCGAGCGCGAGTTCGAACGGGTGGGATGCATTGCGGCGCTTCGGCTCGAAGAATACCGTAGCGGGGTGGTCCAGCCCCACGAGCGCACGTTCAGTGCACCGAAGAAGGACAGGCTAGCGCTCCTGCGCGCGTGCGAGGCCAACTTGAGTCCGATCTTCTGCCTCGTTTCCAAGCCGCAACTGGCGCTTCGGGAGCTAAAGAGCCACGGGCGCCCGCTGGCTTCCGTGGACCTCGGCGACTCCGGCAGGCACACCCTTTGGAGCATCGAGGATCGGGATCTGATCGCGCACCTGGTCGAGGTTTTCTCCGATGAGCGGATACTCATCGCTGACGGCCACCATCGATACGAGACCGCGCTCCAGTACAGGGACGAAAGGAGGGCTCGAGATCCCGAAGGCGCCGGCCCTGCCGACTACATCATGGCGTTTCTCGCCAACATGGACGAAGAGGGGCTGATGGTCCTCCCTACCCACAGGGTCTTGCGCGCAAGCGCTGTCACCCTTGGCCAGCTCACCCATCTCATTGCGAGCTGGGCAAAGGTAGCAGAGTTTGCGGCGAACGAGGCCGGGTTTGCCGCTCTCAAGCAGCGACTGGCAAAGGCAGCGGGGGCCTTGTGTGTGCTCGGTGTCGTCGGCGCCAGGGGCCGCAAGGTACTTCTCGTCGAAGCCGACTGGGACCAGGTTCCGCTGGGCCGCGACCTGCCCGAGCCGGTCAAGAAACTAGAGGTCACCGCTTTGCACCATGCCATTCTCCCCTCCCTCGAGGGGTGCCAAGCGAAGGGCACGGCCAGAGCAGAAGAAATCGGCTTCGAGAAGGACGCCGACGAGGTGTGGCGCCGCGTGGTGTCCGGCGAGGCGGGTTTGGCCTTTTTGCTGCCGCCACCGTCGCTGGAGCGGATGAAGGAAGTCTGCCGGGCGGGGGTCACGATGCCCGAGAAATCGACCTACTTCTTCCCCAAGCTCTTGAGTGGTCTCACCTTCCGCTCGCTCGACAGACGCTACCAGGAATAACAGGTAGGAGAGACCATACAGTGCAGGTTACGCTCATCGACTACGCGAAAGATCCCCTGGAAAAGCTGTATGCGGCTTTCCGGGTCTGTTACAGCCAGGAAAGCCCCCAAGAGATCTGGGGCAAGATACGAGGCGAGAGGATCTCCAGGGAGCAAATCCGCCGGTTCGTCGAGGAGCGCTTGAAGACCGGCCATGCTTCCCCCCTGGAGCAAGTCGTATTCTGGTTCGCCATCTCGGGTGTCTCCCGCGCGCTCAGCCACCAACTGGTGCGGCACCGGGTCGGGATAAGCTTCGAGCAGCAAAGCCAGCGCTACGTCAAATTCCGTGGCGGTAAGATCGACTTCGTAACGCCAAAGAGCTGGGAGGACGCCGGGCTCGGCGAGGAGTTTAGGCGGCTGGCCGACCACATCGAGAAAACCTACCGGCAGGCTCTCGAGGCGGGAGTACCATCGGAAGACGCTCGCTTCGTGCTCCCCAACGCCACCCCGACCAATTTTCATCTCATGGTCAACTTCCAGGAGTTCTTGCACATCTGCGATTTGCGGCTGTGCATTCGCGCGCAGTGGGAGATTCGCAAAATGGTTGCGCAGATGCGCCTGGAGGTTAAACGCGTGCTGCCGGAACTGGCCGCCTACCTGCAACCAAAATGCGGCGAGCGGCGCACCGGTTACTGCGACGAATCGCTCGCCGATTGGGAGAAGTGCCCCCTGGGGCGGGTGCGCCCGCACAAATCGACGCTCTTCGAGCTTTACCGCCGATACGGAAAGCACGAAGAGCGGGCTCTTTCGGAAGGGGAATTCTCCGTCGTCGAAACTCATAGCGGCCTTTGACCTGGCCGCCGCTGGTGCGGCGGGCTCTTGTGGTCCACCGGGCGATTTCTGGACCCCCTCACTCGAGTTCTATTTCAGAGTGTACCGGATAACGGCTCAGAAGATCCCGGGCCCGCCGCAGAACCGCTGCCGGATCCGCCCCGCCTCCAACCTTGATTCTCACCCTTGCCAGTGTACCGAACCTCTTATCCTCGCCCACCGTTACGGCTACTGCCTGCGCCTCGTCACCAAGCGCCGAAAGCTCCCGGGTGAAGATCTCCTGGGTAGCGTGGTACCGCAAAGCCGGTTTGAAGATCTTGCCCACCGCCGTAAGCGGCATTTTGTCTACGATCCTCACTTCCTTCGGGATCGCTGCGCGCTCGCTGATCGTGTGGCGGAGCCGCGACTGGATCTCCTCGGCCGTGAGGCGACTACCGGCCTTCAGTTGCACGTAGGCAACAGGCACCTCCCCCGCGTGGGCGTCCGGCTGCCCGACGGCAGCGGCGAGCTCCACCCCTTCTATCCCGTACAGCGGCTCTTCGATCGTCGCAGGATCGATATTATGCCCGCCGCGTATGATGAGCTCCTTCTTTCTCCCCGTTAGCCACAGGTAGCCGTCCTCGTCTATCCGCCCCATGTCTCCGGTGTTCAGCCAATCTCCATCTACCCAGACCGCGCGGTTGTGCTCCTCTTGCACGTATCCCTGAAACACATTCGGGCCTCGCATGACCACCAGGCCGATCTCGTTCGGGGCGCACTCCCGCACGAATCTTCCCTCGGCATCGACTATCACCGTCCTTATTTGTTGGTAGGGAAGCCGCAGCCCCACCGAGCCGATTTTCCGGATGCCGTCTCGCGGATTGCAGGAGGAGGCGACCGTGGCCTCGGTGAGTCCGTAGCCCTCGAGCAGCTTAAGTCCGGTGTGCCTCTCGAAGGCGCGAAAGACCTCGACCGAAAGAGGCGCGGCGCCGCACATGGCGTAACGCAACGAGGAGGTATCGGCGTCACCCACCGGCACGTCGAGGAGCATGGAAAGGACCGTCGGGACGGCCATGAAACAACTCGCCCGATAGCGCTCGACGATGCGATAGAAGTTTCTGATCACCTCTCTGTCCCGAAACCCTGTCGGACCCAGAAGAACTACGGAGCTTCCTCGGGCAAAGGGCGTGAGGCCGGTAAGAAGGGGGGCGTTGGCATGGAAAAGAGGAAGGCCGCATAGCATGGTATCCTCTGCACCGAGATCGAGACAGAGCGAGAGAACCACGGCCGAGAAGACCTCGTTGAAATGCGAGCGCCGCGCGAGCTTGGGGGTCCCCGTGGTGCCGCCAGTATGGTATAGCGAGCAGGTTTCTCCCGGGTCGAATCGGCGCCCCGAGCAGAGCCGCTCGGCATCGTAGCGCTCGATGCTCTCCTCGAATCCAAAGATCCCGTTGCGCTCGTCGCTAGGCCCCAACACGCGAACAACTGCCTCGAGGCTCGGTACGCTCGCGCGCACGGCTTCCACCTTGGCCCATATGTCGGTGCCCGGCATTTCACCTAGCGCCACCAACACCTTGGTTTTCGCGGCCTGCATGATCCCGCAGATCTGTGCCGGTTCCAGCAGCGGATTTATGGGACCGGCGACACCTGCCGCCTCCGCTCCCCATAGCACGTAATGCGTCTGCGGCAGATTGGGGAGCAAGAAGGAAACGACATCGGTCTTTCCCACACCCAGGTCGGAGAAGAAATTCGCCGCTTGGGTAACCCGCGCGACCAAATCCGCGTAACTCACCTCGACCGGATTTTCCCAGGCCGCCCCTGAAAGCAGGAAATAGAGAGCGGTATGAGCTGGGTTGGCTGCGGCTCCCAGGCGAATCAGATCGTAGGTGTTCGTGGCCGGTGCCCTCTCCTCGATTGGCACCGACTCGATCGCTTGCACATCCTCTAGGCTCCCGAGTCTGATCTCTCCCATCTGTCAAATCTCCCGCTCGCCCTGGCCCGATGGAGAAGGCTTCGACCCTCGCCAATCCACTCGGCGGCAGCCGATTCTAACACCGTCGCGCTTCAATAAGGAGCACGATCCGACCCCGAGGCTGCTCGGTCGTCAGGTCTTCCCCGTGCCGTCGCGAATCCCTAGCGCCTTTTCCGACCCCATCCGCGACGCGCCTGCCGGCCACAGCTCTCTCGCTGCCCGCGGTAGAAAGAACAGGCCGAGGGTCCCGTTTGCCAGCATGAAGGTAAAGTGTGCCGAGAGGCTGTACGCCAGCAAGTCCGCCGCCGGTGCGTAATCGCGAAGCTGGTTGAAAAAATACACCCAGGCAAGTTGCGGTGTGCCCAGATGCGCCACGCCGATCGGCAGCGCCGCGCAAAAGAAGATGATCGGCAGAAACAAGAGGAGATCGAGAATCGGGATATCGATGTCGAAGAACTTGAGCGCGAAATAGTGGACCAGGACCGCCATGAGAAAGTTCGGGCTCTTGTACACCAAAAGGAGGAGATACTGCCAGACCTGTGCCTTCGAGAACGCATTGAGAAGTCTCACTTCATAGAGAAATGCCAGCCATCGCGGCTTCAACCTGAAAATCAGCAGGTGCGCGGCGAGGTAGCCATAGAGCGCAACGTAGACGGGCCGAAGCGGAAGATCGTGCCCGGCAGGAGCCAACAAGAAACCGACCGAGGAGTAAAAGGTAAGCTGGTAAATCTCCACAAACCCCAGAAAAACCACCGAGCCAGTCACGTCGAGCAAGGGTATCCTTTCCCTCCGATTCAGGTAAAGCGCCACTCCACCCTGTCCCAGCGAGCTATTCACGATGGAAAGGAGATACGTCACCGCTCGAACCGGTAGGATGTCGCGATAGGCGACCGGGCAATTGAACCACCTGATGACGGAGCTGACGCAAAATGTGTCCACCAGAAAGAACGCCAACGAGTAGGGTGCCATCAACATGAAGTAGGGCAAGGTGCGGGCGTTGCCGAGCGCCTCCCAGACTGCGGAGAAGGGGACGGCCCAGAAGACCGCGCCGAGAATCAGGGCCGTGGTAAGCCAGGGAACGGAACGAAGTCCTAGCTCTCGAAGCTTCATCGTCATAGAAACCTATACCGGGGGATGCCGAAGCGCGCCGGCGCTCGCACCCTTGCAGACCAGCAATTCGCGCATCGCAATCTATTACGCTCAGCCACCCGGGGGTGCAACACCGGCGCGTAACCTTGACAGAGATAGGCTGGCATTCTTACATTGCGCCTTGGACCGTACAATGTTTAGGGCAAAATCGCTAGCCAGGCTTTTCCTTTTCGTCGCCATCGCAGGCTGCTCGGGGTGCAAGAGCGCCGAGCGCCAGTACGACGTGCGCACGACCGATCTCTCGTGCGAGGAGGCTAACCGATACGCTTACCGGACGATGAGCGAACTGGGCTACGAGATCACCGCCTTCGAGCCGGCTGCCCCAGGCAAGGCGGGCATCATCAGGGCGCAAAAACCGACTGCGGAAAGGAGAAATCTCGCGGGGAGGATAGAAATATCCTGCGACCCACCCAAGGTGATCCTGGCCCCCCATGTGGAATCCGGCCTCGTTTCCGACCTTACTTTTGCCAGAGGTTTTTTTCTCTCCTTTTCAGCTCTGGCCGAAAACGAGGAACGTTCGAGCCAAGAGCAGGCGAGCGAGCCCACCGGCTCCGCCGCCGGCGGGCTCACGCTCACGATAAGGCCGGTGCCCGGGCTGGAGGCCAAGCTCGACTTCGGCGCGGATCTGCAGGCTGCTGGTATCCTGCCGGTGAGGATCGCGGTAGTCAACAATTCCAAACGCACGTATCGGCTCGAGACGGCGAGGTTCCACCTTCGGCCGGCGGGACGCGCGCAGCGAGTAGAGGCGCTGAGCGTCGAGCGAGCGGCGAAGCTTCTGGCAGCCGCGGCCGAGGAAGCCGAGCGGGCTGGGGGCCCTCCAGCAAAGGCGCCCGGGGATTTCGTTTCCCTGTTGCGGGCAAAACTCATGACCGACGCCACGCTACCTCCCGGGGCCCGCGCACAGGGGTTTCTTTTTTTTCCGGCCGGGGAATACGCGGGGGCCCGGGCGATTGTCGAGGATGTGGAGACCTCGGAAGCCGAGGGCTTTATGGTAGAATTCTGAAGAAGGGGGAAGTGATCCATGACGGGCAAAGAAGCGTTGCTTTACGCGTTCGACCGCCTGTTCGACACGGCCGCGCGCAGGCTTCGCCTGGAGTGCTCGGCCGAGGACAAGGAGGAGGCTAAGAAACAGTTCGAAGCTCGATTCTCCGCGGTGCTCGAGGGGGTGAATCAGCTCAAGCTCAAGGAACTGCCCGAGGAAGCGATCGCGAGCATGGAGAAGGGGATTAACGAACTCTCTGCAGCCGACCTAGCCGGTATGCTCGCCAGTGTCCCAATCGTACACCAGGCGCACGAGATGCTTCGCTTCATCGCCTTCCGCGCCGCCGAGCAGAGGCTGCTGGAGCATTACATCGCAAGCGCGGACGATCGGTACGGCGGAAGCTGATAAGGGATCTCGCAGCGGCTGCTCGGATGCCGCCTCACCCCGGCAATCGCGGCGAGCCGCCAGGCCAAAGGTAGAGAAGATATGGCTGCCGAGGGAAATCTAGACTCCTTTACCCTAGGAAAAGGTCGGGTCGCCTTTCGGAGCTGGGGAGAGGGTCCATATGGTATTTTATGCATTCATGGCTTTCCGACCTCTTCTTTCCTTTGGCGCCACGTAGCGCCCGCGATGGCACGCTTTGGGCGCGTCATCGCGCCCGATCTTCCGGGCTTCGGCGACTCCGAACTCGGCGACCGGTCCGGAACCTGGGAAGAAATGGTTCTCTTCGTGGATCGGTTCGTCGAGGCACTGGGGCTCGGAACGATCGACCTCGCGGTACACGACTGGGGCGGCCTCATCGGCCTGCGGTGGGCATGCGACCGCCCCGGCCGCGTCGGAAGCTTCGTCATCACCAATACCGGCTTTTTCCCGGACGGGAAGTGGCATGCGGCGGCGAAGATCATGCGCGAGCCCGAAGCGGGGGAGTCGTTCATCCATTCCTTCACCCGCGACCTTTTCGCAGCCGCATTGCGGACCGTCTCACCCAAGCTGGAAGAGGAGGCCGTTTCCGAGTATTGGAAGTGTCTCGCCACCCCCGAGCGGCGCGCCGCCAAGTTGGCGCTCTACCGCTCGGGTGATTTTTCCAAGCTGAGGGCATACGAGGGCAAGCTTCAGGCTTTGGCGCGCCCTACGGTGATCATCTGGGGTGGCGATGACCGCTTCGCCCCGGCAACTGGCGCGCTGCGACTGAGCCGTGAGATACCGGGGGCAGAGCTTCACATCCTCGACGGCATAAACCATTTCTTGCAGGAGGACGCGCCGCAGACCGTTGCGTCACTGGCGAGCGGTTTTCTCGAACGGCAAAGACGAACGCCGGCTCGAACGGCGAAGCACTCTCGCGGCACCCCTCCTTCTTAGCCGGCCTCGCGGCGCAGCCGCGAGATCTCCTCGCGCAGTTTCGATACGATGGAGGCGAAACCAGCTATTCTTGACGGGTCCTCCCCCGCGCTCTCGGCTGCCGTCAAAAGGGCTTGGTACACAGAAAGCGCCATCTCATTGGTTTGCAATACTACAGCGGATTCGCCCCCCGCGCGCGCTTCCTGCGCTACTTCCAAAAACGCCACCCCGAGCTCTCGGAGCACGCTTGCGCATCTGCTCGCGTCCTGGCATAGGGCGAGAAGCTCCGCCAATCGCTTCCTTGCCTCGCCGGTACGCTTCAAGCGCGCCAACGCCTCCACGCCGACCCCGACCAGCTCCGCTCGCGTCTTCGGCTCCACCCCTTCGAGTTCCCCCGCCTCCTGCGCCACCCTCATCACCCCGGCCCAATCAGGGGGACTCTTGTGCTTTCTGAGCCTGACCTCCATGAGTGCGCTTTTCGCGAGGAGAGGCACAACCGAAGCCGCCTCCGCGGCGGACTTCCCCTTCGCCTCGAGCGCCGCCGCGCGCTCGCGAAACTGCGCGAGCTTGGCCAATGCGCGCTCGACTATCTCGGCTGTCTCCCCTTGGGTCTCTCCAGATTTCCACAACCTATCTACCTCTTGGACCAATGACTGCGCGGCCAGAAACCGCGCCTTCAAGGCGAAGCGCTCCTCGCCTTCGACCTGGGAAAAACTCCTCGAAGCCTCGACAAACCTGCCCCGCTCGGCCTCGAGCTCACCCAGCCTATAGTATGCCTCGAATCTCTGCCTATGGTTCGGAGAACCGTCCAGGTATTCTCTTATACTCGTCTCGAGAACATGCGCGTTCTCGCCGCTTCGCTCGGAAAAGTAAAGGGCCTCGGCCGCTTTGAACTTGAGGTACCGGGTGTCGCCGCGCGCGCCTTCTTTCAGTCGCAAAACCTCGTCGAAGGAATCGAATGCCTCGCGGTACCTACCGAGCTGGTAGCTGCAAATCCCGCTCGCCACCAGCAGGTCCGCCCGCAAGCCGCCCGAGCGCGTCTTGTCGGCAAGGAGCTGCCGGTAAAGCGCAAGCGCGGGTTCGTACTCCCCCTTCGCCCTGAGCGATTCGGCGACGGCCGTTTTTACGAACGAGCCACCCGCCACTCCGGCCCATGCCCTCGGATCAGACACCGACGCGGAGAAGAGCTTGCGAGCGTTCTCCGACCAGTGGCCACCCCGGGCACTCAGCCTCTCGAGCAAGTTGGCCGCCTCGCTTTTGAGTCTTTCCCTGGTCTTTGCCTCCCTCACCGCGCCTTCGCGCAGGGCTAACAGGATAGCCTTGCTTCGCAGGAATTCACCCTGCGCCCCGAACGAACCCGCCCCGGAAGGAAGACCGGACGATGCCCCCAGCGCGCTGGCGTAATCCTTGCGGTCGAGCAAAAGGTCGACCAATGCCATTCTCGCTCGAAGCCTGGTATCGGAATCCGGTGCAATCTCGGATGCCCGCCGTAGCTCGGCCGCCGCTTGCCGGTAGCGACCGAGCTCGCGCAGCACGAGCCCACGCCCGAAGAGGCTTTCCGCCGCCAGCCTGCGGTCCCGGTCCTGGAATGCAAAACTCGAGAATCCTTCGAGCGAGTCTTCCAGCCACCGCCTTCTCTCTTTCGATGACCGCTCGAAACGAGCGGCTGCGAGGTAATGAACCCAATTGAGCCAGTACTGAATCCGAGCGGCTAGTGCCTCCCGCTCCTGCCACTGGCGGCTGTCCTGCGCCGCCTCCAGGTCCCCATCCTCCGCAATGATGCGTGCCTGCCACCGCTTTAGCTCCTCGCCGTAGTTCTCCTGCGCTCTCTCCAACAGCCGGCGCACTGCGGCCGAGACGGACGCTCCACCCACTAGCCCGCCCCCTTCCGCCAGCCGGTGATACCGCCTGGCGAGGTTCTCGATCTCCTCCACGAGCGCGCCTTCAGCCGCTCCATCCCACTTCCCCTGCGACCTGACCTTGTCGAGCTTCCACTCGAGGGCGCGCGCCTCCTCCCACAGGCCGGCCTGTACGTTGGCGGCGACCGCCAACGCCGCGGTCAAACACGCGGTCCAGGTGAGAATGCTCGTTCGAGCCTTGGAAGTCACGGGTTGCGCCCGGTGCTCAAGCCGCGGTTATCGGGAATATCACATGGCGAAAGCGCCGCGCGAGCAGAAAATTGTAGAGATCGACCACGTGGCGGTACCTCACGACCGGCTGGGCATCGATCACCATCAAAGTGGATTCCGGCAGCCGCGCGAGCAACTCCCCCAGCTCACCGAGGGTCGCAACCGGCCACTCGTCGAGAAAGTAGCTTACCGAGGAGCCGGTTTCGATCACGCGAACGACCGCTTGCCGTTTCGGTTGCTGTTCGGCCTGCGCGCGCCGCTCCTTGGCCAGCCCTAGCTCGGAGGGAAGAATCCCTTCGACCGGCCGGAAAGAGAAAGTGAAGAGAAAGTAGCAAAGGAGAAGGAACACCATATCGATCAGGGGGGTCATCTGCACGAAGAGACTCTGTCTTCCGGGACGTGCCCGGTGAGAAGCTTTCATGGCGCTTCTGGCGAACGTCCTGGGACGTTCCTCTCCTTGAGCACCGAAAACTCTATGTTCCTGATGCCCGCCACGGCACAGGCTTTGAGGACGCTCTGAACGAGTCCGAATTCGCCTTCGGCGTCCGCTCTTATCATCACCCGCAAACCAGGATCACCCTCTCTCAAAGCCGAAAGTGCGCTCGCTAGCTCGTCCGAGGCGATCGGTCCCCCGTTCAGGAAGAGCGCTCCATCGGGGGGAATTACCACCGTAGCTATCCCCACTCGGGTAGGCTGCGCCAGCAGTGCCCGGTCGGCTCGAGGTAGCTCCACCTCCTCCTCGCCGATTCTCACGAGTCTCATCGACATCACGAAGAAAGTAATGAGAAGAAACGCCATGTCGATCATGGGCGTCATCGCGATCGAGAGCGAGCGTGCGCGGTACGAGCGTGGCGCCCGCATTTCACCCTACGGCCGAGCTCGCCCCGCCGCGGCCTGCACGAGCTTGCGCTCGCTCTCTGGGCGGGTCTTTAGCGGCTCGACCAGCTGCTCGGCGACCAACGAAGCCTGGGCCACGAGGGCGTCGACCCGGTTGCGGAAGATGCCGAATATGTAAAGAGCGGGGATGGCCACGATAAGGCCCATTACCGTCGTCATGAGAGCCTGGAAGATGCCGGCCGCGAGCTTTCGCGGATCCACGCCTCCTACCGATACCGAGATTTGGTTGAAGGCGGCCACCATGCCCAGAACCGTCCCCAGAAGCCCCAACATCGGGGCGATATTGGCGATTATGTTGAGATGTTCGATCTTGCGGAGGAGCTTACCCGTGAGCTCGTCGGCCTTGTCCTCCATCGCCTTCACCACGCACTCGTAGCCCCGGTCGGCCTCCGCCACGCCGCGAGCTACGACCTGCATTATAAAGGAGGCGTCGTCCCCGCTTCGCGCCGCAAGTTCTTCCACGGCCCCCGCCGCGATCGATTGCCTGATCAGTTGTACGTCGGCGGGGGGAACCAGCACTTTTTTCCTGAGCGACATCAGGTACTCCACGACCAGCGAGAGCGCAACGAAAGAAAGGAGTATGATGAGGTAGCCTATATAACCAGCGAACCCGATTAGCTGCAAAACGGAGTAATTGAGCTTGCCCGAATCACTACCGCCCGCCTCCCCGCCCGCACTCGAGCGCTCCTCCTGCGCCATCTCCTGCTCCACTGACGCGGCGCCGGGCGCCTCGGCCGGCCCGGCGGATTCGATTACCTCCTGCGGCAGCGGGAGAGGAGCTTCCTGGGCCCGCGCCGAAACCTCCAACGCGCACAACGAGATGAGCCAGGCCCCGAGGCCCGCATATAGGAGCCTCCCAAACTTGCGGCGCCCGCACGGGTTGCTCACCCGCCAGGCCGCAGTCGATTCGGATCCGATCATATTCATCGCTCCCCTATCCCCCTGTAAACTTCGCGAGCTCCGCTCTCCACCTCGACCCAAAGGCGAAGACCAATATCTCGTTCGTGAGCTTGCTCTTCCAGCCTAGCCCAGCCATTTCCCCTCCTCCGACCCCGGCTATCTCCCGATAGGTGCGCTGGACCTCGCGGTAGAACTCCGGAAGAGGAGATATTTCGGAGGGGCCCTCCCCGTAAAGCCAGGTCTGAAGCTTTCTCTCGTACTCCTCGTGCAAACGCTGGGTCACGTCTATCGTGCTCACGATACCACCCGCCCGCCGAAAGTCGCCAACCATGCGAAGGATATCCGGCATGGTTTCTTTATGCGGCGGCGAGCTTCCTACGAGCACTATCACGCGTTTGGCCCGCTTGCGCCACCGAAGTTCCGTGACCGCCGTCTCCAACCCGGCCGCGACCGCCTCCTCCCAATCCCCTCCCCCCTCCGCCTTGATCTGAGCCAGAAAAGCTTTCGTTTTGTTGCCGTGAAACGATAGATCCGACCACCTGACGACGAATTCCTCGCCGCGGTCGCGGAAGGCCACTGCCCCAACTCTAGCGGTGGGAACGAGGCGCTGGATATCGTCCACCAGTTCGATCATGCCCTCCTTTATCTCGGCAATGGCATTTTGCATGCTCCCGGTTGCGTCGATCACCAACGCGACGTCGAGGCCCCGGCGGCGCAGGCCGCCGATGAAGAGCCCGAACGATCCCCCGATTCCGCTCAGCCCGCCTCCCGGCACTTCATACCAGGTCTTCACGCTGCTCGGCTGGACCTCGCCGGCAGAGGGGAGAAGCGAGGGGAGATCGGGTAACTTCAGTTCCTCTTTCCGCGAGTCGGCAACCTTGCGGGGCTCGTTTGGCACTTTCTCGACAAGGTCGCTCAAATCCGCCGGCCGCCGCGCCCCGAGGCTTATCCGCGGGCCGCGAAAACCGGGTAGGCCGAACCCAGACCCCTCTCCACTCGAAAGCGTTATGCTCGCCAAGAGCAAGAGGATGAGCGCGTGCACGGCGGCCGATACGAGCTGCCCGCCGAGCTTGCGTCGAACAGCCGGGTCGAGAAGGAGCGCACCGATGCTTCTCGCCCCCGCTCGGCGATCCTTTTCAATTTGCCCGTCGGTCGCCATCCCTGCGTCGGCCGCCTGGCCAGTGGCCCAAAAAAGGCGGCGGCCGCCCCTCGCTCCGAGCCTCAGATCTAACAATGCGAGTAGTCAAGTAAAGTGTCAATGGACACCGTAGTAATGGACTATAGATGGACCGGCCACCTTCGACGCGTTGCGCCAACGTAAGATTTGAGCCCGGACTTATCCCCGGCTCTGGCGACTAATCGGCACCCCGAGCCAGCGGTCGAAACTTGGGCAGGGCAATGTCTTCGGTCACACGCTCGAAGCACACCTCCACGGGCAACCCGATGCAAAGGGAGGCGGCGGGGCAATCCACGATGGAGGAAACTATCTTGGGGCCTTCCTCGAGCTTGACAACCACTATGGTGTAGGGAACCTCAGCGGCAAAACCAGGATGATAGGCCTGATGCATGACGGCGTAGCTGAACACCTCGCCGCGACCGCTGGCTTCCACCCACACGCTCTCCCGGGACAAACACTCGCTGCAGATCTCGCGGGGAGGAAACCGGTAGGCGGCGCAACCCGCGCAGCGCTGCAGCAGCAAACTTCCCCTCTTCGTCCCCTCCCAAAACGGCCGCATGAGCGGTGTCACCGCCGGTACGGGCTTCTCGTAACTCTTCATCAGCGTCCCCCTCGCCGATATCCGGGCTAACGAGCGTGCGGGCTTAGGATGAGTGTGGAGTGCGTGGAGAGGAGACCTCCGTTTCCGCTCACGAGAATAAAGTCGTTGGGCTCGACCTGGCGCTCGCCTCCCTCACCCCGCGCCTGGACAACTCCCTCGGAAAGCGGGGTAAAGCCCCACATGTAAAAGGATGACAACTGACCCCCGCCCGTGTTCACGGGAAGCGAGCCCCCGGGAGCGGTGGCGCCCGACGCCACGAAAGGTCCGCCTTCCCCCTTCGGGCAGAAGCCGTAATCTTCCAGGGTAACTAGCACCGTAAAGGTATAGCAGTCGTAAAGTTCAGCCGCCGAGAGATCCGCTATCGTGATGCCCGCCATGGACAGGGCCGCCCGACCCGCCATGGCCGCTCCGGAGGTCAGAGTCTCGGAAACATCTCCTCCGGGATGGCCCTGTCCCATTCCCCAGATATACACGGGAGGCTTGGCGAGGTCGCGGGCACGCTGCGCCGATGTGACGATCACGGCCAGGCCCCCGTTCGACACCAGACAGCAGTCGTAAATGTGAAACGGCTCGACGATCCAGCGTGAGCGATGGTATTGCTCGAGCGTGAGCTCGACGGAGTGCATCTCGGCCCTGGGGTTGCGATTCGCCCACTTGCGCTGGGCCACTGCCACCCATCCCAGATGGTCCTGGGTCGTTCCATAAACGTGCATGTGCCGGCGGGCTATCATGGCGTAACGGGCGTTGAAGCCGAAAAGCCCGTATGCCGCTTCGAAACCTCGGGCGAAGGCGTAAGCTGCCGCCCCGCCCCCGCTCTGCCGACGCTCCTCGGGTGGTTTTAGAGGCCGGTCGGAAAACACGCAAGCGACCGTGGAGCACTGCCCCGCCTCGATCGCTAGTGCGGCATACTGCACCATGGCCGCCGCGCTGGCGCCGCCCAAGTTGACCGCGGCCTGAAGCCGCAGATTGCGAAGCCCCAGAGCCTGCTGCAGCATGAAAGAGCCCATGGCGGCATCTCCCCAGGCCAGGCCGGGATTGAGAAGGAGACCATCGAGATCGCTCCGTTTGAGACCTGCGTCCGCCAGCGCAAGTTCCACGGCCTGCATGGCAAAGCCTATGTGGTCCAGATGGAAGACCTTCCCCTGCTCCGTGATGCCAAGCCCCACTATCGCACATTTGCCTCTCACGCCGCGCTCCGTCAGGACCAGCTTTCCTGGGGGGAGAAAACCCGAGTCTGGCCGTGCTTCAGAATCACCACCCGCTCGCTCAGGCCGTTGCCGGCGGCAAGCCGGGCGAGCCACTCGATCGGCTCCTCGGGAGGCTCGTAGGAAACGATGAAGGTGCCCCAGTGGATTGGCACCATGTACCGTGCACGGAGGTCCTGGAAAGCTCGAAGCGCGTCCGGCGGGCTCATGTGTACCCGGCGGAAAGAATCGGGGCGATAAGCCCCGATCGGCAGCAGAGCGACGTCGATGGAAAACCGCTCCCCATATTGCTTGAGCCCCTCGAAGTACGCTGTATCCCCGGGAAAGAAAACGCTTCGCCCGCCGCTCTGGAGCAAGAATCCGGTGAAGGAACGTCCATCCGGGAAAAAACCTCGCGTCCCCCAGTGTCGCACGGGGACCGCGTAGATCTCGATACCATTCACTTCGACGCGCTCGCCCCAGCCAAGCTCCACCACCTCCTCGAAACCGCTTGCGGCGACGAGATCCGCGAGGTTTTTCGCCACCACCGCCACCGCCCGTTTGGGAAGGCGCCGAAGTGTAGCCACGTCCAGATGGTCGAGGTGACCGTGCGAGACGAGAACCACATCCAAAGGGGGCAGTCGTGCGATCGGCACCCCCGGCTCGACCAACCGCTTCGGCAACACCAAGCGCGAGGAGTAAATAGGATCCGTCAAAACGGCGCGGCGGCCGAATTGAACGAGCGTGGTGGCGTGACCGATATAGGTGACCGCCACTTCGTGCTCCCGTGGCGAAGGAGGGAAGCCGCCGCCGGCGGCCGGCCGGATGGGACGAAACAGGCTCGAGGCCATGTTCCAGAGGATGCGAATCCGGCTGAACTCCGGCCGTCCCTCCGCTCGGGGAACGGGCAGCCGGTTCGGTTCGCAAAAGCAGGTAGGCTTGCGCCTCATCCGCTGCCGGTGGGACGTTCGATGATCAGGAAGCGCTTGCGCAGTGCGCTCACCCGATCTTGAACGGACGACAGCCGCTGGCTCTCCATCAGGGTTTGGAAGACTTCGGCTTCGGACGCCTCCCCAGGCAGCTCTTGCGCTTGCTTGAACAGGCTCAGGAGGTCGCGAACGAGGTGAGCCATCTCACGTTGCGGAATGACGACGTCACCGCGTCCCACCGTGCCGGTCCAGTTGGAGGAATAAAGTCTCAAGAGATGGAGGATCCTGTCGGCCAGGCTCTGCTCCCTGTTTGGGCGCCGCAGCATCGCGCTTACCATAACACACCTTCGCGTGCACAGGAAGTGAGGCGGCTGCGCGGCTCGCGCAAGCGACCTCCCAAAAGCGGGCGTTCTGCGCCGCGGCGCTTCACGCTTCTTCCTCTTGCACGAAAGCGCGCAAGAGCATAGTAATCGGCCCTGCGTGGGGCACGGAAAAAGGGATCGCTCTTTCCCTTTTTTGGCCCGATTCGGCATATCCGCGCGGGCGGCAGAGTCTCTCGGGAAAAGGAATCTTCATGGCGGAGCGAAGTGGAAAAATCAAAGCCCAAGCGAGGCCGCTTTCCTGGTTTCGCGAGAACGTGCCCTGCCTCTGGGCCTGCCCGGTCAAAACCGATGCCGGCCGTTACGTCCAGATGGTGGCGGAAGGGAGGCTCGAAGAGGCGTATCGCATAGCTCGCGCACCGAACCCGATAGCTTCGATTTGCGGCAGGGCCTGCGGCGCACCTTGCGAGGACGCGTGTCGTCGGGGCAAAATAGACAAGGCGGTCGCGATCCGGCCGCTAAAGCGGTTTCTAACCGAACGCTTCGGGCCGGAATCTTTCACCCCGCTCGGCAGCGCAGAAGTCGCAGCGAGCCCTTGCGCCAGCGGGTCCACCACTGTGGGGCACAGCAGCGCGCTCATCCGCCAGCGCGCTCTCGCCAGTCCCCACAAGGTGGCGGTGGTTGGCTCCGGGCCGGCCGGCCTAGCATGCGCGCATGATCTAGCTCTGCTGGGGCACCGGGTATCGGTTTTCGAAGCCATGCCGGAGCCTGGCGGCATGCTTAGGTACGGGATCCCCGAGTACCGATTGCCCCGGGAGGTCATAGAGCGGCAGGTGGGAGAGCTTGGCGCGCTCGGAGTCGAGCTTCGGCTCTCCACGCCGATCACCGCCGAGTTCGGGCTGCGTGCGCTCAAAGCCGCGGGGTTCGAGGCCATCTTTCTCGCCGTCGGCGCCGGTCAGGGCCGCTCTCTCAGATTGCCGGGGAGCGATTTGGACGGGGTGGTCAAAGCGGTCGATTTTCTTCTCAACGTAAACCGCGGGTACAGAATACATCTGGGCAGGAAGGTAGTGGTCATCGGCGGGGGGCTCGTGGCCCTCGACGCCGCGCGAACGGCTGTGCGCGAGATGCTCGAGCGCGGCGGGCATCCCAGCGAAATCGGAGCCGTGGTATCGAGCGAGGAGGATGAAGCCGTGGCCTCGTCGGGCATGAGGCTTGCGCTCGATGCCGCCCGCGAAGCTCGCCGTCTCGGTGCCATCGCGGTCACCGTGGTGAGCCTCGAGTCGCTCGAGGAGATGCCGGCCATGAAAAGCCTCCAGGGGCGAGAGGAGATGGAGATTACCGCGGAGGAGGGGATCGCGTTCTTGCCTTCTTGGGGGCCGGAGGAAATTCTCGGCCAAGGGGGCCGAGTGAGCGGGGTGCGGTTTGTTCGGTGCACCAGAGTTTTCGACG
This sequence comes from Myxococcales bacterium, assembly GCA_037446155.1. GTDB lineage: Bacteria > Desulfobacterota > Binatia > UTPRO1 > JBBIJE01 > JBBIJE01. Next base: position 11,024 of record JBBIJE010000008.1, on the reverse strand, counting down.
AACAAGGACGCTTCAGCCCCGAGTTCGACCGCGCCGTGACGCGCACCCTGCAAGCCGATACAGTGCTCCTGGCCATCGGGCAGAGCCCCGATCTCAAGTTCCTTTCCCCCGAAGACGGCATAGAGACCACGCCGTGGGGAGGGATCAAGGTCGATCCGGAGACGCTCGCCACGAGCGCCGAAGGGGTATGGGCGGGCGGCGACGGTGCTTTTCCGCCGGGGTTGCTCATCTCGGTGGCCGAGCATGGGAAGAGGGCGGCCCGCCAGATTGACGCCTACCTGAGGCGCCGGCCGGCGGCCGCACCCAAGTTGAGGGTACGCATCGAAGAGCTTCCCACGGCCACCTACGAGATGCCTCCCGATTACGACAAGGAGGGACGCTTCATCTCCGTCGTCCCTATCGACCGGCGAACGGGCATCACCGAGGTCGAGCAATCTTACGAAGAGGAAGAGGCGAGGCGGCAGGCAAAACGCTGCCTCGCCTGCCACGTGCATCCGATCTACAACAGCGATCTGTGCGTCTTGTGCGGCCGCTGCGCCGATGTCTGCCCGCACTACTGCATCCGCTTCGCGCCTCTCTCCCAGGTCGAGCTTTCGGCCGAGGATCGAGAGCGGGTGGAGCGCCTGCCGTCGGCCGAAGCGGCAGGCGGCGGTCCTCGCTCGGCTTTTCTCTACGCGGAGGAGAAATGCATTCGCTGCGGTCTTTGTGCGATACGCTGCCCGACCGGAGCCATCACCATGGAGAGATTCAGCTTCTACGAGGAGGCGGTATGAGAGAGAGGAGGAGATTTCTCAAATTGCTCGGAAAGGGCTCGGTGGTTACGGCTTTCCTTGTCCAGGCCGCCGGCGCACTCCGGGCGTTCGTTCCCAACGTTCTCTACGAGCCCCCGCGGCAGTTCAAGATCGGGCGCCCAGAGGATTTCCCCGAGGGCACGACTTTTCTTCCCGAACACCGCCTCTTCGTGTTTCGCCGGGGGAACGACTTCTCGGTCGTCTCTGCGGTCTGCACCCATCTCGGCTGCACCGTGCAGTGGCGGGGAGGGGAGGAAAATTTCGATTGTCCGTGCCATGGTAGCATCTTCAATCGAGATGGCGACGTGATCGGGGGGCCGGCGCCCAGGGCCTTGCCCTGGTACTCGCTCGACAAGCTTCCAGACGGGCAGCTCCTGGTGAAGACGGACGAACCAGTTCCCGCGACCTACAAGTTCCAGATCGCATAGGAGGCCGAGCATATGCGCGAGAAGCTCAAGCATCTCTGGAGGCAAGCCCTGTGGACCTGGGATCCCAGTACGCCGCGCGAAGCGAGCGATGCCATAGTGCGCAACTTTTGGCTGCACTGGTTCCCCGCTAAAATCCACGAGCGGAGCCTCTCGTGGGGCTACTCCCTTTGGCTCGGAACGATTTCCGCCGTCCTCTTCCTCATTCTCACCGTCACCGGCCTCCTCCTGATGTTCTTCTACGTTCCCTCCCCCGAGCGCGCCTATTGGACGATAAAAGACATCACCTACACGGTTAGCTTCGGATGGCTTTTGCGCAACCAGCATCGCTGGGCCGCCCACCTCATGGTGCTGGCGGTCTTTCTCCACATGGTACGGGTGTTCCTTACCGGCTCTTACCGGCAGGGAAGGGAGGTGAACTGGCTCGTCGGTTTGGCGCTTCTGCTGGCGACCCTCCTCCTCTCCTTTACCGGCTACCTCCTGCCGTGGGACCAGCTCGCCTTTTGGGCCGTGACGGTTGGGACCAACATAGCGAGGGAAGCGCCGGTCGTAGGGCCCACTATTCGCTATCTCTTTCTCGGGGGCACCGAGATCGGCCAGCCCGCGCTCATTCGCTTCTACGTCCTCCATGTGGGGATACTCCCGAGCGCCGTTCTCCTCCTTGTGGCCTACCACATGTGGCGGGTCAGGAGAGACGGTGGGCTTGCGGGAGTGGAGGAGGCGCGCGCCGAGGCGGTCAAGCAGGCTGTCGCTCCCTCTCCGGCGAAGAGCTACTCGCTTTTCGGCGTCACGGCGGGAACGAGCGTGGAAGTGGAGCGCTCTGCCGAGTTGGACGAGCAGAATTCCACTTTTTCCGCGCCCCACCTCGCCAGGAGAATCATGGCGGTTTCCCTGGTCACGGTGTGCGTTACGCTCCTTCTGAGTCTCCTCTCCGACGCCCCGCTCGAGGAGGCGGCCAATCCCTCGGTCACGCCCAACCCGGCGAAGGCCCCCTGGTACTTTCTCTGGCTCCAGGAGCTTGTAGCGATTACCACAATAAGGATCGGTGAATGGACGCTAAGCGGGGGCTTTATCGGCGGCATCGCCATCCCTGGGATTCTTCTCGCGTTGGCGGCGGCGTGGCCCTTTCTCGACTCCAGCCCTCCCAGCGCCTGCGGAAAATGGTGGGCGGCCGAGAGAAGAACGCAGAACCGGGTCTTTGTCCTCCTCATGATGCTCATCGCCGCCCTCGTGGTAGTGGGGCTTTTCATACGGGGCCCATACTGGGGACTCTACCTGCCCTGGCAACCTTGGCCGCCCCTGCCCAAGACGATCTAGAGGAGGAGTTTGCGGTGTTTGCGAATCGTGACTTTGGCCTGTTGGTCGTCGCATCGCTCGCCTTCTTCTGCTTGGTCGCGGCGGCGGCAGGACGGGAGTTGGCGAGTGACTGGCGCACGGTGCAGGCGGACTTCGTCCGCGCCTTGCGAAGCCATGGCGACTTTCCCGCAGCGAAGCGGTTTCAAAAAGGGATAAAGCAGATTTGGATTCCCGCGCTCAATCGGGTGGACCGTTGCATAAGCTGCCATCTGAATTACGACGGAGCCCAAAGCGCAAGGCGAGACCTTCCAGCGCTTTTTCTGCCCCATCCAAAGCTCCCCTTCATGGAATCCCATCCCTTCCCCCGTTTCGGTTGTACCCTGTGCCATGGAGGTCAGGGATACGCTTTGGCCGAGGCTGACGCACACGGGGACGTGGAGCACTGGCAGGAGCCGCTTTTGTCCACCGGGCGCGCAAAGGAACATGGCCTAAGGCGCTTCGAGCTCATGCAGTACCGCTGCAATGTCTGCCACGCACGCGAGGAAGCCACCCAGGGGATGGAACTCGTAGCCTTGGGCAAGCGGCTTATCGAAGAACGGGGATGCCGGGGATGTCACGCCATCGGCGGAGAGGGCGGGAACGTCGGCCCGGATTTGACTTACGAGGGGGACCAGAACCCAGAACACTGGGATTTTAGCCGGGTCGACGGCCCAGCCACGAATCTGAGTTGGCAGATCGCCCATCTATTGGACCCGCCCGCGATCGTGCCGGGAAGCGCGATGCCCAAGCTGGGGCTTACGGGCGAAGAGGCGCGAGCCATTGCCCTGGTGCTGCTTAGCTGGAAGCGGACCGCCTACCCTGCCGAATACCTGCCGCGGCAGGGCGCTGCCAACAGGGAGAATTAGAGGGCTGACGGAGCAGCCTGCCGGCTCGCCATCCCCAACCACAGCCAATCAGGAGGGGCCAGCGGAGATCCGGCTCGCCCCTCTTACCTGCTCACTCCTCGGGTTTTGCCGGCAGACTCGGCAGGCTTTCGTGCTCCTACTTGCCCGCGAACCCGAGAACCACCTTGACCAGGGCGTCGATGTCCGCATCGCTCAGCGTACCGAAGCTGGGCATCGACGGCGATTTGCCTACCGCCTTCCCCCCTTCTTTTATCACCTTCTTTATCGCAGCCGCATCGGCCTTGGCGGCGTAATCGGCCGAGGAGAAGTTGGGCGGTGGTGGTTTTAGGAACTTCCCGGCGGCTCCGTCCCCCTTGCCTTCGGCACCGTGGCAAGACGCGCATTTCGCCTTGTACAGCGCCATTCCATCGGCCCAGGCGTCGCTCGAAAGAGCTAGCGCCAGCGCCCCAACGAAAGCCAGACCCAAGCCCAAGCCGTAACGAACCCTCATTGCGACACCTCCCTGTCGGGTTTAGCCCCCAGCTCGACACTCTGCGAGCGGAGGTACTCTACTAGATCTCTCATCTCGTCTCCACGAAACTGCGGCCACGGCAGCCCCCTCTCCTTGAATTCCTGCTCCATGAGCGGGGCATGGTTCCACATCGCGGCACCGAGCTTCAGCGGCGAGGAGACGAACTCCGCACCGATCAGCTCTCGAGCTATGCTGCGTTTCGCTCCCGCCGGCGCGTAATGGCAAAATATACACTCCTTCTCGACGAATATGTCCTTCCCCTTTTCGGCGTCCCCCGGCACATCCGAATATTGGATGAAATGAAGGAACGCGATGAGATCGGCGATTTCCTGGTTGTCGAAAGTCGGAAGGGCGATCCCCCGCTTTTCCATCTCCTTCCACATGGCAGGCTCGTGGTCCCACATGAGACCCGCTATTTCGGTGGCCGCGCGGCGCAAGTCGCTCTTGCCGAGATCCGGACCGACCTGGGGACCCTCCCCTCGTATGGCGTGACACTGGTCGCACTTCTTCGCTCTGAAAACCTCCTGGCCGCGGGCTGGGCTCCCCGGCAGAAGATATACCATCTCGCGGACCGGCTCGTCCGACTCGGCAACGAGGAACGCGTGCAGATCCGCGATGTCGCGACCCGCAAGCTGCGGACGTTTTATACCTTGGGCGGCCATGATCTCCATCATCTTCGGCCCATGGCTCCACATCGCGGTCGCCAAAATGAGCGGCGAGGCGAATTGTTTGTACTTCGTAAGGGAGGGTCCCACCGATCCCCCGCGCCCCCCGGGCCCGTGGCATCGCTCGCAGCGCTCGCGCGCGAAAACCTTCGCTCCCGCGGCGGGGTCCCCAGGATCGTCGAAGAAGGCCAGAAAGTAGAGAAAAGCCGCCAGATCGCTCATCTCCCCCGCCGATATTTCCTCGCGTCTGACGCCCTGCTCGGCCATCTTCTCGATCATCTGCGGTGTGTGATTCCAGAGCACTCCCGCCAGTTCGAACACGCTTCCCCAGTCGTGCTGGCGACCCAGATCGGGGCCGAGCTCGGGCCCCTGCCCCCAGACCGCGTGACACCGCCCGCACTGCTTTCGATAAAAGACTTCGCGGCCGGCGAGCGGATCCTGCGGCAGGTCAACCACGATCGGCGAAGCCCAAGCCCGTGACAGGAGCAGAACCCATGCCAGGAAAGGCAGCCATCTCGGTTTTCTCTCGTCCATCGCTTTCATCTGCGCCAAAGCCCCGTACGCTGGCCGATCTCCCTTACGGCTTCGCCGCGGATTCTGCAGGTGGTAAATACCCTTTGATCCGCTCCAGCGCCTCCTCGAATCCCGCTTCCCTGCCTTCCTCCACCTCCCAAACGGAAATAATCGGAAAAAGTTTCGAAAAGATCACGTAGGCCAGAGCAAAGGCCGCGAAGCAACCGGCCATGAGCGCCCATTCGACCCAGGTGGGAGCGTAAAAGCCCCGCTCGTAGGGAAGCCGCGGGTTAACCAGCGTGGGTACCACGATGGTAAAGCGCTCGAGCCACATCCCGACGGTGACCGACGCAGACGCAACCACCGTGCCCGCGACCGTCCTCGTTTTGGCTCGGCTCAGAATCGCCATCGGTATCACGAAGCAGGTCACCACCATGGCCCAGAAGAAGGCCGCGTAACGGCCCGTTACCTTCTCCCAGAAGACGGCCATGTGGTGAGGATCGCCCCCGTAGTAGGTGGTCAGATGCTCGGCGAACGTGAAGTAGAACCAAAGGAGGGTCATGACGAGCAGTAGGATTCCCAGGTAGTTGAAGTGGATCGGCTTCAGGTACTCGTGCAGACCGTAGGCGCGCCTCAACACCGCCATGGTTATGATCAGCGCGGCGATGCCAGAGAAGATCGCGCCGCAGACGAAATAAGGTCCGAAGATCGTCGAGTGCCACATCGGCTGCACGGTCATGCCGAACACCCACGAGACCACCGTGTGTACGGAGACCGCCACGGGGATGACGATGACGGCCATGATGCCGATGAGGATCTCGAGGACCCTTCGCTGGCGCTCCGTTCCCTGCCAGCCGAGCGCCAGGACGCGATAGAGCCAACGGCGCTTGCTGCCGTGGTCGCGCAGGATCGCGATGTCCGGGATCAACGGCAGGTAGAGGTAAATGCTACTACAGATGAGATATGTGGTGACGCTCATGACATCCCAGAGAAGGGGAGAGCGCAGGTGGCCGTGTTTCAGGACGAAGAGCACCCGGTCGGGCCTGCCCAGGTCCATAACGACGTTGCCCACCCCGATGAAGAGCACCACGACGGTGATCACCTCGGCGCAACGGGTGATGGGGCGGCGCCATTCAGCGTTGCACAGCCTCAGGATCGCGGAGATCAGGGTGCCGGCATGGCTTATGCCAATGAAGAAGACGAAATTCGTGATGTAAAAGCCCCAAACGACCGGCCGGTTCATCCCGGTCACGCCCAGCCCGACCTGTAGCTGGGTAAGCCAGGCGTACACCGCGAAGCCGACAACGCCGAGGAGGGCACACACCGTGAGAAAAAACCACTTGCCCCCGCGCTGCGTCGGCGCGATGAGCACCATGTCGCCCGCGCTAGGCCTTGGAACCGCCATACCATTCACCTTCGCGCAGATAGTAGACTTTGGGCTCCACTCCGAGCTCCTCCATGAGCCTAAAGGCGCGGGCGCTTTCTCGGGCGCGAGCGACCCGAGAGGTAGGGTCCTCCAAGTCACCGAATTCGATCGCCCGAGTCGGGCACACGGCGGCACAGGCCGGCATGTATTCCCCATCCTGAAGCTCGCGCCCCTCGGCCCGTGCCTGCTCCTTGGCACGTATGAGCCGATGGTCGCAGAAAGTACATTTTTCCACCACTCCCTTCGGTCTGAGCGAAACCTCCGGGTTGAGGCACTCCTTCATCTCGTCTGGCCACTCGGGAGCGAAAAAATTGAAGTACTTCACTGTGTACGGGCAGTTGTTCATGCAATACCGGCAGCCGATACAGCGGGGATAGATCTGGCCGACGATACCGTTCTCCCAGCTTCTATACGTCGCCTTGGTGGGGCAGACCTTGGTGCAAGGGGGCCGATCGCAGTGCATACAGGGGCGGGGAATGTAGCGCATTCGGACATCCGGAAACTCCCCTTCGATTTCAGTTATGACCTCCATCCAAGACATCTTGCGGCCCGCTGCCGAAAGCTCGGGGCTCGAGAACGGGACGTCGTTTTCCGCCTTGCACGCTACCACGCATGCCTGGCACCCCGTGCACTTGTCCAGATCTATGACCATGCCCCACAGCGGCATCGACCCTCTCCCTTCTACACTCGCACTAGCTTAGCCCTGACGAGACTCCGGCCCGGCGCTCCGGTAAGGGGATCCACCCTAGCCGTCACAAGATCCAAGGCGCGCGCGCCAAGGCCGCGGGCCCACCTCCCGTACGCGGTGTGCCCCAGCCCGAGCGGCATGCAAAGAACGCCCGGAAATAGGCCCTCGAAGTACCTCGCCCGGGTTCTCACGCGGCCGCTTGCGGTCACGATCTCTACCTCGTCGCCGTTGGCCACCTCGAGCTCCCTTGCGGTGGCGGGGTTGATCTCCACCCAGCAATCCCAATCGACATGCACGTGGGGAGCGAGGATCTCCTGGAGGAAGGGCTGGTTGGCATTGCGCCCGCGCCCGAGCGCGAGCGGCCGATAGAAAATCACCTCCAGCGGATACTCCCCTTCGTCTTCTTGAACGAACGCCTTCTCGTGGTGGGGCTGAAAAGCGAGATCGCCGACCGCCGAAAGCTCGAAGCGGCGCAGGATGCTTCTCGCCTCGGCCAGTACCGTCCCTCCACCCTCGGCGGCCCTGCGCTCGGCCCAACTCATGACCTCCTGGCGGAGCAGCGTGGAGTCGAATTCGAAGCGACCCGATGGGGTATGGAAGACCCTATGCCACTGACCGAAGTAGTACACCGGGTCCCACCACCCGCCGCGCTCTTGGAGCTGCTTCCAAAGCTCCTCGGGAGAGTCGTAACTAGGGTACCACCACCCCCGCCTCTCGAGAAGCTCCGTCCAGGAAACCCCTCCATTGCCCTCTTCCACGATGGACCCACGGCGGCTGGCGAATATTCCGAGACTGGCCCATTCGAGGAACTCCGGATAACTCTGCCACGGCAGCGCCTCGCTCACCTTCCCCCCTACAGCCCTGGCAACCTCGAGCATTACTTCACCCGCTTGCTTCGTGCCAAAGAGCGGCTCGACCACGGGTGCCGACAAGCCGAAGACCGCGAAGCGCCCGCCCGAAGGCGCGCTAAACTCTTGCCAGCGCTCGAAGTACACGTTGTCGGGAAGAACGAGGTCGGAAACGGCCGCGCTCTCGTCCAGATAAGGAGAGAAGCTCACGACAAATGGTATCTTGGCCCATGCATCCCTCCAGCCCGCCGCGTTTCGGTGACTGTAAAGAGGGTTGGAGTAATGCAGCAAGAGGATTTCCACTGGGTAGCTCGACTCGCCTCTTAACGTCTGCGGAATCCGCTCGGGGGCGTCCTCGGCAAGCGGAAGCTCGGCTGTCCTCGCTCCGTCGATCCTTGGCTGCGAGAGCCCTCCGCGAGCGACATCGTCGAGCTCGGGGTCTTCCAGCACGCTAACCGGCGGACGCTGAGGCGCCAGCACGCCGCCGGGCACATCGATCGACCCGACCAGCGCGTTAAGTGCGTGAATGGCCAGCAAGTCGGGCAGGCTATTGGTCAGAGCGCACCCCTCGATCGCAATGGCCGGGCGAGTGCGTGCAAAGGAAGTGGCTATGGAAAAGATCCGCGAGACGGGGACATCGGTTATCCGGGATACGTAGTCGAGATTGTACTCTTCTAGCACCGCCGACTTGAAGCCTCGCCGCGTGATCCCGGCTTCATCGACCCAGTCTTCGAATCCAAAAGCGTGATCGCGAATGAAAGCCTCGTCGTACAACCCTTCTTTGATAATGACGTAAGCGATCCCCAGTGCCAGCGCCCCTTCGCTTCCCGGCTTGAGTGGCACCCAAAGATCGGCCTTCGCCCCCGTGGCCGAAAGCCGAGGCTCCACCTGGACGAGCTTTGCGCCCCCCTTTTCCCGAAGTGCAGCGTAGGCGCGCATCGTGCGCACCGGCGAGTGCCCCGCCTCGAGCAGCGCAGCGCCAAAGGAGAGAATGTAGCGGCTGTGCTCGAGATCGTAACCCGGCTCGTCGCGCATGCCGAACAGCAGATAGTGCGCCGTACGCCTGATCGCCTCCTCCGCAGGGCGGTCCACTACGTAGTTCGGCGTGCCGAAGGCGGTGCAAAAGCGGCGCAGCAAAAGCCCCATCAAACCTTCGGGGCTGCCGTCCAACACTACGAGCCCCGCCGGCCCTTTCGCCCGCACCTCCTTAAGCTTCTGCCCGATGAGTCCCACCGCTTCTTCCCAACCGATGGGCTCCCATTCCCCACTGCCCCGCTCGCCCCGGCGCCGGATCGGTCCCCTTATGCGATCGGGATTGTACACGGCGTGAATCCCCGCGATCCCCGCCGGGCAGACACCACCACGATTCACCGGAAACAGCGGGTTCCCCTCGATATTGACCACGCGCCCGTCTATTACCTTCGCCCTTACCCCACAGCCTCCGTCGCACTGCGTGCACAGGGAGGGCACGTAGCTGGCGGGTCCAGGCCGCCGCGGCCTGGGGGTGGCGGCCTCGGCCACCCGACCGAGCACGCGAAGCCGCGACTCGGCAGCTCCCAAGCCAGCCGCCGCGGCCGCTGCGGCCCCGAAAAACGTGCGTCGCTTAATCTTCATCCGTCATGCATCCATGTACCGACTACTGATGGCAACTAATACAATCGACGCTGGCTCGTCTCTCTTCGTGGCACCTCACGCAAAATTTCATGTTCATATCGATCGGCGCGACGCTGGGTAGCACCGTGGAGTCCTGGAGGTTCCCGTGGCAGGTGCGGCACTCCAGCCCCGCCAGGGTCACGTGGCGCCGATGGGAGAAGTAGACGTGCGTCGGAAGCTGGAATATGGGCTGCCAGTCGAGATCTCCTCCCGCCTCGGCTATGCGCCTAAGCTTCTCTTCCTGTGCGCTTTCGGTGATCTGGCCCTGGTGACAGGTCATGCATGTTTCGATCGAGGGAATCCCGGCAAAAGCCTCGCTCGCTACCGTGGCGTGACAAAGCTCGCAGGGCAAGCCCTTGCTCACGTGCGCGGCGTGGCTGTACTCGAGCGGCTGCTCTTTGACCGTCCGCCTTCCACAGCCCGAAATGCAAAAAAGGGCAAAAAGGAGGAGCAGCGCGGGAAGAGCCACCGGCCCCGCAGGCGAACTCCTTCGGCGCAGTGCACGCCACAGCCCCCGCGACCTCGACCGGAGTTTCCCCACGCTCACCCCTTTTTCCTCGTTGGCAGGGACGGCGGCGCGGCTTGGCAAAATCGACACCTGAGTCGTGTACGCCATATAGTTGCAGCGGTCAACGTCAAACGCCTCCGAGCCCTTTCACCCCCACGCCACTCGACCGACGCCCATGGGCCCAGGGTTACGCTCAAAGCGAGCGATCCCTTCGGCCAACCGGCGCCGGCGGCTCGGTTGCGCGCGCCAGATATAAGATATCCTTTTCAAACCCGAGTCAATATATTCGTAACACTTTTCGTTCCTGCGGCCCCGACTAAGCTTCCCCCTCATAAGGTTGCGCGGGATTTGAACGTAACCAGACCGGAGTTGCCGAGAATGGCAAACCCGCCCGAGCGCCTGAATCTGCTCGGAGACCGGCTGCGAGCGCGAGAATCACCGCAACAGGCCGTCGATACCCTACGGAAAAAAGGGGCAAATCACCCAGTTTTCGAGCCACCGAGCAGCTACGCGAGGGAGCCAGGGAAACGTGGGCGGCCGCTTTGCCGACATTCGCCGACTGCCCCTTCGGCGATCGCTCACACTGACCGAGAGATAACGAGACCGCACGCTAATCTCAGGGTGAAGGTAGAAAAAACCATTTCGGAAGCGTCCCTTGCAAGCCTTCGGGGCCGCTTCGAGCTCGCGAAGCGCTCCCGCGCGGCTGCAACCGCCGCTCGCCCCTCCTCTTCCTCCCACTGTCATCCGACCTCGAAGGCGAAGGCGAGTTTGCAAAACCGAAAGTCCGGCGGGATC
>JBBIJE010000007.1:0-194552 GCA_037446155.1 Myxococcales bacterium | reverse complement strand
TCCCACTCCACGCGCGTCGGACAAGTGCAGGTGCAATCTGAGTTGCAGGTCCTAAGCGACGTTCCGGGGCGTCCTTCGAGGCATTCGTTATCGGGTGAAGGGGCGCTCGGGTCGCAAGGCTCGGATCCCGTCTTCTGGCCGTCACCGCAAACAGCCGGCTGTCCGCCCGGCGGACAGCTATTGTTGGCGGTCCCGTCATCGAAGAGGTCGCAGTCGGCGGAGAGATTATCCATCGCGTTCAACATGAGGCAAACGCGGCACTCGACGCGCTGATCGACACACTGGGCGAAATTACCGGCCGACGCGCAAGCGCCCGGAAACGCCTGGGCCATGTTCACGCCGGGAGTGGTGCATTTTTTCCCGACATCGTCGGCGAGCTTCTGGATGGCGCCTGCAATCTTTCCCTTGGGGTCTTGGGCAATGGAGTCCGCCCGGGGGCCGGTTATACACTTCGCCAACTCCGTTGCGTCGGCAATTAGCGGTAATGTCTTCCCTTTCAACCCCGACTTCTTGCAGCCAAGAAACTGTTTGATCTTGGTCGCGGCGATTTTCTCGTAGTCTTTCGCTACGGTGGCCTGGCAGCCGCCGATCACCTTGTCCGTGGAGAGCGCGCCATCGAGGTTGGATCCGAAGATATCGTGTGCCAGATCGAGTTCCTGCTGGACCCCCTGCGTGTTGCCGGTGGCGGCATTAGTTGCCCCAAAATCCGGCGTTTCGCACTTCGCCCCGCAGGTGCACTTCTTGCCCTCGCCAGCGGTGTTCGCGTCTTTGGCTTTCTGAACCTTGCCCTTGCTATCTGCCGTTAGACAAGCCTCGGCGCTCGGAATTTTGCTCTTGGTTTTGTTCTTGACGCAGCCTGCGTTCTCCTTCCCCTGGGCGGCAGCCACCTTCGAGCCACCCTTGTTCAACTGATTGATGCACCCCTGTTGTGCTTTGCTCTGCTCCTGGGCCAGTGCCGGAGTCGAGACCAGGGCTAGAGCCAAGAAAAGGATAGTCAGCCTACTCGTCATTATCATACCTCCTTAGTTGCTTTGCTCCTCATCTTCCCGCCCCGCCGCCCTTTTTTGCCCTCAAGCCTCGCTCGCCTAATGAAAGGCTCGCAAGGCACCGGAATCGGCAGGTTCCATGCGGGGGGGGACGCGCAAAGCGCAACCCGTCGCAGCGCCAACCTCCGTCAAAAAACTCGCTGGACGCTCCTTCCATAGGATGGAGCGCTCTTTTCGGCCGCTTCGTTGCGCCCGCTCGTGGTGCGGGCCCGTTTGCTGCCTGCCGGAAGCTCCATCGGATCGCCCGTGCAGGACTTCGCCCGGCTAGCGCTTCTTTTGCGGGAGTTCCCGCCAACGCCGGCCGCTGCGCTCTCGCGGTCATCCTGTCTTTGTGCAGGGGACGCCCCCCACTGTGGTTCTGTTTACCCACCTCGCTTCTTCTCAAACGTAGCTTACGCCACAGAGAGAGAAAGTTCCGACTTTTCCGACCGGCTCGCGAGTCCAACGTTGTGCGCCTTGGCTCACCGGCGTCTTTGAAGCGCGCTTCGACTCGGCACCCTCTTCGAACCTGCCAGAAGCCGCTAACTTGCATCCCAATTAAAGGAAGAAGGCCGCTCACCCGTCAATCCCCTGTTTTCCCTATATTGCCTACCGCTATTCCCATTCTAAGTACCACCGAGACATGCATGCCTCGCAGCTAAGCCGCGGCGGGGATTTGTGCGGCGATTTGCAAGGGCGGGCTCTGGAGGCCTAAGGCCCGGGTGTCCCGAGCGGGCGGGGCTTGAGAGAAAGACGGCGGTGGCCGCCCTTTCATAGCGACGTCAGAGGGCCCGGGCGGTGGTGGAAGATTGGACGGAAGTCTAGGATGGAAGCCCGGAGCTTCGTCGCGCTAGAGCATAAAATGGTCACGGCGGGGGGCATGCGTTAGCCGATCCATGACAGCGCGTTTGTTCTACGGGTGCGACTGGCCCTGGGCTCGTCCGAGGACCTCGAGGTGGCGAACCGAAAGCGCGGCTACACGCTCTTTGGCGGTCGGGTAGCCTACGAATCCTCGGCGGCTGTACTGGAGCCGGGAGGCGAAGTGCGGACTACCAGGTCTAGCGGGACGTTCGGACCGGAAGAGTTTGGCAGACCCAAAGGTGAAGGCGGTTCCGCTTTTCCCGAGCGACCCCGGCGATAGACTTCACCTGTTCGCGGTCGAACGTCCGATCGCGCGGGTAAGTAAATGGTTGCAAGGCTGGGGGCGAAGGGATGCGGCGCAAAGAGGGCCACGTGAGCCGGCATAAGGTTGCATGCCGGGCTTTATATTCGAGCCACTTCCAAAGCCGCCGCCAGAAATGGTATCGGCTCGCTCCGGGGTCCATTCGCAAAGACCCACCGAGCTTTCTCCAGTTGCCCTGAGGCCAAGGTTCGGAGTACTAGGACGCGGGTCCATAGGGCGCCGCCGCAGCGCTTGACGATCGGCAACGGGCTGTGGCAGTGTCTTTGTGGCTGCGGCTCGGAGGGATCTTCCCTTCGGGAGCGCTAGGAGGGAGCCATGAGAGCGTACCGTGCGTCGAGTTTCGTTGGTGTCCTGTTGGTTCTGGGGTTTTCGCGGCAGGCCGATGCCATTGACCTTACCGGCACCTGGATCGACGTCAAGTCGAGCTGCGTCGAGCTTGCACCGGATGGAACGAAGAAGAAGTTAAAGGAGTCGCAGGTGCAGTTTAGCCCCATGCTCGTCACGCAGAGCGGGCATGATACCAATGTGCGATTCGGGAGCTCGGACAACCGCGGGTTGGTTTTTTGGGAGGCGAAAAATCCCGACGAGGGCCAGGGTTTGATCTCTCCCTGTTCGTTTGCGCCCCTCGCAATGTTTCAGATCAAACGCGCCAAGACCCACGCTCCCGATAAGAACGGGTTCACGGGAAAGCTCGTAACCTTGAGCCTCAAGGCCGGTCCGGCTGCGGTTACCGGAAACAGGATTTGCAAGGCGACGTTCAGACGTACCAGCACCGCCGATCCGGGCGCCCCCGGATGTCCGTAGGCGCGGCTTCTTGCCCCAGCGGCAAGCTGAGCTTTTCCGGCGGCCACCCGGCAAGCCTGGGCTGTGCTCTCCGCATTCTGCCGCTTTCTCGAACGAAACCCTGATCGCCGTGCCGCGACCTGACGAGTTGAGCCTGCTTTACTGCGGCCAGCTCCCCGGCTCGCGTTGAGTGGGGTGATGAATATCTCCGGCTGCCGAGGTGTCGATAGGAATAAGCCTAGGAGGATGGACCAGGCCTTGACCGATGCTGAGCAAGGGTTCACGCTGGCCGTCGGGGGGGAATCATGGATCGTTTCGTCGAGTTTCAAGTGAACAAAGTGATCGCCGAGCATCTCGGGATCGATCCGGGGGAGATCGGTCCGGAGGTTTCTCTGCGTGATGATTTGGCTGCGGATTCGCTGGATTTGGTCGAGATGGTGAGCGCTCTCGAAGATCGGTTGGGGGTACTCGTCCCGGATCGCGTTGTCGAACGCGCACGCACCTGCGGGGATTTGGTGGATGCGCTTGTGGCCTTGCTCAAGCGCCAAAGTGGCGAGGCGCAGGGCCGCACGCAGCCTGCCTTATGGGCGTGGGCGGCGCTAAAACAGGGCGGCACCTCAGAGCCTTCTCACGTCGTTTGCGCCGATCGGCTGACTCCGTACACGACCGAAGTGATCGCGGAGGCAGCCTTGCACGCGGGCAAGGATGCCGAGCTCGAGCTGACGTTGCCTTCCGACGCCACCGATGCGGAAATTGCCGAGGCGGAAGACAGGTTTGGGTGGCTGCGAAAGCACGAGGTCGCGGTGGCGATTCGGCGAGAGGGGGATCGCTCTCGAGGGGATTTCCGGGCGAGCGCCGGCCAGCGCTAGAAGCCGGAGACGGTCGGTTTTTCTCCTGCTCGCTCCCTGGTTGCGAGCTACGGTCCCTTCGGGGGAGGGGGGGCTGATGGCAGGAGTTCGACCTGCTAAGCTGTTTCTCGCATTATGAGACTTTCGTGGCCCATTTTCGCGCTGGCCTTGCTCCAAAGTTTGGTCGTCGGGCCGTCGGCGGTCTCTCTAGTCCATGCGGGAGAGAGCGAAGAAATGACAAGTTTTACGAAGCCGAGCGAGGAAGAGCTTCGCGAGAAGCTCTCCCCGCTGCAATTTGCCGTGACCCAGAAAGAAGCGACCGAGCCTCCCTTCGAGAACGCCTATTGGAACGAAAAGCGCGCGGGCATCTACGTGGATGTTGTATCGGGCGAGCCTCTGTTCAGCTCGCTCGATAAGTTCGACTCCGGCACCGGCTGGCCGAGCTTTACCCGCCCACTGGAACCGGGAAACATCGTCGAGCGAGACGACTACAAGCTCGTCATGAAGCGGACGGAGGTGCGCTCGAAACACGGGGACTCGCACTTAGGGCACCTTTTCGACGACGGACCGCCCCCGACGGGGATGCGCTATTGCATCAATTCGGCAGCCTTGCGTTTCATCCCCGTGGAAAAATTATCGGAGGAAGGATACGGGAAGTATCTGGCTTTGTTTTCCAGTATCGGTACGCCAAGAGCCGACCCCGAGCCTTCCAAGGGACGTAGCTCGGATGCAAGTTCGGCCGATCGAGAGGTGGCGATCCTGGCGGGCGGCTGCTTCTGGGGAGTCGAGGAGATCGTGCGAAAGCTTCCCGGGGTGCTAGATACTGAGGTAGGGTACACCGGAGGCTCGCTTCCCGAACCGACTTACCGCGACGTGGCGCGGGGAGACACGGGGCACGCCGAGGCGGTCAAAGTCGTGTTCGATCCCCGCGTTCTTGCCTTCGAGGATCTCCTCGGCTACTTCTTTCGACTCCACGATCCCACGACGCGCAACCGGCAGGGGAACGATATCGGCACGCAGTACCGATCCGCGATCTTTTATCTGGACGATAGGCAGCGAGAGGTGGCTGAGCGGGTGAAGGCGAAGGTGGCGCGATCGGGCAAATGGGAGGGCGAAATCGTGACCGAGATCGTTCCCGCGGATCGCTTTTACCCGGCAGAGGAATATCATCAGGATTATTTGCAGAAGCACCCCGGCGGCTATACTTGCCATTACCTGCGAGACTGAGCCGAATTGGACGGTGGTGTGGTGGCCTTCTCCGAGGCGGCTGCGGCCTCGAGCGGCTCTAGAGAATGGTGGAACTGGTCGCCGGGAATGAAAAAGCGCGGCTAGCTCGGGCCGGCTTTCGTTTTGAGCGGATATCCGCAGTGTAAGCCTGTTTTTCGTTGGAGGGGATCATGAGCGACACGGTCGATTGCTTCGTCGCCGAATGGCACCGGGCGGTCGTTTCGAGGGACGCGGAGGCGATGAGCCGCTTGCTTAGCGAAGAGGTAGTGTTTCGCAGTCCTGTTTTTTGGAAGGAGCGGGCGGGTAAGGCGTACACCGCTCAAATCCTCACCATCGTGAACGGCCTTTTCGACAGCTTCACCTACGAGAAAGTTTACCGGTCGGGCTCCGATTTGTGCTTTCAGTTCGAGGCCGAGGCGATGGGAAAGAGCATGCGGGGAGTCGATCTCATAACGTTGGACGATGCGGGCAAAGTGGCCTGCCTCGAGGTGATGATCCGACCGCTCAATGGGCTCATGGCGCTAGGGGAGAAGGTGCGGGCGCTCTTTGGCGGCTCCTCGAGCTCGTAAAAACTAGCGGCCGCGCAGTGCCGCCTGCTGGCTGCGCAGCTCCTCGCGCAGGACGTTTTCGATGCAGGTTACGATCTGTACGAAGGATCCCACGCACTTGCTCCTGATACTGTAAAAGCTCATGTTCCCTTCCTTGCGACCGACGACGAGCCCCGAAGATTTGAGAATGGCGAGGTGCTTCGACACCGTCGACTGATCGACTCCGGCAAGTTCCGTAAGGTCGTTCACGCAAAGCTCGCCTCGCGCCAGGGCGTCGAGAATAACGAGACGCGTCGGGTGAGCCAGCGCTTTGGCAACCCTGGCCCGAAACCGGTAGCGTTCAGGCGATTGTAGAGCCGGCATGCCTTTTCTTATATCCTTGATGGCCATATGAGTCAAAGACCAGAAACTCGGCGTTCAGGGCAGGGCAAAGAGGGGGAGGGGGAAAAATCTTTTGGCGCGTTCGCCAAGGAGTACGCGCGCTTTCGGCCGACTTATCCGGATGCGCTTTTCGAGCGCCTCGCGCGACTGTGCGATCGGCGCGAGCTTGCCTGGGATTGCGGCACAGGGAGCGGACAGGCGGCCCTAGGGCTTGCGCGGCATTTTCGGCGCGTTGCGGCCACCGACGCAAGTTTCTTCCAGATCGCCCACGCTCCGTCGGCGCAGGGAATCTTTTACGTCGTGTGCACGGCCGAGCGAAGTGCGCTACGAGAGGGATCGGTCGATCTGGTGGCCGTGGCGCAGGCCCTTCACTGGTTTGACTTCGCCGAGTTCTATGCCGAGGCAAGGCGTGTCCTGACCCCAGATGGTATCATCGCGGTCTGGAGCTACGGGCTGCCGTCGGTAAACGGTGCCATCGACGAGTTGGTGAGAAGCTTTTATCGGGACGTGGTTGGGCCCTATTGGCCAGCGCAGCGGCGTTTCGTAGAAGATGGCTACCGGTCCATTCCCTTCCCCTTCCCGGAAGTCGAACTGCCCCCGCTCGGCCTGGAGGCGGAATGGGACCTCGAGCGCTTCGTGGGCTACTTGGGAACCTGGTCGGCGGTGCGCCGATACCTCGCGCAAAACCGCCGCAACCCGCTCGATCTCGTTTCGGCCGACCTTCGAAAGTCATGGGAGCGGGCGGGCGGGGGGAAGCTGCGAGTCAGGTGGCCGCTCAGCGTCCGCGCGGGTAAGGTTGGCGCAATGCGCGGGAAGGCGAAAACGTAAGCGCTGGCTTCCCCACCGCCCCCGTGAGCGTTTTACTCGGCGGCCATGAACGGGTACCTGTAGCTCGTAGGCGGCAAGAACGTTTCCTTTATGGCGCGCGGGGAGACCCAGCGCTCCAGGTTCAGCCAGCTCCCCGCCTTGTCGTTGGTCCCCGAGGCGCGCGCTCCCCCGAAGGGCTGCTGGCCGACCACCGCGCCGGTCGGCTTATCGTTGATGTAAAAGTTGCCCGCCGCGTTTCTCAGCGCCTTTACCGCGGTGACGATGGCGAAGCGGTCCTGAGCGAAGATGCTGCCCGTCAGGGCGTAGGGGCTTGTGGTGTTACAGAGCTCGAGCGCTTCCTCGTATTCTCTTTCCCTGTAAACGTACACCGTCACCACCGGCCCGAAGATCTCCTCGCACATGAGCCGCGAGCGAGGATCCTTGGTCTCTATGATGGTAGGCTGAATGAAGTATCCGTCTCGGTCGTCGTACCCGCCGCCGCACAACACCGTCATGTGGGGATCGTTCTTGGCGAACTCGACGTAGCTGGTTATCGTCCGAAACGCGTTCTTGTCTATCACGGCCCCCATGAAATTGCGAAAATCGCAGACGTCGCCCACCCTGATCGTAGAGGTCTCCTCGATCATTCGGCTCTTGACGCGCGGCCACAGATTGTCGGGAATATAGAGGCGGCTTGCGGCCGAGCATTTCTGCCCTTGGTATTCGAAGGCACCGCGCACGACTGCGGCGATCAGAGCTTCGACGTCCGCTGACGCGTGGGCGAAGATGAAATCCTTACCGCCAGTTTCTCCCACGATCCTGGGATAGGAGTAATACTTCCTGATGTCCGAGCCGATGGCGAGCCAGATGGTCGAGAAAACGTACGTCGATCCGGTAAAATGCACCCCGCCGAGGTCGAGGTGGTTCAGCACGGGCGGGCCTACCACCGGCCCGGGACCGGGGATCATATTGATTACCCCATCCGGCATCCCGGCTTCCTTGAGCACGCGGGTGATGTAGTAAGCGGGGAGCACCGCCGCGGATGCAGGTTTCCAGACCACGGCGTTTCCCATGAGGGCTGGCGCCGTAGGTAGGTTGCCGGCGATAGAGGTGAAATTGAAAGGGGAGATGGCGAAGACAAATCCCTCGAGCGGCCGGTGCTCCATGTAATTCAAGACTTCCCTGGTGGATGTCGGCTGGTCGTCGTAGATCTGGGTCATGAAATACGGATTGAAGCGCCAAAAGTCGATGAGCTCGCAGGCCGAGTCGATCTCGGCTTGATGGCATGTCTTACTGGTGCAAAGCATCGTCGCCGCGTTCAGGGTCTGGCGGTACTTGCCGGCCAAAAGCTCCGCCGCCTTGAGCAAAACCGTCGCTCGGGAGGACCATTGCATCTCGCTCCACGCTATCTTGGCCTCGTTCGCCGCCGCTATGGCTAGCTCGGCTTCCTTCGGGCCCGCGCGGTGATAGCGGCCGAGGAGTCGACTGTGGTCGTGCGGGCAGCGCATCTCCACGAGGTCCCCGGTCGTGACCTCCCGCCCCGCTATCACGCACGGGACCTCGACCGGGTTGGCGAGCATTTCCTTTAGCGTTGCCTTTAGCTCCTCTCTCTCCCTGGTTCCGGGGGCATAACTCAGCACCGGCTCATTCTCCGGTTTTCGGATGTGAAAGATTCCGTTGAACATGCGATCCCTCCTGGGTGACTTCGTGGTTTTTTCGGCCGCGCGTCCGAGCAAATCGGGTGCCGGCCGGATCCCCTTTTCTTAATCGTGCGGTAAGTCCAGGTCAACGATCGAGGCCCGCTCCGCTAGCCTGGCACGGGTTTCGGCTAAGAGGTGCGTTCTAGGGACCGAGGTCGAGGATTCGGCGGCTTGGATCGGTAGGGGAGGCGGTTTCGTTTAACGGAGATAGGTGTGGTAAACTCGGCCCTGTTGGAAGCGGCCCGGCGGGCAAGAGACGGCGGGGTTCGAATTCGAGAGGAGAGCCATGAGTGCACAGACCGCCAGCGCGCCTCGCTATGCGCTTAAAGAACCCAAGGGGTTATCCCCTCGCATAAGGTGGCTTCGCGACTATTACTTTAGGGGCACCGAGCGGCGTTGGAATAACGAGTTCACAGCCTGGACTACCGGTACCCCCTGGGACATCCTTTACGACGAGACGACATATTACATAGTCCCAGAAACCTACGCTTTTTTTCAGACTTTTCGCTCGTCTGCTTACCAGGCGGCCCGGCCCGTGCGCCTCTGCCCCGGCTTTTGGCGCTTGAGCCTACCGGAGCGCCGCGCGTGGTTCATAAAAGAGGTCATGGTGAACTACGTACCTCACGAGATCCTGCCTGGAGACCTGTTGGCTGGGAGCAGGTTCAATATCCTGGCCTCGCGCTGCTGGAGCCGCCGGGAGGCGCGGGCGTGGGATCGGGCCGTGCGCGGGCGCCGGGGCGTGCGCCGAGCGGTCAAGGCGTTTCACGACCACGGGTACGGAAATGCGGGGGCGACCTCGGGTCACATCATCCCCGACCACGAGCGGGCGCTACGACTCGGCTGGCGGGGGATCTTCGCCCACTTGGCCGACTGCTACGGCCGTTTGGGGCGAAAGGATAAGAGGGGGCCAAAAGGCGCGCAGCTTCGCGCCATGATGACCGCCGCGACCATGCCGCGCGAAGTCGCGGCCAAGTATGCAGCGAGGCTGCGCGAGCTCGCGGCTCGCGAAGGGGACGGGGGCAGGCGAAGCGAGCTCGAGCAGATGGCCAGCAACCTGGATCGCGTGCCGTGGGAGCCGGCTACGACCTTCTGGGAGGCGGTGCAAGCACTCTGGCTCAATCACATGCTCATAATGAGCGACGAGAACTATCCCGGGCCGGGGTTGAGCTTCGGGCGCATCGATCAATACCTCTTACCTTATTGGCAGGCGTCGCTTGCGCAGGGAATGAAGCGGGAATTCGGCAAGGAGATTCTCGAGTGCTTCTGGGTTCACGCCAATACGGCCTACGATGCGATGATCCGGGTGGGCGGCAACCAGGGTATTACCTCCGGCTTCGGTCAGTTGATGAGCCTCTCGGGTATGGGCCCGGGGGGGCGCGACATGACGAACGACCTGACGTGGGCGATCCTCGAGGTGATAGACGAGATGAGCCCCATACTGGAGCCCAAGCCGAATATCCGGCTTCACCGCAACTCGCCCGAGGAGCTGCTCGACCGGGTCGTGGAAATGGTGGCCTCGAGCCAGGGGGCTCCCTTCCTCCTCAATTTCGACGAGCGCTCCATGGCGGGCATGATGCGAGAGGCGCGCCGCGCGGGCTACGAACGCTACATCAACGAGGGGAACGTGCACGACTATGCGAGCGTGGGCTGCCTGGAGAACACGATGGTGGGGAACGACCGGTCGGGCACCGTGGACAATAACCTGAACCTCCTAAAGGCGGTCGAGCTGGCCTTGACGGGCGGACGCGACCTGGTTGCGGCCGTCGATCCCATATCCGGGAAGACAAGCGCGGTAAAGCAGGAAGGCCCGCGTACCGGGGATCCGAGGACGTTTCGCACGTGGGAGGAGTTCTGGCAGGCGTACGTGGAGCAGACGAAATTCATAGTGCGAAAGTGCGTATCGCTCTACGAGAGGACCGAGGCCCTAAGAGCCGCTCTCTCACCCACCCCGTTTCTCTCTTGTCTGGTGAGGGGCTGCGCGGAGAAGGGGCTCGACATCACTCAGGGTGGGGCGGAGATAAACTTTACCACCATCGAGGCCGTCACGTTCGCCACCACCGTCGATGCGCTCTTGGCGATAAAATACCTGGTATTCGACGCGAAGAAGTGCTCCATGGCGCAACTCATCGAGGCGCTTCGCGACAACTGGTCCGGGCACGAGATGCTGCAGGCTTGGGCCAGGTATCGCGCACCCAAGTACGGCCGCGACGACGAGGCGGCGGATCGCATGGCGCGAGCGGTGATGGAAGTTTGGACCGAGGAGACCTGGCGCCACCGCACTCGATCTACCGGCCGCCAATTCAGGCCTGGGATGCTGAGCTGGAATTACTGGGTCGGGGACAGCTTCATCCTCGCCGCAAGCGCAGACGGCAGGCCGAAGGGGCAATTCCTCTCCAACGCCATATGCCCCTCCAACGGAGCCGATATCAACGGGCCGACGGCCAACGCCAACTCGGTGGGAAAGGCTTTGGGGGGGAGAGAGGAGTCGGGCGCCGGGGATTGGGGCGGGTACGTGAATCTTCTACCCAATGGCGCGAGCCACACCATGACCTTCAACCCGTCGCTCCTTCGGGACCCGGAGCACCGCGAGAAGTTCAAGGGTTTTTTGCGCGGCTACTGCGAAAACGGAGGGACCGCGCTTCAGATCAACTTGATCGATGCCGAGATGCTGAAGGAGGCGCAAAAGCATCCCCAGAATTACCGCCACCTCCTGGTACGAGTGACCGGCTACAACGCGTATTTCACGTCGATCGGACGGGAACTGCAAGACGAGATTATCGCCCGTGAGAGCCATGGACAGCGCTGAGGGCTACGCAGGGACGCCAGAGCGGTGCGGAGCCGGGTCCGAGAATGGCTCTGCCGCGCTTGTCGCCCACTTGCAGCGGATGTCGACCGAGGACGGCCCGGGCATCAGGACCACCGTTTTCTTGAAGGGCTGTTCGCTGGCCTGCACATGGTGTCACAACCCGGAGTGCCTCTCGCCGCGCCCCGAGGTGGTATGGCATGCCGTTCGCTGCATCGGATGCGGGGAATGCGCGCGTGCTTGCCCTACCGGGTCACTCGAGCTTGGGCCTGGCGGGGTCGTGATCGATCGGGAGCGCTGCCGGGGGTGTGGTACGTGCGCCGAGGCGTGTCCGAGCACGGCGATGGAGCTCGTGGGCCGGCGCATGAGCGTTGGCTCCCTCGTTTGCGAAGTCGCCAAGGACAGAAGCTACTTTGCCTCCTCGGGGGGCGGTGTCACGGTGTCGGGCGGAGAACCGCTTCTGCAGCCCCGCTTTCTCGAGGCGTTCCTGAAGCGCTGCCGGGCACTCGGGATTCGAAGTGCCGTCGATACCTGCGGATTGTGCGGGAGGCAAGCTCTGCTCGAGGTGTCCGAGCTTTGCGATCTCGTGCTCTACGACCTGAAGCTCATGGATCCCGCAAAGCATGCAGCCTTTACCGGCCAGGGAAACGAGAAGATCTTGGACAATCTTCTTGCGCTTGGGGATTCGCTGCGTGCGCGAGATCGGGGACCCGCTCTTTGGATCCGCACGCCTCTCATCCCCGGGGCGACCGCAGAAGAGGGGAACGTGGGCGCGATCGGGAAGTTCATCGCCCGCGAGCTGGGCGGGCTGGTGGAGCGATGGGAGCTTTGCGCTTTCAACAACCTGTGCCGGGACAAATACTTGCGGCTTGGCCGAAAGTGGGCGTTCGCCGAGTGCGACCTGCTCGAGCCGGAAGTGGTGGAAAGCCTCATCACGGTTGCCAGAAACTCGGGTGTGGACCCCGCGATCGTCAGGGCTACGGGTGCGACGCGGCTCGGAAGTGGCCGCGGGGCGCCGAAAGAAGAGGATCGGTTGCGGACCGCGGGGGCTCTTGGTTAAAGAAAGGAAGGGGGTGGCAGAGGAGCTTTCACCGGAGGCGATCGCGGCGTCCAAGGCGGACGCGAAGATCGCGCTCCTTGCCACAGTGAGTCCCGAGGGCCTGCCGCACGTCACGTTGATTACATCGCTCGAGGCGCTAAGCCCAACCCGCCTTACGTGGGGGCAGTTTTGCGAGGGGTCGAGCAAGGCGCACGTGAGGCTAAATCCGCGGGCGGCATTTCTCTTCATGAACCGTAAAATGGAGCTGTGGCGGGGCCGCTGCCTCTGGCGGGGATCGGCTACCGAGGGTGCGGACTACGAATTCTACAACCGAAAGCCCATGTTTAGATACAACTCCTACTTCGGAATTCACACCGTTCACTACATGGACCTGGTAGAGGCAACTGGAAAAGAGTGTCTTTCCCTGTTCTCCCTGGTTGGCGGGTCGGTTGTGGCGCGTCTCGGCCGCCTTTTTGCGCTGGGAGGAAGGGGTGGGGTGCTGAACGGCCTGACCAAGCGGCTCCTCTCCAGCGCGCGCTCGCTCAAGTTTGCCGCGTTTGTGGATGAGCAGGGCTTCCCCAGGATCGTTCCCGGCGTGGCTTCTGCCGCGGCCGAAGGGCGCTTGCTCATTCTTTCTGCTCGCTGCGGGCGTGAGCTCGGGTCTATGCCGCCTGGGGCCCAGGTCGCGGTTTACGCGATCAATCTCGAGATGGAAAGTGTGCTCGTAAGGGGGCCTTTAGCCGGCTTTAGCCGCTATGCGGGCTTTGGCGTGGGCAGAGTCGAGGTAAACTGGGTTTACAACTCCATGCCTCCACTTCACGGTGTAGTATACCCGCGCTCCGATCTTCTCGTCTTGGATTCCTTCTAGGTTGCGGGCGCGTTTCGCCCGCGGGGCTTCGATTGCTCCTGCTCCTACAGGCGCGGCCCTGCGCTTCTTACCTCTTCGGGGACCGAGTGCGCGAAGGTGTTGAAGTTTGCCGCGAACATGCGCGCCAATTCGCTCGCCTTCGCCGCGTAGCTTTGCCGATCGGGCCACGTGGAGGGCGGATCCAGGACTTCGTCGGGCACGCCCGGGCAGTGCTTCGGCACCTGCAAGCCGAAGATCGGCTCCTCCCTGTACTCCACCCCTTCGAGCTCCCCTGATAAGGCGGCTTTGACCATGGCTCTGGTATAAGGAATCTTGATGCGCTCGCCTACCCCGTAAGGACCGCCTGACCAGCCGGTATTGATGAGCCAGCAGGTAACCTTGTGGCGCGCGAGTCGCTCGCCTAGCATCCGCGAGTACACGGTCGGATGGCGGGTCATGAAGGGTGCGCCGAAACAGGCGGAGAAAGTCGCTTTGGGCTCGTCCACCCCCCTCTCGGTCCCCGCCACCTTGGCGGTGTAGCCGCTCAAGAAGTGGTAGCGCGCCTGCTCCGGCGTCATCCTCGCCAGGGGCGGCATGATGCCGAAGGCATCGCAGGTGAGCATTATGATGTGGTTTGGGTGGTCGCCGAGGCCAGTCGGAGAGGAGTTGGGAATATGCGAGATCGGGTAGCTTGCGCGGGTGTTTTCCGTAAGGGTCGCGTCGTCGAGGTCGATCCTTCGGGTGTTCGTGTCGATCGCGACATTTTCGAGGATCGTGCCGAACATCCTCGTCGCCCGATATATCTCCGGCTCGGCTTGCGGGCTTAGGCGGATGACCTTGGCGTAGCAGCCTCCCTCGAAGTTGAATATTCCCGTGTCGCTCCACCCGTGCTCGTCGTCTCCGATGAGCGCTCGATCGGGATCGGTCGAAAGCGAGGTCTTGCCCGTCCCCGAAAGCCCGAAGAAAATAGCGACGCTCGAGTTCCTATCCATGTTGGCGGAACAGTGCATTCCGAGCACGCCCTGCTCGGGGTAGAGGAAATTGAGCGTCGAGAAGACCGACTTTTTTATCTCTCCTGCGTAACTCGTTCCCCCGATGATGATCAAGCGCTTGGCGAAATGGAGCACCACGAAAGCCTCCGAGTTGGTGCGGTCTACCTCGGGGATGGCGTGAAAGCCGGGTGCGCAAATGACCGTAAGATCGGGCTTGAAGTCGACGAGTTTGTGCTGGTCGAGCTCGCGGACGAACATGTTGCGGGCAAATAGAGAATGCCATGCGGTTTCGGTGATCACGCGAAGGCGCAGCCGGTATCTTGGATCGGCCCCGGCGTAGCAATCCTGTACGAAAAGGTCCTTTCCTTGAAGGTAGGCGGCGAGGTGTCCGCGAAGCCGGGCGAAGGTCGCTTCGTCGAACTCCCGGTTTTGCGGGCCCCACCAAACGTCCGACTCCGTTTCTGGCTCGCGCACGATGAAGCGATCCTGGGGGGAGCGGCCCGTGTATTGGCCCGTGCGGGTTACGATCGGCCCCAGATGAGCGATCAGGCCCTCGCGGCGGCGGACTACCTGTTCGTAGAGCGCGGGCGTCGGCAGGTTGCGGTAAACTCGCCCGACGTTCACGAAGTTTAGGTACGATAAGTCCAATGTCATAAAATACTCCTCGCTCGACCGCTCGATGGTTGCCGTGCGGGTCCGGAGGTGGTTCGGACAGGTTTATCAGAGGATGCAGCGTGCTGAGTCGGTTTCGGCAATGAAGCGCAATTAGCATAAGAAAGCTTTGCCGTCGATACTTGCCGGCGCCCCGGTGGCATCAGTGTAATCGCCGACGCATAATGCTGGTAGCGGGGGGAGGGGCGATCTGGAGCATACGGGCGAGGCGTGGTGCGAAGGGCGGCGGGTCTTGGCGCGGGGCGAAGCCCAATGAGCGAAGACGAAGCTAGGCCTAGAGGTTTTAGCGCCGGGGCGCCTGGGCGATCTTCTGCGAGCGGAGAGGATAAGGGCTCTCTCGAGCGAATACTTCGCTACCTCGTTGCCTCGCCCTTGGCGGAGGCGCCGGCTTCGCAAGGTTTCGCCAGGTGGTGGAAGGGGAACCGGAAAAACTTTCTCCCTTGGCGGAGGCCTGTCGATTTGGGGCTTGCCGCCGGATCTTTGGCGCCGTCTTTAGGCTACGCATTTGGTGCGGGCTATCAAGCGGCGCTTAGAGCACTGGTGCCCTCGATCGCTCTCGATTGCGTCGCTTCCCTCTCTGTCACCGAAGAGGGTGGCGCTCATCCGCAGGAGATTAGGACCAGACTCGAGCTGGCCGGCGGCGCCTCCGATAGCATGGCCTGGCACATGTCGGGCAAAAAGCGCTGGGCAACCTTGGGAACGGAAGCCGACCAGATCTTCGTCGCCGCGAGCGTGGGATCGGACGCGGGCGGCAGAAACAAGATCGCGCTAGTGGCTGTCGATCCGACCACAGCCGGCGTTCGCATCGTGCCGATGCCTCCAACGCCTTTTACGCCGGAGATCGTTCACGCTGAGATTCTGCTCGATAAAGTGTCGATCAGGCAGGATCAGGTCCTCGCCGGAGACGGCTACGAGGACTACGTCAAGCCCTTTCGAACCATCGAGGACGTCAATGTGAGCGGCGCCGTCATCGGGTATCTCCTACAGGTTGTGCAGAAGATCGAGGGCCCAAGCGAGCTTGCAGAAGAACTGATCGGCCTCGTTCCCGCTCTCCGTTCGCTTGCCCTTGGCGATCCCTCGAGGGCCGAAGTGCACGTCGCAGTGGCTGGCTTTTGGCACTTGCAAAGCCGTGTCCTGGAGGAGTTGAGTCACCACTGGAGAAGGGCCGATCCCGCTGGGTTCGAGAACTGGGAACGGGACAGGGTGCTTTTTCAGGTTGCCGGCAAGGCGCGGGCCAAAAGGCGCGCTCGTGCCTGGAAGCTTATCCGGAAGGAAGCGCGAGATACTGGCGGCGGTTAGCTCGGCGCCCCTGGGGTCAAGACCGCTCGCGTCGCTCCTCTCTCCGCAAGCGTTGGGCGAGGCAGTTAGGGTTTGGCTTGAGGGACGTCGCTGCGCAGGCGCAGTTCACCCCTTGCCCCCCTCCGCCAGCGTCGGGTCGGGCTGCGCGCTTCGTTGCGCCAGACGCTCGCCTAGCCTCCGCCGCTTGTCAGCCCTCCGCCACCGATCGGCTGGCCTCCGGGCTGGCAGTCCACGGGCCCGCACACGGGCTGCCCGCAGCAGGTATTGACGTAACAGGCTTGACCGCTGGGGCAGTCCAGGCTCGTCGAGCAGGGCTGAGCCGTGGCACACGCGACCTCGTTTGCACAGTTTACCTCCCCCTCGATCGTGGCATGACAGAAGCAGCGATTGGCCTCGTCACAGACCGGCAGGGATCTTCCCTTGAAGCAGTTCGGGTCGTCCAGGCATATCGGCTCCTGGGGAAGGAGGGCGGCTTGAAGCTCATCTACGATCGCGTCAGCCCGAGCGCCAAAATCGTTCATGCAATCGTCGAAGTTGCCGGCTCCAGGACAGAGGTTGGGATCGACGGTCGAAGGATCCGGGATGCCCGCGCAGCCCTTGGCGACTATCTCCTTGGCCTTCTCCAGGGCGGCGGCGATCTTCTGCGCAGTCACGGCAGGCGGGACCGGTTTTTTGCCCGGAAGCTTTCCGCGGGCCTCGGCGGCTTTTGCCTTTGAGACCGCAACCAAGTACTTAGTGCCAGCTTTGTTGAGAGCCTTTTTGCATGAAAGCTCGTCGGCCGAGGCCGAGACGGCGAGCGCGACCACCCCAAGCCCCAGGACGGCAACCAACAGTGAATGGTTAGGTGCCTTCATGATCTTCTCCTTCTTTGCCATCGGGTAAGTCTTCCCTCACTCTTCGACCGTCAGAGCGGGCAAAAGTTCGACTCCCCCGGCGGTGGCAGGCTTCCTCGATTGGCGTTCTTTCGGCTGGGCGAGGTTATGCAGACAGCTTCGTCGGCAGGGTCGGCAATGATCTCCAACATGCATTCCATCTGAGCGCCTAAGCTAGAAGTTGTGTTCGAGCACGTGCCACAACTCGGAATCTGGCCATGGGAGTCCGTGAAGCTCGGGTCGGCCTGCAAGCACTTGCTTTTCATCTTGTTCAAATACTTGGTTTTGAATTGGTTTATCAGGAAGTCGGTCTCTCCGACGAGATTGGCGTCGAACCCGTCGTCACATGTCTCGGCAGAGGGATTGGAACTTGTGTCCATCTTGCCGGTGCACTTGTTGGCGACCTTTATGTGTTTCTGGAAATACTTCTGCGCCTGTTGACCCATGGCGTCGCAGCAGTCGAGCTCCGCCTGCGATATGGCTGAGGCGGGTGGTACTGCAAGCGCCAAAACCAGCGCCGCTACGATTCCTCCTACGCTTATCCACTTCATACGCTACCTCCTTTTCCGCCGCGGGCCGAAGGCCTCGCTTCCCCGTGCGAACCGATAAAGACGGGCGGGAACGCGGCCGCGCAAAGTTCGGCCCGCAGCCGTTCGCTTGGGACCTCCTGAACCATTAGAGCTACAGTCATTCGACCACCGTAAGAGCGCGCCCCTTGCTCTTGGCACGGAACGCCGTTTCTTTCACCTTCGCAGCCGCTCGAATGCTCCTCCGTTTCGTGTCACTCTTTACCCTCACGGTCATGCGCATGCGTTTCACTGGCGCCTCGGGCGTAAGCTCGGGGAGCGACCAGAGCAGCCGGCCGCCCCGGCGCACCAGCGGATCGCGTGCGAGCGACGCCGCGCCGAACTCGCTTGGAACGTCCTCGGGCTCCAAGGGGCAATCGGAACTCAGGCTTCCCGACACGCAGTCGGCCGATGTGCCCGATGGAACACGGCTCAGGATCGTGAGATCCGTGAACGTGTCCGTTCCCAGGTTTTCGACGGAGATCAAGTAACGGATAACACCCCCCTTCTGCACCGGATCGTCCTGGTCGACGATACGCACGCGAAGCCTTTCGACAAAGACCTTGGTGGTAAGCGAGTCCTCCGTGAAGTTGCCCCCGTCGTCGCTGGCTTGCGCTATGTTGGTGATCACGTCGTCGGCCGAAAGGGAGGGGTTCGCGAGCGCTCGCAGACACACGGTCTGCTCTCCCGGAGGGAGCGAGGCGAAGGTCCAGGTCACGACGTTGCCTGCAAGAACACCATCCGGACCCGTGCCACCGCAATCGGCGCGACTCGCACTCAAGAACGAAAGCGCTCCAGGGGGCGTCACGGCATCGAGGTCGTCGGTAATCGTTACGTTGGTGAGCGGGCCCGCCGTCAGGTTTCGCACTCGCAGCGTATAGATGATCGGATCGCCGGCCTTTACGCGCCGCTGCCCTGGTGCCTCTTTGAAGATCCTAAGGGCCACCGGGCCCGTCACCAGAGTCTTTCCGGCCGCCGTCGCCACTTCACCGCGATCGTCCGTCGCGGTGGCGACATTGCGAAGCTGGCCGGAGCAATTGCCTACCGTGACCACGTAGCAAACGCTCGCCTCGGCGCTTGGCACCACGGTGCCGACACTCCACTTGACGAGGCTACAAGTCTCACCGGACGGACATTCGGAATCCACCGTGCACGCAGTTTGCGAAGTCGAACAGTGCAGACCCGTGGCCGGCACGTCGCCACCGCAAGCCGCCGTGGCCGCCGCATCGAACGTCACGCACCCAGCGGGCGTCACCCCGGCGAGATCGTCGGTAATGGTTACGCCGGTCACGTCGAATTCGGCCACATTCCGAAACGTTAGCGTATAGGTTACCTGCTCTCCAGGCGCCACCGGGGAAGGCTCGGCATCCTTGGTAAGCCTGAGCGCCGTCACCGCCCGCACGTCGGTCGAATCGGTATCGGTCGTGAGATCTCCTTCGTCGTCGGTCAGGCTGACGGCGTTTACCACGGTCGAGCTGGCGATGTCTTCTCTCACGTCGAGCTCCAGGCAGAGCGTCACCTGGGTATCCGGCGCCAGGTTTCCGAGCGACCAGCGCACGACGTCGTCCGCGCCCAACGTACCAACCGGCCCGTCGCCCCCCGGGCAGGCGCTGGGATCGGCCGTGCCGAACTCGGTGCCGGCGGGAAGCGGATCCGACGCCAACACGTTGGTATCCGGCGCGCGCCCGAGGTTGGATGCGACGATGCGATACTGCAAGGTTCCCCCAGGTTCGACCGTCGATGGACCGAAGTTAACTTTGTCGACGGCCAGACATGGAAGGTCCGCCACCGTGGTGGTGGGGGCGGAATCTACCCCGTCTTGCGGGGGATTGCCGGTGGTGCTCGATAGCGTGGCAGTGCTGGCGAAAATTGTCCCAGCAGGCTCTGTGTCACTGATCCGCACGCCAAACGTGCGGAAGCCGAGTGCCGCAGGCGCTAGATCGCCAATATCCCAAAATACCACAGCGGTGTTACAGGTTTCTCCCAGCGGGCAATCGGAATCCGCAAGACAGCCGACTGGGCTGGCCGAGCACTTGAAGCGATCGCCCGGCGCAGGGGTCAGCGTCGTTCCAGCGGGCACATCGGCAGTAAGTACCAAGTCCGTAGCAGGTGTGGTGGAGCCGTTCGCGAAGAGGATTTTGTAAACGCGAAAAGGGGATCCCAGGCAGTTTGCCGGGGCCGTGGCGACCGACACGGAAACGCCGAGACCACTAACGTTGGTGAAAGTTCCAGCGCTTGCCGCAGGTGCGTTCGTGGCGGTCACGATCACGAGGCCACCGATGCGGGTGCCGGGGGCGAGCGGGAAGTCGACTGCAACTTCGAGTGTGACGGTTTCGGTGCCCCCGAGACCCGCAAGGGTTCCGATGTTCCAGAGCACTTGACGCCCGTTGGGCTGCAAAACCCCTCCGTCCGATGCAGCAACGAACGTTGTCAAGGGTGGGGCCTCGCTATCGATGACGACGCCGAGGGCGTCGTCGGTTCCGTCATTGGTTACTTGGATCGTGTAGGTGAGAAGCGCGCCGGCTGCGACAGGATTGGGAGCTGCACTCATCTGAACGGACAGGGACGCCGCGGCACTAGCGCGCTGCGGAGTCAAGGCTAGCGCGATTACGGCAGAACAAAAGAGATGGTAGAACCCTACGCGTGACCATGATCTTCCCATAGAGCCTCCTCGATTGCCGCCACCGCGAAACTGTGGCGGGCCGCCAGTCCGCGGCGGCCTGCAACCGCTACCTGTCGAGCTCTGCAGACCCGCGTCTGTAGCCCGCGTCGCTTCCCTAAGCGATGCGGCAGCGTCGGCGTACGTGATGTTACCCTGCGATGGATACGCCCCATCGGCGCATTGACACAGTTCGCACGAATATCGGCTTTCAGAAACCGTTCCCACCGCTCGATCGTGCCTTGATTTCCGGCGGGCTCTGGAGGTGGCGCGACACTCAGACGGCGGGCCGCCGCCTCTACCTCGACAGATGGCATGGCAAAACCCTCCTTTCGGTTGTTGCCATGGCCAGCTAACGGTCAGCTTTGAACCGGAGCTGGCGGCCAAGGCGCAGCAGCGCTGGCCGAAGCGGCCATACTAAATTGCCCTGATATCTAAGGGAGAATCCCCACGGTCCACCATAGCTAGGTACCGGGCCGGTTGTCAATAGCAGCGCTAATGCTTTCTATTACCGACCCCGCGCTGCGAGAGCGCGCTGGGCTCGAAGGATCGCCCCAGCTCGCGCAGTCCCGGGCCACCGTGGGGGTGGTCTTTAGGCTGCGCGGGCTGACGCGCCGAGCCAATTTCGAGGGTTTTGGGGGGCAAGCGCACGAGAAGCATGAAAACTCTATCGGCGTAACGAGCATGCCGACAGCAGAAACCGCGAGCGGTCAGCCCAGGCTATTGGCCCAAAAGGACTTTGAATCCGACGCCAATCAAGATGAGCCCCCCGACCACGCCGGCTTTTTTCCCGAACGAGTGGCCGAGCCTGGAACCAGCCTTCATCCCGGCAAGGGTAAAAAGCCCCGCTACTAGGCCGATCACTAGGCTTGGGTAGACGATCCGCACACCGACGGCGGCTAAACTTGCACCGACGGCAAGAGCATCGAGGCTAGTCGCAACGGAGAGCGCAACGAGCGAGAAACCGCGCGTCGGATCCTCTTTGCCGAGCTCGTTCGAAGTCGTGGAAAGGGCGCCCAATATGGTTCTTGCGCCAACAGCCGTCAGAAGCGAAAACGCAAGCCAGCCCCCCCAGGTCGCGAGATGCTGTAGAGCCTGTTGGGCGATCAGGTATCCACAAAGGGGCATGAGAAACTGGAAGAGACCGAAATGCCAGGAAAGCCTGAAAACGTGGCGAGCGGTGATGTGGGGAAGAGAAGCGCCGACGGCAACGGCCACGGAAAGAGCATCCATGGCCAGTCCAGCCGCCGTGACCAAGAGCAAGACGGGAGACAGGTGGCTACCGCTCCTCGTCGGTCACGGCAAGCTTCTCTCCCATCCTAAAACTCGAAGGAAACCGCAACGCAGGTGCCCTCGCCCCGGCGCGAGCGCACAGTGAGTCGCCCGCCCAGCATCTCCGCCCGCTCCTTCATCGTCGCAAGACCTAGCCCGCGGTTCATGCGCGAAGATTCGAGATCGAAGCCGCTCCCGTTGTCCTCGATCGACAGGCGGGCCCCCTTCGCTCGAGGCTCGACGCGCACGCGAAGCTCGGTCGCTTCCCCGTGCTTGGTGGCATTACCCAGCGCTTCCTGAACGATGCGGTAAAGATGAAGCGCGCGCTCGCCGCGAACCGCATCCAGCGATATCTCCTCGCGGAAGGAAAAGCTCGCCCCGTGAAGCTGCGAAACCTTCTCCCCGAAGGACCTTATCGCGGTAGCCAATCCCAGGTCCGCAATTTCGGTGGGATGGTAATCGCACCCAAGCCGCGCGGTCGCCTCCGCGATCTCCCGTAACGTCGCGCCTACCCGCGCAAGCTCCCCGCGCATCTCGGCCGGCCCTTTGCCATTGGCGCGAGCGAGAGCATACACTTGCAGTCCCAAAGCGGCAAGCGATTGGCCGATGCTATCGTGAAGCTCGCGGGCAATGCGGTAGCGCTCCTCCTCGATCGCGGCTAGAAGCCGCCTCGAAAACTCGGTTCTGAGATCCTCCGCCGCTTTGCGCTCGGTTACGTCTTGTGCGGTACCCATGACTGCGACGATCCGCCCCTCGTCGTCACGGAGCGCGGTACTGTTGAAGCTCAGGACCACGGCTCTTCCGTCCCGATGGATCAGTGTAGTCTCGTGGTTCCGGTAACTCTTGCCGGCCAGAAGGTGCGCAAAGACGCGTCGGCCCGCGTCAACTTCGGACGGGGCCAGGAACTCGACAAAAGAACGCCCGACGATTTCCTCTTCGCTCAATCCCAAAGTCCTGCTCCACGCCCGGTTGGCGAAGGTGACGATGCCGTCGGGACTGCATGCCCAGATGCAGTCATGGGCAGTCTCTACCAGAGTGCGATATTTGGCTTCGCTTCGACGGAGCGCTTCCTCCACTTTCTTGCGCTGGCTTATGTCGGTGAAGGTGCCGATGTAACCCTCCAGTCTGCCGTCGGGTGCGAGAAGCGGCGCGCCGCTTACCAGGACCTGGCGCCTCGTGCCTCGACTCCCGACGATCTCGATTTCGTATTGCGAGGTTTCGCCGGCGAAGCGTTTGCGGTGCTCTCGCGCCACCGTCTCGCGACTCTCCGGCGCAAAAAAGCGATGGTACGGCACGCCGTCAAGCTCGTCCGGTCCGGCGATCTCGAGCATGGCGCACATGGCCGGATTCAAGTAAACAGTGTGACCCGAGACGGAAATCTGCCACACGCCGACGGCGCTGCGCTCCGCCAAGGCTCGAAAATCGCTCGGTGTCGCGCTTTTGCTCATGATGATCGAGCCTACCCAAGCCTATGTGCCTTTACCATGACAAGAATGGAGGCGCCAGAGAAATTGTGCCGTGCCTCTAGTCTACCCCTCCTCTTTGATTTCGATCAGGTAGCCGTCGGGGTCCCGGACGTAAATAGACATTCCCATCCCCGTCGCTCCCACCCTGGGACGCGGGCCCTCGCCTAGGACCTCCACGCCGGCCTCCTCGAAAGCGGCCATGAGCTTCTCCAATGGGCAGCGGCGGATGCGGAGGCAAAAATGGAGCAGGCCCGCCTCGGTGTTGCCACCGCCGGCAAAATCGGCATCCGGAACGAGATCTATCAACTGGGCTCCGGCGCGAAGGGAAACGAACGGGCGCCGCCCCGCCCTGTAGTCTTCCACAAATTCGGCTTCGAGCCCCAGCCAGTCCCGGTAAAACGAAAGCGAGCGGTCTAGATCCCTCACTCTGAGCACGATGTGATCCAGGGCGGTAACCTCGACGGCGATCGTGGGCCTCACTCTTCTAGAATCTCCCCTCGGGATTCTCGCGGGCGACAAGCTCGCCTTATCTTATACGGAAGGCGCCGAGTGCACAAACGATCGAGTCCCGTTTTCCGCCGCAGCGGCGGCGCCGGCGCCGCTTCCGCCGGCCGCTTCGCTGGGACAGGGGGGTGCCATTGCCTGGGACCGGCCCGACCCGATAGATTGAGAAACGGGTGGGCGAAAGCCGGCTTTTTCGGTAAAGCGCAAGTGGAGCGGAGCGAAAGGGAAAAGATCAAGCGCGAGGTGGAGACGCAGGCCCTAGAGCTTGGATTCGACGCCGTCGGAGTGTGCGACTTATCGCCGATTGCGCGTGGGGCCCTCAGGCGCTGGCTCGAGCGGGGCTTTGCCGCGCAGATGTCCTACATGCATCGCCAGGCGCCCAAGAGGGAGAGGCCCGCCACCATCGTTGCCGGTGCCTCGCGCGCAGTCGTGGTCCTCAAGAGCTACTATCACCCTGAAATCGAAGAGCCTCGCCTGGGCGGCAGGATATCGCGTTACGCCTGGGGTGAAGACTACCATGAAAGAATGGGGGAGAGGCTGGCCCGCCTCGGTGCTTTCCTCGTTCGCCTGGGTGGGAGCCCCCGGCGCACAGGTTGGTTCGTCGATGCCGGGCCGGTGCCAGAGCGCGAGCTGGCGGAGCGGGCAGGGCTCGGGTGGATAGGCAAGAATACCATGCTCATAAACCAGAGGCTCGGGTCCTTTACCTTCATCGGGAGCGTCTTTACGGATCTCGAGATCGAGCCCAGCTCGCCTTTCGTCGCGGATCGCTGCGGGACCTGCGTGCGCTGCCTCGAGGCTTGCCCCACGCAGGCTCTGGTGGCCGAAAGGGAGCTCGACGCAAGGCGTTGTATATCGTACCTAACCGTCGAGCACCGGGGGGAATTTCCCGCCGGTTCGGGGGGCTCGATAGGAGAGTGGGTCTTCGGATGCGATCTCTGCCAGAGCGTGTGCCCTTGGAACGCCAAGGCGAAAAGCGGCGCGGGCGTAGGGGGATTTTCTTGTGGGGAAAGTCCGCTCCGGTTCGACCTCGAGGAGCTGTCCGCAATCGACGAGCGCACTTTTGCTTTGCGTTACGGGAAGACTGCACTCAAGCGTGCGGGCGCTCGCGGGTTGCGCCGAAACGCCCGGCAAGTGCGGGCGAACCTTGAAAAGGGGGGAATGCCGGAGGTCGCGCAATCCGGCCGGAGCGGGTAAGCGGGGAGCGGGGCCAGGATGGTGATGCGGCCGCGCTTCAGCGATCGATTCGGTGGCAAGCGCAAGAGAAAAGGCTTGGCTTTCGTGGAGCAGCGGTAAGGATAGCGCCTGGGCGCTCGAGGTGACACGCCGAGACGAGCGGCTGGAAATCGTGGGGCTCCTTACGACCGTTACCGAGCCCTTCGGGCGGGTCTCGATGCACGGCGTGCGCGAGGAGTTACTCGAGGCCCAAGCCGATTCCGTGGGCCTTCCACTCCATCGAGTCCCGATCCCCTTCCCCTGTCCAAACGAGGCCTACGAGAGGGCGATGAGATCCGCGTTGGAGCGCGCGAGATCGCAGGGGGTGACGACGCTCGTCTTCGGCGATATCTTCCTCGCCGATGTGCGGGCCTACAGGGAGAGTCAGCTTTCGCAAGCCGGCTTTCGGGCGAGTTTTCCTCTCTGGAGGTTGGAGACCCGCCGGCTTGCCGGAGAGATGGTGGCGGCGGGGTTGCGGGCGCGCCTTACCTGCGTGGACCCGAAAGTCCTGCCCCGGCGGCTTGCGGGAGAGGTGTTCGATTCCGCGTTTCTCGCTCTCCTTCCCCCGGCGGTCGATCCCTGCGGCGAAAATGGCGAGTTTCACACCTTCGCGTACGCGGGTCCGATGTTCGGTCGCCCCATAGATATCCGTTTGGGAAGCACCATCGAGCGAGAGGGGTTCGTCTACACGGACCTGACGTTAGTCTCGCAGTAACCGGCCGGGGAAGGACCTTCGCGGCACACCGGCTGTGCCGACGGGCGGGACAAAGCGCAGGGACGTCGGATGAGAAGGGACGGGGCATGAGACCCGAGGAATTCGCCGTTTCGAGCCCCGCAATCGAGGGGGGTTGATGTTCGGGTACAGCTCAAGCACAGTACCAGGACCTGGGTAAGGGGCGTGCGCGAGAATGCCGGAGAAAATGGTTGCCGGCCTGGCGCAATTGTAGGACAATTGGGTGCCTCACAGCCTAAGGAAGGATACCGCAATGCCGTTTGACCGTAACTGTCACCGCAGGTTTCTTTGCCTCGAGCCGCCGCTCTTACTCCTTTTAGCGATCGTGCTGGCATGGCAGCCCGTGCCTTCGGCATCGGCCGCGGGAGTCGGGGTAAGGTATTCCAGGCGAACCGGCCTTCCCAACTTTCTGGCGCAGGGGGGGCCGCTTTCTGGCCCACGCACGACGCTTACTGCCGAGGGGGCGGCGCGGGAATTTCTGCGCCGCGAACGAGTCTTTTTCGGGGTGGCGGACCCTGAGCGGGATCTCATGGTGCGCGCCGTGCATGCCGACCACCGCCGCGGACGCCACGTGCGCCTGAGGCAGCGCCACGCCGGGGTGGAGGTGTTCGGCGGGGAGCTCGTGGTTCACCTGGACTCGAGCAACCGCGTGCTGGCGGTAAATGGCGACTATTTCCCCATACCGGCCAAGCTCGATATGCGCCCTGCTATTTCCCCCGACGACGCGGTGGCATTGGCCACGGAAGCGTTGGGCGAGGCCTACCCGAGGCTCGGGGCTCTCGAGGTCGAAGAGAATCGCCTTGTGGTGGTAGATACCGCCTGGTACGGGGATCCGCCCAGTGGAGTGCGCCTCGCCTATTACGTCGTGCTCGCAAGCGAGGATCTTAGAGAGGCGTTCCTCGTCGACGCGCAACAGGATGCAGTCCTCGACCGCTGGAATTTAAGGTTGGAGGGCAGGGACCGAAAGGTGTATGACGGGCTGGGTGGCACGGGGCTTCCGGGACTCTTGGTCCGGACCGAAGGAGGGCCGCCGGTCAGCACTCCGGCTGACGCCGATTTGGCGTACGATTGGGCGGGTGATTTCTACGATTACCTTTTGTTCGGGTTCGGCCGCGATAGCCTCGATGGACTCGGGACCTCGCTTCTGCAAACGGTCAACTCCGCTGCCCCGGATTGTCCGAACGCGTTCTGGAACGGGTTGCGAGTCGTGTTCTGCCCGGGAACCGTCACCGACGATGTAGTAGGCCACGAGCTCGGCCACGGGGTTACTCAATACACCTCCTCGCTCATTTACCAGAATCAGCCGGGACAGCTCAACGAATCGTTCTCGGATATCCTGGGCGAGCTGGTAGACCTCACCAATGGGGGAGCGCAAACGGCGGGTACGACGACCGGCCAGCCTGGGCCTCCGTGGACTGCCCATCCGAGCGGCCCGGGCACGGATAGCCCGAACGATGCTGCCAGCTCATGCGACCTCGTACCTCCCTACGAGGGTGGGGTGCGGTGGCTCGTGGGGGAAGATGCGTCGGCATTCGGCGGGGCGATCAGAAACATGTGGGATCCTACCTGCTTTGGAGACCCCGATCGTGCGAACTCGCCCCTTCAGACCTGCAGCTCCCTCGATAACGGGGGCGTGCACTCCGGCTCGGGCATCCCCAATCACGCCTTCGCCATGTTGGTCGATGGGCAGAGCTTTGGCGGCGAGACGGTGGCGGGAATCGGGCTGCTCAAGGCGGCGGCGATCTGGCTTCGGGCGTTTATCTTCTATCTCACCCCGGCTTCGGATTTCGCGGATGCCTACCTGGCCATCAACCAGGCCTGCGCCGACTTGATCGGAACCGCCGTCCTCGATCCCACAACGGGCGCCCCTTCACCCCAGGTGGTGAGCGCCTCCGATTGCCAGGAGGTCGATCGGGCGCTTCGGGCGACCGAGATGGATGGGGATGGTGCCTGCGGTGCGGTGGCGAACGTGCTCGCGCAAGACGAGCCCCCGATCTGCGGCGGCGCCGCAAGCATCTTCTTCGACGACATGGAAAGCGGTAGCGGCGGCTGGACGGTGTCCAATACCTCGCCACCTACCCCCTACGACTGGGTCCTGGTGCCGGTGCCGGGCTTGGTGAGCAACCATATGAGCGGGACGGCCTGGTTCGCGGAAGACCGCGACATCGGGGACTGCGGGATGCAGGATGAGTCCGCGGTGCATTCGCTCTTTAGCCCCCCGATAACGGTTCCCTCTGGCGCCGAGCAGATCCAGTTGCGCTTCGATCATTACATCGCGGTGGAAGCTGGCTACGACGGCGGCAATCTCAAGGTTAGCGTAAACGGAGGCCCGTGGACGACGGTTCCGGCCTCCGCATTCGTCTTCAATCCCTACAATTACAACGGGCTTTTTACCACGTTCAACACCAATCCTTTGGCGGGCCAACCTGGGTTTTCGGCGGCCGGCGGGCCGGACGGGCAATCGCAGGTGGACTTGAGCGGTTTCGTCTCGGCCGGCGATACGGTCAGGCTGCGGTGGGATTTCGGCAAGGACGGATGTACGGGTATCCAGGGCTGGTACGTGGACAACGTCGAAGTCTACTCGTGCCCCTGCGGAAATGGCAGTGTCGAGGGAAACGAAGAGTGCGATGGCGCCGACGACGCCTCTTGCCCAGGGAAATGCCGCGCCGATTGCACTTGCCCGATCGTGTGCCTGGGAAACAGGCCGGCCGCCGTTCTGGCCTCGCGGGAGATAAAGGATCGCGTGCGCTGCAACGAAACGATTCTCAAGGGTATGCCCAAGTGCAAGAACTCCAACGCGCAGACCTGCGCCGATCCGCAGCTTGGCCAGGCCACAGCCTTGGCTTATGGTGAAAACGACCATAGCGGTGCGAAAACGGGGTCGGGCACGGCCGACCCGAGCGCGACTTCCGTGCTCAGGAACTGCCAGAAGATAATCGGACGCGAGGTCGCAAAGGCCTTCGGCCAGGCGATCAAGCTCTGCTCGGTGGGGACGAGCCCCGAAAGCGCGCTAGACAATTTCGGACGGCGAATCGAGCGAAACTGTGCGGTGACGCCTGTCCTGGATCCTGGCACGGGGACCGTCATCCCCGATGTAGGCGCCCCTTGCGGTCCGCTCGCTGCGGGGGTTCCGATCGTGCCGACCCAGCTTCGCGACTGCCTCAAGGCTACACTTGCGCAGTGGATAGACGAGGTCTGTCTGCTGTAACAGGCTTGGGCAGGAGGCGGTCGATCGGCGGGCGGTAGAGCTCGATAAAGGAGCGGCGGTCTAGAGCCCGCAGCGGCGGGCCACGTCGAGTGCCGCCTGGGCCAGGGCGGGGACGCGCTCCTCGAATTCGGCGAAGCGCTCGTCTCGGGTTTGGCCGCGCTTGTATCTGAAATAGATCTGTTCGAGCACAACGGCAGTTCGATACAGCGCAAACGTCTCGTAGAAAGCGATCTCCGAAACGTCGCGGCCGGTTTTTTGTGCGTAATGCTCGACAATTTCCCGCCGCGTGGGCAGGCCGGGAAGAAGAGGGGGAGAGGTGATGAGATCGCGGCGCTCGGGGGGGTCTTCCGGCTCGGGCCAGTATCCCAGAAAGATGCCAAGGTCGACCAGCGGGTCGCCGATGGTGCACATTTCCCAGTCGAAGACGGCCACCACCCGCGCGGGATCGCGATGATCGAGCATAACGTTGTCCAGCCGAAAGTCATTGTGTACCAGGGTAGGGGAAGGGGAGATGGGTATTCTCTCGACGAGCCAACGCGCGAGGGTTTTCATTGCCTCGAGCTCGCGGGTCTTGGCTCTCTCCCAGCGTTCGGCCCACCCGCGCACTTGCCGCTCCACGAACCCCGCCGGCCGGCCGAGATCGCCGAGTCCCGCAGCCGCGAAATCTACGGCGTGAAGAGACGCGAGAGTGTCGATCAGCGCCTCGCTTATTCGGCGAAGAAGAGCGGGGTTGCCGGTAAGCCACTCGGGTACGTCGCGCCTGACCACGAGCCCTCGGCGCCGCTCCATGAGGTAGAAGGGCACACCCAAGACAGTCGTATCCTCGCAGAAGAGAATGGGTCGAGGCGCCAGCGGAAAAACCCGATTGAGCTTCTCGGTCACCGTGACCTCGCGGGCCATGTCGTGCGCCTTTGGCGCCACCGGTCCGATGGGCGGCCGCCGCAGAACGAACTCCTGCGCACCGAAGCGGAGGAGGTAAGTAAGGTTCGAATGACCACCTGGGAACTGCTCGATGCGAAGAGGCTCATTCGGAAGGCTCATCTTGCTTCGCAGGAAGCGCTCCAGCGCGCTTGCATCGAGCTCTTCTCCCGGCCTGACAGGTGCCGTGTCCCGATCCGGCTCCATAGAGTTCATTCTCCTCGGCGCAACTCGGGTTGACGCACGAGATCAAGATTTTGCAGGACGCGAGGCGACAGGCAAGAGCCGGGGCCGACACCTCTTGTCAGGGGTGGGTCGCTCTGACCATTATAGTCGACGAGGCGTCGCCGGGCGCACCGACCGCCGGCCGCGCACTCTTGGGAAGGATCACGCGGGGCGTCGTATGAAAGAGGCGAAAGGGGCATCGGCGCGCTGGCTCAAAGTTGCAACCCTTTCTCGGCTCTCGCCCGGAGGGGCCCAAGAAATCAAGGTGCTCGGCCGCTCCATTGCGGTTTTCAATACCGGATGCGGCCTCTACGCCGTCGATGGATTGTGCCGCCACATGAACGCCCGCCTGGTGAACGGCATTTTGTGCGCTACCAAGGTGAGGTGCAGATGGCACGGGTGGGAGTACGATCTTAGGGACGGCAACTGCCTGACCAAGGACCGCCGCCCGCTTGCCACCTATCGCGTCAGGGTAGAGAGAGGGGTCGTCTTCGTCGATGCCGGCCCCCTCTTCGCCAAGGATGACCTCGAGCCGGTTGGCGAGTCCTAGGACCTTGGAAGCTAGGGAGATCGAACCGATGGGCGCGGGCAAGGTCGAGCGGCCGCATCCGGCGACCTCGCCGGGTTACGCGATGTCGGGAAAGGCTTGGCGTCGGCGGGCTGGGAGGGGAGGATTCGATCTCGGGCGGGCCTCGAAGTTCCCTCCTGGCACTGAGTACTTCGATGTCAATTACCTCTGGGTGCCGGGGCTAGGGCGGGTGGTAGGGCTCCTTTGCCGCACGCCCGTAAGACCCGAAGTTATGGTGGCTCTTTCGCTGGCGGCCGGCCTCGCCTCTGCCGGCTTTTTCCTCGAGCCGGGGTACGCCGGGTTGGTTTTGGGAACCGTGTTCATCCAGCTCAAGAATTACCTGGATACCATAGATGGGCATCTTGCGAGAGCCAAGGGGATCGACTCCTCGGCTGGCCGCTTCCTCGACACTCTTTCGGACTTTGTCGTCTATTTGGCGCTCTTTAGCGCCTTGGGGGTGCGTCTTGCGAGGTCCGGCGGTTGGACGATGCTCGTGCTAGCTTACGGCGCGATGACGTGCGCCTTCATCCAGTGCTCCTATTATAATTTTTACCTGGTGGCGTACCTGCGGCTCGTCGGCCGGACGCGGAGCAGAAACGACGAGCGGGTCTCGGGAGAGGGGGCGGCGGAGGAGGGCGGGCTGGTTCGGTTCCTGAGGCGCGTCTATCTTCTGCTTTTCGGCTGGCAGGATAGGGTGATCGCGTGGATCGACCGAAAGGGGAGGCTCGCTATCGGTCGAGGCCGCGGCGACAAGCCGGGGGCTTCTTTAGCCGATGCTGGTAACTGGTACACCGACAAGCGCATTCTGGCCGCCAATTCTCCTTTGTGCTTCGGCACCCAGATTCTCTTCCTTTCCGTCTTCTCCCTTGCCGGCAGGCCTTCTCTTTTCCTTTACTTTCTCCTCGTCCCGGCGAATCTCTACCTTTTGCTCCTCGTTTGGCTGAAGCCCAGGGTCGCCCGATCCTCTGGGTTCTGACCCTGGAGCGGGCGCAAAGCGCTCGGGCTCGATTGGCGATCGAGTCGGCGGCTACGCACCCGTAGAGCTTGGCGGGAAGCGGAATCAGGTTCCGGAGGGGCTTCGAGCGGGCTCGTGGCGGCTTTGAGTGCGTCGAGCCCTTTTCCAATGCGATTTTCGGCAGTTGTGCCGGGCCTGCTCCGGCCAAGATCGGCGCTGCGCCGCATGGGGGAAGGGGAGTCGATAAAAGGGTCGCCCGCCTCCCGCTCTTGCGGCTTCGAAACTAAAGTTTTGGCTTTTCTGGCCGATATTTACATGAGCGGAAAACCGATTCGCTGCCGGCTTTGCACGATTCTCGACCCCGTTTCGTTAAGCCGGGGGAGGGGTGGGGAGAGAGGTCTCTTTGGGAGCGAAAGAGCAAGAGCGCGTTTCGCCTGGGCACAAAGAAGATAGCGGCGGCGCGAAGGCCGACCTTGCGGCGAGGCTCGCGGCTCGAACCCTGGAGGCGGCGAAGCGCGTGTCGGAAGAGGCCGCAGATTTCGAGAGGGAGCGAGCGTACGCATCCGGCATTTTCACCGCGCTTCCCTTCGCGGTCCTGCTGGCCGACGAAGAGCTCGAGGTAATCTGGGCAAACGAGGCCTCGGCGGGCCTTCTAGGTGCCGCGTGCGATCGGCTCTGCGGACGCTCCCTTGTGGAGATATTCGCTACCGAAGGCATCTTGGCGCAGGTAAAAGCGGCTGCGACATCCGGTGAACCGGTGCAAGCCTGCTACTTTGGTTGCGGTGTCAATGAGCGTGTGCTCTCGACTTGGATAAGCCAGATATCTCTCACGCCCGGCCAAAGCCAGCAAATGCTGCTCGTCATCGAGGATGTGAGCGAGTGGGTGCGCAGCCAAAAGGAGGAGCTTGCGCGAAAGCGGCACTTCGAAGCTTTCCTCGAAGCGGCATGGGATGCCGTTGTGGTAGCGGATGCCAGTAGCACCATAGTTTATGCCAACCCGTCGGCAGAAAGCCTTTTCGGCTGGAGCAGGCGGGAGCTCGTGGGCGAGCCCGTGACCAAGCTCATGCCGGAGCAGTACCGCAAGAACCACCTGCGGGGGATGGCACACTTTGCCGCAACCGGCGAGGGCGAGGTATTCGGGAAGGTATTGCGTGTGGCCGGACTCCATCGCAGCGGCAAGGTTATCCAGCTAGAGGTGACGCTTTCGCAGCTCACCTTGGAGGGCCGGCGGGCGGCGGCGGCGATGATCCGGGGGGTGCGCTCGAAGATCGAGGCAGAGCAGGAAGAAAACCACTCGGCCGAACGCTTCCGCAGCCTCTCCGAGCAGCTCCCGGATGCGATCGTCGTGGAGCAGGAAGGGAAGCTCGTTTACGCAAATCCCGCGGCGCTTAAGCTCCTCCAGTGTCACGAGGCGGATGAGATCCTCGGGCGGCCGCTCCTTGCGCTTTTGCATCCTGATGAGCGGGGGCGCTGGAAAGAAGTCGCCTCCGGAGCGGCCCGGGCAGATAAAAGGTCCGCGCCAGAGGAGTTTCGGCTTCAGACTGCAGGCGGCGAGTCGGTGGATGTAGAGGCGGTAGCCTTGACCATAGACTTCGCCGGCCAGCCGGCCACCGCCTCGGTTTTTCGGGACGTGAGAGAGCGCAAGCGCCTTCAGGCGCAGCTCATGCACGCGGATCGGATGGCCAGCATGGGAACGCTGGCTGCTGGAATCGCCCATGAGATCAACAACCCCGTGGGCTTCGTCCACTCGAACCTGGGAGCATTGGAAAAGTACGTGCACCGCATGACCGAGTTCTTGGATTTCTGTGGCGCCTTCTGGGCCAGCGAGGATCTCGCTACGTTGCCAGCGGTGCAGGAGTTCCTCCGCCAGGCGGCTCGAAAGCGAGAAGACCTCAAGTTGGATTACGTTCTTGCCGACATTCCCAAGCTCATCGGCAGGTCGAAAGAGGGCACCGAGCGCATCAAGAAAATCGTAAGCGATCTCAAGACCTTTGCCCGCTCGGACGAAGGGGTGGGCGATGTGGACATCAATCAGACGATCGAGCTTGCGCTCAACATCGCCTGGAACGAGATCAAATACAAAGCCGAGGTGATCCGTGATTTCGCAGAGGTCCCCCGCGTGCGCGGAAGCTCGAC
Source organism: Myxococcales bacterium (assembly GCA_037446155.1). Classification (GTDB taxonomy): domain Bacteria; phylum Desulfobacterota; class Binatia; order UTPRO1; family JBBIJE01; genus JBBIJE01. Next base: position 161,104 of record JBBIJE010000007.1, on the reverse strand, counting down.
TGCCCTGGGGCAGGTCTTCCTGAATATCCTCGTTAACGCCGCCCAGGCCATCGCCGACAAAGGGACGATAACGATAAAGACGTGGGAGGCCGCGGGATGGGTGCGCGTGCGCATCTCGGACACGGGCTGCGGGATCGCTCCAGAGCACATAAAGAAAATCTTCGATCCCTTTTTCACCACCAAACCGCCTGGCAAAGGGACAGGATTGGGACTCAACATTGCCTACAACATAATCCGGCGCCACAACGGCAGGATCGAAGTCGAAAGCAGGCAGGGGGAGGGGACGAGTTTTACTATCGTGCTGCCGGTAGGGGGCCCGCAATGAGTAAACGGCACAAGATCCTCTGCGTGGACGACGAAGAAGGGGTGCTGGACGCACTCGAGCGCGTTTTCCTGGACGAAGATTGGGAGATCCTGCGAGCCAGGGATGCGGCCGAGGCGGCCGAGATCCTCGAGCGAACCGACGTCTCGGTCGTGATCTCCGACTATCGTATCCCTGGCATCAACGGCGTGGATCTTTTGACCGAAGTCAGCAGGCGCTGGCCCAAGCCGATAAGAATAGTCTTGAGCGGTTACGCGGAAGCGCACGCGATCGTCGCGGCCATCAACGAGGGGCACGTTTACAAATTCGTGCCCAAGCCATGGGACGACAGCGAACTGCTGGTCACCATTCGCAGGGCGGTAGAAAAATTCGAGCTCGACCGGGAAAACGAGCGGCTGCAGGAAGAGCTATTCAGGAAGAACGCGGAACTGGCCAAGCTGAACGCCACGCTCGAGCAGAAGATAAAAGAGCGCACGAGGGAGCTGGAGGCCCATGCCGACGGGCTCAAGTTCGCCCAGGAGGTGCTGGAGCAGCTCCCCTATGCGCTGGTCGGGATAGACGCGAGCGGAATGGTCATATTTACCAATCAACGCACGCGCGAGCTGCTCTCGGCCGCGCGCCCGATCGAGCTCGGCGCCCCCATGGAGAGCGTGTTGCCGCGCGAGCTCGAAAGCGTGGCGAAGCTCGCCCTGCGAAGCCGAGAGTGTCTTTCGCGGCGTGTCGCTCTCGGTAAGCGCCGGCTGTGGGTGGATTGCCAGCCGTTGGGGGGCAAGGCGGGGCGGGGCGTGCTCGTAGCGCTGCGTTCGGAGGAATGCGGCCCGTGAGCGCCCAGCCCGACGGCGGTCATCTTTTGCTGTTCGTGGATGACGAGCCTTCGGTCCTCGAAGCGCTCAAGCGCTGCCTCTTCGAAGAGCCTTTCGAGATAGTAACGGCGACCAGTGGCAGAGAGGGACTGGAAATCGTGCAGGAGGAGCCCGTGTCCCTGGTCCTTTCCGACTTGAGGATGCCGGGGATGAGCGGAACGGAGTTTCTGGCGGCCGCGAAGAAAATCAAGCCTGACCTCGTGACCATGATGCTCACGGGGGCGGCCGATCTCGAGGCGGCCAAGAGGGCGATCAACGAGGTAGGAGTAAATCGCTTTCTCACCAAGCCGTGGGACGAACGGGAGCTTTCCGAGGCGATCAAGGTGGCCCTGAAGCAGCTCGATCTCGAACGGGAGAACCGGCGGCTTCTCGAACTCACTCAGGCACAGAACCGACAGTTGCAAGAGCTGAACTCGACGCTCGAGGCGCGGGTGGCAGAGAGGACCATGGAGCTGGCGGAGGCTAACCGGGAGCTGGAGGAGAGCTTCAAAGGATCGGCCCGGATGTTCACCGACTTGACGGAGACGTTCGATCCCGAGCTCGGAGCGCACTCGAAGAGGGTGGCTGACTTGAGCGCTGCGATCGGACGCACGCTTCAGTTGGGCGAAGCCGAGGTCCAGGAGCTAGAGATCGCGGGCCTGCTGCACGATGTCGGCTTGATCGCCATGCCGCGCGAGCTGCTTCGGATGCGCACCGAAGCGGGAAGCGAGATATCGAACCTCGTACGCTGGCACCCCAGCGTGGCTTCGGACATTCTAGGCGGGATCGCGCGGTTTGCGCGCATCGCAGAGATCGTTCGCGCGCACCACGAGAGGCTCGATGGCTCGGGCTACCCGGAGGGGAGGCGCGATCTCACGCTTCCGATGCGCATACTTTCTGCAGCCGAGTACTTTGACGAGGTCGCCCGGCCGCCGGGACACACCGGCAGGCCCGATACCGAGCGGGCGCTAATCCGGCTGCAGAACCGCCGTTTCGATCCGGACGTGGTACGGGCGATCGCCGAGTGGGTGGGGAAGGCGAACGGTGGAAGGCGCGCTCGCGAGGTCGGGGTGGAGATAAAGGATCTTCGCCCTGGGATGATCCTGGCACGAAAGCTAGCATCGATTACCGGCCACTTGATTCTCTCGGATGGAGCGACTTTGAGCGCGGCGACTATTCAAAGACTCAAGAGTCTCAGGGCGCTCGGCAAACTCGCCAGTCATGTCTATGTCCTTGCCAGGGAAGGGGAGGAGGCATGAAAAGCCAAGCGGACCTGGACTTGGACCGGGTGACCCAGGCGATCGATCGGCTGCCCGCCGTGCCGGCGGTGGTGCACGAGATCAACCGGATCCTAGCCTCGCCGGACGCGAGCGCCTCGGTCGTGGCGCGAGCCGTGGAGCGGGATCAAATCGTTACCGTGAAACTCCTGCGCCTTGCCAACTCCGCATTTTTCGGTTGCCGCGGGCGCGTCGGATCAGTTGCGCACGCGGTAGTCCTCATGGGCTTCAACCTGCTTCGCAACGTGGTCCTCTCCTGCGCCTTAAAGAGCGCGTTCGGAAGCCGCGGTGTGATCGGACAGGTCGACCTGGATCGATTCTGGAACCATGCTTTCGCGACGGCGCTCGTTTCTCGCCGAATAGCCGAGCTGGCTCGGACGGACGAGCAGGACGAGGCATTCCTCGGTGGCCTACTCCACGATGTCGGCCAGATCGTGCTCGTCACGGCATTCGGCAAGCCCTACGTAGAAGTCCTGGAGGGCGCGGCTAGCGAGGAGGGACTGCTTTTGTACGAGCGGACCTCGTTCAGTATGGACCACCCCCAGGCGGGAAAGCTTCTCGCCGATAAGTGGAATCTGCCGCGGCTCGTCTGCAGGGCGATCGCCGAGCACCACGAAGGCGAGCACGGTACGAGGGCCGACCTTCCGCGCATCGTGAGTTTGGGAGACAAGGTAGCCCGTACAGTCGGCCACGGCGGCCTCTGCCCGGATATCGAGGGGTTCGACCTGACCGGGCAAGAGCTCCCCTCTGGGGTGAGACTGGATCTCGCCGAGTTAAGGAGTCAGCTCGACGAGGCTTTGAACGAACGGGAACGGGGCCGTCAACCAGGACAAGCCAGCGCCCCCCGCTAGGGGCGCCGACACGTGGGGCAAGGGCAGAGGCTTCGCAAGTAGGCGAAGGTGTAGATTCCCGCGGCGTGGCCGTCGCTCCAGCTACAGGTTAGGGCGTAGCGGCCGACGGGCGCGATTCCTTCGAGGTCGACCCCCGAAACGGGATTGAAGCGCCGCGCATCCGTGTGCCCCTGGCACTCGGCGCAGGGACACCACCCGCGCAGATACTCCCACGGGTAACGACTCTCGTGCCCGTCATCCCATGTAACCGCAACCGACCGCTCGGCCGCGAGTTTTCGCACCTCGACCGGACTCGGTTCCACCGCCATTTTACCGCTCGCTGCCTTCAGGCGACGATCCTGATTCCACCTTCGGATCGAGCGTTCGACAGGGCAAGCTTCACGGCTAACTTGGAGGCGATTGCGAGAAAGGCCTCGGCCGCGGGCGACTCGGGCGAGCGCAGCACCGTGGGCACGCCGGCGTCGGAGTGCTCCCGGATTTGCGGAAGGAGCGGCACCTCACCCAGAAAATCGACGCCGAGCGTAGTTGCCGCCCGTTCTCCGCCACCCTCGTCGAATATGAAATGGCGCTTGTTGCAACCGTCGCAAATGAAATAACTCATGTTCTCGACCACGCCAAGGACCGGGATCCTGACCTTATCGAACATCGCTTTTCCTCTGACGACATCGGCCAGCGCCACTTTCTGGGGCGTGGTAACTAACACAGCTCCGCTCACCTTGAGCTGCTGCGAGAACGTTATCTGCACGTCGCCCGTACCCGGCGGAAGGTCGACGACCAAATAGTCGAGATCGCCCCAATGGACGTCTTGCATGAACTGGGTGAGTGCCTTGCCCAACATGGGACCGCGCCAGACGATGGGTTGACCGGGATCGACAAAGAAACCTATGGACATGAGCGGAATGCCATGGGCGAGAACCGGCGTCATCTTGTTGACTCCGCCCACCGTCACGGTCCCCGGCTTTTCCTCGACGCCCAGCATGATCGGGATAGACGGACCGTAGATATCCGCATCGAGCAGTCCGGTGGCGGCCCCGTGCTTGGCCAGGGCGGCGGCTATGTTCACAGCCACCGTCGATTTCCCGACGCCCCCCTTGCCCGAGGCGATGAGGATCACGTTTTTTACCGTCGGCAGAAGGTCGACCTCGCCGGCTCCCACCTTGGTACCTCGCACCCGCGCGCCGAATTCTATTGCCACCTCGCGCACGCCTGGCAACGCCCGCAACACCCGCTCGCAGTCCCGCTGGATCGTCGCCTTCAATGGACAGGCTGGCGTGGTAAGCTCGACTTGAAACTTGACCCTCCCGTCCTCGACGCTAAGATCTTTTATCATGCCGAGCGACACCAAGTCCTGGTGAAGCTCGGGGTCCTTGACCTGCCGCAAGGCCGTCAAGACAGCCTCGGTCGTGAGCTTGCTAGTGTCCACCATGATCTTTTCCCTCCAGAGCCCAGTTACTTCCTGAGGTGCCATCTTATCGGATAAGGTGGGCGGGGGGAACCACGGCCAGTGAGACCGAAAGCGGGACGGTCCGAGCGGGCTAGGCATGAGGACGTCTCTCGCCGGGGCGCCCGCGTTTAGTATCGAAAACCACAAAAGGCCTGGGCTCGGGATTTGCTCTCGAGGGACGCTAAATCGGCGCCAAAATCCGATGATCGGGGGCGAAAGCTAGGAATGCCGTACAGTTTGGCTAGGGCGTCTCAGCCGCAGCGGTCTTGTCGCCGTAGTATTTGTCCAGACATTCGGGACAGATGCCGTGGCTAAAATCGGCCCCGGCGTTCGCCATCATGTAGCTTTCCAGTTGGTGCCAGTAGTTCTGGTCGTCTCTGATCTTCTTGCAGTGCATGCAGATCGGGATGATACCTTTTAGCTGCTTCACCTCGGCGAGCGCCTTCTGGAGCTCCCGGTTTTTTTGGCGCAGTTGCTCCTCCCACTGCAAGACCCGCTTTCCCGCGTCGACTCGCAGGATGAGCTCGTCCCGACTGAAGGGCTTTCGGATGTAATCGTCGGCGCCTGCCTCCAGGCCCTTTACCAAGTCCTGTCGCTGCTGCTTGGCGGTAAGGATTATGATGTACACGTAAGCGTCGAGGTCGAGCTGGGTGCGGACCCGCTTTACCAGTTCGAGGCCGTCGATACCGGGCATCATCCAGTCGGCGATCAACATGCGAGCCGAGTTTTGACGAAGCAGGTCCCAGGCCTTGAGGCCGTCCTCGGCCAGCAGCACCTCGTGCCCCCCTCGAAGCAGGATGGCGTGGACGAGGCGGCGGGAGACCGGCTCGTCGTCGGCAACGATGACCTTCATTTGCTCCATCCGCCCATGTCGTAAGGCGCCGGTTCTAAACTCATTGTGTACATCGGCAGGCGCCTGTCGTAACATTAGAAATTGTTAGCGCCATGGGGGGTGCCGATCAAGGCGGAAAATAGCCGCCGAGGGGGCCTTCTTGAAGGGTGGGAAAACTCGGGGAGGACACGAGCGTGGGGAAAAGAATATTGGTCGTCACGAGCGGCGGAGACTGTCCCGGGCTTAACGCGACGATACGCGCGATCGTTCGGCGGGCGAGTCAGGAGAAGGACTGGGAGGTTTTGGGATCGATCGAGGCATACAACGGGGTGCTGCGGGAGCCGATGGAGATCGTGCCCCTGGATCTGGAGCGGGTCTCGGGGATTCATGTCCGGGGAGGCACGATCATCGGCACGACCAACAAAGGGGGTCCCTTCAAGTGGCCGGTCAAGAGCGCGGACGGCAGTTGGACGACGGTGGACAGGTCGGAGGATCTCATCCGGCGTTTACAGTACCAGAACATCGACGCGGTCGTATCGATCGGCGGCGACGGTTCGCAACGTATCTCGCAGAAGCTCTTCGAAAAAGGTCTGAAGGTGGTGGGGGTCCCCAAGACGATCGATAACGATTTATCCTGCACCGATTTCACGTTCGGGTTTCAGACCGCGGTAGAGATTGCCACGGAGGCGGTGGACCGGTTGGTGACGACGGCGGCGAGCCACAACCGGATAATGATCCTCGAGGTCATGGGGCGCGACGCGGGTTGGATCGCACTCAGCGCGGCGATCGCAGGGGGCGCGGAGATCGCCCTCATACCGGAGATTCCCTACGACATAGAGAGCGTCGTCGGCGCAATAGACAGGCGCATCCGTCACGGGCGAGGCTTCGTCATAATCGTGATCGCCGAGGGGGCGCATCCGAAGGGCGGGGCGGTCGTGGCGCGAGAGAGCGGCGAGGTGGCCTACGACAATCCTCTTCTGGGAGGAGTCGGATACGCGCTCGCGGCCGAGCTCAGGAAGCGCACCGACAGCGACGTGAGAGTCACCGTCTTGGGGCATCTGCAAAGGGGCGGGATACCGATCGCCTATGACCGTATTCTCGCGGCTCAGTTCGGCGTGAAGGCGGTCGAGCTGGTAAAAGAGGAAAAGTTCGGCTACATGGTGGCCTACCGGCACCCGGATGTCGTCGCCGTGCCGATCTCGCAGGCGATTGCGAGACCGCATCTCGTCGATACCAAAAGTAACCTCCTGGCTACCGCCCGCGGTCTGGGAATCAACGTGGGGGACTGAGGGGATGCGGGCGCGCTTGCCGGTCGCGTAAGCGGCGGCCTCCCCGACCGCGTCCTGCGAATGCACGAGCCCCTCGGCCGGCAAGGGCGGGTCTCGATTGCCGGGCCAGGGGACCAGGGTGGCCGGGCGCCTTCGGGGAATTCCTTTCAGGCGCCCGATGTTATGGGGAGGAGTCTTACTTGCCCGCGTAGATGTCCATGATGGTATGGAGCATCTTGATGGCTTCGCTCTTCGGGCGCTGGAACGAGTTTCGCCCGATTATGGATCCGAACCCGCCGCCTTCCTTGATGGCTCGCACCTCCTCCAGAATGCTGTCCATGTCCTTGGCCGCGCCGCCGGAAAAGATCACGATCCGGCGGCCGTCGAAGGCGCTTTGCACCACGTGCCGTACTCTCTCCGCGAGAGTCTCGATGGGAATCCTCTCCTTCTCGTAGACTGCCTTGGCTTCCTTCAGTTCCACGTGCTTGCTCGGCAGCTTGACCTTTATAAGGTTGGCGCCCATTTGCGCGGCGATTTGAGCCGCATAGGTGGCCACATCTATAGCCGTCTCTCCCTCTTTGGAGAGGCCGGAGCCCCGGGGGTAGGACCAAACCACCACGGCGAGCCCGCAGGACTTGGCCTCTTGGACCAGCTCGCAAAGGCGCTCGTACATGGCGATGTGTTGCGCAGATCCCGGGTAAATGGTAAATCCTACCGCAACGCACCCGAGTCGCAGCGCCGCATCGACGGTTGCGGTCAGCGACGGGCAAGGGTCCTTGTCGGGATAAAGCACGTCGTGGCTGTTGACCTTGAGGATAAGGGGGATTTCTCCGATGAAATGATCCACGCCAGCCTCGAGAAAGCCCAGAGGGGCGGCATACGCATTGCAGCCCGACTCGATGGCCAGCTCGTAGTGGTAGAGCGGATTGTAGGCCGGTGGATTGGGGGCGAAGGATCGGGCAGGCCCGTGTTCGAAACCCTGATCCACGGGGAGAATCACGAGCTTGCCTGTGCCGGCCAGACGCCCGTGGTTGAGGAGCCGCGCTATGTTGGTTCTAACTCCCGGCGGCTCGCTCGAGTAATAACTCAAAATCTCTTTTACGCGCTCCGTTGCCATAGCCCTCGACCTCCTTTTGTCGTCTCATCTATCGACTCACTCGCGGTACCGCGCGCGGCGTAACGGCTGTAGCGGTCGTGCGAGGGAAAAAAGACAGACTTTGCCCCTGGCCTCGCTTCATCCCCGGCCTCTCGCCCCTCGTGCCACCCATCGTTCCTCGGATAATACCGCCTGGGACGTCGGCGCGCCACCGGCTATTTGACAGAACTCGAGATTGCAGTAAGACACTGCCGGTGCACGCATACCGCCGTGCGGGTCGTTTTGCAAGAAGGTAAGGAGGAAGACCGATGACGGGCGAGAACCAGGGGGTGAGCTTTGGCGTTACCATCCCGCAGATCAAACGGACGTGGCCGGAAGCTCTGGCGGCGGCGCGCGCTTTGGAGGAGCTCGGCTACGATTCGCTTTGGGTTTGCGACCACCTCTACGGCGTCCCCGTGGCGCAGCTTCCGATTTTGGAGGGGTGGACTCTGCTTGCGGCCGTGGCCGCGCAAACGGTTCGAGTGGGATTGGGATCGCTCGTCACGCCCCCCGGTTTTCGCAATCCGGCCGTCTTCGCCAAGAGCGTCCTCACCATCGATGCGATCGCCCCAGGCAGGGTGACGGTGGGGCTCGGAGCTGGATGGTTCGAGCCGGAGTTTACCGGGTACGGATGTCACTTCGGCTCGATCAAGGAGCGCCTCGAGCGCCTCGAAGAGACGGTCGTGATCCTGCGTAAAATGTTTACCGAGGAGACCCCGAGCTTTGCCGGCAAGCACTTTTCGATCCACCAAGTGCACGTGGCGCCGAGACCCGAGGTGCCCCCGAAGATTCTGATCGGCGGTGGGGGGGAGCGCGTGCTCCTTAGGATGGCGGCCAAGTACGCGGACATCTGGAACAATATGGCGGTATCTCAGGGGGAGCTGGCCCGGAAGATCGAAGTTTTGAAGTCGCACTGCCGCGACGTGGGTCGCGATTTCGACGCGATCACGGTCTCCCAGCAAACCAACCTGGTGATCGCACCCGACGAGGGATCCGCGCGCGAGGCATTGCAGAAAGCCCAGAGGATTTACGGGGGTCACATGGGGGACATCGAGGCGCACGGCATCTGGGGAACGCCCGAGCGGGTATGCGAGCGAATCGAGGCGCACATTGGTCTGGGCTGCCGACACTTCGTAATGGAGTTTTTCGGGCGCGACCCGCTGCCAGCCGCGAGGCTCTTCGCAACGGAGGTGATGCCGGCCTTTCGGTCCGGCCGCCCCTGATCTTGTTGCCGACCATGCGCGCCCGCTTGCCGCCCTGATTGGGCGTTCCGGTTTGCGCTACCAGGCTCGGGGCTTCCGGTGCGGGGTCGAAGTCGGCGCGAGCGGCTCTGTGGGATCCGCGCCGCGCGCGTTTCAGGTTAGCGCCCTGAGAAAACGCCGCGTGGCCCAGCCGTCCTTGAGCGTCGTCATGTAGAAGATATCGGCCCGTCTGTGGTTTATGCGCCATGTTCCATCCTCGCGGCAATAACGATCGATGTAACGGCCGGTGCCGACGACCTCGGAGCCGCTCGCTGCCTCGACCCCGGTAAACTCGAAGTAGCAGTCCCCGCTTGCCTCCTCGCCTGCCAGGACGATCCGGTGGTTGTGTACGGTGTGGGCCATGAAGGAAAAGAGGTTGCCGACGACGCCGGAGAAAAAATGCAAAAGCTCGGCGCGCCCTTTGCCCACGAAGGGGGGGAGGCTTGCGTCGGTGGCGCGAAAATCTATGCCGGCATCTTGGGTGAAGCATTTCTCCACGAGCTCGGAGAACCTTCTTTCGTCCACCAAAAAGCAATAGGTGGCCCGAAGCTCCCTGATCTCTTCCCTGGCGAGGAGATCCCGCACCGCCTGTTGCGCCCGGCTGGCCATCGCTTCCTCCTTTTCCGTCAAAGCGCCGAAGCTGCCACTTGGGCAAGGAGCGCGTTTTCTCCGTCGGCTACCGTGAGTGCCGTGGCGTCCCGCAGGAACATTTCCACCTCGTACTCCTTGCTCAGTCCATTCCCTCCGTGGAGCTGCACCGCAAGTGTCGCCACCTCGAGCGCGGCGTTGGTGCAAAACACCTTTGCGGCGATCGAGTGCTCCAGCCGCCCCGGTTGTCCCGCTCTCAACTGGCTGTGATTGTACACGAACACTTGGCGGGAAAGCGCCCGCGAGGCTTGCACGAGGGAAAACATGCGAAACAGGCGCGCCCGAACCGATTGGTGTTCGAATATCCTTCTGCCTCCCTGAACCCTTTCCTTGCAATAGGCAAGGGCACACTCGTAGGAGGCTCGAGCTAGCCCGGTAGCTGCGCAACTTACGCCTGCGTTGAAAGCGGTGAGTGTACGCTCCACCATCGCACAGTATTCCTCTTCCTCGACCAGCAGGTAGCGGCGCGGGACTCTCACGTCGTCGAAAAAGATCTCCCCCTGCGGAAGCGACCGTACCCCGTGCTTGTCGAGCGGTTTGCCCTTGCAAATACCGGGAAGATTCAAAGGCACTATACAGGCTCCGCCTCGCTCGAGCCCCCCGCGCGGGTCGAGGTGAACGTTCAACACGGCGTGCGTCGCGATGGGCGCATTCGAGACCCAAGCGGATTTCTGCCCGTTCAGGATCCACTGATCGCCGTCGCGCCGCGCCAGGACCTGGCCCGGCCCTTTCACTCGCATCTCCGGGCGGACCACGGCCAGCGTGTCGGAACCGTGGTCAGGTTCCGTTATGGCCCAGCAGCCGATCAGGGACCCATCCCCGGAGCGGAAGTAAGGCAGTGCGAATTCCTCGATGAGCTCCTGTTTGCCGCTGGCGAATGCGGCCTCGGCCGGAAAGGAAGCGAGAAAACAAACGGCCGCAAGCCCGAGGCTGCCCCAGGCAAGCTCTTCGAGGACGAGATGCTGGGTGAGAGGCGATGCGCCGAGGCCTCCCATTTCGACGGGTGCAAGCATCCGCGTGTAGCCGAGTTCGCTCGCCTGGCGCAGAACCTGGTAGAGGGCCGACCCAGGGGCCACCACTTCCTGCGGAGCGAGGGAATCGAGCGCTCGTCCAGCGGGCCGAAGCACCTTTGCGGCAAACTCATGAGCCGCATCCCGGATTCGCCGATCCTCATCGGCCAAGTTTAGGTCGTACTCTACGTATGACATGATCTATTCCTCCCGCGGGAATTCGTGCGTCGAGCCCACCCGAGCGCGCGGCCGGGCCTCGGGCTGGCCTCGTAGCCACTCCAAGAAAGTCCCCACGAAGCGCTCCTCCCATTGCGCCCGCCGCTCGGATGAGGGGAGGGCTGGCTCCTCTGCCCCTAGGCGCCGCCGATTTCTATGAAGCGTGTCTTATGGCTGCTTCGCTCGAGCGAGTAAGGCTCGATCCATATGATCTTCGGCTTGACCTTGAGGCGTTCGTGCATGGCTCGGACGATCTCCTCTTCGAGCGGCGCCAGATCCGCAACGCTCACTCCTTCCCCGCGTTCCACCTTGAGCTTGAGCGGAGGCACCACCCGTGGAGGTGGCTCGTCGAGCACGATTCTGAACTCCCCCGTGACCTTGGGGATGAAGCCCGCTATCACGCTGTCGATTGCGGCCGGATACACGATCACACCCTTTACCTTGAGCATGTCATCGACGCGCCCGACGATCCGGTAGCGAAACCCGGTCCTCCCGCAAGGGCAGGGCGAGATCGTGACTTGGTGTATGTCCCCCAAGGAGAGCCTCGTCCAACCGAAGCCCCCGCCCGTCAGTGTAGTGAACACCGCCTCGCCGGTCGCCCCGTCCGCAAGCGGCAAGGGCTCCTTGGTCTCCGGGTCGATGAGCTCGTAGACCGCAAGGTCGTCCCCTATCCAGTGCATCCCTTGGTATTCCGGCCAGTCGCAGGAAACCCCGAAGCCCGCTCCGAGGTCGTAGAGCTTGGCTCCGTATTCGGATTCGAGCCTGCGGCGCACCTCGGGGATGCCTGCTCCGGGCTCCCCGCCGCAAAGAAGAATCCTTATCCCGAGCGAGGCGATCGGCTCTCCCAGCACCTCGCGGGCGCGCTCGATCAGGTGCTCGGCAAGGGAAGGGGTGCAGGAGAGAACGTTGCCCCGGAAAAACTTGGCAACCTTCAAAATGCGAGCCGCCCCCGCCTCCGCGCCGACCGGTATCTGTAGCACGCCGGCGTCGCGGCTGCACTGTAAGCTCGGCACTCCAGCCAGGAACATCGAGAGGGCGAAGGCGTGGACGGCCCTGTCGCCGGGGCGCACCCCGGCGCGCCAGCGCGCCCGCAAGAGATACTCCCCCCAACCCTCCTCCAAGTCCGCTCGGGTGAGGGGATAGGGCTGCGGCTCGCCCGTCGTCCCCGAGGTCGCGGCCATGCACACCAGCTCGCTAAGCGGCACGGGAAGAATCTCGTCCAAAAGCTTGTAAATGTCCCCTTGGCACTCGACGAGAAGAGAGCGGTAATCTTCCTTCGTGAATGGGGGCAGTGCCCGCGGCCAGTCGTCCAGAGATTTTACGTCGCCAGGCCCCACCCCGCGTTGCTTCATGCGCCGGCGAAAGTAGGGCGCGTGCTCGAAGATCTGTCCGATTCTGACCTTGAGCCGCTCGAGCTGCAGGGCCCGCATCCTTTCGGTGCCGAGCTCGGGCTCGATTTCCATGTTCCAGTAGGGCCGCTCCATAGCCGTCACGACGCCCCCGTGACCCCTGAACTTCCCGTTACAGTGACTGACCGGGTTCGAGCGCGACGATCTCCACCTCTTTCATCTCGGCAGTGAGCTTTCTTAGCTCGGCCGGCGTGCCGGTCAAAACCGGAAACGTGCCGTGATGCATGGGGACGATCTGCTTTACGCCGAGCAAGCGTATCGCCACTGCCGCCTCCCGCGGCGACATGGTATAGAGGTCTCCGATGGGGAGCATCGCAAGATCAGGTCGGTAGATTTCTCCGATCAGCCGCATGTCACCAAAAACGTTGGTGTCCCCGGCGTGGTAGATCTTAAAGCCGTCTTCGAGCTCGATCACGTAGCCGCAAGGATCGCCGCCATAAATGATCTTACCGTCGTCGAGGATACCGCAGGAGTGATCGGCGTGCACCATGGTAACACGCACCCCGGGCACGACTTCTTGGGTACCTCCCTTGTTCATGCCGGAGCAATTGCCGACGCCCTTGCTCTCCAACCAGACCGTGGTTTCGTAAACCGCAATCACCTTTGCGGGAGAGGTCGTTTTGGCGATCGCGACGGCGTCCGCGATGTGATCGAAGTGCCCGTGGGTGATGAGCATCCCGTCTAGCTTCTCGATCTTCTTCTCCTGCTCGGGACAAGCGGGGTTGTTCTGCACCCAGGGATCGAGCAGGAGCACCTTGCCGCCCGCCGTGACGATCTTGAAGGTAGAGTGCCCGAGCCAGGTGATCTTCCCTTTGGTTCTGACAGCCATCGTCAACCTCCCGAGAGGGTCTTCGCTTCGCGGCGGTCCGCGAACGGAGATGCCGCGCGACCCGAGGCTAGCCTTCGAGCTTCGAGAAAGCTCTCAGAGCCTCTCCACCCAAGGCCACGATCGCCCCCCCGAGCCCCCTAGCCTCCAAAGCGTCTTGTATGTCCCCCATCCTAGATGCGGTGAAATAAACCGTTAGCTTGGCGGCTCCGTCCTGCGCCTCTTCCGCCGCCAGGTGGCGGATTCTGGCGCCATTTGCGTGCATCAGATCGCGGATCTGCCCGATCGCCTGCGTGCTGTCGGTGGTAGTGAGCTCCAGAAGATAACTCGGCTCCCCGCGGTGTGCGATCTCCTCGAAGGCCCTGAAGACGTCGCTTTCGGTAACGATGCCGACCAGTGTTCCGGCGCGATCGGTGACCGGCAGAGATCCGATCTTGCGTTGTCGCAGAATGTGGGCGACCTCTTCCATGGGGGTCTCGGGATGGGCGCAGAGCGGACGCGGAGTCATCGCCGTTGCGACGGGCGTTGCACCCTGGCGGCCGCGGACGTCACGATCGGTAATTATGCCTACCAGACGGTTGTGCGAGAGGACCGGGAGCTGGCGGATACGGTTTTCCCTGAGCAGCCGAGCCGCCTCCGCCACGGAGGCTTCCGGGCTCACGGTGATCGGAGCCTTCGTCATGTAACTCGAGACCTTCACATTACCCCCGGACCGTCGGCACGGCGAGCCATCACTTTCCTTTTCTAAGCAGATTTGCTTAGCTGCGGCAACAGATCGCTCGGGGTGCGAGGGGCGAGCAGACCTACCGCTGTGGAGACCGCAAGCGCTACGAGACCGCGACCCCCGGGACAGATGTGCTGGCTTCAGCGCGAGCGCGCCCTGGCTCGGTGCAGCCCAAGGGAAAGGAGTGAGCAAATGGTTAGAGAGGCGGACGTCATTGTAATCGGCGCCGGGCTGGGAGGGCTTTCGGCGGCGGCCCGCCTGGCGCGTGCGGGCTTGAGGGTCGTGGTGCTGGAGCGGCACGTTTATCCAGGGGGGTACGCCCACCATTTCCCGCGCAAGCACAAGGCCTCCGGAGGGACTTATTTCTTCGATGTCGCTCTTCACCAGACCGGCGACCTCGACCCTGGCCGACCGATGCACCGTTTTCTTGCCGAGCTCGGGGTACTCCGGAAAATAGAGGTCACTCCGCTTCCGGTCCTCTACCGTTCGGTGTGGCCGGAGCACGACCTGCGAGTGCCGACCAAAGCTGATGACTACCGCGATCTCCTGGTCGATCTCTTTCCAGCCCACGCAGCCGGCACGAGGGAGCTGTTCGGCAAACTGCGGGAGTTCGACAGGCAGGGGCCGACCGGCCCGGCCGCTGCCGCGATCGCGCCCCTTTCGCTTGCGGAGTTCGTGCGAAGCTTCGTGGATGACGACCGCTTCGTGGCGATCTTCGGCCAGCTTTGGCCTTACGTCGGCCTGCCCCCCGGCGAGGTCTCCGCCTTCTTTTTCGCGCTCATGTGGGGCAGCTTTCACTTTGGTGGCGCCTATTACATAAAGGGCGGCGGCATGAGCCTCTCCAACGCCTTCGTCGAAGTGATACAGGAGGCCGGCAGCGAAGTGAAGCTGAGGACGGCGGTGGCAAGAATAATTGCCCGCCAAGGGCGGGTGGTGGGTGTGGTGACCGAGCGGGGCGAGGAGTACCGTTGCCAGGCCGTGATTTCCAATGCGGCCGCTCCATTGACCTTCGGGGAACTTTTGCCGGACGCCCCTCTCGACGACTCGTATCGCACGCGGGTGGAGAAGAGCGAGCTTTCGATGTCGATCATCCAAGCTTACATCGGGCTTCGCGGGACCGCCGACGAGATCGGCTTTTACGATCATGAGCTTTTCGTCAACCGCAGTTACGATCCGGATGGGGAGTGGGAGATGGTCAAGGCCGGGGGTTTTTCGGAGCTTTCTGCGCTCTTGGCTAATAATTCCACCGTGAATCCTGGCCGCTGCCCGCCCGGGTGCTCCATGGTGAGCATCGCTTTGCCGGCACTCGGGAAACACTGGTGCCACCTAAGCCGCGAGGACTATCGGGTCAAGAAGGAGGCGGTGAGCGAGCATTTGCTCGAAAGATTCGAGGAGTTCATTCCCGATATTCGAAGCCGCATCGAGGTGATGGAAGTCGGGACCCCGTACACCATGTGGCGTTACACGCTAAACCCGGAAGGGGCGATCTACGGTTACGCCAACACCGTCTCGAATCACACGATCTTGCGTCCCGCTCCGAAAACGCCCGTGCCAGGGCTCTACCTGGCCGGATCCTGGACCTTTCCCGGTGCGGGTTTCGGCGGCGCGATGTTTTCGGGGGCCAATACCGCTTCCCTGCTCCTCTCCGATATGGAAGGGGGAGGCAAGACGGCGTAGATTCCAAGTGAGCGGTGGCGGGTGCGCGCTCGGCCGAGCAAAACCGAAAGCATCGTTTGGCTTTGGGTCAAGTCACTGCTGAACGCGGTCCTTTTCTTCGCGCTGTTCATGGTACTGTTGCCTTGGGGGGCGGCCCACGCCTGGGCCAGCCCGGTTTCGCTAGGCGGCGTGTGGGGACGGATCGCCGGTGCAACCCTTCTCCTCTGGGGCCTGGTGCTTTGGTGTTGGTGCCTGGACGTTTTCAGCCGAAAGGGTAGGGGCACGCCGTTTCCCCTCGATGCGCCTCGGTTATTGGTAACCAGTGGCCCCTTCGCGTTCGTGCGAAACCCGCTTATCGGGGGGGAGCTCCTGGTTATTTGGGGAGAGGCGATGTACTTCGCCAAGGCTGGTATTCTCTTCTACGCGGTGCTCGCCACCCTGGTCGCGCACTTGGTGGTGGTGTACGGGGAAGAGCCGGACTTGAAACGGCGGTTCGGGCGAGAATACGAGGAGTACTGCCGGCGGGTGCCTAGATGGTTTCCGCGTTTCTAGCCGCAAGGGACGCGGGCCCTTCCAGCTCGTCGAAGCGGAACGCGATCTCGATCACGTTGCCACGCAGCTTGGTTCTAAGCGGCGAGCAGCGGGCGTAGAAGAGGTCGAGCATCCTTCTGTTGGTGGCGAGCACCTGGGCCGTGAATCCGGCCAGCCCTTCGTTTCGCCCGATCTCGATCAGATAGTCGAGCAAAAACCTCCCGATCCCCCGGCCCTGATAGTCGTCGTGCACGGTGAGCGCAACCTCGGCGAAGTTGGTCTCGCGGTCGCGGAAATATCTTCCTACCGCGATCATTTGCTCCACGTCCTCGGTGCGGATAAACCCCCCTATGGCCATCTCGTCCCGGTAATCTAGCGTGACGAAGCGCTGGATCTGCTCGATGGAGAGTCTCTTCAGGGGCATGTGGTACCTAAGATATATCGTCTGCTCCGAGTGCGAGTAAAAGAGATCGCGCAGCAGGCGCTCGTCGTCGGGTCTTAGGGGGCGGAAAAACACGGTGAGCCCGTCTTTGAAGGTGCCCCAGCGCTCCAACTCCTTGGGGTAGGGACGCCCCTTTTCGGGAAATGGTATTTGCGTGGGATAGACGTAGTGGCGGGCCTTGGCGGCCGAGAGAAGCTCGCCACGCACATCGGGGTGGGCGATGCTTATGAGGGCCAGTGCGCGCTCCCTTATGGTGCGTCCGTAGAGGTCCGCCACCCCGTACTCGGTCACCACGTAATGAACGTCCGCTCGCGAGGTGACTATTCCTGCCCCCTCGTTCAACACCGGCACGATGCGCGAGACCTTGCCGCCCTTGGCCGTCGCTGGAAGCGCGATAATCGGTTTCCCGCCGCGCGATCTGGCGGCTCCCCGGATGAAGTCCACTTGTCCGCCGATGCCGCTAAAGAAGCGATGGCCGATCGAGTCGGCGCAAACCTGGCCCGTCAAGTCCACCTGGAGGGCGGAGTTGATCGCCACCATCTTGTCGTTTCTACCGATTACCATGGGGTCGTTCGTATAGTCGCAGGGATGGAACTCGAAAGCGGGATTGTCGTCCACGAAATCGTAGAGCGCGCGGCTTCCCATGCAAAAGGAGGCCACGCTCTTGCCCCGGTGAATGGTCTTGCGCCGGTTGTTGATTACGCCCATTCGTATGAGCGGAAGCACCCCGTCGGAGAACATCTCGGTGTGAAGGCCGAGATCTTCCTTGTTTCCCAAAAGTCCCAGGACGGCGTTAGGGATCCTGCCGATGCCTAACTGGAGCGTCGCCCCCGGCTCCACCAGGTCGGCGATGAAGCGGGCTATCGCGCGCGCCGTCTCATCGGGCTCCTCCGCGGACAACTCGGGGATCGGTTCGTCGCTTTCGACTAGGTAGTCTATATGATCCACGTGAATGAAACTGTCCCCGTGAGTACGCGGCATTCTCGGGTTTACCTCGGCGATCACGACGCGGGCGGTTTCCGCGGCGGCCTTGACGACATCGACGGCGACGCCGAAACTGCAATACCCGTGGTCGTCCGGGGGAGAAAGGTGCACGAGCGCCACATCTACCCGGACCCTTCCGTTCTTGATGAGGAGCGGGACCTCGGAGAGAAACACGGGCGTGTAGTCCGCCTCCCCCCGCAACACCGCATCGCGCACGTTGGCGCCGATGAAAAAGGCGTTGTGGCGAAAGCGACCGGAAAATTTCGGATCCGCGTACGGAGCGACTCCGAGGGTGAGGATGTGAATGATCTCGGTATCGGCCAGCTCTCCGGCGCGCCTCGCCAACGCGCTGACCAGCACCTGGGGCTCGGCGCAGCCGGAGCCCACGAAGACGTGGCTTCCCCGGGTTACGACCGAAACAGCCTGATCGGCGCTTCGAATCTTGTGCCGGTATCTCTCCTTCCAGCCGTGCTCCACCCTCTGCTCTCCGCCTCCCGTCGTGCCGTCTCCGGCAAGGCCGCCTCGACCGATTCTAGACTCTCAGCTCTTCACGTAAAAGCCCTTTTCGGCGTCGATCGCCCTGGAGATCTTGGCTACTAACTCGGGCGAGACGGGTTTGTTGACCTTTATGAGGGCGATCGACTTGTCCCCCTTCGGGTTATGCGGGACCCGGGTGTCGTCGATGTTGATGTCGTTTTCGGCCAGGGCGGTCGCTATCTTCGCCAGGGCCCCGGGCCGGTCGGGATAGACGAAGATGACCGTATGAGGGGCGAGCTGGAAGTAGAGCTTGTCGAATTCCCCGATGCGGGCGATGATTTCGGTATTCTCTGCGATCGTGCCGCGAATGCTGATGACGTCGAGGGAGCTCGTGCCGGCGATCAGATCCACGGTTATGGATTTCCCGTATCCTTTGGTATTGTCAACCTCACGGTCGATCCACGTTATGCCTCGTCTCTGCAGATAGTCCTTCGCCTCCTCGAAGTCTCCCGTCGCCTCGAAATCCTGGCTTATCCCCGCCACCACGGGCCCGAGGAGCCAGCGGCTGTAGTTTCCCAGGTCTCCGTAGAAACTGGTCTCGATTTGCTTTAGCTGTTTCCCGGGTCCGAGGTACGCTCGCCCCAGTCTCGCGACCGTGTTCGCGAGCTGCTGGTAAGCGACGTCCAATCCCGGAGGCACCGCCAGATTCACCACGTACTTGGTGACGCCTTTCTCCAAGAGGTCGATGAGAAACTGGGCTGCCCTACGGGCGGCGTTCTCGTTGGCCTCGTGGGTGCTGGCACCCAGGTGCGGCAGCATGAGATCGGCGATGTCGGCCACGCTCTTTGGGCCCGGCTCGTCTTTGGGATAGACATCGGTAGCGAAGAGGAGGCGCTTCTCGGCCTTGATGGCGCGCAGGTCGTCTTCGTTGACGACTCCGGAGCGCGCACAGTTCACCAAGCAGGCCCCAGGCTTCATCAGACTCAAGAGCTTGCGGTCGATCCAGCCGCGCGTGCTCTCGTTTTCGGGGATGTGCAAGGTGACGTAATCCGAGCGCGCGAAAATCTCCTCGGGCGAGGCCAGCTCCACGCCCAGCTCTTCCGCCCGCTCCGAGCTTATCAGCGGATCGTAACCGAGGAGCGTCACGTCGAAACCGCTGAGTCTTCGGGCCACTAGCTGCCCCACGTGGCCGAGGCCGAGAATGCCCACGGTTTTACCGGCGAGCTCGGTTCCCATGAATTTGGATTTCTCCCACTTCCCCTCGCGCGTGGAGCGGTCGGCTTCGACTATGTGGCGGGCCACCGCGAGCATCATCGCCACGACCTCCTCGGCCACGGCATTGGAATTGGCCCCGGGGGTGTTCATTACATCTACTCCCCTTTTGCGCGCGTGCTTGATGTCGATGGTATTGTAGCCAGCACCCGCTCTGACGATGGCACGGAGGCTCGGAAGAAAGTCGATCACCTCCGCCGTAACCCGCTCGCTTCGGACGATCAAAGCGCCGGCGTCGGGATGTTTGGCGGCAAGCGCCGCAAGAGGCGTCGCTTCCTCCTGGACGACCTCGTATCCATGCTCGAGGAGCGTCTGCTTGGCGACGGGACTGAGCTTCGTGGGGATTAGCACCTTGATCTTCATCTCGTGATCCTCCCAATTCCCTCGGCGCGGCTCGCTCTCCACGCGGCCGCAACTTCACCCTGCCGGCGCCTGCGCAGAGCGACCCTCGCGGGCGCAGCCAGAGGAACCGTCTTGGCGGATAGTAAACGCGATTGCCCGCCGGTTCAATATTGCGCCCCGGAAGCGAGGGTGGCGGCCCCTACAGTCGCTTCCGCCTCCTATGTGCTCGTGCTAGACGATTTTGGCGAGGGCAGGCGGCCAAAAAAATCCGCGGCTTGAGCCGCACGAAAGAGGAGGGCATACCCCATGGCGCAGGCACTGGCGGAGTTTGCGCAAGCTTACACCCAAGAGGTGGACAGGCGATCCAAGCTCGGCATCCCCCCGCTTCCCTTGGGGGAGGAAGCGGTCGGGGTCGTGACGGAGGCGCTTCTGGAGGACGAGCTCGAGACGAGCCTGCTCCAGGTTCACGGGAAGCGGTCCACTGTCGAGTCGCTCGTTTACCTTTTGGGGGAGCGGGTTCCCCCGGGGGTCTATCCCGCGGCTCGGGTCAAAGCGGAATTTCTGGGAAGGATAGCGAGAGGGGAAAGTGAATCGAGATACCTGACGCGGGCCAAGGCGGTGAGGCTGCTCGGTCAGATGGGGGGCGGCTACAACATAGATCCGCTTATCGCCGTGTTGGCGCTGGGTGGCGAGCTGGGTGAAGAAGCTGCTTCGGCGCTCGCCTCTCTCGTCCTGGTCAGCCGAACCGACTTCGGGCGCATCGTGGAGCTTGCCAGGCAGGGGTCGGAGTGCGCGCGTCGGTTGATTCGCTCCTGGGCGGCCGGAGAGTGGTTCGAGAAGGGGGCGCGCGTCGAGGCGGTGCAAAAGCGCGTGGCGATCAGAACGACGGGCGAGATCAATACCGACTTTCTATCCCCCGCGCAGGAGGCGGCGACCCGAGACGATATCCCTCTTCACGCCTTGAAAATTCTCTCTACCAGCCCCAACGACGCCGATTTCCTGGCGCGCCGCGAGAAGCTTCTAGCCAAAGGCCTACCCCTGGTTTTCGTGGGGGATGTGGTGGGAACGGGATCGAGCCGCAAATCGGCTTCGAACTCCTTGGTGTGGTGGATCGGAGAGGACATACCTCATGTGCCCAACAAGCGGCGCGGCGGGGTGATCCTCGCCTCGAAGATCGCTCCGATTTTTTTCAATACCATCAGGGGCTGTGGTGCTATCCCCATTCGCACCTCGACGGGGGCGATACGCGAAGGGGACGTGCTCACGATCGATTTTTCCCGGGGAGAGGTCAGCTCGGAGCGGGGCGAGATGCTTACGCGCTTCGAGCTCTCTCCCCCATCGCTATTGGACGAGGCTCGAGCCGGGGGCCGCAATAACCTGATCATCGGGCGCAAACTCTCGGCCATGGCGCAGGAGGCGGGACGCGAGCTCGGAGTCGAGTGGAGCGAGCCGCGCTTTAGGGTGTCCGTCCCATCGAAGCCGCCAGGCCCGAGACCGGCAACGCTGGCGCAAAAACTGGTCGGGGCAGCGGCTGGGCGCGGGAGTGTGGCGCCGGGGGAGTACGTCGAACCGAAGGCTCATCTCGTTTTCAGCCAGGACACTACCGGGCGCATGACGCAGCAAGAGGTCCAGGAATTGGCAGCCCTCTCTTTCAGCGCTCCGACCATCCAGTCTTTCTGCCATACGGCGGCTGGGCCCAGGAGCAAGGATTCGCTCATGCAACTGGAGCTCGGAATGTTCATGGCCAAAATGGGCGGGATCGACCTGAGGCCGGGGGATGGGGTCATTCACACGAACGGCAATCGCTTTCTTCTCCCCTACTTCGTCGGCACGGGAGGGGATAGCCACACGCGCTTTCCCATCGGTATAAGTTTCCCGGCCGGCTCGGACCTGGTCGCCTTCGCCGCCACCCAAGGCTATTTCCCCTTGGATATGCCGGAGTCGGTCCTGGTCAGATTTCGAGGAAGCCCCAGGCCCGGGATCACCGTGCGCGACCTGGTAAACGCCATTCCCTACGCGGCGTTGCAGAGTGGAAAGCTCAACCTCGAGAAGGGAGATGCCAAGCGAAACGTGTTCGCGGATCGGATCCTGGAGATTGTAGGCTTGGAGGGGTTGACGGTCGAGGAATCCTTCAAACTGACAGACGCCTCCGCCGAGCGCTCTGCCGCCGCCGCCACGTTTTCTCATGACCTGGACGAGGTGATAGCTTACGTCGAGAACAACCTGCGCTTTCTCAAGGACAACTTTTCTCGCAGGCATACGGCGAGCGTGATCCGGGAAATCATCGGGCAGATGGAGGATTGGCTGCGGGCTCCCAAGATAGAGGTCGCCGACCCGGGGGCAGTGTACGCCGACGAGATCGATGTGGACATAGATACCTTTGACGAGCCGCTTCTTGCTGCGCCCAACGATCCGGACAAGATCGTCCCGCTCTCGGCGGTTGCGGGAGCGAAGATCGACGAGGTTTTCATCGGAAGCTGCATGGTGGACATAACCGATTTCAGGGCTGCCGGCGCTATTCTCGAAGGGGAGCAAGTCGTACACCGGATAAAGCTTTGGGCGGTTCCGCCGGATCGGGAGAGCAATTCGCGGCTGGGCCGCGAGGGAGTGCTGAGCACCTTGGCGGATGCGGGCGCCAACATTCACGTTTCCGGCTGCTCTCTTTGCATGGGCAACCAGGCACAGGTCGCAACCGGCGCCACGGTCCTTTCCACGAGTACGAGAAATTTCGACAACCGCATGGGCCTGGGCGCGAAGGTTTTCCTGGGCTCGGCTCACGTGGCAGCGATGTGCGCGATCCTAGGCCGCATCCCCACTCCGGACGAATATAACCGCATTTTCCAGGAGAAGGTTCAGCCCAAGCTGGAGGCGATCCGCGTACCGCTTCGCTTCTAGGTTGGGTGCTCGTGGCTCCGGCGTGTCCGGGCGAACCGCTCCCGGATGCGGCCATCCGGGAACGGGCCCGGTTATGAAGCTACGCGTTCGACCTTCGCTACCGAGCAGGTCGAGGGACAGGAGGTGGGGCTTAGGTCGCGACCGTCGGTTCCAATGGCCTCGAGGCATTCGCAGCCGTAGTCCGGCTCGGTACTCCCCTGTGGGACGGTCAAGCTCGAGCAAACGATGCATGTGGCCGGGCCCGGCCCCTGGGGCAGGGCGGAGGCGACGCTCAGCGTGACGAAACCGTTCTCCACTGGGGATGCAGCGACAAGTCCGCGGCACACGCCCACTAACGAGCACTCTGGGGCCGGCTGGGAAGGCGCGGCGCCTGGTGGGAGAAGAAGACGCAGCGAGAAGGCGAGCAGGCCGGCGTGCTCTCCTATTGAAATAGTTACCACGTGATCCGAGGCAGGGGGCTCTTCCGCTCCTCCTCCGCCACCGCCGCAGGACGCATTCGCTAACGCGGCAACCAGAGATAGGAGCAATGCCGGCAGGCGCCAGCGAGAGATCTTCCGGGGAAGAGGGCGTCGAGCGTCGGTCGCCACGGTAAAGGGCCTATAACATTTGAACGAAGCGCGCGCCAGCTAGGCAGGGTGGGCAGGGCCTTTTCGAGCTTTTCGCGCGACCGAACGCGCACCCCTGGGTTGACATGTGCGCCAGGCTCGTGCTTGGTTCGGCCCGAGGATTCCGGGCTTTGGGGATGCGGGTGCAAAGAAATCGGCGCTACCTTTTGGCGACTGCCTCGCTTTGTGTTTTTTCCGCGGTCGTGGTCGCGCGCGCTAGCGCCGAGGCCGCGGAAAAGCTTCAAGGGATGCTGAGGCAGGCGCTCGTGCTGCGTGGGGAGCGGGCGGTGGAGGGATTCAGACCTGCGCGGAGGGTCTTCCAATACAATAGAGCGGGACAAGTGCAGGCGTACGTGGTCGTAACGGACACCAGTGAAGAGAAGCTCGCTCGCCTGGCGCAAGCAGGGCTTCACATCGATCTGGTGGACCACCTCGGCAAGGTGGTGCAGGGATGGATCCCAACCGAAGCCGCGACGCCAGTGGCGCAGCTTCCCTTCGTAAAAGTGCTTCGTGAGCCGGACTATCTTCACACCAATTCGGGATCCTTCGAATCCGAAGGGGATGCGATACTTGGAGCGGACAGGCTTCGCGAGCAAACTGGCGTGGATGGCACCGGCGTGAAGGTGGGCGTCATTTCGGATGGAGTTTTCGGGCTTCTCGAAGCGGTTTCGACCGGAGATCTGCCCGCGGGATCCAAGGTATGCGGCAATGCGGGAAGCCCCACACGAATGACCGGGGTCGGTGTGCAGTGCAGATCCTTTCGCGCCGACGGCGACATCACCGCAGGGGGGGACGGGACGGGCAGGGGCGCGGAGGGCACGGCGCTTCTCGAGATCATCCATGACATAGCCCCAGGGGCGGAGCTTTTCTTCGCCAACGCGGCTACGACCATCGAGCTCGGGCAGGCGCAGGATTGGCTCGCTGACACCGTTGGCGTAGATATTATGCTCGACGACCTGGCCGCATTCAACGTCGGTCCTTACGATGGAACAAGCTCGATCTCTCGCAAGACCTCGTCGCAGGTCTCCAAGGGGAAGGTTTACGTGAACGCGGTCGGCAACTACGGTAATAGCCACTACGTCGGCTGGTTCACCGATCGCGACGGCGACGGCTTGCACGAGTTCGATGCTAGCATGGGTTTGCCGGCGGTCGATGGGGCGGGGGAGACCCTCGACATCCTGATTCCGGCGGTGGGAAGCAGCACGGTATACATTTCCTGGAACGAACCCTTCGGCAGTGCCTCGCACGACTGCTCTGCGGCTCTCGTCTTCCCGGCGGATTGCGCCGAGTGCAACCTGCGGGAGGTGTTGGGGTTCGATCCTTGTAGCGACAATGTTCAGGCTGGGGCGGGGGATCCGGTCGAGATATGCGCCATCGCTCGAGAAGAAACCCCGGCCGAGGTAGGATTGACCATCCAGGGTTGCCCTGGCGTGGAGCTTCAGATTTTCGTTACCGGAGAGGGGGATCAGCGAGAGTTCGTGGTGCCGGAGAGGTCCGTTCCCAACAACAGCGACGCGCGCGACGTGATCTCGGTAGGCGCAGTCGGGGTGACGGGGGACGGTATCGGGGGCAGCCCGCTTCTCGTAAGGAGCTACAGCTCGCGAGGGCCGACGGACGACGGTAGAATCAAGCCGGCGGTGGCGGCGCCCGACGGGGTGGCGATAAGCGGCGCCGGCGGGTTTGGGATAGGAGTGGGAGGAGCCACTCGGTTCTTCGGGACCTCGGGTGCGGCCCCTCACGTGGCGGGGGTGGCGGCGCTCCTAAAGGCCCTCGACCCCGGGGCTGGTCCCTCCTGTATCGCCGAAAAGCTGGGCTACGCCACCGACCTGGGCATAGTCGGTCCCGACAGCACGTACGGGGCGGGGCGGGTCGATGCGGTACTTGCGTCGGCTGGTGCGTGCTCCAACGGTTTCTGCGAAAACCTTTGCTGCGATCTCGACGGCGACTGCAGGGAGTGCGCGGAGCCAGACTGCGAGGCGATCTTGGCCGCCGCCCTGGAGGCCAGGACCGATGACTGCCGCGCCGATATCTTGGCTTCGGCTGGCGGTGCGGTCGATCTTTTCGACGCGACACTGTGTCTGCGCCGCAGGGCTGGCCTTGCCGGGCAATCGAGTTGCTCGTGTACCGCGGCGCTCGGGCCTGCGAGAAGCACCGCGCGAGAGCTTTGCGGTTCGTTCACGGGGCATCCACGGCGGCACGCCGAATGTCTTTGGGTTGGGGCTTCGAGCCCGGGTTCCCGCCAGCTTTCGGCTCGATCGCTCTCGGACGGGGTAACGGTGCTGTTTTCCTTCTTGGAGGTGAAGCCCGCTCTCTTTTTTAGGGCAGTGGTCACTTCTCCTCGTGAGGCGTCGCTAGAGGCGGTCGGCGCCGACTTGAACGATAACGGCGAGTTCGACGAAGGGGAGGTCTTTGGCGCTCGAGGCGAGCTTTCCTTGAGCGAAGATGGTTCGTGGATAGAACTGAGGTGGGCCGGGGAGCGGGAAGTCTCGCTCGATGGCCGTCCCTTCGGAAGCTACCGCGGTGCCTTTCATGGCGCGGCGGACGCCGTTGGCATCGTAAACCAATGGTGGCGCCGTTCGGGCCGCTCGCCCGATGCGGGCGGGCTTCGAATCGCAGGCCCTTCGTTGCCACCGCGTAGAGTGGAGAGCAGGGTACCGAGGCCCTGAGGGCGCTTTGCACGAGGCGGGGTCGCGCAAAGGCCCGGGGGCCGTGGATCGCGTATGCTGAGGTAGCGATTATGGAGTCGCGTCTCGATGGCGGGGAAAGCGGCGCGCGCGGGCTCTTCCTTCGCTTTGTCGCGCGGCTCATCCTTTCGCTTGGCTTGTGCGGTTGCTTCGCCTGTACCCTTGCCAATCGCCGTCCTCTTATCGGTACGCCTTTGGAGCGCAACGGCTACCAGCGGTTGCCTCGATCATCAGAGATCTCAGCTTTCCTAGGCTCCCTCGAGCGAAGCTCGCCGCTAGCCCGAAGGGTCGTTATCGGGGTCTCGGCAGGCGGCAGGCCTCTCGAGCTCCTCCTCGTCTCGCGCGAGCGGAAATTTTTGGAACACATCCCGGCCGAGTGCGCGGGCGTTCGGGAGGAGACTGGAGCGTGGACCGAGGGAGAAAGCTCCGGAAAATTGAAGATCATGTTCGTGGGGTCGCAGCACGGGACCGAGCCCTCCGGGGCGGAGGCTATTTTGATGTTCGCGCGCGATCTCCTCGCCGGCCGTTTTCCTCGCTACCTCGAGGCCTTCGACTTCATCCTGATGCCGAACTCCAACCCTGACGGGCGCGACCAGCACCGCCGAGTGAACGCGAACGACGTCAACTTGAGCACGGATTACAGCCTGCTTTCGCAGCCCGAGAGCAAAGCGGTAAACGACACCTTGCTTCGCTGGCGGCCGCACGTCTTGCTCGATCTTCACGAGTCGGCGGTGTACAAGCGCAAGAGCCTGGGACGGCAAGGATTCATGACGGATTTCGAGGCGCAGTTCGAGATCGCCAACAATCCCAACGTCGATTCGGCGATCCAAGGTTACAGTGGCGAGAAGATCCTCCCGGAGCTCATATCGAAGGTAGAGGCTGCCGGCATTCCGGCGCGTCACTACATCGGCGAGATAACCGATATCGACCAGCCGATCACGCACGGGGGCCTCTCGATAAGGAACCTGCGGAACAAGGCTGGGCTCATGGGCACATTTTCCTTTTTGGTGGAAAACCGGCTCGATCCGCCGCAGGGCGTTTATGCGAAGCCTCGCAACATCGACCGCCGCGTAGCCAAGCAATACATCTGCTTGAGAGAATTTCTGGAAACCTGCTATGCGCACCGGCGGAACATAGCCGAGCTCGCTCGCGCCGCCCGCTCCAAGTGGCGAAGCACGCCGCGAAACGCTCCCGTATATTTGGAGCCCGCCTATGTGGTTTCTCCTGGCGCGCCCGAGATTACGCTCGACTTGCGCAGAGTCGAGTCGGGCGAGCGGGTGATCCTTAGGTTTGCCTACCGGGGTGCCATAGGCAGGGGGCCAGCGGTGGTGCCGCCCGCCTCGTACCTGATTATCGACAACCAAGAGGAGATCGGCGAGCTCCTCGGCCGCCATGGGATCGAGTTCGAGCGCGCGGGGCACTCAGGCGGGTGGCGCGGCCGTTTGGAGTGCGTTGCCCCCTCTTTGCCTGGGCCTCCGAGAAGCGCTCGCATCGAGCATGCGTTACGCGCGACAGACCTGCTCGTTGACTTGCGCCAACCCCTCGGAAGATTGATTCCGCTTCTGCTCGAGCCGGCCTCGGTAGGTGGTCCTCTTCGCTCGCCGCCCCCCGCGGGGATAGCGCGCGACGGAGAGGCGCCTTTCATTTGTCGGCTGCCGCTTCGAACGGCGCGGGAACCCCGTGGCTCGGGAGTTCGATTGAGGATATCTTCGGCTTCGGGCGGCGGGCCCTCTGGCCCGCCGCCTAGGTCGCGTTTCTCGCCCGAGGGGCCACGGTGACCTCGGGGTAGAAACGAGGTCGAGTTACTTCAGGCTCGACATGTACTCGACCACGTTGTCGAGCTCAGCGTCGGTAAGAGGCACCTTAGGCATCTTGGATTGCGGATTCGCAGCCTTCGGGTCGTGCAGGAACTTCTTCAACCAGGCAGCGTCGCGCTTTCCCCCAACCCCGTCCAGTGGGCCCCCAAGCTTGGCCATCTTACCTGCCTCGCTTCCCAGCGAGTGGCAATTGATGCACTTTTTGGCGTCGAATACCTTCTTCCCCTCTGCCGCACTACCGGCGAGAGTGAGCGCCGGAAGCGAAAGCAGCGCAACGGCTCCGATGGCAGCTACCCAACTTCTCGTCTTCCCCATACCTGACTCCTTTCCTTCGGCGAGGGCCTTGCCCTGCCGGCTCTAGCAGGCACTTCCTCCACACCTGAAAACACCGCGATCGAGAAAAAGTTGTATGCTCCGCGAAAAAAGCGTTGTCAAGGCCGAACGTCTGTGGGCGTTTGGGAATCCCGCCTGCGTCGCCTCTTTCGCGAAGCGGCGGCTCAGTTGACCACTGAGGCGGAGAGTGCGAGGCGGCGGGAGGGCGGGAGGAAGAGCGCAGACGTGCCGAGATCGGGTGGCTAGTCTGGGTGGGAGCGCGTCGCTTGACCTTGAGTGGCGGGCGGCTTACAAGGGGTAGGCGATAACCCACCTTGGAGGGTTTTGGCTTTGCAGTTGGGATCGATTCGGCGCGAGGCTGACGTGGTGGTGGTGGGCTCGGGCCCCGGGGGTGCCACGGTGGCGCGAGAGCTTTCGCGGGCGGGAAAGAAGGTCCTGCTGCTCGAGCGCGGCAGGGATCACCGGGGAAAGTGGTATTACGGCACGTATCTCGGCGCGCTTCTCTATACCGACCGTGGTGGGCTCTTGCTAACCGAAGAGGGCCTGAACATCGTCCGCCCCCTTTTGCTTGGGGGAGCTACTAGCATGTTTTGCGGTTGTGCGGCGAAGCCCCCTCCTTGGCTCAAGACCAAATACGGGATCGATCTCGATCGGGAGACCCAAGCGACCATAGAGGAGCTCGGCATCGCCCCGCTCCCGCAAGAGCTGCGCGGTCGCGCCTCGACGCGCATAGCCGAGGCTGCTCGATCGCTGGGGTTCGTCTGGGAGCCGATTCCGAAGTTCATGTCTCCCGGTAAAAGCAACCGGTTCGATTGCGGAGCCAAATGCATGTTGGGTTGCCGCTGCGGCGCGAAGTGGAGCGCGGCGCAGTTCGTGGACCAGGCGGTGGCTTCCGGGGGCGAAGTCATGACAAGGGCGCTGGTGGACGAAGTTACAATCGAGGGCGGGGTTGCAACCGGCGTGAGAGGGTGGGCCAAGCGAAACGGGGCTCGCTGCAAGCTCGAGGTGCAGGCCAAGGTTGTGGTACTCTGTGCCGGGGGTGTCGGAACGCCGTTGATTCTGCAAAACACCGGTTTCACCGAGGCGGGCCGCGGCATGACCATGGACACCACCGTGATGGTATACGGCCGGTGGCGGGAGCGGGGGATAGGAAAGGAGCCCCCCATGACCTGGGGTTACACCGACGACGAGGTCGGCTACATGTTGAGCACGCTCATCGACCCCTGGCTTCTCTACCCCATCATCATGACGATGAAGGGCCCGACCTTCGGTCTCACCTGGGGGCGTTGGGGCAACACGCTCGGGGTGATGATCAAGCTCAAGGATGACGTCTCCGGTGGAATCTCCGTGGACGGGCGGATCTCGAAACCGATGACCGACGCCGATCGCTACAAGCTCAACCACGCTGCCATTGCCGCCAGGCGGATTTTGACTCGGGCCGGCTGCGATCCCGATAGCATCATGCTCACCCCCTTGCGGGGTACCCACCCGAGCGGGACCGTCCGCATCGGGGAGATGTTGACGAAGGATCTGGAGATGGAGGTAGCGAATCTCTTCGTGTGCGACGCGAGTTGTTTTCCCGAGGCCCTCGATCGGCCTACGGTGCTCACGATCATAGCCTTGGGGCGGCGTTTGGCGCGCCACCTCTTGGGAGGGGCATTGGCTTAGCCGAGGGCGCGGGGCGAGGCAGACGCGAACCGAAGATGAGTGATTCTACGCGCAGGATAGACAGCTACCGTTGGCTGCCCCGGGCCATTGCGGAGTACTACAGAGGTATGCAAGGCAAACCGAAGGAGCCCGTGCCCTGGACCCCGCTCGCGAAGCCGCTGAACCGTTGCATGGTGGCTGCGGTCACGACGGCTGGCATTTATATCAAGGGCGAACAGGATCCCTTCGACGTGGAGCGCGAGAAGCGGGAGCCGACCTGGGGTGATCCAACCTTCCGGGAGATCCGCCGAGATGTCGCACAGGAAGAGATCGGTGCCTGCCATCTTCACATAAACAACGAGGATCTGCTGGCGGATTTCAACATCGCGCTTCCTCTGCGCCGGTTGGAGGAACTAGCGCAGCTAGGGGCGATCGGTCGGGTGGCGCCGAGGCACCTCTCGTTCATGGGCTTTCAGTTGGACGACACGGCATGGAGGGAGACATATGCGCCCCGTGCGGCCGCGCTGCTCAAGGGGGACGGGGTGGATTGCGTTATCCTCGCCCCGGCTTGACCTGACTGTTGCCGCAACGTGCCCGTGCTGGCGCGGACGTTCGAAGAAGCGGGGATGAGCACGGTCGTGGTGACGATGATGCCCGTTTGGTCGGAGCGGATCGGGGTGCCGCGCACGCTGGCTGTTGGGTTTCCCTTCGGCCATGCGTTTGGCCACGCGGGGGATGTGGGCGAGCAGCGCGCGGTGGTGGAAGCGGCGCTACGGTGTCTGGAGAAGATGGAGCGGCCGGGGTCGATCGAGGAACTCGAGATAGAATGGGCAGACTTCGATTCTTGGCGAAGGAGATGGCAGCCCAAGGAGCCTTCGCCGATCGTCAAGATGATGCGTGGCGGCTAGATCCGACGAGGGAAGGAGGTTCCAAGATGCCTTTGGAGACGCTGCGGCGTGGGATGACGCTGGAACGGTTCATCGCCGAGGAACAGCGTAGCTTCAGGGAAGCGCGGGGCGAGTTCACCGCCTTGCTCTACCAGATCGCGCTGGCGGGCAAGCTCATCTCGCGAGAAGTGGCGATGGCGGGACTGGCCGAGGCTTTCGGGCTTACGGGAAAGATAAACGTGCAGGGGGAAGAGGTTCAGAAGCTCGACGAGTTCGCCCAAAGGACCTTTGTTCGTTGCCTGGACCACTGCGGCCATCTCTGCATCATGGCTTCGGAGGAAGAGGAGCATCCGATAGAGATCCCGCCGCATTATCCCGCGGGAGATTACGTTTTAGCATTCGATCCGCTGGACGGCTCCTCGAACATAGACGTCAACGTCAACATCGGATCGATCTTCTCGATTATGCGCAAGAAGAGCGCAGGGGAGCGGGGGACGCTGGAAGACATCCTCCAGCCCGGGTCCGAACAGATCGGCGCCGGGTACTTGGTTTACGGCTCCAGTACCATGCTGGTTTACACTACTGGTAGGGGGGTGAACGGTTTCACTTTGGACCCGAGCCTGGGCGAGTTCCTGCTTTCCCACCCCGATATAAGAATCCCCGAGAGGGGACAGATATACTCGATAAACGAGGGGAACGCCTCGCGTTGGGATCGCGCCACGGCGCGGTACATCGAGTACATCAAGGAGAACGACTCTGCCTCGGGGCGCCCTTACAGTGGCCGGTACATCGGATCGCTGGTGGCCGATTTTCATCGCAACTTGCTCAAGGGAGGAATCTTCCTTTACCCGGCCGACTCGAAAAACAAAAGCGGCAAGCTTCGGCTGCTCTACGAGGCAAATCCTCTCGCGCTCATCGTCGAGCAGGCGGGCGGCCGCGCCTCGGATGGGCGAAGGCGAATCCTGGACATCGTCCCCCACTCGCTGCACCAGAGAACGCCTCTCATCATCGGCAGCAAAAAGGACGTGGAAGAGGCGCTTCGGTTTTACCGGGAGAACGAATAGGCGAGTCGGTAGCCGATCGAAGCCGCGGGCTGAAGTCTAATCCGGGTCGCTCTAGGATCGCTCCGTCGCTCGCGCCACAACCGGCCCGCTTCCCGGCGAAGGAGGCGGCCCACTGCGCTTTTTCATAGCGGCCTTTATCCTCTCCACGAACAGGGAGTCCGATCTGAAAACGTGGCAAGTGTCCAGCAGGGGCTCGAGGTTGCCGGTCTTTATCGGGCTTCCGAAGTGGGCCCAGTAGCCTTGCATGGCCGCCGGGGCCATGGCCATGACGAGGGCCGTCAGGTGCTGGCAGCCTGCGCTTCCCCCCACCCGCTCGCGGGCGGCCCGGGCGAAACCCTTCCCGAGCTTGAGGCCCTCGAGCGCCTTCACTCTGGGGGCCGCTCGCTCGCACCCTGACTCGGGCACAAACGGCATGCGGGCGGCTGCGGACTTGACGGCCAAGTCCCGTCCTATCTTGAGTTCGACCTCCATTCCGTGCAGCTCGTCCCCGGCGGCTACCTCTTTTCCGCTAAAGGTGACGAGGTCGGAGCCTCGTCTGTCTACCAACCGGCCGACCACGGTTATGGCGTCCGCTCCCTCCGAGTAAATGGTGACGTCGATGGAGCGTCGGTGGACCATTTTCATCGGTCAGGTACCTCCAAAACCAGAATTTAGCATCGCAGCCTACCACGTCGGCATATCTAACAGAACAGCCATAGAGACTCTTCACACCGGCTTGTTGGAAACAATTTTGCCGCGAGCCGGAATTTTTTGCCCAGCCGGCACGAGCCGTCGAGGTATCTTACACCGGCAGGTCAGCGTCGCCGGTATTTTGAGCGGCCGGTCGCTTCAGGTGTTCCGAGCCGCCACTGCGCCCTAGGTGTCGAGGGCAGCGTACATGGCCGCGAAGGTCTCCAGCCAAGGGTGGCTGCAGTTGGCCAGGGGATCGACCCTTACCTGGATGACGGCGGGCCGGTCGGCTTGGCAGGCGCGCTCGAGCGTGGGTCGGATTGCTTCTGGCCGATCCACGAAGAAGCCGGCGCAGCCGAAACCTTCGGCGATGCGATCGTAGCGGACCTCCGAAGTCCTGACTCCGATCTGTTTATCGGTGCCCCCCAACTCTATTATTTGGCTCGGCAGTTCCATGCCCCACATGAAGTCGCAGTTTATGATGACGACCACGTTGGCCCGTTCGCGTGCCGCGGTTTCTAGCTCCTGGATGTTGAAACCGAAAGCGCTGTCACCTGTGATCAGGTAGACCGGAGTGGAAGGATTCGCGAGCTTGGCGGCGATCGCGTAAGGGAGCCCCGTGCCCAAGTGACCGAACTTGGAGGTCCAAAAGAGCCTCCCAGGCGCATAGATCGGGTGGAACGTATGAGCCCATAGCGCCGTGTTTCCACCGTCGAAGCAGGCTATGGCATCGCGGGGGAAAAACTCTCGGACCTGGCGGATCAAGAGGGCTGGGTGGATCGGGTCGGCCGGGGAGCTCGCAAGCTCCGCAAGAGAGGCGCGAAGGCTACGATCGGCTTGGACCAGCCTCGAGGTTTCGGATCTCACTCCCAAAGGCGGCGACTCCTTTTCCAACGCTTCCAGCAAATCGGCCAAGACCGCCTTGGCGTCCCCCACGACTGCCAGGTCGACAGGGCGGTTTACTCCGATGACGGTCGGGTCGGTATCGATGTGGATCCAGCGCTGCGTTCGCGGCGGTCCCCAGGTGGGAGGCTGACCGTAGTGCTGAAGCTCGCCCACTTGGGTGCCGACGGCCAAGACCAAATCCGCACTGCGCATCGCCTCGTCCGTGGCCGGGCTCAAGGGGGGAATGCACTGCCGGTGATCCTCGGGTACGACGCCTCTGGCGCCGGCAGAGGTGACCACCGGGCAGCCGAGATGCTCCGCCACCGCGAGAAGCTCCGCCCAGGCCCGGGCTCTCAGCACCCCCCCTCCGGCGTACAGCAGAGGGAGTCTCGCCTGCGCGAGCATGCGAGCGGCCTTTTCCACGAGCCTGGGATCGCACGAGGAACTCGATACCCGATACGATTGTGGTGGTACTATTTGCACCTCATCTTCCGCCACCGTCTCGCGCAAGATCTCGTCGGCGATTTCCAGGTAAACCGGCCCCGGCCTTCCCGCAAGAGCGTGCCTGAACGCCTCGCGTACGTACTCGGGGATCCGCTTTGCCGATGGTACGGCACCGGCCCACTTGGTGACCGGCCTGAAGATCTCGATCTGTGGGGTGTGCTGAAAACGGCCTCGCCGAATGGCGAGGTGCGCCCGAGCGGTACGCTGCGTGGCGACGATGAGAACCGGGATTCCTTCGATCCACGCCGTCACCACCCCGGGCACCATATTGGCCACGCCTGGCCCCAGGCCCGCCATGGCGACGCCGACTGTGCCCGTGGCGCGCGCCCAGCCGTCGGCCATGTGAACACCCGCGCTCTCGTGGCGCGGGCCGACGATGCGAAAACCGTACTGTTCGGCCTTGGCGAAAATCGGGTTATAGGAATAATCGGGTATGGCGAAGATCACGCCGGACGCTTCGCCGCTCAGGGTTCTGAGGAATATCTCTCCTCCATCGAGGCGGCGGGGTGTGTCGCACTGAGCCATGATCTCCTCCTGTACCGTCGCTCTTCCTCGCCGGCCGGGTTCGCACGAAACCCAAGCGGCCGGGGAGCGCCCGCTCCTTTTCAGCCAACAATCGACGCCACGCGGTCGGCCGCCGAACGGGCTTCGGAGACGATCCGGCTCATCAGTTCCGCAACCGTCGGTACGTCGTGAATCAGGCCGACCCCCTGTCCGCAAGGGACGAGCGCGTCCCCGACCGCTCCGCTACGGTAGGCCTCGCGTCCCCGAAGGCCGCTTATCAGCGGGTAGAGATCGGCCAAACCCGCTCCTTTCGCTTCCATTTCCATGACCTTCTCCAGTAGCTCGTTTCGCAACGCCCGTGCCGGCTCGAGAGACTGAAGCGCCAGCGCCGTCGCTGTTTCGTCCGCTTCGACCATGGCCTTCTTGAAGTTTTCGTGCACCGGGCACTCCTTGGTGACGAAGAACCTCGTTCCCATGACCACTGCCTCCGCCCCGAGCGATAGGGCCGCTACCAGGCCCCGGCCGTCGGTGATTCCGCCGCCGGCCGCCACGGGTATCTTCACCAGTTCCACCGCCCGTGCCACCTTTACCATGGTGGAGACATCTTGGCGGCCCGGGTGGCCGCCGCACTCGAAGCCCACGATCGTCACCATGTCGGCCCCCAACTTCTCGGCTTTGACGGCATCCCTCACCCTGGCGCACTTGTGCATGTGGATGGCACCGGCGCCCTTTATGAGCGGCATGTACTCTTCGGGGCTTCGGCCCGCCGTCTCGATGATCTTGACCCCTTCCTCGAGCGCGGCTCGCAACATCTCCTCGTGGCTGAACGGCCTGCCCATGGGAATCAAGGTAACGTTTACCGCAAACGGCTTGTCGGTGAGGTCCCTGGTCTTGCGGATTTCTTCTTTTATCTCTGCGATGGTCTCGAAGGCTGCCGCCGGTATGATCCCGAGGCCCCCAGCTTCGGCGACGGCCGCCACCATCTCCGAGCGCGTGACCCACTGCATGCATCCGCAAATGATGGGGTAGTCGATTCCCAGAAGCTTCGTTACCCTCGTTGCGAACATGGTGCCCTCCTATAGCTGGCGGAAATCGGCGCGCGCGGCCGCAGTATAGCCGCTTGCCTTCCTGCGGCAAGCGGTCCGCGCGCGCGTAAACTTCTCGGGCGAAAAGGGA
The DNA here is from genome assembly GCA_037446155.1 of Myxococcales bacterium. Classification (GTDB taxonomy): domain Bacteria; phylum Desulfobacterota; class Binatia; order UTPRO1; family JBBIJE01; genus JBBIJE01. Next base: position 125,685 of record JBBIJE010000007.1, on the reverse strand, counting down.
CCCTGTGAAAAGACGCCGGGCGAAGAGCGCGCCCTGTCGGCTGAGGCCGGCTCACGCGAGGCCCCGTACGAGCGGCGATGCGAGCGTCGTCGGGAAAGCCGCCTGGGAAAGCCCGCCCCAAGGCCAAAACGCCTGAGCCAGGCCGCCGCCGAGCCCGTGGGGACCTCGTCCTAGCCCTGGTAGGTCAGCTCTTTGCCAGGCGCTTCGGCGCCCGCTTAGTGGCTGACGCCGTTTTCCGCCGGCCCGCTCGCCAGTAGGAAAGCCACGAGGTCCCTGAGCTCCGGCCCGGTGAGTTGCGGCCACTTGATCCCTCGCGCCTTTGCCGTGCTCTCCATCTGCGGCGCATGATTCCACATGGCCGAGGCCAATTTCTCGGGGGCCTTTAGCGCTTCGCTTCTCGCCAAGTCGCTGCCCGGTCCGCCTTTGGTGTGGCACTGCGAGCAGTGCTTGGCTTCGAAAATGGCCCTTCCGCGCGCCGGGTCGCCCAAACGCTCGCCGCTTTTCAAAAGATAGAGGTACGCCAGGATATCGGCGAGCTCGTTACCTTCGAAGCGAGGAACCTCGAGTTGCATACTCTTTATCGCCTCGATCATCCCGGGACCGTGGTTCCACATCACGGCTGCCAGCTCGGTGCTCGTGTTGTACCAGGTGCCGGAGGACAGATCGGGTCCGAGCGTCCTTCCCGTCTCGTCCGGCCGATGGCAGCGGGCGCAGTGTTTGGTCGAGAACAACTGCTCGCCTCTCGTCGGGTCGCCGGGAAGCGAGATTGCATCCGCCGGCACGGCGGGCCGCTCAGGCCCGATCAGGAAAGCCACGAGATCGGCCATTTCGCCTCGCTTGAAGGCCGGCCGCTCGAGCCGCATCTCCGCCAACTTGGCCTCCATCTGCGGGCCGTGGTTCCACATTGCCTGCGCTATCCCGATAGGGGTGAGCGGGCGCGGCATCGGATCGAGCGGCGGCGCTGGCTGGTCGGGCTCGGCGGTGCGGCCATGACATTTCGCGCAGCCCTTGGCGTTGAACACCCTGCGCCCGTTTGCGGGATCGCCGGGCTCGCCCGCAAAGCCGATGAAGAGGAGGTAGGCGATCAGATCCTTTACTTCGTCCGGCGAAAGGGTGGGGCGCTCCAGTCCCCGCGCGGCCATTTCTTTCGCCATGGCGGGGGCGTGAGACCAAAGCGCAGCGGCAACTTCGAGGATTCCCTTGTTTACGAGGGCGGCAGCCAGGTCCGGGCCGGCCTTGCCCCCGGCGCCGCGCACCGAATGGCATCCGATACAACCCCTGGAAACGAAGACGTCTCGGCCCTTGGCGGGATTACCCGTGGGCCGGATTACCTCGAGGCCGTGGCCCGCCTCGGGCCAGAGCAGCGCTAACGCAAGGCAAAAAAGCACGATGAGAAGCCGAAACCCCCGGCGGCTCGTGTACGACACGGGCATCTCCCACCTCCCGATCTTAGGTTCCTCTTCCGTGACCATCTCGTCGCCGCTCCCGATGGACGCGGCAAGCGCACCGCTTGTTGCGGCTTCCGAGCGGGGAAGCCGCTGGATTTTACACTGCCAGGGCGCAGATGGCAAAGGAAAAGCGACAGGAGGAGGACCGAGTCAAGCGGTTGCGTAACCGCCGTTTACGCTTATCGCTTGGCCGGTGATCCAACCGGCACGCTCGCCCGCGAGAAAGACGACGATGTCGGCGACGTCCTGCGGGTCGCCCAAGCGGCGCAACGGGTAGGCCTTGAGAACCTTCGCTTCGAATTCCGGCGAGAGCATCTTGGCCACCGAAGGCGTTTTCGTCATGCTGGGGCAGACGGCGTTCACCGTTATGCCGTAGCGGCCGAGCTCTTTGGCCATCGACTTCGTGAACGCGATGATGGCACCCTTGGCGCCGGCATAAACCGCCTGGCGCGGCTCCCCCACCTTGCCCGCATCCGACCCGAGATTGACGATTCTCCCACTGCCGCGCTGGGTCATGAGCGGAAGGACGGCCGCCGTGGTATTTATGACGCCGAAATAGCATACGTCGATCAGTTTTCTCCAGGACCGGCTGAGTTCCGCCGATGCCGCTTCCTCGGCGAAGGTGGTGAACGCCGGGAGCAGGGCGGCGTTGTTGACGAGAATATCGGCCGGTCCCAGTCGGCGGGTAACCTCGTCTACCATCGCCTGGACCTCCTCTCGGCTAGAAACGTCGGCTTGAACGGACACAGCCTCGCCACCGCGGCGCTTCGCCTCTGCGGCCACGTCGGCCGCCCCCTCGGCGTTGATGTCCGCCACCGCCACGCTCGCTCCCTCGGCCGCCAAGGTCAGCGCTACGGCCCTGCCTATGCCTTGGGCGGCGCCCGTAACTATCGCCACTTTCTTTGCGAGCCCCAGATCCATTTGAAACCTCCCCTTGTCCCTTTCGTTTGCCGCACGTCAGCGCCCTTGGAAGCGAGCGGCTCGCTTCTCCAAGAAGGCGCTGACTCCTTCCTTGAAATCGTCCGTTACGGTAGAGATTGCCTGCGCGAGGGCTTCCCGCTCGAGTATCGAGTTTAGATCCGCTTCCACTGCCTGGTAGACAGTACTTTTAATCAGGCGCAGCGCGACCGCCGGCCCCGCCGCAAGCTCGCGGGCCAATGCTCGCGCCGCCTCGCCGATCGCCTGAGCGTCCACCACGCGGTTTACGAGCCCGAGTCTTTGGGCCTCGGCTGCGCTGAGGGCCTCGCCGCTCCAGAGAAGCTCGAGCGCCTTGGCGGTCCCGACCATCCGGGCGAGAAAGTAGCAAGTACCCATTCCCGGGTGCAGGCCGATCTTGACGAAGGAGAGGCCGAGCTTCGCGTTCTCGGCCGCCAAGCGCAGGTCACAGGCCAAAGCGAGCGTGAAGCCGGCTCCCATGGCATGACCGTTTATGGCCGCGATGGTGGGGATCTCGAGGTCCCGGATAGCGAGAAAACTGCGGTAAAAGCGAAGGAGCTCGGCGGTTCTATCCGGGAGCGTCATCGCAAGCTGCTCTCCCATCGCCGCTATGTCTCCACCCGAACAAAAGGCCTGACCCGCCCCTGTCAGAATCAGGGCTCGTGCCTGCGGCGTGGCGGCCACGGTCGCCAACGCTTCTTTGATCTCCTCGGCCATCTTGGCGTTCATGGCGTTTCTGCTCTCGGGCCGCTGCAGCGTCAAAGTGGCGACTCCCTCCTCCACGCTAAGCCCTATGGTTTCGTACTCCATGATTCGCTCCTTCTGCGATCGACTGGCGAAAAAATCGGCCGGCCGAAAAGGCGCCGGCCACGCGCGCCGCTTTCCCGCGCTACAAGGCCTTCTTGTCGACCTTGCCGGTCGGTCCGGTGGGAATGTGACTGCGGAACTCGACTAGCTTGGGCACCTGGAAAAAGGCCATTTTTTCTCTGCAAAAGGCTAGGAAATCCTCCTCGCTCAACGTGTGTCCCTCCTTCAGCACGATTATCGCCTTCGGCAGTTGGCCGCGCCTGCGGTCGGGCACGCCCACGACCGCCACTTGTTGGACGGCGGGATGGCGGGCGATGATCTCCTCCAGTTCTCGAGGATAGATATTCTCGCCACTCATGATGATCATGTCTTTCTTCCGATCGACGACGTAGAGATAGCCCTCTTCGTCGAGGTACCCGATGTCGCCGGTCAAGAGCCACCCCTTCTCGAAGGTGTCAGCCGTCGCTTGCGGGTTGCGCCAGTAACCGGCCATGTTCTGGCGACCTCGAAGGACGATCTCCCCTCTTTCGCCTGCCGGCGCGAGGTTGCCCTCTTCGTCCATGATGCCGATCGTCACACCTGGCAGGGCCGGCCCGACTGACCCGCTCTTGCGAGGGAGGCCGAGCCGGTTGAAGGCGGAGGCAGCCGTCCCTTCCGTAAGCCCGTAGCCCTCCAAAACCGGCACGCCGAACTTCCGCTCGAACCGCTCCATCTGCTCTTGCGGCATCGAGTCTCCCCCGGTGGCGCAGTAGCGCACCGACGAGAGATCGCGCCCTTCCGAACCCGGGTAGCTCATCAGTGCGTGCAGCATCGAGGGCACCCCTCCAAAGACGCACACGCGGTGGCGCTCTATGGCGTCGAACACCGCCGGCGGAGAGAATGGATCTTGCATAACGAAAGCAGCTCCTACCCATAGACAATTGTTCATCACGCACATGTCACCCGCCCCGTGAAAGAGCGGGACGACTAGAAGGACGACGTCCTCCGCCCTGGGTGCGTGGGCGGCGGTCAATCCCTCCATCAGGGCGATTACGTTGTCATGGGTTGTCATCACACCTTTCGGTCGCCCCGTCGTGCCGGAGGTGTATTTTACAACTGCCGTTTCTTGCGCCGCGGCGGGGTAAAGATCGATGTGGCAGCCTTCCGCGGTGATTGCCTCGGTCAAGCGGGGAATACCCGGCTGGAACTCGTCACCGGCAAAAAAATGCTCTACCCCCGGCAGCTGCTCTCGCACCTTCGAAAACTCCGGGCCAGCCAGGACATTGGCGACCAGGAGCTTGGCGCCGCTGTCCTCTAGACAGAATGCGAGGGCGTCGGCCTTGAGCAGGTAATTGAGCGGTACGGCGATCGCTCCCGAGCTTACGGAGCCGAGATAGGCAAAGAGGAACTCGGGTCGGTTGTTTAGCGCAATCGCCACGCGATCGCCCGGGCGCACGCCAAGGCGCCTGAAGAGGCTTGCGGTCTTGCCCACGCATTCGACCAGCTCCCCGTAAGTCAAAGTGCGATCGCCCCACACCGCGGCGGTTCGGTTCGGCAGGCGCCTGGCGGTTCTTACGAATTCGCTTAGGAAATTCAACGGTTAGATATCCAACTTGAGAATTCGCTTGGCGTTATGGATGAAGATTTTCTCCAGCACCTCGGGCTTTAACCCGCTCTTTTCGTAGTCGCGGAAAAGCCGCTCGTGTTGCAGGACCGGGTAGTCGGATCCGAACATCACGCGATCTTGCAGCCTCCCGTTCAGCTCGCGCTTGAAGGACTCGCTAAAATATTTCGGGGACCAGCCGGAAAGCTCCATGAACACGTTGCTCTTGTGCAGCAAGAGCGCGACCATCTCGTCCTGCCAGGGCCACGAGTAATGGCAGCCAATTATGGTCAGCTCGGGGAAGTCGGCGGCGAGGTCGTCCAGGTAGGGTATCGGGCGCGTGTACTTGAGGTGGATCCCGAGACCCCCCGGCGTTCCGGCTCCAAGCCCGGTGGTACCGGTGTGGAACTGCACCGGGACGCCGAGCTCGACGCATTTCTCCCACAGGGGATAGAATCTGCGGTCGTTGGGGTAGAAGGCCTGCGCGGCCCCTTGAAACTTTAGCCCCATGAGGCCGAGCTCGCGAATCGCCCGCTCGGCCTCGCGCACGGCCATCTTGCCCTTCCATGGATCGACGGAGGCGAACCCACCGAGGAAGGCTTCCGGATGGTCACGAACCACGCGCGCGAGGTGATCGTTGCTCGTACGCTCGTGGCCGGTATTTGCTTCGGCATCCCAGCCGACCAGGATCCCCTTGACGTCCGCGGCCACGAACGCCGTGGCCATTTGATCGGAGGTCAGAGCCATCTCTGCTACCTGCTCCTCCGTAAGCTTTATCCCCTGGTAGTACTCGAGGGCGGCGCGGTTGTACCTGAGAAGACTCTGCATCGCCTCGCCAGTGGCGAGGTGGGCGTGTACGTCAATCGCTTTCATCTCTTCTGCCCCCTGCGAGCGCGAGCTCGCGGAAGTACTCGGCTACTGCCCCGAGCGACGATTCGTACGCGGGAAAGACTCGATCTACTCCCAGAGCATGGAGCTTGGGCAAGTCTTCGGCGAAGATGACCCCGCCCACGACCACTCTGATTCCCTGGGCACCGTATCGCTTCAACGCGGCGATAACCTGCCCGGTGAGCGCAACGTGTGCGCCCGACAGCACGCTCAGCCCGACCACATCGACGTCCTCTTGGACTGCCGCTGCCGCCACCTTCTCGGGGGTCTGGTAAAGTCCGGTATAGATGACCTCGCAGCCGATCTCGCTCAGCGTCTTGGCGACGAAGATCGCGCCCCGATCGTGCCCGTCGAGGCCAACTTTGGCAATGAGAACCTTGAGCGGGCGCTTCATTCGTGACTCCTAGAGAATCGAGGGCTCTTCAAAGGTACCGAACACCTCTTTCAAGACCGCGGTTATTTCTCCCAGCGTCGCGTAGGCTCGAACGGCATCGATCAAGGGGGGGATCAGGTTCGCACCCGCCAGTGCCGCCCGCCTCACCTGCTCGAGGGTTTCCCTGACCGCTTTGCCATCCCTTCGCGCCCGCACCGCCCTCAACCTTTCGATCTGACGTTCCACCGCGGCCGGATCCGGCCGGTGAATTTCGATCGGCGCCTCCCGCTCGTCCTCGGTCCTGTACTTGTTCTCGCCTACGACTGGGATCTCGCCAGTGGCAAGCTTGCGGTAGCGCTCGAAGTCCTGCTTCATCAGGTGGCGGCGAAGTTTCCCCGTGGCGATCGCCTCTATTGCGCCTCCCATGTCCTCGACCAGCTTCATGGCGGCCAAGATCTCCTCCTCCAGCCTGTTCGTGATGCTCTCGACGTAATAGGAGCCTGCGAGGGGATCGATCGTGTCGCAGGCGTCCGTCTCCTCCGCGATGATCTGCATGGTCCGAAGCGAGTACCGGGCCGCTTTCTCCGTCGGGATGGTGTAGCCCTCGTCGTAACCCTGGACCCACATTGCCTGAACCCCACCCAGGGCGTTGGCGAGGGCGCCCAGGGCGCCTCGGATCAGGTTCAGCTCGGGCTCGCGGCGCGCCGCCGCACCGCTCACTCCGGTCACCATGAAGCGCATGGAGCGGGGGTCGCGGGCACCGTATCCGTCGCGCATCAAGCGGGCCCAGGCGCGCCGGGCGGCCCTGAACTTCGCGGCTTCCTCGAACACATGGGTTCCGCTGGCGATGAAAAAAGAAAGGCGCGGCGCGAACTCGTCGATCGCAAGCCCCCGTCTTAACCCCTCTTCGATGTACACCCTGGCTATGGCGAAGGCTATCCCTATCGCCTCGGCGCTACGAGCGCCGACGGCCTGTGCGTAAACGCCCTGGATATTGACCGGGAAGAAGCGGGGGATATGCCTTACCGCGTACTCGATGACGTCGCCCACCAGCCTCACCGAAGGGGCGGGGGGAAAAATCCATGTGCCACGGCTCAAGTAAACCGAGAGAATGTCATTGGTGATCACGCTGATGAGGTCCGCCGGATCGACCCCCTGCTTTTGGGCCGCGGCTATCTGCATTGCGACGATGACGGCGGCTGGACCGGCAGTATTGAACACCGTAGGCGTCAAGTTCATCGGCAACCCCTCGAAGAGGATCTCCATGTCCTCGAGGGTGTCGATCGCGGTTCCGAGCTTCCCCACGTCATCCCTTACCAGGGGGTGGTCCGAGTCGTAGCCGAGGTGCGTCGGCAAATCGAAGGCCAAGCTCGCGGCCCGGTGGCCGCTCGCGATGAGACGCTTCCAGCGCCTGTTGGTGTCTTCCGGTGTACCGAAGCCCGAGTACTGCCGCATGTTGAACAGGTTCTTGCGGTACATGCCCGGATAGACGCCGCGGGTGAACGGATACTCCCCCGGAAATCCGAGGTCGCGCTCGTAATCCAAACCTGCCGTGTCCGCCGGAGTGTACAGTGGCTCGACCGCCGCTCCGCTCTGCAGGGACGCGCGCGGCAAGTCCCCGAGGCGGCGCCGCTCGATCCATTCTTTCTTGCGCTCGCTGATGTCGCCGGCCGAAGCTCCCATCGGCGTTCCTCCTCTCGCAGCGGATCTTTCGCCCGAATGCGTTCTTTACCTTTTACCCGCCCTCTCGAAAAGGGCGTCTTGCTCGAATCTAGCAGCTGCGAGCCCGCGCGAGGGCTCGGGCCTGCCGGCTCTTGCGGCACTCCCCGCCGGAGTGCCCTGTCCTCTCAGCCGCCCAGTTCATGGCGGGCTATGATCATGCGCTGAATCTCCGATGTCCCTTCCACTATGCGCATCACGCGAGTGCTCGCCCAGTAGCGGCCGATCGGGCACTCCCTCATGTAAGCCATCCCGCCGAAGATCTGAAATGTTCTGTCGGCGACCCGGTGAACCATCTCGGAGGCGAACAGTTTGACCATGGAAGCCTCCCGGGTGACGCTGATCCCTCGATCGCGCTTCCAAGCGGTTTCGTAGAGCATCGCGCGCGCGGCGAAGATCTCGGTTGCGGAGTCGGCGATCATGCCCTGGATAAACTGCCGCGAGGCCAGGGGCTTGCCGAAAGTCGAGCGCTGCTGCGCGTACTCGACGGCCAACTCCTGCAACTTGGAGGCGATCCCGACGCAAACCGCCCCCAGGGTCAGTCTCCCGTCGTCGAGAACGCGCATGGCTGTGGAGAAGCCCCATCCGACGCGGCCGATGACGTTGGCGACCGGCACCTCGCAGTCCTCGAAGATGACCTCGCACTGGTGGATGATGTCGCCGGTAATCGATTCCTGAATGCGGCCGATCCTCAACCCCGCCGTCGCCTGCGATGCACTCCTTCGCTCGACGGCGAAAGCCGTCACTCCGCCGCGCGCCCCGAGCTTCGGGTCGGTGACCGCGAAGACGGTGAAAAGGTCGGCGATATCGGCCCGCGTTATGAAGTGTTTGGTGCCGCTTATGAAAAACGAATCCCCTTTTCGCACGGCGCGCGTGGTGATCGCAGCGGCGTCGGAGCCGGCGTTGGGCTCGGTCAACGCGAAGGCGCACAAGCTGTGGCCGCTGGCGAGAGGGGGCAAGAAGCGGCGCTTCTGGTCCTCGGTACCCTCGAGGCAGATCGCCCTGGCGCCTATCCCGTTGTTGCCTGAGATGAGCGCGGCGAAGCAGCCATGCGCCTGGCAAAGTTCTTCGAGAATGACCGAATATGCCAGCGTGCCGAGCCCCAGACCGCCATACTCTTCAGGGATCGTTATCCCGAAATACCCAAGCTCGCGCAGCCGCTCGATTGCGCGCTCGGGGATCGCGCTCCTCCGCTCGACCTCGTCGGTCAAGGGGTCGAGCTCCTCCTTTACTAGGCGCCTCGTTTGAGTCTTGAGGAGTCTCAAGTCTTCCGGAAGCTCATAACCCACGGCTCACCATCCTCACTGCCACGGGAGGCTCCTGTTCGCGGCTGCGGTGCATACGAGCAGCATCCGTGCCGGTTTGGGGCCTGGATTGGACCATCGATGGGCCAGGTGCGACTTGAAGTGAAGACAATCACCGGGGCGAAGGTCGAAAGGCTTGCCCTCGATTTCGAAGCGAATCTTGCCTTTGACACACAGCGCTATCTCCTCTCCGCGGTGACTCAGGAGATCGTGCCCGCTGTCGGCGCCGCCGGCCAGGTCGAGCTCGAAGACGACGATCTCGGGGATAGTAGGCTCGCCCGCCATGGTTTCCACGGTGATCCTGCCGCGACCCCAAGTCACGCGTCTGCGCTGGCGCCTTGGCGTGAGCACCACTTCCCCCCTCTGCCCGTCCTCCTCGAGAAAATCGGTCACGCGGCACTTCAAGCCCCGGGCGATTTTCATGAGGACGCCGATGGTCGGCGTCATGGCGCCGGCTTCCGTCTTCTGCACCGCGCTCGTGGAAAGGCCGGCTCGCTGCGCCACCTGGCGCAAACTCAGGCCCTGGGCCTCGCGAAGCCTCCTTACTCGCGTGCCGATGTTGCTTATTAACTGGTCGGCCTCCATGGCTTTCGACCGGCAACGGGCCGGTTTTCCCGAGTCCACCTCTTGCGCTGCGAGGGCTAATTGTGCTTGTATCCTATCGGACGCAGTTTGTAAAGTATCCGACACGAGAGGAAGGCGAAGCCAGCGGCGCTTCGAGCGACGGGGGAGGGCAGAGCGTTTGTCATACTACGTAGGCTCGGATATCGGGGGAACCTTTACCGATTGTGTCGTCATCGACGAGCGGGGGCAGGTGGCGGCAGGCAAGGCCCCGACCACGCCGCACGACTTCTCGCAGGGGGTGCTCATGGCGCTCGCCGAGGCGGCCTCCAAGCTCGGAGTAAGCGTTGGCGATCTGCTCCGCGAGGTCGCGTTCTTCCCGCACGGTTGCACCGTCGCCACCAACGCGCTCATCACGCGAAACGGCGCGCGTGTGGGCATGTTGACGACCAAGGGGTTCGAGCAGACGCTTTTCATGATGCGCGGTAGCGCGTACTGCCAGGGGCTGCCGGTCGAGCGCTGGTACCAAAAATCACGAAACGATCGCCCCTTCGATCTGGTTCCGCTGGAGCTGATAGCGGGGGTCACGGAGCGCGTCGACAAAGAGGGTCGGGAGGTGGTTCCGCTGTCCGAGCGCGAAGTCCTGCATGCGGCCGAGGCGCTCGTGGAAGGCGAGGGGATCGAGGCACTGGCGATCGGTTTTCTCTGGTCTTTCATGAACCCTAGCCACGAGATCGAAGCTAGGGCTCTGGTAAAGCGGAGATATCCGGGCCTGTGCGTGGACATAAGCAGCGAGGTGGCAGCCGCGATCGGGGAGTACGAGCGATTCAGCACGCTCGCGATCAACAGCTACTTGCGACCGGCCGTGGAAGACTACGTGGGATCGCTCGAGGAGAAAATGCGCGCGCAGGGGCTGGAAGCCGCGCTTCTCGTGATGCAGGCGAGCGGGGGATTGAGGCACGCTCGGGATGCTGCGCCTTTAGCGGTCGGTATGCTTCACTCGGGGCCGGTCGGGGGGCTGGTGGCGGCGCGCATGCTGGGCGATCTCCTCGGGTTGCGGCGCTTGATCACCGGCGACATGGGGGGCACTTCCTTCGATACCAGCATCATCGTCGATGGCGAGCTTCGCTACACGCGCCGCTCCTATCACGAGCGACACGCCGTGAGCCTGCCCATGGCCGACATCACTTCGATAGGCGCGGGAGGAGGGAGCATAGCGTACGTCGACGAAGGTGTTCTCAAAGTCGGGCCCCGCAGCGCCGGCATGATGCCGGGCCCCGCCTGTTACGGCCGGGGCGGCGAGGAGCCGACCGTGACCGACGCGAATCTGGTTCTCGGGTACTTAAACCCCGAATACTTCCTGGGGGGCCGGATGCGGCTCGAGCCGGCGCGGGCGCGCCAGGCGATAGAGCAGCGGGTGGCGGGACCCCTGGGGGTGGGGGTGGAAGAGGCCGCGGCCGGGATCGTGAGCATCGTCAACGCCCACATGGCCGACGCGATCCGCTTCTTCGTCCTCCAAAGGGGCTACGACCCGCGCGATTTCGATCTGCTGATCTTCGGCGGGGCCGGGCCGGCACACGGGGCCGAGATCGGCCGCGAGCTCGAAGTACGGTCGGTCCTCGTTCCGCTTTGCGGCATGGCCACCGTGCTTTCTGCCTTCGGTATCGCGAACTCCGATTTCGTTCGTCTTTACCAAACCTCCCGCTCCCTACCCTTTCCTCCCGCCGATCTGGGAGAGCTGGAGGAGCTCTACCGAGAAATGGAGGCGAGGGCACTGGCGGATTTCGCTTCCGACGGTTTTCCCGCCCATCGGGTCTCCTGCACGCGATCCGCGAGCATGAGGTACCACTTGCAGCTTACCGACATCGACGTGGTGCTGCCGCCTGGGCGGCTCGATCGGCGGGTTGCGGAGGAGATCTGTTCGCGCTTCGATCGCCAGTATGCGGAGCTTTACGGGGAGAGCGCCGGTTTCAAGGAGGCTGGCCGCGACATGATCTCGCAGGATCTGCGCGCCGTGGTCGAGATGCCGAAGGGGAGGATCGAAGCGTGGGCCAGGGGTGCCAGCACCCCGGGGCGCGCGCTGAAGGGGGAAAGAGTCGCCTACTTCGGGGGAGAGCCTCTACGAGCGACGGTTTTCGCGGGCGAGCTGATGGAGCCAGGAGACGTGCTCGAAGGTCCGGCCCTGATCGAGAGCGAGGGCACGACCGTGGTAATCCCACCCGGGTGCCGCGCAGTCCTGGATCCTTATACGAACATCCGATTGGAGTGGAGATGATGGGGGAGTTCGGAAAGCCCCTGCCGCAGCTCGGGTCGCCCGAGGTTATCGCGCCCCCGTACCGTCTGCCCGAGAAGCCTTGCGAAGTGGATCCCGTGACCTACGAGATTTTGCGCCACCGCCTTTGGTACGTGGTACTCACGATGGGCGAGACCCTGAAAAAGGTCTCCGGTACCGCTACCTCCGTGGAAGCGAACGACCTCAGCACTTACCTCGCGTTGGCCGACGGGGCGCCGGTATTCCTGGGGCCCTATGTCCTATTGCACTCCGGAATAGCCGATCTGGTCGTGAGCAATACCCTCCGCTTGAACCGCGACGATCCCGGTATCTTTCCCGGTGACATGTTCTTTTGCAACGATCCCTGGCTCGGCCCCGCTCACCAGTGCGATTGCTCGATCGCGGCGCCATTTTTCGCCGGGGAGGAGATTCTCTGTTGGACCGGCGCGACGCTCCATCAGCTCGACCTAGGGGGGGTCGATCCGGGAGGTCTTTGCCCGAACGCGCGCGATGCTTTCGCCGAGCCCTCCATGTACCCCTGCGTGAAGATCGTGGAGCGCGGAAGACTGCGAAGCGATCTTGACCGGCAGATCAGGCGCAATAGCCGAATGCCCGAAATCGTCGCCCTGGATATACGCTCGATGATCGCCGCGAACAACTTCGCCCACGGAGAGCTCGGCCGGTTGGTCGAGCGCTACGGCCGACAGACCGTGCTTGCCACGATGATTCAAGCGATCGAGGTGAGCGCACGCAAGTTCAGGCAAAGGCTCGAGCGCCTGCCCCGCGGGCGCTTCCGCGGCCGCGATTTCTGCGAGATCGGAGGCGCCGCGCCGGAGTTGCAAGAGGACGTATATGAGGTTCAGGTAACCGTGACCAACACGGGGGAGAAGCTGACGATCGACTTCACCGGGACCTCCGCCCAGTCCGGCGGCTTCGCCAACTGTGGGATCGGCGGGCTCAAAAGCGGCGCGCTGGCCGGTTTGCTCGAGATGCTGGCCGCCGGAATCGACTGGAACGCCGGGGTCCTCGCCCACCTGGAGATCGTGGGCCAGCTAGGTACGATAAACAATCCGAGGTTTCCCGCGGCCGTGAGCGATGGGATCACCGAAGGTGCGGTCGTCACGGCATCTGCCGTTTCCGCGGCGGTGGGCAACATGTTGCTGGGCAGCGCCGAGGACCGAGCCACGGTGTCCTTCAACGGGGCCAACACTTTTCTCGGAAACACTCTGGCCGGAATCGACGAGAATGGCAGGGTCTGGGGAACCCTTCTGATGGATGGGATCGGGCTGTGTTATTCGGGCAACGAATACCGTGACGGGCTCGATCTAGCTGGTGCGGGTGGGATCCCTTACACGCAGTTCGCCAACGTGGAGACCAATGAGTTGCACTACCCCATCCTCTACCTCTTTCGGCGGGTCGGTAAGGGAAGCGGCGGCGCCGGGTATCGGAGAGGCGGCAATTCGATCGAGCTCGCATTCACGCCTTACCGCACCCCGTACATGTTGATGTTGCTTTGGACGCACGGGGCGGAATTTCCCAACGCCGGGGGCATAGCCGGGGGCTGCCCGGCGAGCGCGGCTCGTTTTGGACTCTCCACGACGGCGAAGATCGACGAGCGCTTCGCCCGAGGGGAAATGCCCGACTCCTGGGAGAGTCTGGAATGGACGCGATTGGCCGCAAAGAGCGAATCTCACCTCGCGCCCGGTAACGCGGTGTATTTCGGAGCGCCTGGCTCGGGAGGCTTCGGCGATCCTTTGTTGCGCGAGCCAGAGCGCGTGTTGGCCGATGTCCAAGCCGGTGCGTACTCGGCCGACTTCGCGGCGCGATTCTACGGAGTAGTAGTTACCGATGGTGGCCGGAGGCTGGATCTGGCGCGAACCGAGGAAAGGCGTCGTCACCTTTTGGCGGAGCGCAAGGCCGACTCTCGCCCTCTCGCCGTTGGCCAGCACCCATCAGCCCAAGGGCGGCTCGACCTTCTTTTTCATGTCGGTTGCGCCCTGAGCGTCGTGAGGGACGAGGGTGGAGAAATTTACTGGGCCTGTCGGCGCTGTGGGCACCTTTACTGCCAGGTTTCGGAAAACCCCAGGACGGCAGGGCTTTTTTCCTGCGCAAGCATCTGCCAGGCCGGCCATCCTTTGGGCCAGATGACCTGGTGCGAGCACCCGCGCTTCGTCTTTCGCAGGTTTTTCTGCCCGGCATGCCTCGTCATGTACGAAAACGAGGTGGCGAGGGAAGAAGATCCGATCGTACATGGCATCGAGTACAGCCTCGAGTGGCTAAGCTCGCTCGGTGAACGAGCTCCGTAGAAGAGCGGGCGCGGCCAGGCAACCGCCGCCGCTCTTGCAAGCCGCTCCCCCTGCGCGCTCGCTCGTGCGGCGAGCCCGCGAGCGGAGAATTTGCTCCGTTTGTTCCTAGCTTTCGACCGATCCGGACTCGACCATGCGCCGGATCTTTTCGATGGCGCGGCTTACGGTGCGGCTAAATCGTTGCTTGGTCCAGTGCTCCTTCGTGCGCATCCGCAGCCACCCGAGCTTCACCGCCTCCGACATATTGCCCATTTCGCCGGTTGCCACTTCGATGGCAGCTCGCTCGTCTGGATCCAAAGCGTCCAGGTACTTGTCCTTAAGTCGATCGAAGGCCTCGGACTTGAGATCTGGTTTCACTTTAGCGCCTGGAGGTTTTCCACAAAGCCACCACCCGTCGTTTGGGTGCGCCAGCCCGCGTGAACACCTTCTCTATAGCACGATGGCAGATTTTGTCCAGATGCGAGCCGGCGCCACGAGCGGCCCGGATCAGTCAGCCAGGAACTCGTCCGCCAGTCGCAAAAACTCGCCCAGCTTGTCGTGGTGGACCCAGTGGCCGGCTCCTTCAACAGTTACCAGCCGGGCGTTCTTGAAGGCGCTGGCCCGAGCGTCGATTTGCGGGTGTGCCGCCCAAGACTCGTTCCCGCGCACCAGAAGGACGGGGCAGGTGATCTGGGCCCAGATCTCGGCCGCCTCCTTCATGTCGAAGGAATACGGGGACAGTGCCCGCACGTAGTTGTCGAATTTCCACGTGTAGGTTCCATCCTCGTTTCGCGCCACCCCGTGGATCGTCAGGTGCCGCGCCTGCTCGGGGGTAAGGTGGGGGTTGGCCTCCCGCATGCGTTCGATGGCTTCCTCTACCGTGCGATACCGGCGCGGGAAGCGCCCGGCCAAGCGCTGCATTTGCGCGATCCAATCGCGCATCCGCTCCCAGGCGGGCGCCCTTCTGATCATGTGGGGCGGGGGCCCCAACCCCTCGATTGCGATTACCCTGCCCACCCGGTCCGGGTAGATTCCGGCGTACTGCAGCGCCACGGCCGCCCCGAGCGAGTGGCCGATAAGGCGGACCGGGAACAGGCCCACCGCGTCGAGGAGCTGCGCCAGGTCGAGTACATAATCCACCATGGCGTAGAGACCACCTGTCGCCCACTGCGAATCTCCGTGGCCGCGCAAATCCGGCGCCACGATGTGAAAGCGAGGGCGCAAGTGGAGCGCCACCGAGTCCCAGCTTCGAGCGTGGTCCCTGCTTCCGTGGACGAGCACCAGCAAGGGCCGATCCTGATTGCCCCAATCGACGTAGTGAAGGCGCAGCCGTTGCGAGTAAAAATAATGCGAGGTCGGTCCGACGACCGCCTCTTTCGCTCCTGGGAGATCTCCGCTATTCATGCTGGGAAAAACCATAGCACGAAGGGAAGGGCGCCTGTAGGGAGAGGCGAGTGCGCCGCGAGTGGGAAGATAGGTCCAGAGGACCACAGGAGGTGGGCGATGTTGGGAGCGCTGCGTCGGCCCCGCTTCGATATCGGTTTGAACTGCGACGAGGCCTCGGTGACCGAGGCAGACCGGGGCGTTCGTCTTCGCTGTCGCCTGGTGGCGACGAATCGCGGCAGGGACGCCTTGCTTTCGATCGAGCAGTGCATTCTGTGTGCGGGTTCGAGGCGAATCCCCCTCGAAGTGCCGGGGCATGGCTGGCGCAGGACTCGCTTGGAGGAGGGGGGGCGCCTCGAGCTTCCCATCGAGTGGTCGCTCACGCTCGCCGCGCCCCTTAGAGCCCCTAGCGGCGAGCTCTTGGTCGTGGTTCGCGACGACAGAGGAAGAAAGGTCGAGGCACGCTGTGGATTCCAGTTCGCGGCAGAGCAGTAGTCAGGGAGGCCGGCGAGGATCTATGGCTACCGGCAATTTAGCTGCGGCATGATTTTTTCGTGCGACGAGGAGCGATCGTGGCGGGAAGACTGATCGTCGGTGTCCAGGATCCCTGCGTGTACCCCATGTGGCTTACGCGACTCGGCATGCGGCTTTCCCGCCTCATGGGTGCCGACTCCATCTGGGTGCCGGACCATTTCATGAACTTCGTGCCGCGCCAGCTCTGGCGCCCCGAGCTTACACCGGCGGCTAGGCAGATTCCCTCGATAGACGCGCTTTGGGATCCTTTTGTGGTACTGGGTGCCACGGCGGTGCGGATTTCGAAGGTAACGTTGGGCACGGCGGTGACGGAGCCGATTCGCCGCCACCCGATGACTCTTGCGCAGGCCACAGTTACCCTCGATCATCTGACCGGGGGGCGCGCCATCCTAGGGATCGGAAATGGGGAGCGGGAAAACATCGAACCCTACGGTCTTCCCTTCGCTCAGCAGGTCAGCCGCCTCGAGGAGGCGCTCGAAATAATTCGACTCCTTTGGGCGAGCGGAGGAGATCCGGTAAGCTACGCGGGCAGGTTCTGGCGGCTCGAAGACGCCATATTCGGCCTCCCTCTTTTTCGGGGGAGGCAGCCCCCCATTTGGGTTGCGGCTCGGGCGCCGCGGATGAGGACGCTCGTGGGACGTTTCGGCGATGGCTGGATCCCGACAGGTCGATTTGCCAGGGGGGAGTATCGCACGATGCTCTCGGAGATCCTGGATCACGTGCAGTCGGCGGGCAGGCCTAAAGGCGATTTTACCCCCGCTCTGCTTTTCGTGTTCGGCTTGGGCAAGGGCCGCGAGGAAATCCTGCGCGATCTCATGGCAGGCCCGTACGCCGGCCTGCTCGGCTTGTTAGCCGGCGCGGATGTATGGCGGGCGGTCGGGCTCGATCACCCTGCGGGCAAAGGGTACAAGGGGTTCATAGACATCGTGCCGCCGCGCGTGACCGACGAGCTTCTCGATCGCGCAAGGAGCGCCGTTACGGCGGAACTCCTCGATCGTAACTACTACTTCGGCAACGTCGATGAGCTCGTCGCCGAAGTTCGAGAACTCACCTCCGAAGGGCTGCGCCACATTGTGCTAGCGAACATCGGTCCCATGATGAACGGAGCCGGCCTCGCCGAGACCGCTCGCTTGTGGAAGTTCATTCGCAGGCTGCGAAGACTCTAGCAAAGGGAAGGAGGGCGGACTCCATCTTCGGTGCGTGGCCTCGGCCCGGTTCCGCCGCGGAGGCTCCGCCCTGACCCGCCCTCTGCTTGACCGACCGGCACATCGCCGCCCGCGTCTCGCCGGGCAGCCGGCGTTCACTCGCAGCTCGTCACTTCTTGCCTAGCACGTACTGCTTGAAACTCTTGGCTACGGTAAAGCCCACCTTTTTACGCGCCGGGATCTTGATCGCCTCGCCCGTCTGCGGGTTTCGGCCCATACGCGCCTTCATCTGCTTGAGCCGCCAACCGCCGAGATCGGGGATCTTGATCGGCTCCCCCTTCTTGACGGACTTGCGGATCAAGTCCACCAGGGCGTTGAGCAGGTCGTCGGCCTGTCTCTTCGTCACGCCCCCCGCCTCTGCCAGCTTAGCCACCAATTGCGTCTTCGTCATAAGGCCTCCCGCTAAGTTAAGATTCGTGCGGCCGCTGAAATTAGGGCAGCGGGCGGCGATATGTCAAGCGGCCAGCAGGCTTTGGACGCAAAAAAATTTGACGCGGCGAGGACGATTGACGGAGATCGGCTGCGACGATAAACAAGAGAGTCAATGGCCAACGTAAGCTGTCCCCGGTGCGGCTGCGCACTGCCGGTTTATCGGGCTGTGAGAAGGCGCGAGGTCGTCTTCTGCTGCCAGAATTGTGCCGAGGGGAAAGCGTGCGAGTGTTCCGGTTGCCCGGCCGAAGCACGAGGCGGCGGGGCAGGTTTCGCTGTGGCGACGGCGCCGAGCCAGCCGGGTGGGGCTGGGGCGCAGGAGACCGCCGCCTGAGCCGCAAGTTCGCTGGCGGGAGAGCCTCGAGATGGTTTCTTGCCGTGGATTCGCGAATCTGGCACGAGTTTGGCGCGGCGGCTAGCGGGGCAGGTGCCTGGAGCGAGGAGGAGTCGAGTGGCTAGCAAAGATCGGGAGAACTTCCTGGTGCGGGGCCGCGGGCTCGTCGGGGAGGAGGAGGCTGCGGCGTACAGCTTCGGGGAGAGCTTCCTGACGGGAAGACTCACCGACGCGATTCAGTGGGCGCGCAAGTTTTCCTTCTTTACCTATCCCTTCGTGACCGCCTGTTGCGGAATGGAGTACATGTCGAGCGCCGGCCCGCGGTTCGATCTGGACAGGTTCGGAGCGGCATTCCCCCGGTTCACCCCGCGCCAGTCCGATCTTCTCATGGTAGTGGGAACGATAACGCATAGACAGGCCCCCATCCTGCAGACCGTTTATCAACAGATGGCGCTTCCCAAGTGGGTGATGGCCTTCGGGGCGTGTACCTGTTCAGGTGGGCCGTACAACAACTACGCTGTGGTGCAGGGGATCGACACGATCGTTCCGGTGGACATCTACGTGCCCGGCTGTCCTCCCCGACCGGAGGCTGTGCTCGATGGCCTGATCAAACTGCAGCGGCGCGTTCAGCGCGAGCGCCCCGGCAAACCCTGGAAGGGACATCACGCGAGCGGGCGCGGGGAGTAGGGCGCCGTGGCGAAGATCGTAATCGACGGAAAGGAGATAACGGCTAGACCCGGCGCGATGCTGCTGCCCACAGCGCTCGATAACGGCGTCTTCATCCCTCACTACTGCTACCACCCGAAGCTTTCCATAGACGGGAGCTGCCGGCTGTGCCTGGTGAAGGTGGAGGGGCTTCCCAAGCTCACCATTGCGTGCAACACGCCGGTAAGGGATGGGATGGTGGTGGACACCAGATGCGAGGAGGTGGAGCGGGCAAGGCGAGGGGTGCTCGAGCTCTTGCTGGTGAACCATCCACTCGACTGCCCCATATGCGACCAGGCCGGGGAGTGCTACCTGCAGGACTACTCCTTCGAGTTCGGCATCAAGGCGGGCCGAAGCAAAGAGGTCAGGCGAAAGCTCCTGAAACGCGTGGACCTGGGTCCACGCATCGTGTTCGATCAGGAGCGGTGTATTCTATGCCGGCGCTGCGTGCGCTTCTGTCGGGAGATCACGAAAACCTCCGAGCTGGGGGTATTCGGCCTCGGAGACGGAAGTTACGTGGACGTCTTCCCCGGAACTAGCCTGGCCAATGACTATTCCGTGTGCACCGCCGATATCTGCCCCGTTGGCGCTCTTCTGAGCAAGGATTTTCACCATCGGTTGCGGGTGTGGTTTCTCGAGGAGACGGAGACGATCTGTCCCGGGTGCGCTCGAGGGTGCAACGTGCGGCTGGGGACCTACCGCAACCGAGCCTATCGGATGTTGCCCCGCCGAAACGATGCAGTGAACGAGACCTGGATGTGCGACGAGGGAAGGGACACGTACAAAATCGTCAACCACCCAGAGCGTCTGCGCAAGCCCCTGCTGAGACGAAACGGCACGCTGGTCGAGGTGGAGTGGGAGGAGGGATTGGCGCAGGCGGCTTCACTGCTCGGCCAGGCCGCGCGACGCCACGGCCCCGCCGCCGTGGCCGCGGTGGGGTCGGCCCATCTGACGAACGAGGAAAGCTTTGTCTTCGCCAAACTGGTTCGGCTTGGGCTGGGCTGCCCCAATCTCGACTTGGCGGTGAGGCTCGGCAGGGAGGATAGTATTCTGATCAAGGCCGAGAAGGCCATCAATGGACGGGGGGCGAGGGAGCTCGGCGTGAGTCCGGGTCCCGACGGCCTCGATCTGGCCGGCATCGGTGCCGCGCTCGCGCAAGGAGCCCTGCGGGCACTCTATGTCGTCGGGGGGGACGCGGTCCATTCGTGGTCGCGGCAAACCTTGGAGCGGCTGGAGCAGCTCGAGGCATTGGTGGTTCAGGACCTCTTCTTGACGCCGATCGGCGAGCGCGCGAAAGTGGTGCTCCCTGGCCTGAGCTTTGCTGAGAAGGAGGGAACGGTCACTAACTTCGCGGGTCGGCTGCAGCGGCTGAGAAGGGCGGTCGATCCGCAGGGGCAGCCGAGCGACGGGGACATATTTCTCGGTCTAGCGCGCTTGCTTGGCGTGGAAGTCCCCCCCGGCAGTTGGAATCCCGAGATTGTCTTTTCCGAGATAGCGGCATCGGTGGCGTCTTTTAGAGGCGTGCGTTTCGAGTCCGTGGGGCCTCTCGGAATCGAGCTCGCCGTGGAGCACGGGTGATGGCGGGGCGGGTGGTGGAGGTGGCGCGTAAGGCGCGGCCCGCGGTGGTGGATACCCCTTCGCTGTGGGCGATAGCGGTCGGGCTTGCGGTCACCGGTCGGCATTTTCTCAGCAACCTCTGGGGATTCGTCATCGGGCGGCCCCGTATTTTCACGGTGCAGTTCCCCGAGGAACGAATCGATCTTCCGCCTGCCTTCAGGGGGATGCCCGTGCTGGTGCAAATGGAAAATGGCAAAGAAAGGTGCGTTGCCTGCGGCCTTTGCGAGTGGGCGTGTCCGACCGATTGCATAACCATCGTCCCAGCCGAAACCGAGGACGAGGTGGAGCGTTATCCGATGGTATTCGATATCGACATGCTGCGGTGCATGTTCTGCGGCTTGTGCGAAGAGGCGTGCCCGGAAGAGGCCATCGTGATGAGCCAGCGCATCGAGGTTGCCTCCTACGACCGGCCCGGGTCCCTGTGGCACAAGGAGGACCTTCTCGTTCCTGCGCACAAGCTGGGCAAACGCCTCGGCTTCATCCGCGGCGACTATGGGCGGTGAGGCCTGGCGGAGGATTCTCGGGAAGGAGCGAACCTTGGTTTCGAGGGATGGCGACAAGGAAGCCGATTTGGATCCTACTTTGAGATCGCTCGCGGCTCGCTTCGCCGAGGCCATCGTTTGCACCCACGCCTATCGGGGGGACGCTACCGCCGAGACAGCGCCCGACAGGATCGTCGAGGTGTGTCGGTTTTTGCGCGACGAGCCCGAGCTTTCCTTCGACTTCCTCATGGATCTGACCGTCGTGGATTGGCTCGGCCATCGCGGGTTGCGCTTCGAGGTCGTCTATCACTTCTATTCCCTGCGGCACGGGCGGCGGGTGCGCCTCAAGGTTCGTCTGCCCGAGGAGAATCCACAGATCGATTCCATAAGCCCCATCTTTCCCGCAGCCAACTGGCACGAGCGGGAGGCTTACGACATGTACGGGGTCGTCTTCCACGGCCACCCTGACTTGCGCCGCATTCTGCTCTATCCCGAGTTCCAGGGTCACCCGCTTCGCAAGGACTACCCGAAGGAGAAGGTGCAACCGCTGGTCGGGATCGCCGACCTCGAGGAGGACACTGGGCGTGGACGCCGAAGAGCTTAGGTTGCGCGAAGCTGGCTTCGAGCCCCTCGATGTCCAGATGGGCCCCTCCCATCCGGCCATGCACGGTACGGTCAAGATCTGGCTCAAGCTCGACGGGGAGACGGTCGTCGATGCGCGAGTGGACGTAGGATTCCTGCACCGGGGATTCGAGAAGGAGTGTGAGAGTGGTTGCTACTACCAGGTAATACCCTACACCGACAGGCTCAACTACTCGAGCCCGATGCTCGCGAACGTGGGCTACTGCCTGGCGGCGGAAAAGCTCTTCGGCGTGGAGGCGCCGCCGAGGTGTCAGTACATCAGGGTGATCGTGGGCGAGCTCTCGCGCGTGGCCGACCATCTGGTGTGCATCGGGGCCGGGGCCTTGGAGCTGGCGGCGATGACCCCGTTTCTCTATGCTGTCGAGGCGAGAGAGCTGATATGGGATCTTTTCGATGCGATATGCGGGGCGCGGGTAACCTGCAACTACGTGCGCATCGGTGGCGTGAGGGCCGATCTCCCCCCCGACTTCCCTCTCCTTCTCGGGGCGAAGCTCAAGGGGGTATGGAAGCTTTTTAACGACATCGACAAGTTGCTGACCGAAAACCCCATCTTTCGCGATCGCATGGAGGGTACCGGAGCACTGCCTAAAGAAGACCTTATCGCGTACGGGGTGACCGGGCCGCTGCTTAGGGCGGCAGGGGTACCGCTCGATCTCAGGCGGGCCGAGCCCTACCTGGTGTACGACAGGCTCGACTTCGATATCCCGGTCGGCGGCAGAGGGGACAACTACGACCGCTACCTCGTGAGGATGGAGGAGATCAGGCAAAGCTTGAGAATGATCGAGCAAGCCGCCCGGGAGATTCCCGATGGCCCGGTCAATATCGACGACCCGCACATTCGCTGGCCGGGCAAGTCGCGAGTCTTCAACAGCATGGAAGAGCTCATCGGCCAGTTCAAGGTGGTGACCGAGGGGATGAGGCCGCCGCCGGGGGAGGTCTACCAGGCGATCGAATCCGCCAACGGAGAGCTCGGTTTTTACCTGGTGAGCGACGGAACGGGGAAGCCTGTCAAGTGCCGGTGCCGCTCCCCCAGCTTCGTCAACATGCAGCCACTCGCCCTCATGGTCAAAGGGGGACTGCTGGCGGATGTCATCCCTACCTTCGACATGATCAACATGATCGGAGGGGAGTGTGACCGCTAAGGGAGAAGGTGTTGTGCCATGGCACTGAGCGAGGCATGCCGCCGGGCGATAGAGGCGGAGTTTCCCAAATACCGGGAGAAGCGTGCGGTACTCCTTACGGCACTCCACCTCGTCATGGCGGAGAAGGGGTACGTCGGCCTGGAGGATCAGGAGGAGGTGGCGAAGCTGCTGGGCGTCCTCCCGATCGAGGTGAGGCAGGTCGTCACTTTTTACCCGATGTTCAAGGAGAAGCCGGCTGGCCGGCACAGGGTACAGGTCTGCACCAATTTGAGTTGTTCTCTTTTGGGCGCGCGCAAAGTGGTGCGCGCGCTTTCGGAAGCGCTGGGCATCGAGCCGGGCGAGACCACGAAGGACGGCCAATACTCTCTCGAGGAAGTGCAGTGCTTGGGGGCTTGCGGGATGGCGGTCGCGGTGCAGGTCAATAACGAACCGTATATCGAAAACGTGAAGGCGGAGGAGATCGGAGCCCTGCTGGACAAGATCAAAGGCGCGGGGAACGGCAGAGCGGGCGGTGGAGGAGAGCCGTGACCGCGGCTGGCCGCGTGCGGTACCTTTTGCCTCCCGAGGGGGAGAGTCGTCTCTCGCTCGAGGAATACAAGCGAGCCGGTGGGTACCTGGCGGCGGAGCGGGCGCTGAAGGAGATGACGCCGCAGGAGGTCATCGAGGAGGTCAAAAGCTCTGGCCTGCGAGGTCGCGGAGGCGCGGGGTTCAGCGCCGGCCAGAAGTGGGCTTTCATGCCCAAGCCGCAAGACGGTAAGCCGAACTATCTGGGGTGCAATTTCGACGAGAGCGAGCCGGGCACCTTCAAAGACCGGCAAATCGCCGAGCGCAATCCCCATCTGCTGATCGAGGGCTTGATCATCGCCTCCTACGCGATCGGGGCGAGTGTAGCCTATGTGTACATAAGGGGAGAGTACGTCACGGTGTACCGAACGCTGAGCCGCGCGATCGAAGAAGCCCGTGCGGCGGGATATCTCGGGTCCCGCATCTTCGGGACCACGTGCTCTGTCGAGGTGTACTTGCACCGGGGCGCCGGAGCGTACATCTGCGGAGAGGAGACGGGGCTCATCGAATCTCTCGAGGGAAAGAGAGCGCACCCGCGCAAGCGGCCCCCCTTTCCTGCGGGATTTGGCTTCTGGGGCTGCCCAACGACGATCAACAACGTCGAGACGATCGCGCACGTACCTGCCATCATCAAGAACGGCGCCGAGTGGTTCAAATCGATCGGGACCCCTAACAGCACCGGCAACACGCTCTTCGGGGTGAGCGGGCACGTAAATCGCCCGGGGGTTTACGAGTTGCCGCTCGGCACGCCGCTCAGGGAGATCATCTTCGAGCACGCCGGGGGGATCCGAGGGGGGCGGCAGTTGAAGGCCGTCATCCCCGGAGGGGTGTCGATGCCGGTGCTTTCGGCCAGCCAGGTGGACGTGAGGATGGACCACGATTCGCTCAGGCAAGCGGGGTCTCTGCTCGGGACCGGCGCGATAATCGTCATGGACGATACCACGTGCATGGTGCGCGCTGCGGCCGTCATCGCCAGGTTTTTCCGCCACGAGTCTTGTGGCCAGTGCACTCAGTGCAGAGAGGGATCCGCCTGGCTTTACAAACTTCTTCGGCGAGTCGAGGCTGGAGAGGGGACGGCGGCAGACTTGCGGCAGATCGAGACGGTCTGCAGTTACATGGAAGGGCAGACGATTTGCGCCTTCTCCGATGCGGCCGCTTGGGCGGCGGGCGGCTTTCTCAGGCGCTTTCGCGGGGAGTTCGAAGCGCACGTGGCCGAGGGGCGGTGCGTGGTACCGGAAAGCTTCGAGTTGTAGCTCTTCGGGGACGTGGCCATGAGCCAGGCTGTGAGTAGAAACCTCGTGGTGCAAAAGTGGGGGACCCCGTCGGGAGCGTGGGGCAGCGTAAACGAGCCTCGCGAGCGGCGAGAGAACGACATCGTGTTCAACGAGAAGTGGGTTTACGAGCGGCCGCGGGGGGAGCCGGGCGTGCGGCGACGCATCATTTACTGGCGGCGCTACGACTTCGTGGCCTCGCTGCTCGAGCGCGAAGACGGAGAGTTGGTGCGCGAGGACCTAGGGGTGGCTCTGGCAGGAGAGCTTCGAGATCGGCGGTATCGCTCCCAATCGGGAGCAGCGAGCGATCCTGGCACCAAGCACCCGAGCGAATAGACGGCTTTCCGCGCAGGGGCTCCATTCAGTAACGCTCCATTCGCAACACCATCCTTTTCGTATCCACCGTGAAGCGAAAATGGCCCAGGTAGCTGAGGCCGAGAACGCCGAGTACGGGGGGACTGAAGCCGGGTAGCACCACCGCCTGCACGTTGGCGACCTCGGCCCGCTCGAGCGCGACGCTTCCCAGTGTCACCAGGCGGCCCGCCTCCCTGCCGCGAGCGGTCACCACCTCGACCGGCTCGCCCGCCTGGGGATCGATGCCCAGGCGAAGGGCGGTGTGGGGCGAGATCAAGCAGTATGTGGCTGCGGTATCGAGGAGCAGGTGGCCGGAGACTCTCCCATTTATGGTTCCCTGAACCACGAGGTGGCTGGGCGTAGCAGGCGAGTGGGCCACCGCTGGCAAAGCTCGACTTGCCGGCACGAGAGCGATAAGGGCGAGAAGAACGGGGTGGCGGCAGATGGGAAGCCGCGCCGCGGGTTTCGAGTGAGCCCGTTTCATCGGCGCTGCCGCCACGCTCGTCCCCGCTCGTCGCACTCGGGTCAAAAACCGTGCGATGGGGATGCCATGAACGGCTTATGGCGACTCTCGTCATGTTTCTTCACCAATTCTTGAATCGCTCGCCAAGCTAGCCTGCTCGGAGTCGCGTGGCCATTTTCCCATCGGTTCACGGTCGAGACCGTGACAGCGATCGCGTGAGCGAACGCCTCCTGAGTGAGGCCCAGTTTGGCTCTGATCTCCTTGATTGCTTGCGCGCCTGGGGTGGTGTCGGTGCCCGGCTGAGGAACGTGGTTTTCCATAACGGTGTACCTCCCTGTTGGTTGCGGCCCGCGACAAACCCCTGCGCAGTAGCTTTGCGGGGTGACGGGACCGGTGAGCCGATCCTGATGGTGGCCCACGCCATGCGCTCGAGCAATGGCCGTGCCATGCGCGCTGCAGCCGAAAGCAGCTGAGTTTTCGGGGCGCCGGCCCGCGCGGCGCGGCGAAAAAGCGTCGAGGCGGGGTTTAGATGCCGGGCAGATAGCATGGCGCCAAGCCTCCTGGGTGTGGCCCGTTTGAAAGTGATGTGATAAACGTCTTGGCCGATCTCGTTTGTCGGGCGGGGTTCGAGCGCAGGTTGGGAGTTCGCGTGGCTTCGGGCGGGCGCGCTTGCCCTGGTACTTAAGGACGCAGGCGCCGGCTTCAGCCCTTGACAGAAGTGTGGATTTGTAGGACTAGAGCTTTCCCGCCGCAGGTGGGCAGTTTGGCTAAGGGATTCGGCTCTAGTAGCGAGGAGAAGCTCATGGGCTACCGTCGTGCAATCGGAGTCTTTTTGTTGCTGTGTGGGGCGAGTCTTTGTTCGGGATGCCACCAAGAGATCGAGCTTCCCCCACTCAAAGAACAGAAGATCTCCCTCATAGGCGATAAGTTCTATGCGGTCAAAGCACTCTCGGAAAAGCGGGCGCTCGTCGTCGGTTATCGAGGGAAGATTCTGGAGACGACGGATCAGGGGCAGAGCTGGGAGGTGCTCCGCAGTGGCACCGACAGGGCCCTCTACGACATCAAATTCGGGGACGACAAGAACGCC
Source organism: Myxococcales bacterium (assembly GCA_037446155.1). Taxonomy (GTDB): domain Bacteria; phylum Desulfobacterota; class Binatia; order UTPRO1; family JBBIJE01; genus JBBIJE01. Next base: position 99,298 of record JBBIJE010000007.1, on the reverse strand, counting down.
TGGATATGCGGGCAATCCGGAATCATCTTGCACAGTAGCGACGGGGGTAAGACCTGGAGCGAGCAGAAGAGCGGCACGAACCTGTATCTCTTCGCCCTGCACGCGATCGACGCGCAACACGTGATAGCCGTCGGCGATAGATCCCTGGTTGTCGAGACCGAGGACGGCGGCAAAACTTGGACGCAACGCAAGGTCACCTTCCAAGAGGGCCTCACGGCCGACGAGAAGATCGCTATGCAGGATCCGATCTTCTACGATGTCGAGTTCATCGACCGAGATCGAGGGTGGATCGTTGGGGAGTTCGGTACCATCCTGGCTACCTCGGACGGGGGCAGAACCTGGAGGCAGCAGCAAAACAGTTTGCTCGGGGCCGGTATCGTCGATGTTTACGACATCCCCACGCTGTTTGGCGTGCACATGAGCAGTCCCACGGAGGGCGTTGCGGTGGGTCTGGAGGGGCACGTGGCGGCGACGCACGACGGCGAGACCTGGGCGTTCGAACCGGTCAAAACCGACGCCAGCCTGGCCGATCCGCTATATGCGCCGCTCGTTTTTCCGGACGGGCGCGGGTGGGTGGTAGGCTCCGGGGGAGTCGTCCTTTTCCGGGCCAGCGGAGGCCAGGCCTGGACCTCGGCAAAGCTCGGAATGAGGTTGTACACTTGGCTTAGGGGTATAGATTTCTACGCAGACAAAGTCGGATGGATAGTGGGGGGCTTCGGCACGATCCTCTACACGACCGATGGCGGCGCGACGTGGGATCAGAGCCTGTAGGAGGATCAAATAGGGGAGGGCTAGTTCATGGCGACCTCAACTGCGAAAGAGGAGCAGAGGCTCGCAGCGCTATACTGGTTGGGCAACAAGCTCATCGATTACCGGCATCCCGTGAGCGTCACAGTGCTCGTAGTCACCGGGATCTTCGCCTATCTCTCGTTTCAGCTCAAGTTGGAAACGAGCTTCGGGGATCTTCTTCCGCAGAGTCACTCCTTCATAAAAATCCACAACAAATACTCGAAGAGCTTCGGCGGTGCGAACAACATCGTCGTCATGTTCAAGGTCAAGGATGGCACGATATTTACGGTCGAGAACCTGACCCGTATCTTCTACATGACAGACGGCATGGATCGGGTTTACGGAGTGAACCACAATCAGATCGAATCGATCGGCCATCGCACCGTCCGGCATCTGCGCGTGGCTGCGGGCGGCACTTTGCGCGCCGAGCCGGTGATGCTGCGCGCTCCACGGAGTCAGGCCGACGTCGAGGACATCAGGCGCATAGTCCACAACAGCGAAAACATTTACGGGCTGTTGGTCTCGCTCGACGACAGTGCCGCCCTCATTCGCGCCAATTTCATCGAGCGGCGCCTCGATTACCGGCGCATTTTCGATGACGTCAACGAAAAGGTGGTGGACCCTTACGGCGCGGATTGGACGGGAAGGAGTGGATGGTGCGGACTGATTCTCAAGCCCGAGCAGCTCGGGGAAAAATTTCCGCCAACGGTCAAGCTCGTGGTGGAGGGCACCGCTGCGGCCGAGGCCGGATTCAAGGTCGGCGACATTCTCGTATCCTACGGCGGTAAGAAGGTCGAGTCGAACGCGGACTTCTTCGCAATGGTCAAAGACACTGCGCCGGGGGAGCGGGTCAAGGTCGTGGTGAAACGGGGAGGCGAGCAGGGGGAGGAGGTCTCGCTCGAGCTTGTCAAGGGAGAGCCGGACGTCGAGATCTTCACGGCGGGAGAGCCCAGGTTGTACGGGTGGGTTTACCTTTACGCCAACGACGTTTTCTGGATTCTTGTCGTCACCTACTGTATCGAGTGGGTGCTGCGCTGGATGTATTTCCACGACTGGCGGGGATCGCTTCGGCCGACCATTACCGGAGTGATCGCCGCTTTCTGGGGACTCGGCTTTATCAAGATAATCGGCCTGCCCCTGGATCCGCTCATGCTGGTGATGCCCTTTCTCATCACGGCGCGGGCCGTAAGCCACGCCATTCAGATGCACGATCGCTACTACGAGGAGTACAAGAGAAGTGGGTGGGACAAACGGCAGGCGATCGTGGGCGCATTCGCCGAACTCTTCGTTCCGACGCTTTCGGGCATCGTGACCGATGCCCTGGGGATCCTGGTGATCATGCTGGTTCCGGTCATAACCCTTCAAAAGCTGGCGATCACGGCCTCTTGGTGGATTCTCGCTATCACCGTGTCGGAGATGCTCCTCAACCCCATAGTTTATTACTACCTCAAGGCGCCGGAGCAGGAACTGGTCGAGATGCGGGAGGCCGGCTGGTTCAGGGGACTAATGGATTGGTTCACCGATCGAAGCCTCTCCCCCTTCGGCCGCAAGGTGTGTCTCGGCGCGTGGATCGGTGCCGTCCTGGTGGGAGGATTTTTTCTGCGCGAGCTCACGTTCGGGGATCCTACCGCGGCTTCCCCACTCTTGTGGCTGGATTCCCCGTACAACGTTTCCCATGCGCGGATTCAGGACAATTTCGGAGGGGTCGAGCCGCTTATCGTAGTGGCCGAGGGCTTCGACAAGGATGCGATGAAGGACCCGCAGACGCTGCGGACGATGGAACGCTTCCAGCGGTATCTGGAGGGAGACGAGGCGGTCGGGTACAGCTTCTCGCTCGCCGACATCATCCGCGCGGTGAACGCGGTCTTTCACGAGCTGGAACCGAAATGGGGTGTGATCCCCGACAGCTGGGTGGATGTCGGGGGACTTTTCTTCATCTTTTTCTCCGGCTCGCCCCCGACCGAGACGGCCAAGTATGTGTCGACCGATTACGCGACGGCGCACGTCACTTTTTATTGCCGCAACCACCAGGGGGAGACGATCCGGCGCATAATCGCGCGTTGCGAACAGTTCATACGGGACAACCCTATGGACAAGGCCGCCTTCAAGCTTGCCGGGGGCCTCGTCGGGGTGCTGGCGGCCGCGAATCAGGAGCTGATTCGAAACGACGTGCTCATGAACCTGCTCGGGTTCGGGGTGATCTATATCATACTGCTATTTACCTACCGCTCCTTCGTGGCGGGGCTCTATATGCTCGCGCCGCTTATCTGCTCCAACATCTTGGTGAATGCCTACATGGGTTTTCGCAACATCGGAATCAACATCCACACTCTACCTCTCGTGACCGTGGGCGTGGGATTTGGGATCGATTACGGGCTTTACATCGTGAGCCGCACGATCGAGGAGATCCGCGTCGTGGGCGATCTGCACGCCGCAGTGAGGGAGGCGATGCGGACTTCGGGCAAGGCGGTCACCTTTACGGCGGTAACTATGGTGTTCAGCACCTTTCTCTGGGTTTTCTCTCATATCCGCTTCGACGCCGAGATGGGAGGCCTTCTGGCGTTGTGGATGTTCGTAAGCTACGTCGGCTCGCAGACCCTGCTCCCGGTCCTGATGCTGCTCTTTCCGCCCAAGTTCATTTTGAGAGAGGCGAGTCCGGGGAAGGGGCAGCAGGGATGACTTTCCGGGAGCCGGCATCGTTTCGAGGAAAGAAGGCATGAGAGGCGACATGCGAGGGGTAAGATGACTCTTGGCTGGGCGGTCATTATCGTCGTGGGTTTCAGCTTCCTGGTGATCGCGCTCGACGAGTATGTGGCCAAGCCGCTGAGGCGCAAGAGGTTGCGGGCGCGAAAAGCGGCCGAGGGCAAGGGCTCCTGAGCGCCACTTGCGCCCGAAGCTTGCCGCCAGGTAAGCTGGGGCGCTGATGCGCGCCATTGTGTCACGTCTGATTCGGGTCGGCGGCGTTGCCGTTTTGTTCGCCTTGCTCGTTCGCGTCTCGCGCCTGGCCACGGCCGCCCGAGCGCAAGGAGCGCCCCTTCCCCCCATAGCCGGCCCGTTGGCTGCGATAAGCGTTATCGTTCTTTTCGCCGCGCTCGTGGCCGAAAAGACGCGGGGCCCCGAAGCCAATCTGCAAAAGGACGTGCTTTGGGGTATCTCGCTCGGGGGCTTAGGGGCTGCCTGCGCGATCCTTTTCTGACATGAAGAGCCGACCGGGATCGGGACTAGGCTAGGAGAAAGCGGCGTCGTGAGGATCGGGTTCGGGCGATCTGCGGGTGTATTGGCCCTGACCATGGCCGGTTGCATGAGCCGGCTGTCGCAGCCGACGCAAGCTTCCGCGCCAGCCGATTTCTTTCCCTTGGCCGACGCGAGCCGCTGGGAGTACGTCGTGCGCCACTTTCCCGGGGGCAAGGCCTTCAAGTTCGTTGCCGTGGTGAGGGGTGAGCGATTCGTAGCAGCCGCCGGCCGGCGCTGCCGAGTGGTGGACGAAACCTACACGGGTTTCGGTGGAGGCTTTGCCCACCCGGTTGCGTACTGCCGGCGAGGGGGCTTTCTCGATCGGGTGATGTCCATCGAATATCAGGGGACCCGTCTTCGCGACAACGGGCTAAAGTCGGTCGAGCGGCGATTCCTGCCCGTGGCTTTAGCGCCGGGTACCTCTTGGGAAGGGCTGACTAACGCGTATCAGTTGCCGGACGGCTCGGGCTACGTCGTGCGCCAGGTGCACCGTGCCATGCTCGAGCGTGAGGTGGTGGAAGTGCCGGCCGGTCGGTTCCGGGATTGCCTGCGCGTCGAGACGAAGGCTTTGCACAACGCCAGGACGCGGGAGCGAGTGATAGGTCCCACCGTGATCTTCTATTACGTCGACTGGTATGCCCCAGGGGTCGGCTTGGTAAAAACCCTGCAAACCGCTCGGCGCGGGGAGGCTCAGCCGATTTCGCAAATCGAGCTGATATCCTATAGCATTGCGGCAGGCGCAGGGAGCCGACCGTGATCGCCGTTTGCGGGATCAGCAAGTCTTTCGGCCCTACGCAGGCCGTGAGAGAAGTATCGTTCAGCGTCGAGCAGGGGGAGGTGGTCGGATTGCTCGGCCCCAACGGGTCGGGCAAGACGACGCTTATGCGCATCTTGACGGGCTTTTTCCCCCCATCGGCGGGGAGCGCCACCGTCTGCGGATTCGACGTTCAGGGGGATTCTCTGGCCGTTCGGCAACTTATCGGGTACTTGCCGGAGAATGTCATCCTTTACCCGGATCTCTCGGTCGAGCGCTTTCTGCGTTTTTGCGCGAGCGCGCGAGGCATCGAAAAAAGCCGGCGCCGAGCGTGTCTCGAAGAGGTGCTGGAAACCTGCGGCCTTCGGGAGGTTCGCGGGAGGTTGATCGGGAAGCTCTCGAAGGGCTACCGGCAACGTGTCGGCCTGGCGCAGGCGATTCTGCACAGCCCCCGGGTGCTGATCCTCGACGAGCCTACGGTGGGTCTCGACCCGCGCCAGGTGATAGAGATGAGGGAGCTCATCAGAACGCTGGCTGGCTCCACGACGATCCTTTTGAGCACGCACATTCTTCCAGAGGTGAGCGCTACTTGCGGGCGCGTGATCGTGCTCGATCGGGGACGCGTCATCGCCCAGGACACGGCCGAGAACCTCTCGCGAAGGCTCGAGGGCATGGATCGGACACTGGTGCGGGTGAGGGGAGAACGCAAGGAGGTCCTGGCCGCACTGGGGGCGCTTTCAGGGGTGGAGCGGGTGGAGGAGAAGGGGAGCGCAGAGCCTGGGGGGGTTGCCGCCGAAATCTACTCCCGCGAGGGGGAGAGCGTCCGCGCGGCGCTCGCGTCGATGACGGTCAGTCGCGGCTGGCAACTGCTCGAGATGAGGCCGCTCTCGTTGAGCCTCGAGGAGCTTTTCGTGAAGCTCGTGAGCGACGGGGGCGAAGAGGAACTTTCGAGGGGCGAGGGCTGCGCGCGGTGAGGTGGGTGGCGCTTCTGCGCAAGGAACTCTACTGCTATTTCGGCACGCCCGTCGTTTACGTCGTCGGTGGCGCCTTTCTCGCGCTCAGCGGGTATCGTTGTTACACGGAGCTCAACCAGTTCGTCACGTTCGGGTTTGGCCTCAACATCTTGGAGAACTTCTGGGCTGCCTACTTCGCAGAGCTCGCATCGTACCTGCTTTGGGCTGTGCCCCTCATAACCATGCGCCTGTTCGCCGAGGAGCGAAAACTCGGGACCATCGAGCTTCTGCTCACTCTGCCCCTCAAAGACGGGGAAGTGATCGCCGCCAAGTTTCTGAGCGCTGTCGTGGTGTTCGGCGCCATACTCGGTTGTACCGCGTCCTATCCGTTGATCATTTACGCCTTTCAGCCCTTCGACCTCGAGCCCATGGTCGCGCGCTACCTTGGGCTGGGTCTCTTGACCACGGCCTCGCTCGCCTGCGGTATGTTCATTTCCAGCCTGACGGATAACCACCTCGTCGCGGCTGCGGCGACTCTCGTGGCTTTGGTGCTGCTTTGGCTGCTCACCTGGAACGAGGCAGCGATCGCCTCGAGCGCTGTCATGATCCTCGCGCAGCTTTCCACCTTTACTCATTACGAGATGTTCACGCGAGGTGTTATCGACATCAGGGATGCGGTGTACTTCGCGTTCTTCGTGTCGTTCTTCCTCTTGCTTACGAAGCGGATGCTCGAGGCTAGGCGCTGGAAAGGGAAGCAGTGAGCCCCCGTTGGGTTCTCCACGTCATCGGCGAAGCTACCGGTGTGCTGTTGGCGATGGGGGTGGCAATGGCTATCTGCTACAAGCATGACTGGCGCTTCGACTTGAGCACGGGGCGCAGATACACTCTTTCCCCCTTGACCCGAAGCGTGATTCGAAGCCTGGACAAGCCGGTCAAAATAACGGCTTTCGTGCGGGAGGAGGACCCGCGGTTGCGCGATCTGCTGGATCTGTTGCGGCGAGTCAGTCTCCGCTCGCCGCAAATAACGTACCGGGTCTTGGAACTGAGACGCAACCCCACCCTGGCGGCGGAGTACGGAGTGGAGTTTTACGGCACGCTGGTGCTCGAGTGCGAAGGGCGGCGCAGGCGGCTGAGCAACGTGGACGAATCCTCTCTGTTGGGCGGACTGGTGTCGGTCACCCGCTCGGAGCGCAAGAAGGTGTATTTCGTTACCGGCCACGGCGAGAAGGGAATCGAGGGAGGAGGGCGACGACGGGCGATGGGATCGATCCGCCGGGCGCTGGCGGCGAAAGTTTACGATTTAGCGGAGATAAGGTTTTTGGCGCCCGATGGCGCACCCTCGGATGCGTCGGTTCTGGTTTTGGCCGGGCCCAAGAAGGACTTGCTGCCCCGCGAAGGTGAGTTGCTAGAAGAATACGTAAGGGGCGGGGGGGCGGCACTGGTAATGATCGATCCGGTGGGTCTTCCCGTGCTCGAGCGGACGCTTCGCCGGCTGGGAATCGCAGCCGAGGAAGGCGTCGTGGTCGACCCGGACAGCAGGCTGGCGCAGGGCGAGCCCACGACCTTCGAAGCCTCTGGTAGAGAATCCAACCATCCCATCACGGCATCTTTGGAGTCGGGCCCGGTATTTTCCGGCGCGCGCCCTCTCTCGGCTCTCTCCGACGGGGCCGACATGAGGACTTTTGTGCTTTTGAAGAGCAGCTCCAGGGCCTGGGTGCATGAGCGCGCCGACGAGCCCGCAGGGCTCCTGCCGGCCCCCGGCGATAGACCGGGACCGGTGGTGCTTGGCGTGGGATCGGTCGTGAGCGGGGTTTCGGGCAGGGGCGAGGGGCGGGTGATTGTGTATGGAGATTCTGATTTCGCGACCGACCTCTTTGCGTCCTACTTGGGTAGCAGGGACCTGTTTCTCAACACCGTCGACTGGCTTTCGGGCGAGCTTTGGCTGATGGCATCTGCTCCGCGGCTCAAGCGCCCCGGCATAGAAGTATTCTATGTTACCGCCGCGCAGCAGCTTGCCTTGTTTTGGCTGAGCACCGTGGTGGAGCCTCTCGCTTTTCTCCTGATCGGCGTCGTGATTTACTTCGACAGACGAGGGAGGGCCTAGGGAGAGCGAGAAATGCGCCGCAGGATCGCCTTTTGGTACGGCTTGGCGCTTGTCCTCCTTGCGTATTACGCCATGTTCGAGCTCGCCCCGTCCGATACCGGCGCAGGGGCGGACGGTAGGATGAGGACGCTCGTCGATAGCAGGCCCGAAGACGTGGTCGAAGTGTACGTGAGAAACGAGCGCGGAAGCGCTCGTTTCAGACGAGCGGGGGAGCGCTGGGAACCGGTAGGGCCGGCCGGTCGGTCCGTGGCACCCGATCTGATAGACGCCATAGTGACCAATCTTACTTCCGGGCAGCGGGCGGTTGTGGTGGCGGAAGAGGCGGTGGACCTGGAAAGCTTCGGCTTGGCCCATCCCCGGGCCGAGATTCACCTTACCGTAAAAGGGCGCCCTCGGCCGGTCATCGTTTTTCTCGGCAACCAGATTCCCACCGGGACCGCAGTATACGGGCGTCTCGAGGGCTCGCCCCGGATCTACCAGGTCGGTGCAAATGTCGATTATTACCAGTCCCAGCTTCTTTTCCAGCGCGGCGGGGGTGCAGGCGCAGGGTCGGAAGGAGCCGGGGCAGGAGCCACTTCAGAGCCTGGTTAAGGATGCCCGGAGAAGGGGCCGCCCCTGACGCCCGTACTTCTGGGCGAAGTGCGTTACCAGCGGTTGACTCGAGGGAGCGACTTCGCGCAAGCGCCCGCAAGCGAGCAAGCTTCGCACGATCGAGCGCAGGTGCTCCGGCAGGTCGCTTGCCAGATGCACCCGCCCCCCAGGGCGCAGCGTCCGGCAGATCTCCTCGGCCAAGTTGGCATTGCCGGGTCCGAACAAGCGGCGCCTGCGATGTCGTCGCTTCGGCCAGGGGTCGGGAAAATAAATGTGGTAGGCGTCGACCGATTCCTCCGCTACGAGAGTCGCGATGACACAGACCGCGTCGGCGTTTATGACGATGGCGTTCCTCAAGCCGGCGGCGCGCAGGGATCGCGCCGCCTGTTCCGCCCGGCTCCTTCTTTTCTCTATGCCGAAAAAATTGACGTCCGGGTTGCGCTCGGCGGCGAATTTGAGGAAGGCTCCATTTCCGCTTCCGATCTCGACTTCGACCGGGTTGGTGTTGGCGAAGAGCTCCTCCCAGTTCACCCGCGGGAAGCGGCAGTTTCCCGCGAAGCTTTCGAGAAAAGCGCGCCCGTTCACTCGTCGTGACCCCCGCAGTCGCGAGGCATCGGCGGAAGCGATGACGAAATCACGAAAGCCTTAGCAGGGTAGCTCTTTGGGGCAAAGGACCCCACAGACGCCGCCAGTGGCGGCAAAGGCCGGCTAGCCTCCCTTGGCGCGAGAGAGGTACGCCCCTGTCTCCGTATCGACCCGGATGACATCGCCCTCGGAGATGAACCCGGGCACCGGGACCACGAGTCCAGTTTCGGCGGTTGCCGGCTTCAACACGTTCGTAACGGTTGCCGACTTCAAGCCGGGGGTAGTATGCGTTATCCTGAGGTCGACTGTCTTGGGTAGCGTCACGCCGATCGGCTGTTCGTTGTAGAAATCGACCTGCACGCGCAGGTTGGGCGTAAGGTATTTCACGGCGTCCCCCAAGAGATCCACCCCGAGCGTTACCTGCTCGAAGCTTTCGACATTCATGAAGTGGTACTGGCCATCGGCGGCATAGAGAAACTCCATCTCCTGTTGCTCGAGCGTGGCCCTTTCCACTCGATCCTCCGAGCGGAACCGGTTCTCGGTTTGCAGACCAGTTGCAAGGTTGCGCATCTTGGTCTGGATGATGCCGCGCTTGTTGCCGGGCGTTATATGATCGACGGTCATGATCCTGAAAAGCTGCCCCTCATGATTGATGATCATCCCTGGGCGAAGTTGCGTGGCTTGTATCAACATCGAGAAGCTTCCCTTTCAGCTCGCAAGCAGTGGCTCTCCCTATGTTCTTAGTATCATCGAGAAGAAATCGAGGCAACCGAGCTAAGCAGCTCCGAAAAAACGCGTGATCGGTTGCCCCGCGGCTTGGCGGGCGCCGGGCGAAATGGCGCGTCCGGATCGGGCTGCGGGCGGCACTGGTACGGCTATCGTTATTGACTGTCGGATTGGCGCCAATGTAGGATCGAAAAACGGGGGACGGGGAGGCGAAGGGCTTGCCGAGTGGGCGCGGCGCGCCGATCTCGCCCGCCGCCACCCTGGAGCGAGTCGAGGAAAGGCGCCTTTAGCTTTTCCACTCGAGAGGGGACTTGCGGATGAAAAAGCTTACCGGTGCGCAGATCGTCATGGAGAGCCTGCTGGCTGAGGGGGTCAAGACGGTTTTCGGTTATCCCGGGGGGGCCATTCTGCCGACTTATGACGCGCTTTTCGATTCGCCTCTCGAGCACGTGCTCGTGCGCCACGAACAGGGTGCCGTGCACATGGCCGAAGGTTACGCGAGAGTTTCGGGCGAGCCCGGGGTGGTTTTGGTTACATCAGGGCCAGGCGCTACGAACACCGTGACCGGTTTGGCGGACGCCTATATGGATTCCACGCCCGTGGTGGTCATCTCCGGTCAGGTGCCCACGCCTATGATTGGCAACGACGCCTTTCAGGAGGCCGATGTAGTGGGCATTACCCGTCCGTGTACGAAATACAACTATCTCGTGAAGGACGTAAAGCAGCTCGCCCGCACGATCAAGGAGGCCTTTTACATAGCGCGCTCGGGCAGGCCAGGCCCGGTGGTGGTCGATTTGCCCAAGGACGTGCAGACGGGCGAAACCTTGTTCAAGTATCCCGACAAGGTCGAATTGCGGGGATACAAGCCGTTGGGAAAAGGGAACGCTAGGCAGGTCGAGCGCGCGGTACAAGCTATCGCCCAAGCCGAGCGGCCGCTTCTTTACGTGGGTGGGGGTGTGCAGTGGTCGAACGCATCCGCAGAGCTGAGAAAGCTCGCGCGCGGGCTCGGTATCCCGGTCACGCAGACCTTGATGGCGTTGGGTGTATTCCCCGCCAGCGATCCGTTGAACCTGGGGATGTTGGGAATGCACGGGGGTTACTGGGCTAATATGGCGGTGTACAACTGCGACACCCTCATTGCGGTGGGAGCGCGTTTCGACGACCGGGTGACGGGTCGGATCAGCGATTTCGCGCCCAATGCCAAGTGCATCGTGCATATCGACATCGATCCCTCCTCCATCAGCAAGAACATCAAGGTGCACATTCCGATCGTGGGAGACATAAAGCAGGTGTTGGGCCAGATGCTCGCCTGCGTCCAGGCAACCGAGAAACTCGGCGCCAAAGCCGAAACCTGGCGTCGGTGGGTAGCCGAGATCGACGGCTGGAGGAGGGAGAAGCCGCTCAATTACAAGGCCCGCGCCGATAAGGTAACACCGCGCCAGGTGCTCGAATTGCTCTTCGAGCTTACGCGGGGCGAGGCGATAATCACCACGGACGTGGGTCAGCATCAGATGTGGACAGCGCAACTGTTCCCGCACGAGCGGCCGCGCTCCTTTCTCACTTCTGGAGGGCTGGGCACGATGGGATACGGATTGCCGGCGGCCATCGGAGCATGGTTCGCCGCGCGAGACCGGGCGGTGATATGTATCAGCGGGGACGGCAGCATCCAGATGAACATTCAAGAACTCGCCACCGCGGTGCAGCACAACGTTCCGGTCAAGACGCTGATCCTCAACAATCACCACCTCGGGATGGTGAGGCAGTGGCAGGAAAGGTTCTACCAGGGCCGCTTCTCGCAGTCGTACATCAGCTCCATGCCGGACTTCGTGAAGTTGGCCGAGGCCTACGGGGGGAAGGGCTTCAAAATAGAGAAGCCCGAGGAGCTCGAGCCCAAGCTGCGCCAGGCGATCGCGGAGCAGGGGCCGGTGCTCGTCGATATCACGATCCCCCCGGAGGAGGGAGTTTACCCCATGGTCCCGGCAGGAAGCGCGATGCATGAAATGCTGCTCGCGTAAACCGCTGTGCGATCGGAGTGCCCGAGGTGGCCGCAGCGCCGCAAAGCTCGAACGAGAATGAGGCGCTACCGGGCGGCCGGGAGGAGGAGCGCGTGGGGGACGATATCGCCGGGCGGGAGGAGTTGTTCTATCAGGGGGTCATCCTGCGGCTCTACCCGGGGCGCAAGTGTGGGGTGATTCGTACCGGAAATGGCAGGGAAGTGCCCTTCTCTTTCGCGACGGTCGATCTGCTGGGCGACGACCAGCGATTCGATCGACTCTACGAGGGGATGCCGGTTGGGTTCGACCTCACGCGTACATCGGAGGGTTTGCGCATCACGAAGATAAAAGTTTACAGGAGGCGCTGAGGCTGCACGCGGGCGCGGGTAGATCGTGTCCCAGGAGGCGAACGCAAATGCGACGAATGAGATCTAGGGCCGAACTTTTGGGAGCGCCTTTCAGGGTCTGGTTGCTGGTGGCCCTGGCGGTAGGGGGTGCAGGCTGCTCCGGAAATGAGGAAGCGGAATCCCAGGTGGAGGTCGAGGTGCTCGATGTCGCCTTCGACCGAAGCTCCGGTTCCCCCATGGTCGTCCTGGAAGACAAGGACCACGAGAGGCAGTTGCCCATGTTGATCGGCGCCTTCGAGGCACAGGCGATCGTGCTGAGGCTTAGAAAGATGACGACACCGCGTCCGCTGACGCACGACCTCATGACCAATATCCTTCGGCAGATGGGGGCGGTCATAGACCGAGTCCTCATCGAGGACCTGCGCGAGAACACGTATTACGCCAAGATCTATCTTCGCGACGCGAGACAGGAGATGGTAGAAATTGACAGCCGTCCGAGCGATGCCATCGCTCTGGCCTTGAGGTTCGACAAGCCCATTTACGTCACGCGGCGCCTGTTGACGAGAAACAAAGGAGCTCCGATGGGCCAAGACGTCAGGTTGCGCTCGGAGCAACTGCTGGGGGCAGAGGTCCAAGACCTCACGCCGGAGCTCGCGGAGTATTTCGGCACGAAGGGGCGAGCCGGAGCGTTGGTGTCCCAGGTGGCCGACCCCCGGGCGACCGAGCTTAGGCCGGGCGACGTCATCCTCAAGTTGAACGGAGAGGAGGTGCGCGATGCGGCTGACCTCAAGCGGCGCTTGGAGGCGCTTGGGGACAGCGAGAGCGCGGAGCTCGAGGTGGAGCGCGACGGCAGGCGCACCACCCTCACGGCGAGGCGGGAAGACTGATGGCGATTCTTAAGATCGCGAAACTCGGCCATCCGATACTGCGCCGTCCCGCGAAGGAGGTCGGCGTCGATCGGATGGGGTCGAGCGACCTCTTGCGGCTCGTCGAAGACATGGTCGCCACGATGCGCGAGTACGATGGGGTCGGTCTGGCGGCCCCACAGGTGCACGTTCCACTGCGGGTTGTCGTCATAGAGTCCGCGGGCAGTGCCAGGTACCCCGAGGCACCTTCGATCCCGCTCACGGTCTTGGTGAACCCTGTGATCGAGGAAAAGTTCGGGCCCGTGGAGGAGGACTGGGAGGGATGCCTCAGCATTCCGGACCTCCGCGGTCGGGTTCCCCGCCACAATCAGGTGCGAGTGCGGGCCCAGCAGCCAGGAGGGGGCGCTGTGGTAACAAGTGCGCGAGATTTTTTCGCTCGCGTGATCCAGCACGAGGTGGATCACCTGGACGGTATTCTCTTCATCGACCGGATGTCCTCGCTGGAGTCGCTCTCGTATTGGGCGGAATGGGAACGCTTCGGGCGGCGGGGGAGGGAAGGGCTTCACTGAAGGTGCGGCACGAAGCGAGGGGATCGTAGCGTTCCTGCGAGGTCGAAGGGCATCTTCACCGGGGCCGTCCCACTCCCCCAAGGGCCGACTCCGGGGAGAACCTCGCGAAGCTTCAGGGAGAGCGAGGGATCGAGTTGCAACGTGCCCTTGCCCGCCAGCTCTTGGCCGGCGCGCAACTGGAAATCACCGGAGATCGAGTAACCTGAACCGCTGGTTACGAAGCTCACGGCGGTGTGCCCCTCTGCCGAATGCCTCCACTTGTAATGGGCGCGCTCGAAGGAGAGGGCAGCGTGGCCTGAGAGCCCCGCAAAATCCGCTGTTCGCTCTCGTCCCGTAAAGAAAGATTCGAGGGGCGCCCAGCCTCTGACTTCGCCATCTCGAATATCGAATTCTCCAGTCGCGTAGAGGGGCTCCTCTCCGCCTTGCAGGACACCGGCTGCCTGTAGCGTACCTGATTCCAGACCCAGAAACTCGAGGTTCGCCTCCGCTAACTCGACCGGTCCTAGAGAAAATCGGCCCTGCCAGCGAAAGGGGCCGCCCTCTGACCCGGTAATTGTCAGCTCGCCAAAAATCGGTGCGTTCCGTAACGAGCCGTTTAGGCGCAGTGTGCTACCGCGCCCGCTACCCTGCGTCCGAAGCGAGACTTCGGTAACGTTTATATCGACGGGAAACTCTTCACCGAAGGGGCAAGCCGAATACGAGAGAGTCCCACCTTTTACAGTGAGAAGCGGCGATAGACGAAAAAGGCTGCCGAGCGCTTGGCGCAAAACCTTTTCCCTCACTGCCGCCGGTGCCGGCTTTCTGGAAACGTCCTGCCCGCAGCCACGCGGGAGGACTAGCTTGGGCTCTACCAGCCAGACCTCCGCGATTCCGTTTTGGCCGTGCAACATCCGCTGGAGGTCCAGCATGAGGTAAGCGCGTTCCAGTGTCGCGATCGGCGCGCTGGCGCGCTCTTCCGCAAGCCTGATACCCTGCAGCAGGATGGCCGGTCCACGCGCGATCCCCACACTGATATCTTCCACCGTGAGCTTAGCGCCCCATGAAGCCTCGCCGAGGCGAATGAGAAGCGAGCCAACGAGGGACACAGTCAAGCTCACGGCCAGAAAACTCGCAACCGCCCCGCCCGCAAGCCAGAGAAGGAGGGTAGCAGCCCACCTGAAACGCCCGGGCTGTCCCTGCGGGCGAGCCTTTGCGGCCAAGATTGCAGCCTCCGCGCAATCCGCGCACGATCGCAGGTGCTCTGCCACCGCCCGCTGTTTCTTTCGGGTCAGGGCCTCCTCCAGATAAGCTGCCAGCGTTTCGTCATCCGGACACGCGCAAGCTTCGGGTGGCGATCCTTTGATCGCCATCGCCGCAAGCGATTCCCTAAGCATGGCCTCTATACCATTAGCATCCCATTTCATTTTCATGTCAAATAGTCCTCATCTCGCCGGTTCTCAGCTTTCCTCTTCCAGGGCGCGGCGGATTCGCTTGAGCAGCCTACTCTTGCGGACGTAGAGCGCGTTTGCGCCGGTTTTGAGGACCGGTGCGATTTCCTCCATTTTGAGGCCCCGCCCAAAGTGCAGCTCGGCGAGCACGCGATCCTCGTGCGTGAGCTGATTCAACACGGACTTGACGCGGTTTAGGGTCTCGATCGCCGCCAGCGCTTCTTCCGGTCCCGAGTAGGTCGCGCCGCCCCTTTCTATCCATTGCTCGCAACTCCCTCCGGCCACAACCTGGGGCCCCTCTCGTCTAGCATCGGACCTTAGCCGATCGATAGCGATTCGCACGGCAACCAGGTTGACCCAAGCAGCGAGCGAGCATCCATTTCTCCCCTGGTACTGCGCAAGCTTGCGGCATCCGTCTCGGAATATCTCGAGGAGAACGTCCTGGCAGAGGTCCTCCACGCGCTCCACCGCTGCGCTCCTGCCTAAAAGCGATCCCACCGCGCGGCGCACGATCGGCTGCAGCCGCCGGGCCAGCTCGAGCTGAGCTTGCGCATTTCCGGCCACGCACGATCCGATAAGCGCGCGCGCCTCCGATTCGCTGCCGAGTGTCTTGGCCCGCCAAAGCTTCACGTCACCTCGCAGATTGCCACGAGTGCTCTCCCGCTTCTACCCTCGGCGCGACACCGAACCCCTTCCTCCCTTGGCTCTCTAGCGCGCGGTTCCGTCCCACGTTCGCGTTTAATTCGAGCGCCTTCGATCCTGGGCTCGCCGGTGAAAGAAAACCGCTTGCTCGTCGTCTTTAAAGGCTGTGGCGACAATTTTTTCAGTGTCCTTTGCAATCATGCTCATCCTGCTCCTAGGTGCCGCGCTGGCTCTGAGCTTTTTGGCTGGCCGGCATCGCGTAAGTAGTAAGACGGTGCCGTGGAGGATCATCTTTCAATTGATCGAGCATCGCCGCGGGTGCCTGGGCGAGCCGCCGAGCGAGGTCGTCGCGGGCCTTGCGGGTAAATTGGGTATTTCCAAGGAAACTTGGGCCCGCTGCGTTTGGGCCTGGGAGGGGCAGGGTGCAAGCGCGGCTCGGCTGCTTCACGCCCAACGCGACGGTAGCCCAAATCCCGACTCTCCTCGTGGCGGTCGCGCTGCTCGGTAAGGAGGCTCGAAGTGGACGCCTGGTTGGTTGGCTTTACGCTCGTGGTTGTGGGAGTCGCCCTCAGCGGGCTTGGCTACAGGCTCGGGGCTAGGCATCGGATTGCCCTTCTGGTTCCCTGGTCGCTTCTACAGGAGCTCGCGCTCCACAAGATTTGCTGTTGCGGGGAGGACGGCGAGCGAGTTCGCTTGGAGCTTGTAGCTCATCTTAAGCTCAGCCGAGAAGAGGCAGAGAGCCTGGTAAGGGACGTGTCGGCTAAGCGAGAAAGAGCCTCTTGGCGATCTTGCGCGCCAAATCGTTGATGGCAGCGTAGTTCGTTTCCGAGCGGGGCTCGGCCAAGGTCGCCGCCTCGATGGGGAAGGCGCCACGCCAGGCCGCGACCATCGGTCGGTCGATCTCGAGGTGGAACAACAACCCATAGGCTTTTTTCCCCACCCTGAACGCTTGCACTGGGAAAGCGTCGCTTGCGGCTAGTGGGACGGCACCCGGCGGAAGCGTGAACCCCTCCCTATGCCACTGAAAAACGCTCATGGCCCGCGGAGCGTCGCAAAACAGTGGGTCTGCACTCGCCGCCGGCGCAAACCTCACCTCGTACCACCCGATCTCGGCCCTGTTCCCCACGGTCAATTCACCACCGGCAGCGACCGCTAGCATCTGGGAGCCCAGACAAACCCCTAGCAGCGGCAGCTCCCGGGAAAGCGCTTCCCTTACCAGCGCCAGCTCGGCCTCGAGCCAAAGATACACCGCACGATCGCGAACGCTCATGGGCCCGCCCATGAGGATCAATCCGTCGGAGGGGAGAAGTGGCGGCGCGCCCTCTCCCGCATAAGAGCGCACCCGCTGGAGCTTGATACCGCTATCGGCCAATGCCTCCAAGTAAACGCCTGCGTGCTCGAGCGGGTGGTGCTCGAAGACAAGAATCCGACCCGTAGCCATGGCGTACCGCTAGCCTAACCAGGAGCTTTGTGCAAGCGGGAGTCACCTCCCGGCTCGGGGCGGTTTGCGCTAGGGCAGAGCAACGAGTAGAAAGATCGGCAGTCAAGAGGCCGGCCACGGGGAGCAGGGGTTCGAGGCGCGGCTATGGGGTTGCTCGCGGGACCCGGCCGTGTCTTCTCGAGAACGACCTGGCCGGTTTGGCTTTACCGGAGGTTCATTTCATGCGGAGTGCTTTGGAGGGCTTAAGGTTGCTCGATCTTTCCCGGCAGCTGCCGGGTCCGTTCTGTTCCATGATGCTCGGCGATCTGGGGGTCGATGTCATCGTGATCGCTGCGCCTGACGATCCGTTGGGGGTAGGCCTGCCCTTGCTCGGCCGCAACAAGCGACACATGACGTTGAATCTCAAAGATGACGATGGGCGGCGGATTTTCTATCAAATGCTCGCTTCTGCCGATGTTCTTCTGGAGGGTTTTCGTCCAGGGGTGACGGCCAAGTTAGGCATCGACTACGAGCGCGTGGCGAGGCACAATCCTCGCGTGGTTTACTGTTCCATTTCTGGGTACGGTCAAGACGGGCCTTACCGAGAAAAGGTCGGCCACGACGTAAACTACCTGGGGTATGCCGGGATCCTGTCGGTTACGGGCGTGGAGCCGAAAGCACCTCCCGCGATCCCTGGAGTCCAGATTGCGGACATCGGCGGGGGCGCTCTGATGGGGGTGATCGGGATCCTGGCGGCGCTAATTGCGCGCGAGAAAACGGGGCGTGGGCAGTTCGTGGACATCGCCATGCTGGACGGGTGCGCCGCTTGGAACGTTTTTCATCTGCTGTTGCACCTGCTGGGACAGGACGCGCAGCGAGGGAGTACGCGGCTCACCGGGCGCTATCCTTGCTACGCCGTGTACGAGACCAAGGATGGCGAATGGGTCACGGTGGGCGCTTTGGAACCGCACTTCTGGAAAAACCTGTGCGAGGCCATGGGGCGGCCGGACCTGGTTCCCCATCAGTTCGCCGAAGGCAGCAAATTGGAAGAGATGTGGAGCTTTTTCAGGCAAGCCTTTCGCGAACGCACGCGCGATGAATGGCTGCGCCGCTTCGAAGGCGTGCACATTTGCTTCGGTCCGGTAAACAGCGTAGCCGAAATGTTGGGCGACCCGCAGCTTAGGGCGCGGGGGATGATCGTGGAGGAGGAGCACCCAAACTTCGGTCGCTTCACGAATATCGCATCCCCCATAAAGCTTACGGATACGCCACCTGTCACGCGAAGGCCGCCATGCGGATTCGGCCAGCACACGGAAGAGATCTTGACCGACTTGGGGTACAGTAAGGACGAGATCGCAGCCTTGCGCGAGCGTAGAGTGATTTGACGCGGCGGCTTCGGCATGAGCCTCAAAGCGGTCATCTTCGATTGCGACGGAATCATAGCGGACGATGAGATGCTTCATCTAGCCGCATTTTGCGAGGCTTTGAGGCCACTCGGCATAGAAGTGAGCAAGGCTCGCTACCTCGCGTGCTACCTCGGCTTCGACGACCAGGGGGCCGTACGGCAAGCGCTCCTCGACCACGAGGTCGAGCCAAGTAACGACTTGATCTGGGCTTTAGCGGAAGAAAAGGCCCGGATCTTCCGCCGGCTGATCGAGCGGAACCTCGTGATTTACCCCGGTGTGGTAGATCTGGTGCGGGAACTCTCCCGCGGCTATCGCTTGGCGGTTGCCTCGGGGGCGTTGCGAGAGGAGATCGACCTTATTTTGCACCGAGCTGGACTTAGCGAATGCTTCCAAGTGATTGTATCGGCGGAAAATGTAACACGTGGCAAGCCCGACCCCGAGCCTTTCATGGCTGCGCTACGGGAACTGTCCCGCCGCGAAGCTTTAGAGGCTAGCGAATGCCTCGTTGTGGAGGACTCCCTGGCCGGCGTCGAGGCCGCCAAGCGGGCGGGGATGCGCTGTTTGGCGGTAACGAACAGCTATCCGCGCGCCGAGCTTGCAAGGCTCGGGCCGGATCTGATCGTGGAGACGTTGGCCGGCGTGCGCGCTGCGGATCTCGCCGCCATTTTCGATGCGCCCCCGAGTCGTCCGACCTGAGCAGTACGCTCCGCTCGATCTCGCATAAGCTCGATCTGGCCGGAGGCGAAACCTGAGCGAAGAGCCTCGTGGTCGCGAGCTTCCGGATCCCTGTAATTGTAGCGATTGAACGAGGACCGGCATCCGCGCTACGTCGAAACGGGAGGATCGAGATGGACGGAAACATTAGAGCTTCGGTGATTTCGCTTCGCAATGTCACGAGAACGTTCGGATGCGGTGGCGCGAGCGTGCGGGCGCTCGCTGGAGTTTCCTTGACTGTCGCGAGGGGCGAATTCATCGCCGTCATGGGACCGAGCGGCTCGGGCAAAACCAGCCTGTTGCACATCATGGCCGGCCTCGATCGCCCGAGCTCGGGGGAAGTGCACTTCGACGGCTCCGAGCTTTCCAGAATGGAGGAAAAGGCGCGGGCTCGCATCAGAAGACGGGCAATCGGCATCGTGTTTCAGTTCTTCAACCTGCTGCCAACGCTCGACCTGGAGGAGAACGTCGCGCTGCCGCTGATGCTCGACGGTGTTCACGGGCGGTCGTGTCGGGAGCGTGCGCAAGCGGCGCTTGCCGCGGTCAATATGGCGGGCCGCGGCCGGAGCATGCCGGGGGAGCTCTCGGGTGGGGAAATGCAGCGGGTGGCGGTAGCTCGGGCAATCGTAACCCGCCCTAGACTGCTGCTTGCGGACGAGCCGACGGGGAATTTGGATAGCGTGGCATCGGATGCGATCATGGCGCTTCTCGAGGATCTGAACCGAACGACCGGCTGCGCCGTGGTAATGGTGACGCATAACGGTGCGCTCGCGCAGAGGGCGGATCGGGTGGTGTTGCTCGAGGACGGAAGAATCGTCGGAGAGATAGAGCCTCGCGCGCAAGGCGCGGGCCGTGCCGCCGAGAAGTTGCCGATCCGGATTGCCGCCCAGTAGCGCGCTCGAAAGCGGAGGGGATCCGGTCGGGGCCTCTGGGCATTCTCGGCTTTCCCGATCGTATGAGGGCTGGAGTGGGTCGGATGGTCTCAGCGGAAATAATCGAAGGGCGAAATATTAAAAGGTATGCAGTGCGCGCCATAGTTGTACCCTTGACAACTGGCGGGGAGAGCTGCACGATCGCGAAGGCAGGCAGTCGAGGCACTGGCCTCGTTAAGTGGCTCTTCTAGGTTTGTGAAGGAGGGGAGATGAGGAACAGGATCGCGTCGATCTTGGCAAAGAAGGATCTCACCGAATCGGAGCTTGCCCGCCGAACCGGGATAGCACAGAGTTATCTCAATCGCATCAAGAACTCCCGGATCAATCCCACGGTCGCGACCGCACTTAGAATCTGCAAGGTCTTGCAGGTGCGAGTGGAAGAGGCCTTCTCGACAGAGGAGTAGAGCCCTTTTGAGCAGCGCGCGTTCCCGCCGCTAGCGCGGGTGGGGAACGCGCGCTCGAGACGAGAAAGGGGGCGCACGGCCGGGTGCGGCTGCAAAAGGGGGGGGCAAGTGTGCGCTCCCTTTCTCGGAGTCATTTGTCGAGCGCGAGGGAAAGGCGACCCCGGGTTCGGCGCGCGTGGATTTTGCGGGGAGTTGGCCGACAAGCTCTTGGTGGAGAGGATCTGCGGGAACCTAATCGGTGATTCCGAGGCCTTGCGCAAGGTGCAGGCCGAGGTTTGCGCCGTGGCCCATAGAGGGTACCGCAATGTTCTCATTCAGGGAGAGTCAGGGGTAGGCAAGGAGTTGGTCGCGCAGCTCCTGCAACAAAGCTCGCCGCGACAGAGTCGTCCTTTCGAGGTTTTCGATTGCCCCTCGGTCCCCGAGGACCATCTGGAGAGCGAGTTTTTCGGGACCGTGCGGGGGGCTTTCCCCGGCTCGGTGGATCGGCGTGGCGTGCTGGAGCGGGCCGATGGGGGGACGGTTTTTCTCGACGAGATAGGGGCGATGCGGCTCGCTCACCAGGCCAAGCTCTTGCGCGTGATGGAAGGCAAGAGTTTTCGTCGAGTCGGGGGCACGCGGGCAATAACGTGTGACGTCGCCTTCATCGCCGCCGCCCATCAGGACTTGGCGTCCCTCTCGGCGTGTGGCCAGTTCCGCCACGACCTCTATTTCAGGTTGATCCAGGACGGCGTGATTGCAATTCCGCCCTTGCGCGAGCGCAGGGAGGATATACCCGCGCTCGTGTTGCACTGCTTGCGAAGGTACGCAGGTGAGCGAGAAGGCGGTGCCTGGGAAAGGGAGGACCTAGACCTCGCGGCGCTCGCTGTGCTGCAAGACTATGACTGGCCAGGCAATGTACGGCAGCTTTTCAGCGTCGTGCAGATGGCCACTCGGCTGACGCCTGGTGTCTTAGCGGCGTCATCGGTGGCGGAGGCCATCCGGCGGACGGAGCCGCGCGGGCGGCCGAGGGAAGGGAAGCCTTTTTCGGCCCTTTCGAACGAGGCGTGGCTCGAAGGGGCGCTTAGCTTCGAGGCTGCCGTGCGTGATATGCGGCGCAAATTGCTGGTCACCGCATATCACCGCGCGGGTGGGAACAAGACCAAGGCCGGGATCGCTTTGGGCTTCCACCTTCGCGCCGGCACCGATCGCACGCAGGCTCGTGGAGCCTCTCTGAGCGCTGCGCAAAAAAGCCTGGCGCTGCGGCGGTTTCGCTACTGGGCGTGGCGCCTGCAGGTTACGCTGAAGGGCCTCTTGATATGATCCCGGTACGATCTCCCCCGCCGGTTCGGGCTGGTTTTGGCGGTTCGCGAACGACAACAATCGTCAACAGGTGCGGAGGATTGCCAATGAACGTGGTACGGGGCACCATTTTTACACTGCTGGCGCTGCTATGGATCGCCGGCCTTAACGCCAACGCCATAGCGGCGGAGAAGGCTTCTGCGGAGCCGAAGATAAACGTCAATACCGCCAGCGAAGCTGAGCTCATCAAGCTTCCGGGAATCGGCCCCGCGAAAGCGAAGGCGATAGTGGAGCATCGCCAGCAGAGTCCCTTCAAGACCGTGGATGACCTCAAGGATGTGCGCGGCATCGGAGCGGCCACCGTCGAGAGTCTGCGCGACCAGGTCACGGTCGGCGCCAAATAGGCGACCGTAGGACCCCATCGAAGCGGGCGGCCCGGTGACCGGCCGCCCGCCCTTTCCGCCGCTGGCGAGCCGAGGCCCGCTGGTTCGCTTCAAATTGTCGTTGTCGAGTGACACCCCTGGCGTCCCACGGGTGCCCTTGCAAACCGGTCTCCTTGATAATAACGAGGCATTTCCAAAAGCATGCGATGGAAAAGCGCTGGCCATTTTCGTTTGCGCTGTTTTTGGTATTGGCCTCGCACGAGTGGGTGGCGAAAGCCTTGCCCATTTTAGAGGAGCCTCGTTCGGTCGAGCTTAGCGGCCTCGCGGAAAGCTGGGGAATCGCTAGGCTGGAGTCGGGCGCCCCCGGTCAATTCCCCGCCGGCCGGCTCTCCACGGAATTCTTGGGGGAGCTGGGTGACGAGGCACGGGTGGTGATAGAGATGAATGCCACGGTGGGGGGCACCGTAAGAAAGCCGACGCGACCAGGGATCCTCGACCTCGGACGGGCGTTTCAAAGGGAAATGCCACTTCTTGCCTTTCCCAGGGCCTACCTAGAGTTCTCGCGAAAGGCGCTGGATCTTAGGTTCGGGCTACAGAAATTTTCCTGGGGTAGGCTCGATGGTAATCAGCCCGCCGACCTGATCAACCCGGAAAGTTACCTCGACCCCCTTTTGGAGGATGAAGACACCAGGAAGGTAGGCGTGCCCGCGGTAACGGTCGACCTGTCGCCTGGTGGCGCCGGCTGGCCGGCGAGTCTCGAGGCCTTGCGCCTTACGCTCGTGTGGGTAGTGGCTCATCCTTCCTTTAGGTTTCCATTGGAGGAGGAGCGGTGGTATCCACCAGTGGGGCGGCCGCCGAGACAGGCCGGGGCGCTCTTTTGGTTTCTGCGTGAGCACAATGCCTCTCCCCCTCGCGGGATCGGAAAAGGCAACGTTGGGGTGAGGATCGCGGGGCTCTCCTGGGGCATGGAATGGGCGCTTTATTTCTATGACGGGTTCGACCCGGCCGCCAATTTCGCGATCACCAACAGTGTGAAGGACGCGGCCGCGATGGAAATGTTCGTGGATCTTATTCCCGACTACCAGCGTATTCGCGCCTTTGGTGCCGACTGGGGTTACGCGATTGGGGGAGCTACCCTGCGCGGTGAAGCGGTATATTTCTCGCGGCGGGGCTATCCTATGGCGGTTCGCTCGGTGGTCGAGAAGTTTGGCCGAGGAGGTGACGATTTTCTCGCTCGGTTTATTCGCGGTGACCTCGTCTCGGTTTTTCCGAGACGCGACGCAATCGAATGGGGCATGGGGATCGACTACGAGCTACGTGGTACCTGGGCGCTCGTACAGTTCAACCAAACGGTCCTTTTTCATAATGATGCCGCGCTTCTCATCGAAAATGTCGATTCAAGCATCCTCGGCCTTGCCAGGCGAAGTCTGTACCGGGATCTGCTCGATCTGGAGCTGCGGGGGCTCTATTTCGTCGAGAGCCCCTCGTTCATGATCGCGCCGAGCTTTCGCTTCTGGGTAAGCAGCGCCGTCGAGCTCGAGGTGGGCGCTGTGCTCATCGGCGGAGGCCGCCGCACGCTGCTCGGACAATTTACCCACAATGATGAGGCGTACATCGCCGCCCGGTATCATTTCTGAGCCCCACGGGGGAATAGGTGGAAATGATAAATCGCATTCTCGGAATGGTGGTTTATCGTCCCTATGTTTTTGCCTTTTTCGCGATCTACTTTTTCTTGGCGACGCGCAAGTTGGGGATTAGGCAGACCTGCCTGATGACCGTGGTGGGTTACGTGGTTGCGTTTAGCGCGGAGTTCTCCTCGACAAGGATCGGATTTCCCTTCGGGCTATATCATTACGTCGAGGCTACGCGGGATCGTGAGTTGTGGGTTTCCAACGTCCCGTTTTGGGACTCGCTCTCGTTTACCTTTCTTTCTTACGTGGGATGGAGGCTCGGGATATTTCTCTACGCCCCGCTTTGGGTCGCGAGGGACGATTTTCAGGTTCTCGACACGCGAGAGGTCCGGGGCTCGAAGCGAGCTCTGATCGCTGGAACGATCCTGATCGGGCTTCTCGACGTGGTGATCGACCCGGTAACGCTGCTGGGAGAGCGATGGTTTCTAGGAAAATTGTACCATTATCCAGAGGAGGGGCTCTATTTCGGCGTGCCGGTAAGCAATTTCCTGGGCTGGCTCCTCGTCGTGGGTTGTATCATCTGGTGCTACCAGCGATTGGACCGGATGAATTGGAGGGATCCGGCGCTCCATGGTTGGGGGATCGGATGGGTGCGTTGGGGGGGAATCCTCGAGGTCTTGCTGTATTTCGGTATATTCCTTTTCAACTGGGGGGTCACACTCGCGATCGGGGAGTGGCGCTTGGCGGTGGCGGATGCGATTATCATGACGCCGGTGCTCCTGCTTGTCTCGGCGCAGCTTCTCAACCGCCAGCGGCGGGCGCGGGCAGAGGACTGGGAAACCCATCTTTCCGATTTCCCCATCTCTTTTGCGCGAAGAACAGGCAGATAGGAAGAAGGTCATGGGTGCAACTGCCGAGACCGCTCGGAAGGTCGTGATCGTTGCGGCCATGCGGTCTGAGATGCGAGCGGTCCTGCGGGCTCTTTCGAGCGTGGGAAGGCTTCGCGCCCGCGAGGTGCCGGCATGGGAGGGAATGCTCGGAGGGCGCAGGGTGCGTTGTGTGCTGAGTGGCATCGGGAGCGAGAGAGCGGCAAGAGCAGTAGCCGGCGAAGCCGGCGCCGCAAGCGCGATTTTCTCGGTGGGTTTCGGGGGAGGCCTTGTGCGGGATGTCAGCGAGGGCGAGATGGTGGTCGCGGACGAAATCATCTGGGAAGAGAACGGGGAGATCGAAACCCAGGTTGCCGATGCGCGCTGGCGGTGCGTGGTGGAGGAAAGCGCCCGGAGAGCCGCCATAAAATATCGTCGCGGCCGCGTCTACTCGGCCGACCGGGCGCTGCTCGGCACGGTGGAGAAGAGAGAGGCAGGGAGGAGGTTCGGGGCGCTCATGGTGGAAATGGAGGGGAGGGGGATCGTGCGCGAAGCGAGAAGGCACCAGTTACCGGTTGCGATGGCGAGAGTCGTGGTCGATGCCGTCGATCTCGACCTCGCAGGACTCCCGCTCCCGGGGGGTTTCTCCGCCAAGATGGTTGTGGATGTCGCAATCAAGCCCGCGGCGTGGGTCGCGCTGGTCAGGCTCGCGTCGGCGGCTGCGAGAGCCGGAGCCGTTCTGACGAAGCTCGTGGCGGGCTTGGGGGAGAGCGAAGGGTGGTTCTGAGGGTACTTGCCCCCGAGCGGGGCACTTTTTATGATCCACTCGCTTGGCGCTTCGGGTTTTTATGCGATTCCCGCTCCACATAACGACGGACATGCTGTGGTGGCAGCTGCGGAACTGGCTTGCGGGCCGCTCGAGGTATCCGGTTGTGTTGATGCTGGAGCCCTTGCACACGTGCAATTTGGCCTGCATCGGCTGTTCTCCCGAACGCTACCAGGGGGACCTCAAGGATCGGCTATCACTGAGCGAGTGCATCCGGGCGGTCGAAGAGTGTGGCGCCCCGGTTGTTTCCATCTGCGGGGGGGAGCCGACGATATACCCGGAGATCCATGAACTCGTAAGGGAGACGATCTCGCGGCGCAGGCACGTTTACCTGTGCACCAACGGGATTCTGTTGGACCGCTACTACTCAGGAGCGAAACCGCATCGGCGCCTGAGCATCAATGTACACCTCGACGGTTTGGCCAAGACCCACGACACAATCGTGGGCCGGCCCGGGGTGTTCGAGCGCGCTATCGAAATGATCAAGCTCGGGAAGTCGCTCGGATACAACATTTGCACGAATACCACCGTTTATCGCGAAACCGATATGCGCGAGATCGAAGAGCTCTTGGCTCTTCTCTCCAGCCTGGGCATAGACGGGATGCTGCTTTCGCCTGGCTACCATTACGAAGAACTTCCGGGGCGACATTTCCTTTACCGCCACGAGATTTTCGAGAAGTTCCGAAAGGTGCTGGAGCTTGCGCAGCGCTTTCGGCTCAGTTCCACGCCGATGTTTCTGGAATTCGCGGCCGGCTTGCGCGACTATCCCTGTACTCCGTGGGGCAACGTAACGCGTACCCCGCAGGGATGGAAGGGGCCGTGCTACCTCATCGGGGAGCGCTACTTCGATACCTGGGAGGAGTTTTGGAATGGCGTGGACTGGGACTACTGGGAGAGCCGTAGCGATAAGCGCTGTGCTGACTGCCTGATGCACAGCGGCTTCGAAGCTTCGGTGGTGCGAAAGCTGGGCGACTCGCTGATGGACGTCTGGACGCTGCTCAAGTGGAACTTCACATGAAAGAAGCCGGCGCTCTCTTGTAAGCCCCGCGCGTGGCGGTTTGTCGGCGCGGGAGCCGCCTTGGAAAGAGCGCCAGCGCGACGTAGTTTTGCCCACGGGTGAGTCCCACGGTTCGCGGTTGACTGATGGGCCTTGTTTTGGCAACAATCGCGTGGTGGAGGAGTGACGTATGAGAAAAGCGCTTTCCGTGGGACTATCGATGGGTTTCTTGATGGGGTTCTTGCTCTTCGGGTGCACGCGCGGCGAAGAGAAGCCAGGCGCGGGGGGCGAGGCGACGCCACAGCCTACCGCCTCGCAGCCATCCGCCACTGGCTCTCCGGAGTCAGAGACGGAAGCCGATTTTCTCATGGTCTTTGCGGATGCGGAGCCCGAGGAGGGCGCTCCACCGCTCCAGGTCAAGTTCACTGCGGAGATCTCCGGCGGCTCGGGGCAGAAAAAGGTTGTGTGGGATTTCGGCGATGGTACGAGCTCTTCGGAGGTCAACCCGGTGCATGTGTACGAAAAACCGGGTACCTATTTGGCGACCGTGCAGGTGTCCGACAGTACCGGCGACGAGGACGACGATGACGTCGAGGTGATCGTGGAGGAGCCCGAAGAGGAAGGCCAGGGCGCAGAATAGAGGGCTTCGCTCGGCACGCCCTATCTCAGTGGCGTGCCCGGATGACGAAGCGGGTCGATTCGTATCTGAATGTCACCGAATCCTTGTCGATACTCGTGATTGCAAGGCCGCGGGCCGCTTCTCCCTCCCGTAGCTTTTGGTAGGGGCTTCCATCCACGCTGATGAACGCGAAGCGGCGTGATGGTTCGGGAGACCATTGGAGGAGCCCCAACACGACCTTAGGAACGCCCGGGGGCGATCGTCCCGTGTCGACCACCTTTTCCGCTCCCTCCTGAGTGGGCTCTTGTGCGGCTGAATCCCCGGTTTGAACGGGGGTGGCCGAGTCCGGGGAGGTCTCCCCGCGTGCCGGTTCGGCTTCGAGGTCGGCTTCGGGTGACGGCCCTGGGGGAGCGGGTCGAGCCTGCGGTGCCGATTCGACAGCGTTTTCCGCCTCTTGCAGCGCCGCCAAGCGATCTTGCGCTGCGCGGCCGGGGCCAGGAGAGTCAGAAGCGCCCGGCCCGGGGTTTTCGGGTGCTTGTGCTTTCTCCTGTAAGCGCTTGCGGCGCCGCTCGTAAGCTAGGTTCAAGCGGCGTTTTGCGCTCGGGCCCAATCCGACCTCCTCGGCCGGAGCGGCTGTCGGTCCGCCACCTGCCTTTCCTAGCTCCGCTTGGGGCGGGACGTGTCGAGTTTCGCGGGAGGGGAGGGACGAGACCTCGGATGGTTTCGCTGGGGCATACTGGGTCGGTTGGCCAGGAGCTTCGACCTCATCTTGCCGCGGGGATCCGGTCCAAAGCGCGAAAGCCAGGCCCAAAGCAGCTCCTAGCGCACCAGCTCCAGCAAGGGCAACCAAGGGGGGCCGGCGGCGCACGCGCGGCTCGTCCGGCTCGAGCACCGGACTGCTGTGGCGCGCGGCCTCCTCGCGTCGGCGTTCACGTTCCAATTTCTTCAGTGCGTCCAGGATACTGCTCAAAGGGTGCCCCCTTCTCTTAGCTTCGGCGGAAAATAGCCGGAACCTTTCTGATAGAGGAAGATCTTCGTCAAAGGGCCGACGATGCCGTCAACGGCCAGTCCCATTCGCCGCTGAAACTCCGCCACGGCTTGCTCGGTCGCCTCGTCGTAGTAACCAGGCGACAGCGGCCTTTGCACTCCTGCCCCTCTCAGTAGATCTTGCAACCGCAAGACTTGAGGCCCGGAAGAGCCCGGCGCCACGAGCTGCGGCAAAGCCTCGTAGTCGCGCCACACCACGAGGGCGTCCCCTAGCCAGAAAGGATCGAGTTCCTCGAGGGCCAAAGTCCTCTTTTCGTCACCGACGACCAGCAGTGCCCTCCCCCCCTCTTCACCCACGAGGCTGACCCAGCGCCGCTCGCGAGCCTCGCCCAGAACGAGTTCCAGAATGGCGGGGAGGTCGAGCGATCGCAGCCTCTCCCAGGTCCCGCTGACGGGCAGTATCTGCAAGCCTCTGCGCGCGGCGACCCCATTCAGGTCAAGTGGTACACGCTGCCGCTCCCGCCGGTCAAGGGGTGGCGCTTTCCAGAGCTTGAGAATCTCGCTAACCGCGCGAACCCTGCTTTCATGGCGTGTCAAACCGATCAGAGCTTCGGCCCAGCCGCTGGGCTTGGGCTGCGGTGCGGATACCGGGACCGAAGAAGCGAGTTCTTTTTCCGGCGCCATGGCCACCGGTGAGACACCCGAAGCCGCAAACGTCGGTGCAGAGGCGCTTCGCTGCGCGTCGGGCTCGTGCTCCACAGGTCGGGTTGACGAAAACGATTGTATCTGGCGACCTGTGCTGTGGGGCTGGAGTCGCCGAGCGGTGTCGGTGTCGGCGAAAAGTGTAAGGAGCGCACCCGCAACGGCGGCCGCCACGGCCGCGGAATAAACAGACGAGCGAGCGAGGCTCGCTTGCCTGCCCGCTCTTTCGACAGCCAGCTCCAAAACCGCCCGCCGCACCGCCCGCACGCCGATCCGCCTCAGTTCCCTCGTGTATCCTATGAGAAGCGCTCTGTCGCAGATCATGTTGATGGCACGTGGAATGCCGCCGGAGTAAGAGTGAATCATCCCCAGTGCCCAAGTCGTGAAGATGCGTCGCTCGCTCCCTGCAGAAGCGACGCTCAGCCGGTGGCGCACGTAGGCTGCGGTCTCCTGCCGCCCAAGCGCGCGCAAATGCCAACTCACTTCTATCCTCTGCTTGAGCTGCTGAAGCTGCGGTTGCAAGAGCGTGCGCATGAGCTCGGGTTGCCCGACCAGGATTATCTGTAGCAGTTTCTCGGTTTCGGTCTCGAGGTTCGACAGCAGTCGCAGGCGCTCGAGCACTTCCGGGGCCAGGGCTTGCGCCTCATCGATGATAACGACCACGTTCTTCCCGATTCGTTTCTGCTCCAAGAGAAAGCGGTTCAGCGAGTCCATGAGCTCTTTTGTGGTAAAAGATACTGGCAGACCGAACTCTTGATTTATGGCTTGGAGGAGCTCGAGCGCGCTGAGGGTGGGATTGAAGATATAGGCCGCGAGAGTGTCCGGCTCGGTGTTGCGAAGCAAGGTGCGGATAAGGGTGGTCTTCCCCGTTCCGATCTCACCCGCAATTACCGCAAACCCTGACCCTCGCCTCAGCGTGAACATGAGGTGCGCCAGAGCCTCGCGGTGTTTGGCGCTGAGAAAAAGGTACCTGGGATCTGGCGTGAGCCTGAAAGGCGGTTCGGTCAAATTGTAGAACCGAGTGTACATCAGTGTCGCGGCTGACTGCGCACGAGCCTCTCGTTTAGCCGTACCACTCGCCTGTCATCTTGCTGGACGTGTCGGTGGTTTGCAACATCTCGCCCTGGCTCAGAGGCAAGGGGGTGGCGGGAACTGCCCGAGCACGATGTCGTTCGGGAAGGAGTCGGCGATCTGCGCGGTAGAAGAGACCGGCGAGCGCGAAAGCGTGCCAGTGACGGGATCGACGGCGAAAGCATCCACTCGATCCGCCCCTGCCTGGGCGACATAGAGAAAGTCTCCGTTGCGCGCTAGCCCGACGGGAAGCGAGTTAGAATCGGCCTGCGTCTCGCTGAAGGGATCTCGCGGGAGTAAGCCTCCCTCCAGCTCGAAGGCCATGATCTTCCCGGCGCTGAAGGCCGAGGCGTAGATCCGGGTCCCATCCAGGAGCAGGCGCTCGAAAAGCTCCAAGCTTGCCGTTTTGTTGTCGAACTCGAGTGGGAGCGCTCCCCCCGGCTGGATCTCCACGCTGAAGATCCGCCGCTCTC
Source organism: Myxococcales bacterium (assembly GCA_037446155.1). GTDB lineage: Bacteria > Desulfobacterota > Binatia > UTPRO1 > JBBIJE01 > JBBIJE01. Next base: position 69,008 of record JBBIJE010000007.1, on the reverse strand, counting down.
CCTCTTCGGAGACGTAGAGTCTCGATCCCTTGATCACGAGGTCGAGAGCCCTCGGAAGGATGATGCTTCCGGTCCGCTCGGTTACCGCCCCACTCGCACACTCCGCACCCGGCAACTCTCCAGCCGAGAGCGCGAAAGCATCTAGGCTCCCCAACCCACCAGCAAAAAGCACGTTGCCGCTGACCTCCACGGTCCCGTACGAGACTCCGGAAAGCCCTCGGGCGCAGCTCGTGGGCGAAGCCGCGAGGGCGCCTTTGCTTCCCATGAGATAAGCGTCCACGCGGCTCGCTCCCTGGGCGGCTACGTAGAGGTGACCCTGTGCAGCGGTAATAGCCACCCCGTCGGCGCCCTCTTCCGGGGCTGTTTCACTGAGTGGGCCGGGCACTATGGCCCCAGAATCGGCCACTGCGTACGCTTGCACCCGGTTCAGGGTGGCAACATAGAGGGTAGAAAACGGTTCCCCCGCTTCGCATCCCTGCACCAGAAGAAGGCTCCTCGGATTGTCGGCGGTGCTTACGCTGGTGAAAGGATCGAGAGGCAAAAGGCCGTCCGTGCCGAGTCGGTAGCCGCTCACCCGGTTGCCGGCCTGCCGATTCCCCTGGCGGTCGCTTCGACCGGCTTCCGAGGTGAAAAGGACCAGTGGTCCTGAGTCCGAGGCGGTGAGCGCTCCGCGAGGCAGCCGGTTTTTGCTGCCGTCGCCGCCACCCCCGCAGCTCGTGAGCAGGGCCCCTAGCAAGACAACCGCCACGCAAAGCCCACGGCCCCAGCTTTCGCGGGGCGGAATCGAGGATGAGCGTTGCAGCCTCGCCGACTCTCTTTTCATAAATCCCCCGGCTTGACCAACACCTTCACCGCCCTCTTCTTCTTGTCGGCTGCGATCGAAAAGCCGCGTTGTGCCTCCTCGAGGGGCACTTTATGGGTCACGAGATGGTGCAGTCTCCGCTGCTCGCGCGCTATTAGGTCGAGCGCGAGCGAAAAATCCGACCGCCCTCCTGCACGGGAGTAAAAAACCGAAGACTGTAGACACACCTCCTTCAGGATGAACTGGAGCGGGTTGAGCGAAAGGGCTTTGGTAAAGACGCCAAGCGCGATGATTCGCCCGCCGGGCATCACGAGGTCGAGAGCGTCGCCCAGCGTGTCGGCGTGGCCGCCCACGGTCTCGAGCACCAAGTCCACCCTCTTATCTTCGCAGTAGTCCGCAATGGCCGCCCTCTCCGCTGGGTCGAAAACCGCGTGGGCCCCGAATGCCTCGGCTAGCTCCCTTTGATGGGGGTGGCGGGCGGTGATGGCCGCCTGCGCACCGGCGCCAGTCGCGGCCAGTAAACAGAGCAGACCGATGCTGCCCGCTCCCAGCACCATGAGCCGCCGTCCCATCAGGGGGCCCGCCAGTCGCAGGGCATGGATGGCGACGGCAGTCGGCTCCGCCAATGCGGCTAGGTCGAGATCGAGCCCGGGGGGGACTGGGTGCACCGCGTAGTCGGGCACAGCCACGAATTCCGCCATACCTCCTGGGGCCGTCGCTCCCAGCAAGCGCAGCTCGCGACACAACTGGTGCTTTCCGCTCTGGCAGGAAGTACAAGCGCCGCAGACTAGGATCGGTTCGATCACGATCCGCTCGCCTACCGTAAACCGCTTCGCCAAGGTGCCGACGGCGGCCACGGTGCCGCTTATTTCGTGGCCCATGCATTCGGGAGATGGAGGGACAGTGCCTGCGAAAGAGTGGAGATCCGAGCCGCATATGCCGCAGGCGTGGACGCGCACTAGCACTTCGTGTCCCTGCGGTTGGCGGAGGGGAACTTCCCGCACCTCTATGCTGCCCTGGTTCACGCAGAAAGCCGCCTTCATGAGTTCCCCTTGCCTCCAGTCAGGACCCGGCGCCGGATAATTCTCTCTAGCTCGCTGCGCCAGGATAGCCTATCTATCTTCCGCTGCGCGATTCTGTCAATTGCCCGCCGCACGGATCGCGGGGCTAAAGCGTTCGGGGGGGGACGCCGATAATCATGATGGGTGAGAGTGTACCTCGGGCGGAGGAGCCACAAGGGGTGTGGGCTCGGCAGGCTAAGAAGGCACCCGGGAGAAAGCTGGTCGAGGGGCTAGCCTCGGCGCATCGGGGACGTGGCGGTCAGCGCCGCTCCCATTTTGGTGGGAATCTCAGGCCGCGACCTTCCTGGACGGTGTCGAAGGGCCGCGGAAGAGGGACGGGGAAAAAGACAACATCAGGGGAATCCCCGGGATGAATGCCGGAAGCAGGAGAGAAGAGACGCAGCGCAAGAGCGTCGGATCAGGATGGGGTGCGACACCTGCGCCCGCAGGGTTCGCAGAGGTGCGCTGCGAACCAGGGGCGGGGCGCAGCATCCAAGGCCTGCCGCCCTGGGTGTCGCTCGGAGGGATAAGCCCGGCTTGCGCAAGACTGTTGCGAATGATCCGAAACGCAGCACGCCGTGAAGATCCTGTCCTCGTCATAGGGGCACGCGGGACGGAGATGGTATCCATTGCAATGGCAATCCATGCCAACAGCGAAAGGAGAGCTGCGTCGCTTACGGCCATGGATTGCGGCGCGTTCGTGGATGTCGCTTTCCTGCTCGAAGCCATGGACCGATGGCAACCTCCGGCCCCTGGAGGCAGTTTGCTCCTCGACAAGCTCGAGAGCCTGGGGTCGCGCGATGACGATCGAGCCGAGACCTTGGCGCGAGGAATCGCAAGCTGGTACGCCGCCCGACCGACAGCGCCGACGCAGGTGAAGCCGCGACTGTTGATGACCTACGAGTGCGAGTCGGCTCGCGGCAAGCGGGCCCTTGGTAACGGGACCCTTCTCGTGATCGAGGTTCCCCCACTCGATGCGAGGACCTGCGATATACCCGTGCTCGCGAATCAGATTCTGCTGGCCGTGGCCTCGGCGGGAGGCAAGGCCTCGAAGTATCTGGCTCCCGAGGCCTTGGCACGACTTGTAGCGCGCTCCTGGCCGGGAAACGTGGAGGAGTTGGCGAAGGTGCTGGAGCGCGCGGCGCGGATGACCGACAGAGCGGAGATTGGGCCGGAAGAGATAGGCGCGGCTTGCCACGAAGGGCCGCAGCCTGAAAACGATACGCAAGGGTTCGGGATGTCGCGACTCACGCGCCAATTTCATCAGGGCGTCGAGGCGCATCTCATCGCCGAGGCGCTCCAGCGGACAGGGAACAACCGAACCCGCGCGGCGCGCATGCTGGGGATCGGCCGGCGCACGCTTCTCTATAAGCTAAAAAGAGAGCGCTCGTCCGAAGCGACCTGAAGCGTTTTTTCGCCACGCGCTCAGGCGTCAAATTGCGCACGCTCGTGCACGGTTCTGTTCGGCCCCGTGCCCTGTTCTAACTCCTTGAAGGAACGAGCATTTTTCGCACCTTCCCGCCGCGGCCGCGCACCTGGCTCGTACATCCCTGGCCAAGGCCCCCCCGCGAGCGACCATGGCTCGAACGCCGCAGGCTCCCTAAACCTTGGAAATCGCAGAGCCTGAGTTCCCCGACCGCTTCTTAGTAGCGGCGATCGTTTGGCTGGCACGCGAGCTGCAGCCGACATGACATCGGGCAAAGCACCCCGCATGTCGGCTCCTTGGGTGCCGCAAGTGCGACGGGCATGGTTGAGGCAGTCGAAGCTAGAGTCCAGCCGGTTTTGACCCCCGCCCTGAGGCGCCTGGCCATGCCGGTTCTTCCCAGCAGCCGGCCGAAGGTCGCAAATCTCCCCGTAGCAGTGTTTCGGGCGCCGGCCCAGGCGCAAGCTGTCCCGGGCCCCAGAGAGCTCGCCGATTATGCGCGGTGGCGGCTCGAGCCACGACTCTTTCCCTTAGCTCCGGCCAGCCAGATAGAAAGTGCCTACTACCCGGTGCGCCTCGTGCGTGGTCTGCTCCTCGACGCGATCGCCTGAGATCGGGACAAAAGGGGCCTTTGCTTCGGCACGAGAACCGCGCCGCCGGTGGGGCGCAAGGAAACGATGGCTAGCACGCCGGTGCGGCTGTGTTCGAGGTACGTGGCACCTTGCGCGTGGATCCAAATTTTCGGTCGGATGGTTCGCTTACTCCTCCTCGACGAGCTCGGCAATTGCGTCGCGGCTCGGCCACGCGAGCGTTACCCTTTTCCCTGCCTTCGTAGCCCTGATTCCACGGCCGCGGCCCACTCGCCCGATGAGTGCGACCGCCCAACCCTTTCGTTTTCCGTAAGATAGGAAATTTCGCGCCTTGGACTCGGGCATCGCGACCAGCAGCGCCCCAGAACTGAGCAGGGTCAAGGGATCGAGCCCGAAATAGTCGCAAAGCGCCAGGGTCGCAGGCCTCTGGAGAACGCGGTCGAGATCTATCTCCAAGGCGCAGTGCGAAGCCATGGCGAGTTCGTGGACGCCCGCCGCTATCCCCCCCTCGGTGGGATCGTGCATGGCACTGGCGCCTAGTTTTGTCGCCGCAAGCGCTTGGTCGACTACCGAGATAGGAGGGGCGGCAAGGCTCTTTGCGACCCACCGCCGTTCGGCTTTCTCGAGTTTCGCGAGCACGCGCGCCGGGGCCTGTCGCGCCAGGATGGCGGATCCTTCGATCCCGGCGAAGCCCACCTGCACGAGAAGTTGTTTCGGTCTTGCACCCGCTGAACGCACGAGGCGCCTGGCGACTCCAAGCATCGTTCCCACGATAACGGGCTGAGTAACGACGGGACTGACCTCAGTGTGGCCTCCGGTGACGGCGACCCCGAGATGCCTGGCCGCGCGGTGGATCTCCCGTGCCGCCGCAAGTGGCGCCCAGGTGGGCGCGCGAGCGGGAAGGATGATGCAGGACTGGAAAAAAAGTGGCCTAGCCCCGCATACGGCGACGTCGTTGGCGTTTATATGCACGCAATACCAGCCCGCGTGCGCCGCGGTGAAGGTTACGGGATCTGTGGCCACCACTAGGTGGCCCGCTGGGGTTTTGAGTGCGGCAGCGTCTTCCCCGATCGCGGGGCCTAGCAGGACTTTTTTGCTGGCGGCACCCCGGTAGCGAACCAGCCGCTCCAGCAACGGACGCGGCAGCTTGCCAACGGCGAGTCGATCCCTTCCAGCCATGGGAGCGCAGTCTAACGGGAGGAGGCTGGCAGTGTCCAGCGAGGGGGGAAAGCGGGCCGGTCAAGTGGCAGGCCGTGCCGAGAGGGATAAAGCGGTGTGGGCCGAGCCGCTCGCAAATCGCAGGTGCTCGTTGCTCCACGCCACCTTTTCCGATAGAGCTGCCTGAAAATGTGCTGGGGCCGCCGTTTGCGATGAGCAGGGAAAAGAGGGACACGCGCGCTTGCGCCTTTGGGGCGGTGTTGTTTGACATGGACGGCGTGCTCATGAATACGAATCCTTTTCATCGTCGCGCCTGGAGAAGATTCTGTCGCGAGCTGGGAAGACGAGTGAGCGAGGAGGAACTGCGGCGCAAGGTATTCGGGTGGCGTACCGAGGAGGGAATAGTGAATCTTTGGGGTCTTCGCGGCGACGAAGCACGAATCCGCGAAATGGCGGCGCGCAAAGAGGAGATCTTTCGTGCCTTGGTGGCGGGTCACATCGAGCCGATCCGCGGCCTCGAGGGCTTCTTGAGTCGTGCCCGCGCGAGTGGTCTGTCGCTCGGCTTGGCGACATCCGCGTGTCGTCAAAATGTGGAGCTGATCCTGGAGAGGCTGGGGGTCGGAGGGTTTTTCGGCGCGATCGTGCTGGCAGAAGAGGTGGGGCTTGGTAAACCGCACCCGGCGGTTTTTCTCACCGCGGCGCGACAGCTCGGCGTAAAGGAAGAGCGGTGTTTGGTGATAGAGGACTCCATATCGGGCGTTACCGCTGCCAAGCGGGCGGCCATGGCGTGCGCCGCGCTCACGACCACCCATCGCGCGGCCGAGCTCGTCGAGGCGGGCGCCGACATTGTGTGCAGAGATTTCACCAGCCGAGCGCTCGCGGAGTTTCTCTGGGGAGAGAGCGTCGGCGAGGATCACGGGGCGATTCCCGGTGGGCAGTAAGGTAGCTTCTCTCGCCGCGGCGATGGTCCTTACGCTGCAGTGGGTGGTGCTGCGTGCGTTGGGCCCCGAGCTTGCGCCGACGTTCGTTGCGACCGCGGCGGGTCTTTCTATCCTCGGAGCGGCTTTCCTTCTATCCTGGTCGGCAGAGGTCGCCGAGATGGACGTTCCGCAGGCTCTGGCGCTCGCGTTTTTGGCCTTTATCGCGGTTTTGCCGGAGTACAGCGTGGATCTGTATTTCGCATGGCAGGCCGGTCAGGATCCGAGCTATACCAAGTACGCGACCGCCAATATGACCGGTGCCAACCGCCTCCTCATCGGCGTCGGTTGGGCGAGCGTGGTTTATGCTGCCTGGGCGAAGAGCGGAAGGAGATCGCTCGAACTGGGCAGGCCACTTCTGGCCGAGATAAGCTTTCTCGCCATCGCCACAGCGTATTCCTTCGCCATTCCGGTCAAAGGAACCATAAGCCTGGCCGACGCCGCGATCCTTTTTCTCCTCTTCGGAGCCTATCTCGTGGCAGCGGCTCGCGCCGAGCATTGCCTACCAGAGATACACGGGCCTGCCGAACTCATCGTGCGGCTTCCACCGGCGGCGCGCCGGGCGGCCACTGTGGGGCTTTTTCTGCTGGCGGGCGGCGCCATTTTGGCGGCGGCCGAGCCTTTCGCCGAGGGGCTTTTGGAGACCGGAAGACACCTTGGCATAGAAGAATTCGTTCTGGTCCAATGGCTGGCGCCACTCGCCTCGGAAGCTCCAGAATTCGCCGTAGCGATCCTCTTTGCCTTGCGCGGCAAGCCCAACGCGGGTATTGGCACCTTGATTTCCTCCAAGGTGAACCAGTGGACGCTTCTGATCGGAGCCCTGCCGGTTGCGTATTCCCTTTCCGCAGGTCGCTTGCAGCCCATGATCTTGGACAGTCGCCAGATCGAGGAGGTTTTCTTGACGGCGGCCCAGTCGTTGCTGGCCGTGATCGTCATAGCCGATTTGCGCTTCTCGGTGTTCGAGGCCACGATCTTGGGTGGATTGTTTCTTGCCCAAATGGTGACGACGAGCTCCGAGCTTCGCTTCGTCTTTGCCGCAGGCTACGTTATCCTGGCCGTCTTTCTCCTCATCGCGCGGCGAGATACGATGAGGGCCTTCTTCGACTTGGTATCCTTGCGAGCCATTCGAGGAGGAAGCGCGTGACGCCGGAGAGCGAGAGTTGCGCGCCGGCGCCGTTCAGCCGCCGAGCTCGAACATCTCGCGCTCTTCGTTGGTTCGGCCCGTCGCCAGACGATGCCCCGTGGGCTTGGACCGAACGGCTTGCGCGAGGAGACGCTGCAGAGCGGCAAGGTCCCCGGCACGGATAGCCGCTCTCGCATCGATTTCATCTCGATTGAGAAGGCAGAGATGAAAGCGGCCATCGCAGGTGAGGCGCATGCGGTTGCAACTATCGCAGAAGGGCTTGCTCACAGGGCTTATGAAGCCCACCACTCCGGCCGCACCCGAAAGCCGAAAGTCGCAGGAGTCGCTCGAAGGATCACGGCGCGGCAGTGCAGTCATGGGACCGAGGGCCGCCTCGATACGCGCCCTGGTTTCCTCATTCGAAAGATAACGCTGGCGGGCGACCTCGGCGCAAGCACCCTGTCCGAGTGGCATCAATTCGATGAAACGCACGTGCCAGGGGTGGCCGATCGTCAATGCCGCAAGTTCGACCGTATCCTCTTCGTTGAGGCCGCGGGCTACCACGGCGTTGATCTTGAGCGGGAGCAAGCCCGCCTGAACTGCCGCTTCTATCCCAGCCCAAATTCTTTCCCGCGTTCCGAACCGCATGATCGTCGGCAGTCTTTGCTCGCTGGTCGTGTCGAGATGAATGTTGACGCGCTTCAAGCCTGCCCGCTTGAGCGGCTGTGCGAGCCCGGGAAGGAGAACGCCATTGGTCGTCATGGAAAGGTCGCAGATGCCCTCGATTCGCGCCAACCGCTCGACTATCTCGACCAAGTCGCGCCGCAGTGTGGGCTCGCCTCCCGTCAGTCGTATCTTCTTGAAGCCGACGCCGGCGGCCGCACGGGCAACCAACTCGATCTCGGCAGGGTCGAGTGGGCGTTGTTCCTGGGGATCCGGCAGGGCGCGCAGCGGCATGCAATAGACGCATCTCAAGTTGCACTGACTAGTGAGCGACACCCTGAGATAATTTATCTCTCGGCCGAACCCGTCTCTCGGCATGGGCCAATTCTTTCGGGGGGCGCTCCCCAAGTCAAGGCAGATCCGCTAGGCGGCTTATCGGCGATCGACCCTCGAGGGATTTGACTTCGCCGCAGGAGTTTGCAAGGGAGATTGGCTTGGATAAAATCCTCTACGTGGTTTGGTGCGCGGCGCGTCACCACAGGTGCCCTGCGTTGGTACGGTTCTCGGGCGACGCCCGGCAGCCCTTGGGTTCGAGCAGGTCGGTCGGGGGCTGGCGCCGCCGGCAGACGGTATGACTAAGGAGGTAGCGAACACAATGGAGAAGGGTAGGGTCTGGCACAGTAACAGGGGTGCGGGCTTTGCGTGGATCATGGTGGGAATTGCAGTCGCTTCGCTGGCGATCGTCGGCGTTATCCTCTACATGGCTTCGTCGCAGACCCGAGATTCCTACGCCGGCCGCGGCGAGGAGGCGATTGCCATCGCCAAGGGGTCCGATGTCGGAGGCGTGACCCTCGAGCAGCGTGCCAGCCAGGTCGTGGAGAAGCGAAAGCAAGATGGGGTTGAGGTTACCAGCGTGAGCTGGCACGCGAAGCAGGGGGACGAATCCAGCTACTATGTCACCTTTTCCTGGGAGGAGGGGAGCCTGCGCGAGCGCAAGAGCGCGGTCTGGCGGGTGGACGTCAAGAGCAAGAAGGTCGAGCCCTACAATAGCGAAGCCAAGGGAATCGTAGGAACTGGCTAGGGCACACCGCCCTACAATTGCCGTCCTTCGATAAGGTCGATCAGGTTGGTCAGGCCTCGGTGGAACGTCGATTCAGGCAGGCCGAGGAGAAACGAGCGAGCGCGCGCAGCGTATTGCGACGCGAGCTTTCGAGCGATGGGAATTACCCCACTGGTCCTGATCCGGGAGCGCGCCTCCGCTATCTGCGCTGGGGAGGATGCGGGTTGGGTGAACACCCGATACACGGCCGGTTCCCGGGCCAACGCCAGCACTACGGGAAGGGACGGGTTCCCGTCACGTAGATCCGCTCCCACGGGTTTGCCGGTAACGCGGCTATCCCCGTCCACGTCGAGGATGTCGTCGATTATCTGAAACGCCATGCCGATGTTGAGCCCACACTCCCACATGGCCTCGACGGTGGCCTCGTCGCTCTTGGCAAGATAAGCCGCCACGCGCGCCCCCTGGCAGAAAAGGGACGCGGTCTTGCGGGTAATTATTTCCAAGTAGTCGTCGATGGTAACGCTGGGGTTGCGCCGAAATCGGCTCTGCATTATCTCCCCTTCGGTCAACGCGATACATGCTTGTGCCGCCCAATCGACTATCCGCTCCTCGAATCTGCCGCAAAGTTGAAACGCTTTGCTGAAGAGGAAGTCGCCTGTCACCAGGGTGCTGCCCAACCCGTAGGTGGCCAGGGCCGAGGGCTGGCCTCGGCGCACGCCTCCCCCGTCTATGATGTCGTCGTGCAACAGAGTCGCCGAGTGAATGAGCTCGAGCGCTACCGCGACATCGACTATGTCCTGGTTGCCGATGCCGCCGCATGCGCGAAAAATCAGGACAGCCACCGTAGGCCGAATGCGCTTGCCGCCGGCGGAAAGAAGATAGGAGCCTATTTCCGAAAGCAGGGGCTCGCGTGACGCCAGGAGCTTGCCGATCTTGCGCTCGACTTGCGCCAATTCCTCGGCGACGAGATCGAATGCGGCCGAGTTGCCCGGGTTTCGCTCGCCGGCCCCTGGGGCGCCGCTCGGGTAGCTTGAATGGCCTTCTTCGGGTTGATTGCTCACGGGCAGTTACCGTGCTTCCTCAAGTGCCAGCACGGACCAGTGCCGACGGGCACTTGCGGCCCACCTAATGCCAAAGTCGGCGAAAAGTCAAGCTAGGGCCGGCGCAGCCACGCTGCTTTGCCGACTGGCGAAGTGGATGCAGCGGTCCGACCATTGACATTGGTCCTTTCTTGGGCTCGTTATAGGCGCGATGTCTGGGCGGGCGTCGGTTGCTTTGCTTGGCGTCGTAACCTATGTTAACAGGAAGAGCGGGTACAGGAGGTCGGCAATGTCCACGATGATAACGGAGGAGTGCATCAACTGCGGAGCTTGCGAACCAGAATGCCCCAACACGGCGATTTACGAGGGTGGGGTGGAGTGGGAGCATAATGGCGAGAAAAAGCCGGCGTTGAAAGACGATATATACTACATAGTGCCGGAGAAGTGCACCGAGTGTGTCGGTTTCTTTGACCAGGAACAATGCGCGGCGGTTTGCCCGGTCGATTGCTGTGTCCCAAATCCAGACGACGAGGAGACCGAGGAGCAACTGTTGGAAAAGGCAAAGCGCTTACACCCCGGTCAAGAGTTTCCCCCAGACTTTCCCTCGCGCTTCCGTAAAAAGTAGCCGCAAAGTGACGCGATCATCCCGGGCAGGAGAAGCCCAGGGGCTGGAGGCGCACTTTACAACTGGGGACCTATCGGCTATAAAACCGCTCGCTTTCTGTTGAGTTTTCGCACGCTTGTGCTAAACGGAACGGGCTAGGGTATCTTCACAGTGGCGTCGGCCATGGCCGCATGGGGAAGGTGAAAATGGGGAAGATACGACTCGGCATCGCTGGCGTTGGTAACTGTGCCAGCAGCCTTCTGCAGGGCATCGAGTATTACCGTCAGGCGGGCGAAGCGGCGCGGGCCGACCATGTGGGCCTCATGCATTACGACCTGGCCGGCTACAGGCCGGAGGACATCGAGGTTGTGTGTGCCTTCGACGTCGACGTCCGAAAAGTGGGATTCCCACTCGAGGTTGCGGCCTTCGCCAAACCGAACAACACGAGGAGGATCGTCGAGAAGCTACCTCCGTCGGGAGTCACCGTGCAGATGGGGCCAGTGCTCGACGGGGTGTCGGAGCACATGCTGCAGTATCCGGAAGATCAAACCTTCGTACTTGCCGAGCTACCGCCCGTGGATGTCGCCGCAGTGCTCAAGAGAACCGGGGCAGAGGTACTGGTCAATTATCTGCCGGTTGGAAGCCAGCGTGCTACGGAATACTATGCCACGGCGTGCCTCGAGGCGGGAGTTGGGTTCGTAAACTGCATGCCTGTTTTCATCGTGTCGGATCGAGTTTGGGCCGAGCGATTTTCGAGCCGCGGCATTCCCGCCGTTGGAGACGATATCAAGTCGCAGTTCGGGGCGACCATCGTGCACAGGGCACTTGCGAAGCTTTGCTCCGACCGGGGCATCAAGCTCGAGCACACGTATCAGCTCAATACGGGTGGCAACACCGACTTTCTCAACATGTTGAATCGCACCCGTTTGGGGTCCAAAAAGATTTCGAAAACCGAGGCGGTCCAAAGTGTCATGCCCGAGCGCATGCCCGCCCAGGATATCCACATCGGTCCGAGCGACTACGTGCCCTGGCAGCGCGACAACAAAGTTTGTTTCCTGCGGGTAGAGGGCCGGGGCTTCGCCGGAGTTCCCATAGAACTGGAGCTTCGGCTCTCGGTCGAAGACAGCCCCAACTCCGGCGGGGTGGCCATCGATGCTATCAGGTGTTGCCGGCTGGCCCGCGATCGGTGCATCGGGGGGCCGCTGCACAGTGTCTCCGCGTATTTCATGAAGCATCCCCCCGTCCAGATGGCTGACGATTTGGCTCGCGAGCGGGTAGAGAAGTTTATCCGTGGCGAGATCGACAATTAGGGGTGCCGGCGGCAGAGCCCACATGCCGGCCAACCCTAGCTCTGGCCGTCTTACTGGCGATCGCGTATCTTTGTCTGCGTAATTTCCTTCCCCTATTTTCTCGGCCCGAAGGCGCGGCAGCACCCACGGCGACCGGCCTGCTCGGGTTTCGGCTGCGCGCTTGGCTTTCCGAGGCCGTGGCGCCTTTGGGCGATGCCCTGGTGCGCCGTGGCATCGACCCGGCCTGGCTCACGGCGGTGCAGATCGGCGTAAGCGTTCTAGTAGGTCTTGCATACTATTGCGGGCGGCTCTTTACGGCCGGCTGGCTTCTCATCGGCAGCGGCACGCTGGACGTGCTGGATGGTTACATGGCGCGCGCCACGGGTAAGGTGAGCAACCGGGGCGCCTTTCTCGATTCGGTGGGGGACAGGTACGCGGAGCTTTTCCCGTACGCGGGACTCGGGTTTTTTTACCGGGGAAGTTGGCTCGGACCGGTCGCGGTGATAGCGCTCGTTGGGAGCTTGCTCGTTAGCTACGTGCGTGCGCGGGCGGCAGCGCTGGGGGTCGATTGCAAGGCAGGCATGATGCAAAGGCCCGAAAGGTACGTGGTGCTGGGATTCGGATCGATCTTTGACGTCATATTCGGCAACCTGTTTTGCACGCCCGCCCACCCGTTGCTTGCCGCGAGCCTCGTGGCGGTCGCCGTTCTCAGTCAGGCGACGGCCATCGAACGGGTGGCCATCGTTCTGAGAAGGCTCGATTGAGGGGTAGGCAGGGCGCATGGGTGCCGCGGTCGTATTGGGCGTCTACCTGAGTCTGCTCGGAGCCGGAGCGGTTCTCGATGCTCTCTGGCCGCCTTTCGGCTGGTCGCTCCTGCTGGCGGGTATCGGCCTGACGCTTTGGGGATCGAGGCGCCGGGGGAGCGATGCGCCGTAGCTTTGCGGCCTTGTCTGCCGTCGCCATTTCAGCCAGCGGGTTATGGTACGCTTCGCTAGGAGTCGATTGGGCTGAGGTGTCGGCGGCATTGCGCGGAGCTCACTACTTTTATCTGGTTCCCATGGTAATTTTGGGTGTCGGTACCTTCTACATACGAGCGCTGCGCTGGAGGGTGTTGCTTCGACCGCTCGGTGAATTCAGGCTCGGCCCGCTTTTTTCGTCGACGGCCATCGGTATCGGCTTTTGCAACATGGTGCTCCCCGGTCGGGCGGGCGAGGTGGTGAAGCCCTACCTGCTCGGACGCTGGCTCGGCATTCCGCTCGCCGGCCTGCTGGGAAGCTCTCTGCTCGAGCGGTTGTTCGACATGTTGAGCGTGCTTTTCATGCTCGGCATGGTGCTCGTTTCCCTGCCCGACGCGGGAAAGTTGCGGGCCTGGGCATCGGTGCCATTTGCGCTGGCGCTGGGTTTGTTGCTCGTGACTATCCTCCTCCAGAGAAGGAGCCGGATCGCTCTTGGTTTGGTGGAAGCGGTGGCGGCGCGCATGCCCGGGGCCCTACGGGACAGGACGCTCAGGCTGGTGGAAGGATTCGTGGCCGGGTTGCAGGCCTTGGGCAGCGGCGCTGCGTTGCTCCAAGCCGCTGGTTGGTCGGCTGTGCTTTGGGGGGTTATCGCAGCCTCGTTCGGGATGGGCTTTCTTGCCCTGGAGTTGGAAGTGCCATTTGTGTGGGGTTCCGTGGTGGTTGTTGTGGGGGTCGCTGTCGCCGTTGCCGCGCCCTCGGCCCCGGGTTTCATTGGCACCTTCCAGGCGGGGTGCCAAGTGGCGCTCGGTATTTACGGTATTTCGCCAGGGCAGGCGCTGGGTTATTCTGTATTCGCGCATGCGGTACAGTTCGTCACGCAAGTGGCTCTCGGGGCGGCCTGTCTCATTTACCAGGGGGTCGGCCTCGAAGAGATCAGGCGGGCGGAGAGACCGAGTTAGAGAGAGCACCTGAGGGATGCTCCAACACGTCTTCAAGGGCAAGAACATCATCGTGGGCGTGAGCGGGGGGATTGCCGCGTACAAGGCCGCTGAGCTGGTGCGCCTGCTCGTCAAGCAGGAAGCTTCCGTGCGCGTGATCATGACGGCCGGTGCGCGCAACTTCGTGGGCGAGCTTACCTTTCAGGCTCTCTCTGGCAACCCCGTTGGGACATCGGTCTTCGACCTGGCCGAGGAAGCCCGGATAGGTCACATCGGCCTGGCCGAGAGGGCAGATGCGGTCGTCGTCGCTCCGGCCACGGCGAACATAATTGCCAAGCTCGCGGTCGGCATAGCCGACGACTTGCTCACCACGGTGATCGCCGCTACCAGGGCCCCGGTGTGCGTGGCGCCGGCCATGAATGTGCACATGCTCGAGGATCGCCGGGTCGAAGCTAACGTGAGGCGGCTTAGGGAGCTCGGCTTTCGGGTGATCGAGCCGGCGGAGGGCGATCTGGCGTGTGGATACGAGGGTAGGGGGAGGCTGCCGGAACCGGTGGAGCTGGTCGAGGAGGTGGCCGGCGCGCTCCAGCCCGACGACCTCGCCGCCAAGCGAATCCTCGTGACCGCCGGCCCGACTTGGGAGGCGCTCGATCCGGTCCGGTACATTGCCAACCGTTCCTCCGGCAAAATGGGGTTCGCCATTGCGCGGGCGGCGAGGCGGCGCGGGGCCGAGGTGGATCTGGTATCTGGCCCCACGACCTTGCCTGTTCCCAGGGGCGTGAACTTCACCAGGGTCCTTTCTGCGGAGGAGATGCGTCGTGCCGTGCTAGCTTCTGCACCTCGAGCCAACGCAATCATCATGGCGGCGGCGGTTGGAGATTTCAGGGTCGCGAAGCCGCGCACGACCAAGATCAGACGCATCGGCTCCGCTCTCTCGCTTCGGCTCGAGCCCAACCCGGACATTTTGGGCGAGCTCGGCGGGGCACACCGAAGTTCGGTGCTGATCGGATTCGCGGCCGAGACGGGAAGCGTCGACGAGCGTGCCAAGGAGAAACTGGAGCGCAAAGGCGTCGATATGATAGTGGCCAACGACGTCAGCCAGCCCGGCGCTGGTTTCGACTCCGATACCAATATCGTCACGATCGTCGAGCGCGGCGCTAAACCGCAGCGGCTGCCCAAAAAGGACAAGGACGAGATCGCCGACATTTTGTTGGACCGCCTGGTAAGGTTGCTCGATGTGCGCGAGGCCACACGAAGCGGCAGGCGGAGCCGGTGAGCTTGGGGATGCAAGTAAAGTTTCCCGGCCGGAGCCGGTCCTTCCGATCGCGGCCCTTCTGGCGTGCGACGTAGAGGCGTTGCGGCGGGCGCAAGCGCTTCTCGAGGCGCGGATAGGTGCCGTGTGGTCGCGCTCGCCCAGCTACCGCTGGTCATACAGCGATTATTACGAACGCGAAATGGGGCGGGTCCTCTTCCGGCAATTCCTCGGCTTCGATGCGCTCGTCTCCCCCGAATCGCTCGTTTCGTTAAAGTGGGAGGCGCGGGAAATCGAGAGGGCTCTAGCCCGCGTCTCGGACGACGAGGTTAGGCGGCGGGTCAATGTCGATCCCGGTTACGTCGACGCCGGTAAAGTCGCTCTCGCATCGGGTAAGTCGGCGCCCCATCGGCTCTACCTGGGAGAGGGTGTGTTCGGGGAGGTAACGCTCCTTTTCGAGAGCGGCTCCTTTCGGGCGCTTCGCACTACCTACAGGGACTATGCCGAGCCTCGCGCCCTCAGCTTCTTCAAGCAATTGCGCGGGCGCTACCTGGAAAAGCTTCGCCAGTGGCGCGCGTGCGGGTGTCCCTGGCCGATCGTGTCCCGTGGCGGGGGTTCGTAACTAGCCCGGCCCGGGAACTTGCCAGTGTTGCAATTCTGTCCCTGGCTGTCCGCGCGAAAGTTCGGGAAGGTATTTCTCGATCAGACTCGCCATCGTCATTTGGTCGAGCCGGCCTCGTCGCTGCAGTCGCTTGAGCTTTCTACGAATCTCGTGGGCGCGCGAAATATTCTGGGCACCGGTCGGATCGCTCTTGACGCAATGGGCGCGCCTACCTTTGGCCAGCAGCGAGGCGATCGCTTGCGCGCAAAGCTGGTTGTACCGCTCCACCGTAGCCTCCCCCAAGGGATAGCGCGAGCGCTCTCCCACCCGTTGCATCAAAGCCTGCCACTGCTCGAGTCGCTGCAAGGCCATTACGGAGTTGAAGATGCGCTTGTTCGTCCGGAAGGAAAACAGGGTTCTCTCGACCACGCGCTCCATCAGTCGATCGCACTGAGGGTAAAGGCGGCGCAAGACTTGGGCGAGCAGAGCCCGATTCTTTCGCGGTTGCAAGGCGTCGAAACGAGCTTCCCAGTACGCGTGGAGGAGAGTGCGGCTTCGATAGCTCGCGATCAATTGAAGCGGCACGAAATGGTTGTGCGAGAAGACATCCGCTGCCAAATGAGAGAGGTACCCGTACGCGAACGCGCGCTCGATGTCGCTGCCCGCTTCGGCCAGCATTTTCCACCCGACGTGCCAGCTGTGGCAATGAGTGCGAAGGCTGCTCGCGTATCTTTTCGCTTGCACGATGTCGGCGCCTACGCAACCGTAGAGGTAGGCCATGCGGTTGGCGCCGAGCAATTCTTGAAGCGCCGGGGAGAGCGTGGTAAGACCATCGAGTACCGTTGCCCCGTGCGTTAGGTGAGTCAAGGGTCCCCAGGCGAGGGCGACCTGGGGCGAAAGAAGGACGAGGATCAAACTAGCGCCAAGGGCGAGTATCAACATGATCGGTCCACGCAGCGTTCGTGAACATGTCCTGCCCGTCCATCATGTCCGTTAAAGGCGGCGGAGCACAAGACCCCTTGACCGAAGTGAGGGCCTTGGCCGAGGGGGTGCGCGCCTACCTCGAGTGGTTGCGCGAGACCGGTGTAGAGGAACTTCCGCTTAGCCGAAGGCGGATAAGCAGAAGGGACTTGGGGGCACCAGGCGCAGCCGAAAAGGCGGGCAAGGCTGGGACCGTGACAGAGCGCGAAGCCGGTGGGGTGGCGGGGGAAGGCGCGGGAACTAGGCTGCGGCCAAGAGCTTTCGTCGCTTCGGGTGATTTGTTCGGGGAGCCAAAGACAGCAGGGGCTCGTACTTTGGAAGAGTTGGCGGAGGCGCTGGAGGGATGCCGACGTTGCAAGCTTGCAGGCGGCCGCACGCACATAGTGTTCGGCGTCGGCAACCCCAGGGCGCAGGTCATGTTCGTGGGCGAGGGACCAGGTGAAGAAGAGGATCTTCGAGGAGAGCCTTTCGTGGGACGAGCCGGGCAGCTTCTTACGCGCATCATAACCAACGGAATGAAGCTCAGGCGCGAAGACGTTTATATAGCCAACATCGTCAAATGCAGACCCGAAGGGAACCGCACCCCTCAACCGGACGAGATCGCCGCTTGCCTGCCCTTTCTCAAGCGCCAGATCGAGTTGATAGGACCGCGCGTGATCGTGGCACTGGGAACGGTGGCTGTGCAGGCCCTCTTGGGTGGGCAGGTGTCGATCACACGGGTGCGCGGGAGTTGGCAGGAATATTGCGGGATACCTCTCATGCCGACCTTTCACCCCGCCTACCTTCTGCGCAACCCCTCTCAAAAGCAGGCAGTGTGGGAAGACATACGAGAGGTCATGCGGGCGGTCGGGATAGCCGGATGAGATTCAGGGCGCTTGCGGCAGGGGCGTGGGCGGCGCTCTTGGCGCCTGCGTCGCTCACCTTTGCCGCCCACGTGAACCGCATCGTTGTCGAGGGCACCATCAATCCGGCCGTAGCCGAGTTCCTCCAGCAGAGTATCGACAGGAGCCTCACTGACGGCGCCTTGGCTTTGGTGGTCCAACTGGACACCCCCGGAGGCCTCCTAAGCTCTACTCGTTCTATGGTAAAAAGTATTCTCGGCTCGCCGGTGCCCATCGTCGTCTATGTGGCGCCGAGCGGCGCGGGGGCCGGCTCGGCTGGGGTATTCATAACCATGGCGGCGCACGTGGCGGCGATGGCGCCGGGGACCAATATCGGAGCGGCTCACCCGGTGGGCGGGGCCGGCGAGACTCTGGGCAAGGACATGCGGGAGAAGGTCGAGAACTTCACCGCTTCCTTCAGTCAGACCATCGCCGATCGGCGGGGTCGCAATGCCGAGTGGGCGGAGAAAGCGGTTCGCGAGAGCGTATCGATAACCGAGCGGGAGGCGTTGGAGAAAAACGTCATCGATTTCGTCGCCGTCGACCTCGCGGACCTTTTCAGGCAGGCGCATGGTAAGGAGGTAGAGCTGGAGGGGGGCGTCAAGGTCAAACTGGATTTCTCGTCTCCTCCCGAGGTTGCCAGCCTCGAGATGCGCGTGGGCCAGAAGATTCTGAACGTTCTAGCCGACCCGAATATTGCTTACCTGCTCTTCATGGCTGCCTTGCTCGGCCTTTACATGGAATTCTCCCACCCCGGGGTCATCTTTCCAGGCGTGGCGGGGGCGATATGTCTGATATTGGCGCTGGCGGCTTTCCAGGTCCTTCCGATAAACTACACGGGCTTGCTCCTCCTCTTGCTTGGACTCGCTCTCCTCGTCACCGAAGCGTTCCTGCCGAGCTTCGGGGTCATAGGGATCGGTGGTATCGTGTCCTTCGTTTTGGGATCTTTGCTGCTTTTTGATACACCGGAGTCGACCGTGGGAGTGGATAGCTCGATTGCCGTAGCGGCGGGCCTGACGGTTGGAGTCTTCATGCTCGGAGTGGCGTTTTTCGTCGTGCGTTCGCAAAGCCGGCGCCAGATTTTGGGAACCGAGGGATTGCTCGGGGAAATTGGCGAGGTGCGGGTCAAGCTGGCCCCCAGGGGCAAGGTCTGGGTCCACGGCGAGTATTGGAGTGCGGAAGCTGGTCGGGAGCTCGAGGTGGGAACGCGGGTTAGGGTGACAGGGGTTCAGGGCATGGTGCTCAAGGTGGAGCCGGTTGACCGGCAGCCGCAAGGGGAATGAGGTGCTGTCAGCGCAGATACAAGCATGGGCCGAGGCCAGGCGAGGGGGTTGCGTCGGATGCGGCTGTGGCGGCGCCGCGCGGACGATCGCAGGCTAAGCGGTAGTTGCAAAGGGGCGCGAGGGGTGTTTAAGGCGGCTCTACGAGTGCTGCAGACCGGTAGGATAGGAGGGAGCGATGTTTGGTTTGGGGCCGTTGGCTACGATTGTATTGATTGCACTGGTATTTCTCTTTAGCGGCGTCAAGGTTCTCAAGGAATTCGAACGGGGCGTCATCTTCCGCTTCGGCCGACTCATCAACTTCAAAGGAGCTGGCATTCGGTACGTCATTCCGATAGTCGATAAAATGGTTCGGGTGGACCTTCGTACAATCACCATGGATGTCCCTTCGCAGGATGTGATCACGAAGGATAACGTTTCGGTCAAGGTGAATGCCGTGCTCTATTTCCGGGTAGTGGATCCGAACAAGGCTGTGGTCGAGGTAGAGAACTACCTGTTCGCCACCTCTCAACTGGCGCAGACGACACTCCGAAGCGTTTGCGGCCAGGCCGAGTTAGACACCTTGCTGGCGGAGCGAGAGCGCGTGAACACGCACATCCAAGAGATCCTGGACCAGCAAACGGATCCCTGGGGCATCAAGGTGGTCTTGGTGGAGCTCAAGCACATCGATCTGCCGGACGAGATGCGCAGAGCCATGGCTCAGCAGGCGGAGGCCGAGCGCGAGCGGCGTGCCAAAGTGATCAGGGCGGAGGGGGAGTTCCAGGCGGCCCAGAGAATGGCGGATGCGGCGAAGATTCTGGAAGCGCATCCTCTTGCGGTGCAGCTTAGGTACCTCCAGACCCTGGTCGAGATCGCCGCGGGCAACAATTCCACGACGATCTTCCCGGTGCCGATCGATCTGCTGGGCCCCTTTTTCGGCTACAAAGGGTCTGGCGCGCAGCCGACCGCCCAGAGCTGAGCCGCAGAAGGGCGCCGAAGATGCTGGCGGAGTTGTTGGACTACGAATTCAGCGAGGACCAGATAGCCCAGTTCCCGCTGGCGGAGCGCGATGCGTCCAGGCTCATGGTGGTCGATCGTGACAGGGGTGCGGTAGTCCATGACACCTTCCGGAACTTGGATCGCTGGGTTGAACCGGGCGACCTGCTCGTTCTGAACGATGCCAAGGTGTTCCCGGCGCGCTTGAAAGGCAGGCGGGCAACCGGCGGGGCGGTGGAGATCCTGCTAACTGAGAAGGTGAACGGAGCCGCGTCCGCCTGGCTTTGTCTCGCCGGTCGGGCGCGCGGGATGAAACGGGGAGAGGAGCTGGATTTTGGTGGCGGGTTGCGGGGTACCTGGGGTGGCAGAGCGCAAGACGGTCGGGCGCTCGTTACCTTCAGTCACCCCACGGACGTGCGCACGGCGATGGCACGACAAGGCCAAATCCCTCTTCCTCCTTATATAAGGCGCCCGCCGATCGCACAAGATGCGCAACGTTACCAGACCGTTTACGCGAGGGTGCAGGGGGCTGTGGCGGCGCCAACGGCCGGACTTCACTTTACCACGCGCATCTTCGATCGGCTTCGCGACCGCGGTGTGGCGGTGGCGTTCGTGACGCTGACCGTCGGTGTCGGGACCTTTTCGCCCATCAGGGCGCCGCAGCTCGAGCTTCACCGGATGCAGGCGGAGCGCTACAGTATTCCCCGGCAGACGGTCGATGCGATCGCGAGGACCAAGAGCCGCGGCGGCAAAGTAATTGCCGTAGGTACCACGACAACGCGGGCGCTTGAAGGGTCTGCGGGCTTTCACGGTCGGCCCCTTCCCGGCACGGGTTCGACCGATATCTTTATCGCGCCGGGTTACAGCTTCCGAGTCGTTGATTGCATGCTTACCAATTTCCACCTGCCCCGCTCGACCCCCTTGGCGCTGGCGATGGCGTTAGGGGGAGTGGAGCTCGTGAGGGCCGCCTATCGGGAAGCGGTCTGGCAGGGGTACAGACTATACAGTTATGGCGACGCCATGCTCATCAAGTGATGCGTGGATTTCGGATAAGCGCCGTCGATCCGGCGTCGGAGGCCCGAGCGGGCCACTTGGAGCTCGGGCATGGCACCGTCGACACACCCGCGTTCATGCCGGTGGGCAGCGCCGGCAGCGTCAAGGGTCTCACCCCCCGCCAGATCGCGGAGACCGGGACGCAGATCATCCTTGTTAATGCGTATCACCTTCTGCTAAGACCTGGCCCCGAGAGAATCGAGGAGTTGGGAGGAATACACGCCTTTTGCGGCTGGCCGGGGCCGGTTCTGAGCGACAGTGGAGGGTATCAGCTTCACTCCATGGCCAAGTTGGTGAAGATTGCGGACGAGGGGGTGGAGTTTCGCTCGCACCTGGATGGCAGCAAGTGGAGGTTGACGCCCGAGAAGATGGTCGAAGTGCAGGAACGCCTCGGTGTTGACATCGCCATGGTTCTGGACCATTGCGTGACTTTACCTTGCGACCCGCGGATGGTTCGCGAGGCGGTCGATAGGACGAGCCTTTGGGCGAGGCGGTCCTTGGCGGCGAGGCGGCGGGAGGATCAGGCGCTGTTCGGAATAGTTCAGGGTGGCGTGGCCTTGGCGGAAAGGCAGCGCAGCGCAGAGGAGATAACAGCCCTTGGTTTCGATGGCTACGCCGTCGGCGGTCTTTCGGTGGGGGAATCGAAAGCCGAAACTTACGCTACCGCGGCTGCCACGATCCGTTGGCTGCCGGCGGATCGCCCCAGGTATTTCATGGGAGCAGGAGCGCCGGCCGATCTGGTCCAGTTGGTGGGGATGGGATTCGATCTTTTCGATTGCGTCCTGCCGACGCGCAACGCGCGCAACGGGCAGCTCTTCACCAGTCGGGGAAAGCTGGTGATTCGAAACGCCGCACATGCCGAGGATCGGGGGCCGATCGACGATCGCTGCTCTTGCTACACATGCCAGCATTTCAGCCGGGCCTATCTTCGCCATCTTCTGATCTGCAAGGAGCCGCTCTCGGTTACCCTCCTTACTCTACACAATCTCCACTTCTATCAGCGGCTCATGGCCCGAATCAGGGAGGCGGTGCGGGCGGGAACCTTTTCCGCATTCGCCACCCGATTCCTGGCCGTCGAAGGGGCGCAATCGAAGGAGGAGGGATGCTCGACATAGCGTTTGCACAAACGCCGGCGCCAGCGGAGAGGGGGCCGGGCGTGCTGGTTCAGATGCTGCCCTTCGTGCTCATCTTCGCGGTCGTGTATCTTTTGCTGATCAGACCGCAGCAAAGAAAGGCCAGGGAGCACGCCACGATGGTGGCCAACATAAAAAAGAACGACGAAGTGATCACGACCGGAGGGCTGCACGGTCGGGTGGTTGGCTTGGAGGATCGAGTGCTCACCGTGGAGATCGCGCAGAATGTCAGGGTGCGGATAGAGCGTGCGCAAGTGGCGGCGGTCCTCAGCGGAGGAAAGGGGGAGGCCAAGGAGAAGAAATGAAGCTTCACTATCGCATCTGGTTGGTGATTGGGTTAGTGCTGGTTAGCTCCTTGTTTCTGATACCGTCACTTGTCGAGCCCCTTCCGAGCTGGTGGCCAGCGGTTTTCCCCAAGGAGAAAATCAGGCTCGGGCTCGATCTGCAGGGGGGCATACACCTCATCTTGCACGTCGAGGTCGAAAAGGCCCTGGAAAACGCGTTGAGCGGGATGGGGGAGGATCTCAAGCGCGAGCTCCGCGCCAAGGAGCTGGCTACAGTCTCGATCAAACGCGTGGATCAGCGACTGCACGTGAAGCTGCTCGACGCGGACAAGGTGGGCGAGTTGCGCGAGATCCTCGCCGATCGCTTTCCGACCCTGCAGGAGGTGAGTGACGGAGCGACCGAGCCGAGCGAAGTGGTGCTGGGGATCGAGGGGCGGGAAGCGCAGAGAATAAGGCAGTTTGCGGTGGAACAATCCCTGGAGACGATTCGCAACCGCGTCGATCAGTACGGGGTGCGCGAGCCGGTGATTCAGAGGAGCGGAGAAGAGAGCATACTCATCCAGCTTCCCGGTATTCAGGACCCGGGACGGGCCAAGGAACTCATCGGAAAGACGGCACAACTCGAATTCAAGTTGCTGGCGACCTCCGGGTCCCCGGACCAGCCACCGCCCGGCACCGAGGTGATCTACGGCCAGGAGCGAGATCCCCTGACCGGTCAGATTCACAGGCACCTCCCTTATGTGGTGGAGAAGAAGGTTCTCATGACCGGGGAAGTGATCGCCGACGCCAGGGCCCGGCCGGGCACTCAGCTCGAAGGCCCATCGGTCGACCTGACCCTCAACAGCAGGGGGGCTCGCATATTCGATGAACTCACCGGCGCCAACGTGGGGCGTCGCCTGGCCATCATTCTGGACAATACCGTTTATTCGGCTCCGGTCATCAGGGAGCGGATAGGCGGGGGCAGGGCCACGATAAACGGTTTGGCGGATGTTCGCGAAGCGCACGACCTGGCGATCGTCCTCAGGGCAGGCGCTCTACCGGCCCCGGTCACGCTCTCCGAGGAACGCGCAGTGGGTCCGACTCTGGGACGTGATTCGATCCGCCAGGGTCTCTTCTCCTTTGCGGTAGGCTTCACTGCGGTGGTGGCCTTCATGATTTTTTATTATCGGCTCGCCGGCGTGTTGGCGGATCTTGCGCTCGTAATGAATGTCTTTTTCCTCCTTGCGGCCCTGGCCGTCTTCGGGGCGACCCTCACCCTTCCAGGCATCGCCGGCATCGTGCTCACGCTCGGGATGGCGGTGGACGCTAACGTGCTCATCAACGAGCGCATTCGCGAGGAGCTGAGGCAGAGCAAGACCCCCCGGGCGGCGATCGAGGCCGGCTACGAGCGCGCTCTTCCGGCGATCCTCGACTCCAACATAACGACCTTTCTTTCTGGGTTGATCCTGTTGAACTTTGGCTCCGGGCCGGTCAAGGGGTTCGCGGTCACGTTGTGCATCGGAATCGTGACCAGCGTATTTACCGCCGTCGTGGGCACGCGCATAGTCTACGACTATCTCTTGCAGCGGCGGCGGCTCGATACAGTTAGTATCTGATGGGGATGGCGACGCTCTTGGTGGCATCTCTTACCAACGCGAGGCCCGTGGTCGGGGGAGGAATCGCGGGCCTTCCGTTAGGCGGGCCGTTTGCGCTTGGCACTTGGAGGATAGATGATTGAAATAATCAAGCCTGGGACAAAGATCGATTTCGTTCGCCTGAGGGGATGGACATTCGCGTTTTCCGCCGCGCTGATCGCAATCAGCGTGCTATCTCTGGTCCTCCAGGGGGGGCCGAACTACGGAGTGGATTTCGCAGGCGGGACGCTGCTGCATCTGCGGTTTCGCCAGCCGGTCAAGGTCGGTGAGATACGCTCGGTTTTCAAAGGCACCAAGTTCGACACGGTGGTGGTGCAGGATTTCGGCGGTGCCGAGGGGGAGTATTTGCTGCGTCTTCCTCAGACCGACGAGGCGCTGCAAGGAATCTCGGAGAGCGTGGTGGGGCCCCTCAGGGCCAAGTTCGGTGCCGACGCCTTCAAGCTGTTGCGCACCGAGAGCGTGGGACCGAGGGTCGGTAAGGTTCTGCGTCAGAAGGCAATCCTCGCGGTGACCTTTGCCACTATCATGATGGGCATATACATCGCGGTAAGATTTCAGTGGCGGTTCGGACTCGGCGCGGCTGTCGCACTTGCACACGACGTGATCATCACCGTGGGCGCGCTCTCGGTCGCGCGCATGGAGTTCGACCTCACCGTAGTCGCAGCACTGCTAACCGTCGTCGGCTTTTCTGTGAACGACACCGTTATCATCTCGGACAGAATCCGGGAGAACATGCGCAAACTCAGGAGACAGCCGATGGCCGGGATAGTGAATATCAGCATCAACGAGACTTTAAGCCGGACGATCCTTACCACGGGTACGGCACTGCTGGTTTTGGTCGCGCTGTTCGTTCTGGGCGGCGGGGTCATTCACGGGTTTGCTTACACCCTAATCGTAGGATTCACCATCGGGACCTACTCGTCTATCTTCATCGCAAGTCCGGTAGTTCTCTTCTTCGAAAGAGGACCGGTCTTTAGGCCTAGGCGTTGAGGATCTAGGTGGCGCTGGGCGGGGTGGTGGGCAGGGTGGGGGAGGGTTGCGAGGTCTTGGAACCCGACCGCTCCTCGGTAGCGCGCGTAGAGCGGGAAATCGGCGGGCTCGTCGCGGCCGAGGGTGGCCGTTCGCTCCTGGCAAAAATTCTGGCGGCAAGGGGGATTGCACCGGAAAAGGTCAAGGGATTTCTTGAGGCTTCCCTCAGGTCTTCCCTGCGGCCGCCCGAGCTCATGCTGGACCTTCCCAGGGCGGCGGAGCGCTTAGCTCGGGCCATTGGGAATCGCGAGCGGATCGTCGTTTACGGCGACTACGACGTGGACGGATTGGCCGGGACGGCGGAGCTTCTCCTGTTTCTGCGCTCCCTCGGCGTGGAGTCGGTAGTCTACATTCCCGATCGGCTGGACGAAGGTTACGGGCTGAATGAAAATGCCATACGCGACCTTGCGCGAGCTGGGGGCGGTGTTCTGGTCACGGTGGATTGCGGCACCAACGCCACGCGGGAAATCCCGCTCGCGACACACCTTGGCTTCGATGTGATCGTGTGCGACCACCACGAGCCTAGCGGCATGCGCCCGCCGGCGTACGCGGTCGTGAACCCCAAGCAGGCGGGTTGCGAGTTCCCTTTCAAGGGACTGTGTGCCGCCGGGGTGGTCTTTTACCTCTTGGCGGCGACCCGCAGGCGCCTGCGAGGGTCATTGCAGGAGCAGGTGGCCGATCTGCGGCAGCACCTCGACCTTGTGGCGCTCGCCACCATCGCAGACGTGGCTCCCCTGGTGGAGGAGAACCGGGCACTGGTGAGATTCGGTCTTCGTCAGATGGGAAAGAAGCTGCGGCCCGGGATCGCAGCGCTACTCGACGTTAGCAAGATAGAGGTTGCCGACGCCGAGAGCATCGCATTCCAAGTCGCGCCGAGGATAAACGCGGCCGGTAGGGTCGGGCACGCTTCGGTGGCGTTGGAGCTGCTCACGACCGACGATCGGTCACGGGCGGTCGAGCTGGCTGCGGAGCTAGAGCGGCACAATCAGATGCGGCGTTCTATCGAAGCCGCTATGTTGAAAGAGGCTGTGGTGCGATACGACGAGCTTGCCAGGCGTGCGAGGCGCTCGAGTATCGTCCTGTGGTCCGAGGGGTGGCATCCGGGCGTGGCAGGCATCGTGGCGGCCCGGTTGGCGGAGCGATACGGGCTCCCCGCGGTCGTGATCGCGGTGGAGGGAGGTGTGGGGCGCGGCTCGGGGCGAACCGCCGGAGGCGTTCCTCTCAATCGGGTTTTGGAAAGGTGCGCGAAGCTTTGCGAGCGCGCGGGCGGGCACGAGGGGGCTATCGGGCTCACCATTTCCAGCCAACACCTTCCCGACTTCGCGGAGGCGTTCGAAGAGGCCGTAGGAGATCTCGCGGCGGAAGGCGGGGGACCCTCAGGGTCGAACGCCGAGGTCGAAGTGGAAGCGAGCGAACTTAGTGGGAGGACGCTCGAGGCGCTGGAACTTCTGGAGCCGTGCGGTGTTGGCAATCCGGCTCCGGTGTTGTTTACCAGAGGTCTTCGCCTACTGGGCCGGCGCGTCACCGGGGGCAACCACCTCATTTTGGATCTTTGCGCAGCGGGAAACGGGAGCGAGTTTCTCCGTGCGATTGGGTTTGGGATGGCGGATCGGGCGAACGCGCTGGCCGACCGAGTCGACTGCGTATATCGGCCGAGAGTCGAGCACTGGCGGGGGAGCCGGCGCGTCAAGTTATACCTTCAGGCGGTCAGGTCATCCGGTGGTAGGGAAGATTGGTTAACCAGTTGATTTTTCGAAGAAAAGGTGGGTGTCCGGGTGAGGGTGACGGGCGGCTTCGGGCCTCTTGCTTGACGCCTATTTTCCTTGCATGCTATACGGCCAAGACCGGCAAGGGGGGCGATGGTAGTGACTGAGAACAAGGACCGTTTTCTCACTAGCCGAGAGGCAGCGTACATACTCGACCTGAGTCCAGACACGGTGAACGAGCTGGCGCGCAAGAGTGTTTTGCCCGCGTTCAAGCAGGGCAGACAGTGGCGTTTTAACAAGCACGACATAGTTGTTTTGAAGCGGCAGTTGCGCGGGGCCACCGCGGCCTAGAGGTGGGAAAGGGGGGCCAGGGTGGGGCGCGATGGCGGCTTGAGCGCCGACCGCCGGCGCAAGCTTGGGGCGAACGCTGGGACGTGCGCTGTCGCGCTGGAGGGTAGCGCGGGGGCTGGGAGCCGGGAATGCGGCCGGTAGCGGTACACCTTCCCCACGAGAGTAAACTTTACTACGAGTTCTCGCGGGTCTACGATTACCTTTTTCGCCCGGTCTTCTCTTCCCGGATAGCGCGTGTGATCGAGTCGCTTTGCATAGAGCCGGGAGCGCGTGTGTTAGAGATCGGGGTGGGGACCGGGCTTTCACTTCGCGCGTACCCGTTCCATTGCCACGTTACCGGGATCGACCTAGCGCCCGAGATGCTGGAGCTCGCTCGCAGGAAGGCGCAGGTCAATCGATGGCGCCACGTTTCCTTGCTTCAGATGGATGCCCTGGATCTGCGTTTC
Organism: Myxococcales bacterium; assembly: GCA_037446155.1. Classification (GTDB taxonomy): domain Bacteria; phylum Desulfobacterota; class Binatia; order UTPRO1; family JBBIJE01; genus JBBIJE01. Next base: position 41,718 of record JBBIJE010000007.1, on the reverse strand, counting down.
CCCGACAACTCCTTCGATTACGTGACCGGATTTCACGTGGCGAGCGTGGTGCCGGACCCGGCACGGATGATGCGGGAAGCCAGTCGCGTGTGCCGCCCGGGTGGAAAGGTCGTTCTCATCAATCATTTTCGCACGCAGCGCAGGGTGTTGCGGTCGCTCGTTCCGCTGGCGGATCCGATCACGCGGCGTCTGGGTTGGACGTCCACGCTGCGCTTGCACGACGTGCTGGACGGGGCGCCGTTAAGCATAGAGCGCAAATTCAAGATGTCCCCATACTCTCTGTTTACGGTGGTAATCGCCACAAAAGACCGGCCGGAAGCGAGCGTCTGACGGGCCTTCGGCTTCCCCGGGTGAGCTCTGGCCCGCCCCCCGCGACTACCTCGGATCGCCAAGCGGTAGCTAATTCACAAAACCGGCGCCGTGGTGCGGCGCCGCAGGGGGGCATTCTCCGATGGTTCGACGGTGGGCACCGCGCGATGGCTTGACTGAGTGTTGCGAGCCAATTAGGTTTCGCGTGACTGTGGGCGTTTTGCACGAGTGGTGGTGACATTGAGCGTTCGGAGGTAAGGAGCAGGGATGGCAACGGCAAAGCAGGGGACGGCTAGAGCTGGGCGGGGAACGGCGGATTTGGGGAAGCTCATCGCGGCAAACATCGAGTCCTTGCGGCAGCGGCACGGCTTGAGCAAGAAGGAGATGGCGCGGCGAATGGGCCTAGATCCGTCGAACTATCAGAAGCTCATGAGGCAAAGGAAACCGAAACTGCGGTTCAATCATGAGCAGATCAGCCGTCTGGCGGCCTCTTTCAACATCTCGCCTGCCGTTTTGGTAGAAGATGCGAAAGCCGGAGGGGCGAGAGACTTCGTCACGCGGATGCGGTCGGTTCTGACCGACCGGCAGGCGCGCGAGCTGTACGAGCTTCTGGTGCGGGCCGGGCGAAGCGGCGTGATCGATACCGCGTTGGGAGTGTTGCGCGGGTTGGTCGGTCCCAGCGCGGCTAAGCGAAACTGAACCGGCGTCCGCCGCCCATCGCGCGAAGCGGATGGGCGGCGGGGAGGTGAGGCGGTGGCTGTGGATAACCTGTTAACTAGAAGCCGCGGGGCCGGTAGATAACCGCACGCCCTCTCCGGGCCGAATCGGCGAAAAAACCCGCCCTCTACCGCGAATGCGGCTACCTTCGCCCGCAGAATCGATATCATTTCTGGGGTACGAGGGCTTGCAAGCGCGGGTGTGGATGAGCGCTGGGGGAGCCCCCTTCGCTTTAGTCGGTCAGGGTTGACGAAGCCTCGTGACGCTCCGCGTCGGCGCGAAATGGCCACAGCCGCTGGAGGTTGCGATAAAGGCCAAAAAGCCAGCTCCCTTGGGTGTCCGACACCAGCTTGCGAGCGTCCCGATAGAGGGTGGGATCGTTCACGAGCTGACCCGCCGTTCCCTCACCCCGGTTGATCTTTTCAGCCACGTCAGCCAAGTTTTCGAGGGCGCGCGCTAGGTCGCCGGCTAGCCTGTGGCCGTAGGCTTCGTCCTCGAGAAGCTGCGGGATCAACCCCTGCGCGCGGGTCAGCCGATTCGCCATCTCCTCTATCGAGCGGGACGCACGGTCGAGGCGGGCTAAAATCTCCTTTGGCGCCTCATCGTCTTTGAGCAAGCTTCCAAGGACGCCCTTGCCCTTCTCGACCTCCTCGGCTATGGCCGCGAGCGCGCGGGTGCTGCGCTCCAGATTTTCCATCGTTCGGCTGAAGTTCGCCAGCGCCTCGCTGCCGGCCTCGCGATTGCGAAGAATCTCTCCCAGCAACCCCTCCCCTTGCTCGATCGCGCGAAGAACGCTTTTCATGATGCTCGTGACCTCGATGATGTTGCTCACGATGTCGCCGCTCTGTCCGAGAACCGCTTCGTAATCAACTGGATCTACGGCCCGCAGAAAAGCCCCTGGCGCAAGCGAAGGCGACTCCAGGCTCCCGGCGGAAAGCTCGATGTATTTGTCCCCCAAAAGACCGAGGGTTCGGATCGAGGCGGTCGCGTCGAGTTTGATCCTGGCAGCGGCGCGACGTGAAACCGAAAGAGTCACGACCACGAATTGCGCCGACGGATTGTCGGGAAAGTCGATGCTGCTTACGGAGCCGATCGTCACGCCAGTAAGGGCTACCGGTGCACCTACCTGCAGCCCGTTGGTGCGAAGAAAGCGGACTCGGTATTCGACCTTGCGCTCCCAAAGGCGCTGCTGCTGGCCGATGAGGAACAGCACGGTCCCGATGGCCATGAGACTGCCGGCGACCACAAGGCCCACTCTAATCAACTGGGTGCGCGTGTTTTGCATATGTGACCGAAAGCCTCGCAATCTTGGCAGGACGTTTCATGGAAGCTGCGCAATGAGAGAAGGGGTGGCCGAGAGAAACTCCCGGAGAGCCGGTCTGGCAGAGGCTCTGATCTCTAGCGGCGTGCCGACCTCCTCGATCACGCCGTTGTTCAGGAAGGCCAGGCGATCCGCCAGGTAAAAGGCGCTTTGCAGGTCGTGGGTCACCACCACGGACGTGAGGCCGAGCCTACGTTGCAGCCCCTTTATCAGCGTGTTGATGCGCGCTCCCACCACGGGATCAAGCCCAGTGGTAGGCTCGTCGTAAAGCACTACCTGGGGCTGCGAGGCCAAAGCGCGCGCCAAGCCCGCCCGTTTTCGCATGCCGCCGCTTAGCTCGGACGGCATCATATTCTCGGCACCGGGCAGCCCGACGAGCTCGAGTGTCTCCCTTACTTTGGCCGCAATCCCGCGCTCGTCCATGCGCCGCCGCTCGCGCAGCGGAAAGGCGACGTTTTCACCTACCGTAAGAGAATCGAAAAGCGCTGCCCCCTGAAACAACATTCCTATTCTTTGTCTGATCCCCGTCAGAGCTTCCTCACCCAAGCCCCCTATCTCCACTCCGTCGAACAACACCTCGCCCGCGTCCGGCTTCAACAGGCCATTTAGGTGTTTGAGCAGGACGGTTTTGCCGCAACCGCTCCCACCCAGAATCACCATCGTCTCTCCTCGATGTATGGTCAGATTTACACCCCGTAGCACCGGCACGCCGCCCAGCGACTTTTCGATCCCCAGGCATTGCACAATGGCCTCGTTTCCCGCTCTCGTCATCGTGCTCTAGAGCAAGAGGAAAAGCTTGGTGAGAAAGAAGTCGGCTACCAGGACCGAGATCGAGGAAGCCACGACCGTCGAGGTCGTGGCCCGTCCCACACCATCTGCCCCACCCGTCACAGTGAGACCATTGTAGCAAGCGATAAAGCCGATGATGAGGGCAAAAAAGACTGCTTTTCCGATCCCACTCAAGACATCTGCGAGGGTCATGTACTGGATCATCGAGCTCACGTAGAAATCACCGCTTACGCCCAACTCGTTTACGGCGATAACGTACGCGCCGGCGATGCCGATCACGTCAGCGAGCCCCGCCAAGAGGGGAAGCATGATAACCAGGGCGATTATTCGGGGGAGGACGAGCTTGACGATGGGGTTCGCGCCCAGGGCGCGCAGAGCATCGATCTGCTCGGTTACATTCATGGAACCCAACTCGGCCGTGATCCCAGCCCCAACCCGCCCGGCCAGCATGAGAGCGGCAAGCACCGGTCCTAGCTCGCGCACAAGCGCGATTCCCACTATGCGGCTAACGAATATCTTCGCGCCGAATTTGGCGAGGAAGGTGCCCAGTTGAAGAGCCATCACCATGCCGACGAAGATGGCGGTCAGGTTCACAACGGAAAGAGACTTGACACCGACCTGCTCGAGCTGTGCCAAGAGAGGCCGCCACTCGATCCTGCCGCGCAGTAGGTGGCGCCCGCTCTCGGCTGCAACCAGCACGATCCCGCCTAGTGCGATAAGCCCTCGGGAGAAGCCGCCCGACGAGGCCGACAGCCCACCCATCTCCCAGAGTGCGCTTGCGCGCCCGCGTCTCATAGAACAACTCATAGTGCCCGCTTCTCTCGGTTGTCAAACACCTGCCCTGTGCTCACGTCCAGTTGCCCGAGCCAGAGGGTTCGCATATGGAGACGGATCATGGCTTGCGGGCGCAGGATGCGGCACCGATCGAGGGAGCGGCGGGACGGATGAGAAAGGTAGCCGCTTGGAGCGCGGCCATCGGTTTGGCTGCTGCCTGCGTAGTGCTCGCGGGTTTTCTCCTATGGCCCAGGCTCGAACGCATCGCCGCTGCTAGGATCCGCGATGCAATCGAAGAGGCCTTCGTCGCGCCCACCGCAGTAGCAGACGTCGTTCTTGACCCGCTCGATCTAAGCTTGCACTTGCGGCTGCTTCGCGTGGGCGAGCCCGAGCGACCCCTGATGCTGGTCGAGGGAGCCAAAGTCAGCCTCGACCCATGGAGGTCCTTGCGGGCAGGCACCATCTTCGCCGACGTCCTGGTTCGTGGCGTCGAGCTCGATTTGCGCCAGGGGGAAAAGCTGCTCGAGGCGCGGAAGGGCGGCGGCGCTATAGGGATCGGCATTGTCGTCGCGGCCTCGGTGACCTCGCTAAAGGGGCGTCTGGCCGATGCCGGCGGAAGCCGCCAGGTCGAGTTTTCGCGGGCAAGCGCATCGTTCGATGGCCGCTCAGGCGATGTACGCCTCAGAGTGGATGCGGCAAAGGTCGGGTTCGAGGGGCGGACTGTACAGGGGCGCGCGAAGATCGCCGCGAGGGTAGAGCGAAGCGCTTTGCGGATCGTGAACTCGAGAATCTCGGGCACCGGTGTTGGTGCTCGCGCGGCCGGGACCATCGAATTGCCTCACGGTAACTTGTCCATTTGGCTGCGATGCCGAGCCGATGCCGAGAGGGCTCGTTGGCTAAGAAATGTGCTTCCGAACACCGTCGGGTTCGGTGCGGTCATGGTCGAGGGTACCGTAAGGGGAAATTTTGGCGAGCCCAGGTTTGCTGGAGTTACGCTTATCAGCGGGATCAGCTCGGGGGGCTACGGCATCGGGACCCTCCGAGGTTCGATCGAGGGGAGCCGCAAGGCGCTTTTCCTCAAGTTTCCGAGCTTGCAAGTCGGTGCGGGCAGCGCCAAAGCCGCCGGGCGCCTCACCCTGGGCGAACCCCACAGATGGCAGGTGCGCGCTGCGTGGCAGGGGATAGCGGTAGCGGCGGACAGGTTAACCGGTGCGGGCTTCTTCGTCGAGTCGTTCGGCCGGGCCAAGGCCGAAGGGGTTTTGGGCGAGGCTCAAACCCGGGCAAGCGGCAGGACGGGCTTTCGCTTCAGCCGAGGAGGTAAACGGGAGCGAATCGCGTTTCGGTTGAAGGCCGAGCAGCGAGAAGCCGATCGGTGGCGAGTGGCTGTGCGGTCCTCGGGTGAAAAAAGGGGGTGGTTGAGGACGGACCTCCGCATCGGCCCGCACGAGGCGCTGCGTGGCAGGCTGACGTCCGTAATTTCTGATATAGCGCCGGCCTCGCGTTTTCTTGGAAGCGATTGGTCGGGAGACATCCGGCTAAGGGGAAGCGTGACGGGTCTGTTGGACGAGCCGCGCGTTGCGGGGGCGCTCGTCGGCAGAGAGTTGCGCCTCGGCCGGATCCCGCTCACGAGGGTAGGAGGCGGCTTCGAAGTGCATCGCGACAGGGTGAAGAGCACTGGCATCTGGGGGTTGGTCGGAAGCGGCAGGTTCTCCGTACAGGGGGAGGCAAGCTTCGAGAGCGAGGGGCAAAGCGCATTGGTTTTGAGGATCGAGGACCTGCCGCTCGGCGAAGCGCTGTCCCTGGGAGGAGTGCGGGGAGCCGAGGAGTTCCTCGGCGCGGGGCTGGAAGGGGAAATCAGCGGTCGAGTGGAGGCCAAAGGAAAATGGTCGGCGTGGGAAGTTCTTGGCGAAGCCCAAATCGCAAGGGGCAAGCTTTGGGGTCAGCCGGTGAGCTCGTTGAGATCGAGTTTTTCGGGGAAAGGAGATGACTGGGAAGCCGTCGTTCGAGACATGGGCGACGGGGAGGTCGGAGTAGAAGCCTCTTTGCGGGTGCAGAACGGCAGCATCGAGGGGGAAATGGCGGCTAGCGGTATTGAAATCCAGTTTGTGCCCGTGGTGTCGAGCTTTACCCCGTCGCTCCGAGGCACCGCAGCGGTATCCGGTAAGATAGGAGGGACCACGCGCTCCCCGGTTGCCACTTTGAGGGCCGAGATTCCAAAGATCGAGGTTGGGGGGGAGGATCAGGGCTCAGCGGAGGTCTCCTTCGAGGGGTCGCGGAGAGGCTGGACGGTTTCGGGGAGGCTCATGGGGGAGCGGGTAAAGCTCGAGGCGCGCTCGGTTGAGGGGAAGGTGGAAGCCCAAGCCGAGATTCGCGATGTCGACCTTGCTTCTCTGTTTTCGGAGCGAAAGGGAGTGCGGGTTGTGGCGACTGGCCGAGCCCGTGTGGGGGGCAGCAGTTGGCGGCTTGGGGATCTCGCGGGCGAAATAGCACTCGACAAGGTCACCATGGCGCGCGGTCTCGAGGTCGAGATCGAAGTATCCGATCTCGACGCGGATCTGCGGGGAGGGCAGCTCACTTTGCGTGGCGCGGAGCTGGTGAGCAAGGGAGGGAGCCTCGGTGTCGAGGGCAGAGCGGATCTGGCGAGCGGGGCTTTGGACTTGCGGTCCCACGGCAGCCTAGATCTTGCATTGCTCGAGGTGCTGCCGGAGGTGGTGTCGAGTAGCGGCCAGATGGTAATAGATGCTGTTGGAGGAAGGGATGCGGCAGGTCTTTGGCATCTCCAGGGAGAAGTGGCGGTGAGCCGAGGTGCGCTCGATTTCGGGCTTCCGGTCTCCTTCTCGCGCATCGAGGGGAAAGCCACTCTAAAGGACACCATCGTGGAGCTGGGCGGCCTAACGGCGCGGGTGGGCGGGGGCAGCTTGGCTTTGGGTGGAACGCTGAATCTGCAAGGTTGCCCACGGTTGGATTGGGCCGCAAAGCGGGTCGCGCCAGGTTTTCCGTCCTGGCTGGAGTCGCGGGTGAGCGGTAGAGGAAAGGTGTATTGCCCGCAGGAGGGGGGAGATGTCGTGGTGTCGGGAGAAATCGAGGTCCTCGAGGCCCTCTACGACCGTAACGTGGAGCTTAAAGACTTGATTTCCAGGCCACCCGCCGAAACTGCCACCCGCGAACTCGAAGAGAAAAGCGGGGTGGGACTCGATCTTCACGTGGTCGCCGAGGATGGGGTCTACGTCGACAACAACGTGGCGAGCGTCGAGCTTGCGGCGGATCTCCGAATCTTGGGCACGAGCGAGAGGCCCATTGTCGTGGGCAAGCTGGAGGCGATCGATGGTGAGGTCTACCTTACGAGCCGGACCCTCAGCGTTTCGAGCGCTGTCGTGATCCTGAACGACATGGAGAAGATAGACCCCCGCCTCGATCTCTTTGCCGAGACCGAGGTCATGAGCGGTGAAGAGGAGCAGCACGTCTGGGTTCATGTGAGCGGCACCGCGCAAGAGAACAGTGTCAAATTTGGCGCGGACGACCCCTCGCTCTCTCAAAACGAGATTGTAAGACTGCTCGCCTTGGGTGACACTTCTTCAGGCTTGGGCAAGGGAAACGCCTCGATACCGGTATCTCAGCTCTTCGCGCTCGCCCCGGTGGGCAAGGGAATCGAAAAGGAGGTCGTGGGAGCGCTTCCGGTTGACCGCCTCGACGTGGCCCCGACCTTGTCGGCGGCTACCGGCCGGCTCGAGCCCCGCGTGACGGCGACCAAAAGCCTGAGCGCCGACCTTGCCGCCAAGATGTCGACGACCCTGGGAAGCGAAAGGTCGAGGGAATTCGGCCTCGAGTATCGCTTGACCCCGGATTTGCTCCTTCAAGGCTCTTGGCAGAGCGAGACCAAGACCCGTGCGGGTGCGTTCGGCGGAGGCCTAAAATTTCGCCATCGGTTCATGGACTTTCCCCGCCTCGGGGGAAACCGCTGAAGCCGCATGCCGGTGCGGTAATGGCGCCTGGCGACCTCGGGCACAACTGCGTGCGGCGGGCACCCCACCTCGCGCCGGCGGCGATAGGGCGCCAGCTCGGATTGGTCGCGATCCTGGTCTGCCTTCTGCTCGGGAGTTTCGGCTCGCCGGCTCGAGCCGAGGATAGGCTCGACGCGCAGCCGATCCGAGTCGCGAAGATAATTTTTGCGGGTGTGGAGCATGACCTAGGTGGCCTGCGGGCGTCCATCGTCCTCAAGGAAGGCGAGGTGTTCGAGGAGAGTCTCCTGGAAAAGAGCCTCGTTCTCTTGAGGCGCAAGGCTATCTTCAGTCGGGTCGATGGCTCTTACCGCATCACCGCTGCGGGTGCCGAGGTAACTTTCAGCTTGGAGCCGATACCCAGACTTAGCCGAATAAAGACGTCTGGCAACAGAGCCATCCCGTCCCGGAAAATTCGCAGGGAGGCCAGGATCCAGCCGGGAGAGCTTCTGACCGAGGAGCGAGTTGCTTACGCAGTGAAGCGAATCAGACGGCTCTACAAGGAAGAAGGGTTCGAGGACGCAAGAGTTGAAGCCCAGGTGCTGCACGGCGACGGAGCGAGATCGGAGCTATTGCTTTCCATCGTCGAGAACGCCCCGCTGATCGTCGAGGAAGTGAAGTTTTCAGGTGACCCGGTTTTTTCCGCAACGCGCCTGCGCCGTCTCCTCCCCATTCGAGAGCGGGCCAGGCTGAGACAGAAGGACGTGAGGACCGGCCGCGAGAAGCTCTTGGACTTCTATCGCCGCCGGGGGTATTTCGACGCGGAGGTGGAAGAGCATTTCGAACCCCTGGTCGGGACCAGGGGAACGCTCTCCTTCACGATCGCTGCTGGAAAACCGTGGTGTCTGCAGATCGAGGGCAATAAAGCCATGGGCGACCGGGAGCTTCTGGAGCTGATCAATGTCTACCGCAGACCGGTCATTACGGCTGGAACCTGGCGAGAGCTCGCACGCAGGATCGAAACCGCCTATCGGGAGGAGGGGTTCGCCAGTGCCAAAGTGGAGGCGAAGCTTACGCGCGGCAAGAAGCGCTGCGTTGTCATCCGGGTGGAGGAGGGGACGCGAGTAACGATCGGGGAAGTGAAATTCGAGGGGAACGTTCGGCTCCCGACGAACGTGCTGCGGCGGTCGCTGAGCTTGGGGGGCCCACGTTTGTTCGGTCTCAGAAAGCCAGTGTTTTCCCAGGGTGAGGTAGATGCCGCAATCGAGCGTTTGGCTGGCGTTTACCGCGCGCGCGGATTTCTCGAAGCCCGCCTCCAGCCCAGCCTGAGTTTCGCTGCCGACGGCAAGAGCGTAGATATCGTCGTCGAGATCGAGGAGGGCCCCCTTTATTTCGTAAGCGCGATCGAGATCGCAGGGGAGATCGAAGAAGAGGCCCTGAGGCTACCCAAGGAGGTAGCGGTAGGGCTTCCCTACAGCGACGAGGTCAGCAAGACGCTAAGGCGCTTCATTTTGGGGCAACTTCGCCAAATGGGGCACGAGCAGGCTCGCGTGAAGGTAATCGCGGAGCCTGGGGAACTTGCCGGCGACAGGCGGCCGATGAGGTTGCGAGCCCGCGTCGAAGCCGGGCCGGTTTTCCACGTCGGGGCGATTACCATCGCAGGTAACAGTTTCACTAGGGACGAGGTCGTGCGACGCGAGATCGAGTTCGAAGCCGGAGAAGCGCTCGACAGGAAGAAGTTGGGAGAGGAGGAGGAGAACATCTATCGTCTGGGATTGTTTCGTAGCGCGACGCTCGAAGTGCTACGGGACTCCGTGACCTCCGACCCGTTGGCGCGAGACATCTTGGTGACGGTCAGAGAAAGACCTGCGGGCAATCTCGAATATGGTGCGGGGTACAACACGCGAGACGGGCTTCGCAGCTTTGCGGAGCTTTCGCACGGGAACTTTCGGGGCAGCGGGCGGCGGGTCTCGCTTCGTGGGGACTTGGGGTTCGACGCGGCTAGCTTCGTTCCGAACGAGTACCTGGGCAACGCGGGTGTGAGAATCCCCAGGGCTCTGGATTCCAGGTTTACTCTCCTTGGCAACGTGATCCCGGTTCGAAGCGAGCGGGACGTGGACGAATTCAGCGTCGAGCGGGTCACCGTTTTGGCGGGCGCGGAGCGGAGGTGGGGGTCGGCAATCACTACCACCTGGCAGCTCGAGTTCGAGGATGGACAGGTGTTCGACGTGTCCCCGGACGCCCGGTTGAGTGCCAGAGACGAAGGCCGGCTGAGGGAGGTGACGTTCAATCCGCTCACGGTTTTGGATACGCGCGATGACGTCTTCGTGCCCACCAGGGGGCTCTTCGAGAGCGTAAGGGTGAGGTATGGAGCCCCGGCGATGGGTTCCGACATTCACTTCGTGAAGCTCAACGCCCAGCACGCGCATTACCTTTCCTTGGGAGGAGGAGTGGTGGGAATGTATTCGGCGCGTTTCGGTTACGCGAGATTGCTCGGGGCGGGTGGTGAGGTGCCGATTCGGGAGCGGTTCTTTCTGGGCGGGCGAACGTCGGTGCGTGGTTTCAGCGAAAACGAGATCGGCCCGCACGGGGAATTGGGAAGCCCGCAGGGGGGAGATCTCTTGATCAACTTGAACAGCGAGCTGCGGTTTCCTCTACTGGGAGCTCTCCATGGGGCCGTCTTCTTGGATGCCGGTGGTCTGTACCTCGCAAGGAGGTCGGTGAGTTTGGGTGATTTTCGCCGTGCCGCCGGGGCGGGCTTGCGCTTTATGACGCCGATAGGGCCTTTGAGTCTCGATTACGGATTCAAGTTGGACCGCCGGGGCGGGGAATCGATCGGGCAGTTGCACTTCTCTATAGGCACGGTCTTCTGAAGCCGTCGCCGCAATGGCGAGTGGAGGCTCCTTGCAATAGTGGGTAAGCCAGGGTTTAGTTTACGAGTAGTCGCCAGTAATTGGGCAGGCGCATTTTCTTGCCGGAAGGGAGCGTTTCTATGGGAGAGGCATGGATCGTGGATGCTGTTCGCACGCCGCGTGGCCGGGGAAGAAGGGACAGGGGAGCTTTGGCGGAGATCCATCCGCAGGAACTTCTCGCGCAGGTATTGAAGGCCCTCGTCGATCGGGTCGGTTTCGAGGTTTCCGATGTGGAGGACGTGGTAGCCGGATGCGTGACGCAGGCTGGGGATCAAGGCGGATGCATCACCCGCATGGCGGTGCTGGCCGCTGGCTGGCCGACCGAGGTGACCGGAGTCGCCCTGAACCGTTTCTGCGGCTCGGGGCAGCAAGCGGTGAACTTCGCCTTCATGGGGGTGATGTCGGGCCAGCAGGATCTTGTCGTGGGGGGCGGGGTGGAGAGCATGTCGCGGCAGCCAATGGGCTCGGATGGGGCCGGCCTAGACGGTCACAACCGCCATCTGAGAGAGATGTACCCCTTGGTGCCCCAGGGGATTTCTGCGGATCTCATCGCCACTCTCGAGGGGTTCACGCGCGAGGATCTCGACCGCTTTGCGTGGCAGAGTCAGATGAAATGCAAGCGAGCCGTGGAGGAAGGGCGCTTTCGCCGCAGCCTGGTGCCTGTCACGAACCAAGAAGGCAGGGTCGTGCTCGATAAGGACGAGCATCCCCGGCCGGAGACGACGCTGGAGGGGCTAGCGAAACTGGAGCCTTCCTTCGTGCAGTTGGGGTCGTACGTGCAAAAGAACGACACCCGAAGCTTCGATCAGAAGGCGTTAGATACCTATCCCCGGGCGGGCAAGATCGAGCATCTGCATACGGCGGGAAACTCGAGCGGCATTGTCGATGGCGCGGCGGCGGTGCTGGTGGCGAGCCCGAGGTATGCGCGCGAGCACGGGCTAAAGCCTCGGGCCCGCGTACGCGCCATGGCCACTTGTGGAGCGGAGCCGGTGATAATGCTGACTGCGCCCGGCCCCGCTACGGAGCGCTGCCTCAAACGGGCTGGGATGTCCATCGCGGACATCGACCTAGTGGAGATCAACGAGGCGTTCGCCGCGGTACCGCTCAAGGTCATTCGTGACCTGGGGATCGACCCGGAGCGGGTAAACGTAAACGGAGGTGCCATAGCCCTCGGGCATCCTTTGGGAGCGACCGGCGCGATGCTGATCGGGACGCTTCTCGACGAGCTCGAGAGGCGCGATCTGGCCACGGGGTTGGTTACCATGTGCATCGGGGGTGGGATGGGTATCAGTACCATCATAGAGAGAGTGTGAAGATGCAAGGAAAGGGTACCCCGGAGGGCCCGGAGGCCAAGCTGGAAGAGCTCGTCTTTCCCGAGCCCAAGAGCTGCTTTGGCTGTTCCCCTCGCAATCCCGCGGGCATGGGCGTTCGCTTCTTCAGGGATGGAGCGGCGGTGGTTTGCCCCTACCGCTTCGACGAACGCTTCCAAGGAGCTCCGGGAGTAGTGCATGGGGGATTGCAGGCGGTGCTGCTGGACGAGGCCATGTGTGCTGCGGTCTTTTTTGCGCGGGGAACGTACGTCCTCACCGCCGAGCTTCATATCGAATACCATTCGCCATGTCGCACGGGTGTGCCGATCGTGGCGCGGGCCGAAATAATGGAAGAGAGGGAGCGCTTTGCGGCGGTCAGGGCGGAGATCAGGGACGCGGAAGAGCGGTTGCTGACCAGCGCGAGCGGGCGCTTTTACTACGACCGGCGCCGGCGGGTCACGAATGAGCTCTAGTCGCACCACGCTTTTGCGTTTCGGGTCTCTCGGGGGTTATGGTGCGGCGCTCGTCTTGGGGATCATCGTAGCGGTGTTGCTGCCGATTGGCGAGCGGGCACGGTTGATCGAGATGCCCTACCCGGCCGGCGCGTTCACGAGTCTGCTCGACGAGTCGGGCAGGCGAATCGCGGTGGCGCTTGCGTGGGACGATGTCTTTGTCATCCTCTACCTTTGCTTCTTTGTCGGTATGGCGGAGCTGGCGCGCGACCGCGCGGGGGCATTGGCTTGGTTGGGGCTTGCCGGGGGGCTGGCCACCGGGGGGTTCGATCTTTGGGAGAATGCGAGGTTGCTCGGGATGATCGAGAGCGTGAGCGCGGGCGCCCCCGTGGGCCACGAGGAGGCGAATCTCACTTACGTGATAGCGCAGCTTAAGTTTTGTTTCGCTTACCTCGCTCTCTTCGTTTTCTCGGCCGGGGTATGGAAAGAGGAACGCCTCGGGAGATCGCTTGCGGTCATGCTCGTGCTTTTCGCCATCCTAGGGCCGTTCGCCTTCGTGAACGACCTGGTATCTCTGGCCAGAATACCGCTCATGGGCCTGGGACTCGCCTTGGGGGGCGTTGTGCTCGGGCGCGCCGCGCGGGCCGGATAGGTCGGCTGCCAGGCACGCTGCGCCTTGCGGTGAGCTCAGGAGCCGCTAGCTTGTCCGCCACCTCGGCGGCTTGCCAGAAGCGAGCGTATCTCCTTTCTCAGTCTCGGTAGGATCTCGTCGTAGGTAAAGTTCCCTAGCAGCGTCGGCCCGCGCTTTAGATTGACCCGCGTCGGACCGCACCAAACCCCTAGGTCGGCCTCGTCAGTCTCCCCCGGCCCATTCACCCGACAGCCCATCACGGCTATGGTAATACCGCAGGCGCCGAGGTCTTGGGCGAGTTGGCGAACCCGTTCGGCCAGCTGCACGAAGCCTTCGTTTTCGACGCGAGAGCAGCTCGGGCAGGCGACGATATTGACACCGGGCTCGCGATCGAGCGCACCCGGGCCCTTCCCCTGCGCCAGGTCCGCGAGAATGTCGTAGCCTGCCTTCACTTCCTCCCACTTGCGTTCGTAGGGAAGGGTGAGAGAAACCCTCAATGTATCTCCGATGCCCTCGGCTAGGAGGCTCAAGAGAGCCCAGCGGCTCTTGACCAGCCCGTCCGGTAGGAGGCCCGCTTCCGTTACTCCCAAATGAAGCGGTACGTCGGGGCGCAGGCTGGCAAAGCGGCGGTTGGCGTCCACCACCCGGATCGGGTCTGAGTCCTTGAGCGAGACCAAAAAGCGCGAGAAGCCGAGTGCTTCCAATGCCTCGCAGTGAAAAAGAGCCGAGCGAATCATGGCCTCGACGCGATCGTTGGGGTGACGCTCCAAAAACACGGGCTCGACCGAACCGCAGTTAACGCCGATCCGGATCGCGCAGTCGCTATCTTGCGCAATCCGAGCGAGCCAGCTCAGTTTCGCTCGAAGCGGCTTTTCACGCTCCACGTGATGAAGATGCCCAGGGTTGTAACGGAGCTTTTGAACCATGGGTGCGACCTTGGGAGCGAGTCTGTATGCTTCCTGCAGGTCGACGGCCAGCGTAGCCGAGGAAAGCTGTCGGCGGATCTCCCGCAGTGCCTCCACGTCTCTTTCGTTGTCCACAGCGACTCGGACGATCGCAGCGCCCGCTCTCAACAGTGAGTCGATTTGAGCGACGGTGGCGTCGATGTCGGCGGTCCTGGTGGCGCACATGCTCTGCACTGCAATCGGGTTTGCGCCGCCGATTGCGTGTGTGCCTATCCTAACGGTGCGCGTCAGCCTGCTTTTCGCTCGTGCGGTGGATCCCATATGCCTCTCGTGCTCGGTCCCGACCATACAGGAGGAGGCGGAAGGCAGCAACCGGCCCGGCGTTCGGGCGAGGCGGCTACCGGAACAGCGGTGGCATGCGAGGAGCCTGGGCTAACGCCGTTCGCGTAAGGGGGGTGGCTGGAGTCGAGCGTGAGCGGTGGGGAGCGCAAAGCCGGGCGGTCACGTGTCGACGCTTCGCCCGGCCCTGCACCAGATGGGGGCGAATACCTCGCCCGAGAACTATTCGATCCCTGGACCTACGTCGTCACAAGGAAAGCGATCGGTCCCGGTCAGACTGAATAACTTGTCTCGCAGCACGTCGCACGAAGGGTGGGCCGAGCTCGGGCAGTCTTGCGCTTCGCAGTACGCCACGCAAAGGCCCCAAACGCGACCGGTCAGGCCGTCGCACCACACCTCTTCAGCCGGGGGATCGGTATCCGGCGTGCCGTCCCCGTAGGCGAGCGCGCTAACGGGGGCCAGAGCAAGCCCCAAGAGGCTGCACAAAGCGATCGAGAAAAGCGCATTGCGATATCTCATCTCGTACCTCCTCAAGGCTAGTTATGAGCGACATTCGAATGCAATCTGCAGGCCTGAAAGACGATGCCCCGTCAATGCGCCTTGGCGGCCTGGGAAATGCGGTATCGGCAAGACGACTGGCGAAAACTTGTCACCGTGGTAGCGAAATGCATTCGCGGGCAGTCGCTCGATCCGGGCGTGCAAAGGGTCTCGGAGGGCTCCGGCTCGGCCGCTTTTCTGCTAGTCGGCTCGGTGCAGTGGCGGCTCGCCTGCAGGGTGCGCGACCCGATTGAAGAGCTGGCTTCGGCCAAAAAACAAGAGGCAACTTGCGCTTAACACCATAGCCAAGGCGATACCGCCAAGCCATAGAAACGCGAGCGAAAGATCTCCCTCAGCCTGCGCACGCTCCACGATCGCGACCCCGGTGGCCCCCAGTCCGAAGGTCAGCACGAACTTGGTCCCATAACCGGTCGCGCGCCAGCGTGGCGGTGTGAGTTTCGCGAAGAGGCTGTTTTCGATCGGCTGCATGCCGAGGCTGAAGAGAACGATGGCGGCTCCGACCCCGACGAGGGGAGCCTGGGTGAGAAGTGGCATGAGGAGCAAGAGGGGAAGCGTCAAGGCGTGCGCGGAAAAATAGAGCCAGCGAAGCTCGTGGCGGTCAGCCAGCACTCCGCCCAGGTATTGGGCAGGGACACCGACCACGTACGCTAGAGAGGTCGCCACGCCGTAGCTCACGAGAGTGACGCGTTCCGAGAAGTACGCGGGCAATATGACGGTATTGCCCCGGTAGATGATGCCGGCTAGGGTTGCGGCGAGGCAAAGAAACACGAAAAGATGCCAAGGTGAGCTTCCGTCGGTAGCGTGGTCCTCCGCTGGCGAGCCACTTCCTTGCGTCAAGGGTTCCTCGATCCTCAGAAGGGAAAAGAAAAGAACGATGGTGAGATTTACTGCTCCCACCGCCAAGTATGTTCCCCGCCAGCCGAGCCAGCTCGCCTGCAGCGTCGCGGTTACGATCGGGGCGGCGCTCACTCCGAGATTGCCGCACACGCCGTTGATTCCGAGCGCCCTACCTCGCGCGCGAATGCCTCGGGAGAGAAGGCTCGTACCGGCCGGGTGATAGGCGCTAAGCGCGGCTCCCATTCCCGCGAGGGTGAGCGCCAACTGCCAGCCGGGCTCTGCCACGCCGGTTGCCAACGCGAAAAGCGAAGCCAAAGCCATCGAGCCCAGCAAAACGCGCCGGCATCCGAGGTGGTCGGTGATGATCCCCGCCGGTAATGCTCCCAGCCCAAAGAGAAGGTAGCCCGCGAAGCTGAGTCCCGTCACGTGTGCCAGCGGCATTCCCGAATCGGCGGCGATGGCGATGGCGGCGGTTGGAAACATGAGCTCGAGCAGGTGGGTGTTGAAATGGCCGACGCCGGCAAGCGCAAGGAGCATGCATTCGTTTCGAGTGTACTTCACCCAATATCCTATGCTTCCCTAGAATTCCGGGGCGCGCCGGTCTCGAGCCCCGCCGCCTCCCATCCGCCGCCCGCCCCACTGGAGAGTCCGCGAAGCTTCGGGATGAGGAGCAGGCGGCCCGAAGCGGAAAACGCAGACCTTGTATCCGAGTCATCCGAGGATTGGAAGGGCGGGGCTCGGGTGGTGGTGGAAGCCTTTTGCGCTCTTCTTTTCGCTTCGACCTCAGAAGAAAATCGTTGCGCCCAGGACGAGAGCCACGTCCGGAGCGTGCTTCGTCAAGCCCGTCCCAACCGCCGCATCGACGGAGACCATCGAACCCATGGGCAGGATCATTCCAACCGACAGGAGCGCCGGATCCTGGCCGAACCCTTTGTCTGGGTGCCGGTGTCCGGCCACCTCGGTCACGAGGTGAAGCCGCTCGTGCACTCGCCAGTCTGCCGCCACTCCGTACGGGATAGCCGGCTCGGTTTTTCCACCTTCGATCTCGACAAGCGTCACACCGCCCATCGCGTGGCAGGAAACGGGGCCTGTGGGTTTCGACGCTACCGCCAGGAGCTGGTAGTCCGTGCCGCCAGAACCAAGCCCATCGCCCGCGTCTGCGGTGGCAGTTTTTACCGTACCGCGCAGGGCCAAAGCCGGAAAAGGGGGGACCTCGCCGGCGAGCGAGAGCTTTCCCCCGATCTGGAGGTCGCCTAGACCACTCGCCACGCCTTCTCTCTGCGAATCGTGCAAAAGATAGGGTAGCTCGAGCGAGACCTCGATCCGCTCCGTCAAGCCTACGATACCCACCGCCAAGAACTGCCCCTCTCGTGTACCGTCAGGCCAGACGACGAACTGCGAGCTTGCCTCCGCCTCGGTCCTGTGCCGACCGGCGACTCCTGCGTCCTCGGTCGCCAGGGGGCGGTAAGCAAAAGCGCAGTCGAACCCAATGATCACGAGAGCTAGGGCTGCCCGGGCGCTGCGGCTACAGAGTGCGGCGAGAGAATCGAAGTTGCGTCGAGGTGAAGGTCCACCCATCCCGCGCGGGATGGCGGCGGGGCGGGGCGGGCCGGCCTTCGAGCAGAGTAACGGCACAGGCGCAATTGAAACTCATTCTCAATTGTATGGCAACCCCTCCCAGACCTCGGTACCGCCAACAGCGCCGCCAGCAAGACGAAGACGATCGTATGGGCGAGTTCCACATACCCGATCGTTCTGATCGGAGTGGGTCCGCGGGCCGGCATCGCTGCGGCCCGGAGAGCTTTGAGCGTCACCGGGAGAAGAGCGAGTGGCGCTGCTATGGGGAGAAGTCCGAAGGCGGCGAGCGCACCGGCAGCGACCAGGCCGAGAGCGTGATAGGCGAGCGAGGGCGTCGCGGCCCGCAACCGCTCGGGAGCCGATCCGGCCTGGCGGCGGCCTCCACGCACCAAGTACCGGACATGGAATATGCTTGCGCAGAAAAAAATCGCTGCCATGAGCGTTAGGCCCACAGTAGGGTAAACGTAGCTCCCGGCTGCACAGTAGGCGGCGGCGGGAAGGACCAGAGTGAGAGCTAAGACGTTCACGATCTCCCCGACTACGGTTCTTGCCTTGCGGACCTTGGATAGAGTGAGGGAGAGGGCCACCAGCCCAGATGCCAGTCCAGCCAAGGGTAATAGGCCCCAGAGCTCGTACTTGAAGAGCAACATCGCGCCGCAGAGGAGAAAGGTCAAGGCATACGCCAGCAGAAGGTACCCGATCTCCCTTCGCCTGTTCGTTGAGCCTGAAAACTTGAGCCAAAGCTCGCCGGTGTGCTGGGCGAAAAATCCCAGGACGACGCACACAGCGAACAGCGCGCCCTGTACCCGCAAGCCGCCTCCCGCGACCATTCCCAGTGCCGCGGCGGCGGCCAGGATCGACCATGCTCCATGCTGGCGGGGGATCGTTTGCCGGAAAAGGGATCTGGTCATGTCTGCCGGCTGCGTTGGTTACCTAACTCGCCTCGCCGCTGATTCGTGTCGTTTCACCGATGGTGTCGAAGAGCCGAAGAAGCTCCCGGTATTCCTCTTTCGTATTGCAGTTCAGAAGCGAGTAAAGAGCGCTGTCGGCCGAGCGCAAGAGGGGGGGCTCCAAGACCCTAACGCGGGCTTCGGGGAAAAGGAAGTGCATTCTGCGCTCGCCCGCCGCCAAGAGTTTCCTCGCTACCGGAAGCAACCGGCCTCGGTAGGCGGCAGCCAGAGGGTGGTACCGTCCCGCGACCCACGGAACGGCGATGTCGTAGTCACCGAGCGACTGGGCCACTAGGCGGATAAAGGCCGGTTTAAGCAGCGGTACATCGCAGGAACAAAGAAAAACCGCATCGGCGGCACCCTCTAGAGCCGCCAGCCCGGCCGCAAGCCCTCCGAGAGGCCCACAGTCGTCCACCTCATCCTCCGTCAGGATGATGTCGGCGGGAAGGGGTGGAAGCGCCTGGCCCTTGCTCCTTGCGACCGCAACCGGCGCGGTCTGCGAAGCCACGGTCTCCACGACGCGCCGTAACATGGGAACGCCGGCGAAGTCGAGCCATTCCTTGGCCGATCCCATGCGCTTACTGCGGCCGCCGGCGAGGACAATCCCGCCCATGGTAAGCCCCGCTTCTCCTCGTTTGCAGACCACGTGCCTTCGTCCCCATGAATTAGAGTGCGCGTTGCCTTCAGTCAAACTCGAACCGATCCGCCCAGCTCGGCGACATCGTTCCCGGCGTTGGCTTTTCCGCCCTCGAATCGACCTTAGAGCGACAGAATAAACGCCATGAGGTCGTTGAGCTCCTCGGCGGTCAGGCCAGCCGTGTTGCCGTGGGCGCCGACGGGATTGTTCGCCGTAAGCACCGAGCGAAGTGCGTTGCGCTCCGTCATGACCTGGTGTCGCTCGGGGACTGCCACGCCTGAGGGGTTGGCGGGATTAGCGAGGTCGCTGCAAAGGCACTCCCCACCGGGACAATCGGAGTCGTCCGAACAGGGCAGGCCGGCTCGGGACCCTCGGGTGCAGGTTACCGCTGGCTCGGCGCCCGGAGAGATGCCGAGGCCAGCGGAGCCGCTAAGCAGCAAGGGAAAGGAGTCCCAGATGCCGCGTAGCGTGGGCACCCCGAATCCCTCGTGGCCGCATCTGGCGGGATTGCTCGGCGGCCCGCCCGGGCAATCGGCATCTGTCAAACAGGGCAGCCCGTTGTTCGTCCCGCCCACGCACGTTCCCTCGCAGCTTCCACCGGGGCACGCACTCGTCTCGGTACAAGGCAGCCCCGCGTTGGCTCCTCCCACGCAAAACGCCCCCTGTTTCGGGACCGGGCGCGTGTCGTCTTGGCACATGTCGCGAAGCGACTGGTGGATGGGCGTGCCCACGCCCCGCATGCGGACGCCTCGCACGAGGTCGCTGAAGTTCACGACGGTCGGCTGGAATTGGTCGATGGTGTAGAGAGGCCCGGGATGGCAATTCGCGCAGTTTAGCGTGTCGAAGATGGTGGCCCCCGATACGGCGTTGCCCGTGCCTCCGTCGGGCAAGGGAACGCTGGTCGAGAGACTTCCGTCAGGGTTGAGGTTCGGGTTGGGGAAAAACGCCACGTCCTCGACGTACGCCTTGTTGGCTTCCATGTCCGGGTCGCTCGTGAGAAAGCAGCCGTCGAACAGGCAACCCAAGTTGGTACATGGCAGGCACACCTGCGCATCCGGTACGTCCCGCTCCAGGTGTACCACGAGATCGACGAAAGCCCTGAGATCGGGGACGAGCTGATCCTGTAGAAGCGGCGGTATGTCGCGGGTATTTCGCACCGAAAGGACACGTCTCAAGCGCGGCCCGACGACATCGGCTTCATGAATGAGGCCATCCTGGCCGTCGTCGATATGACAGGTAGCGCAGCTCACGTTGGAGTTCCGCAAATCGGTAAAGAAATCAATCTGTCCCAGCCGTCTGAGCCTTTCGACAAAGCCGCCCTCGCCGAACACGACCGGCACAGAGGTTGCAAAACTGGGCGCTAGGCTAGTATCGATCTCGGTTACGCTCAGCGTGAACTGATTTACGGCGTAGAGCGGGTTTCCGCCTTGGGCGATGGCTATTCCGCGCGGCCCGTTGTGCAGCCCGACCGGATTGTTTTGCCGGCAGGCCAGCTCGCCGAGCGGGCTTCCGGGGCAGTCGGCGGCCTGCTGGCAGGGTAGGCGATTGTTCGTGCCACCACCGCAGCGCCGCTCTCCGTAATCCCCTGTCACGGAAATCGGTGGGCTCAGCGTCGGGCTGCCCGGCGCGAGAGGGAGTTCTATTACCGCCACCTCCGCAGCGTTCGCTTGCGCGGCGGAGCCGGTGGCGAGGTTCAGGTCGAGGACGCTTATCTGCCCCGAGCCTTGGCAGGCAACGTAGAGTAGTCGCGCGTCGTCATCGATGGCGATCTGCTCGGGATCGGTCCCTTCGATGGCTATATGGCGAACTATCGCGTCGGTGCTCGCATCGATTACGGTGATCACGGGGTGCATGATCGTGCCGTTGATGCTACCGGGGGTCACGCCCGGACGGGGACCGATGTTCGGCCCCACACTGCTCACGAACACGTGGTCGAGCGCGCGGCTGTAAGCGACCCCCCTCGGAGCTCGCCCTCCGATGATGTACGCCTCCCAGCCATCCGCGAAGCCTCCTACGATGTCGTCGCCGGCTCGTGGCTGGATGGATATTCCCGTTGGAGTAGAGCGCAGGGTGTAGACGGTCGGGCTCTGTTCGTCCACGTCGATTACGCTAACGTCGGCAGTCTGGATGTTTGTGACGTAGAGCTTGGTGTCGGATGAATTTATCGCCATCCCTCGCGGGCTCATGCCGACCTCGACACGGGTGATCTCTACCGGTGCCTCGGGATTTCCGGAGATGTCGAAGACCTGGACGAGGTTGCGGTTTTGGTTGGTCACGAACGCTCGCGTCCCGGAGTTGTCGAATTCCACCTCCTGGGCCATTTTCAGAACCGGGACGCTGGCGACCACCCGGTCGGTCACCGGGTCGATCAGAGAGAGGAAATCCGAGAACCGGTTCACCACCCAAATCAACCCGCTGCCGCCACCGAGGTTCAGAGTCTCGACGTGAAAGGGGTTGTCGCCGACCGGTATCCCTTGAACTCCCCGCTCCTGCGGGTCCTGGTCGATGAAAGCGTTGGCGGCGGTGTCGTACACCCAAACTTCGTCCGTTTGCGGGCTCGTTATGTAAAGTTTGCTCTGGTCGGGGGAGAGAGCTGCGGAGTTGGGGTTGGTAAAATTCAGGTCGTCGACCGCCGTGAATCGGTTCGGCACGACGGGCGCGACACCGGCCAGATAGGGGTGAACAAGCACCGCTCGAAGCTCCTCCACTTCCGGTCGCGCCGTCGTTCCCGCAACCGGAAAGCCCTCTGGGACCAGCGCAGCCAAAAGAGAATCGGAGATGTGGACCGTGGGGAGCCACATCAACTCCTTCCCCTGTTGGTTTTGCAAAACGAGCCTCGTCCCCGACGCTAGCGCGCTCCCCTCGATTTGAACGGGATGATCGGTAGCGTTGCTTACGATACTCGGGCCGATCCCGGTCGGTTGGGGGGTGGCGACCGATGGGGGTGCCGGGTTGGGAAGACAACTTATTTTGAGACGGTCCCGGTCGAAGATGCCTTTGGTGCCGCCCGCTGGCGGGGGGGTAGTGGCTAAAATCTTGATGGTCTTTCGGCTCTTGGTCACCGCGCCCCGGTGTATCGTCAAGGGAACCCGAAAGCGCAGGGGCGTGCCGGTGCAGGCCTGCTCGGCACTCCCGCCGCCCGAGCTCAAGAGCCCGAGCTCGCGCGCCGTAACGGGTACATTGAGGCTGCGAAGCGCTTCTATGATTGCCGCTTTGTTGGCGGCGTCGAAGCCGTCGCGCTTCACCTTCAGTGGTTTAGCCAACTGTACCGAGGCGATCTCCAGTTTCGGCAAGCCGAGCGTGGCCGCGTTGCAATCAGGCAAGCGTGAATCGACGTTGTTGATGCAGATATTTATCGACACCAAACACTCGCCGTTGGCGCTCCCGTCACCGTCGCAAGAGGTCCCGTCCACGCAGTCGATCCTGGCCGAGGGAAAGCCATTCGAAGGCGGCGGTGTAGGCAATACTTGCCATTCGACGAGGCAGTCGGTCCTCGTGCTCCCCCCGCCCGGTACGCAGGCGGGCGCGCCGTCGCAAACCGATGCCGCGGCACCAGACGGCATCGCGGCGGTGGCAAAAAGCGCAAAAAGTACCACAGGCCCAAAGACCATGGCTGAACCCTCCCTTCCTCGCCGGTCGTGCCATTCGGACGGCTCCTACGCAGGCCCCACGCTGGAAGCGGCTACCCGCTCAGGGTGGCTTGGGGCGGGTCGGATTGCAAGGGGGGGCAGCGAGGGGCCGTTGAGAAAAAGAGGAAGCTCGGGAGGCCAAGAGGGTGCGGGGCGGGTCGGTGAGCCGATGCTCCTAAGTGTCTGGGGGCCAGTCGATGTCGCAGGCACGCGCGAGAGCCAAAACCAGTCCCTGGATCCCCAACTCGGAGCCACGTTGTGCCTGGAGGGCTAGGTAGAGCTGCTCAGCCAAAGCCAAGCCGGGCAGTGCGAGCGACATGCGTTTGGCCTCGGTCAGCGCGATTCCGAGGTCTTTCAAGAAATGCCTTACCGCGAAGCCGGGCCGCAGGTCGCCGGCCAGAATGCGCGGGCCGTAATTGGATAGGGACCAGGAGCCGGCAGCTCCCTGGCTCACCGACATAAGCAGCGTGCTGAGATCGAGGCCTGCTCGATACCCGTAAAGCAACGCCTCGCAGGCTCCTACGATGTTGGAGGCGACCAAGATTTGGTTGGCGACCTTGGCGTGCTGGCCGGCCCCCGGGCCACCCTGTCTCACTACCGTCCGCCCCAAGAGTCGCAGCAGGGGCTCGACTCGTGCGAAATCCTGCTCCTCGGCGCCCACCATGATCGATAGGCTAGCGTCGCGGGCGCCTATGTCTCCTCCCGAAACCGGGGCGTCGACGGCTCCGACCTCGATGGCCCGTGCCGCCCGATGTATCTCCTTGGCCAAGGAGGGTTCGCTCGTGGTCATGTCCACGACAAGCGATCCGCGCTTCGCCTGGCTTAGGACACCCGCGGATCCCAGGATGACTTCGCGGACGTCTGCAGGGGTGCCTACCATGGTGAAAGTTACATCCGAGGCGGCGGCCACCTCGGCAGGACTGCCTGCCCATGCAGCGCCCCGGCGGAGAAGCTCTTCGGCGCGGCTGCGGGTGCGATTGAAGACGGTGACCGGATAATCCGCAGCCAGCAGATGCGCGCACATCGGTTCTCCCATGACGCCGGTCCCTATCCATCCCACCCTTATCGGCGGTGAGCTTCTGTGCACGCTTTGCCTCCTTTCTACTCGCGTATGGGATCGCTCCAGGATGGCTTCGGCCGCTGCCCCTTGAGGAAGGCCACCACTACGCTCTGCACCTTGTCGAGGGCGAGAAAGCCGCCATGGAACCCGGCGAGACCGATCTTGAGCGAGTCCTCCCACGAAAACGGGTTCCACCACTTGCGCTGATTGGCGAGCTTGATCTCGTGAGAAAAGAGCCGACGAAAACGCTTGGCGCTTGCGAGCGGCACGGTCCCATCGCCGTCGCCGAAGTTTCCCGGATCGTCGAATTTGAAGAAATTGGCGATATCACCGGCAGTATTGCTCGGAAGCACGGTGATTTTCTCGAGAGTCTTCTCGCCGGTTCCATAGAGCACCATGAATCTTGCCCGAGTTTCAGCGGCAAGGGTGTCGAAGTCGACGATCTCGCTGCGGTGGAATTCGCCAGCTCGCGTCAAATGGCGTTGCATGATCTCCTGACGTTTCTGGTAATGAGTACGATCTCGGGTGCCGAACTTGACCCGCCGCTGCCAATATCCGAGATCCCAAACGTCGCTGTCGCGGTATCCTTCGAGGTGGTGGAGGAACGCCCCTGGGTAGCAGGGCACGAGTTGGTAGACGCTAGGGAAGGAACGGGCTATCTTCCTGAATGCGTCGCTAGAATTGATGGGAAGGATTCCGCTTTGACCGACTATGAGCGCCCGAACGGCTTCGGCCGCACCGAGAAAGGGTGGGGCGGCCATGACACATCGCCCGACCCGGGGGATCATGTCTTCGCGCCGTTTGAGGAGCGCGCCTAGCACGAGCGCCCCCATGCTGTGGGTGACTATGCGGACATTATCCGCGCCGGTCTTCAAGCGGACGGTGTCGAGAAACTCGCCGAATCTCAGGGCCGAGGCCGCGTTGTCGCGCCGCCAGTCGTAACGAAAAATGTAAATGGGAGCCTGAAAGTCTTTGCGCAAGCGGCTCAACAGCTCCGCGTACGCGAGCCACTCGATGCGCCCGGGCACGATCAGGTCTCGCGGATCTCTATCCACAGCACCCGTTGGATCGAGCTCGAGATCCCATATCGACTCGAATATCTTTTGCGTCCCGCTCCAAACCGTATCGAAGGAATCGTCGTAGGTTTGCAGCATGTTCGCTCCCGTGATCCCGTGAACGAGAACGACCGGCGCTTCAGCCATGCTCTTTGCCTCTCCCCGCAAGCTGTTCTAGACGACCAACGACAAAACTCTCGCCAAAAGGGGGGCCGACCGCCTTATCTTCGCCCATTCAAGGATCGCGGGCCCGACACGGCCGGGCTGTGGCGCAAAAAGAAACGCCAGTGCCTTTGGGCGTCCGCTCCGGCGTATCCCACGCCGATCCGTGCGCTGCTGCCGATCTGCGATTCGGGTACGCGAGGCGCGTCGCATAGCACGAGAGGAGGTTGCCACAGTGGGGCTCCGTTCAAGGTCAAGTCGATACCCAGGGCCCGGCAGAGATTTGCAGGGCCGCTTGCGAGCTTCCAGACGGGCGTTTTTGGAGAGCAACCGCGACGCTTCCTCATGACCCCCAGCCCGGAAAGGGGCTCGACGGCCCTAACCAGCACTGCCTCCGGCACTTGGGGCGGGCCGGTCACGACGTTAAAGCAGTAATGCATACCGTAAATAAAGTACACGTACGCGGACCCCCCCGGGCCATACATGGCCTCGTTTCGGCGTGTGCGTCGCAGACTGAACGAATGAGCCGCTCTGTCCCGTGCGCCCAGGTAGGCCTCAACCTCGACTATGCGCCCCGCCGTGACGCCTTCTTTCGACCAACGAGCCAATACCTTTCCCAAAAGAGCCTTGGCCACGGCGAGCGTTGGTTGCAGGTAAAAGTCAGGGGCAAGCGGTGGCCCCAGAGGGACAGCCGCGCCAAGCGAGGAGCAAAGCGCCGGTTCGCGCAAACCGGCTGCGCCGGCGCTCCCGGTCACGAATTCCAGCTTGGCCTCGAGAGGGCCTTTACCGCTGGCCATGAACTTTCCCTGCGAGCACCCGCCGACTGGCGGCGCCATCTCCGTCGACGCTGGCGAGCCGGGTCATATTAGGCTTCCTCCTCGCTAATCAAGATCTCGTATTTGGCTCGATCGAGCCGTTCGTTGCTCTCGACCAGTATCCGACAACCAAGGCGCGTCTCGAGGCTCTCGAGCGCGGGGCTCTCCTCCTCGCATAAAAAGTGTGCCACGGCGGGATGGGCGGCCACGGTGAGCACTTTGGTATGGGGGTTGAGACGGGCCTGGTATTCAGCCTTTCGGAGAATCTCATAGGCGACGGTACGCACTGACTTGACCCGCCCTCTGCCCTCGCAGTAAGGGCAAGGCTCGCAGAGCAATTGCTCTAAACTTTCTCTGGTTCGCTTGCGGGTCATCTCGACCAGGCCGAGATCGGAGATTTCCGAGATGGTCGTGCGCGCGCGGTCCGTCTTGAGAGCCTGACGCAGCGTTTCCGTGACCTGCTCGCGGTTTTCCGGCCGCTCCATGTCGATAAAATCTACGATCACGATTCCGCCGAGATTTCGCAGTCTGAGCTGATCCACGATTTCTCGCGCGGCTTCGAGGTTGGTCTTGAGCACCGTTTCTTCCTGGTTTTGCCTGCCAACGAAGCGGCCCGTATTGACGTCGATCGTCGTGAGCGCCTCGGTCTGGTCTATGACTATGTAGCCACCGGACTTGAGCCACACCCTGCGATCGAGGGTGCGGTCGATCTCCATTTCGATGCCGTAACGCTCGAAGATCGGCTCGGGATCTTCGTAGAGGGTCACGCGTCCTTTGAGGCGGGGACTGAACGTGTCCACGAAGTCCCGAATGCGCTGGAAATCCGACGCATTGTCGACCAGTACTCTTGTGACTTCGTTCGTGAAGGAATCTCTTATGGTTCTCAGTATCAGATCCATATCGTAATGGAGGCGGCTCGGTGCGCCGCTCTGTTCGGCTTTCTCGAGGATCTGCTGCCACAGACGGGTCAAGAAGCGCAGGTCGGCGTGGATCTCGGCCTTAGACAGGCCTTCGCACACGGTGCGAATGATAAAACCTCCTTCAGGAGGATTCAGGCTCAACACGATCTGCCTCAAACGCTCGCGCTCCCGCTCGTCTTCGATTCGCCGCGAAACCCCAAGGTGGTCGCTCGTAGGCATGTAAACGACGTAGCGGCCGGGCAGAGATATCCGCGAGGTTACGCGCGCCCCTTTGGAGCCAATCGGCCCCTTGGCAACTTGCACCAAGATCTCCTGCCCCCGCGAGAGCCGTTCCTCGATCGGGAAGTCGGCCGGCGGAGCCGGATGGCGCATATACTCTACCTCGAATCCTCTCTCCTCTTCCGCCACTGCCGGCTCGTTCTCGACCATCCGCAAGCCAGGGATCTCCTCCCCCACAGGATGGAAATCGGAGCCGGGCAG
Source organism: Myxococcales bacterium (assembly GCA_037446155.1). Lineage (GTDB taxonomy): Bacteria > Desulfobacterota > Binatia > UTPRO1 > JBBIJE01 > JBBIJE01. The sequence continues at coordinate 14,640 of JBBIJE010000007.1, read as the reverse complement.
AAAAGCCGCCCGTTCCAATCCGATGTCGACGAAGGCCGCCTGCATCCCGGGTAAGATCCTCACCACTTTCCCCTTGTAGATACTGCCGACGATCCCGCGCTCCCGGCGCCGTTCGATTTGAATTTCGGCAAGAGCGTTGTTTTCTAGAATAGCGACCCGGGCCTCCTGAGGCGTGGAGTTTATCAGGATGGTTTTTTCCACCGAATGATCCCCTCAACTACGTGCCGCGGCACCACGTGGAAGAGAAGGCATGGCCGGCGAAAGCAGAGTTTCGATCTTGGTGACGCGCAGGAAGGCGAGTTCGGCAGGGCTTAGCCTGAGCACGCTCGCGAGCAGAGGAAGCAGGCGCGCTCCTTTTGCGCCCGCCAGCCCGAGCTGCGCGATCAACTTCCTCTCCCCCTCGGGCCAGCGCAGCTCGCAAGACTCCTTGGCATCGATCGTTTGGGTCTTCCCCTTTGTAGTTTTTAGAACCGGCCAAGTGTCGGCCTGGCGAAACGCCTCTACGAGCTCTAAAAGCTTCTCTTCGGCGACTCCCGTCGCGCAAAGGTCCGCCGTGTCCACCTCGTAAACGAAGGCCTCCACTTGCGACTCTATGCTCGGCGAAGAAAGCGGCACGTCGAGCGCTTCCACCACGCGTAGCTCTTCGGGAAGCTCGCGATTGAGCCGCCGAGCTGCCTCGGTTGGGGGAAGGGGCCTATAAAACCAAAGATCCAAAAACTCTCCCAGGCTCTCGACCCCCAAGGCGAGGGCGGGTCCTGGGCTTAGCAAGGGTGCGGGGCGGTGGCCGGCGGACAGCGCAAGCGGAAGCTCCGCCCGTCTAAGCGCCTGGAGGATCGTCGCCACGAGATCTAAATTGCCCAGAAAACGCGCCCAACCGACCTTCAAATGGGCGAGCCTGATTCTCTGTACGGGCTTCTTCGAGGTCGCTCCCGTAAGCCGTCCGGGCTTTGGTTTCTCGAGCGGCGGCTCCCAGCGGCGCTCGGTCCCTTTGGCAGCCTTTGGGGCATACACGACGTTGCGAATGGTTACGAAGTCGCAAACGCCGCAGTGGCTGCATCGCTCTACGGCACAGTCCGGCGTTCTCATCTCGCCTAGGGCAGCTTCCAACTCCCGCAAGAGGAATCCCTTCGAGACCCCGGCTTCTATGTGGTCCCAGGGCAGAGGATCCTCGGTCCAGCGCGCCCCGAGAAAGCGATCTGGGCCGACATCGCAAAGGGAAAGCGCCTCGCGCCATAGATCGAGCCTGAGTTGGTCGGTCCATGCATCGAAGCGGCACCCGAGGCGATACGCTCCCTCGATGACGGGTGCTAGAGACCTATCGCCGCGCGCTAGAATCCCCTCTAGGTGAGACTGGCGAGGATCGTGCCACCTGAATCGGATCCCGAGCCTGGCAAGCCGCTTGGCTAGGTAGTGCTGGCGCCGCCTGGTTTCCTCCAGGCCGATCTGCTCCATCCACTGGAAAGGTGTGTGCGGTTTGGGCACGAAGGTCGATACGCTGGCAGTAACGTTCGCTCTGCGGCCGGCGACGGTCTTCACTCTCGCGCACAGTTTGGCGATTCCCTCGAGGTCTTCGTCCGTTTCGGTCGGCAGCCCGATCATGAAGTAGAGCTTGAGTCGCCGCCAGCCATGCGCGAAAAGCCGCGCGGCGGCGTCCAGCAATTGTTCCTCTGTATATTCCTTCTGGATAACCCGCCTCAATCGCTCGGTCCCCGCTTCCGGAGCGAGCGTCACGCCGGTGTTGCGCACCGCCGCGAGCTGACGCACCAAATCGGGGCGCAGGGCGTCCACCCGCGTCGAAGGGAGCGAAGCCGCCACCCCGCGGTCGGCAATGCGGGCGAGAAGCGCCTCGAGCACGCCCTCCAGACAACTGTAGTCGCCGGTGCTCAGGCTGAGCAGCGACACCTCGTCGTGGCCCGTGTTGCCCAAGAGCTCGCTCGCCCGGCCAATGACGGACGAAGGGCTGCGCTCCCGCAACGGCCGGTAAATATAGCCTGCTTGACAGAACCGGCATCCTTTTACGCACCCGCGCATGACCTCCACGTTAGCGCGATTGTGCACGGTCCTGACCAAGGGGACGATCTGCGCCGCCACAGGCGGTGCTTTTCCCAGATCGCTCAGGACGCGTTTGCGAACCGTTCCTGCGTGGGTGCCGCGTGGGGGAGCGCACACAAACCCGAGCCTTCCCGCGGGTTCGGCAGGGCAAAGAAGCGGCACATACACCCCCGCGATCCTGCGAAGCGACTCGAGCAGCGCGTAGCGGTCGCGACCGTCCCAGGCGAGGTAGGCTTCGCAGATCTCGACCGCCCCCTCTTCGCCGTCGCCCACCAACACGGCATCGAGGAATGGAGCCAGTGGCTCCGGATTGAACGCGCACGGTCCTCCGGCGATGACGAGCGGCTGGGAGGCCGTGCGCTCGAAACTGTAGATGGGGATGCCGCCGAGATCGAGCATGGCCAGGATGTTGGTGTAGGTGAGCTCGTATTGGAGACTGAACCCGACTATGTGAAAGTCGCGCAAGGGGGTGGCGGTTTCCAGGGAGACTAGCGGTAAGGAGCGGGCGCGAAGTTGGCGCTCCATGTCAGGCCAAGGCGCGAAGACCCGTTCGGCGTAAAAGCGCCGGTCGCGGTTCAGAACCTGATAGAGAATCTGCAATCCCAGATGGGATTGCCCTATCTCGTAGACGTCTGGGAAGGCGAGTGCAAGATGCACCGAAACGGCCCTGGGATCCTTGTAAATGGCCCCGTGCTCGGTACCGAGGTAGCGGGCTGGCTTCTCGACGAGCGGCAGAAACCGCTCGTATTGTCGCCGCAAAGTCTCGCTCAACTCTCGCCCCGAGTGTTCCCGGCCCAGTGCTGGGTGGGCCGGAGTACCACGCTAGTATAGGTTCGCGCGCCTCTCCCTGCAAGCGCGTGCTGGCTCCTGTAGAATCTTGACTTGTAACGCCAAGGTGGGTACCGTCGCGAGGTAACGATGAGTGGCGCAAGCGTAGGCGTGCTCAACTCCAAGGTGCTGGTTCTTAACCGCTCTTATTTGCCGGTTCATGTGACCTCCGTGCGGCGTGCTTTCTCCCTCCTGTACCAGGGGATCGCCGAGGCCGTAGATGAGCAGTACCGGACCTTCGATTTCGATAGCTGGGCAGAGTTGGCCGTGAGTGTCAATCACGATCGGATCGGGTTGGTGAGCCGAGCGATAAGGGTTCCCCGAGTGATTCTCCTCATAGCTTACGACCGCGTGCCCAAGCGCCATGTCCGCTTTAGCCGGCACAACATCTACGCTCGTGACCGCAACACTTGCCAGTACTGCGGTAAGCAGTTCCCGAGAAGCGAGCTCAACCTAGATCACGTCATCCCGCGCTCGCGGGGAGGAATGGCGGTCTGGGAAAATGTTGTCTGTTCCTGTTTGAAGTGCAACCGGCGAAAGGGGGGCAGGACGCCGGAAGAGGCGGGGATGAAGTTGCTTAGGCGCCCGAGCCGGCCGCGCTGGACGCCGTTCAACGTCGATGGCTTCAGCCTCAGGCGGTACCGGGAGTGGCTGCCGTTTATCGACAGCGTGGATGTTTCCTACTGGAACGCGGAGCTTCTACCCTAGCGGGTAGATCGCTTGACAGCGACGGACGAGCGTGAAATCATGCCGTCGCTCGATGCGGCGAGCTTGTTGGGGGGAGGGGAGGTGAGGGGTCATGCCGCCCAATTCGGCATCGTCTAATCAGATCGCGCGTGTGCCAGACCCGGCCTGCGAGGGCGGGGCTTCGGCGGCCGGGGTTCTTGAGGAGAACGAGCCGGAGCAGGAGCCTACCGCGGCGCTCCTCTCCGGCGCGGGCTTGCGCCTCAAGCGAATCGAACTGCTCGGTTTCAAGTCCTTCCGGGAAAGGACAGTCATATCCCTGCCCCCTGGCATTACCGCCATCGTGGGCCCCAATGGATGCGGTAAATCCAACATAGTGGATGCGATTCGTTGGACGCTGGGCGAACAAAGTGTAAAGCGGCTGCGCGGCGAGAGCATGGACGATGTGGTTTTCTGCGGTAACGAAAACCAAGGACCGCTCGGCATGGCTCAGGTCTCGGTTCTCTTCGAATGCGATTCACTCCCCCGGGATCCCCTTATCGTGAGGCGGGACGGTGGCTCGCCCGCGGTGCGGCCCGGCCTCACCGAAATCATGGTGACGCGGCGTTATTTTCGATCTGGTGAATCAGAATACTTGGTAAACGATATCCCATGCAGGTTGCGCGACATTACCGAGCTCTTCTTGGGAACCGGAGTCGGGGCCAAGGCTTATGCCATCATCGAACAGGGCAGGGTGGAGCAGCTACTCAGCGCGAAGCCGGAAGAAATCCGGATATTGATAGAGGAGGCCGCCGGCGTGACGCTTTACCGAAGCCGACGCGTGGTGGCGGAGCGGAAAATGGAGCGGACCCGTGACAATCTGGTTCGCGTGGAGGACATCCTGCGGGAGGTTGAGCGGCAGATCAATTCGCTCAAGCGACAAACCAGGAAAGCGGAGAGATATCGGCAGTGCAAGCTCGAATTGGAACAACTCGACCTTTGGTTGGCTCAGCTGGAGCGTGGGCGCTGGCGCAACAAATTGTGGTGCATAGAGGTCGAGGGCTTCGCCGCGGCCCAGGCGCTGCGCGGCGCCGAAGAAAAAATGACCGGGCTGGACCAGCGGATGCGAGACCTCGGGGCTGAACTCGAAACAAGGGATACGCTGGCGAAGGAGCGGGAAGCGGAGGCGATCAGAGCCCAGGGAGCCATTGCCAGGTGCGAGCAGGAGAGGGATTTCCTGCGGGCCCGGATTGCGGCGGAGGAATCGGAATTGGCCCGTGCCAGAGTCGAGCTCGAGGCAATCCGCGGCAAGCTATCGGAGATCGATAGCGAGGTAGCCACTACTAGAGACGGGATCGATCGCGGAGGATCTTCCAAGAAAGAAGCCGCAGCCGAGTTGGAGCGCTGGGAGCGCAGCCTTGCGGCGACGTGCGCCGAGCTAGAGCGCCTAGAAAGCGCTTTGGAGGCCGCGAAAACCGCCACCTTCGAGTGTCTTGCGGCGGAGACTGCGGCGCGCAACGCGTGCGAGACGGCCGCGTCTCGGGAAGCCGCGGAAGAGAAGGAGCGAAACAAGCTGAACGAACTCGTGCGACAGGCGGAAGCAGAGCACGCCGCGGCGGCGCAGGATTCTCGGGAAGCGGCGGATACGCTGCGGCTGATGAGAGAGAAGGTGGAGAAGCTAGAGGGGGCCAAACGCCAGGCTGCGCTGGCTCTCGAGCGGGCGGAGCAGGAGCGTAGCGCGTGGCTCGCCGTTGTCGAGGAACAGGAAGCGGCGCTGCTCAAGGCACGCTCTCGGCTCGAATCATTACGGGGGCTTTGCGAAAACCTCGAAGGCTACGGTGAAGGCGTAAGGCGCTTGCTCAAAAGGGCGGAGGCGCAGGGATGCGCTCTGCTTGCGGAGTCGCTCGAGGTTCGGGAGTCGCTGGAGCGACCCGTCGCGGCTGTGCTGGGAGAGCGGCTCCAGTACCTGATCGTCGAGGGTCACGCGGAGGCACTGCACTTGCTTCGGCAGGTGCAGTCGGAACCTGGTGGACGCGCTGCTTTCATACCCCGGCTCCCCAGGTTCAAGCGGGTGGCAGAGGTGCCAAGTGGTGCCCAGCGCCTTTCCGACTTGGTGGCTGCGCGTGCGAGCGCGCAGCCGGTGGTCGAATACCTTTTGGGCGATGTTCTGCTCGTGTCGGATGTGGAGACGGCGCTTGCGATGTGGCGGCGGAACGGAGGAACCTGGACATTCGTAACGCCCGCTGGCGAAGTGGTCGATGCCGGCGGGGTCGTGAGCGGGGGAAGCGAAGAGCGAGCCGAACAGCGTCTGCTCTCGCAGCGCAGAGTTGTGCGGGAACTCGAGCAAGAGGTGGAGCGGGCCGAAAGAGCGCTCGGTGAGGGGAGGGTACGGGCGGCACACCTCGACCGTGTGGTAGAAGATGCACGGCAAGCATTGGTGGGGATTGGAGCGGAGGTGGACGAGGTCGCCCTGAGCGCGGTGCGCGCGGAAAAGGATGTCGAGTTGGCTGGTGCGCGGCTTCGGTCGGCAGCGGAGAGGCTCGAGGGCCTAGAGCTCGAGCGATCCGAGTTGGAGGAGCAAAGGTTGTGGTCGCAGGAGGAGAGGTCCCGCGCGGAGCTAGAGCTCGCGGAGGCCAGAGCGAGACGGGAACAGGCTGAGGTGGCACTCGAGAGTTTGCTTAGCAGGGTGCAGGCGCTGCGCAACGCCCGTGAGGAGACCGCGAGGAAGTTGACCGAGGGGAAGATATCCCTCGTCAAGGCTGAAGAAAGGCTGGTTGCCCTCGAGTCTCGCCTCGCCGATCTCTTGGATGCGTTGGAGGATAATCGGGCTAGGCATCGAGAGACCGAAAGGCGCATAGCGCGCGCCGAGGAGGAGCTGGAGGAAGAACGTCGCAGGCTGGAACGGCTTGCGGGTGAGCTGGAGAAGATGGGAGAAGTTCACCGAGCGGCGGTGGAAGCGGCCCACCGGGCTTCCTGCGAGGCTCAAGGGACGCGTCAGCTCCTCGAAGCGGTGCGCAACGAGCGCGATTCATTGGAGAGAGAGCTGCGGCAGACGCGCCAGCGTCTCGCCGATATCGAGGTAGAGAGAACCAAGGCGAGACTTGGCATAGAGCACCTGGAGCAGACCATAAGAGAGCGTTATGGAAGCGAAATTCCCGACGGAGATTTTGCGGCTGAAGGGGTCGATGAGGAAGCGACGAGGGCCAGAGTCCGGGAGCTCAGGGAAAGCCTGGCTGCTATGGGGGAGGTGGGTACGGCGGCCTTGGAGGAGCTAAAGGAGCTCGAAGAGCGTCGAGGATTCCTGGCCGGCCAAAAGAAGGACTTGGAGAAGTCCCTGGAAGATCTGCAACGGACGGTGGTCAGGCTGAATCGGACTTGTCGGGAGCGTTTCCGCGAGACCTTCGAGAAAGTCAAGGTGAGCTTCGAGTCGGTGTTTCCGCGACTTTTCCCGGGAGGGCGGGCTACTCTGAAGCTCACGGACGGGGACAAGCCCCTCGAATCCGGTGTCGAGGTTTCTGTGCAGCCTCCTGGGAAGCGGCTTGGCAGTCTCGATCTGCTATCCGGAGGGGAGAAAGCGCTGACGGCGGTGAGCTTGATCTTCGCCCTGTTTCTCATCAACCCGAGCCCGTTCTGCATTCTGGACGAGGTGGACGCACCGCTGGACGACGCCAACATCGGGCGCTTCAACGCGCTAATCAAGGAGACGAGCGAACGCTCGCAGTTCGTTCTGATTACCCACAACAAGCGGACCATGGAGGTAGCCGACACGCTTTACGGGATCACGATGGAAGAGCCTGGTATCTCCAAAGTGGTCTCGGTCAAGCTCCCCGCACCATGACGCCACAAGGCCCTTTGGCCTCGGAGCCGGCGGGGGCCGCAAGCGAGTCTTCCTTTCCTCGGAAGGCTGGAGATCGGCGCCGTATCTTTTGGGGCCCAGGTGGCCAGCCCCCGGGCTGGTGGTATCCCTTGCATGTTCACGAGCGAAGCCTACTTTCAGATCGGTCGCCTTCTAGGCGGAAGCGTCGGGGTGCTTGGGGCGAGGCTTGAGAAAGAGGCTGGATTTTCGGCCCCAGGATCCCTTATATGCAGATCTAGTAGCGATGTTCCAGTTGAGCCAAGACATGTTCGGCGCGGCCGCGGGAGTCGGCGAGTTTTGGGTGGTCGCCGCTTCCTTGTTTCTCGCCGTTTTGCTTGCGGTCCTTGCGTATTGGGGCGCGAGGCGCCGGCGCGGTGCGGTGCAGTCGGTCGGCGCGCCCCCGAGGTTGGCTGCGAGGGCCACGACCGTTTACGAAGGGCTGGCAAAAACACGCAGCGGTCTACGTGCTTTCCTGGGCTGGGCTTCGAGCATAAGGGGGGGCGACGAAAGCGCTTGCGAGCGGTTGGAGGAGGTGCTGCTTGCGGCTGATGTCGGCGTCAAGGTGGCCTCGAGGCTTGTGGCCTTTGCTAAGGGTTTAGGAACATCTAGTGCTGGGGAGCTGCGTGCGGCGCTGGTGACGGAGATCTCGCGGCTGCTCTCTGACGGGCCGACTTCGGAGCCGCGCTTCAAACCTTGGGTGATCTTGGTTGTGGGCGTAAACGGTGCCGGCAAGACCACGACGGTTGGGAAATTGGCTGCGCGCCACGTGAGCGAGGGGAAAAAGGTCTTGCTGGTCGGAGCCGACACGTTCAGGGCGGCCGCAGCCGAACAGCTTGGGGTGTGGGCGAAGCGAGTCGGGACCCATCTCGTCAAGTTGCAACCTGGAGGCGATCCGGGCGCCGCCGTTGTCGACGGGTTGCGGGCAGCCAAGGCTCGGGACGTCGACGTGGTCTTGGTCGACACGGCGGGGCGCTTGCACACGAAGAAAAACCTCATGGAGGAGCTTCGCAAGATCGCGCGCATTGCGGGGCGAGAGGTGGAGGGCGCACCTCACGAAGTGTTGCTCGTGCTCGACGCGACTAACGGCCAGAATTCTTTGGCTCAGGCAAGGGAGTTCCTTGCGGCCGTTTCGGTAACCGGCGTTGTCGTGACCAAGCTCGATGGTACGGCCAAGGGCGGGATGGTTTTGGCGGTCAAAGAGGAGTTGGGAATCCCGGTAAGATACGTCGGTTTGGGCGAAGCGGTCGAGGACCTAAAACCCTTCGATCCATTGGCATTTGCGGAGGCGCTTTTTGCCGAATCCGGTACAAGGTGAAGCTGCCCCCAGGGGATGGTTGCGACCCCTGGCGGGCGCCGCTGGTGTCGGGGCGGCGATCGAGACTTGACAGACCGAGCGCACACTAACTAGAATCCCCTCGAGGCTTGTACGGCGTGGAGTTGGATAACTTCAGGCTCTTGGAGGCTCGACTACGCAAGATCATTCAGCGTTTCGAGCGGGTGCAAACCGAGCGCGACAAGCTTCTGCGATCCCTCGAGGAAAAGCAGCGTGAAATCAAAGAGCTCGAGGGGAGATTGAGGAGTGCGGAGCGCGGGCGGGCCGAGGTGAGAGAGCGCCTGCAGCGGGTGCTTGCACGGGTGGAAAGCCTCGAGGCGTCATGGGGCTCGGCATAAAGAATAAGTTGAACGTGGAGATCGGGGGGCAATCGCTTACCGTGGCAAGCGACGACGAGGAGGAGTACGTGCGCGAGCTCGCGCACTTCGTCGACGCGAAAATGCACGAGGTCGCCGAGAGGGGTAAGGCGGCGAGCACGCTGCCGGTGGCGATCCTTGCGGCGCTGAATATTGCGGATGAGCTTTACAAACTGAGAAGGGAACACGAGCACTGGTGCCAGCGGGTGGACGAGTTGTCTCGGCGAATGCTGGCTACCTTGGACGAGAAGGGAGAGGTGTTGGGGGGCAGCGGTTGAGGCGAGATTCGAGCCTTGTGGCCACTTCGCGAGCCCGTCTTGCTACCGCGGGTTGGGCGTGAGAGGTGAAACGACGCGAAGCGGTCCGCAGGAGCTCTACTGATCGTGGGAGCTGTGGGGCGGGGCTTCAGTTGGAAGACGTGAAAAGAGAGATGGAGATAAGACCCGGGATTGCGGTGCGGCCAACTTGCGAGCCAGGAGATGAGAAGCGTGACTTGGCAACAGGGTGGTCGGCGGAATGCTCATCGCACGATTCAAGACGTCGGATGAGTGCTACACAATTCTGATCTGATCTTCCCTCCTCTCATTCATTAGTCCGCGAGGTCCTGCTCCACAGGTTCCCGAGAGAGGAGCCTGTTGTCGGGGCAACTACAGGCAAAAGCGGCGCTACGACGAGAGCTGAAGGAGCAATGCCGTCGTACACCGGCCGAGGCACGGCGCCGCGCCAGCACGAAGCTTGCTCGCCACTTTATCGCTTGGCTGGAGGAGCACGAGGTCGGTGCAGTGGCGCTGTACGCTGCGCGACGATGCGAGATAGATCCAGGGGGGGTGGGGCGATGGGCACGGCAGCGAGGCATACCCGTCTTCTACCCGAGGGTGAATCTCTCTGCGCACTCGCTCGAGTTTCTCAACGTCGAGAGGGGGGAACACTTGAAGATCGGGGCTTTTGGGCTTCTGGAGCCTGGGTGTGATCGTCCGCCCATCGCGCCCGAGAACTCGCCGCTAGTGGTGTTGGTCCCCGGGCTTGCGTTCGATTGGGAAGGCCACAGACTCGGCAACGGCCACGGTTACTACGATCGCGCCCTACGCTACCTCCCCTGTACGGTATCCAAGGTGGGGGTTGCGTACACATTTCAAATTAGGGGTTCCCTACCGGTCGACCCGTGGGATCAGCAAATGGACCTCCTCGCCACCGAGGAGTTCGTCGTGAGCTGCCGCGCGGACGCGGCTGAAACCGGGAAATCAGCCAGAAGCCTCCCCGGGGGGCGATAAGGAGGTGAGGAACCAGTGGGACTTTGGAGCATCACTACGGCGCTCGGTTTGGCCGCTCTGCTCTACGTCGTCGTCGAGTGCGTGAGAGCGTGGCGGGGGCGCAGCCGAATCGCAGCGGCCGAGGAGACTGCCAAGCGCATATTGGAGGAAGCGAAGAAAGAGGCCAGCGCACTGAGAAAAGAATCGGAGGTCCAAGCTAAGGAGGAGATACTTCGAGCGCGAGCGGAGATCGAGAGGGAGCTTAGAGAGCAAAAGCGCGAGCTTCAGATCGCGGAAAAGAGAGCGCGTGGACGAGAGGAGACCCTCGAGCGCAAGCTGCAAGCCGTGGAACGGCGCGAGGGAGAGATCGGGCGCAAGGAGCAAGCCTTGCGAGAGAGAGAGCGGGGGCTGGCGGCTCGCGAGGAGGAGTATCGAGCCGCGATTGACGAGACAAGGCGGCAGTTGGAACGCATCGCCGGGATGACCAGGGAAGAAGCCCGGGCGATGTTGCGAGAGCAGATGGTCGACGAGGCCAAACACGAAGCAGCCAAGCGGATTCGCCAAGTGGAGGAGGAAGCCAAGGCCGAAGCGGATCGCAAGGCCCGCAAGATAGTAACTATTGCTATCGAGCGGCTTGCCGGCGAGTTCGTGGCCGAGCGGACAGTGACCACGGTCCAGCTTCCCAATGACGACATGAAGGGACGCATAATCGGCCGGGAGGGGAGGAACATCCGCGCGATAGAGGCCTTAACCGGCGTGGATCTGATCATAGACGATACGCCAGAGGCTGTGATCCTCTCCTGTCATAACCCGGTTCGCAGAGAGATAGCAAGGCTGGCGCTCGAGCGCCTGATTTCCGATGGCCGCATCCACCCGGGACGTATCGAGGAGGTTGTGCGGCGCGCCGAGCTGGATATAGAGGAGCAGGCCCGGGAGGCCGGCCAAAAGGCGATGTTCGAGGTAGGCGTGCATGCCTTGCACCCGGAACTGATCAAGCTTCTCGGCATGCTCAAGTTTCGGTACAGTTACGCGCAAAATGTCCTGGCTCATTCGATAGAAGCGGCGTTCATTTGCGGTATGATGGCGGCGGAGTTGGGAATAAACGAGAAGCAGGCGCGACGGGCTGCGCTGTTACACGACATTGGCAAGGCCCTGACGCACGAGGTCGAGGGATCCCACGCGCTCATCGGGGCCGATATCGCACGAAGGTGCGGAGAGGCCGCGAAGATAGTCAACGCTATCGCGGCCCACCACGAGGAAGTGAAGGCAGAGACCATACTGGCTCCCCTCGTGGATGCGGCGGACGCCCTTTCTGGGGCACGGCCGGGAGCCCGCCGAGAAGTATTGGAAAGCTACGTCAAGCGCCTTGAGGACCTGGAGCGTATCAGCAATTCGTACAAGGGGGTGGAGAAATCGTTCGCGGTACAGGCAGGCCGCGAGGTACGGATCATCGTCATCCCCAGTGAGATTTCCGACGACGAGTCGGTCATGCTTGCGCGAGACGTGGCCAGGAAAATCGAGAGCGAGCTCACCTATCCTGGCCAGATCAAGGTCACTGTTATAAGAGAGTTACGCACGAGCGAGTACGCCCACTGATGCAAGCCTCGGGCCGGCATCGGGGCTGGTCGGCAATCTCTGGGGCGCCGATGCCGGGCGCTGATTTGCCGGCTCGAGCGACGCCATGAAGATTCTTTTTCTGGGTGATGTCGTGGGGAAGCCGGGCAGGGAGATCGTCTCCCGGCTGCTTCCCTCGTTAATCGAACAAGAGGGCATACATTTCACCATCGCCAATTGCGAGAATGTCGCGGGCGGTAAGGGAGTGCACCCCAGGGGTGCGCAGGAGCTTCTCGGTGCGGGTGTGGATCTCCTTACCTCCGGCAACCATATATGGCAGCGACCCGAGATCATAGCGTACATGCGCGACAGCGACGTCTTGCTCCGACCTGCGAACTACCCGCCCGGAGTGCCGGGGTTCGGCTACACCACGAAGCCGAGTCGTTGCGGCGTGCCGGTATGTGTCATCAACTTGAGTGGCCGGGTTTTCATGGATGCCGTGGACTGCCCCTTTCAAGTGGCTGAACGGTTGGTGACGAAGCTTAGGTCGCAGGCCTCCGTAATTGTCGTCGATATGCACGCCGAGGCGACATCGGAGAAGCTTGCGATGGGCTGGTTTCTCGACGGGCGTGTATCTGCGGTATTGGGCACTCACACACACGTGCAGACCGCGGATGGGAGAGTGCTTCCCGGCGGCACGGCGTACATGACCGATGTCGGTATGTGCGGGCCCGTGGACTCGGTCATCGGCGTGAGGCGGGATCAGGTGATCGAGCGCTTTCTGACCAAGATGAGGGTCAAATTCGAGGTGGCGGCTGGCCGCTGCCAGGTGCAGGGTGCCATAGTCGAGGTGGACGAAGAGTCAGGCAGGGCGCGCTCCCTACGTCGTATTGCACGTGGTCTCGACGAGGCGTAAGAGCGTTGGCGATGACGATCGAGGAAGAAGTCGCGTTACTGAGCCGAAACGCAGTGGATATTGTCCCGGAGGGCGAGCTTGTCCGCAAACTCGAGGAAGCAAAACGGGATGGCCGCAAGCTCAGGGTAAAACTGGGCGCCGACCCTTCGGCGCCGGATCTTCACTTGGGTCATGCGGTGGTGCTGCACAAGTTGAGGCAGTTTCAAGACCTCGGGCACCGGGTCATATTTCTCATTGGCGACTTTACCGCAATGATCGGCGACCCGAGTGGACGTTCGGAAACGCGCCGGCCCCTGTCGCGGGAGGAGATCGCGCGCAACGCGGAAACCTACGCCTTACAGGTCGGCAAGATTCTGGACCCCGACCGCACCGAAGTTAGGTTCAACTCGGAATGGATGGATCGTTTCACCGCTGCGGACTTCGTACGACTTGCGGCGCAGTACACTGTCGCCCGGATCCTCGAGCGCGACGATTTTGCCGAGCGGATGACTAGCCGCCGCCCGATAGGGATCCACGAGCTCCTTTATCCGCTGGTCCAGGGTTACGACTCGGTCGCTTTGAAAGCGGATGTGGAGGTAGGAGGTACAGATCAGCTTTTCAACCTGCTCGTAGCGCGCGAGGTCCAAAAGGCCTACCAGGTGCCCCCGCAAGTAGCCCTTACCGTACCGCTGCTCGAAGGAACGGATGGGTCGGCGAAGATGAGCAAGTCGCTGGGGAATTACATCGGAATCACGGAGGAAGCGGACGGAATCTTTGGCAAGCTGATGTCGATCTCGGACGAGCTGATGTACCGCTACTACACGCTTCTTACCGATCGGGACGGTGATGCCTTGAGAGAGTTGGTGGCAAGTGGCCGGCTTCACCCGAAACAGGCGAAAGAAGAACTTGCCGAGCTGATTACCGCGCGTTTCCACGGCGAGGCAGCCGCGCAAGCGGCGCGGGAGCGATTCGAGCGGCGCTTCGCGAAAAAAGAGATGCCGGAGGAGATGGTGCGCGAGGAGTATGTGGGTGCTCGGATACCGCGGGAAATCAAGCTCCCGCAGCTCCTTACCGAGTACGGCCTTACGCGCTCGAATTCGGAAGCGCGCCGGCTGATAGCGCAGCGGGCAGTGCGCATAGACGGACGGGTTGTGGAGGGGGAAAACTTTCGCCCAGGGAACGACAGGGCATCTGGCGAGCGGCTCGAAGTCGTGATAGAAGTAGGGAAGAGGCGTGTCTGCCGCTTCACTTTTGGAAAGCGGCGGGAAGAGCGCGGGCCTTGACATGAAGGGGGGGAAAGCCTTATAAAGTTCGTTCGCACTAGATGAAAGTGCGAGCGAAGTCGGTCTTTGAAAACTAGGCAGCAGCTTTAACGCTTACATGGGATCCCGGCCGTTCCAACTTGCGGCCGGCCGAAGCAGTTAACCCCCGTGATCGTCTGTAGCGGGGTATGGTTTAACTGGAGAGTTTGATCCTGGCTCAGAACGAACGCTGGCGGCGTGCCTAACACATGCAAGTCGTGGGAGAAAGGGGGCTTCGGCTCCCGAGTAAACCGGCGAACGGGTGAGTAACACGTAGGTAACGTGCCCTTGGGACCGGGATAACCTGCTGAAAGGCGGGCTAATACCGGATACGACCCTGGAGGCTGCGGCTTCCGGGGGGAAAGGTGGCCTCTGCTTGCAAGCTATCACCCAAGGATCGGCCTGCGGACCATTAGCTAGTTGGTGAGGTAATGGCTCACCAAGGCTACGATGGTTAGCTGGTCTGAGAGGATGGCCAGCCACACTGGGACTGAGATACGGCCCAGACTCCTACGGGAGGCAGCAGTGGGGAATATTGCGCAATGGGCGAAA
>JBBIJE010000006.1:94819-209976 GCA_037446155.1 Myxococcales bacterium | reverse complement strand
CCTGGACACCGAGGAGCTTTATCATATTGTCAGATTAAATCTTAGCATTCCCACTTGACAACGGCCTTCCAATGGGCGACCCCCGCGCTTCCCCTCCTCCCACTCCCTCACTATAGGCTAGTATCTACTACATATCAAAAACCAGGGATTTGGGCAACAGCCCGTCAAGACCTGACCCCCTTTCACGTCAAGATCTGACCCCGCGGCCCGTCAAGACCTGACCCCCTTATGGCTTTGACCACCAGGGATAGAAGTCGGGGAGATCGCGGCTGGGTCTTAAGGAGAACTTGGGTCTCCGCTTCTCCAGGAAAGAGGCCACACCCTCGTGGGCATCCGCAGAGTGCCCGAGGAATGCCAAGCAACGCGATTCGATCTCGTGCGCCTCGGCTGGGTGGTTGGCTATGAGGCCGCGCCAGAGGAGTTGCCTACTCAAGGTGACCGAGACAGCCGAAGTGTTGTCGGCAATCTCCCGGGCGATGCCGTAAGCGGTCGCGAGCAGGGCCTGCGGCTCGACCACTCGGCTAACGAGCCCGCTCTCCTGTGCTTCCTCGGCGCCGAAAATGCGCCCGGTGAGGATCCACTCTGCGGCACGGCTCATGCCGACCACGCGCGGTAGAAACCAGGTGCTGCACGCTTCCGGTACTATTCCCCTTCTGGCGAAGACCAGTCCGAACTTGGCGCTGCGCGAGGCTATCCGGATATCCATGGGAAGCGTCATCGTCACCCCTATGCCCACTGCCGCTCCGTTTACGGCCGCGATCACGGGCTTCTTGCACTCCAAGACGCGAAGCGACATCACCCCGCCGCTGTCCCGTCTTCGAGCCAGCTGCGTCTTGGGCTCAGCGGTCGCAAAATCGAACGTGCGTGCGCCCCCGCTGAGGTCTGCGCCGGCGCAAAAAGCTCTCCCCGCGCCCGTCACCACGATGGCGCGAATCCCATCGTCGTCGTCGGCGCGGTCGAGGGCATCTACGATCTCCTCGCACATCCGTTGGGTATAAGCGTTCAACTTCTCCGGCCGGTCGAGTGTGATCGTCAGGATCCCGTCGGCGACCTCGTATCTGATCTGCTCGTAGTTCATGCTCTGCTCTTTTCCTCCCTGCCAATGCGTCGGTCACTTCGAACCGAAGCTAGCGCATGTGCGGACCCTAGCCAACCGGCGGTCCGATGTGGTATGCGTTCGATGGTTTGCACCTGTGCCGAGTTCGATGCGAAGGAGGTGTATCAATGGGTAGTCCGTTCAGGATCGCTACCGCTTTCTCGATGGCGTTTTGCTTGTTCTCCCCGGCCGCTCTGAGCCTCGCCTTCGCCTGTTCCGGCGACTGCGCCATCGATCTTGCGGCAAACCCGAAAGCGGTCGAAAAATACGCGAAGAGGCGCTGGGCGGCCATATCGGCTTGCGCCAAGCGCGCAACCCCCGCGTGTCCCGAGGCGTGTCCGGTGCCGGACGGAACCGCCGCACCCTTCGCTCTCTCGGCATCGTGCGCCGGCCTGGTTGGTTGCGAGATGGACGAGCTCGCCATTTCGGTCTATGGCACCACCTGGGATAGCGGCGGCTTCTGCCCGACGCAGAGAGCGACTGAATGCGGCGTAAGCCGATCCAAGGCGGCCGGCCGGTTCGTGGCGGACAAGCTCAAGCGCCGCAGAACCAGCAAAATGCACAGGCTCGCTAGGGACAGGAGCCGGTGCGTGTTAAAGGCGAACAAGCCGGGGATGTGCGAGGGAGAAGCCCTTTGCGCCCAGGCGGGTGCCTGGATCGACGGCCTCTTCCCCGTGAAGCTCGGCAAGAGGGGCTATCAGCTACTACCATTTACGCTTTCCTCCGGGGGCGAGGCGGTGGCGGCTGTTGTGCTTTCGGCGGATTCTGCCGACTGGGGTACCCCGGGCAGGGAATCCGTGGTGGTGCAGTACGACGTCGACGGGCAGGCGATGGGAACGATCGTGGTGTACGGAGGTGCGGTCCCGACATCGTACGAGATACTTTTGGGAGATTTGGCTCCGGGACCCCACGCCATCGGTCTGGCCCACGATCCGGGAAGCAGCCCTGCCTCGGACTCATCTGTCACTGTTTACCAGGCACCGTCGGCGGAAGGGATCCCGCCTGGCGATCCGCGCCACGACTTCACCAAATACGCGCCGATTCTGCTCGGAATCGACACTCGGCTCAACCCAGTTTCGCTGGTGTCGAGGCTCCACAGAGGAAACGCCGTGAGCGACGTGCCGGTGATCGTGTACGTCAAGCGCATACCGGCTCTCGGGTTCACAACCTACGCCTATACCATGATCTGGAGCAACGAGGACGGCGGGACGGGACTGTGGCCCGATCTTCTCATCGCCCAGTGGGGGCGAACCGCCGATATCGAGGACATCATGGAGGTCGATGTTGCCGATGACGGCACGCTGTTGGCCGTAAGATACCGCCCGGACGAAAGCGGCTCGCTCGCCGACTTTACCGGCTCTTTTCGTGCCGGCACCCATCCCCTACTGCGTACCCGAACGGCCAACGGTCTTTTGGCGGACGACGGAGACTCGACGCTAAAGTTCGCCATCGCTCCAGTCGAGTACGACGACAGCGGAGTCAGCCGGGAGACGGCCTTGGATCTAAACCCGGTGTCCTACCGGCTCATGGGGCAGGAGATGACGCGCGAGGGGAAGACCGAACCTACGGGCAACCCGGCGACCGCTAAATTGAGCGACCTTCGCAACTACCTGTTTCTCGACTACAACATAGATACGGATACCGGCGGCAGGGTATTGCGGGCCATCGCGGTGGTAGATGGGATCGCCTACGCTTCGGATCATTTTGCGGCATCGGTCAATCCGACGCTCAATCCCCGCGTGAGCCGAGGCATCGGGCGCACGGCCATCGAGCTTCCACCCGGAACGGCTATCGAGGACATCGAGCAAGTCGGCATGCAGGGGGTGGGCACCATGAGCGGGATTCTCTACGGCCTGAACGGCTTCATGCTGGACGCCGATTTCTTGCCCACGGCTCACATAACCTTTGGCGGAAGCTTGGCAGCGGGCGGAACGGACCCTCTTTGGCTCGTCATGCCCTGAGGCTCGAGCGACGGAGCATGCCTTGGCCGCGGGGGCGAGAGGATCCGGTTTCGCCCCTCCTAGAGGGGCCAGCTCTCCATGCGCCACGCCATCTCCCAGAAAAGGTGCTCCCAGCGGCTAGAGGTCTCGAATACCTCGAAGAGGCGATTCCTTTCGCGCTCGCCCTTGTCCGCCGTGCTCTCGTCGAACAAACGCCGAAGCCAGGCCACCAGGTCGAGATACTCCTTCGAGGCGTACGTTTCGATCCACCTGGCGTAATGAGGCGCCTCGGGAAGGCCGGAAGCTTTTAGCCGAACGCCGATCTCCGCGTATCCCCAAGAGCAGGGCAACAGGGCCGCGAGCATCTCTTCCGTGGTGCCTTCGTAGGCGGTCCGCAAGAGGTAGCTAGTATAAGCCAACGTGGTAGGGGCGGGATGGGTGCGGGCGAGTTCCTCGGGGCTGATGCCGAACTCGGAGCAGATCGATCGGTGGAGCTCCATCTCGAGGCGAAGCGTCTGGTCCAAAAGCTCGGCGAAGCGTCCCATGGCTTCGAGCGATTTCGATTTTGCGGCCGCCAAGGCGAAGAAGCGGCTGAAATCGATCAGATACACGTAGTCCTGACGCAGGTAAAAGCGAAACTTTTCCTCGTCGAGCGTTCCCCGGCCGAGCTCCTGGACGAAGGGATGGTTGTAACTGGCCTCCCAGATCCGGTCGCAGGCGCGGCGAAATCGCTCCGATAGCACACTAGCCCCCCTTTCGCGCTCTATCTTTGCTGGCTGAAAGCAGGGAGTCCCAGAAGAGAAGCTCGTAAGCCTGAAGAAGCCGAGCGGCCCGGAAGACCAGTGCCGAACTGCCTCGATTACCCAGCTCCTCCGCGAGGACCTCCAAGCCTTTGGCTTCGAAGGCCGGGGCGGGCCGAGCGAAGAGGTCGAAGAAAGCGAGCGCTTTGGGTGAGATTCCGTATGCGTTGCGCAGGGCCTCGCGCATCGCCGCGCAGTTCTCGCCCCAGGTAGGCAAGTTGACGAGAAAGGCGCCTACGAACTCCGCCAGCGAGCCCTGGGATGCAAGCCAAGCCACGAAGGCACTGTACGCGAAAGCTCCCGGCAGCGGATCTTCCGCCGTGAGTGATCCGGGACCGACGCCAAGCGCTCGGGCGAGCTCGGCCAATTCCCGAAGCGCATCCCGCTCCCCTTCGAGCATCTGCAAAAGGAACTCCCTGCTCCTTCTCGACCTAGCTCGCCCGAGGGCGAGCGCTACGCTACGCAGGTCGCTCTCGATGATGTGTCCCTGCGCCTTCGGGAAAAGACCTAGCTTCTCGCGCTCGAAGCTGCCCGACCTCAGCCCTTCAAGGTATTCGTGACTCGTGATCCGAGCGTGCAACTGGCCAAGCTCGCACCTAGCCCTTTCGATCGTCTGCCGCGCTTTCGGTAGTCTCGAAAGTACCCCAGAGCTTGTTTCTATTACCCTTCGCCGTTCCACGCCGTCCTACCCGCTCGGCCCTACCTACAGTCTCGCCAGCTCCTTCAGCACCTCATCGGCGTGCCCATCTACCTTGACTTTTCTCCAAATCTTTCGGATCACGCCATCCCCGTCTATCAGGAAGGTCGAGCGCTCTATTCCCATGGTCTGGCGACCGAACATCGTCTTTTTCTTCCATGCCCCGTAAGCCGAGATGATCTGCCCTTCCGGATCGGAGATGAGTGGGAAGTTGAGCTTGTATTTATCTCTAAAGCCGGCGTGGCTTTTCTGGCTGTCCTTGCTCACTCCGATGACCACGGCCCCTCGCTTCCCCAAGCGCTCGCGCGCGTCGCGAAAGCTCAGCGCTTCGCGGGTGCAACCCGGGGTGTTGTCCTTGGGATAAAAATAGAGCACGACCGTTTTCCCTCGAAAGTCGGCAAGCGATACTTCCTCCCCATCGGTCGAAATCCCCTTGAATGCGGGCGCCTTCATACCTGGTTTGAGTTCCTTTGCTCCCATTGCCTTCGTTCGCCTCCATATTCATCCAAAATCTGGGCGCGACAAGCAAAGCCAGGGGCTGCGGGCCCGACTGGCCACGATAAAATCTCCGACCCGTCCCCCGCTTCGAGGGCTCGCTCGCCTCCGACCCAAGACTCGATGCTAGGAGAGCGACCCGACAGGGGCAAGAAGGGGAGCGAGCGACACGCATCGTCGGGTAGGTAGTCGATCCTGGGAGAGCACCGCAAGATGAAGCCCTGGCCCGGTTCGACGCAGGGGAAGCGGAGGCTGCGCAGGGGCCGGAGCGATCGAGCAGGCTCGGCTGCGCAACTCGGTCCCTCGAGCGAGCGGTCCTTCTTCTCGCTTCAGGGTTGCGCCCAACCCGCGCAAGGGCCTGCGAAGCAGCGGCGTCAAGCTCTGTCCGCTCGCCTGGTCGCACCCAGGCCGAACAAGGGGCCGCGCGCTCGGTTTCGCCCTCGGGCCAGGTCCGGCCGGCGCAATTTCGACGCCATGCGGTGGTTAATCGCCGATGGGGGAGGCTTCGCGCCTCGGTTTTTCCTTGTATCCACCTATCTTGAGCAGGTGGCACACCAGTTGCTCAAGCCTGCGGCGCGTATGTCGGCATTTGGGGGCGAAACAGGGCTCGGGAGCGCTGCCCCTAGCCTGGCGCGCACCGGCAACCGTTTCCCCATGGCCTTTGCCGTGCCGAGTCGTGTGCGACTTATGCGCGAATTCGACGAGGGTAAAGCCTCGCGACCGCCCGTTTAGGAGGAGAGGAAGTGGCCAAAGCTTTTTGTACGTTCAACGTTCTGCCCAGGCTTCCCCGCAAGCTCTATCCGCTTCGGGAGATAGCCTTCAACCTCTGGTGGACCTGGCAACAGCAGTGCATCGGCCTCTTTCGCAGGCTCGATCCGCGCCTTTGGGAGGAGAGCGGGCACAACCCCGTCAAGATGCTCAACCGCATCGGCCAGGAGGAGCTGGAGCGGGTGGCGGCGGATGCGTCTTTCATCGCGCACCAGGAGCGAGTCTATCGCGAACTACAGGATTACCTGCGAGGCCCAACCTGGTTTCAGGCGGCACACCCGGATCTTGGCGGGCATCGGATAGCGTATTTTTCGATGGAGTTCGGGCTCACCGAGTGCCTGCCCATCTACTCCGGGGGGCTGGGGATACTGGCTGGAGACCATCTCAAGTCGGCTAGCGAGCTCGGCTTACCGCTAGTCGGTGTGGGCCTTCTTTACCAATACGGGTACTGTCGCCAGTACCTCAACTGCGACGGCTGGCAGCAGGAGCTCTCTCCGCGAACGGACTTCCACGATCTCCCCATCGTACAAGTTACAGGGCGGGACGGCGCTCCCCTGCGGATAAGCCTCGATTTTCCTGGCCGCCAGGTCCTCTGTCAGGTATGGCGGGTACAGGTCGGCCGCGTCCCCCTTTTCCTTCTCGACTGCAATGTTCCCGATAACGATCCCCGAGACAGGCTGATTACGCAGCAGCTTTACGGCGGCGACCAGGAGACGCGGATTCAACAGGAGCTCGTGCTCGGCATCGGCGGTATGAGGGCCCTGATCGCGATCGGTATCGATCCCGATGTCTGCCACATGAACGAGGGGCATGCCGCCTTTGCCGCGCTCGAGCGTATTCGCCATCGAAGGGTCGCAAGCGGCGTTGCAGCCGAAACGGCGCGGCAGGTGGTCTCCGGTGGTACGGTATTCACGACCCATACCCCGGTGCCTGCGGGAATCGATCAGTTTCCGCCAAACCTCCTGGAAACCTACCTCAAGCCTTATTACGAAGAGGCTGGCTTCGCCAAAGAGGAGTTTCTTTCCTTGGGGCGGCGGGTGAGAAAGGACGACTCGGAGCCGTTCAACATGGCGCTTCTTGCGCTCAGGACCGCAAGCTTCGCCAACGGAGTGAGCAGGCTGCACGGGGAGGTGTCCCGGCGGATGTGGCAAGACCTGTGGCCCAAACTGCCCGTAGGCGAAGTGCCGATAGGCCACATTACCAACGGCATACATACCCGATCGTGGATCTCATACGAAATGGAGGAGTTACTGCTGCGCTACTTGGGTCCCGATTGGCTCAGGAATCCGGCCGACCAGAGCGTCTGGGAGAACGTCTCCTCGATCCCAGACGAGGAGCTTTGGCGCACCCACGAGCGGCGCAGGGAAAGGCTCGTGGCCTTCACGCGCTCCCGGCTGGTGGCGCAACTCAAGGAGAAGGGTGCCCCGCGGCACGAAATCAAGGCCGCCGAGGGGGTTTTGGATCCCAAGGCTTTGACGATCGGCTTCGCGCGCCGGTTTGCCACCTACAAACGGGCCACCTTGATCCTACGCGACGGGGCAAGACTAAAGCGGCTTCTTACGAACCGAGAGCGGCCGGTGCAGATCATCTTCGCGGGGAAAGCACATCCCCGGGATGCCGGGGGAAAGGAGCTCATAAAGGAGATCTTTCACTTCATGCGCGACGACGAGGTGCGCCGGCATGTGGTCTTCCTGGAAAATTACGACATCAACGTCGCTCGCTACATGGTCGAGGGAGTGGACGTGTGGCTCAACACGCCCAGACGGCCCCACGAGGCGAGCGGCACCTCGGGGATGAAGGTGCTCCCGAACGGCGGGCTGAACTTGAGCGTTCTCGACGGCTGGTGGGAAGAGGCGTTCGATCCCAGCGTGGGGTGGGCGATCGGAAACGGGGAGGACTACGAGGATTCCGAAGCGCAGGACCAAATCGAGGCTAGTGCCCTTTACGAGCTACTGGAGAAGGATGTCGTGCCGCTCTTTTACCGGCGCGACTCGGGTAATCTTCCGCGCGAGTGGATCGAGAAGATGAAGAGGTCCATGCGCCTTCTCTGCCCGGTTTTCAACACCAACAGGATGGTGCAAGAGTACGCGGAAAAGTATTACATCCCGAGCCTCAGGAACTGGAGGCGGCTTTCTGCCGACAATTTGAAGGGGGCGCGGGAGCTAACGGAATGGCAACGCCACGTGCGGGAGCATTGGGGGGAGGTGTCGGTTGTGGAAGTCGCCGTGCACCAGCATGCCGTGGCGGTAGGGGAGGAGCTTTGGGTGGAGGCAAGAGTAGCCTTGGGAGCTTTGGCTCCTTGCGACGTAAAGGTCCAAGCTTACGTCGGCGAGTTGGCTGACGACCAGGGCATAACGAATGGGCGTGGCTTCGAGCTGAGGCGCGTGGGCGGGGGCCTGGATTGCGAGCACCGCTACGCGGGGACCATACCCTGCCTGGCAAGCGGACGTTTCGGCCTTTCGGTGCGCGTATTGCCCTATCACGAAAGCCTCCCCAACCCATTGAACTTCAAGCACATTTGCTGGGTTTCGCCGGAGAGCACTAGGCTGAGCTTCGTCGAGGCGAAGGCGCGGACCGGGGCTGCGGCGATGGATGTCGAAAACCGCGTCGGGGGCGAAGAGGCGGCGGCCCACAACGGCGCCTCGGACCTCCAAGCGGCGCTTTAGGACAAGGGCAGGCTTCGCATATGGATGTCGATCTTTCCTACCTGGGTATTGTAAACACCGGACAATTGTACCGTAACTTGAGCGCTCCTGCGCTCTACGAAGAGGCGATTCGTCGCAGGGAAGCCCTGCTCGCCCATCTCGGACCCCTGGTAGTAAGAACTGGCCAATACACCGGGCGGTCTCCCAACGACAGATTCATCGTGCGGGAGCCCGGGACGGAAGCGCTCGTGTGGTGGGGGAAGGAGAACCGCCCCTTCTCCGAGGAGGGCTTCGCCAGGCTCTATGCCCGGCTTTTGGCCTATCTTCAGGGGAGGCACCTTTTCGTTCAGGACTGTTACGCGGGCGCCGATCCCCAGTACCGGCTTTCTCTCAGAGTGGTAACGGAGACCGCGTGGCACTCCCTTTTGCCCGCAACATGTTCGTGCGCGAGCTCGACTCGTCGAGGCTAGCTGCGTTCTCCCCTCAGTTCTCCGTCATTTACGCCCCTGGTTTTCGCGCGGTGCCCGAGCTCGACGGAACGAATTCGGAGGCCTTCGTGATCCTGCACTTCGCCCGCCGCCTGATAATGATAGGCGGGACGTGCTACGCGGGGGAGATGAAGAAAGCGGTCCTCTCGGTCCTGAACCTGGTCCTTCCTCGAAAACAGGTCTTGGGCATGCACTGCTCGGCGAATGTGGGGGCGCAAGGGGACGTGGCGATTTTTTTCGGGCTCTCGGGGACCGGCAAGACCACTCTTTCGGCCGATCCGGAGCGGGCGCTCATAGGGGACGACGAGCACGGATGGAGCGATAACGGGGTATTCAACTTCGAAGGCGGGTGCTACGCAAAGGTGGTAAGATTGACCGAAGAGGCGGAGCCTGAAATCTATCGCACCACGCGAATGTTCGGGACCCTGCTCGAGAACGTAGCGGTAGATGCTGCCACGCGGCGGCTCGACTTGAATGACGCGAGTCTGACCGAGAACACCCGGGCCAGCTACCCTATTTCGCACATTCCCAACTCCGTGCGAAGCGGAATGGGCGGGCATCCCAAGAATATCGTGATCCTTACCTGCGACGCGTTTGGCATCATGCCTCCTCTGGCGCGGCTTACTCCCGAGCAGGCCATGTATCATTTTCTGAGCGGCTATACGGCCAAGGTGGCAGGCACCGAGCGCGGGATCGCTGAGCCGAAGGCTACCTTTTCGGCCTGTTTCGGGGCGCCCTTCATGACCATGCATCCTACGGTGTACGCCAAGATGCCGGGCGAGAGGATCCGCACCCATGCGGTCGCCTGCTGGCTCGTCAACACGGGCTGGTGCGGCGGGCCTTATGGTGTGGGAGACAGGATACGAATCTCCTACACGCGGGCGATGGTCCGTGCCGCGCTAAGGGGTGTGCTGGATGGGGCGGCGATGGAGCGGGAGCCGGTCTTTGGCCTGCTCGTGCCGACTCGCTGCCCGGGCGTGCCCGATGAGCTCCTGAGACCGGTATCAACGTGGCCGGATGAGGACGAGTATTGGCGCAAGGCCGCCGGGCTGGTCGCGATGTTCGAGCGCAACTTCGCCGCGTACGCAGACTCGGTCGAGCCCGCGGTTCGCGAGGCGGGGCCGGGGGGCGCGCTGGCGCGGGCGGGGCGCCTGCGTGGGGGCGGCGGTGAGCTCAGGCGAGATCCACGCGCTTGAGTTTTCCGGGTCACCGACTGAAAGTTCACGAAGAGCGAAGAGGCGGCGGATGGATATCGGGACCATAGCGGGCATAATCGCGGGAGTCGGACTTTTGTTTGGCGCCATCTTGCTCGACACCGGCCTTGGCCTTTTTGTCAACTACCCCTCGATGATGATCGTCGGCGGCGGGACCTTCGCGGCTGTTTGCGTGTCTTACCCTTTGAACGAGGTCCTGAACACTCGCAAGGTAATCAAGAAAGCGCTCCTCTTTCGCCAGCCCAGTGCCGAAGAGATGGTCGCCGAGATAGTAAAGTATGCCAAGGTGGCGAGAGAGCAGGGGCCGGTGGCGGTCGAAAAAGCCGCTCAGCAGTGCAAGGACGGCTTTCTGGCGCGCGGCCTTCAGATGATTGCGGATCAGGCTTCGACAGAAGACATGTCGTTTATCCTGCAAAACGAGATCGCTGTCATGCAGACCCGCCACAAGGTGGGCCGGGACATAGTGAGCGCAGCGGGCAAGTACGCGCCGGCCTTCGGCATGGTGGGGACGCTGATCGGCTTGATCCAGATGCTCGCCAATTTGGACGAGCCCTCGACCATCGGGCCCAAGATGGCCGTGGCACTCCTTACCACATTTTACGGGGCGGTGATGGCGAACCTCTTCTGCGGGCCGCTAAGTACGAAGCTAAAGCGCCGAAGCGAGATGGAAACGCTCCTTATGAAGCTCGTCATCGAGGGGCTCATGTCGATAAGCGCGGGTGACAATCCGAGAGTGTGCGAAGAGAAACTGAAGGTGTTCCTGTCGGGGAAGAGCAAGCCGGAGGAGAAAAAGACCGAGGAGAAAGCGGGAGGGGCGAGGGAGGCAGCCTAAAGGGGGCGCATCGGGAGCCGGGCCGAAGGCGAGATAAGGGAGCAAGATGGCCGAGCAAGACATCGCCAGGACCTCAGCCGGGGCGCGAGGGAGCGGCGGCAGGCGAGGCGGGACCCGGGAAAATGGCGGCGCGCCCGGATCGTCCGATCTGCGCTTGTCCGCTTCGGGCGACGAGGGGGAAGGCACCGATGAGTGGATAGTTACCTTCTCGGACATGATGAGCCTTCTTCTTTGCTTCTTCGTCCTTCTTTTTTCCATGTCCACCATCGAGAAGGAAAAGTTCAAGCAACTCGCCCAATCGCTTCAGTCGGCCCTGGGTACTCAAGAGGTCCCCCAAGCGGGGACCCGCGAAGGGCTCGAGATGAAAAAAAGGGAGGCCAAGCCAAAGCCCGAAGCGGTGGATGAGCTCGGCGGCATGGCCAAGAAGGAGATGGAAAACATAAAGAGCGACATCGAAGAGTTCGTTGTCAAGAACCAGCTCGGCGGGAAGGTAAATGCTAAAATCGACGGCCGTGGGGTAGCAATAACCATCTCCGACGTGGTACTCTTCCCCCCTGGCGAGGCCGATATCAACCCCGAGGCGAGCGCGCTGATGGAGAAGCTAAAGGAGCTCCTCAAGGAGTTCGATTACAAAGTCAGGGTGGACGGCCACACCGACAACGTGCCGATAAACACGCCGCAATACCCCTCGAACTGGGAGCTTTCGACGGCTCGCGCAAGCAGAATCGTGCGCTATTTCATCGATAACGGAACCGCCCCCGAGCGACTCTCCGCCCAGGGATTGGCCGAATACCAGCCGCTAGTGGACAATTCGACGCCGGAAAACCGAGCCAAGAACAGGCGCGTGGAGATCGTCTATACCAGAGAGGCGATGGAGCAGCAGTTGGCAGAGCGCCACGGCTTGCCGAACCGGTAAGTCGGCCAGGGAGGCCCCTCTTTGTGGAGGTGGCAGGGGCGCCGGCCCAAGGGGGGCGCGGGCGTTCTCGAGGCGTGATTGACCTAGATCATAGGATAGGCCAACATATGTCACAAGCTTCCCCTGGCGATGGGCGGGCACCGGGCGAGCCTCGAAACGCGGCTTGATAGGCCAGGCAAGGGTCGGCTGCGGTGGCTAAGGCGTCGGAGGGGAGGCCGGAGGTTGCGGCAATGGATCAGGAGCAAATACGGGAGATAGTGGCACGGGCGGTTCCCGAGGCTCGAGTCATGGTAGAGGATCTCAGTGGGAGCGGGGACCACTTTCAGGTCGTGGTCGTGTCGGAGGCGTTTTCCGGGATGTCCCTAGTCGAGCAGCACCGGTTGGTTTACGCGCCTTTGCGCGAGGCGCTGGCCGAGCGCATCCACGCACTCAGCATCAAGACGTACACGCCGGCGCAGCTCGGCGAGGGCTAAGAGGCGGCTTCTGCGGCGTCCCCGGGTGAAGCGCCTATTGCGGAGAGGATAAAAAATGTCTGACGAGACGAGGAAAAGGATCGAGGAAGAGATAAAGGCTCACAAGGTCGTGATTTACATGAAAGGGACTCCGGAGCTTCCGCAGTGCGGGTTTTCGGCGGCCACGGTGCGACTGTTCGATTCGCTCGGCGTTCGATACGCTACCGTCGATGTGCTTGCGGATCCCGAAATACGGCGCGGCATAAAGGAGTATTCGAGCTGGCCGACTATCCCACAAGTGTATGTGGCGGGCGAATTCATCGGAGGCTGCGACATAGTGCACGAAATGCATGATCGGGGGGAGCTCGAGCCTTTGTTGAAGAAAGCCCTGGCTAGCTAAAGGGGCCGGTCGCACTTTGGCTTTCCCCATGGCGGCCGCGCGGCAGGCAAGATGCGCGCCCCAAGCGGCGGGGTGGGCGAAGAGGCGCCGGTCTTGGCCCCGTGTTGCGAGTTGCACGGCCGTTTGAGACAAGCCATGGCACGGTCCAAGACGCGGAGCGGGGGGTCTCGACGAACGTGAAGACGCGGCCGCCCGTTTATTGACAACAATCAGCTTGCAAGGTGACAATGACCGCAGGAGTGACTTGCGTTCCGTGAAGGAGAGTGTCTAAAGGCGTGGCAGAGCGATCCTCGTTCCCGCGGGCGCCCGCGAAGTGGCTGTCCCATGGCGGCGAGGCCAAGAGTCCCGCCTTGCCTGACGGCGGTCAGAGCCGGTTGTGTATGGCGCTGCAAATGAGGAACTGGCAGTGTCGGTTTTCGGGGGCCGTTTGGCAGCCGGTGGCGCTTTCGCTTGCGCTTCTGATCGGCCAGCCCGCGCTCGATTGTTCCTGGGCCGGGCCAGCCGAGCCGTCCGGTGCAAGCCGAGATTTCGACCTCTCAAAGCACTCGGTCCCCCTGGAGGAGATCTTGAACGGCGGGCCCCCCAAAGATGGCATCCCGGCTCTATCCTCGCCCAAGTTCGTGCCGGCCAAGAAGGCCGGCTTTCTTGGGCCCGACGACCTCGTCGTCAGCGTGGTGGCGGGCGCCGAGGCCAAGGCCTATCCCCTTCGCGTTTTGAACTGGCACGAGGTGGTAAACGATGACATCGGTGGCAGGCCGGTAGCCGTTACTTACTGCCCGCTCACGGCGAGCGCGGTCGCGTACGACCGGCGACTGGCGGGGAAGAGCTTGAGTTTCGGCGTCTCGGGCAAGCTCTACGAGAGCAACCTTCTCTTTTACGATCGCGAAAGCCAAAGCCTCTGGTCTCAACTTGGGGCGCACGCGGTAGCCGGCCCCATGACGGGAAGCGAGCTCGAGCCGCTGGCGAGCCAGTTGGTGACGTGGCGCGAATGGCGGGAGCAGCATCCCGACGGGCTCGTGCTTTCGCTCGATACCGGCTATCCACGCGACTACTCGCGAAACCCTTACTCAGCCTACGAGCACTCCGACTCATTGATGTTTCCGGTCATTCCGCAGGACCGGCGGCTCCTCCCCAAGGAGAAGGTTTTGGGCGTCGTGGTCGAGGGGAGGGCCAGAGCGTACCCGCTCGCGGCGCTAGAAAGGGTGGGAAACGGGGTCGAAGAGAGGCTGGGCGCGCGAATTGTAAGGGTGAGGCGCGATCCCCTCTCGGGACAGGCGCACGCCACTGCCGATGGCGATCCGGTAGTTTCGCTGGTTACGTACTGGTTCGCCTGGTTCGCGTTTCACCCGAGCACCGAGATCTGGGGGGAGAGAGTTTGGGGGGAAGACTTGGGGAGCGATCGGGTGGTGGTCAGCGGCGACAAGGGCTCTTGGAGCAGCCTTCTCGGGATCTTGGGCGGCGAGCTGCACCGAGCCGATAGCGATATGTACCTCATTACCGGTGAGGTCCGCAACGTCTCTGGCAAGGACCTCGCGTACGCTCGGCTGATGTACGAGCTTTTGGACGGGCAGGGTCGGGTCCTTTTTAGGGAATACGGCTACAACCGCTCCGCGGAGCGTCTGCGGGATCCCGAATTCGAGTTCGGCGACAAAAGCGCCGCTCAGTTGGGCGTGGAGCCGCTCAAGGCAGGTGCGCGGGATCGATTCAGGATGATCTTCTTTACCGACGAGATCCCACGCTTCGATCATCACCGCATCAGCGTGGCTGCGGCTCCCTTTGCGGCTGAGGCAGCCAACGTGGAAAGCGCCGCTCCTTGAGAAACGTCGTGCTCGCGGCGCTTTGTGGTTTGGGCCAGCGCTCATTCAGAGTCTGCAGGACGCTGGGACCCGTCTCGCAGAAGAAAAGTCCTGAAGGGGAGGAGCGCGGAAATATGAGAATGAGCCGCGTGGAGGGGAAGGAGTGTGACTATGCCTAAACCTAAATACCACGTCTTTATTTGTCAGAACGAGCGCCCACCGGGGGCACCCAAGCCGTCCTGCGGAAGCCGCGGAGGGCGGGAGATCGCGCAGGCCTTCGCGGAGATCATGGGCCGAAGCGAGGAGTTGTGGGACAAGGTAGCGGTCACCGGCTGCGGTTGCCTGGGCCCGTGCTTCGAGGGACCCTCGATCGTCGTTTACCCGGAGGGAACCTGGTACGCGGGTGTGAGGCCCGAGGACGTGGAGGAGATCGTAGACTCGCACCTGCGAAAGGGAAATCCGGTCAAGCGGCTCGTCTATAATTTCCCGGATTGATTTCCTGCCCCTACACTTGGTTTCTCTGGGAAGCCTCTGCGCCGACGCGAGGCGATAAAGCGAAACGCCCCGACGCGCGTTTGCGCAGAAGGCAGTTGGTCGATGCGAGCGGCCGGGAGGGGGTAGCGCCGCTTGCAGGCTCGGGGTAGGGTGGGTGTCGAACGGATGCCCATTCGAAAAGTCACTGCGGCCGTTTCACTTTTGTTGGTTGTACTGTCGCTCGGTGGCCTCCTCGTTGGCCGAGAACCGAAGGAGAGGAACGCTTTGGAAACGATCGAAGAACTGCCTGGCGCCGAGGCCTACCCGGCTGACCTCAAGGCTCGGTTGGCGAAGGCTTTGGCGGAGCGAGGCTCGAGCTACCTCCCGAGAACACGTCATCTGCGTACCGACGGCTCCCCCAGATACACCAATCGCCTGATCCTGGAATCGAGCCCCTATCTTTTGCAGCACGCGCACAATCCGGTCGACTGGTACCCTTGGGGGGCGGAAGCCTTCGAGCGGGCGAAGTCGCAGGGCAAGCCGGTCCTCTTGAGTGTCGGTTATTCCACCTGTCATTGGTGCCATGTGATGGAAGAGGAATCGTTCGAGGACGAGGAGATCGCTTCCTACCTCAACAGTAACTACGTGTGCATCAAGGTGGACCGCGAGGTGCGGCCCGACATCGACGGCATCTACATGGCCGCGGTGCAGATGATAACCGGTGGCGGAGGTTGGCCGATGACTGTGTGGCTCACCCCCGACCGCCGGCCGTTCTATGGCGGCACGTATTTTCCTCCGCGCGACGGAGACCGAGGCAGCAGGGTGGGGTTTCTCACGATCCTCAAGACGCTCAAGGAGGCGTACGACAGGGAAGGGGAGAAAGTCGAGCAGGCGGCCTCCGAGTTGGCGCAGCGCATCGGTGAGGCCTTGGCGCCGCGGCTTGCAGAGGCGGAGCTTAGCGGGTGGTGGCTCGATGAAGGTTTTAGGTACTTCGAGCGGACCTTCGACGAGCGCTTCGGCGGCTTCGGCCGAGCCCCCAAATTCCCGAGGAGCGTCGTGCTCGAGTTCCTCCTCCGCTACTACCGGCGCACGGGAAACCCGCGCGCCTTGGAAATGGTCACGAAGACCCTGGAGGGGATGTCCTCCGGTGGTATGTACGATCAGGTGGGAGGTGGATTCCACCGCTATTCTACCGACGAACGCTGGCTGGTTCCCCACTTCGAGAAAATGCTCTACGACAATGCCCAGCTTGCGATCGCCTACCTCGAGGGCTATCAAGCGTCGGGCCGGGAGGACTTCGCGGCGACGGCGCGGGATATTTTGCGCTACGTGGCACGAGAGATGACCTCGGCCGAAGGGGGGTTCTATTCTGCCGCGGATGCCGACAGCGAGGGGGGAGAGGGTGCGTACTTTTTGTGGACCCCCGGCGAGGTAGAGGAGGTCCTAGGTTCGAGGCTCGCGGGAGTGGTGAGGACGCTTTACGGCATAACGGAGGGGGGAAATTTCGAGGGCAAGAGCCTTCCCTATCTCGCGCTCGGATGGAGGGAGGCGGCGGGAAGGCTCGGCACCGACGAGGCTACATTGCGCCGGATGGTAGAAGAAGCCAGGGATCTCCTGTACCGGGCGAGGTTGCGCAGGCGCCCACCGGCCACGGACACAAAGATCCTTACCGGCTGGAACGGCCTCATGATCGGAGCCTTCGCCCGCGCGGGGATGGTCTTGGGCGAGCCGGCGCTTACCCAGCGAGCTGTGGCGGCGGCGCGCTTTGTGCTCTCGCGCTTGGCCCAGGATGGGCGGCTCATGCGGAGCTTCAAGGATGGACGGGCGGCGCAACGCGGGTACCTCGACGATTATGCCTTCCTCGTCTGGGGACTCCTCGAGCTTTACGAGAGTAGCTCGGATTTCGCCTGGCTCGAGCGCACTTTGGAGCTCCAGGCGGTCCAAGACGGGGAGTTTTGGGACGAGGAGGCGGGTGGGTATTTCTTGACGGGTGTCGAGCGCGAGGACCTGTTGGCTCGCGAAAAGCCGGATTACGACGGGGCGGAGCCCTCCGGCAATTCGGTTGCGGCGCTCAATCTCCTTCGGTTGAGCGAGCTTACCGGTGACGAGCGGCTGCGCGAGCGGGCCGACCGCTGCCTCAGGGCCTTTTCCGCCATCATGGAGCGGGCTCCGGCGGCTGTTCCCAAGATGCTGGTCGCGCTGGATTTCAGGCTGGACAAGCCGAAGGAAATCGTCATCGTGAAGCCTGCTCCCGACGCATCCGCCGACGCATTACTGGCGAAGATCCGTACTTCCTTTGTCCCCAACAAGGTGCTCTCCGTGGTTACGGAGGAAGAGGTTTCCAGTGGCGAGCGCCTGGTGCCGCTCTTGGAAGGGAAAAAAGCGCTGGGCGGCAAGACTACGGCGTATGTTTGCAAGGGCCGGGTGTGCGATCTTCCGACCTCGGACCCGGAAATCTTCGCCAAGCAGTTGAGCGGCTGAGGCGGGAAGCCAGCGCTTCGTTACGCGAAGGGTCAGTCTGCGAGTCGAGTAAGTCCCGCCTCCTTTGCGTGGCGTAGAGCTTCGCGGTATTCGCCGGCGGTTATTCGTCGTGCCCATCTTTCGCCCGGTTTGATTCTCCCGCAGGGGCGATACTGCGCCATCACGTTCACGAAAGTGTGCGGCGAGATCTCGGTAGCTAAGTAACGCATTATTTCCGCGCTTTCTTCCACGCCTTCGGGCATGACCAAGTGCCTCACGAGAAGGCCTCGCCGAGCGATCCCGCTCCCGTCGACAACGAGGTCGCCCACCTGCCGATGCATTTCCTTGAGGGCCGCCTTGGCAGTCTGCGGATAGTCGGGGGCCCGTGCCAGCTCTCTTGCCGTCGCGCTTTTCCAAAACTTGAAATCGGGCATGTAGATGTCCACGATCCCCTCGAGAAGCCGAAGCGTTTCCACGCGTTCGTAACCGCTGGTGTTCCAAACTATGGGAAGGTCGAGCCCCTTCCTTACCGCCTGAGTCAGGACCCGCAGGAGCTGAGGCGTAAAATGAGTAGGCGTTACGAAATTCACGTTGTGGCAGCCGACTCGCTGGAGTTCGAGCAAGGCCGATGCTAGCCCGTCGAAGGAAATGCCCCTTCCCTCCCCGGCCTGGCTGATATCGTAGTTCTGGCAAAAGGAGCAGCGTAGATTGCAGGAGCTCAAAAATACCGTGCCCGACCCGCCGGCTCCAACCAAACAGCTCTCCTCGCCGAAGTGCGGAAACACCGAGGATACGAGAAGCTCCGCGCCCGCCCGGCACCGCCCCTGCTCTCCGGCGAGTCGGTTCACGCGGCAAAGTCTCGGGCAGATCTCGCAACTCTCAAGCCAGGACCACGCGATCTCGGCGCACTCTTGCAGCTCGGCGAGAGAAAGATTCATGGTAAACCAATCCTCCCGTTCGTGACCGGTACTGCGGCTTGCGCCGCGCCCGGGGCAGAGACCTTTGCCTTTCTCCGATCATTCTGCGGCAAGCTACCATGAAAATGAAGGCATGGCCTGGGCTTTGTTGCTTTTCCTTCGATCCTCTATTATCCGGGCCTCATGAAAGGGTCGAAATTGGAGCCAAGCGCTCGGGCCGCGACTTTTCGCTCCTTTATCGTCATGGATGTTCTGGAGCGCGCGGCCGAACTCGAGCGGGGCGGCGCCCGGGTGATTCATCTCGAGGTGGGGGAGCCGGATTTCGTGACCCCGCAGTGCGTTTTGGAGGCGGCCCGCCGGGCTCTTCGAGAAGGGAAGACCCACTACACCCACAGCCTCGGCCTCATGGAGCTACGCGAGGCCATTAGCTCGCATTACCGCAGCCGCTACGGCGTAAGCTTCAGCCCGGAGCAGGTAGTGGTCACCGCCGGGACCTCGCCGGCCCTGCTTCTTCTCTTTGCCGCCCTCCTCGAGCCGGGGGACGAAGTCATTCACTCTGACCCCCACTATCCCTGCTACCCGAACATCGTAAGATTCTGCGGAGGGCACTCCGTCCCCGTCGCGGTCGCGGAAGAGGATGGCTTTCAGTACGCTCCCGAGAAGGTCGCTTCCGCTTTGTCGCCGAGGACGAAGGCCATCGTCGTCAACTCACCTTGCAATCCCACCGGGGCGGTCCTTTCGGTCGAGCGCATGGAGGCCATCGCGGCCCTGGGGGTCCCGGTCGTCTCGGACGAGATCTACCACGGCCTGGTGTACGGAGAGCGGGAGCGCTCCATTCTTGAATTCACTACCAATGCCTTCGTCCTCAACGGATTCAGCAAAGCTTATGCGATGACCGGCTGGCGGCTCGGCTACCTCGTGGCCCCGCAGCCCTTCGTCCGCCCGATCCAGAAGATGCAGCAAAACTTCTTCATCTCCGCACCCGCACCGGCGCAGTACGCCGCGATCGCGGCGCTCACGGAAGGTTGGGCGGAGGTGGAGCGGATGCGCGAGATTTACGACGAGCGCCGCCGCTTCATGATAAGGAGGCTGCGCGAGTTGGGCTTCGGCGTGGCAAGCGAGCCGCGGGGCGCGTTTTACGTGCTGGCCAACGCTAGGCGTTTTTCGCACGACTCCTACCGGCTAGCCTTCGAACTGCTCGAAAAGGCGCACGTCGGTGTCGCCCCGGGCGTGGACTTCGGCGCCAACGCGGAAGGTTATCTGCGCTTTAGCTACGCCAACTCCATAGAGAACATAGCCGAAGGTTTGGATCGGATAGGACGGTACCTGAAGCAGCGGGAGCGGCCGAGGTGAAGGCCCGCCCAAACGCGTGGGCCCCATCGGCCACTCATCTCTTGAGCCTGGAGTAAAGCCAGCCGATCGCCCGGGTCGAAGGCGAAAACAGAGTCGAGAGGAGGAGTATTTTGTACAATGTGGAGCGGCTTATCTTGGTGACCGCCCCTTGCTCCAGAGGGTTTTCTAGCCGTCTTAGCTCGGCAAGCGTTGCCGCTCCGATGAGAAGGGGGAGGGCCACGGAGAGCCGATTGCGCACCATCCGCCCGGGTATTAGTGCTAGATACTTTAGGCCCGAGCCGAGCTGAGACTCCGCAAGCGCCAGCTTGTCACGAAAGATGGGCGCGAACTTTGGCTGTGGCTTTCCGCTTGCGAGATCGGAGGGGGCAAGTCCCGCGCCTGCGAGATCGTCGATCGGGATGTAGCAGCGCCCGCGTGCCAGATCGCGGGGCAGATCGCGTAGGATGTTGATCATTTGCAAACCCTGCCCGAAGGAGACGCCGAGCCGCTGCATTTCTTCTCGGCAGCCTTGCGCCACCGCAGGGAAATGTTGGCAGAGCATATCCGTCCAGTACTCTCCGACCACGCCGGCCACGAGGTAGGTATAGCGGGAAAGTTCCTCGGCCGTCCGAAGCGCCCCCGGGGGCCCGAAGCGCTCCGTCGGGAAGCGGATCAGGTCGAAGACCATGCCATCCAGGAGGGTTTCGAGAAGACGGGTTGCCAAGGCGCGCTCGGCGGGCGCAAGGGCGGCGTGAGCCCGATACATGAGCGGCAGCTTCTCGAGAAGCTCCCGCTCCGCTCGGCTCGATCGGGCGCACGCGGCGGTAGCTGCCATCTGGGTAAGGTCGGAGAGGCTGCTTGCGTCTTCGCGAAGCGCTGCCCGCAACCGCGCAAGACAATGCCGCCTCGCCTCGGTGTCGACGGCGTCGGTGTCTGCTATGGTATCTGCTGCCCGCGCCATGAAATACGCAAGCGTGACCGGCCTGCGCATTCTCGCGGGGAGGACCCGCAACGTGAGGTAGAAGCTTCGCGCAAGCTTAGGCTCGAAGCTCAGCTCTTTGCGTTTCACCCCCCGCCCGTGCTCGGTCCCCGCAGGAGGGCTTCGGCGGCCTTCGCTATTCCCTCGGCGTCGAGACCGAAGTGGCGATAAAGCTCGTCGGCGTAACCGATAGGCGAGAAGGTGTCCGGGATCCCGAGCCGACGGAATTTGATCCCCAGGCCGGCTTCGGCCAGAGTTTCCGCCACCGCTCCCCCTAGCCCGCCGTTTACCGTGTGGTCTTCAACCGTGAGCATCGCTCCCGTCGCCCTGGCAGCCGACTCGATCGAGGCGGCATCCAGCGGCTTGATCGTGTGGAGATACAGAAGTCCGGCGCTGATTTTCTTTTCTTCGAGGAGCCCAAGCGCTTTCTTCGCCTCGATCACCTGTGGTCCGCAGGCGACGATCGTCAAGTCCCTTCCCTGGGCCAAAGCGATCCCCTTTCCCACGGCAAGCTCTGGCTCCTCGGTGCCGAGGAGGTCCATCGCCTGGCTGAGGCGAATGTAAACCGGTCCCTTCGCCTTGGCGGCAGCTCTCACCGCCGCCGATGTGTCTTCCGTGTTAGCGGGCGCGAGCACGGTCATGTTCGGGATCAAGCGCATGAGTGCGAGGTCCTCCATACCATGATGAGTGGCACCCACGTAGCCGCCGCTAAGCCCCCACCAAACCGTCAGGAAAACGCCCGGAAGACAGGGATAGCCGAAGTCCGTGCGGATCTGCTCGTAGGAGCGCATCGACTGAAAGGTGGCGATGTTGATAGCGAAGGGGAGATAGCCGGAGGCGGAGAGCCCCGCCGCTACCCCGAGCATGTTCTGCTCCGCTATGCCCAGGTTGAAAGAGCGCTCGGGGAAGGCCTTGAAAAAGTCGATCGCCCGCGTGGAGCGGGAAAGGTCGGCGGTAAGGAGAACGATTCTCGGATCCCGCTCGGCGAGCTCCACAAGAGCGCGCCCATAGGTCTCGAAGGAGGTGAGCATCTCCAAAGTGTCGACGTTGAACGTCATCCCCGCCGGCATGTCAGTTTCCTCCTCGCCTGATCTCTTCGAGCGCTCTTTGCTCGTCCTCCTCGGCCAGGCCTCCATAGTGCCAGCTCGCCCCCTTTTCGAGGAACGAGACCCCCTTACCCTTGACGGTATCGGCGATGATCACCGTGGGAGCTGTGCCGTCGCGGTCGGGTAGCTGGGAGAATACGTCGAGCAGCGCCTCGACGCTGTGCCCGTCTATCCTGTGCGCCTTCCAGCCGAACGCCCGCCACTTGTCCTCGAGCGGCTCTATCGCCATGACCTCCTCGGTATAGCCGTCCGACCCGCACCCGTTTCTGTCGACGATGGCGCAGAGTCTGCCCAGCTTGTAATGACTCGCGCTCATCGCCGCCTCCCAAACCGATCCCTCGTTCAGCTCGGCATCCCCGAGCAGACAGAACACCCGCCTACTCTTGGCCGCCAGTCGGTCGGCCAGCGCCATACCGACCGCAACAGAAAGGCCATGGCCGAGCGATCCCGTGCTCATTTCGACGCCCGGGATCTTTCGCATGTCGATATGCATGCCGAAGGGGCTGTTCAGGTGATTGATGCTAAGCATCGACTCCTCCGGGAAGAATCCCCGAAGGGCGAGCACGGGGCAGTAGCTTGCAGCCGCGTGGCCCTTGGAAAGAATGAAACGGTCTCGCTCCGGCCAGTCGGGGCGGCGCGGATCGATTTTAAGCACATGGAAGTAGAGCGTGACCAGAATCTCCACGCAGGAAAGCGAGCCACCGTAGTGACTGGACTTGGCTTGGCTGGCAAGCTGGATCGTCTTCTGGCGGATCGTTCTCGCCCGATCCCTGAGTGCTGCCACCACCTCGCTTCGTTTCTCGGCGCTCATGCGACACCCCCCTTCTCCATTGCTTTCCATCAAAGCTCGCGCTCTGTTTCAAGTCCCGGTGGCCGGCGGCTGCTCCCCTCTTGGCCAGATCGAGCTTTGGCGAGCGCGGGGCTTGCAGTTGCGGGGCCCGTATGGTCCAAATAGTCCGCGCCTCAGCGGATCGGGCAGGGCACATGCTGGGTGCGCCGACTCTGTCCCTTCGGGCAGCGAAGGAGCGCGATATGCGAATAGAGCACATCGAGCTTTACCACGTGGAAATTCCACTGGACGCCCCTTTCTACCCCTCTTGGATTCCCGGTTATCCGCAGATGTTCAATCACATGACCTTCGCGCGTCTGGTGACCGACGAAGGGATAGTAGGGGAGACCGCTGGTGTGGAGTTCCAAAAGGCGCATGCGGGATACGGCTCGGCCATCGGGCCCTTCCTGGCGGGTCGGGACCCTTTCGATGTCGAAGGCTTCCTCGATGTGATCGAGGCGGCGCAAGTCGGGGGGCTTAGGCTTTGCTGGCTAGAGCCGGCGCTTTGGGACATCATGGGTAAAGCCTGCGGACAGCCCGTTTACCGGCTGCTCGGGGGTGGCAAGCGCCGCCTCAAGGCTTACGCCTCCACGGGCGAGCTTCATCCGGTGGAGAAGAGAGTGGAGGAGGTGCTTGCGCTTCGAGATGCCGGCTTTCGGGCGGTAAAGCTCAGGATGCACTCGCAGGACTTCAGGGAAGACCTGCGAGTGGTGGAGCGGGTGAGAGAGGCTGTCGGTGACTCGATGGACATCATGGTGGACGCCAATCAGGGATGGCGCGTCGATCTGCTGGAAAAGGGACCGGTTTGGGACGTCAATACCGCCGTTTCCGTGGCGCGGGAGCTGGAGCGGCTCGGAGTGCTTTGGTTGGAGGAGCCGCTCGACAGAATGGATTACGCCGGGATGCGCGAGGTGCGGGAGAAGACCAACATGAGGGTGGCGGCTGGCGAGCTCAATAGTAGGTTCCAGGAGTTCAGGGAGCTCGTTCGCAATCGCTCGGCCGACATTCTCCAACCGGATGCCTGCATGGTCGGCGGTATCGGGATATCGAAGAAGATCGCTGCCCTCTGCCAGGCGGAGAACTTGACCTTCGCCCCGCATACTTGGACCAATGGCATTGGACTTCTGATCAACATGCAGGTCATGGCTTCCACGCCCGCCGCCCAGTACTGCGAGTATCCGATCGAGCCTCCAGGTTGGATACCGGAGAAGAGGGACGCTATACTGGCCGAGCCGGTGCGCATCGATCGGGAAGGGTTCCTAACCTTACCCGAGGCGCCTGGGCTCGGACTTCGGATCGACGAAGAGAAGCTTTCAACTTACGGGGAGAAGTTCTTTTCTGCTTGATGGCCTCGGCACCCGCGTAACCGCGACGTGGCGCGGGTCCCATGAGTCTTGGCCGGCCGAGGCCTCCCCACCTTGGCGAGAATAAAGTTCGATTTTTGCCATGACCGGCAAGCTACGCCGCTTCTCGATCGATCGCGTGCCTGAGGCTCTGGAGCCGAGCGCGAGGCAAGCCGCCGCCAAAGCCGCCGCCAATCCTGGCTGGCTGAAGGAGCGCGAGGGGAGGTTGCTGTTCGCGCTTGCGGCCAACGCGCCCCCGCGGGGTGCCATCGTCGAGATCGGCTCGGCCGAAGGGAAGTCCACCATATGGCTCGCCAGTGGTCTTTTGGCGGGAAGAAAGGGTGGGGTGGTCTACGCGATCGATCCTCACGGAAGCTATCTCGGGCGGCGAAATACCCACGAGGAGTTTCTCCGCAACATGGAACGCGCCCAGGTTGCCGAGGTGGTGGTGGGCCTAAAGATGACGAGCGAAGAAGCGAGCAGGGGCTGGGAGGAGCCCGTTCGCCTGCTTTTCATCGACGGCGATCATGCATACGGGAGTGTGAGACAAGATTTCGAGCTTTGGTCGCGACATCTCGTAGCCGGGGGCCTGGTTGCATTTCATGACTGCCTCAGGAAAAACCCGGGCCCGACTCGGGTTTTTTTCGATGAGGTCGTACGAGGCGAGAAATTTTCCGACTTTTCCTTGATAGGGTCTGTCGGGTACGGGATGCGGGCTGGAGCCGTGAACCAGTGCGGGCTTTCACAGAATGCGCCGCGTCGCTTGCTTGCGCGCGTGACACTTCGGCTCTTTCTCGGCGCGCTCGATGCCGGCCGCAGGCCGCCCAAACCCGTCGTGAATTTACTGCGTGCGCTCGTTCCCCATTGAGCGAGCGACCGCCTCGGCTCTTTTTCAGGTTGGCGGCCCCAGTGGATTGGCGGGCGCCGCTCGTCTATTAATGCCGGGGTCATGACTGCCGCGGAGTTCACTTTCGGCCGAGTGCGGGTTCTCATCGGGACGAACAATGGGAAATACCCGCACGGCAACAGCGTCTTGGTCCAGGGCCGTCGAGCCAGCGCGCTGCTCGATCCGGCGCTCGTCGTGCGCGAGCGCGCCGCGGAGCTCGTGGGAAGAATCGACATGGTGGTCTTGAGCCACGTGCACGAAGATCACCTCGCGGGCGCTTCGCTCTTTGCGGACCGACCGATTCACGCGCACAGTTGCGACGCCTTGGGATTGCGCTCGCTCGAAGGTCTGATCGAAATCTACGGGCACGGGCCTCATGACGATGTGACGAGAGAGCTCGTGAAAGAACAGTTCCACTACCGAGCCCGTCCCGATGTGGTCGAGTTCGAGGACGGGGATACATTCGACCTGGGGGAAGCGACAATTCGCGCAATCCACGCCCCCGGCCACACGCGCGGCCACACCTGTTTTCTGATCGAGCCGCAGGGCGTGCTGTTTCTGGCGGACATCGACTTGACCAACTTCGGCCCATACTACGGAGACGCCTGGTCGGATCTCGAGGACTTCGTGAGGACTCTCGAGGTCGTGAAAGAAATACCGGCTAAGACATGGGTGACCTTTCACCATGCGGGCGTGATCGAAGATCGCCAACGGTTCGAGGGTCTCCTCGACCGCTACAGGGCGAAGATAGACGAGCGGGAGGGGGCGATTCTCGCTTTCCTTGCCGCAGGCGCGCGTACCGTGGAAGAAATGGTCGAGCACCGCTTTCTCTTTCCCAAGCACGTCAACTTGTGGTATGTGGAGCAAGCGGAGCGACGGACGATTCTCCAGCATTTGGCGAGGCTGCGGCGCGAGGGCAGAGTGGCCGAGGTAGCGGAGGGGAGGTTCCGGGCCGTCGGCTGAGTGCGGGGGTCGCAGGGAAGGAGGACGGGTTAGGGATCGGTGCTTCGCGGGGAGCGAAAGGACGAAGGCGGGCAGAGGTTCAAGGCGTCGAGACTTTCCCCGGGAAACCTCATTTTTCCGACGGTGATCGAGGTCACCTCGAAACACGTGACACGGATCAAGCCGTCGTGGGTAACCTGCACCGAGGAGAGCATAAGCATCCGGCAGGTATCGTCGGTCACGGTGAAAAAGGGCATTCTCTGGGCCGACATCACGATTCACTCCTCGGGCGGGACGAGCCCCCTGCTGAGTTCCGGGCATACGAATGCCGATGCCGAGGCCATCAAGGATTTGATCGAGAGCTATCAGAACAAAGCCTTTCAGACCGGTACCACTCAGGAGGGGGAGCTCAAGCAGTGCCCGGAGTGCGCCGAGTGGATAAAGATTGCGGCAGTCCGCTGCCGCTTCTGCGGCTGCCGGATAGAGCAGGCGCAAGAAGAGGGTTTGCCGGAGGAAACCTGGCGGATGCGCTAGGCGGATTTCGCACTTTGGCCTCCTTTCGTGACGCTTGGACTCGCGACGCCCGGGGCCCGCGCTCCGGCACCCTTGCAGCGCTTCGGGGTGAGCGAAATCCTTGGACTCCGCGCGGGCGGTCGGTCTCGCTAGGATTTTGCGAGGGGCGCCCGGAAAGATGCGCCGTGGCGCTCCCCTGCTGTGATGGCCCTGGGTCTCATCGGTAACTTAGAGTCGCAGAGGGTCGCCTGCCGAGAGCGGAAGCCCCCGTCTCGCCCGCAACGCCACTTGCCACAGATACGAAGACGAAGGATTCGTCCGAGCGTTCTTCGCGAAGCGGGGAGAGAGGCCGCGGCCTTACGAGCGAAAGCTTCTCCACGAGCTCCTGGCCGAGGCGTTCGGTTGGCGTCTGCTTCTTGGCGTTTGGCTCGAGCAACCGCGCGCACTGCTCGATCTTTGCAGCGGCTGCTAGCGTGAGTTGGCCTGGTTCGCAGAGCAGCCAGGCTTTCGGGTTTTCGGATGGGATTGCTCGGCTGCCATGCTTTCGGTCGCAAGGCGCGGTCCTCCCAACGTAGCGTCGCGTTTGGGTGCGGCTGGATCTTCGATCGCTCGGCTTTCGGCCCGCATGCCGAGGTGGCGAGGGCGCAAGCCTTCGTTCGCGACTTAAGCCCCGGCGGGGCCGACAGCGCTATGAGAGAGGTTGCGCGGCTCTTGATACCACACGGGCTTCTTGGCGTCTTCGTGCGTTACGGAGCTTTCGACGGGTTTCTCGATGGGCGAGATCTCCGGCCACTCTATTCCCGCTATGTAGAATGAGGAGAGTCTGACGCTTCTCCTTCGACGCCATGAGCTTGCGTGCTTGCGACGGGAGGTTTCGACTCAGCCGGATCCTCGGTAGCTCGCCTTCCTCGCGGTCCTTGGGAGCAAGGAGCTGCGAACCCGACCGCTCTCGGGCGGCTATCTTTGGCTACCGTGGCGGTGGGCTTGGCCCCCGGGAGGCGGCGCGCAGATCGAATACCTGGTACCCTTCGATCATTTTCCGCGGATAGCGAGCCGAAGCCTCCCGCTCGAGCTGCTGCCCGGCCCGGTCCTTGGGATCGAGTGGCATCAAAAGGAAGCGGCAGGCGGGGCATTGCGCCTCGACGGCGGCAGTCGTTTGGATGTTCGGCCTCAAGATGAAATCGTGCTCCAGGTAATATTTTAGCTGCGGCACGAATTGGATCAGCGGGTTTCGCAACATGACGATCTCCCCCTGGCGGAGTTCGGAGCTGAGCTTCTTCCCTACCTGGATGGGCGCTAGGCTTTGTCGCCTGCTTGCCTCGAGGCGGGCACGGGCGTGCCCCGAAGCGGCAACGAAAAGGAGGGAGAGAAGAAGTGCGGCGAGAGCACCGACCGTTAGCTCTCCCACAACCTTCGCTACGCTTTGAGCGAGCGCGCCGAGGGCCAGGCAGACGGGGAGGATCCAGCCAAACGTGCAATACACGTGAATGTAGACCGCCTCGCTCACCAAAAGCGTCTCGGCTAGTGTGCCAGCCGCTGAAAGTCAGGCCGCTTGCCTGAGTGGCGCGCCCTCGCGGCTTGTCGGAACTACCAGCCCCACAACAGCCGCCAACACCGTAGCCGGCTTGTACATGAGGCACAGATACCTCCAGAGGACAAAGGCGAAGCCGCTCGAGGTGTACTGGACCGCCGGGGCAAGGCCGGTTCGCTGTCTCAACTTGCCGGTCAGGTAGTGAAAACCACCGAGCCAGTAGGGGTGAGCCAAGAACAAGAGGAGCGGTAGCGCCGCCGCCAGGAGCAAAAACAGGCAAAACCCCACCCAGCGCCGTCGCTCCTTGCGTTCATGCCAAGCGAAATCGAGCATGAGCACGGGCACGTGACAGTAGACCTGCCAATCGAGAAGACCGGCGACGAGAAGGCAAAGGGCGACGCCCCAAAGAGCGCTCCCAGCCCCTGAGCCGAGATAAGAAAAGTAGGCGAGGTAGAGGCCGACGACGAATACGAGCGAGGGGATTTGACCTAGGGTCATCGGTCCGAACTCGTGCATTATCGGCAAGCTCGCCGCCGCGGCGGCCGCCGCAAGCCCCCCCAAGGGCGCACCCGTGGCTCGGCCGAAGAGGTAAAAGGCCGTGATCAAACCGAGACAAAAGGTAAGAGACAGAGATCTCCCGGCGCGCTCGCTCACCCCGAAGACGGCGTACGTAGCGGCAAGCAAGAGGGGATAGCCGTATGGTGTCGACGCGTAAAAATCCTCGGCTCTGGGAGGGGAGTCTCCGAAGTAGCGCGGAGTGGGACCGGCCTTCGTTGCCAGGAGGCCAAAGCGCAAGGTGTTTCGTGCGCTGGTGGCGAAGAACGCGCCGTTGAATCCTTCGTGCCCGACGAGAAAAGGCTCATCGAGACGCGGCAGAGTCGTTAGGGTGAAGGCCCCGAGAACGACCAGGAGAAGGGCGACTTCGAAATGTCGAGAACGGGGCTGGCGCACGCTTTTCCTCCGCCGGCCCAGTTGGCTGACCGGCTCTTTGCCGCAATGCGTGCGGGCCTGTCAAGATCGCACTACGCGGCCTGGCTCGAGACCATCGATATGCGGCGGAGGTCGAGGTGGGCGGGGCCGCAAGCGGTTGAACTAACGTTTGGGGCGGGGGATGATCCGCAAATCTGGTCCTGTTTGCAGGAGGGGCAGAATATATGGATGAGACGGTAAAAGTCACAAGGGAGGGACGGATCGCCTTGGTTTTGCTGAATCGTCCCCACGCATTCAACGCCTTCGACCTCGACACCGTGCAGGCCCTATCGCGCGAGCTCATGGCGCTATCGGGCGACGGCGGGGTGCGGGCGATAGTGATCACTGGAGAGGGGAAGGCATTCTGTGCCGGTGGGGATCTCAAATGGGCGGCGAGCTTCGGCTCGGAGCCGGCTTCGGCCTTTCACCGGCTCGCCGGGCACCTCCACCTTGGGATTCTCGAGATCCGCCGGATGAGAAAACCGGTGATCGCGGCCGTAAACGGGGTGGCTGCGGGCGCGGGGTTTTCGCTCGCGCTGGCCTGCGATTTTCGCGTCCTAGGCCGCTCGGCGACCTTGCGCCAGGCATACACTTCCAACGGGCTGTGCATAAACGGCGGGGGAACCTTCAGCCTGCCACGGCTAGTCGGCCTCGCCCGCGCTTTGGAGGTGGCGGCCTTCGACGAGGCCATTCCCGCACAGAAGGCCCTGGCCTGGGGGTTGGCCACGAAGGTAGTGGACGACACTCGCGTGGTGGAAGAGGCGATGGCCATGGGGCGAGAGCTTGCCCGGCGCTCGCTCTCTTCCTTCGGGTGGTCGAAGCAGCTTTTGATCGACGCCTTCGATACCTCGCTCGAAGCGCAGCTCGAGCGAGAGCGGGCTGGCCTGGTAAGCTGCGCGGCGCATCGCGACGGACAAGAGGGGCTTAGGGCATTTGTCGAAAAGCGCAAGCCTATCTTCGATGCGCGCTGAGCATGGCTTCGCCGACCCAAGCGGTGTGCCCCCTCTGACGCCTTGCGCCATGAAAGCATAACTTCGCCTCACCGCCTTTTCCCCTTGTCAGCCGGGGGCGTGCTTTGCTAAAAGAACGCCGGTTTTTGGGTCACCCGCGGGGCGGGGGATTTCGCCCATGCGGGCAGAATCAACCAACGTAGTCGTAGGAAAGGAGGGGTTCTATGGTACGCCGTACTTTGGTATGCACGCCATCGCTCTGCCTGCTCATGATGGTGTCCCCTGCGCTTGCGCTCCAGCCGGGCCAGCTTTCGCCGAAAAAGCTCTACTCCAACGGCGACAGTATCACGCGAGGCTTCGACTCGGACTTGCCCGGAGACAACTTGAACGTGAGCTGGGTGAACGGATACTACGGCTTCTGGGAGTGGCTCTTCGGCCTTCCGAATGTCAAGTCGCACAACCAGCGCATCAGCGCCAACTTCGGAAGCTCGGGCCGCAAGAACTACATCGCCGCGGTAAATGGTGCCAGGATGGACGATTTGGCGAGCCAGGCCTCGGGTGCCGCGGGCTTAGGGATCACATATAGCA
Source organism: Myxococcales bacterium (assembly GCA_037446155.1). GTDB lineage: Bacteria > Desulfobacterota > Binatia > UTPRO1 > JBBIJE01 > JBBIJE01. The sequence continues at coordinate 179,618 of JBBIJE010000006.1, read as the reverse complement.
CCGTTTTGCTGGGCGGAAACGATGTCTGTCGGGACAGCATCGCGGATTTGCCCACCGATGCCGAGTTCGAAGCCAATCTCAGAGCGGGGTTGAATACTCTCGTCGGCAACCTCCCCTCCGGGGCGACGGTTTACGTGGTCGCAATCCCCGATGTGAAACGCCTCTACGATATCGGCAAGGACAAGACGGCTTTGGGGATCGTGGACTGCGAGGTGCTGTGGGCGCTCACGGTCCTCGGTTTTCCCTGCGGCTCGATGCTAAGCCCCTTCAACAGCGAGGCGGACCGGCTTTATGTGAGAAGCCGCAATATCGGGTACAACAACATTCTCGCCCGTGTCGCGGCCGAGTACAACGCCCCGCCGACTCGTTTTGTAAGCTATACCAACGTAAGTTTCACCTACCCCTTTGCGGAAAGCGACATCTCCAACATCGACTGTTTCCATCCTTCCTGGCGGGGCCAGAAGGCGCTCTCCCGCGAGACTTGGAACGCCGGTCCGTTCGGTGCTTACCAGGGGGGGAGCTGAGGAGAGCATGTCGAAAAACCCGAGCGTGATCCTGCTCGGTATCGCGGTGGCGGGGCTCGCCGCCACCGCGATGTACTGGCGCACGCGCGCGTTGCGTCTAGAGGAGATGGTGACGAGCGGGCAAGGGCAGGTCGCTTTAGCCCCGAAGAGGCAGGCGGCCGCCTCGGCCCAAGCGCCCGAGGCGGTGAGCAACCTCCCCAAGGGTCCTCCTGGGAGGGTGGGCCACGAGAAGAAGCCACGATGGAAGCGGGCATTGGGCGAGAAACTGAGACGCGAGGAGGGGATCGAGCGCGCGAGCGACGAGGAGCTGGAGAGAGCCTGGGAGGTGCTCGTCAGCCGGGCGCTCGACGAGGAGATCGCGCGCCGCATGCGCGAGCGTCGCGTAAGCGACGCGGATCGTCGCAGGCTGCTGGAGCAGTTGAGACGCATCCGCGACGTGAACGAGGTCGCCTTCGGGGACGGTGAAAATGCCGATGTGCGAAGCCGCATGGTGCGCACCGTGGCCTTGCTCCAGGCCGACCGGATCTTTCGAGACGTCCTGGGCGTGGGCGCCTCGGAGGTGATCGCCGGCCTGGGCGGTAAGGCTCAGGTCCAGGACGTTTCCACACAAAGAGTTCCCCCAGACGATTTACGGTGAGGCGGTTTTTCGTCTTCGCGGCGGCCGTGATCGGTTGTGCGGCGATCGGCGCGTCCGCCTCGGGCCCTCGTGCGCCGGTGGCGGTCGTGGGAGAACGAGAGATAACCTGGGCCGAGGTGGATGCGGCATCGAACGGGAAAATCTCGGCGTTGCAGCGCGAGGTTTTGGCTACCAAGAGGGCGGCTTTGCGGGCACTTGTCGAGGAGAGGCTCATGGCGGTCGCGGCCAGGGAGGCGGGTCTCTCGCGCCGGGCGTTTTACGAGCGGGAAGTTGGAGCCAAGGTGGAGGCGGTCGGGAAGAGCGAGGTCGAGGAGTTTTATCGCAGGCACAGGCGAGATCTTAGAGGAGATCCCGCGGCCGACAAGGCGGCCGTCAGGTTCTATTTGGAGCGCGAGGCGAGAGAAAAGCGCGAGAAGGTGCTCTTGGGGGAGCTTGCGCGCCGTTTCGGTGTCGAGCGCCGCGCGCTTTCCGACGAAGAGTGGCTGGAGCACCGGGGCGCGCTCGAGCTTGCGCGGGTCGGTAAGTTGGCGGTCACGGATTCCATGGTAGAGGAGCGTGCGAAGCTAAAGCTCTATCGGCTCCGAGGCGAGCTTGCGCGCGAAGCGCTTCGGCAAGCGGAACTTCTGATCGAAGAGGAGCTACTGTCTATCGCCGCTCGCGAAGAGGGCGTGAGTGCGCAGGAGTTGCAGCGAAGAATCGAAGAGCGAGCCGCCGCGGTGACCGATGCCGACATCGATCGCTACTTTCGCGAGAAAATCCTTGCGGAGAATCCCGCGGCCGAAAAACACCCAGAGCGGATCCGGGTGTACCTCGAGTTTATGGCAAAGAAAGAGGCGCAAGACGCTCTCGTCCGAAGGATGCGGGAGAGAGTGCCGGTCAAGATCCTGGTTTCGGAGCCCGACCCGCCTCGGCTCTCGGTCGCCCCGGCCGCTTCGGCTCCCACGAAGGGCCCGGACAAGCCACCGGTAAAACTTACCGTGTTCTACAACTACCATTGCCGCTACTGCCTCGAGATGCTGCGCGTTTACGGGCAGCTTGCGAAAGAGTTTAGCGCCGATGCCTCTATCTCCCTTCGCCATTTCATCCCCCTCTACGATCCGGTGGCCGACGATTTGGCGCGCGGCGCCGTTTGCGCCGCGGAGCTGGGGAAGTTTTGGGAGTATCACGAGCGGGTGCTCATGGCGCCGAAGGCTTCTATGCGCGCGTCGAATGTGGCAGAGAAAATGGGCTTGGCAGGGCGTGCTTTTAGCGAGTGCCTTGTCTCCGCCGACGCTTCCTCGGTGGTCGAGCGCGACACCGAGGCGGCGCGCGTGCTCGGGCTCGAGGAAGCCCCGGTCATTTTGGTGAATGGCAGGGTCTTTGGCGGAAGGCAGGGGCTAGAGCGCCTCAGGGCAGCTTTGCAAGAGGAGCTTTCCTCGGCGCGCTGAGGTTTCGGCCCGAAACCGTGGCCTTGCTGGATTTGCGGCAATTGCCTTCCTAATTTTGGCTCCTGCAGAGGAGAAACTTCCCACTCCTTGCCCGCTTAACGGGTCTTCTCACCGCTAACCTTGCGATAACGGCGCCGCCTCATTAGGCTGAAAGCGAGTTCGATGTTGGCACCTCGAGATGACTCTCTTTTCGCCCGATGCCACGGAACGCGGATCCGCGCAGCCGCGGGGAGCAGGCTGGCGCGACGGCGGCTGCCGCTGTGTGCCCGGCGCCCCGTCTTCGCAGCTGTCTTGTTTCTCCTGATGGCAGGCTGTAGCGGCGGCGAAATCTCGGGTGGCGTCGGTCCGAAGACAGAACCTCTTGCGGTCGAAGTCGCCAAGGTGCGGGTTCAGCCGCTCAGCGAGACGCTGGAACTAGTTGGGACGTTGGAAGCGGAAGAATCGGTTGTCCTTCACAGCGAGATAACCGGCGTGGTGCGCGAAATTCTCTTCGACGAAGGGGACCGGGTCCCGGCTGGCACCCTTCTCATAAAGCTCGACGAAGCCGAGCAGCGGGCGCGGCTCAGGGAGGCCGAGGCGCAACGCTCCTTTGCCCGCCTCGACTTCGAGCGCAAGCGGGAGCTTGCGGCCGACGGTGCCATTTCCAGGGCGGAGCTCGACCGGGCGCAGGCGAGCTTGCGGCGACTCGAGGCGGAAATCGATGCGCTGCGGGCGCGGCTCGCCAAGACGGAGATCAGGGCACCCTTCGAGGGCATTTTGGGCGCACGCCAGGTCTCGCCCGGCGACCGGGTCGAGAGAGCCGACCCGCTCGTCGACCTCCACGCGATAGGCAGGGTCAAGGTTTTGTTCACGATCCCTGAGCCGGTGGCCGGGCGGGCGCGGCCAGGGCAGAAAATCAGCGTCAGGGTATCTGCCTTTCCCGATCGAGCGTTTTCTGGCGAGGTCTATTTCGTCGCCCCTTCGCTCGATCCTCAATCGCGCCGGCTCCTGGTCAAGGGATCCGTCCCCAATCCCGAAGGGCGGCTCAAGCCCGGGATGTTCGCGCAAGTGAGCCTCACGGTGCGCGAGAGCGCCGCTGTGCTTGCAGTGCCCGAGGCGGCGGTCGTTACCGAGGGCGGTAGTAGTTTCGTTTACCGGGTGAGGGATGGCAAGGCCGAGCGTGTAACGGTTACACCCGGTGCGCAGGCGAATGGCTTCGTCGAAGTCGAGGGGAAACTCGAGGAAGGAGACCTCGTCGTCTATGCAGGGGTCCAAAAGCTTGCGCCCGGGATGGCGATAGAGCCGAGAGTGGTGCCCCCGGGCACGAGCGGCAGCGGGTGAGAAGGCGAGCCATTGGAGCTTTGGAGAGCCGGTCGCCGGCGCAGGCGCGTTTTTCCCCGCAGCCGCCGGCAAGTCCGAATTCGCTCCCTAGGGTGAGCTTGCGGTGAAACTCAGCCAAATCTCCATTAGCCGACCGGTACTCGCAACCGTCATCTCGCTGGTCATTACGCTCTTCGGGGCGATCTCTCTCTCTCGCCTTCCCAACCGCGAGCTCCCCGACGTGGATCCCCCCGTGGTGTCCGTCACCACGGTGTACATGGGGGCCAATCCCGAGGTGATCGAGTCCTCGATCACGGAGGTCCTGGAGGATGAGATAAACGGGATCGAGGGGATCAAGCATATAACGTCCGTCAGCCGGGAGCAGGTGAGCAGCATCACCGTCGAGTTCGAGCTTTACCGGGACGTGGACGTAGCAGCCCAGGATGTGCGGGATCGGGTGCTCAGGGTGCGAAGCCGCCTGCCCGACGACGCCGAAGAGCCGATCGTGGCGAAGCGCGACGCGGACGCAAGCCCGATCATGTGGATCGGGCTATCTGGTAGAGGCTACAGCCAACTGGAAATCTCCGAGTTAGCGGAACGCATGATAAAGGACCGCTTGCAGACTCTGCCCGGGGTGGCCTCTGTCATCATCGGCGGCGAGCGGCGCTATTCGATAAGGGTGTGGCTCGACTCCCCGCGTCTTACCGCCCACCGCCTGACGGTCAGCGATGTAATGGCCGCGCTCAGGCGCGAGAGCGTCGATATGCCCTCGGGAAGGATCGAAGGGGGGGACCGCGAATTCACGGTGCGCACGCTGGGTGAGCTCGACGAGCCCGCAGCTTTCAATCGGGTCGTGGTAGCCAACATAGACGGGCAGCTCGTTAGGCTTAGCGATGTGGGTTGGGCGGAGGCGGGTGCGGAAGATGACCGCAAGCTCGTGCGCTTCGACGGCAAGCCGGCCGTGGGCCTGGGAATCGTGAAGCAATCGAAGGCCAATACGCTCGACGTGGCCCGTGCTGTCAAGGCGGAGCTAGGTCGCTTGGAAGGAGAGCTTCCGGCGGGAGTGAGTTTGGAGGTCGCCTTCGACTCCTCCCGCTTCATCGATGAATCCATCCGCGATGTGCGAGACGCCCTGTTCGAGGCGTTCATCCTGGTCGTTTTAGTGATTTACCTTTTTCTGCGCACTTTGCGCGCCACGATGATCCCTCTCGTTGCCATTCCGGTTTCCATAGTGGGCACCTTCACCGTGCTTTACGCCGTGGGATTCACGATAAATACGCTGACCCTCATGGGTCTTACCCTGGCGATCGGCCTGGTGGTTGACGATGCCATAGTGGTGCTGGAAAATAACGTGAGATGGCTCGAGATGGGAGTGGAACCGATGCAGGCGGCCCGCCGCTCCATAGACGAGATCGCGTTTGCAGTCGTGGTGACTACCATTTCACTCGTAGCCGTTTTCGCCCCGCTGACCTTCCTTACCGACACGACGGGAAGGCTCTTTCGCGAGTTCGGGATCGCGGTCGCGGCTGCCGTGATCATATCGGGGGTGGTGGCGCTGACGCTCAGCCCTACCCTCGGGGCGCGCGTTTTGGCCGTTGGGGGAAAAGAGGCGGGCGTGAAGGCGCTTCTGGCCAGGCTTCTCGAAGGGGCTGCCAATTCTTACCGGCGCTTCGTCGGCGCGGCGGTGTTGCGCTGGCGGGCGGTCTTGGTGTTGGGTGGTGTGTGGGTGGCGCTCGGCCTTTTTCTTCTTCGGGTGATGCCACGCGAGTTCATCCCGCTTCAGGATCGGGGGTCGGTCCTCGTTTTCACCGAAGCTCCCGAAGGATCGACCTTGTCCTTTACCGATAGGTACCAGCGCCAGACCGAAGCCATCATGATGGAGACTCCAGAGGTTGCAAATACCTTCTCGGTGATAGCGCTCGGCCTCGGGACGCCGGGGTTGGTGAACCAGGGGGCGTTTTTCTCGATGCTCAAGCCTAGGGGGGAGCGAAGGCGCGCGCAGAAGGAGGTGGTCGAAGAGCTGTGGGTCAAGATGGGGAGGGTGGCCGGTATCAACGCCTATCCGGTAAATCCCCGGCCGCTGGGCCAGAGCATGGAGGCGGCCCCGCTTGCGTTCGTGCTGCAGGGTTTCGAGCTCGCCGAGCTCGACCGCTACGCCAAGGAAATCCTCGCGCGGGCGAGCAAGATTCCCGGCCTCTATAACCTGCGAAGCGATCTTCGACTCAACAAGCCCGAGCTTCGCGTTACCATCGACCGCGACCGCGCGAGCGACCTTGGAGTGTCCGTCGAGGAGGTGGCGAGGACTCTGCAGATTCTTCTCGGTGCGCTCGACGTCACGACCTTCAAGCGTAGAGGTAAAGAGTACAAGGTCATGGTCCAGGCGAGGGCACAAGACAGGGCGAGCCCCTTCGACATCTACGGATTTTACGTGCGCGGGAGGGACGGCCAATTGGTGCCTCTGGCCAGCGTGGTGGGCGTAGAAAGGTCCGCTTCGCCCAGGGCGATAAATCACTTCGACCGGTCGAGAGCGGTAACTATAACGGCGAATCTCCTGCCTGGATTTGCCTTGGGTCCCGCGCTGGAGAAAGTGCAACGGGTAGCAGAGGAGGTTCTGCCGCGAGCTTCTGGCTTTCGCACGTCGCTTGCGGGGGAATCGGAGCAGTTCGTCGAGTCCGGAAGGGCGCTCCTATTCGCTTACCTCCTCGCCGTCCTTGTCGTCTATCTCGTGCTGGCGGCCCAGTTCGAGAGCTTTCTTCATCCCATAACGATCCTCGTCTCGGTGCTCCTCTCCTTCACCGGCGCACTGGTTACGCTGATTGGCTTCGGGCAAACTCTGAACCTCTTCAGCGAGATCGGCCTCATCATGCTGATCGGGCTCGTTACCAAGAACTCGATTCTTATCGTGGAGTTCGCCAATCAGTTGAGGGGGCGAGGGATGGCGCTCGGGGAGGCGGTGGTGGAGGCGGCCGCCATTCGCTTCCGGCCCATCCTCATGACGGCTCTCTCCACCATCGCCGGGATCATGCCGATCGCGCTCGGTCTCGGGGCGGGTGGGGAAGGGCGCATGCCTCTTGGGATAGCCGTGGTCGGCGGCATGTTTTTCGCGACCCTTCTTACCTTCTTCGTGGTGCCGGCCGCCTATGTGGGAGTCGAGGTGCTAAGGGGCGCGCTCGTCGGGCTGGCCAAACCGGTGGTCGGTCGCAGGCGCCAAGCGGTGGCCGAATGAGGCCCTAGGTGGCTCGTCCGCCGCAGCCCGAGGCGCGCCCCCGCGCAAGGGCAAACGCGCCGCGTCGCAGGGAAGATCCTCGCCGCCTAGAGATGCTCCCTGTACCATGCCAGCGCTTCGCCTACGGTCTTTTGCAACCCTTCGCCGGAGTAGCACTGGAAATGCGTACAACCCTCGATCACGCGGAAGCGTTTGGGCTCCCCGGCTCTGTCGTAGAGTCGTTTGAGCTCGTCGGGTGGGCAGAGGGCATCCTTCTCGGCGGCTATGACCAACAGTGCCCTGGGGCTTATCCGATCGACGACGGAGATCGGGCTAAACTCCATGTGCGCTTCCACGAACTGAAGGAGTATGTCGGTCTTGAGGTGCGGCAGCCGGGGAAGCGCATCCTTGAAAAAGGCCACGAGTTCCGGATCCGGGATGACGGTGAACGGATCCACGTACATTCCCCTTCCGGTGGTGACGCGCTGAATCCGATCCCGCTCTATGGCCTCCTTGATCTGCGCTAGCTGCTCTGGCGGCATTACCTTGGCGACAGAAGATGGGCCGTCGGCTATACCGATCTGGCCTACGGTGGCTTTTACCCTGTGATCGGAGGCGGCGGCATAGATTACGAGCCCGCAACCGTACGACGTCCCCCAAAGCCCGATGCGCTCGGGATTGACCTGCGGTCGAGTGCCGAGAAAGGTGACGGCATTGCGAATGTCAGCGACTTGCTCGAAGGCAAGCAGGCGGCCGCGCTGCCCTTCGCTCGTTCCGAAACCTCGGTAGTCGAACGCAAGTGCGGCAAACCCGCCTTCGGCGAGACGGGTTGCGACATCGGGAAGGATCAGCTCCTTTATGCCGGTAAAACCGTGCGCCAGCACAACGCCTGGAAGCTTCTCTTCAGGCTCCGCGTTTTCGGGCAGATAAAGGTGTCCCGAAAGCCGATACCCCTCCGAGTAAAACGCCACGTCTTCTCTTCTTGCAGTCATTTTCCTCCCCCGGATGTGGCCGCCGTGTCTCTTTGCCGAGACAATCCATCCGCTGCCTCACTCCCGCAGTCTTGTCAACGCGCCCGGAGAGGGCGAGCGGCTCGAGGGACGGAAGTGGCGCGATTCCTTATCTCTTGCGCGCGTGGTCGGGTTCGGGGGAGGAGAAGGCCCACCCGGCTTCCGCCGTCTCACTGCCGATCCAGGTTAGCGCGCAGCCTGCGAAAGTGCCGGAGAGGCGAACCAGGCCGGACCCTATCAGGAATGCGGCTGCGGCGATCACGTCCTCGTTTCGGTCGATCCGGTCCGTGAGTCGAGCGACAAGGTCAAGGAGAGTCGTGTGCCAAACAAGCATGCGAGTGGGCCTTGCCGAAGTTAACGAGCAAGGGAAATGCCAACATCTTATTCTCGCTCGTCCTCTTTGCAAGCGCTCGAAAAGACAGATTAACCGCCCGACGGCCCCGCAATCCCCCCTTTCCTTATCCTACGCCTCTGTCCCACAGCGAGACAGAGCCTTCCGGGTGAAGGGCGGTTGCGGTAAGGTCTGGTGGCACTCGCAAACGCCGGGCGCCGCGCGGGGGGCCGGCTTGGTACTGGAAACCGCGCCGGTCGTGGCCGTCAGCCGGTTCTTGGGGCGGCTGGACGATGCCTCGCGAGCTGAAAAGCGACAGCTTAGAGCTTGACCAGGCGAAAACGTTTTGTCAGCGCCCGGTAAAGCTCCGCCGCGTCAAGGGCGCCAGCCTCTTGCAGAACGCTGATCACCTCGTAATCAGTCACGGTAATGCGGTCTTCCTCGGAGGGGACATGCGGGCGCAACCGCGTTAACGCGCTTTGCAAACCCCGCCAATCGTCTCGAGAGAGCCAATTATCGATCGAATCCTCCACGGACCAGCCCATTTGAAGTGCTCCCTTCCCACGGATTAGCTGAAAATTTTCGAACCGATACCAGATGGACGCCAGATACCGGAAAAACTTCAAACTGGTCGAGAAAACGTGTCGATCAGGCGAGGTAAGAATGTGGCCTTCAGGTCGCTGAATAAAGACCGGCGTGCGGCGTCAATCAGCATAGGATCAGGGGCGGGGCAGCGGGTTAGGAGCCCGCCACCTCGTTCGGGTCAGGGGGTAGTTAGCCGTAGTTGGAGGTTCACGGCTAAGAAAGGAGTGAGACATGATGTGCGGACGCGCGATTTTGACGGGGCTCTTTGCTACGGCACTGTTGGGTGGGTCGGTTGCGATGGCGGAGCAGCCAACTAAGCCTCAACAGGTGTCGTGCACGAAAGTAAGCCAGGAGATCAAAGCGGGCAAAACCGAAGAGCAGGTGGCCAAGGACCTCAAAGTGCCGCTGGAGCAGGTTAAGCGGTGTCTTAAACCTGGGCAGTCGAAGTAACAGGTCCAAACGGACGAAAGTCAACTGCGATCCCGGGGGGTGTAAACACTACCCCCCGTCATGCCAAGACATGCCAAGAAGAGAGGAGCAGCGCGCAACCCTCCGAGGGGCGGGGGGTCTTTGAGCGCGAGGAGCGGGCCTCCAGCCGCGGCAGCAACGCCGCCCGTGTGCACGGGACTGACGGGGTGGAAGGGCTGGCCCTCGGGGCTCGGTGGTTTTGGCGTTCTTGACGGCGCCGCGGCGAGCATGTGCCAGTAGCTGCAGAAGATCGCCACCGCTTGGGTCGGACTTGGCATAGTCCACCACATATCGAGTGTTTCTCTCGGTCGCGTTTTGCTCCCAGGTCGAAAAGGAGACTTCTGCGCGCACCGGCTCGCAGCGGTTCACTCGACTTGGGGTCGAGCGGGTGGTGCTGGGAGCCTTCCGCGGCCCGTCGGTGGCTATTTCGCTGGCCGCGGTGATCTCGGTGATGGCACGTGCCCCGGCGCCATGGCGAAACGGTGGTCTTTGTATGGTGAAGTTTGCCCAAAGCTTAAGAGGCCTCGGCTGCGGCGGTCCTGGCCCGGGCGCGGATGTGCTGGCCCGTTTAGGGGCATTCACGATCCTGTGGCCGCGCTATCGCATCTGAACGAAAGCAGGTCGTCTGCGAGGCGCATAACGGGTGAGCGAGAGGTGAGGGACTCCGATACCGCATGAGACGTCGGCAGTTTTGTAGGTGGCCTGCGATGACGTTGCAGGACGGTCAAGTCGCGGCCTGGGCAACGAAGTAGCCGATGCTTATGGGGTGGCTAGTAGAATGCCGGACGGGACACGCGGTGGGATCGAGTACCCGGGCTCGCTGACGGCTTGAGTTCAAAACGAGAACCCGGGGCGGGTGGAGTAATCATTACCTGTTGAGCTCACCCCCGCGATCGAGCGCCCGGTATTGGATGGCTTCGGCGATGTGCGCCGGTCCTATCTCGTCCCTTTCCTCGAGGTCGGCGATCGTGCGGGCGACCTTCAAGATGCGCGTGTAGGCGCGCGCGGAAAGGGACAAACGCGCCATCGCCCGCTCGAGAAGAGCCGAAGCCTCGGGGCCCGGTCGGGCGAAGCGCTCTAGCTCGCGTGCCCGCATCTCTGCGTTGGCAAAAAGGGGCAGGCCGGCAAAGCGGTTGTGTTGGCGCTCGCGCGCCCGGTTTACTCTGGCACGGATGGTAGAGGAAGCTTCTCCCCTCGCTCCGCCCGAAAGCTCCCGGAAGTCGAGGGGCGGCACTTCGAGCTGGATATCTATGCGATCCAGGACGGGGCCGGAGATGCGGGCGCGGTAGCGCTCTATCTGTGTCTGGTTGCAGGTACAAGAGCGGCGGGTGTCCCCTAGATAGCCGCAGGGGCAGGGATTCATCGCGGCGGCGAGCATGATGGAGGCGGGGAAGGTGAGGTTGGCGCTTGCGCGAGCCACCGTGATGCTTCGCTCCTCGAGCGGCTGGCGGAGCGCCTCCAGCACATCGCGACGAAACTCGGGAAGCTCGTCCAGGAACAAAACCCCGTTGTGGGCAAGGCTCACCTCGCCCGGCCGCGGCACGCTTCCGCCCCCGATTATCGCGGCGGTCGAGGCGCTGTGGTGGGGGGCGCGAAATGGCCGGGTGCGCAGGAGGCCGTGATTGTTGAGAAGGCCGGCAACGCTGTAGATTGTCGTGGTCTGCAGGGCCTCCTCGGGGGTCATGGGCGGCAGGATCGTGGGGAGCCGGCGCGCAAGCATCGTTTTACCTGTCCCCGGGGGGCCGACGAGCAGGAGATTGTGACCGCCTGCCGCAGCGACCTCCAGGGCGCGCCGCGCTCGGGGCTGGCCACGTACATCGCTGAAATCGCAATCGTAGTGAGCGTCGGACGTACCCAAGTCCTCGGTCGCGGTGCCAGGCACTTTCAGGGTGCCTTCTCCATTCAAGAAAGCCACGACCTCTCCGAGAGTTGCTGCGGGATAAACGCATTCTCGGCTCGCGACGGCGGCTTCGGCGCCGTTTGCCCGTGGCAGGACGAGGCCGGCGAATCCGTTCTCGCTGACGTAGCGAGCGATGGGAAGGGCGCCGCGTATCGGGTTTAGAGTGCCATCGAGTGAAAGCTCTCCGACGATGATGAGGCTTTCGAGCGAACGGGCGGGCAGGTGACCCAGCGCGGCCAGGATGCCTAACGCCACGGGCAAATCGTAAGCCGACCCCTCCTTTCGCAGATGGGCGGGGGAGAGATTGACGGTGATCCGTCTTGCCGGCACTTCGAAGCCGCAGTTCTTCAGGGCCGCCCTCACCCTATCTTTGCTCTCGCGGACCGCACTGTCGGGAAGGCCAACGATCGAGATCCCTGGAATGCCGCCGCCGACGTCCACCTCGACCGAGACCGGGTGCGCTTCGACTCCGAGTAGGGCCGCGGAATTGACTTTGGCGAGCATAGACCCGTCGCGACGCGAGCGACGAGCTTCGTCTAACCATCGCGAGCGCTCCCATCAAGAGGAGCGCAGGGTTTGTGGCTCTTAGGTATCTATTAGTAGCCGGCGGTACCGGGGGACTGTGCGCACCTGCAGGGTAGAAGGGTAGAGAAGATGGCCGGGCCGAGCGCTGGCCTCGCAGATAGCCAACGCACGATCTACCGAGGTTTACGCGCGTAACCAGCGGCGCATGGCAGGACGCGGAGGTCTCCTTCCGTGAGGGTACCCGTGCTCGCGAATCCACCGCCACGCTTCGTCTGGAAGCCAGCCTTGCATGGGCGGGGTTACGGTGCTGATCAAGAGACTATCCCGTCCGTCTATGTGCGGCCGAAGGCGCGCGAAAAGCTCATTTGGCGACTCGCGGGTAGCTACGAGCCACGTGGATTCGAGAACGTGGAGCCACTGCGGGGACTGCCTGAGACTGGTATACAATCCATCGTAATCCTCGCGGGGACGACCGCGAAGCTCGTATGTGACGAGAAGTACGGGCATGGCGCCCTAAAGCTCCTTTTTCTGTCTTTGCCCGAAGCCCGGCTTATTGCGGGGCGGAGTATTCTAATACTACTCATGAAGGGTACCTCGCAAACGAGAAGACTCCCATCCCCGAAATTCCCTAAAAACACGGGAAAAATTCCCTAGCCGGTTCATGGGGGTACTAGGCCAGTGTAGCCGGTCGCTTCGGTCTGACGCCGAGCTTCCCGACGACCGACGCGGCAGTGAGTCCGAACCGGCCGCCACTTCGCTTTGGCTCCCATGGAAAACTTGCGCCTCCTTCGACGCGCATGAGGTGCCTTATGAAGCTAGCTCCGCCAGTGAGGGCGCGTCGAATCCCCGGGGGCGGGCGTGGTCCCTCTGAGCTCGGCGCGAAATTCCGAAGCTTCATCGGCTCGCGCCTCGAGGGCGGGCAGGGTCCCTGCGCAGAGGGCTGCGTTCGTTCGCCGTCGGGAAGGGAACGAAGCCTTGACTGAAGCAGTCGGGCGGTGGTAGCTAGTGACCTAGGGGGAGGAACTTGCGACGCCGCTTTTCGCTCCGCGGCGTGCTTTACTTACAGGGAGGGTAGGTCATGAGAAGGCAGGAATCGGTCGCGAAGGCGATCGGGCTTGCGGTTTCGGCAGCCTTAGCTTGCTCCTTCTTGCTTTTGGCCAAGCCCTCGCGGGCGCAGGATGCCGGGTGCCTTGGAAGCTGCGCCCAACAGGGGACCGAGTGCCTGGGGGCGGCCCGCGGCGAGTTCAAGCTTTGCAAGCTCGAATGCAGGGCGGCAGCGAAGGCGGCGTTGCGCGATTGCAGAACGAGCCCGAATCCCAGGGCGTGCGTGGCCGCGGTCCGCGAGGCCGCCAGCAGTTGTGTGACAGAGTGCGTGAGCGATCTCGAAGACGCCGCCCGAACGTGCGTCGACGCGGGCGCTGCTTGCGCGGCGGCCTGTGGTCTTCCCAATATGGGGTGCATCCGCCAGTGTGGGGCGGCTTTCGTCGAGTGCGCAGCGCCGCTTGGAGAGCAGGCCAAGGGATGCGGGGCGGACTGCAAGCTAGCGGCGCGCGATGGGCTTCGCCAATGCAAGGGCGATCCCGATCCGCCACGTTGCGCCCGCGACGTGTGGCAGGAGCTCACTGGATGTCTAGGGATTTGTAGAAGCGATGCCCGTGCGGGACTCACCCTTTGCTTGAGTGACGCGCTCGATTGCGTGCGTGGCTGCATCCGGCCCTAGGTGAGATCTGTAACGCCCACAGGCGCGGCCCAGATAAAGTAGCAATGAGGGGGGAAGACGAGTAGCGATGGCGGCCAAAAACCTGGGGGAGCGGAGCGAGCAAGCGGCCCGGCGCACTTTAGCCGAGCACAAAAAGCTATTCGCGCTGGTTGCGGAGCTCGAGCGCCATTTGGACCGCGCTTCCCGGGAAGCCCCGTCTGCGAGTTGGGCGGAGGAACTTCGAAGCTACCTGGGCGAGCTTCACGATGAGCTCGGCGCTCACTTCGCCTTCGAGGAAAGTAGCCAGTTTTGGGAAGAGCTCGCCGAGGCCTTTCCCCGGGCAGCCTCGCGGATCTCCAGGCTCGTCGCGGAGCACGACAAGATCATGGAGTCGCTTGAGGAGGTGCTCGGGCCAGCGGCCGAGCCCATGGGTGGGAAGAACGCCGCGTCGGTGGACGCCGGGGTCCGGGGCGCGATCGCCCGGCTAAGACGCCACGAGGCGGAAGAGGACGAGCTTATCCAGCGTCTTTTCTGCGAGGATTTGGGGAGCGGGGATTGAAGGTATATGGTGCCGCCTCGGGGCGGGTGGGAAGCCTCCTCTAGTCCCGCCGCCCGACCCATTCGTCCATCGAGCTGTGCATGCCGAGCAGCCCTCCGATCCGATCGACTATCGGAGTCGGCAGCAAAGCCTTCATGGCGGGTATGGTTTTCACCACCGCAGGTTCTATTACCCAGAGCCTGTCCTGTTTGAAGCCCCGATAAATGCTCTCTACGATCTCTTCTGGCTTGAGCATGGGGGCTAGAAGGGGCGCTTTGGCCCCGGCGAACATGCCCGTGTCCACATAGCTCGGGCACACTATGGTGAGTTTTACCCCAGTTATGCCCTCGCGCTCGAGCTCCAGGCGCACGGATTCGCTGAACCCGATGACCGCCCATTTGCTCGCGCAGTAAGAGCTCAAGGCCGGCACCCCGACGAATCCTGCGGCCGAGGCGAGCATGATCAGGTGGCCGGCTCGCTTCTCGATCATGTCCGGGAGGAAGGCGTGCGTCATGGATATGAGAGCGCTCACGTTGACATCGATCGTCCGCAGGTGTTTCTCGATCGGGATCTTGAGAAACGGCCCCCCGGCCACGATGCCGGCGTTATTTACCAAAACGTCGACCGTCCCTAACTCGCCGTGGACCCACTGCCTGAGTGCCAGCACTTTGCCCCGGTCGGTTATGTCTGCGATGTACTCGAAGGCGCCCCGCTCGGGGCCACCGAGCTCGGACACCGCCGCCGAAAGGGCCTGTCGGTTCAGGTCGACCATGACCGTCCGTGCGCCGTCTGCGACGAATTTTTTCGCCAGAAGCTTCCCCATACCGAGGGCCGCTCCCGTGACGATGACCACCTTTCCGCGAACGTCTTTCATTTCCCGACTCCATAATCCACGCACACTATCGAACATTCCCTGCCGTGGATCTTTTGCGCCTGGGCCAACGCCTCTTCTACGGAGGCAGCCGGTATGAACCCGATGTGCTTGACCAAAGCCGGCTCTTCGGCACCGGCAACTATGACACGCGAGGCGTGCCGTAGCCGCTTGAGGGGGTGGGTCGCCATGATCGCGTGGGTGGGGTGGAAGGCGTAGCCGAACCTATACTTTTCGATGTAGTCCGCCCGGGTCGCGAACTGCGGCTCGAAACGGCGGTGAATCTCGTAGGCGTCGGTCGTTTGGGAGAGCACCCGATCCCAGACCTCCGGGTAAGCCGGGTGGTGAACCATGTTCCAGCGATTCTCGCACGGGGTGGCCATCACCACCGTGCAGCCGGGCTTTCCCATCGCCTCGATCACGCCGCCCAGGTATCCCAGACCGGTGGAAACCAGAGTCAGGAGCGGGTTCATGTGGGAGAAGGTGGCGTACGGACTCCAGTTGGGTAGCCCGTACAGGATGACATCGGCTCGCTCCTCTACCATCTCGCGGCGGGGCGGAAAGAGCGACTCGATGACCGGCATGGCGGCTGCGCGGGTCTCGGCCACACCGCCCGCCCAGAGCCGTCCGACCTCGAAGGGGTTGGCCATGATCGTCTCGATCTTGAATATGCGCTTGCCCAGCCGCTCCTCCAGGTACGCTCCCATCTCGTCGAAGACCCGGTGCATGCGATTGTCCCGCACGGACATCGACATCCCATCCGGCGTGTGCGTCCATTTGATCGAGCGATACGTCGAAAGCCCGACGCAGATCGACTTCCACCCGCCATTGAAGGCAGCGCGGGTTCCGGCGTTTACGTAGATGGTGAGATCGGAGTCCGCGACCAGCCTGTGGACCTCGACGTCGTAGCCGTTTTGCGTGGTTCCGAGATGGACCAGGTTGGCCGCATCCTCGGCGTCGTGGCAGGTAAGGCGGGGCCCGAATTCCTTCACGAGGTGTTCACCCAAAATGGCGGAAAGCTCCTCGCGCGTCCATTTGCGATGCAAAGCGTTTGCGCAAACGAGGTGCACGTTGTCGGCGTTGACGCCGGCCTTCTCCAGGACCTCGAGGACCATGCCGATAACGGTGCCGCGCATCGTCCCGAAAGTCGGCACGGTAGGATCGTCGAAAGCGATGGCGACTCTGCTTCCGGGGCGCACAAGATCGGGGAGGGGAGGCAAGCCGAGCGGATTCTCCAGAGCCTCTCGTACGGTGCGCCGCAGGTCCTCTACCGGCTCGAGTTTCGTTTCGAGCCCACCCCCTTTCACGACGCGGGTGTGCTTCGGGAGCTCTACGGTTATCGATCGGTCCCCGAAGGGTAGAACCTGTTCGATGCCCACCGCCTACATCCTCGGCCACCCTATAGGCTATTTGCGTCAGGAAGGGAAGGAGGTGGGGGCCGGTCGTGTCATTGGTGCGACTGGCCGGGCGGGCCAAGGGGGGTAGTCTTGTCCCAGCGGGCCTCTAAGGAGCCAGAAAAAGTGCCCCGCAGACGATGAGCAGGTAGAGAACGAGCGCAAGCACCTCGAAACCCAAGATGTCCTTGAACTTGAGGCCCGCCACGGCCAGAAGCGGGATGGCCCAGAACGGCTGAATGAGGTTCGTTCCCATGTCG
This sequence comes from Myxococcales bacterium, assembly GCA_037446155.1. Classification (GTDB taxonomy): domain Bacteria; phylum Desulfobacterota; class Binatia; order UTPRO1; family JBBIJE01; genus JBBIJE01. The sequence goes on along the minus strand of JBBIJE010000006.1, from coordinate 162,945 downwards.
CCGTACGCATAAGCCATCGCCATCCGACCCACGGGCACACCCAGTGCCTCGGCCGCTTCGATGAGATAGGGCGCCTCGATCGCCCATTTCGACCCACCGGACGGTACGAAATAGTTCAGAACGGAGGAGTACAGGCAAACGATGACCGGGAAGGTCGTGGGCGTCGCTAGCGATACGAACAAGTGAGCTATCTTGGCTGTGAGCGCCGTATCCCTGATGATCCCGAACATACCTGCGTAAAGTGGAAACTGAAGGACGATTCCGTGCAAGAGGCGGCTCGCTTCCTCGGCGGCTCGTTCCAGCGAAGCGGGCGAGCGGTGGAGGCAGATGCCCAGAGTGAGAAAAGCGAGGTTTACGATGTTCAAGTTGAGCGCAAGCCCTTGCTGGTAAAAGTAGATGATGAGGTATACAATGCCAAGGCCGCCCAGAAAAATGCCGAGCCAGGGGGAAGCATCCACTTTGGCCGCCGGCGTGCCGGGTGCCGGGAGTATCGGTTTAGGCTTTTCCTCGAGGCCTGCCTGCGATGCGGTAATTCGCTCCGCGGGTTTAGGATGCATGAGAGCGGCAAGCGCGGTCATCGTGACCGAGATGGCGAGCACGAGGAGGAGGTTGAACGAGGTAAGAATCGTCTCGCTCACCGGTATAACCCCGACACGCTCGGCGAGAAAGTGGCCGGGTGTGGCGAGAAGAAGGGGCACCGATCCCGAGGGACCGGCATGCCAGGTCGTGCCTAGCCCGAAGTAGGCGGTGGCTACGAGCAGCCGATAGTCGGCTCTCGGTTGGCGGCGCGCCAGGGCTCGGACGAGAACGGCCGAAGCGATGAGCCCTAGCCCCCAGTTGAGCCAGCACATCGCCATCGAGCTTGCGGCCATGAAGGCGACAGCGCCCGTGGGCGTGCGCGGAAGGGTCGCGAGCCGGTCGAGCAACCGGCCCACGGGCGGAGCGACAGCGACGATGTAGCCCGCGAAGATTATGACGCACATCTGCATCCCGAACTCGAGAAGGGTCCAGAAGCCGGCTCCCCAGGCGCTCACGCACGCAAGGGGCGTGGCATCGCCCCACAGAACGCCGGCCGCAAAAACCAGTGCGGAGAGGATTATCGCTATGGAAAGAGCGCTCGGAACGTAGCGGGCTGAGAAGCGGGCCAGAACGGCCGCCAGATGGCCGAGCACGCCTCAGACCGTCATTTCCTTGAGCTTCGGCGAAACGATGAGGACGGGCTCCGTCTTTTCTTGAATCTCCTCGACCGAGACGCCGGGAGCCCGCTCCACCAGCTCCATGCCGCGCGGCGTGACGTCGATCACGCACAGATCGGTTATGACGCGATGGACGCAGCGCTCTCCGGTGAGCGGCAAGGAACATTCTTTGAGTATCTTCTTGGCCCCGTCTTTGGCCGTGTGCTCCATGGTCACTACCACCCGCTTGGCCGCCGCGACCAGATCCATCGCCCCGCCCATACCCTTCACCATCTTGCCGGGTATCATCCAGTTGGCGAGATCGCCCCGCTCGGAGACCTGCATGGCTCCGAGAATGCAAAGATCGATTTTGCCCCCTCGGATCATGGCAAAGGAGTCGGCAGAGGAAAAAAACGAGGCGCCGGGCAAAACCGTTACCGTCTCTTTGCCCGCGTTGATGAGATCGGGGTCCTCCTCGCCCTCGTAAGGGTAGGGACCGACGCCCAGAATTCCATTCTCGCTCTGAAGCACGACCTCCATGCCGGGAGGTATGTAGTTCGAGACGAGGGTCGGCATGCCGATGCCGAGATTGACGTAGTAGCCGTCGCGCAGCTCCTGCGCGGCTCGCTTGATTATCCCTTCGCGGCTCAAGGCCATGGTACGCTCTCCTCCTCTTGGCTCAGCGCTTGCGGACGGTCCTGCGCTCGATCCTTTTCTCGCGCGGGGCCACGACCAATCGGTGCACACAGGCGCCGGGCGTGTGAACGTGATCGGGATCGATCTCGCCAGGTTCGACCAGCTCCTCCACCTCGGCTATGCAAATGCGGCCGGCGGTGGCGGCCATCGGATTGAAGTTGCGAGCGGCCTTGCGATAGACGAGATTGCCGAATCTGTCCCCCTTCCAGGCGGCTACCAGCGAGAAATCGCCCACTATGCCGCGCTCCAGAACGTACTTGCGCCCATCGAACTCGCGCACTTCCTTTCCCTCGGCCACCAGGGTTCCGACGCCGGTCGGGGTATAGAAGGCCGCGATGCCGGCACCTCCCGCGCGCATCCTTTCGGCGAGCGTGCCCTGGGGCGCGAACTCGAGTTCCAGCTCCCCTTCGAGGTACTGCCGCTCGAACTCCTGGTTCTCCCCTACGTAGGAGGAGATCATCTTCTTGATCTGCCGATTCTTGAGCAAGAGCCCCAAGCCGAAGTCGTCGACGCCGGCGTTGTTGGAAACGCACGTTAGGTTCCTGACACCTTTGCGCACCAAAGCGGCGATCAGGTTTTCTGGAATGCCGCACAGCCCGAAACCGCCCAGCACGAGCAAGGCTCCGTCTCGGATGTCGGCTACCGCCTCGTCGGCGGATGCCACTACCTTGTTTATCATCGCGTACCCCTCCCCCTCAGCACCGTTCGAGCAAAACCGCCGTCGCCTCTCCGCCTCCGATGCATATGGCGGCGATTCCCAGTTTGGCCTTGCGCTGCGCCATCGCGTTGAGCAGCGTCACCATGATGCGTGCGCCGGAAGCGCCGATCGGATGCCCGAGCGCAACCGCTCCGCCCAGCACATTGACCTTTTGCGGATCGAGGTCGAGCTCGGCGATGGCGGCCATGGCCACGACCGCGAATGCTTCGTTCACCTCGAAGAGGTCGATATCGGAAAGCTTGTGGCCGGTCTTGTCGAGAAGCTTTCGAATGGCAAGGGGTGGGGCCGTGGTGAACCATTGCGGTTCCTGCGACGCCGTCGCCTGGCCGACCAGTCGCGCCAGCGGGCGAGCGCCGAGTGTTTTTACCGCCTGCTCGGACGCGAGCACCAGGGCGGCCGCTCCGTCGCTTATCTTGCTCGAGCTTGCCGCAGTCACGGTGCCATCCTTTTTGAACGCCGGCTTGAGCGACGGCATCTTGTCGAGCGGTGCGGCGAAGGGCTCCTCGTCCTCGGCTACATTCTTCGGGTCACCCTTGCGCTGCGGGACGAGGACGGGCACGATCTCCTTTGCCGCGAGCCCACTCTTGGTCGCCTCCTGTGCGCGGCGGTAGCTCGAGAGGGCGTATTCATCCTGCTGCTCGCGCGTGAACCCGAACTTAGCGGCGCAAAGCTCCGCGCAGTTTCCCATATGCTGATCGGAGTAAGGATCCCAAAGCCCATCCTTGATCATCGAGTCGCTGACCGTGGTTGCGCCCATTCGGTACCCTGTTCGCGAGTTTTCGAGAAGATGCGGAGCGAGACTCATCGATTCCATGCCTCCCGCTACCACCACGTCGCACTCCCCCACGCGGATGTCGTTTCCCGCAAGCATGACGGACTTCATTCCCGATCCGCAGACCTTGTGTACGGTGGTGGCTCCCGCCCCCTTCGGAAGATCCGCGTAGATCATCGCTTGCCGGGCTGGAGCCTGCCCTTGCCCGGCTTGGAGAACGTTGCCCATGTACACCTGCTCGACCGCATCCCTTGCCACCCCTGCTCTAGCAATGGCCTCGGCGATAGCGGCCGCGCCAAGCTTGGGAGCGGGGAGCGACGACAGCGACCCGAGGAACGAGCCTATCGGGGTACGAGCTGCCCCGATAATGAAAACGTCTCGCATTTCAATCCTCCATTCTTCTGCTATGGCCAGGAGGAGCCTCAGGACGGGACTGCGAACCTGCTCGATCTACGCCGCTTTCGCCTAGTCCGCCCCCCGGTCCCCCGGCCGGCTCTGGCAATAGCTCCATTCTCATCGCTCCGATTTCTCTCCTGGCGCGGCCCCCGGCGTTCCACCATCTTCGAGCTTTGGCCGCGCCTGCCTCCTCACTCGACGGGAGCGGCCCGAATTCTAACCAACCCACCGACCAGGAGCAAATGAATACCGAAGTGCACCTGCCGCGGCGCGCACGCCGCCGGCCAACTGTTGGCTCCCGGGAGGATATCGAGTAAGAGAGGAAGATCGGGGAAAGATGGGGCCCGCGCCCCGGGGTTTTCGAGGGAACGAGCGGATGAAAAGGTTGAGAGCGTGCGTGGTGGGAGCCGGCGGCTACGGCGGAGCCGGAATAACCGAGCTTCTCCTTTCGCACCCGGCGGTCGAGATCGCCGCCCTTGTGGACAAGGCCGACGTGGGGGCGCCGATGAGCGCGCTCTATCCCAATTTGAAAGGCTTTGTCGATATGCCGCTTCTCGCGCCGGACGATCCCGCGCTCGAGTGGGACTTCGATGTGGTATTTTGTGCTACTCCCGACGGAGTCGGGCAGTCGCTGGCGCCGGCGCTCGTGGAGAAAGGCATACGGGTCGTCGATTTTAGCGGTGATTTCCGCTTCGATAGCGCTGCCGCCTATGCCGATTATGCCGAGCGGATCGGCAGGCCCAAGCTCCACGCGGCTGCCGATCTCTTGGCGAAATCCGCCTATGGACTGACCGAGCTTCACCGGGAAGCGATCGCCGGCGCGCTGGTGGTAGGAAATCCCGGGTGCTTGGCGATAAGCTCCATTCTCGGACTGGCGCCCGCGCTGGCGCGGGGGCTGGTGGAGAAGGAGGGGATAGTGTGCGACTGCAAGACCGGGGTTTCCGGGGCCGGAAAGAAGCCTTCCCCCCAATTTCATTACCCGGCTCGCTACGAGGCGGTCAACGCGTACAAGGTCGGCGCGCATCAGCACGTGTTCGAGATCGAACGGGAGCTCGGGCTCGTCGCGGGAGGCGAGGTGCAGGTCACCTTCGTGCCCCATGTGGTGCCTGCCACCAGGGGCATCTTGGCTACGCTCTACGCTACGCTGGCGAAAGGGGTGAGCGCGGATGAGGCGCAAGCCGCCTACGAGGAGTTCTACCGGGACGAATATTTCGTTCGGGTATCTCCGCCGGGGACGCAGGTTTCGACGAGCCAGGTAAGAGGCTCGAACTTTTGCCATGTGTCGGTCAACGTGGATCGGCGAACCGAGACTTTGATAGTTGTCTCGGTTATCGACAACCTCGTGAAGGGTCAGGCGGGTAGCGCCCTCCAAAACATGAACGTGATGTTTGGACTTGAGGAGAAGCTCGGCCTTACCCGTCCAGGGCTTTACCCTTAGCGTCGCCCGAGCCGGGGTGCCCGGGCAAGCGCGGGCTCTAGGCGGCTCCCGAAGCGATCTAGGTCGGCTTGGTCATCGGCCGAGGGCCGGCAGGAGAGGCTCGGTCACGGGCGAATTTCTGTTGTCCCCCAGCCGCTCAGTCGAGCCTGAACCCCACCTTCAGTACGACCTGGAACTCCGCGACGGCGTTGTCCCTTATCGCACCGCGAAACTCCTTGGCTTCGAACCAGGACAGGCCGCGCAGCGTTTGCGCCGCCTTGGCTATGGCGTTGCGGGTGGCCTCGGCATAACTCTTCTCCGAGGTCCCGACCACTTCGATTACCTTGTAGGTCCCACTCATGCATCGACCTCCCTGTTTTCCTTAGAGGGTGTGCGCACCTCATGACCTTCGTATCCCTTAACCTGCCCGTCAGTTGAGCCGCTGTCAAATGCTTCGATCCGGCGGGCGAGGGCTAGCGCGGGAAGCAAACCGACGATTGCTACCGCGCCGCTAAGCGCGAAAAGCCCGCCGGTGCCGAAGCGATCGGCAACCGCCCCCGAAAGCGCCATCCCGAGCGAGCCGCCGAGTCCGAACGAGATCGCGCCGTAGAGCCCCTGCGCGGTGGTGCGAAGCACCGAGGGCACGATACGGTGCAGGGTTTGCAAGGCGGCGATGTGGAAGCCGGCGAAGGTGAATGCATGTAGGGTCTGTGCCACTAAAACGGGCGGGAGCGCGGCCCAACCCGCCGTGATCCACCAGCGCGCGGCGGCGATGCCAAACGCCATTACCAGCACGCGCTCGGGCTTGATCCGACCAAAAAGGGCCGCCGAGCCGTACATGAGAGCCACTTCGGCGCCGACACCGGTTGCCCAGGCTACGCCGGCGGCAACAGGGTCGAAGCCGAGGCGCCGTAGGTGAATGGAGAAGAAAGCGTAGAAGGCACCATGGCTCAGTTGCATGATCGCGGCGGTGAGAAAGAGAAGCCAAAGTTGCGCGCTGGCAAGTGCCGGAAGAAGACGTCGGATCTTCGCTCTTTCCTGCAAGGCGGCTCGGTGCTTGGGGAGGCGGGTCGCCGCGAAGGCAAGGAGCACGCAAAGCGGAGCGCAGCCCGCCAGCGCATGGGTTACCGTAAAGCGTTCGGCGATCCAGCCCGCTCCGGCAGAGGCCAGGATGAAACCGATCGACCCCCAAAGCCGCACTCGCCCGTAGTCTCCGCCCGACTCCAGGATCCGCTCCCAGGTGGCCGCGTCCAAGAACGGCACGAAAGGCGACATGGAAAAGTGAAACGCCGCAAACCAGAGTGCCAACGCGGCCGCGGAGCGGGCGCTGAGTAGCGGCGCTACGAGCGCTGCCGTTGCCAAAGCCGCCAAGACGAGAAGCGGCCGGCGCGCCGCCAGACGATCGGCCGTGTAACCCCAAAGGGGCGGTGCAATGGTTCTTACCACCGCGCCCGTCGCGATGAGAAGACCGATCTGGGTTCCTGAAAGGCCCAGCTCCTCGGCGAAGAGGGGGAAATAGGGAATGAGGATCCCGACGAGCGCGAAGATCAGAAAATAGGCGAGGCCGAAGCTTGCCACAGCCGGCCCGACCGCTCTACCTTTGCTGGCGGGTAAAAGGTTCCATGAGGGATTTGTGCAGGAGCCTCCCCCATTCGAAGTCCACCCGCGCCTGCATCTCTTCCATTTCCGTCTCGTTCAGGTGTGCGAATCGGCCTTGTAGCTTGAGATACTCTGCCACCGGCGTTCCCTCAGGGTCGATGTTGATGCGATAGGTGTCCCCTCCGGTGATCTCGTAGATGGGAAACACCTTCGTGTGGACGGCAAGCCTGGCCAGTTTCACGGTGAACCTGGGCTCGTACTTCCAGCCGGGAGGGCAAGGACAGAGGATGTGAAGAAACTTGGTCCCTCGGTACTTTCTGGCTTTGGCTACCTTGTCGGCCAAGTCTTGCGGGTAGGCCACGGTTGCGGTGGCGCAGTAGGGGATCTTGTGCGCCGCGAGAATCTCCATGATGTTCTTCTTCGGTGTGGTTTTCGGGCTTGTTGCCGGGGTCGTTGTCGTCCAGGCGTAGCGGGGGGTGGCCGAGCTCCGTTGAATACCCGTATTCATGTAAGCCTCGTTGTCGTAACAGGCGTAGATGATGTCTTCGTTGCGCTCGGCCGCGCCGGACAAGGCCTGAAGCCCGATATCGAAGGTGCCGCCGTCGCCCGCCCAGGCCAGAACCTCCACGTCCCTTCGGCCCCGCACGTCGAGTGCGGCCCTCACGCCCGAGGCTACGGCGCCTGCGGTCTCGAAGGGCACGTGCACGAGGGGGACGGCGAGACTGCTCGAGGGAAAAGGGCCCGCGATGATCGACCAACAGGATGCGGGAAGCACGACCACCGTTCGCTCGCCCAGCGCACCGAGAACGTAGCGCATGGCGAGCGCGGCGGCACAGCCCTGACAGGCGAGATGCCCTGGGCGCAACAACTCCTCGGGGCCGGGCGCGTCCGTCATGAGCGCACCCCCACCCAAAGAGGCCGCGGCCGTGCTCGAACCTGGCTCAGCGCATCCTCTACGATCTCCTCGAGGGTTTCCTCGGTTATGTCCCTTCCGCCCAGTCCCGCGATGTAGCTATGAATCGCTGGGCGAGCGGGCTCGTTGGCAAGCGCGGCCGCGATCTCCTGGGCGACGATGCCTCCCGCGCCGAGGGAAAGATTGCGATCCACAATAGCGACCTTCGCCGCCCGGCCGAGCAGACGTCGGATTTCCTCTTTGGGCGAGGGGCGAAAGAGTTTTACCTTTACCAATCCCACCCTCTTCCCACTTCCGCGCAGCCGATCGATGACCACGCGCGCCGTCGAGGCCGCCGAGCCGGTGACGACCAGAATGAGCTCGGCATCGTCGCTCGAGTAAGCCTCGAGCGGGTAGTAGCGGCGTCCGAATAGGCCCGCGAATTCCTCCATGGCTTGAGTGGCCATGTCGGCCGCGGCTTCCATCGCCTGCTCGGCTTTTAGGCGAAACTCCATGAAGTAATCCGGGCTGGTGAGCGCGCCGAAGGCCGCGGGCGCCTCGACACCGAGCTCGAGCTTCGGCCGGTAAGGTGGCAGATACCGGTCGACGGATTCCTGAGACGGAACCTCGACCACCTCTGCGGTGTGGGAAAGGAAGAAGGCATCGTAGGCCACCATCGCGGGAAGCGAGGCCTGTTCCGCGACGCGATAAGCTATCAGCACAGAGTCGAGCACCTCCTGGGCGCTCTCGCAATAAAATTGCAGCCAGCCGGTATCGCGTTGCGCGAGCGAATCGGTCTGGTCGGCCCAGATGTTCCAACCGGGCCCGAGCGCCCGATTCACTTCCGCCATGACTATGGGAAGCCTGGCGCCTGCGGCCCAGTGCAGGAGTTCGTGCATCAGGGCGAGGCCCTGGGAGGAGGTCGCCGTGAACGATCGGGCGCCGGCGGACTCGGCTCCGATGCAGCACGCCATGGCGGAATGCTCGGATTCCACCTTTATGAACTTGGCGGCGAGCGCCCCGCTGGCGCACATCTCGGAGAGCTCCTCGACGATGGGGGTTTGCGGGGTGATCGGGTAGGCGGCTATGACCTCGACTCTGGCCAGTCGCACCGCATGGGAAACGGCGTGATTCGCCGTCAGTAGCTTGCGCATCCTACTTCCTTTCCTCGACCAGGGAAATCGCTCCGCGCGGGCACTCCTCGGCGCAGATCGCGCAACCTTTGCAATAGGCGAGGTCTATCTGGTATCCGACACCATCGTTGCTTCGCGCCACAGCCAAGTCGGGGCAGAAAAGCCAGCAATTGTCGCACCCGGTACAGCGCCCGCAGTGAAAGCAGCGGCCGGCTTCGCGCTGGGCCGCCGGGCGAGAAAGGCCCCGGCAGACTTCGTCGAACCCCGCCACGCGCTCGGCAACGGGAAGCATAAGAGGGCGCTCGCGGGTCGAGCGAGCGAAGTACGCGAGATTGATTGCCTCGGCTTCTAGCCCGGGAGGAGGCGAGGGCGGGTGCGCGGCCGCCAGTTTCTCGTGCAAAGCCCGCCCTGCCCGCATCCCCGAGGCCAGCGCCTCTGCGACGGTTGCCGGGCGAGCCTTTCCGCCGAGCGCCCCCGCCAAATCACCGCCAAAGAGAACGATCGGCCCTTCCCCTTGCGGCTTTGTCGGCTCGCACTCCTCGGCGCCGGCCCAATCGAATGCCGCTAACGGTTCCCGATCGACGACCTGGCCGGTAGCGAGCACCACGAGATCGGCCTGCAGAAGGCGCTCCGAGCCTGTGGCGCAGCGGATCGCTGCGGCCCGGTCGGATAGCGAGAAGGACTCCACGCGCCCGAGGACCAGGAGGACGCCGCTTCGGTCGAGGCCGAGGTCGAGAACGCTGGTTCGGTCTTCGATCGCGACGCCTTCGCGCTCCGCCTCTCTACACTCGTCGTTGTCGGCCGGCATCTGCGAACGCTCTTCCAGGCAAACGATCGTCGCCCGCGCACCTAAGCGCAGCGCCGATCTCGCCGCATCGACCGCGGCGCTACCGCCCCCCACGACGACTATCCTCCCATGGCTGGGCAGAGGGGCCTTGGCCTTGATCTTCGCCAGGAACTGCGTCGCCGGAAGAATCCGCCGCGAGTCAGGGAGCGCAAGGTGAAAAGGCCTGGGGGCTTGCAGGCCGGTGGCCACGAAGACTGCGGCAAAACCCCGCAGCTCCCCCAGGGAAAAGTCGCGTCCCATTCGCTTATTCGTCCGGAGCTCGATCCCGCAGCCCGACATCCGTTCGAGCTCGGCGTCGAGGATCTTCTCAGGCAGCCGATACTCCGGTATCCCGTACCGCAAAAGCCCTCCCGCCTTCTCGTTCTGCTCGAATACCGTGGGGAGGTAGCCGAGTCGGGCCGCGTGGTAGGCAAAGCCAAGGCCGGCAGGGCCGCCGCCGACCACGGCTACGTTGCGGTTCTTGCGCGTCGCAAGACGAGGAAGCGGCACTTCCCGGGCGACCGCCTCATCTCCCGCCACTCGTTCCAAATCCCTGATCGCCAGCGGCTGGTCGAGCCGGCTTCGGCTACAGCGAGCCTCGCAGGGCTTGAAGCACACTCTGCCGCAGACAGCCGGCAGCGGGTTGGTCTCGACGAGGAGGTGCCATGCATCGATCGGGCTTCCTTCGGCCAACCTGCTTATGAAGCCCTCGATGTCGTTCCCGAGGGGGCACGCCGTTTGGCAGGGGGCAGTGGCCCTCCTGTACTCGGGTCTTAGATGGCGCCAAGTCCCGGTCAGAGATACCGTAGCCTGCGCCTTGCAGACGACCGCCTGCGGGAGGTCGCGGGCGCCTGGCAGATCGGGGAGGGGCTTTTCGGCGGGTGCTCTCACGACGTCACGCGCTCCAAGGCTGCCCGTATGGCCGCTTCGTTTTCCTCGAGTTTCTGGGGGATCTCGTCGGGTAAGGCGGCGATGACGCTCTCTGGGCTTACGAGCCCCGACACCTTGGCGAATGCTCCTACCATGGCGGTATTGGCTGCCGGCGAGCTCGCGGTCCCGAGACCCGCTTCGGAAGCGATCTTGCTCGCGGGCAAGGTGAAGACGCGAAAGCCGGCAAACAGGGGAAACTCCTCGCTTCTCTCCTCGCTGTTTATGAGCACGATGCCTCCCGGTTTGAGCCCTTGTGTAACGCTCGGATCGGCCAGCAAAGTGGGATCCAGGACGATCAGGTGATCCGGCCGGTAGATCAGCGTGCGCAAACGAATGGGCTCGGAGTCGAGCCTGGCAAAAGCCGTAACCGGCGCCCCCCTTCGCTCCACGCCGAAGGCGGGAAAAGCTTGAGCGTAGAGACCCTCCCGAAAAGCGGCGGCGGCAAGCAACTTCGAGGCGAGCACCGCTCCCTGACCTCCTCGACCATGAATGCGGATCTCGATCACGAAGGCCCCTTGGTTTGGCGGGCACATATTACCGCAAGCGCCCTCGGCTTGATCTTTCCCTTGCCATAAAACGCGTGCGGGATGGTCGAGTTGAAATAAAGGCTGTCTCCCTCTTCGAGCAGGATCGAGCCACGCGGGGAGCGAAATTCGATCTTCCCCTCGAGTACGAAAATGAACTCCTCCCCCTCGTGATCGACAAGCGGTATCTCTTCGCCGGACTCGGCTTCGAACTCTACGAGGAAGGGCTCCATGTGCTTGTCTTTCCTGCGGTGGGAGAGAGACTCGTAGGAGTAACTCAAGGGGTTTTTCCCCTGCGGAAGCTCCCGGCGGGCCTTGCGCCGCTGGGAACGCCTGACCACCTCGATCTCTTCGTTATCTTCTTCTCGGGCGAAGAAAAAGGCGATCTCGGTGCCGAGCGCCCTGGCGAGTTTGACGAGGGTGGCAATCGGGGGAGCGACGACGCCGCGTTCGATCTGGGAAAGTGTGGGTTCGGAAATCCCGACCTGCTCGGCCAGATCGGCCTGGAGCAGACCGGCTTGCTCTCGCAGCCAGCGAATCTTTTCTCCGATGCGCAACTCTTGCAGCTCTTTCATTTGGCTGACCTTCCCGGCCCTCTCTGCTCTTTAGCTCGACAGGAAGAGGGGTCCAAACGGACCGGCGCCCGGCGTTCGAGGGCCTCCACGGTCCACATTATAGCTCCCAGCCGGGCTACCCGACAGGCTACGGTTTCGGCTCGATGGCCCTTGCCCGGGTGCGCGGCGGACTGGCAAGATGGTCTGGAGAGTTGCAAAAGGCGCCGATATTTGCCAATGCTCGCCGCCGCTGCTAGGATGATCTATGCTTATAATAGGCTTAGGGCAGAATTAGAAAGATACTATGTACTTTGACTTTGCCAATGTGCTCGTCTTCCTCCTTTTGGGGATCTTGCTTTGCGCCGTCATGCTCGGTCTTGGCGCTTTGCTTCGTCCCTCGAAGCCGGAAGCGGAAAAGCTAGGCACCTACGAGTGCGGGGAGCGCCCGCTCGGCGCGGCCTGGATCAATTTCAACATCCGCTTCTACATCGTCGCGATGGTTTTTCTTATCTTCGATGTGGAGATCGCCTTCATATATCCGGTGGCCGCGGTCTTCGAGCGCTGGGTCGCTCACGGCCAGGGTGTGTTCGCGCTTGTCGAGATTCTGCTTTTCATCGGCATTCTCTTCGTCGGCCTGGTTTACGTCTGGGCTTGTCGCGACCTCGAGTGGCTCAAGGGAGTGCCGGCTAAGGCGAGCGATCGAGACTTGAGGGAGGTCGCCAGGGAATCGAGCGCGGCGAAGGGTTGGGAGGCTATTTGAATGTCACTCATGCACACCCTGCCGGATTCGGTGATCACCACCAGGATCGACGACCTCATCAACTGGATGCGAAAGTCGTCGCTTTGGTATATGGTATTCGGCCTGGCTTGCTGCGCCATAGAGCTCATGCAGACGGGGGGACCGCGGGCCGACATCGATCGATTCGGGACCGTCCCCAGGGCCACGCCCCGGCAATCCGATCTTATAATCATCGCGGGCACGCTCACCCTCAAGATGGCTCTGCGCACGAAGCTTCTCTACGATCAGATGCCGGAGCCTAAGTACGTCATTTCGATGGGAAGCTGCGCCAACTGCGGGGGCCTCTTTCAGCTTGCGTACTCGGTATGCGACGGCGTGGACAAGATTATCCCGGTGGATATCTACGTTCCCGGCTGTCCTCCCCGCCCCGAGGCGTTGACCGAAGGACTGCTCAAGCTGCAGGAGAAGATGATGCGAGAGAAGTGGCTGGTGAAAGGCGATCGGGGAAGGGCCTGAGAGGTCGCTGGGCGATGGTTTGACGGTGGATGCGGCGGCGATACATGCCCGGCTAAAGGGGCGGCTGGGAGAGAAGCTCGGAGAGCTCGAGCAGGAGCGGGGGGATCCCTGCGCCCGGGTTTGCGCCGACGCGATCGTGGATGCATGCCGCTTCGCCAAAGAGGACGAGGAGCTCGGATTCGACTGCCTCACCAATCAGTCTGGTGTGGATTACAAGGATAAGGGAGTCATCCAGGTCGTTTATCATCTCTTTTCCTACCGGCACAGGCACGGTTTCGTTTTCAAGGTCGATCTACCCAGAGACAATCCCAGAGTGGCGACGGTCGAGGGTGTATGGAAAACCGCGAACTGGCTCGAGCGGGAGATCTACGATCTGCTCGGGGTGGTTTTCGAGGGGCATAGCGATTTGAGAAGGATCCTCATGCCGGAGGACTGGGAGGGATATCCGCTGAGAAAAGACTTCGTGGAGCCGGAGCAGTACCACGGGATTAGCACCAAGAGGGAGAGTCTGATCTGATGGGTCTGGAAGGGATCGAAGTCGAGGTCGAACGGGGCGGCGGGCTCAATACCGAGCCGATGATTCTCAATATGGGTCCGCAGCACCCGAGCACCCATGGAGTGCTGCGCTTTCTGGTAAAGGCGGACGGAGAGGTGATCCGCGCCGTGGTTCCGGACGTCGGTTACCTCCATCGTTCGATCGAGAAGATCGCCGAAAAGGTCGGCTACCACGGCTTCATGCCGTACACCGACCGAGTCGATTACCTGGCCGCCATGTTTTGCAACCAGGGCTGGGCCATGGCTTGCGAGAAGGCGGCCGGGATCGAAGTGCCAAAAAGAGCCGAGTACCTGCGGGTGATCGCCGCTGAGTTCAACCGCATCGCCAGCCACTTGATATCGGTGGGGAGCATGGCGATGGATATCGGCGCCAACACCCCCTTTACGCACGCCCTGAGGGAGCGGGAGAAGATCAACGACCTGCTGGAGGCCCTCTGTGGAGCCCGGCTCACTTACAATTACATGTGCATCGGGGGGGTGACTTGGGACATGCCCCCTGGGTTCGCGGAGAGGGCGCTCGATTTCATCGAGCGCTTCGAGCCGCTGATCGACGAGTTCAACGATTTGATCTCTTACAACAAGATCTACGTAGAGCGGCTCGCGGGCGTGGCGGCCGCCAGCGCCGAGGATGCGATAAATTACAACTTGGTCGGACCCAACTTGAGGGGCTCTGGCGTGCGGTTCGATTTGAGGCGCGACCTCCCTTACTCGGTCTACCCGGAGCTCGAGTTCGATATACCCGTCGGCCGCGGGGAAGTCGGAACCGTGGGGGACTGCTTCGATCGGTACATAGTACGGGTTCTCGAGATGAAGGAGTCCTGTCGCATCCTCAGGCAGTGCTTCGCGCAGATCCCCGACGGGCCGGTATTGGCCAAGGTGCCGCGCAAGTTCAAACCGCCGGCGGGGGAAGTGTACGTCAGGGTGGAGAGCGCCCGCGGAGACATGGGATGGTATCTCGTGAGTGACGGAAGCGAGATGCCGTATCGAGTCAAGATCCGCACCGGCTCGTTCACGGCGATGGCCATGATCGACAAGCTTTCGCGCGGGATCATGATAGCCGACCTGGTGGCGGTGATCGCGAGCCTCGACGTGATAGCGCCGGAGGTCGACCGATGAAGGTGCTGGCGCAGGCGCTGCTGGGGGAAGGGGGCCTGTTGGGCAGCCTTCCGCGCGATCTGGCGGCCGCTTTGCTCATGTTTGCGGTGGGCGGCATCGTGGTTTTCGGCTTCGTGCTCCTCGTGGCCGGCGTGACGAGCTGGGTGGAGAGGCGGGTTTGGGCTAGGATCCAAAGCCGCGTCGGCCCCAACCGCGTGGGCCCGCAGGGAGTTCTCCAGTGGCTGGCGGACGGGGTCAAGAACCTGCTCAAAGAGGACGTCGTTCCGGCTGCGGCCGATCGCTTTCTCTTCCTCCTCGCGCCTTACGTGGTGGTAGCCGGTTTTACCGCGAGCTTCGTCGCCATACCCTTCGCGGCAAGCTTCATAGTGGCCGATCTCGATATTGGCATTCTCTACATCACAGCGGTGACTTCCCTCGTCGTCGCGGGCATTCTCATGGCGGGTTGGGCGTCCAACAACAAGTGGTCTCTGCTCGGGGGCATGCGCTCGGCCGCGCAGATAGTGAGTTACGAGGTTCCTGCGGCCCTTTCGATTTTCCCCGTGGTCCTCATGGCGGGAACGCTCAGTATGCAGGGCATAATAGCCGGGCAGGGGGCGGCGCCCTGGAACTGGTATCTGTTCAACAATCCGTTCTCCTTCCTGGCCTTTTTCACCTTCTTTATCGCGGCCCTGGCCGAAGGGAACCGAACACCTTTCGATTTGCCCGAGGCGGAAACGGAGCTCGTGGCGGGTTACTGCACCGAGTACAGCGGCATGCGGGCGCTTCTCTTCTATCTCGCCGAGTGGGGAAACCTCTACGTCATCGGGGCGCTTGTGACCACGCTCTTTCTCGGTGGCTGGCAGGTTCCGAGAATAACGGAAAACGCGCTCCTGCTCTCCCTCCTTCAGTTTTTGGTTTTCTTTGCCAAGTCATATTTCTTCGTGTTCGTGGCGATGTGGATACGAGCCACGCTGCCCCGCATAAGGGTGGATCAGTTGATGGTGGTCTGCTGGAAGTACCTGGTGCCGATCGCTTTCTTCAACGTTGCGGGTACCGCCCTGTGGCTCGCCCTCGTGGGCCTTCCCGGTCAATCGGCGCTCGCCTCCGGGGCGCGCTGGGTCATGACGGGGATCGGTTTCTTGCTGCTGGTTGTCTTTGCTCGCCGGGTGGTCTACCACATTCGTCGGGCGCGCCCGGAGCTTTACTTCAGCCCGGTGATTTAGAGCGAAAGGATCTCG
The DNA here is from genome assembly GCA_037446155.1 of Myxococcales bacterium. Classification (GTDB taxonomy): domain Bacteria; phylum Desulfobacterota; class Binatia; order UTPRO1; family JBBIJE01; genus JBBIJE01. The sequence goes on along the minus strand of JBBIJE010000006.1, from coordinate 147,170 downwards.
ACCGAGAGGACTTTTCCATGCGTGGGTACCTGAGCAATATAAGAGAGGCGGTGACGACGGTGGCCGACGGCTTGGCCGTCACCTTCTCGCATCTGGTACGAAAGCCCTGCACGGTTCAATACCCCGACCGGATCCCCAGACCCGTCCAACAGACGCTCCCGCCCCGCTACCGGGGCATCCTCGACGTGGACATGGAGATCTGTACCGGGTGTCTGGCGTGCGAGCGCGCCTGTCCGATAAATTGCATCGCGATCGAGATCGCCAAGGACAAGGAGACCAAGACCACTCTCATATCTCGGTTCGATATCGACATCGCCAAGTGCATGTATTGCGGGTTGTGCACGCAACCCTGCCCGACCGGTGCCATTCACCATACGACCGAGTTCGAGGGGGCTTGCGAGTCGATAGGCGGCCTGGTCAGGCGCTTCGTGAGCGAGCCGGTTGTGGCGTACAAGCCCAAGAAAGGACCGGAGCCGGACGCGCGAGTGGCCGAGGTGCTGGAGCGAGGCAAGAAATACCTCGACGATTTCGCCAAACCGGCGAGTGCTCAACCGGCTGCGTCCACCGGGGAGGCCGCCGGCTAGCTCTGGAGGGAGGCAGGGGTTGCAGGCGGGGGCCCTCGTTTTTTACCCGGTGGCGGCGCTCGCGATCGCGGGCGCAGCGCTCGTGGCGCTTTCCACCAACATCGTGCACTCGGCCTTTGCGCTGCTCGGCATGCTGGTCGGGGTCTGCGGTTTGTATCTACTCCTGGGGGCCGACTTCGTGGCCGCTGTGCAGCTCTTGATTTACGTCGGGGGCGTGGTGGTGCTGGCGCTTTTCGCAGTGATGCTCACGCACCGCGTGGGCGACCCGGTGGTGAGCAATCGCTCCGTCGGCAGGCTGCCGGCGCTCTCGATCTGCGGCGCTGGGGCGGCGTGCTGCCTGGTGGTCTTCTGGCGGGTCGGCTGGCAGGGGGAGCGACTGGCCGAACCGGTCGCGACGACTGCGGCCATCGGCGACTCCTTCCTGAAAGAGTACGTCCTGCCATTCGAGCTCGCGTCGGTGGTACTACTGGCGGTGCTGGTTGGCGCAGTGGTGGTATCGCGGAAGGAGCTGAAGTAGGAGAGGGCCTCGGATGGAAGGGATCGGCCTCAACCACTTCCTCTCGGTGAGCGCGATCATCTTCGCGCTCGGCTGGTACTGCGTGCTCACGCGCAGAAACGCGATCGGCATCCTTCTCGGGATAGAATTGATCCTGAACGCCGCTAACCTCAACTTCGTGGCCTTCGCGCGTTTCAGCGACAGGCCTATCGATGGACAGATATTCACGATCTTTATCATCATGCTTGCGGCCGCCGAGGCGGCCGTCGGGCTGGCGGTGATTTTGGGAATCTATCAGAACTTCGGCTTGACCGACGTGGAGCAGACCGAAAGCCTGCGCCTGTAGGGCGGGCGGCGAAGGTCGAACGAGGCGAGGAAGATCTGCAAGTGGGCGAAGAGCAAGGCGTAGGGCTGGTCGCTTACCTGAGGTGGATTCCCCTGCTCCCTCTCGTCGGTGCCATCGTGGTTGGCACCGCCGGGGCCATCATCCAGAAACGTTTCGGCAAGAGGGCGGTGCACGCGATCGCGTGCGGTTTGCCCGTGATCTCGTTTCTGCTCGCGCTTCGGGTATTTGCGGCGCTCCTTGCCCGCGAGCCCGAGCAGCGCGTTCTGCTCGATAGGGTCTTCACCTGGATCTCGCTGGATGGACTGGAAGCCAACATCGCTTTTCTCGCCGATCCCCTGGCGTGCGTGATGATCCTGGTGGTGTCCGGGGTGGGAAGCGTCATTCATTTCTACTCGATCGCCTACATGCACGAAGACGACTCGTATTGGCGCTTCTTCGCCTTCCTCAATCTTTTCACCTTCGCCATGCTCACGTTGGTCTTGGCGGACAATCTGCTCCTCATGTTCGTGGGTTGGGAGGGGGTGGGGCTGTGCTCCTATGCCTTGATCGGGTTCTGGTACAAAGACCATGTCAATACGAGCGCCGGCAACAAGGCCTTCATTGTCAATCGCGTGGGGGATTTCGGTTTCATTCTGGGGGTATTTTTGCTTTTTTGGAGCTTGTCTGAAGGAAAGCAGGGGACGCTCGTCTTTCGGCAGATCGCCCCGCGCGTGCAAGAGCTGGCGGGACAGACCTTGTGGGGAGTGCCGGTTGCGGCCTTGGTCGGCTTGCTCCTCTTCGTCGGCGCCACCGGTAAGTCCGCCCAGATCCCGCTGTATGTGTGGCTCCCCGACGCGATGCAGGGTCCCACTCCGGTCAGCGCCCTGATCCACGCCGCCACCATGGTGACGGCCGGTGTTTACATGATCGGGCGAATGAGCTTCCTCTACTCCGCGGCTCCCCTGGCTCTGGAGGTGGTGGCCTGGGTCGGGGCGCTCACCGCCTTCGCGGCGGCCACCATCGGCGTGGTGCAGAACGACATAAAGCGGGTGCTTGCATACTCGACCATCAGCCAGCTCGGCTACATGTTCCTCGCCATGGGAGTCGGGGCCTACGCGGCGGGAATCTTTCACCTCTTCACCCATGCCTTTTTCAAGGCCTGCCTGTTTCTCGGCGCGGGAAGCGTGATCCACGCCCTCGGAGGCGAGCAGGACATGCAAAGGATGGGCGGCCTAAGGCGCCACATGCCCGCCACTTACGCTACCTTTCTCGTATCCACTCTCGCGATCGCGGGGATCTTTCCCTTCTCGGGATTCTTTTCCAAGGACGAGATCCTCTGGCGCGCCTGGCAGGCAAATCGCTGGCTTTGGCTGATCGGGATCGCGGGGGCGGGACTCACGGCTTTTTACATGTTCCGCCAGGTTTTCCTTACCTTCCACGGAGAGTCCCGGGTGGAGGAGGAGAGGATGCATCATGTGCACGAGTCGCCGCGGATCATGACCCTCCCGCTCTGGATTCTGGCCGCGGGCGCGGCGGTGGCGGGCTTCGTCGGGGTCCCCGCCGCCGTCCCGGGGCTGGGCGAGTGGCTCGGCGGAAGCGCCTTCGAGCGGTGGCTCGAGCCGGTATTCGCGGGACACGAGGGGCACGCCGCGTCGGTTGGCACCGAGAGGCTGCTCATGGTCGTCTCGCTCTTGGTTGCGGGCGCCGGGATTTGGCTCGCCTGGGCGTTTTATCTCGGCGCGATTTTCGATCCGGACGCGACGGCGGTACGCTGGCGGCGAGCCTATCGGTGGGTCTATCACAAGTATTACGTGGACGAGCTTTACGATGCGGTCTTCGTGCGCGGCGCCCTTTTGTGCGCGCGCCTGGGGGCGTGGCTCGATCTCGTGGTGATCGACGGCATAGTGAACGGGTCCGCTTACCTTACGGCCCTTTGGTCCCGTTTTACCGGTCTTTTCGATCTCGGGGTAATCGATGGGATGGTCAACGGAGTGGCGGATGGGACGTGGGGGCTCGGCGGCAGGGTGAGGCGGCTTCAGACCGGCAGGATCAACGCTTATCTTTACGCGATCGTGGGTGCGGTGACGCTCGCCCTGATCGTGCGCGTGTGGTGATCGACGGAGGCTATGCTATGGAACATCTGCTGACTTACATGACCTTCATACCGTTTGCGGGCATGGCCGTCATTCTCTGTCTGCCCAGGCGGGCCACCAGCCTGATCAAGTGGACGGCTATGGTGGCGACTACACCGCCGCTCTTGATGGCCATCTGGCTTTATCGCAATTTCGACACCACCACGGTGGCGCTGCAGTTCGTGGAGCGGGTGCCGTGGATCCGCTCTTACAACATCGAGTATTTCATGGCCGTGGATGGGGTAAGCGTGTCCATGGTGCTCCTTACGGCTCTTCTTTGTTTTTTGTGCATTCCGGCATCCTGGGGGATCGACAAGGGTGTGAAGGGTTACTTCGCGCTGTTTCTCCTTCTCGACGGCGCGATGATGGGAGTCTTCTGCGCGCTCGACTTCTTTCTTTTCTACATATTTTGGGAGCTCATGCTGCTGCCGATGTATTTCCTCATCGGCATCTGGGGCGGGCCTAGGCGGGAGTACGCCGCGATCAAGTTCTTTCTCTACACGCTGCTCGGCAGTGTTCTCATGTTGATCGCCATGCTGGCCCTTTACTTCCACAACGACCCACACACCTTCGACATGACGAAGCTGGCCGCGCTCTCCGAAAGCTACGGGACCGAGCCGGTCTTCTGGGGGCTCGGCTTTCAGCACCTGCTCTGGATCGCGCTCTTTATCGGATTTGCCATCAAGATCCCGGCCTTTCCCTTCCATACGTGGCTTCCCGACGCTCACGTGGAGGCGCCGACGGCGATTTCGGTGATTCTCGCCGGCGTTCTCCTCAAGATGGGGACCTATGGTATCCTGCGCATCAATTACCCCATCCTTCCGGTGGCGACCGCCGATATGGCCTTTTGGTGCCTGGCGGCGCTAGGGACCTGGAACATAATCTACGGGGCCCTTTGCGCCATGGCTCAGAGCGATCTCAAGAAGCTCGTCGCGTATTCGAGCATAAGCCACATGGGCTACGTGATGCTCGGGATGGCTTCCTTCAGCCCTCAAGGGATAAACGGCGCTGTTCTGCAGATGTTCAATCACGGGACCGTCACCGCCATGCTCTTTCTTCTGGTCGGGGTGATATACGATCGGGCCCATCACAGAAGAATAGACGGTTTCGGAGGGCTCGCCTCGATCATGCCGGTCTATACCGGAGTCACGGCGCTCGCGTTTTTCGCGGCGATGGGACTGCCGGGTCTCTCATCGTTCATATCGGAAGTCTTGGTGTTGCTCGGGGCGTGGCGTCGCTATCCGGCACTCACCATCGTCGGGGCGAGTTGCGTGGTACTCACGGCGGGATACCTCCTGTGGACGATCCAGCGCATGTATCTGGGAAAGCCCAACGAGCAGTATCTGACACTGCCGGAGATAAACGGCAGGGAGCTTTTTTCCCTGGCGCCCTTGGGCGTGATAGTGATCGTGCTCGGGGTGTATCCGCATGCCGTGCTGGATCTGCTCAACGCTTCGCTTCTCGAACTGAATCGCATAGTTACCAGCGCAGGTCAGGTGAGCGCGTTGGCTCTGCGGTAGGCGAGGGAGGGTGGCGGTGAACCTGGGAAGCGTCGCGAGCCTCGGCTACTCCGGTCCCGAGCTGGTCCTCGCCGCAGGCGTCCTCTTCATCATCGGAGGGGGCCTTCTCGTCGAGCACAAGCGGCGACTCGGAGATCTCGCGCTTCTGGTAGTCGCGTCGTCTCTCGTGGCCGCGGTCGGTCTTAGAATTCCGTTCAGCGACTTGCGAATCGTCGATGGCCTCATGGGCTGGGGGGACGGCTGGCTCTTTTCGCGCATGATCGTGATAGACAATTTCTCGCTCTTCTTCAAGATTCTCCTTCTTCTCGCCGCCTTCGCCGCCATTTGGATGTCGCTCGGGTCGAACGAGGTGGCGCGCACGAGCCAGGGGGAATACTACGGTGTTCTCGTATCCTCCTGCCTGGGCATGCTCTACATGGCCGCGGCGTCGAATCTTCTCATGGCATACCTCTCGCTCGAGTTCGTTTCCCTTACTTCTTACGTGTTGGCGGGCTACTTGAAGCGCGACCGGCGCTCCTGCGAAGCCGCGCTCAAGTACTTGATTTACGGAGGGGTGGCCTCGGGAACGATGATATACGGGATGAGCTTGCTCTATGGGCTTGCGGGCTCGCTCGATTACGCCGAGATTCACGATGCCTTGGCCGGTGGTGAGTATTCCCCGCTGGCCCTTTTTTTCGCGGTGGTGTTCGTTCTCGCAGGCATGGGATACAAGATAGCGGCGGTCCCCTTTCACATGTGGGCGCCGGATGTTTACGAGGGGGCGCCCATTCCGATCACTGCCTTTCTTTCCGTCGGCTCGAAGGCGGCGGGTTTCGCTTTGCTGATTCGCTTCTTCTATCCGGTGCTCTCCGAGCAGGTGGCCGAGGGAAGCTGGCGGTTTCTGGGCGGCGTGGACTGGCCCACTCTGATGCTCGTGGTCTGTATGGTCACCATGACGCTCGGGAACCTGGCGGCGCTCGGCCAGTCGAATCTCAAGCGGATGCTCGCGTACTCGAGCATAGCGCACGCCGGTTACGTTCTCATGGGCTTCGTCGTTTTGACCGACGAGGGCCTAAGCGCGATGCTTTTCTACCTCGTTGCCTATTACCTCATGAACCTCGGCGCTTTTTTGGTGGTGCTGGTGGTGGCCAACTGCACCGGCCGGGAGGACCTTGACGGCTACCGCGCCTTGGCATGGAGAGGGGGGGCGATACCCGCGGTGGCGATGGCCATTTTCCTTTTTTCCCTGACCGGCATTCCTCCGCTTGTGGGATTCATCGGTAAGTTCTATCTGTTCGCGGCGGTGATCGCCGAGCATCGCTACGTTCTCGCCCTCGTCGGAATCCTGAACAGCGTGATCTCGCTTTATTATTACGCGCGGGTGGTGAAGGCGATGTTCCTCGACGAGCCGGAGGGCGGAGAGGAACTCGTTACCGTCGGAGTGCATCACGGAGTGCTGCTCGGCCTTTTGGTGGCGCCTACCATATTTTTGGGGATCTACTGGGAGCCGGTCATGCGGCTGGCCGCTAATTCCGTCAGATTTTTCCAAGGATAGGGGCCGGCCCTCGAGTTTCGACCCAGCGCGATAGCCCCGGCTTTGGCGCGCTTCGGGCCTCTACTCGGAGCCCCGCGGGGGCTTGCGCTCGCTACTTGCCCTCATTGTCAGGGAGGAGCTGTGTCGAGGCTCGACATCCTCCCATGATTGGATGGTATCCCGTGCCGTACGAAGACGGGCGTCCAGATACCCGATAGCCTTCTCAGGGAGGGGAAGAGGCTTGCTCGGGAGGAAGGCAGCACGCTCAAGGCCTCGATGGTGGAGAGTCTTCGCCGCGTCCTTTGCGAGCGCAAGAAGCAAGGTGGGTTCAGGCTTCCCAAGGCCACGTTTCGCGGCACGGGGCTTCGGGCCCATCTTGAAGGAGCAACCTGGGGCCGTCTTCGAGACGCCAGTTACGAGGGACGCGCCGGGTGATCGCGGTCGACAGCGACATCCTCGTCTACGCCCACCGAGGAGACGCTCATTGGCATGACCGCGCATACGCCTGTCTCGCCGCGTTAGCAGATAGCCAAGCGCCCTGGGCGATACCGTGGCCGTGCATCCACGGATGCCTCGCCATCGTGACCCATCCACGGATCTATGCTCTGCCGACGCCGCTCGGCAAAAAGATCGAGCGGATCGACGCCTGGCCGGAATCGCCGAGCGTTGTTTTGCTCTGCGAATCGGAAGATCACCGGTTGCAGCTTCGGCCCATGTTTGTGGCGGCCCGTGTTTCTGGGGCACAAATCCACGATGCAGGCGTGATGGCACTGTGCAAGCAACATGGCGTAAGGGAGCTGTGGACGGCCGATAGCGACTTCGGCCGCTTCCCCGGCTCGAGGGTTCGCAACCCGCTCGTGAGTTGAGGGAAGCGGGGGCCGGATCTTGCGTTGAAGGGACCGGGCTTGGGAATAGGTCCCAAAGCGCTACGGCAAGATCCGACCCCGCTGGGTTTTCCTTACGGCACCTCTTTGCAGACTAGACGTGCGCCGTTTAGGCTGCAGTTGTCGATTTCATCCCTGCGGTCGATGAGATTGCTCGTGGTCTGGATGGTGAGCACCAGCGGTGTGTCACCGACCGGCGGCTGCGTAAAGGTTTGCTTGCGGACGGCGATCCGCACGACGAAGAAATCCGGTGCCGAGCGGTGCTTGAAGAAGGCGCGGCTTCCGGTGACCGGGTCCTTGCACTTTACGTGACCCTCGGCGGTGACGCACTGGCCCGGGGCGAAGGTTATCGAGTTTACAAGGGTGTCGACTCCCCCGGGTGTACTCTCGACCGAGATGGTAAGGCCGGCGGTGGCAGCGCTGGCGAAGCCCGGGGTCGTGGTCGTGTCGAGCTCGGCCCTGGCCTTCCAGCGGCTCTTGCCAGGGGCTGCCTCCTTTACGCTGAGCTGTCGCACGCTCAAGCCGGCTGCGTCGTTATCGTCGCAGGCATCACCGATGCCGTCCAGATCGGCATCCTCCTGTCCCGGATTGGCTACGTCGGGACAGTTGTCGCAGACGTTACCGAGCCCGTCGGAGTCGTTGTCCTCCTGGCCGGGGTTGGGATCGGCCACGCAGTTGTCGAAGTCGTCGCAAACGTCGTCACCGTCTGTGTCTCCGCCCGCACCGGCGCAGGTTACGCACAGAGGTTCCGAGGGAGCGGGACTGGACGCATCGACGTTGCCCGTTACCGTGTCGCAACCCGGATTGCCCGGCCCCGCCGCGCATCCCCACCAGTTGTCGGTGGCGTCCATCGTTCCGGAGGTAATGCCGCTACCATCGACGCCGTTTGTCGTGTTGCCGACGATTGCGTTCTGGTTAGCCGTTACCGTGCTGCTCGAAGACTCTATTCCGGTGTCGTTCGTCGTGATCCGGCTGCAAGTGACCGAAACCGAGGGATCCGTGTCATCCACGAAGATGCCGGTTAGCTGGCCCGTTATTAGCTCCTCGGAGAGAGCCACGGTGAGATCGCCATCTCCCTGGGTATAGATATAATAGCCGTAATCGCCGTTGTTGGAGAGCAAGTTACCGCTGCCTGCAAAGGTCACGGACGACCCCGCCGTCTTGTCCTCGTCGGTCAGCACCACGGCTCCGTCCACGTTGTCATGGAAGTTATTACCATCGGCAGCGACGATTATATCCACGTTACCGGCGAAACCGTCGAACTCGTTGCCCACGTAAAGCGCCCACTGGGAGTTGTACACTTCGTTGCCCGTCACGGACACCGTCTTATCGACACCCGGAGATACGACCGACCAGGTAAACGCGTTTTCGATATAGATGCCGGCCGAGTTGCTGCCATCCGAGAGCGCCGGCGTATCGTAGCCGTAGATCACGTTCCCTGCGATCGAGCCCTTCGAGGCGGATCCCAATTCGATGGCGTAGCCGAAGTCGTCGGTCGTTTTGTAGAAGATATTCCCTGTGATCGTTGCGTTCACGAAGTCGTGGGTTAGGACCCCGAGCCGGCCGGTGTCTCTGAAGGTGTTGTCGGAGATCGTAACATCCAGGCGCGTCGAGTCGCTGTAACTGGGAGCCCGATAGTAAGACCCGATCTCGTAATACCCGCCCGATGCGTCGTCCACCGAAAGGTTCTCGATGATGTTATTGTTCACCGTTCCCGAGCTGTCCCAGAAAAGTATGCCGAAGATGTTGTTGGCTTTGACGAGGTCGAGATCGAGCGTCATGTTTTGCAGAACCACGTCAGAGGAATTGACGACCCGGAACGCAGCCCGCCGACTACAGCCGTAAGGGGCGATATTCCAGCAGTAGGTCGTCGGAGGCTGGACCAGCACGGTGGTCTTGTCGGCCCCGTTGATCGTCAGCCCGGCGAAACCGTCGATGTTCACCGGCTCGTCGTACGTCCCCGCCGCGACCTGGATCACGTTGCCATCGCAAGCGACATCGACCGCATGTTGAATCGTACGGCACGGGGTGGCGCTCGAGAGACAGTCGTTGCCTGGGTCGCTTCCCGTAGTCCAAACGTAGCGCGGAGAACCGCAGCCAGAGCAGTTCGGCGAAGGTGAAAATGGCACGTAAGTCGTCGTGCCGCCGCCTACGTCGGAGACCGTATCGCAACCACCGGCACCCGGGCCCCCGGCGCACCCCCACCAGTTGTTGGTGGCATCCACGCTCGACGAGCTGGCATTTACCAGGCCGCCCCCGGAGTTGCCGGTGATGCAGTTCCCATTTACCGCCGTACCCGCGGCGACGATGGATCCGACGACTACCCCGATTGCGTTGCCCCGAATCAGATTGTCACTTGCGCTTACGGCGTCGGTGTTGATCAAAATCCCAGCGCCGGGAAATGTCAGGCCGTTGCCTCCGACCACGTTTTCGATCGAGTTGCCGGCGATAGTGGTCGTGCCGGACGCTTGAATACCTAGGCCGAACCCGCCGGTAACATCGGCTATGCGGTTGCCGGACACGCTTCCCTGGCCGATATGATCGATGCCGATGCCGGAGAGAAAACCCGTACCAGCGGAGCCCACCGTGGTAATCACGTTATCGGTTATGTCCGCGCTAGTTGCCCCCGAGACGCCATTGAACCGGATGGCGACATCTTGGATGTCGTGGAGGGTGTTGGAAGCGATCGTGACCCCACTTGCCATCCCGTTCGACGATTTTACCAGGATGGCCTGGGCGCGCCCCGACCCTGGCGACTCGCCGGGGCCCGTCGGAGGTGCGCTGTCGCGAATATCGAAGATGGTGTTGCCCGAAATTACCGCGCCCCCGCCGATATTGAATGCCAGGATACCCGCTTCTCCGAAGGCCTGCGCCTCCCCCCCCCGGGTCGGATCGGCCACTTCGTGAATCACGTTGTTGGTGATCTGCACCGTGACCGTGGTGCCTCCGGCGTTATCACTCTGCACCCGGATTCCTGCGGGACTAGTGGTAATCCCGGGGTCGTGGGTGGGATTGGTGATCTCGAAGCCATCGATTACGGCGCCGCTCACGGCGTCGGCCACGAGAAGCGTCGTCTCGGCTCCGTTTCCGTCTATGATGGCCTGAGCCGCAGGATTGCCCACCTGCGCCTCGCTGGCCGCGACCGAAGCCTTGAGCGTGAGCTCTTTATCGATGGTCGGGTTTTCGAGATAGAGCCCCGGACCGACGAGCACCGTGTCGCCGGCGGTGGCGGCTGCGATGGCTGCTCCGATGGTAGGTTGTGACGTCGTACAGGAAATATCTACCCCGAGGTCGGGGACGCAAATCACTGTGGCCTGCGCCCCTTGGCAAAGCGCAAGTAGCATCGCGCATCCTGCAAGCGAGCGCGCGATGGACGTCGAGAACCTGCGCGAACTACGATCGATGGCCATTGTACAATCCCTCCTTGGTGGCCTGCGGGCCATACGATTCCCGAGGCGGCTAAGATCTGCCGCCTCGGCTCCACTTTTCCGATGCTTGGCCTTTATCACCCTGGCAGGCAAACACAATGGCCAAAAGTCCCGGTTTTTCGGGAAAAGTTCCCTATATGGCCAGGAAAAACTCCCTACGCCTTTCCCAGTACCTTGGTACTGGGAGCCTCGTGTGGCGTCTCTGTCGGGTTGGTGCGTTTGCCGAGCCCCAGGGCCGGCGGTTGGCGGGACATAGGTCCCGGCGAGAAAAAGGATCAGGGTTGCGAGAGGCGCTTTTTAAACTCAACGGCGGGTCATTAGCCAGAGAATCAAGCTTCCAATCACGCTCAAGACGAGACAGGTGCCGAGGGGAAAGTAAAAGGTGAAGCTCTCGCGCCTGATCACGATGTCCCCCGGCAGGTGGCCCAGCCAGGGGATCTGGCGGAAAAACACCAGGAGCACCCCTAGCGCAACGAGTGCCAACCCCGTTGCGATCAACATGCGACCGATCACGTTGAGATCGCCCGTCATACTTCGCCCCTCACCCCGGTTTGGCTCGCTCTTCCTTGTTATTTCAAATAGTTTGATCAAGAATTTCAAGCCATGGCGGCGAGGCGGGAGGCGAAGAGGACAAAAGCGGCGGTGGCGGTGGTTCAAATGAACCCCAAGCTTGGGGACCTCGAGGCCAATCTTGGATTCCACGAGGCGAAGCTCAAGGAGTCGCGTGGCGCCGGCGCGGATCTTACGGTCTTTCCGGAGCTCAGCCTGACCGGGTACTTCTTGAAGGATATGGTGACCGACGTCGCCCTGCGGCTCGATTCCGCCGAGGTTCGCCACCTTCGCGCCCTCAGCAGGCGCTCCGGAGCTATCGTGGCCGGTCTGGTTCTGGAGGATCCCGACTACCGGCTATTCAACGCCGCCCTCTTCATCGACCGGGGCGAGATACTGCACGTGCATCGGAAGGTTTACCTGCCCACTTACGGGCTGTTCGACGAGCAGCGCTATTTGGCGAGCGGCGACTCGATTAGGGCGTTCGAGTCGCGTTTTGGGCGAGCCGCTGTGCTGATTTGCGAGGACGCCTGGCACGTGTCGAGCTTCTACATCGCCGGAGTGGATGGAGCGCTTACGGTATTGGTACCCTCTGCAAGCCCGATCTGGGGGATAAGGGAAGGCTCGGAAACCCCCGAGAACGCCCGCTACTGGGAGCGCTTGAATCGCTTTTACGCCGAGAGCTTGGGTATCTTCCTCCTCCAGGCAAATCGAGTAGGGTTCGAGGACGGGGTCGGGTTTTGGGGCGGCTCCGAGATACTGGGGCCCGAGGGAGCCAGGTTGGCCAAGGCCAAATATTACGAGGAAGAGGTAATATTCGCGGAGCTCGACTTTGCCGATGTTCGCCGCCGCCGCCACATGGCGCCAATGTTACGCGATGAGGACATCGATCTGACGATAAACGAGCTTTTGCGAATAAGGGGCAGGCCAGCCGCCGAGGCCGGGGCCGGGGCCCCGAAGCGGCCAGCCCGTGGGAAGGCCAAGGGACGCTTGCGTGGCCGGCCGACCAAGAGAGCCGGGCGGTGAAGGAAATACCTACTAACCCGCAGGCGCTCAGCCGCATCCTCAAGCTTTTCATTGCCAACGAGGTTCGCAAGGTGGGGCTAGAGCGGGTCGTGGTCGGGCTCTCTGGAGGGGTCGATTCCTCGCTTGCGGCCTTTCTCGCCGCTCGCTCCCTGGGACCGTCCAACGTGCTTGGCATCTGCATGCCCTACCGCACATCCAATCCGGAAAGCGCAGCGGACGCGAGGCTCGTGGCTTCGATTCTAGGCCTGCACTTCCTCGAGGTGGACATAAGCCCGCAGATCGACGCCTACTTTAGCCGCTTCGAAGACGCCGATCAGTTGCGCCGCGGCAACAAGATGGCGAGAGAACGGATGTCGATCCTCTACGATCACTCGGCCCGCTGGCGGGCTCTGGTATTGGGAACGAGCAACAAGACGGAAATGCTCCTCGGCTACGGTACCCTGCACGGTGACTTGGCTTCGGCGATCAATCCGCTCGGCGACCTATACAAGACTCAGGTATGGGCCCTGGCGGCTCACGAAGGGGTGCCCGAGAAAATCGTGAGCAAGCGGCCTTCGGCGGATCTCTGGTCGGGCCAGACCGACGAAGGGGAGCTTGGCTTTTCCTACCATGATGTGGACAGGCTTCTCTACCTCATGGTGGACGAGCGGATGAATCGGGAGGAGCTGGTGGGGCAGGGTTTTTCCCCCCAGTTTGTGGACAGAATCGAGGCGATGGTGAGAAACTCCCAGTTCAAGCGGCGCCTCCCGCTCATTGCGAAGGTGTCGCGGCGCACGATCGACAGAGATTTCCGGTACGCCAGGGACTGGGGGAGGTAGAAGGGCGGATCGATATGGCGGCCGGCACGCTCTACGTGGTCGCCACTCCGATCGGCAATCTCGAGGACGTGACCCGGCGGGCGCTGCGCGTCTTGGCGCAGGTCGATCTCATCGCGGCCGAGGATACCCGGCGGACCCGCAAGCTTCTGAGCCACTACCGTATCTCTACCCCGGTGGTAAGCTACTACGACGCGATCGAGCGCCGGCGCGCTCCCGGCCTCGTCAAGAGGCTCGTGGCGGGCGAGTCGATAGCGTTGGTGTCGGAAGCCGGGACCCCGGGGATCTCCGATCCCGGATATCGTCTGGTAACTGCCGCAACGCAAGCCGGCATAAAGGTGGTCCCTGTGCCCGGCCCCTCGGCCGTGGTCGCCCTCCTTAGCTGTTCGGGAATCCCGTGCGAGCGCTTTCTCTTCGAAGGCTTCCTTCCGGCGCGCGGGGCCGAGCGGCGACGAAGGATCGCGGAGCTTGCGGAGGAAGAGCGCGCGATCGTGTTCTTCGAGCCGATGCGTCGAATCGGCGCGATGCTGGGTGAGCTGCAGGCCGCCTTCGGGGATAGACGAGCGGCGCTGGGGCGGGAGCTAACCAAGGTCAACGAAGAAATCATCAGGGGAAAGCTTAGCGATATCGCGCGGGCCATTGCGGGACGGGAGCCCAGAGGAGAGGCGACCCTCGTGGTCGAAGGGCGGAGGGAAAAACGGCCGGCCGAGCGAGCGGCCTCGCTATCGGGCGCTGACTTCGAAGCCGCCGTTTGCGAGCTGAGGGGCGAAGGGTTGCCCCCGGCAGAGATCGCCCGCACGCTCGCGGAACGGTTCGGATTGAGCAAGCGGGAAGCCTACCGCAGGCTGGTCGAGACGAGACACTCGCGCAGGGATGGTTTCTGAAAAAAACGGGTGGCGCCGGCGCTTTTTTTGCAGCTTTCTCTACCAGCGGATGGAGAAGCCCTCGAAACCCCCCTCGCCGACATCCCAGGTGACCCGAACCTCGCTCACCCGCGCTCCGGGCGGGCCTTTATGGCACCAGGTGATCAACCTCTCGATCCTCTCTTTCTCCCCTTCGGCCACGATCTCGACCGTCCCATCGGGGAGGTTGCGCGCAAAGCCTGCGATCCCGAGGCGGGTCGCTTCCTCCCGCGCCGATCCGCGATACCAGACCCCCTGTACTCTGCCTTCGACGATGATGCGGGCGGTCGTTCTGCTCATATCACGCCCTTTCCTCCAAAAGTGCGAGCAGGCGCGCTTCGTCGATGGTAGGCACTCCCAGCTTCTTCGCCTTGGCGAGCTTGGACCCCGGCTCCTTTCCGACCACCACGTAGTCGGTCTTCGCGCTCACGGAGGAGGTAACACGCCCGCCGCACTCGACGATCCTGCGCGTGGCTTCCTCTCGACTCATCGAGTCGAGCGCCCCGGTAAGAACCAGGCTTTTCCCCGAAAGCGCGCCTTTAGCGGCCCCCTTCGCGGGTTTGACCGGTCGGATTCCCGCCTCGAGAAGCCTTTCGATCACTTGCGTGTTCTGCGGCTCGGCGAAGAATTGAAGGACCGACCGGGCGACCTCCGGGCCGATTCCCCGGATGGCGAGAAGCCTCGCCTCGTCGGCCCGGGCTAAGCTCCTTATGTCTCCGAACTCCTCGGCCAAGAGGCGGGCCACATGCTCCCCCACGAGCGGTATGCCGAGCGCGACGATGAACCGCGCAAGTTGCGGTTTCTTGCTCCCTTCCAAGGCCCGCAGGAGATTGTCGGCGGACTTGTCTGCCAGCCGGTCGAGCCCCGCTAGCGTCTCATGGTCCAGCCGAAAGAGGTCGGAGAAGTCCTTGACGAGCTTTCGATCCACGAGCTGGCCGACTAGCTTCTCGCCCAGGCCGTCGATATCCATCGCACCCTTGGAGGCGAAGTGCTTTATGGCCTCTTTGAGCTTAGCCGGACAGTTGGCGCCGATGCAGCGATATGCCGCCTCGCCCTCCTCTCGGACCACTCGGGCATCGCAAACCGGGCAACGAGAGGGCATCTTGAACTTGCGTTCTTTACCGGTCCTTTTTTCTTTCAATACCTCGGCGATGTAGGGAATGACGTCGCCGGCTCTTTCGACGACGACCGTATCGCCGATCCGGATGTCTTTGCGCTCCACCTCGTCCATGTTGTGGAGCGAGGCGCTGCGAACCGTTACCCCGCCGACCCTAACCGGCTCCAGCTCCGCCACCGGGGTCACCGTGCCGATTCGTCCCACCGAAGGGACGATCGCCTTGATCCGACTCACCGCCCGCTCCGGCTTGAATTTGTATGCGGTGGCCCACCTCGGAGAGCGGGAAATCTGACCTAGCCGCTCCTGCAGCGCAATTTCGTTCACCTTGACGACGACGCCGTCGATCTCGTAGGGTAGCGCCGCGCGCTTGGCAGCCATGGTTCGGTAGTAGTCGGCGACCTCCTCGACTCCCCGGCACAGCGCGTTTTCCCGGTTCGTCTTGAGGCCCCAGGCCCGGATGGTTTCGAGGAACTCCCAGTGGGTACGAAAAACCCTCCCCGAGATCGCACCCGCGCTGTGAAAGTAGATGTCCAGAGGGCGCGCCGCCGTAATCCGCGGGTCGAGCTGCCTGAGCGACCCAGCGGCGGCGTTTCTCGGGTTGGCGAAGATCGGCTCGCCGCGAGCCTCCCGCTCGGCGTTCAAAGCCGCGAAAGCTTCCTTGGCAAGTATTACCTCCCCGCGCGCCTCGAGGTGCTCGGGTGGCGCTGGCACGCCGGGGGGCCGCATCAGTTCCAGGGGCAGGCTGCGGATAGTGCGAAGGTTGGCCGTGACATCCTCCCCTGTGATGCCGTCCCCTCGGGTCGAACCCACGGCCAAGCGGCCGTGCTCGTAAACCACCTCCACCGCCAAGCCGTCCAGCTTGGGCTCCGCCACGTACTCTATGGGCCCCGCCATCTTGAGAAAGCGCCTCACGCGTTCGTCGAACTCCTCGAGCTCCGTCTCGCTCAAGACATTGGAGAGCGAGAGCATCGGAGTCGAGTGGCGCACGGTGGCGAACTTATCCAGCGGTGCCGCCCCCACCCTTTGGGTGGGAGAAGACGGGGTTATTAGCTCAGGGTATTTCTCTTCCAGCTCCGCCAAGCGGCGAAACAGCCGATCGAATTCCGCATCGGAGATTTCCGGCGAATCGAGCACGTAATAACGGTAATTGTGGTGCTCGATCGCCTTGCGCAACCGCTCCACTTCAGCGATTATGTCCCGGGGTGGGGGGGAAGCCCCTTTAACCTTGGCCACGATGGCAAATTTAGTTATCCAGCTCGAAAATGCAAAGGGGGAAGCGATGGCGGGACAGGGCAGGGAGGTGGCGCGGGCGGCGTGCTGCCTGCTGGCGCTAGGCCTGCCGGTGGCTGCAGCCAAAGGCGCGATCGCCTTGGATCTCCAAGTCCACAAGAGCCAGCTAGAGAACGGCTTGACCGTGATCGTGGAGGAGGACCATTCCCAGCCGACGGCGAGCTGTTACATATTCTACCGCGCCGGCTCGCGCAACGAGCGGCCCGGTATGACGGGAATGGCTCATCTGTTCGAGCACATGATGTTCAACGGCGGCGCCAACACCGCTCACGGGAAATTTGACGAGATCATCGAGGGGAGCGGCGGCTCGACCAACGGATACACCACGAGGGATTATACCGTGTACCTGGAGAGCTTCCCCGCCGACGCGTTGGAGACGATATTGAGCCTCGAGGCGGACCGGATGGCCAACCTCGCCATAACCCCGGAGAACCTCGAGCAGGAGCGCGGCATAGTGAAGGAGGAGCGAAGGCTTCGCGTGGACAACGATACCTCGGGCCGCCTGTACGAGGAGCTCTATCTAGCCGCCTTCGTGGCTAGCCCGTATCGCTGGAATCCTATCGGGTTCATGCGCGACCTGGATGCGGTAACCCTGGATCAGGCGCGCGAGTATTTTCGCACCTACTATGCGCCGAACAACGCCGTGCTGGTGATCTCGGGGGCGGTGGATGTGGGCAGGACCATGGAGCTGATCGAACGCTACTTCGGCCCCGTGCCCAGGCAGCCCGCACCGCCGGCGGTGATGAACGCGGAGCCTGAGCAGCGGGGCCCCAAGTGGGTCAAGGTGCGGATGCCAGCCGAGCTGCCGGCTATTGCCGTGGGTTTCAAAGCGGTGGCGGCGACTCACGAGGACAGGCCGGCCCTCGATGTTCTGCAAACCATCCTGGAAAGCGGGCGCAGCTCGCGCCTGTACCGGCGGATGGTTAGGGAGCGGGAGCTAGCGACCGCCGTTTCGGCGTACTTCAACTGGGGAATGGAGCCGGAGCTGTTCTGGTTTTACGTGAAGGCGCGGCCGGGTAAGACTGCTTCGGAACTCGCCCAAGAGCTCCTTGCGGTAATCTCCGAACTCCAGAGCCAAGGCCCAACGGGCGAGGAGCTCCGCAAAGCCAAGAACCAACTGCAGGCGGATCACATCCGCGGCATGAAGAGAACCTCCGGCAAAGCCAACGAGCTTGGAACGTACGAGGTCGTCTTCGGGGACTATCGGGAAATCTTCAAAGAGACCGAGCGCTGGGAAAAGGTCAGTGCCTCGGACGTGGTGAGAGTCGCTCAAAGGTACCTGCGAGAGGACCTCATGACGACCGTGGAGCTCGAGCCGCAAGCGGCTCGCCCCGCGGTGAGCGCTCGATGATGAGCTCGGTGAAACGGTTTGGCAAAGCCTGGCTCGGCGTGCTTTTCGCGGCCGGCTTGCTAGGGGCTTCGGCCTGTTATCTACCAGCCGCCGGGAGAAAGCCCAAGGTGGAGTCTACTATGAGCATCAACTTGCCGCCAGTGAGCGAGACTACTTTGGAAAACGGGCTTCGACTGCTCGCCATCGAGTACCACGAGCTTCCCCTTGTTACCTTTACCGCCCTCATCCCGGCGGGATCGTCGCTCGACCCGCGCGGCAAGGAAGGTGTCGCCCACCTTACGGCGGGACTCCTTACCAGGGGTACGGCTAAGCGCGACGCCATGGAAGTCGCGGAGGAGATAGAATTCCTGGGTGGGAGTCTGTCGGCGGAGGCGGGCAGGGATTTTGCCGTCGTGACGGGCGAGTTCTTGGTAAAGGATATAGATGCAGGCTTGGCGCTCTTCCGGGAGGTCCTTCTTGCACCGTCCTTTGTCGAGCGCGAGGTGCAGATGCTCAAGCGCGAGGTCAAGTCGGGGATCCTGGCGTTGCGCGAGGATCCACCGAACATCGCGGATCGCTGCCTCTCGTCGCTGCTTTTCGGCGACCACCCCTATGGGCATCCCTCGACCGGGAGGGAGGAGTCGATCGATGCGATCGAGCGGGACGACGTGCTGAGTTTCTACCACGAGCATTACCGACCCGAGGGTAGCGTCGTGGCCATTGCGGGGGACCTTTCGGCTGCCGACCTGCTGGCCCGTTTGATGGTGGCTTTGCGGGAGTGGCCGAAAAGGGGGACGGCGCCGGTGCGGCTACCCCTGCCGAGCCCGGTACGAGGCCGCCATATTCTTGTCGTGGACAAGCCGGACGCGACCCAGACGCAAATCCGCATAGCCAATTTGGGGATAGCGCGTGCCGATCCCGCCTATGTGGGCGCGAAGGTGATGAGCACGATACTGGGGGGAGGGTTCAGCTCGCGACTGGTGGATGAGCTCAGGGTCAAGCGAAGCCTCACGTACGGGGCTTGGAGCTATTTCCAGCCCCAACTCTTGCCGGGAGAATTCACGGTCGGGACTTTCAGCAAGACGGCGACCGCCTCGGAGGCTTTGCGGGTAGCGTTCGACGTGATGCGGGCATACGTGATCGACGGCCCCACGCCCCAGGAGATGCAGCGAGTGAAGAGCTACCTGGTGGGCCAGTACCCTTTGCAGCTCGAAGGCCCCAACGCGCTGATCGGCAAACTTGCGGCCATCGAGGCTTACGGTCTGCCCCGCTCCGAGCTTGTCACCTATCCGGACAAAGTTGCGGCGGTGGAGAGGTCCGAGATCATGGCCGCGGCCGCGCGCTACCTGCCGGTGGATTCCGCCGCCGTCGTGGTCGTGGGCCCTGCCGAGGCGCTTCGCGAGAGCCTAAGCCCCTTCGGACCGGTAAAGGTCGTTCAGCCAAAGGACTGCGATCGCCCCCAGGCCATAGCGAGCGAGGCTTCGGCGCGATCGCTCAGCGGTGGGCGGGGCGTCTTTTAGGTTTTCAGTACCGTGAGGGAAGATAGGCGCGCTCTGCATTCGCGCGGGTGGGCGCCGAGGGGCGCCGTCCCCCCCAGTCCTCGCTGTAAGAGCCTCTGCGCAGCCGCCTTATGGCGCGCTCGAGTTCGTCCTGCCCCTCGGTCTCGTCCGCGGGCCCGGGGGCACGGCTGGGAGCCGCTGGCTCCGTGCCGCGCCGGAAGCACTCCAGGATGACATCGCCGTCGAAGGCGCTGGCGCGCCGCCCTGACTTCCGATCGATCGTCGCGAAGGTGATACCCGCAGGGATGGGGAAATCGGACACCGGCTTGTCCCCGAGCGCCGCCTGCATGTACTTGAGCCAGATCGGGGTCGCCACTCTTCCCCCGGTTTGCTCCGGCCCGAGCGAGCGTTTCGAGTCGTATCCGACCCACACCCCGGCCAGCAGTTCCGGTGTGTAGCCCAGAAACCAGGCATCGTGCATGTCGTTGGTAGTACCGGTCTTGCCTGCCGCAGGCCGCCCCAGAGCCTTGGCTCGCCGCCCGGTCCCGCGCTCGATCACGTCTTTCAACATGTTGGTTATCATGTACGCCGTCTCGGCGGGGATCACCTGCGCAAAGATCGGCTTCTGTTCGAAGAGGAGATTCCCCTGGTTGTCCGTGATCCTCGTGATGAAGATCGGCTCCAACAGCTTGCCCTGCGTGGCGAAGACCGCATAGGCGCGAGCCAGCTCGAGGAGCGACACTTCCGAGCTTCCCAAGGCCGTCGCGAGATTCTTCCCCGAAGGCGCCTTCAAGCCGAAGTTCGTCATGTACCTGTTGAGGTATGAAATACCTATCCCATTGGCTATTTTCACGGTTACCACGTTGCGCGAGAACGTAAGGGCATCGCGCAACGTGGTCGGGCCGAAAAAGCGATTCTCGTAGTTGTGAGGTGTCCACCATTGGCCGCGGCCGGGACCGCGAAAGGAAATCGGCTCATCGAGTATTACCGTGGCCGGCGTGTAGCCGCGATCGAGGGCAGCCGCGTAAACGATCGGCTTGAAGGCCGACCCAGGTTGCCGCCTGGCTTGGGTCGCGCGGTTGAACTGGCTGCGGTTGAAATCGTAGCCGCCCACCAGCGCGTTTACCCGCCCGCTCACCAGGTCTAGCGAGACGAGTGCGCCCTCCACCTCGGGTGAGTCGTCCAGCGCGACGGTGTATTTACCCTCCCGGCGGCCGACCGGCACGACCGCGATGAGATCGCCGACGGAAAGGCCGCGTGTATTGTCGCCAAAAGGGAGCGTGGCGCGAGCCGATCCCACCGCGACCTCCAATCCCTCGGTTCCCCAACCCGTGACCAGCCCCTCGTAAACTTGTTTTTCTTTCAGGGTTGATGACCTTCCCCTGGCTGCCGCCAGGAATCGCTCGGCCTCGCTTCGCGAAAGATGCCTTATCCTGCCGGGATTGCCCCGGCTTTTTGAGACCTCGCTAAGCCCCTCTCGCAGTGCTCGTTCGGCTTGTTCTTGCAAAGCGGGATTCAGGGCCGTGTAAACCTGCAGCCCGAGCTGATACGGGGCGGTTTCTCCGTAGCGTTCCTCGAGCAAGCTCCTGACATGCTCCACGTAGTAGGGTGCCACCCTGGGGCTTTGGCCGCCGCGGGGAGCGAAATGGAGCGGTTCGCGGTATGCCTCCTGGGCCTGCGACCAACTGATCATCCTCTCCTTGGCCATCTGACGAAGCACGTAGCTTTGGCGGGCCTTGGCACGGCGCAAATGCTTGATCGGAGAATAACGGCTCGGAGCCTTTGGCAGCCCCGCCAGAAGCGCCGCTTCCGCCAACGTCAAATCCTCGAGCGCCTTGTCGAAATAAATCTGGGCGGCAGCCGCGACTCCGTAGGCACCGTTGCCCAGGTAGATGAGGTTGAGGTAGAGGTAGAGGATCTCCTCCTTCGTCAACTGGCGTTCGAGCCTGAGCGCAAGGATCATTTCCTTTAGCTTTCGCTCGTAGCTTTTTTCCGGGGAGAGGAGCATCGATTTGACCACCTGCTGCGTTATCGTGCTTCCGCCTTGGATGATCTTGCCGGCTACGAGATTGGCAACCGCCGCCCGTACGACCCCGAGCAAATCGATTCCGCGGTGGCGATAGAAGTTCGCATCCTCGGCGGCGATGAAGGCAGCGCGCACGAGCGGGGGGATCTGAGAAATGGGCGTCACGTAGCGCTTCTCGACGAAGAACTCCGCCAGCAACGATCCGTCGTCGGCATACACCCGCGTCGCCGTCGGCAGCCTGTGTCCGAGGAGGGTGTCGACCGGTGGCAGGTCGGTGCTGATTTCTCGATAGAGAGTATAGACCGCCCCCGCCAAAACCAGGAGAACGAGAACACCGAGCCCCACCACCACTCGCCGCCACAGCTTCCGCCGGGGAGGGTTTTTGCGCTTGGCCATCTTGTCTCGCGGCCCGCCTAAAGCCGCCTCCTCCTCGTCACCACCCTTCTTATCTATTAGTCCTTGGATGCACGGTCGGTCAACTGCCTGTCGCGTGGCTCGTTGCGCTGCATCTTGCGGGTCGCTGTGCTAAGGCTACAGTGGGATTTCGGTTGGCGCCCTCGGGCCCCACTTGGATGCTCGGCAGTGCGAACCCTTAGCTGTAATTACTGTGGGCGGGCGGTGCGCGAGACCATTCACCGCCGCAGCGGGTATAGCGTTGGTTACTATTTGATGAGGACCGGAACGACCGCCGAAGTTTCGCTCAGGGGAGACGACGAAGAGGACGAGGTGGTGACTTTTCTAAGGCTGGTCTCGCTCGAGGAGGTTGTAAGCTGCGCGGATTGCTACGCCAAGCCGGCGGTGAAGAGGGATTTCGCGCACTGGGCCTCTCAGCCGGCGGGGAGCCGCTAGCCACCGATCCGGGCTCCCGGCGTGCCGCGCCCCCTAGCTCGGGGGCCCGAGGGGTGGCTGGCGTTTGCGGATTTGACAGGATTTTCTGGGCGGAAAAGAATGGGGAGGATGCAAGCCGACAGGCAGGGATCGCGCGGTGGCATCCAGGAGGCGGCCGACCTCATTGCCAGCGCCACACGAGTTGTCGTTTTGTCGGGTGCGGGGATAAGCACCGAGTCCGGCATCCCCGATTTCAGGAGCCCCGGGGGGCTGTGGAGTCGCTACGACCCGCGCGAGCTTACGTATCAGAGGTTTTTGGCCAGCGAGGCGGCGCGGCGGCTTTACTGGGAGATGGCGCGGCAACTTTATCCGGTGTTGCGCGATGCGCTCCCAAACGAGGCGCACCGAAGTGTCGTGCGTTTGGACGAGATGGGGAAACTCAGGTGCGTGATCACCCAAAACATCGACGGCTTGCACCAAAAAGCGGGTCTCGACCCGTCCAAGGTAATCGAGATCCATGGCACGGCGCTCGCGGTCGTCTGTCTTTCCTGCCAGCGCAGGGTCGGCCGCGAGGAGATTCAGCAGCGCCTGGAGGCGGGCGCAGTGACTGTGCCGCTTTGCGAAGTGTGCGGCGGGTTCCTCAAACCGGCCACCATTTCCTTCGGCCAGCCGATGCCGGAGGAGGAAACGGCCGCCGCCTTCGAGCATGCACGGTCCTGCGATCTCTTCATCGTGATTGGATCCTCTCTCGTGGTCATGCCGGCGGCGCAACTGCCGGTGGCGGCCGCGCAATGTGGAGCGCCTCTGGTGCTCGTCAACCGTGAGGCGACGCCGCTCGACGATTTGGCGACCGTGGTGCTTAGGGGAACCGCGGGACGCTTGATGGGCGAGCTCATCGATGCCGTCGAGAAGCGGCTCGGGAGTCCGCGATGCGGGTGAAAGCATCTTCCCTGGCAGGTACTTGGTACCCTGCAGGGAGAGAGGCCTTGCGCGGCCTGATCGATCGCTACCTGGCGGAGGCTAGCGGGGAGAAGCCCGCCCAGCCCGTTGGGCTCGTCGTTCCTCATGCCGGCTACCGCTACTCGGGCCAGGCGGCGGCTTACGCTTATCGCTTGCTCGACCCCTCTTGGTGCAGGCGCGTGGTCATCGTAGCGCCGAGCCACTTTGTCGATTTCGGCGGCGCGGCGCTCCCTCCGGTGGATTGCTTCCGTACGCCGCTCGGCGACGTCGAGGTCGATCGTCCCACCGTGGGCAAGCTTTCGGCCGAAGCCGGCTTTCGGCTCGACCTCGCACCGTTTCAAGAGGAGCACTCGTTGGAGATCCAGCTCCCCTTCTTGCAATCCGTTTTGGAGGAATTTTCGCTCGTGCCTGTGGTCCTGGGCCGCCTCTTGCAAGAGGAGATCTCCTCGATTGCGGCGGCGCTCGCTCCCCTTGCCGATCGAGAGACGGTACTCATTGCAAGCTCGGATTTCGTCCACTACGGCGCACGTTTTGGTTTTGTGCCCTTTGTGGCCGAGACTCCAGAGGGGCTAAGACATGCGCTCGAAGATCTCGATGGGGGCGCGATATCCGCTATCCTGACCGGCGACCCTGGCGCCTTTTTGGACTATGTCGCGCGGACCGGCGCGACGATATGCGGGCGCATCCCTATCGCGGTTCTGATGGCGACACTCGGTGGAGGCTGCCGGGCGCACAGGCTCTGCTACTATACCTCCGGCGACGTGACCGGCGATTGGACCAGCACGGTAAGCTATGCCGCAATCGCTTTCGAGCGGGCGACCGAGCACTGAGCGGTAGGCCGTCTGGTGAGGTAGCTGTTGCCGCAGCCGATGGAAGTTCCCTTCGTCGACCTTGGAGCGCAGCACGCGGCGCTTTCGGCGGAACTTGTGCAGGCCGTAACGAGCGTTTTCGACAGCCAGCAATTCGTGCTCGGGCCTCAAGTGGCCGCTCTGGAAAACGAGCTTGCGTCCTTTCTAGGGGTAAGCTACGCCGTTGGGGTCGCTTCGGGAAGCGATGCCCTTTTCCTCATCTTGAAGGCGCTCGGTTTGGGCCCCGGCCATGGCGCGATAACCACCCCTTTTTCCTTTGTGGCTACCGCCGCGGCGATTGCCAGGACCGGCGCACGCCCTCTCTTCGTCGATGTCGATCCCGCGACCTTCAACCTCGATCCGGGAGCGCTCAAGCGTTTTTGCGAGGGTTGCGAGAAAGACGGCCGCGGGTGGCTGTGGCACCGGCCGAGCGGGTCTCGGGTCGTGGCGGTGGTGCCGGTGCACCTGTTCGGGCGCGTCTCCCACATGGAAGAGATGGCTCGAGTGGCTCGGGAGTACGGGCTAGAACTGGTAGAAGATGCAGCTCAATCCATAGGAGCTAGGGCTTTCGTCGACGGACGGGTTAGCGCCGCCGGGAGTATCGGCGTGGCGGGGGCGTTCTCCTTTTACCCGAGCAAGAACCTGGGAGGGGCGGGTGACGGTGGCGTAGTCGTTACGAATCGCCCTGCCCTGGCGGGTGCCGTGCGCAAGCTCGCCAATCACGGAACCGACGGTGAGTACTACCATACACTGTTAGGTTACAACTCGCGGCTAGACTCTCTCCAGGCCGCGGTGTTGCGCGTCAAATTGCGTCATCTCGAGGAGTGGAATCGGAAGAGGCGCGCTCTTGCGCGCTTGTATCGAACGCTCATCGCCGAGGAAGGCCTGGACAGGGCGGTCGTGGCGCCAGCGTTGGGGGAGGACCAAAGCCATGTCTTCCATCAATACGTCATCCGGCTGGCGGAGCGCGACCGCGTGCGCGAGTATCTTCGGGGACGCGGGATAGAGGCGCGCGTATATTATCCCGTACCGTTGCATCTGCAGCCCTGCCTAGCCTACCTCGGGCACCACCCCGGGGACCTCCCCGAAGCCGAGCGGCTGAGCCGGGAGGTTCTTTCGTTGCCGCTTTATCCGGAGATGAAAGAGGAGCAGGTGCGGTGCGTGGTGCGGGCGCTTGCGGCGGCGGTAAGATGTCGGCGGTGACGATTCCCTACGGCGCAGGGTCGGTCACGTTGCCGCTGCGAGACAGGCTGGCGGTCGTGGCGCCCCCTTCAGTGGAGCCACTCGGGGACGTTCCAAGCGCGGTTGTCGCGGCGCTGGAGCGCCCGCACTGCGGCCCGCCATTGCGACGGCTCGTGGCTCGGGGAGAGCCGGTGACGGTGGTTGTGTCGGATCGCACCCGAGTGACCGGCGCACCTCAGATCTTGGGGGCGCTCATGAGCTATCTGAACGACTGCGGAGTGGCTCCCGAGCGGATTTCGCTGCTTTTCGCAACTGGGATCCACCGCCGGCAGACACCTGCGGAGCAGAGAGCGGTCGTGGGTGAAGCAGCGGCTTCGAGCGCTTTGCTGGTGGACCATGACCCGGATGAAGCTCAGGGTTTGAGGGCGATCGGAAGGACGAAGGCTGGCACGCCCGTCGTGTTGAATCGCTTGGTGACCGACGGCCGACCGGTTATTCTGACGGGAGCCGTATCTTTTCACTATTTGGCGGGATTCGGCGGCGGGCGAAAATCGATCCTGCCCGGGGTAGCGGGAAGAGAGGCGATCCTGGCCTTTCACCGCCACAGCCTCTCTTCCCAGTCGGAAGGTGGCAGGCACCCCCGCGCGTGGCCTGGGGTGGTTGTCGGTAACCCGTTGGACCGGGAGGCGAGAGAGGCCGCCGCCATGCTTTCCAGGACCTTCCTTCTAAACACGGCCATGACTCCGGCGGGAGAGGTGGCCCGCCTGTTTTCCGGGGAGATCGAGGGCGCTTTCGCCTGCGCTACCGAGTGGTGTCGCGCTAGCCTGGAGGTGAGACTTCCGGCGGCGGCACCATTCGTCATTGTGGGAGCGGGAGGCAGCCCGAGGGACTCTAACTTCGTCCAGGCTCACAAGGCTCTCGAGATGGTCTGGCATGTTTGCCTTCCTGGAGGGGTGATCGTTTTGGTGGCCGAGTGCAGAGACGGTCTGGGCAACGAGCGCATGGCGCAATGGTTCGAGGAAAGGGACAGCCGGGCTCACGAGAAAAGGCTGCGGGAGTGCTTCGAAGTCAATGGATTCACGGCACTGGCGCTTCGATGGAAGAGCGAGCGGCTGAGAATCGCTCTCTGCTCATCGCTTCCGCCTTCACTGGTGCGGCGAATGGGGATGACTCCGGTCGCTCCGCAAGAGATATGGGATTACGTGGATTCGCAGGCGGGGCCCCATGCCCGCGGCGTAGCCCTGGCGGGCGGTGCCGTGCCGGTTCTTCTGACCGCGCGTGACGGCCCGGCGTGGGAGGCGAGATGAGGGGTGGCCGCAAGGGGAAGTGGCCGGTTTCTCTTACCATCGCCGGGTCGGATTCGATCGGCGGGGCAGGCATTCAGGCCGACCTCAAATCGTTCGCCGCCTGTGGGGTGTACGGGGTGAGCGTCGTGACCGCTCTTACTGCTCAAAATACCAGGGGTGTATCGGCCATCCACGTGCCCCCGGCATCCTTCGTGGCCGCCCAAATAGATCAGGTGCTGTCGGATGTGCGAGTGGCGAGCGTCAAGACGGGGATGCTGTTCAACGCAGCGATCATTCGGGTGGTCGCGGCGAAGATGAAGGATTACCGGATGGATAGGCTGGTCGTCGATCCGGTAATGGTTGCCAAAGGGGGGGATCGGTTGCTCAAGGCCGAGGCCCAGCGCTCGCTCTTGCTTCATCTCTTCCCCCTCGCGTTCGTCGTAACTCCGAACATTCCGGAGGCGGAAGCCATCTCGGGGCTGCGAATCAGATCGGTCGGCGACATGGAGGTGGCGGCGAAGGCGATAGGTCGAACGGGGCCCAGGGCGGTTGTCGTCAAAGGCGGACACCTGCCCGGAAAGCCGGTGGACGTGCTGTGGGACGGACGGCGCCTGCGGGCGCTCGTGGGAACCAGGGTGGGCTCGGTTTCGGCGCATGGCACAGGCTGCACCTTCTCCGCTTCGCTTGCCGCTTTCTTGGCTCGCGGGATCGATTTGGAAGACGCATGCGCCAGAGCCAAGAGCTTTACGGAGCGGGCGATTCGTGCGGGCTCGCCGATCGGCTACGGCCATCCCGTGCTCGGCCATTTGCCGCTTCGAAAAGGGCATCGCTAGGGCTCGGTTGATAAATGGCCAGCCGATATAATATAGGTCGAGTCGGGCTTGGGGGTGGGGGCTGGGGAAGGCAGCACGCAGCGCGCTTGCCGGGCCGAGCGCGGTGCTGAAGCCAGCCCTCCTCTGAGAGTCACACGCGATGGCGAGGTTAAAAAAAGTAAAGGCCGAGGGGGAAACTTCTGCCCCTGGGGCGAGGAGGAGGGGACACGAGCTCTCTCTGGTCGACGACATCGGGCAGATCATAGGGCACTCGCACGACCTGCTCGAGACGCTGCACAAGATCACCGAGGTGGTCGCCGAGCGCATGAACACCGAGGTGTGCTCGCTGTATATTTATGACCCGAAAAGCGGTCTTCTCACGCTTTGGGCTACCACCGGCTTGGATAAAGCCGTCGTGGGCAAGCTCGCGATGCGCGTGGAGGAGGGGTTGACCGGGCTCGTCATCGAGCGGCTCGAACCCGTCATGGCGGTCGATGCCCTCCAGCACCCCCGCTACAAGTACTTCCCGGAGACGGGCGAGGAGAGATTCCACTCCTTTCTCGGGGTTCCGCTCATGCAGAAACGGGAACCGCTGGGTGTCTTGGTAGTACAAACCAGGCACCGGCGCCGGTTCACCAGCCGCCAGGTGCGCCTCCTGCGTGCGATTGCTTCACAGGTAGCCGGCATAGTGATTCACGCTCGGTTGCTCGAGACGTTGAAGACGAGGGAAAAGGAGCGGGAGCAATTTCGCCGGCGGCTGGCCGAGGCCATGGGCCGGCTTAGGGCCTACGAGCGGCGCGATGACGGTGTCGCTCCCGGACGGCGCAAACCGGGACAGTTGCGCTTGGTTGGCGCGGCCGCTTCTCCCGGTTTTGCCATAGGCAAAGTGCACAGGTTGCACCCCGGTGTTTTGCTGGAAGAAGTGAGAGAGCGCAGGGCCGACGACATAGAGGGCGAGGTGGCCGCTTTCCGCATGGCCGTACAGGCGGCCGCGGAAGAGATGGAGGCGCAGAAGACCAGAATTCATGCGCTTGCGGCGGATGCCGATGTGTCCATCTTCGACGCTCAGCGAATGATGCTGGAAGACAAGAGCTTTCTGGCCAGGATCGAGGAGCGGATCCGCGCCGGGGCAGGTGCCGAGTGGGCGGTACGAGAGGTCGTGTCGAATTATGTGGAAGCCTTCGCGGCGATGTCCGACACCTATCTTCGCGAGCGGGGGGCGGATCTTCGAGACATCGGCCAGCGGCTCATCCGCAACATCCTCGGTTTGGAGGATCGGCGCAGGGGTTTGAACCCAGGCTCCGTGGTGGTAGCCCAGGAGCTTAGCCTCTCCGACTTGTCGATTCTGGAGCGGGGCTCGCTGGCGGGCGTGATTCTGGGAAGCGGAGGCGTGACCTCCCATGCGACCATTCTGGCTAAGTCCTTCGAGATCCCGACCGTTGTCGGGCTCGGTCGCGCACTCGAGCTGCTCAGGGAAGGGGAGCAGGTGATCGTGGACGGCAACGCGGGGGTGGTTTACGCCAATCCGGATGCCGAGGTGGTCAGGGAATACAGCCGCCTGGAGAAGGAGTACAAGGCTTTCAACGCGGAGCTGGAGGCGGCGAAAGATCTTCCCGCGGAGACCTTGGACGGGCGCAGGGTCAAGCTTTACGCCAACATCGGCCTTCTGATCGATCTCCAGTTCGCGCAGCGCCACGGTGCCGAAGGAGTCGGGCTTTATCGCACCGAGTTCCCTTTTCTAGGCTACAAGCGCTTTCCCACCGAAGAGGAGCAGCTCAAGCTTTACACGCGCGTTATCGAGGGTATGAATTACAAACCCGTGACGATTCGCACCCTCGATCTCGGCGCCGACAAGTATCCTCCTTATCTCAAACTGGGACGGGAGGAAAATCCCTTTCTCGGTTGGCGCTCTATCCGCATCTCGCTCGAGACGGTGGATGTTTTCAAGACCCAGCTTCGCGCGATCCTTAGGGCGGGAGTGGTCGGGAAGGTCAAGGTCCTCTTTCCCATGATCTCTGGCTTGGAAGAGCTGCGCCGAGCCAAGGAGATCCTGGAGGAGGCGGCGGCCGAGCTCGAACGAGACGGCTTGGAGTACGACCGGCAGATGGAGGTCGGAGCCATGATCGAAGTGCCGTCCGCGGCTACGCTCGCCTCCAAAATGATCGGGGAGGTGGACTTCTTCAGTATCGGCACCAACGACCTGATTCAGTACTTGTTGGCGGTGGATCGCAACAATCCCAAAGTGGCTGCCCTTTATGAACCGCTCCATCCGGCGGTTTTCGTGATGATAGAGGAGGTCGTGGCGGCGGCGCGCGTAGCCGACAAACCGGTCTCCATGTGCGGCGAGATGGCTGCGGATCTGCTTTGCTGTTTGCCGTTGCTCGGCATGGGGATCGAGGAGCTCAGCATGGCGCCGTTTTTCATTCCCGTCGTGAAGCGCTTCATCCGGTCGGTTCCCTTTTCGCTGGCGCAACGGGTAGCGAGGGAAGTGGTAGCTTTGCCAACCGTGCGAGAGGTGAAGGGGTATCTGTTCGAAGCGGTAAAGCAGCTCGGCGTCGTCGAGCTGGTGGATATGTACCACTAAGAGGTGGGCTTCGGGGCGGGCGGCACACTGCGGTGATGGAGCCGGGAGCCCGGGCTGGTGCGAAAGGAGGCACTATGTCTCGCTTTGATGGACGGTGTTGGGACTTCTTTAAGCTGGAGGACGAGGAGGAGGAGTGGGACGAGGACGAAGAAGAGTGGGACGAGGAGGAATGGGACGAAGACGAGGATTACGAGGAGGAGGATGAGGAGGATGACGGCGACGAAGAGTGGGAAGTAGAGACGAAGTGGCGGGAAGGAGAATCTGGCGCCACGAGGTAGTGCGGGCGATAAATCGGATCGTCGACGCCAACTCGTTCGATGACCTCCTTTGCGGCTCGCAAGAGGAAAGCGTAAAGCTGTGCACGGTCCTCTTGGACCTTGCTGCAGGCGCTCCCCGGCACGGACGCACGGCCGAGGGGGTCGCCAGGCGCCGGGGTCTAAGCATTCGTTACATAGAGGATCGGGCGAAGGTGCTCCTCGGGTCCGCGCAAGCAGGGGGCAGGGAGGATGCCTACGGGATCCTCGGCCTGCCGCCTCTTTCGTCGATCGAGAGGATCCGCGAGCGGTGGCGTGAGCTTGCCCGCGAGCTGCATCCCGACAGCCGCGGGGACGACGAGGGGCTGCGCAAGTTCCTGGCCGTAAAACAGGCGTACGATACCCTAAACGATCCGGCCAAGAGGTTTGCCTACGACGAGCGCTGGAAACGGACAATCTCCGTTTTGGAAGCGGCGCGGGTCGCCCTAGAGGAAAGCGCCGGGGAGCCGCTTTGGCGCAGATGGTGGGGCGGCGGGAGGGCGGGTCCACGCCAAAGGGTCGCCCAGGAAACGAAGCGATCCGAGGTGGCGAGGGATCCGCGCTGGGCCGAAGTAACCGATAGGCTGACTGTTCTGGTCAGGCGATGGAGAGAGATGGAGGCCAGGGTTTCGCTCGGGTTTGGCGGTTCCAAGGCGCGCGCCTCGCCGGTCTCCGAGCTTTTCTACGCGGCAGCGAGACTCGAGCGAGCTATTGGCACCTGTACCGTAGGGGAGCTCGACGCCGCGGCCGAGCGCGTCGGCACGCTGCTGCCGCTACTTGGGCAGGCACGCCAAGGGCTCGAGACGCTGCGAGAATTGAAGCGGGTCATCCGCGGTTAGGCGCGCGCGCCCCCTGGCCTGGAATGACGCGTGCCGTGCGAGCCGCTCCGTGGGATCTCTTCTGGGCTTGGTGCCCAGAGAAAGAACGCCAAGAGAAAAGTCGGCCAAAGTTGAAGGAGGAGGCGTTCGGCGGAAGTTTGGAGGTGCCAGGAAAGATCATAAGGCGTTGCCAGATAGAGAAGCGCGTAGCATGTGACGATCGCGGCAAGAGAGAGGGCGGCAAAGCGCGGCCCCGTCCGATGTGACGACCCGACGCCGCGCCCGAGCAGGACGCGGAAGAGAACGAGAGCGAACAAAACACTCGACTTGGACCCACCAAACGAGATGGCGCTGGCGCCGAAGGTCCCTAGTATGCTTTTCCAGCTCGAGGGGTCGCCTGCGCGAACGAAGAAGAGCTCTAGACCTCGGCGCGACAGAAGATCGCTCGAGGTTGCGAGCGTGGCCTTGAAATAGGCCGTCACTCCCAGGCCGGGGGCGAGGCCGGCCAGGTACCATAGCGCCCCCTTCGGATCCCAGGCCCCGCCCTTAGGAATGCCTCGAAAAAGCAACCAGGAGACCGTTACCCAAAGCATGCACAGGATCCCCTCGTTCTTGGTCCAGGCCATGAGGCCAGCGCTCAGACCGGCTGCCGCGAGCAGGACCTGTGTGCCGCCGGCCCGCTTCTCGTACAAGCAGAAGAGGGAGCAGGTCGCCAGGAGAAAATACGCTAACGGCACATCGGCGTACTGAGAGGCACCGCGGTGGAGAAACTGCGAAGTGGCGAGCAGGGCGAGTCCGGCGAGGTAGCCCTGGAGGGGCCCGCGCAAGGAGGCGACGGCGGAGGTCAGAAGAGCCACCGTGGCCAGGGTGAACAGTGCTGCTATGAGCGCGGGGGCGGCTGGATCCTCGCCTCCGAGGTAGGTCCAAGCTCGCGTCACGCTTGCGGGGAGCAGGAGGGGGTAGTCGGGATGTGACCAGGCGAGGAGCGGCGTGAAAGCTTTCGTCCACTGCGCTTCCGCCCGGTAGATAAAACGAGCGCGGAGATTCCAGATCGCCCAAGCGTCCCACTGCCCGTGCGGTTCGGCCACTGCCGCGCTCCAAAGCGCGGCGATCCAAAGTATCAAGAGAAGTAAACAGCAACCCGCGACGGCCCGAAGGGCGAGCGGGTGCAGCGGATCGCTGGGTTCCAAGACCACTCGCTCCGGCGTGCAAGCTGATTGGCGGCGCAGCTTGAGCGCTAGGAGCGCCGCGAACCCGCATAGGACGACTTCTACGACCGAGAGCCACGACGCTTGGGCAAATACGAGACGCCAGAGAAGAAAAGGCAGGAGGTCAGCCCTAATCCGAACCCGGCTCCCAGAGATAGGTCGAAGGCAGCCTTCGCTTTCGACTTGGGGCGGCGGTCGAGAAGCTGGGCCACGAGCGAGCCTAATACCATGGCCACCAACTGGGAGAGTACGAGGCGCAAGATCATTTCTTCGCCGGCTCGAGGAGGAAAACGCCGTTTCCCAAATTTCGGACGGCGGTCAGTCCGAATCGGCGCAGCCCCTCGGGCGAGACCCGCCCAGGGCCAAAGTTGCCCACGACGACCCGTCGGTCGAGATCGTTTGCGACAATCACCGGCGCGAGGGCGTACTGAGCGAGGTAGTAACCTGCCAGGGCTTGCGCATCGGTCTTGAGCGCCGCCGGCGAAAGGCCGCAAAAGTACCCCACCGTTTCTTCCCGAGCGAGGATTGGCCTTAGCGGCTCGAACCTTCGCAGATAAACGCTTACGGCGTCCTGTGTCGGCCGGCCGCGCCGGCTAAAAGCCAAGCCTCGGAACAGTTCCAGGCCCGAGGCAAGCCCCACGAATAGAGCGAGCCCTACTGCGGCGCCCGCCCTGAGCCTGGCGCGAAAAGAGCTATTCGAATCGGACCTGCCGGCCTTCGCCCCACGCATCATTCTCGACGCCGATGCTTATCTCAATTTGCGCTCCTTGGACAACCGAGCCCGCGCCCCCCGTCCTGACTTTCTGGAAGGTCTCGCGCAGCCGCCTTTTCGCCGCCCGGCAACTCATTTCCCCCCCTCGCTTTTCGGATCTCCCGAGCCCCGCCTTGCCGACTGTGTCCCTTTGGGTTAGCGTCGGTGCGTGATCATCCCGTTCAAAGGCGTTGCCCCTCGTATAGCCCCGAGCGCTTTCGTCGAGGAGAGTGCGCAGCTTATCGGCGACGTCACGATCGGCGAGCAGTCCAGTGTCTGGTTCGGCGCGATTCTTCGCGGCGATGTGAATTTTATCAGGGTTGGCGCCCGTACCAGCATCCAGGACGGGTCGGTCGTGCACGTTTCGAGCCGAGGGCTGCCCACGATCATCGGCAACGAGGTGACGGTCGGCCACAAAGTGCTGCTTCACGCGTGCACGGTGGGGGATCGCGTCCTTGTGGGCAGCGGTGCCATCGTGCTCGACGGGGCGACGATCGGCGAGGAGTGCCTGGTGGGAGCCGGGTCGGTCTTGGTGCCGGGCAGCCGCTTTCCCGAGCGTCGCCTCATACTAGGGACGCCTGCTCGGGTGGTGAGAGAACTCGATCCCGAAGAGGTCGCCTCGCTGGCGGCCTCAGCCGCCAAGTACGTCCTGCTCGCCGCCGAATATCTGAAGGATCGAGCCGGCGGAAGATGAGGCGGTCGATCGTGGCCACTGAAAAGAAAGGAACCGGTAAGTCTCCCCCCCTCGAGGGCCGAGCGTTTACCAGAAGAGATATCTTGCGTAGCTTGCCGGTCGGCGCGATGGCGGTGGGGTATGCGATCGCTTCCGGTTGCAAATACAAGACGCAGGCCTTTCTACTGAGCCACCCGCCGGTCGAGAGCGACAAGCCGCAGGAGCGCTGGCGAGGGGCGAAGGTCAAGGCTTACCGATCTCTGGGGGCCACGGGGCACAAGATGTCGGACATCTCGTTTGGTTGCGCCGGTCTTTCCGATCCCGCGGTGGTGAGATCTGCCGTGGAGCGCGGTGTCAACTATTTCGATACCTCTCCTGACTACTCGAGGGCGGGGAGCGAACGGGCACTGGGGGAGGGCCTGCGCGGTGCGGCCCGCGATCGCGTGTTTCTCGCCTCGAAGCTCTGTACCCCTGCGGGCCACTTGCCCGACGAGACCCCCGTCAAGGAGGTCATCGGAGCTGTGGAGTCGAGCCTGCGACGGCTCGGAACCGACTATCTCGACTTGGTACATATTCATGCGTGCAACACTCTGGAGCGTTTGTTCGCTCCCAATCTCCACGAGGCCTTCGATCGTCTCAAGGAAGCCGGAAAGGTCAGGTTCTTGGGAGTAAGCAGCCACACGCCGGACCTGGAGCGGGTCATGCGCCAGGCGGTGGATTCGGGGCGCTTTCAGGTGATCATGGTGGCTTACAACTTCAGGAGCTGGCCGGCCCTACACGACATTTTCGCCGACGCCAAGAGGCGTGGGGTGGGTGTTGTGGCGATGAAGACCCTCAAAGGAGCTTATCATACGGTTCTCTCGGACTTTACCCCCACGGAGCGGGAATCTTTCGCTCAGGCGGCCTTCAAGTGGGTTCTTGCAAATCCGGATGTGAGCGGCCTTGTGGTGTCTATAACCAAAGAGAGCCAGCTCGACGAGTATCTGTTCGCTTCCGGAGGCGCGCTGGGTGAAGACGATACGGCGCTCCTCGAGCGCTACGATCATCTGGTCCGCGGTCTCTATTGCCGCCCAGGCTGCGGGAGCTGTCTTGGCGGGTGTCCCTACGGGGTTCCGATCGACGACGTCTTGCGCTACTCGATGTACTACGAGCGGTACGGCCGGCGCGAAGAGGCGAAAAGGCTTTACGCGGCGGCCCATGCGCCCGGCCGGTTCTGCGCCGGGTGCGACGCGCCCTGCGAGCCACGTTGCCCCTTCGGTCTTAAGATCGCCGAGCAGCTCCGTCACGCCCATCGGTTGCTCGCCTAGCGCTGGCCGAAGGGGACTCGAGCGTTAGGGGCCGAGCGGCTCCCGGTTCTCCTGCCACGTGTTCGCCCCGTTTTCCTCCTCGAGGGCGGCGAGATGGAAAACCACCCAGGCACCGCAGTCTGCGCAGCGCACGTCGTTTCCATAACAGCAAAAGGGGGTCACGAAGTGGTCCCCTTCGAGATAAAGGGGGAGCACGTGGCGCTTGGCCGGGCAGTTGTTCGTGACTTTCGGCGCCAGCTCCGGGCTCATGAGCTCTAGGCTGCGCGATGAGTTTCGCACGAAGCCGGGAAATTCTTTCTTGAGGCGCATCACCTCGCGCACCGCATGCATGCGCTCCTCCAGCGAGTTCCATGCGTTACCGGTCGTGTCCCTGTCGCCAGAGACGAAAAAGGAGAAGGTCATCCAGCCGGCGCGCGTCCGCTTCACCTCGGCTACCAATTCTTCCAGACGGTGTTGGTTCTTGCGGGTCACCACGCACTGTACCTGCACGCTCGATTGAAACCCTGCGGGAATGGCCGAGAGGGTTTCGAGAACCCGGCGGTAGACGCCACGTCCGCGTATTTCGTCGTTTACCTCGCCGGGGCCGTCCAGGGAGACCACGTACAGGACTCGGGGGCCGAAATCCGGTAAAGGAACGGTGCCGTTGGTGGTTATCGTATTGTTGGGAAACAGAGGCAGTCCTTTCTCGAGAAGCGACTTGCGCAGCAGAGGCTCGCCCCCCATCCAGAGCATGGTGCTTATTGCGTACTTGTCCCGAAGGCGCACGAGCGTCTCGAGGATGGTTTCGTCCGCAAGCTCCTCCCTGACCGATGGGGGAGGAAGATTCGGGTTGCCCGGCCGGTAGACGAAGCAGTGTTCGCAGTGCAAATTGCAGCGGTTGGTCACGTTGATCATCGCAGCCGGGAACCGTTCGCCGGTAGCGTAACTACCTGTAAGCCAGACGGTCGGGATATCTCGGTTAATGGGCCCAGTCCCTATCGCCATCGGTTTCCTCCACACCTCCCTCGAGGCTCAGTTAGCACAGGCGGCTCTGCTCGCCAATTGGGGGCAATGCTGGCTAGCCGTTGGCTTCGCCCGCGAAAGGCCAGCGCCTCCCCCTCGGGTTCGCCTCGGTGGCACCGGCGAATCATCGCGGAGGCCGCAGGGCGGAGCGAATCGGTTGCGTGGGGGCGCTTGCAAATAACTGACCAGTCAGTTATTTAGTCGACGATGGGCGGTGCTTTTTCGAGGGGGGCACCCCGTTGGCGCAGGATGCCCCAGAAGCGGCCGGTTCAGATCATGGAAGCGGCGTTGGGTGTTTTCGCGCGGCGCGGTTTTTCGGCCGCCACGTTGGACGAGATCGCGGGCCGTGCCGGAGTGACCAAGGGGACTATCTACCGATATTTCTCCGGCAAGGAGACGCTTTTCATCGAAACTCTGCGGTGGAAGATCGGGGGAGCGATAGGCGAGCTCGACATGCCGGAGGGGCAGGAGTCGGCCGAGACGCTGGTCGAACGAGTGGTGCGTTCCGCCTTGTCGCTCTTTCACGAACGGGAGTTCCTGAGCGTAGTGGCGCTCCTGGTCGGTGAAGCGAACCGTTTCCCGACGGTGGCGAAACGCTACTACAGGGACGTGATTCTCGTGATGAACCGCACGATCGCCCAGGCGGTATCGGTTTTGGCCGAGCGCGGGAAGCTTAGAGCAGATTTGGATCCGCTGATCGCCGGGCGGGCGCTCGTGGGAATGGTGCTGGTTTTTGGGCTGTCGCAAGAACTGCTGCGGGGGAAGGAGATTTTGCCGATCTCCGAGCGCGACATCGCGCGAACCGTGATATCTCTCGCCTTGGACGGGCTGCGCGGGCGAGAGAGCCGAGCCGGTAGGTGAGCGGAGGATGGCACGGAAATGGCCCGCATTTCTGCTCCTCTTCATGCTTTTTTCCGGGGCCTGCCGGGAGCAAGTGAAGATAGTCCTCTCCGGTACTATCGAAGCCAGGGATGCCGAGCTCGCCTCGCGCCTGGGAGGGAGGGTGGTTGAGGTCTACGCGCGGGAAGGCGATCGCGTGCGCCGCGGTCAGGTTCTCGTTACCCTAGACCGGGGCCCGGCGACGGCGGCGGTGGCCCAGGCAGCGGCCGCGCTGGCCGAGGCCCGGGCGCGACTGCTCGAGCTCAGGCGTGGTACTAGGAGCCAGGAGATAGAACGGAGCAGGGCGCGCGCGGAGGCTGCCAGGGCTCGAGCGCGAGATGCCGGCGCGAGTTTTCGCCGAGGTCGCGAACTTTACCGCCAGGGAGTGATCTCGGCCCAAGAGTTCGACCGGCTAAAGGCCGCATGCGAGGCGGCAGACGCCCGGTTGCGCGAGGCGCTGGAGCGAGTGGCTCTACTCGAAGAAGGGCCACGGCCGGAGCAAATCGCTGCCGCCGCCGCCGCGGTGAAACGGGCGCGTGCCGTGTTGAGACGCGCAAGGCTCGACCTCGAGGAGGCGACTGTGAAAGCGCCTTGGCAAGGAATCGTAGAGGTCCTCGATCTCGAGGCCGGTGACTTCGTAGCCCCCGGGGTTCCTCTTGTCACGCTGGCCGACCCCGACAGACTTTGGGTCCGCGCCTATGTGCCGGAAAACTTGCTCGGGTGGGTTTCTCTGGGAGCGGAAGCTTTCGTTACCGTGGATTCGTTTCCGGGGCGCAGTTACCGGGGACGGGTCGAGTTCGTTTCGACCGAGGCCGAGTTTACCCCCCGCAACATCCAGACTCGGGAGGATCGGGCTTTGCAGGTGTACGGGATCAAAGTGGCGCTCGTGGAACGCGAGGGTCTCAAAGCCGGCATGGCGGCCGAGGTGGTCATCGAGCGAGCGCCTTTGAGTGGGAGCGAAGCCGGTGGATGACGTGGCGATAAGGGCTGCGGGGCTCACCAGGAAGTTCGGCGCCGTCGTCGCCGTCGACGACGTTTCTTTCACCATCTACCGAGGGACGATATTCGGCTTTTTGGGCCCGAACGGCTCCGGAAAATCCACGGTCATACGTATGCTTTGCGGCTTGCTAGCGCCGACCGCCGGGAGCGCGGAGCTAGACGGGCTCGACATCCGCCGCCATGGCGAAGAGATCCGCCGCAGGGTCGGTTACATGTCCCAGAGTTTTAGCCTGTACCGGGAGCTCACGGTCGAGGAGAACTTGACCTTTTACGGCGGCGCCTACGGTCTCGACCGGCGCCGCCTCGGGCAGAGGGTGCGCGAGCTCAAAGCGCTGCTCGGGCTGGATCCTTATACCAACCGGCGGGCCGAGCAGCTTTCCGGTGGCTGGAAGCAGCGGCTGGCGCTGGCCTGCTCTGTCTTGCACCGCCCCAGCATCCTTTTTCTCGACGAGCCGACGGCGGGGATCGACCCGGTGGCGCGGCGCCAAATGTGGGACTTTCTGTTTCGCCTCGCCGGCGAGGGCATGACCCTCTTCGTCACCACCCACTACATGGACGAGGCCGAGCGATGTACGCATGTAGGATACATTTACCTTTCGAAGCTGCTCGTGGTCGGCAGGCCCGGAGAGCTGAAAGAGCTTCCCACAGTGCGGGTGCCAGGAACCAGAAGAGTCGAGATTCTGACGCCTGCGCTCACTCGGGCGCTGGAGCTCGTGCGCGGACTCGACTGGGCCGCCGATCCGACCATTCTATCCGAGTCGCTGCGGTTTCTGGTGCCGCAGACGATGGAGGACCGCGAGGTAGCCGCTCGGCTCAAGGCGGCTGGCCTCGAAGAGGGGCTGGAAGTCAGAGGGGTGGCTCCGTCCCTCGAGGATGTCTTCGTTTCGCTCACGGCCGAGGCCGAGCGAGACCGGGCGGGGAGGTGAAGACCTCGTGGGCCGGGGTCTTAGGGCGATTATCTGGAAGGAACTCATACAGCTTCGGCGCGATCCCTTCACTCTGGCACTCCTCTTCTTTGTCCCGATGCTTCAGCTTACGCTTTTCGGGTACGCGATCGACATGGACGTAAAGCACATTCCGACGGCCGTTCTGGACGAGGACAACTCGAGAATGGCGCGAGAACTGATCGAGGCGCTCACGAGCACCGCAACCTTTCGGGTCGCTCGCCGAGTGGACAGCGAGCGCGCGCTGAGAGAGGCCCTGGTCGAGGGATCCGCGAGAGTGGGGGTCAAGATCCCTGCCGACTACTCCGCCAACCTCATGCGCGGGAGAAGGGCGGAAGTCCTCGTCTTGATCGACGGCTCGGATTCGCAAGTGGGGCTTCAGGCGCTGAACAACGCGATCGCAGTCGGCCTCCAGCGCTCCCTCGCCAAGGCGAGAGACACAAGCTCGCGCCACCTCCTCATCGACATGAGGCCCCGCATGCTCTTCAACCCCCAGATGAAAAGCGCCAATTTCTTCGTTCCCGGGTTGGTAGGGATCATCATGCAGATGGTAACAGTATTGCTCACCGCCTTTGCTATCGTGCGCGAGCGCGAACGTGGCACCCTGGAACAACTCATGGTTACCCCCATCGACCCGGCCGCGGTGATCTTGGGCAAGCTCATCCCTTACGGCGGGATCGGCCTGCTCACGATGATGGCGGTGCTCGTCATCATGAGGTGGGTATTCGGCGTTCCCATCCACGGGAATCTGGCCTTGCTGGTCGGCCTTTCGCTCTTTTTCCTGCTTGCGGCTCTGGCATTGGGCATGCTGATTTCGACCGTGGCGCAAAACCAGCTCCAGGCGGTTCAGCTCTCCTTTCTCTTTCTGCTCCCTTCGATTCTCCTCTCGGGGTTTGTCTTCCCGCGGGAGTCCATGCCGACCCCGATATACATTTTGACCTTCCTCGTTCCTGTGACCTATTTCTTGGAGATCTTGAGGGGAATCATTCTGCGAGGGGCGGGGCTCGGCGCCTTGGTAGCCCCCGTCTGCGCCCTAGGCGTGATAAGTGCTACACTGGTGATCGCCAGCGTGGCACGGTTTCGCAAGAGAGCCGGCTGAGCGGGCAGGGGGACGCAAGGGGCCGATCCCGTGGAAGTGATATCGGCAAGCCGGCGAACGGACCTTCCGGCTTTTTATGCCGAGTGGTTCATGGGGCGCGTGCGCGCCGGCCGGGTGGTCTATCGCAGCCCGTTTTGCGGTAGCCGCCACGCGGTATCGCTGCGGCCCGCCGACGTGCATTCGATAGTATTCTGGTCGAAAGACTTCCGCCCTCTCATGCCGTACTTGGACGATCTCGCCTTGCGCGGCTTCGATTTGTATTTCCACTTCACCATAACCGGTCTCCCCTCCCTCTTCGAGCCTCGGGTGTGCTCGAAGGCTGTCGCCGTTCGCACCCTCCGGGAGCTTGCGTCTCGCTTCAACCCGGAACGTGTGCAGTGGCGTTACGATCCGATCGTCGTTTCCTCGGCGTGCGATTTCTTCTCGCATCTCAAGCTCTTCGAGAGGCTCTGCGCGGAGCTGGAGGGTCACACGCGGCGATGTTACTTGAGCTTCGCTCAGATGTACGGCAAGACCCGCCGAAACCTCGCCAGGCTCGGATCTCGCGCTACGCTGGTAGTGCCTTCGATCGGCCAGCAGAGGTGGCTGGCGCGGTGCCTGGGCAGAATCGCGAGGGCACGCGGTATTCGAGTCTTCGCCTGCGCGGCTGAGCACCTAGTGGACGGAGTGCTGGTAGAAGAAGCTAGGTGCATCGACGGGGAGCTATTGGCGGAGCTTTTCCCAGATAAACCCAGGGTAACCGGCGCGCGGCCAACTCGGCCCGGGTGCAACTGTGCCCCCAGTCGCGACATCGGTGCCTACGATACCTGCGCCCACGGCTGCCTCTATTGCTACGCCACCGCTAGTCACGGCTTGGCTCGCCGACGAAGCTCCACGATCGACCAGCGCAGCGAGGAGCTCGGGCGCTCGCCGCTTTTTTGACTTCTCAGAGGTCACCGCATTAGGTAAAATCCAGCCACGTCCCGCGAGCCCAGGGTTGGGCGGGACGGGAGCGCGGTCGAAAGAATGGCTGTGACGGCAAAGGAAGCCTCGAATTCGCGGGCGTCTTTGATCCCCGCCATGGAGGATCGGATGGTATTCGTCATCGGTTCCCCGCGCTCCGGCTCGACCCTCCTTGCGCGCATGCTGGGTGCTCATTCGGCGATCCACGGCCGGCCCGAGCCCCACCTGCTTACGCCACTTGCGCATCTTGGGTATTTCGAGAACGTGGAGAAGGCCCCCTATGACCATTTGCAGGCGCAGGAGTCGGTGCGGGCCTTCGTCGCCGACTTGCCCAATCGGGAGCAGGACTATCTCGACGCCTGCCGCGCCTACACCGATGTACTTTACGGCAGAATGCTTTCGACCTCGGGCAAGAAGTTTTTCCTCGACAAGACCCCGGCATATGCGCTCGTTCTGCACTTCATCTCGAGACTCTATCCGAGGGCAAAGTACGTGGTGCTGACGCGCCACCCCGTTGCGATCTTTAGCTCGTACGCGGAGTCTTTTTTCGACGGCGATTTCGAAGTAGCGCTGCGGCACAACCCCATCTTGGCCCGCTACGTCCCGGCTATCGCGCGATTTCTCCGGGAGAGGCCGGTTCCGCTCGTGCACGTGATTTACGAGAATCTCGTGCGCGACCCGGAAAGGGCGATGCGGGCGATTTTCGACTTTCTCGGGCTGCCCTTCGAGCCCGGAGCCATCGAGTACGGGTCCCACCAATTGCAGGGCAAGGGTTTGGGAGACCCGACCGGTGTTAGCCAACACACCCGCCCGGTTACGGGCTCGATATCGAAATGGGAGCGCGCCCTGGCGGGAAAAGAGCGCGACATCGAACTCGTGCGAAAGCTCATTTGCGAGCTCGACCCGCGGGACATAGAGACCTGGGGCTATTCGGCGACGGAAATTCTCGCGGCCCTGGAGCGCTGCCGCTCGGCTACGGAGTCCAAGAGAAAACGGCCTCGATTGGATCGGTACTTGATCCAGCGCAAGATCCTCGTGATGCTGCGGCGCAATATCCACCACAACGCGTTCGGGCGCCTGGTTCGGAAGGTGCGCTTTTTCTGCGACGTTCTGCTGCGCTAGATCCCTATTGGAGGCCGCGATGGGCGGGAACCGTTGCGCGGCCCGGCGACCAAAGCTGCGGCGGCTTTCTTTTCCAAGAGAGAGGCGGAGGATCCGAAGGCCGGGGGGGTAAAGGGTCTTTCGGGCGCGTAATCGCCTGCCCTATGCAGTACCACCGCCCTGGACCCCTTTTGTATCCCCAAGGCCTATTCAAGCCAGAGGCGCTCTTCTATTATTGGATCTTGCTGTCTACCGGCTGGCGCACGTCTTCGATCGTGCGCTCGATGGGGACCGTGACGAGGACCTTCGGGGCGGCGCGGGTGGTGCGAGAGTGTCCGGCCTGGGCGGGTGGATGGTAGAGAAGCAAAGAGGGGTGATGAAGCTTGCCGCGCGTGCGCATCTGCCGCACCTCTGGGGTATCCTAGCCCTGGGCGGGTGCCTTCTTGTACCCACCTCGTTCTCGAGGGCGAACGTTATCGCCGACTGCAAGCGAATGCTTCTCAAGGAGGGGCTTCGCTACTGCAACACAGTCCGGCGGGCCCT
Source organism: Myxococcales bacterium (assembly GCA_037446155.1). Taxonomy (GTDB): domain Bacteria; phylum Desulfobacterota; class Binatia; order UTPRO1; family JBBIJE01; genus JBBIJE01. Next base: position 104,675 of record JBBIJE010000006.1, on the reverse strand, counting down.
TGTCCGCTGTACCCATCGCAACCTTAAGGCAGAGGAGCCTGTCGACTGCCTGACGGACGAGCGGGTGCAGACGAAGGATATTCGAGCAGAGATACGAGCTCGCGCGCGCATCCGGCAGAGTTGCGTCCTCGTACAAGCGTCGCAGCTCGGCTTTCCCAATGACCTTTGTCCTCAAGCCTCCGATTTTTCCGGTATAGAGAATTGCTTGTGGGAGGGCGCGACCACGGGCGCTGGCGGCGCACCCTTGCCGGGCGCCTTGCGCTCGCTTTGCTTTTCCAGCGCAAGCTACCTGGATGTTTGGATCCAGCAGCCGGGCGGCTATCCGGAGGATATCCCTACCGTGAGAAAGTGCAGAGATAGCCTCCTCAAAGACGGCGTTAACTTTGCCGATTCCTCTAGTAAGGTGCTGGCCAACTGCGAGGATGCAAGGATTTTGAAGGGCTTAGTTTCGGACTGCGTATCGAGTCCCACGGTGTTGAGCAGGGAGGTGCAGCTGGAGGGGCAGGTGGTGGATAAGGTAGAGGAAGCTTGCGCTTACGCCACCCCGGAGCAGTTAGGGTACCCTACACCAGAGTGCAACGAAGGAGGACAGGCTCCTCCTGACATCGCCGCGGTGATAGATTGCCTGTGGAGAACGCCGACGAGCCGCGGCATAAGAGGGGTTCTTAGAGAGGCTGGTTACGCAGCGGTTCACGCTTTAGTGCCGCCGGTATGCGGGAACGGGGTACTGGAAACCTTCAGCCTGATCACCCAAGGGGAGCAGTGCGACGACGGCAATGGCGTAGAGGGCGACTGCTGCGACACTAGTTGCGATCCTGCACCGGCCGGATCCCCTTGTGACGATCTCAACCCCTGCACCACGGGTGATCAGTGCGACGGCAACGGAATCTGCGTCGGTACCGCCGGGGGTTGTGCTGGCCCGCCCTGAGACTCCTGGGGCGCGTAATTCGCTCCTCCGGGTCACCAGCGCGGCTCTCCATGAATTAGCGGTCCTCGCAGGAGCCATGAGCCGCGCTGGTTGGTCGGCATGTTAGCCGACGTTAGCGGACTCGTGGGACCAGGCGGTACCGGTGGGCTAGATCCGTTTTGAACCCCAGCGGTCTATTCCAGATACCGCCTCTACCCTGTAATCAGTCTGGGAGCTTGAATCCATTGGGGCGACGCTTCGGCTCGCACTTAAAAGCTGTTTCATCGAGGTTTTCTGCGGGCTGCAACTCGTCGTCTGGTTCGCCGGCACGCGGAAGCTAAAGTTGGCTGGGATGGCCGGGCATCCGCCGTGGTGCGGGCACCGGGCTGCCGCCTCGGTGGTACGAGGCCCCGATGATCGGAGCTTCGAGAGCTCTTTTGGGTTTTGTGCCTTATACCTGTAGCAACGTAGACGGGCTTGGCGCGGCGATCGACGGGCGCGTCTCGCTTGTACGGAGGATCAGGGCGATGGATAGGTGCTTCGGGCGACTGTTTTGCACTCTCCTGTTGGTGTCGGCGGCCGCAGTGCTCGTTTTCGATCATCCGGTTGCCTCCGCACAGAGCGTCTCCCAGTGCCGACGCGCCATTCTTAAAGAGGGGCTGAGGTACTGCAAGACGGCACGTCGGGCCCTCGTAAAGTGCCTGCGTGACAACCTGGAGCAGGCGGTGCCAACGAACTGCATGGCCGATCCGTCGTTTATCTTGAAGGACGCCACCGCTGAGGCGAACGCCCGAGCCAAGATCGAGGTCAAATGCCTATTCGTGCGTGCCGAGGATCTCGGCTTTCCCAACTCGGTTTGCCCGGCGGCTACCGATCTCGGAGGTGTCGAGCAATGTCTCTGGGAGACCCCGGTCAACGGAATTCCGGGCCTTTTCAGAAGCGAGTGCCTTGCGTTTGTGGACAAACTCGATCCGACAAAGCGTTACCCCGAAGGGGATAGCTCTGTCGCTACCTGCCGGGACGGTATTCTCAAGGCGGGCGACAAGTACGCGTGGGCTTCGAGTAAGGTCTTTGCCAAGTGCCAGGACAGGAATTTCCGAGGAGGCGTCAGAGTCGATTGTTTAACCGAAGCCAAGGTACGCGCCAAGGATGCGAAGGCGGAGTCGCGTGCCAGGGGATTCATCTCCAAGAAGTGTGTCGGTGTCGCCGCAAGCCAGCTCGGCTTTCCCAACGCGTCGTGCCCGAACGCATCTACGCTGGACGGCATCCAAAAGTGCTTTTTCGAGAACCCCATCGATGGTATCGCCGGCGTTCTGCGGCGAGAAAGTTTTGCCCTCGTGGATCGGCTCGCGCCCCCCGTATGCGGTAACGGTGTCTTCGAGAATTTCAGCTTGACTGCGACTCCCGAGCAGTGCGACGACGGCAACGCGCTCGATGGGGACTGCTGCAGCAGCACGTGCCAGTTGGTTGCGGCCGGGAGCACTTGCGACGACTTCAACCCCTGCACGCCGACCGACCGGTGCGATGACTCTGGGCAGTGCATCGGAAGCGGCAGCACCTGCGGCGACGGCGTTCTCGATGTCGCCTGCGAGCAATGCGACGACGGGGCGGCTAACTCGGATACGACACCCAACGCCTGCCGCACGGACTGCCGGCTTCCGCGCTGCGGGGACGGCGTGATCGATAGCGGTGAGGAGTGCGACGACGGCGCGGCGAACTCGAACACCACTCCTAACGCTTGCCGCACCACGTGCCGGCTTCCCCGCTGCGGCGACGGGGTGATCGATGCGGGCGAGATCTGCGACAATGGAATTTTCAACTCGGATACCACACCCAACGCTTGCCGTACCACTTGCGTTCCCCCGAGCTGCGGCGACGGGGTCGTGGATGCCCAGGAGGCCTGCGACGACGGGAACAACGTAAGCGGTGATTGCTGCACCGCGACCTGCGCCCGCGAGCCGGCGGGGAACCCTTGTGACGATGGAAGCGTCTGCACGCCGGTGGATCAGTGCAATGGCGTAGGCGTTTGCGTAGGCTCTGGCTCGCTATGCGGCAACGGTGTGCTGGACGCTTCGTGCGGCGAGCAGTGCGACGACGGGAACACGGTGAACGGGGACTGTTGCAGCGGCGGGTGTCGCTTCGAGGGAGCGGGAACCAGTTGTAACGATGGCAGCTCATGCACGCCCACGGACACCTGTAACGGCGCCGGGACCTGCGTCGGAGGTGGGACCGTGTGCGGAAATGGCACGCTCGATACGGCCTGCGGGGAACAGTGCGACGACGGCAATACTTCGGCGGGGGATTGCTGTAGCCCGACCTGCCAGTTCGAGACCGCCGGGAGCTCGTGTAACGACGGAAATCCCTGCACGCCCACCGACCAGTGCAATGCGTCCGGAACCTGCCAGGGGGGCGGCACACTTTGCGGGAACAGCACCGTGGATAGCGCCTGCGGGGAGCAGTGCGACGACGGAAATCAGGCAAGCGGCGATTGCTGCAGCTCGACTTGCAGGTTCGATCCTATCGGGACGGCTTGCAACGACGGAAACGTTTGCACGAGGGTCGACCAGTGCAACGGTACTGGCGGCTGCACGGGGAGCGGATCCGTTTGCGGAAACGGGACTCTGGAGGCTTCCTGCGGGGAGCAGTGCGACGACGGGAACACCGCAAACGGTGACTGCTGTTCCTCGACTTGCCAGTTGGACCCCGCGGGTACCACCTGCAACGACGGCAACGTGTGCACGGCAACGGACACGTGTAACGCTAGCGGTACCTGCGTCGGGAGCGGTTCGAGCTGCGGGGACGGCAGCGTCCAGCCGAGCTGCGGGGAGCAGTGCGACGACGGGAACACGGTGGGCGGCGATTGCTGTAGCGCGAGCTGCAGGTTCGAGTTGACGGGAAGCCCGTGCGACGATGGTAATATCTGCACCTCGAGCTCGCAGTGCAACGGCGCGGGGGCTTGCGTGGGCGCGGGCGGCACGTGCGGCGACGGCGTCCTTCAGACGAGTTGCGGGGAGCAGTGCGACGACGGAAACAACTTGAATGGGGACTGCTGCAGCTCCACCTGCCAGTTCGAGGCGGCCGCGTCGTCGTGTAACGACTTCAATCCCTGCACGGCCGTCGACCGCTGCGACGGAGCGGGAACCTGTGTCGGGACCGGATCGGTTTGCGGCAATGGCTCGTTGGATGCGACCTGCGGGGAGCAGTGCGACGACGGGAACACCGTGGGCGGAGACTGCTGCAGCGGCGCCTGTCAATTCGAGTCTTCGGGTGCGCCTTGCAGTGACGGTAACCCTTGCACGCCCACGGATCAGTGCAACGGAACCGGCACGTGCGTGGGAACCGGTACGACTTGCGGCAACGGCACGGTGAACGCTGGGTGCGGCGAGCAGTGCGACGACGGTAATACCCTAGGTGGCGATTGCTGTAGCGCCATTTGCCGCTTCGAAGCCTCCGGCGCCCCGTGTGAAGACGGAAATCCCTGCACCACCACGGGTCAGTGTAACGGCGCCGGTCTTTGTTTGGGGAGCGGCTCGACTTGTGGGAACGGTGTTGTGGATGCCTCCTGCGGGGAGCAATGCGACGACGGCAATACCGTAGGCGGAGACTGCTGCAGCGGCACTTGCCAGTTCGAGGCTGCGGGAAGCCCGTGCAATGACGGTATTATATGTACGGCGACGGATACCTGCGACGGGAGCGGGTTCTGTCTCGGTTCGGGGACGACATGCGGGAACGGCTCGCTTCAGCCGAGCTGCGGGGAGCAGTGCGACGACGGCAACCGCACGAGCGGTGATTGCTGCTCCGCCACCTGTCAACTGGAGGCCTCGGGAAGCCCTTGCAACGACGGTGATCCTTGTACCGCCGGGGACATGTGCGATGGACTCGGGGGTTGCGCCGGCTCGGCTTCGACCTGCGGCAACGGGGTCGTTCAGCCTGCTTGCGGCGAGCAGTGCGACGATGGAAATACGCTTAGCGGCGATTGCTGCAGCCCGAGCTGCCTCTTCGATCTCACGGGCACGCCGTGCGACGATGGCAATCCCTGTACCACCTTCGGCCAGTGCGACGGCGTGGGGGTATGCATAGGAAGTGGCTCGACCTGCGGGGATGGCGTGGTCCAGTCGGGCTGCGGCGAGCAGTGCGACGACGGAAACGCTCTTAGCGGCGACTGCTGTAGCAGCACTTGTCAGTTCGAGGGAAGCGGGAGTCCCTGTAACGATGGTAACATATGCACCGCGACCGACCAGTGCAACGGAGTAGGCTCCTGCGTGGGCACCGGATCGGTTTGCGGCGACGGGCTTATCCAGTCGGCTTGCGGCGAGCGGTGCGACGATGGCAACAGGACCAATGGCGATTGCTGCAACTCCACTTGCCAGTTCGAGGCGGCGGGAAGCGCGTGCAACGACAACAACGTTTGCAGCACCGTCGATCAGTGCGACGGTTTCGGCCTGTGCACGGGGATCGGCTCTCGTTGCGGAGATGGGATGTTGGATACCATCTGCGGCGAGCAGTGCGACGATGGGAATACCCAAAATGGCGACTGCTGCAGCAATACTTGCCAGTTCGAGCCGCCGACGAGTCCCTGCAACGACCTCGATGTATGCACTCCGGTAGATCAGTGCGATGGTGCCGGTACCTGCGTGGGAGGAGGAAGCGTTTGCGGTGACGGCGTATTGAATGCCCTGTGCGGGGAGCAGTGCGACGACGGGAACACGCAAAATGGCGACTGCTGCGACAGCGCTTGCCGCTTCGAGGCGGCGGGAACGCCGTGCGATGACAACAACCTCTGCAGCGTCTCGGATCAGTGCGACGGCGCGGGCGTTTGCACTGGCAGCGGTTCACTTTGCGGCGATGGCGTGCTCGACGCTTCCTGCGGCGAGCAGTGCGACGACGGGAATACCGCGAATGGCGACTGTTGCAGCAGCACCTGCCAGCTCGACGTATCGGGTACGCCCTGCAACGACGGCGATGTTTGTACTCCGGCAGACCGTTGCGACGCCTTGGGCAACTGCGTGCCGGGCGGGAGCGCTTGCGGCGACGGGGTGCTAAATAGCGCGTGCGGCGAGCAGTGCGACGATGGCAACACCGTGGGCGGTGACTGCTGCGACAGCGTCTGCCGGTTCGAGGCGGCGGGAACGCCGTGCGACGACAACAATATCTGCAGCACGGCGGACCAGTGCAATGGTTCGGGCGTGTGCAGCGGGGCGGGCTCCACGTGTGGGGATGGGGTCATCGATGCTGCCTGTGGCGAGCAATGCGACGACGGGAATACCCAAAATGGTGACTGCTGTAGCAGCACGTGCCATTTCGAGTCCGCAGGCTCTCCGTGTAACGACGGAAACACCTGCACGGCAAGCGATCTATGCAATGGCACAGGGATCTGTATCGGAGGGGGCTCTCCATGCGGCAACGGCACTTTGGATGCGGCTTGCGGGGAGCAGTGCGACGACGGGAACACCGCGAACGGTGACTGCTGCAGCAGCACGTGCCGCTTCGACCTCGTCGGAGCCGCTTGTAATGACGGCGATCCCTGCACTTCGACCGATCAGTGTAACGGTGCGGGTCTTTGCATCGGCAGCGGCTCGACCTGCGGTAACGGCGTTTTGGATGCTACTTGCGGGGAGCAGTGCGACGACGGGAACACCGCGAACGGTGACTGCTGCAGCAGCACGTGCCGCTTCGACCTCGTCGGAGCCGCTTGTAATGACGGCGATCCCTGCACTTCGACCGATCAGTGTAACGGTGCGGGTCTTTGCATCGGCAGCGGCTCGACCTGCGGTAACGGCGTTTTGGATGCTACTTGCGGGGAGCAGTGCGACGACGGGAACACCGCGAACGGTGACTGCTGCAGCAGCGCATGCCAGTTCGAAGCCTCCGGGAGCCCTTGCAATGACGGCAATAGCTGCACGGCTAACGATACTTGCAGCGGCAGCGGCTTCTGCGTCGGCAGCGGCTCTTCTTGCGGTAACGGCGTTTTGGATGCCACTTGTGGGGAGCAGTGCGACGACGGCAACACCGTGGGCGGCGACTGCTGCAGCGCGACCTGCCAGCTCGAAGCTTCCGGGTCGCCATGTAACGACGGAAACGTGTGCACGACGATTGACCGATGCAATGATTCCGGGTTGTGCGTGGGCTCCGGGTCTCCCTGCGGCGATGGCGCGGTTCAGCCGCTTTGCGGGGAGCAGTGCGACGACGGCAATACGGCAAATGGTGACTGTTGCAACAGCGCCTGCCAGCTCGATCTGACCGGGACATCTTGTAGCGATAACAATCCCTGCACGGCGCTTGACCAGTGTAACGGGGCAGGAGTCTGCATAGGCAGCGGCTCGGTTTGCGGCAACGGGAGTTTGGACGCGACCTGCGGCGAGCAGTGCGACGACGGCAATACGGCGAATGGTGACTGCTGCAATAGTTCCTGCCAGTACGAGGCGAGCGGGAGCGCGTGTAATGACGGAAACGTCTGCACGGCATCCGATACATGCAACGGGGCGGGAAGCTGTTTGGGCGGTGGGTCGGTTTGCGGCAACGGCACGTTGGATGCGACCTGCGGGGAGCAGTGCGACGACGGCAACACCGTCGGCGGCGACTGCTGTAGCGCGACTTGCCAGTACGAAGCCAGTGGCAGCGTTTGCAGCGACGGAGATCCCTGCACGGCCAGCGATTCCTGCAACGGGCTCGGGCTCTGTGTCGGAGCGGGCTCAGTCTGTGGGAACGGAACCTTGGATCTCGTCTGCGGCGAGCAGTGCGACGACGGGAACACCGCGGGTGGCGACTGCTGTAGTGCGACCTGCCAATTCGAGGCTAGCGGTAGCCCCTGCGACGACGGCGATGCCTGCACGCCGCTGGATCGGTGCAATGCGTTGGGCACCTGCCTCGGCAGCGGATCCGTGTGCGGGGACGGGGTGCTCGATCCCGCGTGCGGCGAGCAATGCGACGACGGCAACACGGCCTCGGGTGACTGCTGCAGCAGCACGTGTCAGTTCGAGGCGAGCGGGAGCGCCTGCAACGATGCGGATCCCTGCACCGCAACGGATACCTGTAACGGGCTCGGCTCGTGCGTGGGGACCGGATCGGTTTGCGGCAATGGATTGGTGGATGCCGCCTGCGGCGAGCAGTGCGACGATAACAATACGCTAAACGGCGACTGCTGCTCGAGCGCGTGCACCTTCGAGCCTTCCGGATCGGCATGCAATGATGGGAATAGCTGCAGTCCCGTGGATCAGTGCGACGGTGCGGGGCTATGCACGGGAAGCGGCTCTACCTGCGGGGACGGTGTGCTCGATCCTGACTGCGGCGAGCAGTGCGACGATGGCAACACGGCCTCGGGTGACTGCTGCAGCGGCACCTGTCAGCTCGAGATCATCGGTAGCCCGTGCAACGACGGGGACTCTTGCACGCCTTCGGATCGGTGCGACGGCGCGGGAACCTGCGTACCCGGTGGGACGCTCTGCGGCGACGGCACCCTCGACGGCACCTGCGGCGAGCAATGCGATGACGGCAATACCGCAGGCGGTGACTGCTGCAGCGCAACTTGCACCTTCGAGGCAGCGGGTAGCCCGTGTGACGATGCGAACATTTGCAGTCCGGTAGATCAGTGCGATGGCGCCGGCCTTTGCGCAGGCAGTGGCACGACTTGCGGCAATGGCACCCTGGACTCCTCGTGCGGGGAGCAGTGCGACGACGGCAATACGGCCGACGGCGACTGCTGTAGCAGCATCTGCCAGCTCGAAGCGTTCGGCAGCCCCTGCGACGACCTCGATGCCTGCACGCCGACCGACACGTGCGATGGATCGGGGACCTGCGTCGGGAGCGGCTCTACCTGCGGAGATGGTACGTTGGACGCCGCTTGTGGAGAGCAGTGCGACGACGGCAACACGGCGGATGGCGATTGCTGTAGCGCTACGTGCCAGTTCGAGGCGCAGGGAAGCTCCTGCGATGACGGCAATGCGTGCACGCCTGTCGATCAATGCGATGCTGCCGGCCTTTGTGTCGGTAGCGGATCGGTGTGCGGAAACGGCGTGCTCGATGCCGCCTGCGGGGAGCAGTGCGACGACGGCAATATCCTCGACGGCGATTGCTGTAGCGGCACTTGCCAGTTCGAGGCGAGCGGGAGCGTCTGCGACGACGGCAATACCTGTACGCCGACCGACCAGTGCAACGGCGCCGGAACGTGCGTGGGCGGAGGTTCGAGGTGCGGAGATGGCGTCGTGGACTCGCTGTGCGGCGAGCAGTGCGACGACGGAAACACCGCCTCCGGCGACTGCTGTAGTTCCAGTTGCCAATTCGAGGCTAGCGGTAGCCCCTGTGACGACGGCAGTAGTTGTACGCCGACCGACCAGTGCAACGGCGCAGGGGCGTGTGTGGGAAGCGGTAGCACGTGCGGTGACGGCATCGTCGATGCGGCCTGCGGGGAGCAGTGCGACGACAATAATGTGCTGGGTGGCGACTGCTGTAGTGCCACCTGTCAATTCGAGGCTAGCGGAAGTGCGTGTAGCGACGGTGATGCGTGCACCGGCAACGATCAGTGCGATGGCGCGGGCACCTGCGCGGCAGGAGCTCAGATAAACTGCGACGACGGGAACGCTTGCACCACGGATACATGCGATCCCGGGACGGGCTGCGTTAACACGGTCGTTGCTGATGGGACGTCGTGTGCCGATTCCACGGTTTGCAATGGTGCCGAGACCTGTCAGGCTGGGGTATGTACTGCTGGGACGCCGCTTGTGTGCGACGATGGGAACGTGTGCACGGTGGACAGTTGCGATCCTGTGTCAGGGTGTCAGGCAACTCCTGTAGTTGATGGGACGTCGTGTGCCGATTCCACGGTTTGCAATGGTGCCGAGACCTGTCAGGCTGGGGTATGTACTGCTGGGACGCCGCTTGTGTGCGACGATGGGAACGTGTGCACGGTGGACAGTTGCGATCCTGTGTCAGGGTGTCAGGCAACTCCTGTAG
>JBBIJE010000006.1:0-94719 GCA_037446155.1 Myxococcales bacterium | reverse complement strand
GTTTGCAATGGTGCCGAGACCTGTCAGGCTGGGGTATGTACTGCTGGGACGCCGCCCGACTGTGACGACCTCAACGAGTGCACGACGGACACGTGCGATGCGGTCCTTGGATGCCAGAATACTCCTGTAGCCGACGGTACGCCTTGTAACGGTGGCCTTGGCAGTTGCCTGGGAGGTGTGTGCTCCTAGAAGTAGCGTCGCAGGATAGCAGATCTGATCCGATCCACGGTGGCGCGGCTGCCGGCTGCGGCCGCGCCACCTGTTTTCCTACCTAAGTTGACTTCGGCCCGCCGAGCGGTTTAGCGTCTATTCCGTGGCAAGAACACGCTCTCTGCCGGAGCCTGGATCTTCGCCGCGCCGAAACGCTGGTATCTGGCGCTGGGTAGCCGTCGTTGCCGCAGCGGTCCTGCCTTACACGGCTAGCCTAAACGCACCCTTCGTCTTCGACGATCTCCATCGAATAGTCGGGAGCACGACGATCCGAGCCCTCTGGCCGCCTACACTGTGGCTTCGATCGAATCGCCCCTTCACTGAGTTCACGTTCGCTATGAACTATGCGTTGGGTGGCTTGTCGGCGTGGGGTTATCACGCCGTGAGCGTGGCCCTTCACATCGCGGGTGCCCTGATGGTTGCGCAGCTTGGCCGGCTAGTCCTGGAAATGGCGGGTGGCAGGTGGAAAAGCCGCGCTGCGTCGGTAGGGTGGTGGGGGGCTCTGCTCTTTGCGGTCCATCCTCTACAGACCCAGGCGGTCACGTACATTTCCGCTCGCAGCGAGCTGCTTGTGGCGTTTTTCTACCTCGCCACGGTCAATCTTGCCCTCGGGGGCTTTGCAGCGCCACGGGGGCGGCGCAAGTTCCTCTTCGGGGGCGCTGTGCTTTGCTCCGCCCTGGGGATGGCCAGCAAAGAGGTAATGTTTACAGCACCGCTAATGGTTGTCTGGATCGACCTTTGCGTGGTCAACCGAAGCGTTGGAAAGTGGATGGCGAGCTTGCGGGAGCGGTGGGCTCTATACGGGGGGCTTGCGGCCACCTGGATTGTCGCGGCACTGTTGCTTTCCACCGCCTCCTACAAAGGGGTAGGCGCCGATAGCGGCATATCACCTCTTCGATACCTAGCCACGGAATGGGGCGTGATCGTGCACTACCTTCGGCTCTTCATTCTGCCGGCCGGACTCGTGCTCGACTACGGATGGCCGGTTGCCGAGCGGTGGTCTAGCCCAGGGGTGATCCTGCCCATGTTTGTGGTACTTAGCGCCGCGGCGCTTGCGGCTTGGCTCGTGCTCAGTGGAAGGGGCGCTTGGGCTGTATGGATCGGGTGGGTTCTGGGTATTCTCGCCCCCACGTCTACGATCTATCCGATTGCCGATCCGGCGTTCGAGCACAGGATGTACCTGCCGTTAGCGGGTCTTGCTATTCTCCTTACGATGAGTGCGGCCGAGCTTTCCTCGCGACTCGGTGCCCGCCCGGGTCGGCGGGCCGTCGGTGTGGCAGGGGCCTGCGCTGTCATCCTTTTGGCTTGTCTCGCTTTTTCGCGAAACGGGGTGTGGCGGGACCCGGTGCAGCTTTGGCAGGATGCCGTCCGCAAGCGTCCGCTAAACGCACGTGCGCATTATAGCCTCGGCACGCTCTTGAGTGATCGCGGTCGACTCGAAGAGGCGGCAGCGTCGCTCGAACGCGCTGTTCGAATCGACCCATCCTACGCCAATGCGCGCACCAATCTTGGAAACGTGCTAGCCCGGCTGGGCCGCCTCGAGGAGGCGGCCGAGCAGTATCGCGCGGCCCTAAAGCTTCGTCCGGAATCTCCGGAAGACCACAGTAACCTTGCCAACGTTCTCATGAACCAGGGCAAGTCGGCGCAAGCGAGAGAACACTTGAGCCTGGCGCTCAAGCTTAATCCTCGATTTGCCGAGGCTCATAACAGCATGGGGATACTGCTTGCGGGGGAGGGGCAGCTTGCGGGTGCCGTGGAGCACTTTAGAGCGGCACTGCGCGCAAAGAGCGATTTCACCGCGGCAAGAATGAACCTCGCCACTGTGCTCTCCCGCGCGGGCCAGACCGAGGAAGCCGTGGCGGAGTACCGAGGTCTTCTACGAGACGGCCCTGCGAGTGCGCAACTCTACTATCTTCTGGCGATCACGCTCGCGCAGGCCAAAAAGGGGCGGGAGGCGATCCGCGTCTTGCGCGACGGGATCGAGAAGGTCGGAGACGACCCGAAGTTGAACGAGTATATCGCCTGGCTTCTTGCCACGAGCCCCGATCCCGCTGTGCGCGATGGCGGGGAAGCTCTTGGATTCGCGAAAAGAGCGGCGGACTCCAAGATGGGCACGGACCCGAGCAGCCTCGATACCTTAGCTGCGGCCTATGCCGAGCAGGGAAGGTTCGAAGAGGCGGTGGCGACGGCCGAAAAAGCGCTCGATCTTGCGCGCAAGCAAGCCCGACAAGACTTAGCCGGGCCGATCGAACAGCGGCTCTTGCTCTACAGGGCTGGCCGGCCTTACCGGGAGGAGTGAAGGTTCTTTATGAGCCGAAGCCCGAGGGGAGGCGATGAAAGCCAACCCTCGGGCTTCGCACCAAGCCTTAGGGCGTCTGCGTGGAATTGCATTTTAGCAGCTTGCCGCCGCTCTTTTCCTCGCAAGACAAGACGGTTGTGGCGCAGTCGTCGCCTATACGGATCGTCTGTCTCAGCCGTACCGGCGGCGCGCCCAGAGCCCCGGTATCTATGTCTATCGCCACGGTTTCACCCGCCAGGTTGTTCTTGATCTTGTTGAGCCGAAGGAAGAACCTCGCCTTTTTCCAGCCCTCGGCTCCAGGGACGTCCGCTTCCTTGTCCAGGAACTTCCACGTGGGTCTAATGGGCGAGGACGACTGGACGAAGCTACCGGGCGGGAGCACGGCGGTATAAAGCGTGCCCGGGCCGGCTTGACTGAAAATCAGTGTCGTTACCTCGCTGTCCGGATCGACGCTTTGGCCGTCGCCCAGGTTGAAATCCCCTTTGCTCTTCCATTTGTCAAAGCCTGGATCGAGGACCTTGTTCGTATCCCTGAACTTGGCGGACCTAACGAACGCCGAAACTAGGTGGGGGCCGAAGACATCCTCGCAGCCGAGAATGGGGACGCCCTGCGGGTTAAGGATGCAACTGTTGTCGCAAAGGTCGTCAGGAATGCTGTTGCCGTCGTCGCACTCCTCGTCTCCCTCTACGATGCTGTTCCCACAGCAGCCTTCGCCCGGCGGGCAGTCATCAGCCGTCTCGCACTCCGTGCCGCTCCCGGTACATTTCCCTACTACGTGGCAAGTAGCCGAACAGAGGCTTCCCGGTTGGCCGTTCTGTGCGTCTCCCAGATCGCACGTTTCAGACGGAGGATCGACGATGCTGTCGCCGCAGCGGCAGTCGGGGTCGGGTCTGAACGGGCAGTAATCGCAAACATCGCATTCCCCGTCGCCGTCGGTATCGGTGTTGGTCGGGTCGAAGCAGGTCGGGCACACGTCGCACGCATCCGCCACGCCGTCTCCATCCCCATCCTGGTTGGTCGGATCGAAGCAATCGGGATCGACGTCGCAGACGTCGCCGATCCCGTCACCATCGGTGTCCTCCTGGCCTGGATTGGGATCGTTAGGGCAGTTGTCGATTCCGTCCGGGACATCGTCGTCATCGAAATCCGGTACGACAGCGAACGATTCGACCGTCTCCCCAGCCAAGCCCGCCTCGCTACCGTCAAAATAAATGTCCAGCGTCCCGACCGGACTTTCCCCGAAAGTGCCGACATAGCGAACGATGTCCCGCGCAGGCTGTAGATCGGGAATTCCGGTGCCACTGCCCACCCGGAAGAGAAGCGTATCGCTTGCGAGGAGGTCGATCGCGAACACATTCGAGGTCACCCCAAGAGCGCTCGAGTCGAGGAAGATCGAGTAGTCGCACGCCTCGATGGCTCCCCCTACGCTCCAGGCCGTCGGGTGGCAGCGGACCACGTCCTCGTTCTGGACCGGGAGCCCCCCCAAGCTGCCGAACGGAATGCTGAGGAGCACATCGCAACTCATGGGATTGTTCTTCTCGCAACTGCCGTCCGTTATCACGTCCGTCGAGTCCCAGGCTCTCGAGTCACCCGCATCTTTCACCTTGGTCCCGTCCATGAAAAGCCGCCACTCTCCGGAGGTGTATGGAAGCGTCAAGGGATCGCTGGGGATGAAGAGCACCAAATCCTTGTTGGTGATTGGCCCTAGGTCTGGTAGCGTTTGGCTCGCGTTGACCCGCATGACGAGATTGCCGTTTGGAAGCATGTCCACCGTCTTGATCTTCGTGGTGAGCCCTGCCAAGCTCCCGTCCAAGAAGAGGCTCCAGTTGCACTCCGTAACGGGCGGGGCGGTCGACACGGGATCGCACAGGAGCAGGTCTTCATTTTCGACCGGCACCCCGCCGATGGTGCCACTCCCGCTGATCGAGAAGAGCATCTTGGGGACCTCCGCTCCGGCCGGAACGCTTGCCAGGCTCAATAGAGCCAAAATGGCCGATGCCGCCACAAACCGTGCTCTCCCTAACTTGCACTCATTCGCTCCGCTTTTCATGATCGACCCTCCTTAGTTGCCCTAACGGCCACCTGCCATCGCTCGCCGCCATGGCCGCTATGGTTTGTTCTACCTTGGTACCTTATGAAGTCCGCCGAACGCCGGGACTCCGCCGTGAGGCTTCCTCAAGATCCGCGCCTATTCTCGCGCTCGGCTTTTCGGCTAAACCCTCCCAGCGAAGATATTAGCCTATTGAGCCCGAGCAGTTCAACGCAAGCGGCCGGCATGCGGGGCCGATTGCCCGAGTCAACCGTGCCTCATGCCCAGGTCGATTTTCGTGCTCCTGTAGGAACTTAGGCGCCCATTGGATAAAGTCGCGGGAGGCTACTCGGCTAGGTCTTCATGTTCATTGCATAATCCGTGCTCTAATAGAAATATCGCGAATACTTAATCTGCGAGCGAATTGGCGGCGCGGTTTCACCCGTTCCCCCGGCGAACCTATCGCTCGTTCGGTGACCTTTCGCGACCCCCCGAGCCCGGGGGGGTGTCGGCGCGTTCTCTACCTTGGACTGGCCCCGAGCTTCCGCCCGCCCGAGTCCAAGCCCGCCGCGCCGATTGCGCTACGCACCTGGTTGTCGATCAGTGGCCTTGGTTTCGCGGCAAAGGCTGTAGAGGTTTGGCCCCGGGCTCCGCCGGCAGCGCCCCGCCCTTGGCCTCACGGCCGGCAACCCAAGACTTTACTGCCGCTTTTCGACTGACACGGCAGGGATGACCAAAAGCAGTCCTCACCGATGAGTAGAGTAACGGCAGCCTCTGGCTGCGCGGGCCCAAGGTGCTCGAGGTTCGACGCCGCGATTGCCCACCGAAAGCGGCCGTCCCTAGACTGCGATAGTCGAAGGCCACGGACCCCGCCGGACTCCGGAGGAGGGATGGCCCGAAAAAGGAAGCGACCCGGCGCCCTCTCTACCAGCGAGCCAGCCGGAATTACCTCCCGGTAACGCTCGCCCGCCCCGAGGTCGAGGATAAACACTAAATTTTCAGTGGCGGGAGAAAGAGCTGTGGCGCTGGCCACAAGCACTCCCCGGGCTCTTATCCTTGCCCGTCGCTCGCCAGGCTCCCCAAGGCGCACCTTGAGCCGCCCGATTCCCAACGTCTGGCAGCTCAAGCACCCGAAGCCTTCCCGGCACTGGTCTTCCGTCAGCGGATCTCCGTCGCTGCAATCCTCGGGCGTAACCGGCATTCCCCCGCAAACGGCCCCCGTGCAGCGATCGGCTACGGTGCAATCGAGCCCGTCCTCGCAGGCGGTTCCGTCGGGAAGGGGGAAGCCGGATTGGCAGCCAGTTGCGGGATCGCAGGTTTCGGCGCCATTGCACGGGTCGCCATCGTCGCATGGCAGAGGGGGCCCAGCTTGGCAGCCGAGAACGGGGCTGCACCACTCCTGCCCATTGCATGCGTTCCCGTCCGAGCACTGTCGCGAAAGGCGAAGCCCCACCACGCACTGGTCGCGGAAAAAATCTACGGACGGCAGGCACGCGTCGAGCGTGCAGAGGTTACCGTCGCCCGGGCACGGCGTAAAATCCGCGACCGTGCCGCTGCAACTGGGTACGCAGGGGGGCGAGACGAATTCCTCCGTATAGACGCACCCAAAGGCGGGATCGCAACTGGCGCTCGTGCACTCGTCGGCATCCGCGCAAACGGGCGGTGGCCCCGGCACACAGACCCCGCCGCTACAGGTATCCCCTGCCGTGCATACGCTCCCGTCGCTACACCGCGTGCCGTCCGCAAGCCCGGAACAATCGGACGGGCAGAGTTCGTCAAGATGCGCGCAGCCGGCCGAGGGCACGCAAAAGTCGCGGGTACACGAGTCCCCGTCATCGCAGGGGATGGGCTCCCCCGCAGTGCAAGCGCCCGCGACACAGCGCTCGATTCCGTTGCAAAAATCGCCGTCGGCGCACTCTTCGTCGATGGCGCAACCGACTTGGGCAAACCCTTGGGAAGAAACGACGGCGGAAGTGAGGATCGCTAGCGCTGCGATGCGGCAAGGGGACCTCATCCGGTTCGGCAGCTTAGCTCATCCGCCGCATCCTGGGCAAGAACCAGCTCGCGAAATCGCAAGGGGACCGGAAAAGGACTAACGGTGGGGATTCAGGGGAGCTGGCACTTTTGTAGGCCCCAATCCTCCCAGGCCTCCCAGCCGGGCTCCCTTCTCCGTCGCGACAGGAGTGCCCATCCTTGACAGTCGGAAGGGGCTTTCGTACGGTGGCATTGTTTTGGCCCCCCGTGCCACGGCGAGGGACGTTTTTTTTCACAGGGGCGCAACGCGAAACAGGGAGGATATTGAGCCATGTCTCGGAAGCAATATTTGCGGGCCCGAGGATTACTAGGTGTATTTTTTGCCGTTGCCGGCGTTCTTTCTTTATGGGCGGCACCTACTCCGGCGCTCGGTGCCGGCCCGACGGTAAAATTCACCTTGCCCGCCGAGAACTCGATGCCGTCCCCTTTTGGGAGCGTGCCGTTTCCGAGCGATCTCTACTTCGACCAGGGCGAGAAAGCCGACGGCGATGGAACGCTTTTGAACCACGGGGCGAATATCGGGATCAGCGCCATCGCTTTCAACACCAACTTCACACCCGCAATAGAGCGCGGACTCGACACGATGGACGGTTGGGGAGTCACGAGCGGGTGCTTTTTCTTCTTCAGCGCGCCGATCTCCCCATCCTCGCTGCCAGCCTCCCCCGTTACGGCACCGAGCACGAGCGATTCCGTCTTTCTCATGAATCTCGACGATGGGAGTCTCGTGCCGATAAAGCTCGTCGCAGATGCCGACACCCGCGTACCTAATACGCTTTCGGTGGTTCCGATCCCGGGCAATGTGCTCGAGGGCAACACGACATACGCTTGTGTGGTGACGACCGGCGTGCAGGGAGGGGGACAACCGGTCGTGCCCACGGCGGATTTTGTGGCGGCGCGGGATGGGACGAGTGCCAACACCGACGCAAACGATATTTATGGATCCGCTGCGGATACGGTGGTGGCCAATGGAGGGGGCCTCGCCCGGGCCGACATCGCTGGCATGGCCGTGTTTACGACCCAGAGCCCCAATTCCGATCTGGTGGCGATCCAAACGACCGTGCTTCCCGCGCAGCCTATGCCGGTGGCCGACTTCAGCTTCGCGGCGAATGACCTGGTCTTCGAGACACCGGCCGAGCTCGACGCGGCGCTCGGTCCGAACACCCCCCACGCCAACATTGCCATCGTGGCTACCGGCTATTTCGAGAGCCCGCGCTTTCAAACCGACGACGGCAACGGCAACGGACCGACCGAGGACCTGCCCAACCTGAGCGATCTTTCGAAACCTTGCACTTTTGCCTGCGAGCCGGACGACGAGCGCTTCGTTGACGTCTCCCCCGCGGATGGCCTGCCCGATATCCAGCGCACGCCTAGGATACCTTTTACCGTCGTCGTCCCTAACTCCCCCGCGCCAGCGGCCGGCTATCCGATCATTATCGACCAGCACGGCCTGGGTGGAGACCGCAAGATCGTGGTCGATCTGGGGGATGCCCTGGCTGCCGCAGGCTTCGCATCGATTGGTATCGACGCCGTGGCACATGGTTATAGATACAAGGATCCGAACGGCATCCAGCCGGACAATCCGACCGATCGCGCCAACAATTTCGGCGGGACGACCGTACCGGACGGATTCGGCGACCTGGGATTGTTCGGTATTCCTTTGGGCACCCTTTCCACCCAATTGGGGTTTTTCCAGGCTTTCGTCAACCTGGTAGGCGTGCGCGACAATTTTAGGCAGACGTGTGCCGACCTCATGCAGCTTGTGCGCCTGATTCAGAGCAACTCGATCGATTCCGCCTTGGGCGTGGATATAGACGAGAACAACATCTTTTATCTCGGGCATTCCCTTGGTGCGATTATGGGCTCGTGCCTGGCGGCTTTCGAGCCTGATATAAAGGCCTACGCACTGAATGCGCCGGGAGGAGGGCTCGTCGGGGAACTCTTGCTCAACTCCTCCATCGGTGCTGGCGCCTTGGGGAGCCTGCACCTGATTTATGGATTGGACCCTGCCAATGTCATGGATGACTTTTCGATTTTCGCCGGTATCACGCAGGCACTGGTCGATGCTGGCGATCCGCTGACCAAGGCTCCCCACTGGCTTGGCGATCCTTTGGTCGGCGGGCCGCGCAACATCATGCAGATCGTCGATCATCAGGACGAAGTGGTGCCGAATCAATCGGGCGAGGCGCTGGCGCACGCGGCGGGCTTCGAGCTTTTTCGCCCCTTCGTAGCCAACCCTATGATTAGTCCCGTGGCTTTCCCGCTGGCCGCGACTTCAGGCAGTATCTCCGGCAACGGGCCGGCAGGCGTGACTGCTTTCCTCCTCCAGCAGGGGACGGCGGCGCATGCAGCCACGATGGTCGCCAGCGTGAGCAGCCTGAGCTTGGTGCCCGAGCATGCCCTCGTGGCCGAGTGGGGCGCAAATGGATCGACCGCGTTTCCCAGTTTGGAGCGGCCGGTTCGGATCGAAAACGAGAGCGTTCTCCCTGCCGTTCTGGGGTGGTTCGCCGATATAGCGCTGAGCGGCCCTCCCGGTACGTTTAGCTTTTCGCCGGCCCAAAACCAGAATCCGCGCGAAAACCAGGCGGTTGCCGGGGGTCCCGAAACGCTGACTTTCTTGGCGCGGGCCGTAAACGGCGTAGCGGCGGCGGAGCCTAACCCGGACGTCGTCGTCTCCTTCAATTCGAACAGCGACCCGGGGAGGCTTACCGTCGCGCGCTCGATCCTAGGGACTCGCCCCACGGCCGCACCCGGCGATATGCCGCCCGGGGTGCAGTTGCTCTCTTCCGGGGTCCTGCCCTTCTTCGTCACGCTCCAGAAGGAGCCAGAGGGGACGTTCGACGCCGACGTTACGGTAGCTTACACCACAGACGAGCTGGCCCGTGCTGGTATCGTGGATGGCTCGGCGGAGGAGGCCGCGTTGGAGCTGGTCAAGGTGGGGGGGCCGGGGACATGCGCTGTTGGCGGTGCGGCGTGTACCGATAGCGACGATTGTGGGGCGGCTGGTCCCTGCGTCGAGGTGTTGACTACAGTCGTGGATACGGATGCGAACACGCTTCAAGCTACCGGCCTCGGCTCGTTTTCCACCCTTGCAGCGATGAATCTCTCGCTTTATTCGCCGGCACCGCAGATTCCCGGTGGAGGAAGTGTCAAGACCGACTGCGCCGCCGAGTGGCTGCTTGCCACCAGATCGTTCGTCCTGGACACCAAGGGCCTGCCGGCTAGCAAGCAGTCCTGCAATCAGGGAGATCCGGCGTGCGATTTCGATGCCGACACGGATCGGTGTACCTTCAGGGTCGGCCTTTGCTTCAATGTCGAGGACGATAGGCTGCCTCTGTGCTCCCCAACGGATATCGTGGCATACGAGGTCAAGAAACCATCCGAGCAAGACGCCGTGAATCCGAAAAAGCCCGGCTCGGCGGAGAATCGAGCCGCCCTGCTCGGGGTCGTGGAAAACGTGCTGCGCCTTCCGCAGGGCTCGAACAATTGCGCAGCTTTCGACGTCCTTGTGCCCCTTAAGAACGGGACGAAGAGAGGAAAGGCGGTCTTGAAGATTCGCACCACCGACTCGAGCGGCAAACGGCGGGATAGCGACACGCTGAAGCTTTTTTGTGAACCTTAGGAAGGGGGCCACGGAACCCGCGTGGTAAGCGGCGCTCCTCGCAGCGCCTTGGCCGTGGCACCGGCAGGGCTTTTCACCGCGCGGAGATCGCTTTGGCCCATTCGGCAGCGGCCGCGCATAGACCGGCGCCGTCGCATTGTCCTGCGGCATCGATCCGCCCGCGGCACTTTTTCGCGTCACCGGGAACGCGCCAGAGCTTGCCCGTACGGTCCCGTCTCAACGCCTTGACCATGAGCTTGAAGCCGTGTTTCGCGCGCGCCACACCACAGTGGCTCGCGGGCGAGAGCGCGCACAGCCCCAGCGTGTCCCACGTGTTTCCGTAAGGATCGCCGTAAAAGGTAGCGGCCATCTCGTCCGCCCTGCACGAGAGCATCTCGACGCAGGCTAAGGAGAGCCCCAGAGAGGATCCATCCGGGACTGGGCAGGGCGTGGGACAAGCCGGCTCGCCATTGCGGGCGCATTCCTTGATCGCCCGGGCCCTCTTCTTTAGGAATTTCTCCACGGCTTTCGCTCCCTTTGTGTCGGCCAGCTCAGCGGCGCACGTGCCCGGGCAGGCGGCCATGCATGCGCGGTAGGGCTCGAGGCAAAAGGATCCATCGCAAGGGTCGCCGCTGTGGACCGAGCAGGAGCCGTCATTGCAAGAGTCGGCTCCGTTGCAGAAGATCCCGTCGTCGCACGACCCGGGGTTGGCCGAATAGGTACAGAAGCCCCCCGTGCACGAGTCGTCGGTACAAGGATTGCCGTCATCGCAAGCCGCGGAATCCCCACAAGGCTTGGCTCCCAGGGCGGTAGCCGTGAATTGAAAATCTCCGTAACCGACGACGGGTTGAATGAGAGCCGTCCACTGGCCGGCCGAAGGCGCGTCGAAGACGCAACTTTCGAACTGGCCCGCGTAGCTCGAGGCGCAGTCATATTGCGCAGTCGTAGCCGTACTGCCCTGCCTTACGTAGAGGTCGAAATCTTCGATGCCGTCGTCCACGCCGTTTAGAGTGAACACTAGCCGCTCGGTGCCAGCGGGAACAGTTACGGTGTAGGAGACCCCGGAGGCGGCTATCCGCCCCAGGGCCGAGAACACGGAGGTGCGAGAATCGCTAACGGGGGGCAGGGTGCCACAGGAAGTATTGAGGATGTCGGTCCCTCCCGCACTCGAGATGAAGTCTGCGTAATTAGCGACATTCGCATCGTAGGAGAAGTCGAGCTCGAGGCAGGTAGGTGATGCCCCACCGCTGGTTACGCCTGCCACCACCTCTCCCCAGCCGTAGTCGATGAACATCGGGCCCCCCGAGTCCCCGTTGCATGTATTGGCTTCCGACCCTCCCGTGTAGTTCCAGCAGATCGACTTCCGTGGATCTATGCCTCCGCTACAGGGCTCGAGGGCCGTCGTACCGTATCGCTTGATGCCGTAATCGAGATTGACCCCCGGATCGCCACCCGTCCGCCCGAAGCCGACGATGCGGCCAACGGCACCTGTTACCGGATCCGTGGTCGCGTTCTCGGAGGGCGGGATGGCTGTAACTTCTTCGGCGAGCTTCAGGATAGCCACGTCGTCGTCGGGAAAGGAGTACGTGGGAGGGAGCGATACGCTTGCAACCGGGAAGAGCCCGGCATGCTGGAGGTAAACGGAAAACACGGAAGGGTCGGGCTCGAAGATCTCGCCCGGCTGACACTGCGAACCGACCGTAGGACACACGCAGTGAGCGGCCGTCAAGAACGTGTCGCACCCAATCATGGTGCCACTGCAGACAAGCACCTGAGAGATAGAGCCGCCATAGAGAAGGGCGCCGACGGTTGGAAACCCGGAGGTCACCGCGCCATTTACAATCCGAGGTTCACCCGGCGGCAGAGCCTTGGCAGCGCACGCAGGATCCGGGCAGACCGCATTCCCGCCCCCCAACGCGAAGAAGAGCAGGAGGAAGGCCCGCGCTTTTCGGTGAATATGAATATACGAACAAGAGCCACGCGCGAGCTTCATCGGATGTAGCGCGGTCGCGCGGATGAAGCCCCGCTTCGCCGGCGAAGGCGGTAAAGGGGCTCTCTACCCGCTTATCCTCCTCGTAGCGTTTCACGTATTAAACCACAGCGGGTCGAGGCTTACAAATGGTGGGGGCGCAACCAGGTAGCGTCGCACAGGATCATTCGTTATAGTTGGAGGCGGCAGGGATCTTCGGGAGAGCGGCTCCGATGCATCGGAACATAGACTACGACCAGGCGCCTTTTCTCGTCATTTGGGAGGCCACCCAGGCGTGCGACCTCGTCTGTGCCCACTGCCGGGCCTCGGCGCAGCCAAACCGGCACAAGGAAGAGCTTTCCACCGAGGAGGGGAAGCGGCTGATCAGCGAAGCCGCCGCCATGGGGACGCCGGTCTTCATAATTAGCGGCGGGGATCCCGCCAAGCGCGAAGACCTCTGCGAGTTGGTTAGCCACGGCAAGCGGGAGGGTCTTCGCATGGGTACCATCCCGGCGGCCACTCCCATGCTCACGGAAGACTTGGTCAAGAGGCTAAAGGATGCGGGGCTGGACCAGATGGCCCAAAGCCTCGACTTTCCCACTGCCGAGCTGCACGACGAGTTTCGCGGCGTGCCGGGAGCCTTCGGCAGGACCATGCGGGCGGTGGAGTGGGCGCACAAGCACGACCTGCACTTACAGATAAACAGCACCCTTTGTGGCAGGTCGGCCTTTTACCTCGAGCGGATGGCAGCGCTCGTTACCGAGCTCGGCGCCGTGTTCTGGGAGGTTTTCTTTCTCGTCCCAGTGGGACGGGGGGAGAGCCTGGGAGGGCTTAGCGCCGAGCAGTGCGAAGATCTCTTTGCCCTTCTCTACGAGGTACAGAAGAAATCCCGCTTTCTGGTAAAAATTACTGAAGCGCCGCATTTTCGGCGCTACGCGATCCAGCGCGAGTGGGAGGCGGCCGGAGATGGTGCGCAGGGGGGAAAAATCAGGCTGCCCGGAGAGTTGGTCAGAACCGAGGGACCGGGCCGCAGCATGGGCCTTGCCCCGCGGGGCGTAAACGCCGGCAGCGGATTCGCTTTCGTTTCCCATACCGGTGACATCTTCCCCAGTGGGTTTCTCCCCCTTTGCGGAGGGAACTTCAGGACCGACGGGCTTGCCAAGGTCTATCGGGAGTCGGAGCTCTTCAAACGGCTTCGCTCTCCAGATCTCTTCAAAGGCATATGCGGCTACTGCGAGTTCCGCCGCGTCTGCGGCGGCTCGCGTTCCCGGGCATATGCGCTGACCGGGGACTACATGGAAAGCGATCCTTGGTGTGCCTACCGGCCCGTCAAGCCCGGCCACGCGTGAAGAATCGTCGCGCCGTGGCGGCTGGCGGGCCGGTCGCACTCTTGAGTTACCTTCGGGTCCGTGGCGTAGATACGGTATCGTGATCCTCGGGGAATTTTCTCGCGGGCCCGGCTGCGCTGAAGCGGTGGGGAGTTCGCTCGGGGCAATGTCGGTCGGGGGTGGGACGGAATGACACGTCTTCGGGTGACACTCGGTGTCGTCGCGTTACTCGTCGCAATCTGCGAAATCTTCGCTCTCGGAGCGATCGGGGCAAGGATCGGGGGGAGCGAACGTGCGGTCGGTGGTTTTCCGAACCCGATCGGGGGGCTGGGAAGGGTCTTTGACGCGGCGCCGTTCGAGGCGGCGCTTGCGCTCGCAGGCGCTTTACTTGCGTTGGCGCTGGTGCTCGTTTCCCTGAAAGCGGCGGCCAACGCGCCGGAGAAGGAGAAGGTGGAGAAGCCCTCGGAACCGGCTCCCGAAACCGCCGCCATTCGTCTTCTCGGAGTACTGCAGGCCGAGGGCCGTTTGGTGGACTTCCTCCAGGAGGACATCTCAGGTTACGACGATGCGCAAGTTGCGGGCGCCGCTCGGGCGATTCACGAGGGCTTGAGGCGTGCCCTTGCCGAACGCGCGAAACTTGCCCCCGTTGTCCAGGCCCAAGAGGGGGAAGAGATAACGGTGGAGCGCGGCTTCGATCCGGCCGCCATCCGCGTCACCGGAAACGTGACGGGCGAGCCACCCTATCGCGGGGTGCTGCGCCATCCCGGGTGGCGCTCCGAGGGGATTCGACTTCCGAGGGCGCTTCCTGGTAGCGACCCCAACGTGATCGCGCCAGCCGAAGTGGAGATCCTCTGAGGAGGCTCGGTGAGTCGATGTGCGGGCAGGCGCAGGCGCGCTACGTCGTTGGCATCGATCTCGGGACGACCAACAGCGTTGTAGCCTTCGCCGATTGCGCGGCGGCGCAGCCGGCCATAGAAATCCTTTCGATCCCTCAGGTAGTCGCCACAGGCACCGTCGATGAGCGAAGCTCGCTCCCCTCCTTTCTCTATCTGGCGGCACAAAATGAGATGGAAGCGTTGCGCCTAGGCTGGCAGGAGCGGGAGGATTTTGTCGTGGGTTGGTATGCGCGCGAGCGCGGAAGCGAGGTTCCAAGCCGGCTCGTTTGTTCGGCGAAATCCTGGCTCTGCCATCCCGGGATCGATCGGCGAGCGCCGATTCTTCCCTGGGAAGCCGACGAGTTGGCTAGAAAGATGTCGCCGGTTGCCGCATCGGCCGCGTATCTGAGCCATATCCGAAGCGCCTGGAACCACTCGGTGGCCCGGGACCGGCCGGCGGAGCGGCTGGAGTTCCAAGAGGTATTTCTTACCGTGCCGGCGTCCTTCGACGCGGTCGCCAGAGAGCTCACGGCCGAGGCGGCACGCGAAGCCGGCTTGGGCGAGGTCACGCTCGTAGAGGAGCCGCAGGCCGCTTGTTACGCCTGGATCGCCGCCAGGGGAGATCGCTGGAGGGAGGAAGTGGCCGTGGGGGACGTGATTTTGGTCTGCGATGTGGGGGGCGGCACGACGGATTTCACGCTCATCGCGGTCCGCGACGAGGGGGGCGAGCTCTCGCTCGAGCGGGTTGCTGTCGGGGATCACATTCTGCTCGGCGGTGACAACATGGATCTTGCCCTCGCCCACGCGGTGGGCGAAGAGTTGAGCCGCGCGGGCAATCGCCTCGATGCCTGGCAGTTTCGCTCTCTCGTGCACGCCTGCCGCCGCGCCAAGGAGGAGCTCCTCGGAAACCGAGGCGCGGATGTGGCCTCCGTGAGCGTCCTGGGCCGCTCCCGTAGCGTGGTAGGCGGTGCCATAAAGGCGGAGCTTCGCCGGGAAATGGTCGAGAGGCTACTCGTGGAAGGATTTTTCCCCGGCGTCGAGCTCGAAGTCCTACCCCAGCCCGGCGCCACCGCCGGCTTAAAGGAGATCGGGCTTCCCTATGCCGCAGACGCGCGCTTGACGGCGCACCTTGGGTGCTTCGTCCGTGCCCACCGGGAGGCTGCCGGCCTCGAGGGAAGGGCCCCCAAGCTCCTCTTCAGCGGCGGGGTGATGAAGGGGGAGAGACTGCGAAGGCGCGTGGTCGAGGTGGTAGCCGCGTGGTTCGGGAAGGATCCGGTCGAACTCGAGGGCGCTTCGCTCGACTTGGCCGTCGCTACTGGTGCAGCGTACTACGGGCTGGCAAAGCGCGGCCGGGGTGTGCGCATCCGCGGCGGGGCTGCGCGCAGTTACTATCTCGGGGTGGAAGCTGCGATGCCTGCGGTGCCAGGGGCCCGCCCGCCACTCAAAGCCCTTTGCCTGGTTCCCTTCGGCATGGAAGAAGGCACGAAGATCGATATACCGAACCGCCGGTTCGCGTTGGTCGTCGGGAAAGAGGCTACCTTCCCCTTCCTCGGCTCCTCCCTGCGTCGGGAGGATTCTCCCGGAGACCTGATCGAGGACTGGGAGGAGGAGATAGAGGAGCTTACGCCCCTCGTCGCCACGCTCACCTGGGAGGGGCACGAGGGGGATACGGTGCCAGTTACGTTGGAGGCTCGGTTCACCGAACTTGGGACGCTCGAGCTTTACTTCGTCGGCCAAGGGGGCGCGCAGCGCTGGAGGCTCGAGTTCAACATGCGCTCTGCGGGTCGAAGCTGAAAGATGTCGGCCCCCGAGTACATTGTCGGCATAGATCTCGGCACTACCAACACGGCGGTGGCGGCCGCCGAGTGCCGCAAGGGCCCGAGCGGTATCGAGATATTTCCCGTGCCTCAGCTCGTCGGGGAGGGAGAGGTGGCGGCCCGGCCTATGCTCCCCTCGGTGGTTTATCTTGCCAGTGGTCGCGACCTGCCCGCCGGGGCGCTCTCCCTGCCCTGGGATCGCGACCGCAAGTACGCGGTCGGGGAGTTCGCCGAGATTGCGGGGATGCGACAGCCCGGGCGGCTGGTGGTCTCGGCCAAATCGTGGCTGTGCCACGGCGGGGTGGATCGCCAGGCCCGCATTCTTCCCTGGGGTGGCGCCGAGGAGGTCGGCAAGATCTCTCCCGTGACCGCGTCGTCGTGGATCTTGGGGCACATTCGGGAGGCGTGGGAGAGCGCGCACCCGGATGCGCCCCTCGCCCGCCAAGAGGTGGTGATTACCGTGCCCGCTTCGTTCGACGAATATGCGAGAGAGCTCACCATCGAGGCGGCAAAGGAGGCCGGGTTGGAGCGGTTCACCTTGATCGAGGAACCACAGGCGGCCCTTTACGCCTGGATCTGGGCTCGGGAGGGGAGCTGGCAGGAGGCGCTTCGTGGGGTCGAGCGGGTGTTGGTAGTGGACGTCGGCGGGGGCACGACCGATTTTGCGCTCGTGGCCGTGCGTCGCGCAAAAGAGAGTGTTCGGCTCGAGCGTGTCGCAGTTGGGGAACATCTTCTTCTCGGCGGGGACAACATGGACATTGCGCTTGCGCGCTCCCTCGAGAAGCGGATTGTCGGTGCTACCGGAAGGTTGGAGAGCGCAAGGTGGCAGATTCTCGTCGCTCGGGCGCGCGCGGCGAAGGAAGCTCTGCTTTCGCCCGAGGCCCCGGCCGAGGTACGTTTGGAGATCCCGGGATCGGGCCGCAGCGTGGTGGGAGGGCTGATCTCGGGGCGCCTCGGCCGCGAAGAGGTGAGAGATGCGGTCATCGAGGGGTTCTTCCCGATCGTCGAAGCCGACGCTCCGCTGCGGGAGCCCGCTGCGGCGGGGGTGCGCGAATGGGGGCTTCCCTTCGCGCAGGAGCCGGAGATAACGCGCCACCTCGCCGCCTTCCTTCGCCGCCATGCGCGGCCGGGCGACGGGGAGGCGGCCGGTCTCGTCCGGCCCGACGCCGTTTTGTTCAACGGGGGGGTAATGATCCCGGAGGTCATCCGCTCTCGGGTGACAGAAACCATCGGAGCTTGGTTCGGCGGAAAGCCTCCGCGGGTGCTCGAGGGGGTCGATCTCAATTTGGCGGTGGCTCGCGGAGCGGCTTACTACGGTCTTGCGCGCCGGGGGTTGGGCGTCAGGATAACCGGTGGAAGCGCGCGTTCCTATTACCTCGGGCTCGACTCCGCCCGGGCCGGCGGGAAGGTTCGCTTGCTCTGTCTGGTGACGCGCGGGATGGAAGAAGGGGCGGAGCAGGAGATCAGCGAGCCCGAGTTCGAGATCCTCGCCAATCAACCGGTGGGCTTCCCGGTTTACACTTCGACCAGCCGAAGCGGCGAGCGCTGCGGGCAGATCGTCGAGGCGGATAGTTCGAGCGTGGCGGCGCTTTCCCCTCTGCGAACGGTTTTGCGCTTCGGGCGAAAGCTCGAGGCTCGCACCGTTCCAGTCACGCTGACCGTCAGGCTTTCCGAGATAGGCACGCTGGAGATCTGGTGCTCGTCGAAAATATCGGATCATCGCTGGCGGCTTGCGTTCACCACCAGAGAGAGCGAGCCGGTGAAGCGGGGCGGAGGCCCCGCCGCGGCCAGTGCCGAGTTGATCGTGGGACCCGAGCGCTTGGCGGCGGCGGAGAAGGTCATCGAGAAGGTGTTCAATGCCGGGGGGGATCCAGTCGGGATGGTGCGCGAGCTCGAGGCGGTGCTCGGCGCGGGGCGGGAAGCTTGGCCGCTCGAGACGATCCGGGCGCTTTGGGAAGTCTTGTGGGCGGTGGCCGAGGGGCGGCTAAGGAGCGCTTCGCACGAGGCGCGCTGGCTCAACCTGTGCGGTTTCTTGCTGCGACCAGGATACGGCGACGAGATGGACCAGTGGCGGCTGCGAAAGCTCTGGCCGGTGCTCGAGCGAGGGTTGGCGTTTCGGCGGGCGGTTCAGAACCGGGCGGAGTGGTGGAATCTTTGGAAACGTGTTGCGGGCGGGCTGAATCGCATGCAGCAGAAACGCCTCGCCGACGAGGTTACTCCATACCTTTTAGCCGCGAGCGAGCCGGGGGGAGCCAGAAAGAAGAGGCAAAGCCGGTTAGGCAGCCGGCCGACGCCGCAAGAGATCCGCGAGATGTGGCAAGCCGTGGGAGCGTGCGAGCGTCTCGATCCCTCGCTCAAAGAGCGGCTGGCCGACGCGATCGTCGCGGACCTTACCCGCGGCAAGGTGTCTGCCCAGCAACTATGGGCGCTGTCGCGGCTCGGCGCGAGGGAGCCCCTTTACGGTCCGCTGAATTGCGTCGTTTCGGCTCGTCATGCGGCCCGTTGGGTCGAGCGGGCGCTGGCCATTCCCGCCTGGCCGAAGGAGGATTTGGTGGCGTTCGCGCTCGTTCAAGTTTGCCGGCTGGTAGGGGATCGCGAGCGCGACGTCGAGCAATCGGTGAGGGATCGGTTGGCGGCCAGAGTCGGCTCCCTGCCCAAAGGAGAGCGCGCCGTCAAACTTTTGAGCGAAGCGCTTCCCTTGAGTCGAGAGGAAGAAGCCCGCCTTCTCGATGAGTCCTTGCCTACCGGTCTTCGCACGAGAGAGCCGGTATAGGCTTCGGTTTCCAGAGGGGGCGCTTGTTTCGACTGGGCCCCCCACGAATAATTCTAGTGGTACCATGGCCTTTGGACCGATCGATCTCATGAAGACCTGCGGCTGCAGCCGCGCTCTGAGACCCGCCGGATTGCTCTTTCGGCGTGCGGTTCGCTCGCTTCCGTTCGAGCGTGTCGTGCGTCTGGCCGGTAGGCGGCTTTGCGTCCCCATACTCGGGGTGGTCGGAGCGCAGCTCGTCGGCCTATCGGTGCGCCGGAGTCTAACCGACATCGAGGCCCAGTCGGAAGTCGTGGACGCCATGATATCGCGTTGGCAGCCCGATCTGGTTCTCTCTACGCTGGTCGACCTTACCATCGAGCCGGAGGCATGCGGCTGCCGAGTCGAGTTTCCGGAGGAGCGGCTCCCATCGGTTCGCGAGCACGTGGCGCCTTCGCGAAAGGATCTGTCGCGCCTCGACCTTCCCGATCCGGCGCGGAGCGGGCGGATGCCGATGTACGTGGAGCTCGTGCGGCGCTTCTCGCACCGCTACGCACTGCCGAACGTGGTGAGTTCGCTGGCTCCTTTTACCCTTGCTGCGGAACTGGTGGGACCCGAGGCGATGGCGCGGGCCCTCATCAAGGATCCCGATTTCGCGAAGGAGGCCATCGATTACGCCACCCAGGCTCTGATCGGCTACCATCGGGCGCTCGTCGGTGCCGGTGCCGATGCCCTAGCGTTGGCCGATCCCACGGCCGGTATCTTGGGCAAGCGGCAGTACGCGCAATTCGCCCTGCCGGCCACGCGCGAGGTGGTGCGTAGGATCGGTCTGCCGACTCTTCTGCACATTTGCGGGCGGGCCTCGCATCTGGTCGAGCTCATGTGCCAAACCGGGGTCGGCGGGATCAGCGTCGATTCCCCGGTGCCGCTTCTCGGGTTGGCCGAGCGCGTGCCCAAGAACATGGTCATCCTCGGTAACCTCTCACCCGCTACGCTGCTCCTCCAGGGAAGGCCGGAGGAGGTACGCTCTGCAGCGATGGAGGCGCTCAGGATCATGCGAAGGGCGCGCAATTTCGTGTTGGCAAGCGGCTGCGACCTGGCACCGCGAACGCCGGTCGAGAACGTACGGGCGCTGATCGAAGTGGTAAAGGCATGGTAGGAAACGAGGCCGGTCGCGCCGGCAGAGTGCGAATTCTCTTCCAGCCCTGCGGCCGCAGGGGTTGGGTGCCCGAGGGAGTCACGGTGCTGGAGGCCGCAAGGCTTCTCGGAGTAGGCATAGAGGCTGCGTGCTCAGGCTGCCAGACCTGCGGCAAGTGCAAGGTCAAGATCATCGAGGGCTTGGTCGAGCGTGAAGAGATTCTTTCCTCGGCCGCACACTGTCTTGCGCCCTCCGAGGGCGAGCTGGAATGCTTGAGCCCCGCGGAAATCTCATCGGGCTACCGGCTCGCGTGCGCCTCGGTGGTTGCGGGAGAGCTTGCCGTGTTCGTGCCCGAAGAGAGCGAGGCTTTGGCTCAAGTCGTGCGCAAGGAGCCCCGCGCCACCGCACTCGAGATCGACTCGGCGGTCGAATGCGTTTTGGCGACCATACCGGCGCAGGCCAACGCAGAGGAGGCCCTTCGGGAGAGGCTCGGCAGAGCGAGGGTTAGCGAGGGGGGCGACCCAGGTGCCTGGTACTTTCACGATAGCGCGCTTCGCGAGCTTTCAGGCAAGCTGGGAAGCGAAGCCGCGCAGGCGAGCTTTGTCCTGGCGGAAGGAGCCGAAGTCATAAGGGTCGATTTGCCGAGCCAGGGCCGGCGCCGTACTCTCGGGCTTGCGGTCGACCTCGGGACGACCACGGTTGTCGGGCTTCTTTGCGATCTCCAAAGCGGCGATCTTCTCGCCCACCACAGCATGATGAACCCTCAGATCCAGTTTGGAGAGGACGTTTTGGCGCGGATTAGCTTTGCCGCAGGAGCTTCCCCCGGGCGCGGGGAGCCATCCTCGGACAACCGCGTGTTGCTTGCGCAAGCGGCCAGGAACGCACTGAACACCCTTCTTCGCGAAACCTGTCGCGCCGCCGGCTGCCATCCCTCCGAGGTGGTCGAGGTGACCGTCGTGGGAAACGCTACCATGCTCCACTTGGCGATCGGCTTGGATCCAACGCCCATCGGGCGAACCCCCTACCAGCCGGTCGTGACCGGCCCCTTGAGCATCTACGCCGACTTGCTCGGCCTCGAGATGCTCTCCTGCGGTCTGGTGCATTTCTTGCCGCTTCGGGCAGGCTACGTCGGAGCCGATACCATCGCGGGCATCCTGGCTTGCGACTTGGAGGACAGGCCTGGAGTCACGCTCTTCGTGGACGTAGGTACCAACGGGGAGATCGTTCTCGGCACTCCTTCGGGCCTCTTGGCGGCCGCGTGCGCAACCGGCCCTGCTTTCGAGGGGGCGCACATAAGCGCCGGAATGCGGGCTGCGCAGGGGGCTATCGAACGCGTGCGCATAGATCCCGAGAGCTGGGAGGTGAAGATCAAAGTCATAGGTGAGAGCGGGTGGGGCGCCGGTGAAGTGAGGCCCAGGGGAATCTGTGGGTCGGGGATCATCGATGCCGTTGCCGAGATGTACCGCTGTGGCATTCTCGCCAAAACGGGTAGCTTTACCAAGGAGCGCAGGCATCCGCGGCTGGTCGGCTCGGGGGCCGAGCGATCCTTCGTGCTGGTGGACGAGGCACGCTCGGCCACCGGTCAGGCCATTGCCGTAACCGCCAAGGATGTGCGGGTGGTTCAGGTGGGCAAGGCGGCGCTTTACGCCGGCGCCAAGCTTCTCATGGAGAGGGCCGGAGTCGGCCGGGTCGATCGGATTTTGCTCGCCGGAGCGTTCGGAAGTTACATCGATCCCCTGAGCGCGCTTCGCATAGGGATGCTACCCGATTGTCCGGTGGAAGACGTCGTGGCGGTGGGAAACGCAGCGGGAGAAGGGGCGCGAAGAGCGCTTTTGGACCGCAAGGCGCGCGAGCGCGCCAGGCGGCTTAGAGATGAGCTTGGATACGTCGAGCTTACGTTGGAAGATGGTTTTACCCGCGCTTTCGCCGAGGCCATGCATCTGCCGCACATGAGCGAGCGCTTCGAGCGTTTCGAAGAAAGCGTTAGCAGGCTTGCCTGGGGGCGCCAGGCGGGGGCGGGGGAGAATCGGGTCGCTCGACAGGCCAAGTGTAGGGCCAGGGGAGGATGAAGAAATGACTGCCAGCGAGAGAGAGAAACGGCTTCGAGCGCTTGCCGATTCGGTGGTCCAGATGGACGAGGAGAGAGCGGTAAAGGAGAGCGAGCTTGCGCTCGAGGAGGGCATTCCCGCCTACGAGGCGATTTCGGAAGGGCTCGTGGTAGGGATGAACGAAGCGGGAAAGCTCTTCGAGGAAGAGGAGTACTTCGTGCCGGAGCTTCTCTTGTGCTCCGATGCCATGTACGCAGGGCTCGAGGTGCTCAGACCGCACCTGCCTGAGAGCGGCGAAGGCAGCGAGTTTCGTCTGGTGGTGGGGGTCGTCGAAGGGGACACGCACGATATCGGGAAGAATCTGGTCAAGATCATGGTGGAGGCGGGGGGCTTCGAGGTTTACGATCTCGGCAACAACGTGCCGGTCGATAGGTTCATCGAGACGGCGTGCGAGGTGGGCGCCCACATAATAGCACTTTCTACCATGATGACCACGACCATGGACCAGATGCCCGCCCTCATCGGACGGCTCCGAGAGCGGGGGCTGAGGGAAAGGTTCAAGGTCCTGATCGGCGGCGGGCCGATCTCGATGGCTTATGCGGCGCGGATCGGAGCGGACGGTTACGCGCCGAACGCCGCCCGCGCAGTCAAAGTGGCGAAGAGCTTGCTCGCGCCGCTGCCACCGGCCGAGCGGGGGGCGGCGTGAGCAAGCGCAGCGCCAGGGATCTTTTGCTTCGCGTGCTCTCGGGCGAGAAGACGGAGCGCCCTCCGGTCGTCTGCCCAGGCGGTATGATGAACAACGCCATCGTCGAGGTCATGGATCGCGTGGGTGCACCATGGCCCGAGGCGCACTCGAGCGCGGCAGCGATGGCCGCCTTGGCCGCCGCAGCCCACGAAGTCGCTCGCTTGGACAATGCAGGCGTTCCCTTTTGCATGACCGTCGAGGCGGAGGCCCTCGGCGCTAGAGTCGACTTGGGAGGCAAGACCACGGAGCCCCGGGTGGTCGGCTACCCGTACGCGACACTGGAGGAAGCCGCTGGCGCCCCATGGTCCGGTTTTCTGGACCGGGGTCGGGTTCCAGTGGTGCTAGATGCTATCGCAAAGCTCGCGCGCCGCCTTCCCAACGTGCCAGTCGTGGGCAACCTGACCGGCCCGATCAGCCTCGCTTGCTCGCTGGTCGATCCGCTCGTGGTACTGCGGGCGGCAAGGCGCGAGCCGCAGGGCCTGCGCACGCTTCTCGAGCGAATCGCCGATGCACTCATTGCCTTGGGGCGCGCTCAGGTGGAGGCAGGTGCCTGCGTGATCTGTCTGGCCGATCCGAGCGGCACGGGCGAGATCTTAGGCCCCAGGGGGTTTCGCGAGCTTTCGCTTCCGGTGATCTCGCGCATCATCGCCGCTTTGGGAGCAGCCGGCGGGAGCGGAGTGCCGGTGATTTTGCACATCTGCGGCCGACTGGGTGCGGTCAAGGAGGCTCTCCGTTCGGCGTCGGCGGCAGCCGTGAGCGTGGACTCCTGCGAGTCTCTCGCCTCGCTTCGCCAGAGCCTCCCGAATCACACGCTCATGGGAAACGTGAGCACATTTACTCTCGAGAAGGGGACGCCGGAGCAGGTGGCGCAGGCCGCTCTCGAATGCCGCCGCCGCGGCGCGGACGTGATCTCCCCCGCCTGCGGCATCGGGCCCCGCACGCCTCTTGCCAATGTGAGGGCGATGGTGGAGGCTGCCAGGCGAGGGTTTCCGGCACAGCCGCGGTGACGGGCAGGGAAAGGATTTTAGCCGCGCTCAATTACGCGGCTGCCGACCGGGTGCCGACCATGGAGGTTTGCCTTCCCCGTGCCTGGGTCGAGAAAGTGACCGGCAGGGGGACCGAGGATCCCTGGCGATCGCTTTGCGAGGTGGCCGACTACCTCGATGCCGATGCGGTAGTGATGCCGGTCGGGGCGGCCCCAGGCGTGGACTGCGTCGGTTTAGAGGAGCCCGAAGCACCCCCAGCGGCAGTTGCCCAGTCGGGCAGAGGGATCGTCGTTTCGCTTTGCGGCATCCTGTGCCGCGTGGTCAGGACCATGGGGTGGGAGGAGGTCATGCGGATCGCCGCGAAGGACCGCTGCCGCTTCCACTCGCTCAGCCAGGCCGCACGCGACGATCTGGCGGATGAAGTCGAGCTTTCACGAAGGCGCGGTTACGACGCCGTCGTGGTAATGGATGATATCGCAGGGAGAAGCGGTCTTCTGGCGTCGGCGGGCCTTCTCAGGGCGCTTCTCTTCGACTGCTACCGGGAATGGCTTGCGGCCGGACGCTCGCTTCCTCCGGTTCTCTTTCACTCGGACGGCAATATCTCGAAGGTCGTCGCCGATATAGCCGGCGCGGGCTTTGCTGGCGTCCACGGTTGCGAGGAGGCGGCCGGGATGGATGTCGCCGAACTGGTATGGTCTTACCGGGGAAAGCTGGTATTCGCGGGCGGCTTCTCCGCCGAGGCTCTTGGCGGGGGGGAGAGCACCGAGCCGGCGCACAGAGTCGCCGCGAAGGCGAGGAGGTGCGCATCGGGCGGGGGCTACATCGGCGGAAGCGACGGAGGGATCACCGATGCCACCGCTTTCGAGAAGCTTAGGGCGCTCCACGAGACGTTTCACGGGCTTCCCCTTGGCGAGGTGCCGGTGCACCGGTAGTCCTACCACGCCCGACGGGTCCCAGCGGGCTTTGCAAACGAGGTGCCCGTCCAGGCATTGTGGCACTCTCTACCGTCCGGCCGATATCAGATAAGCCCAGTTGGCGGCGATCGTAGCTATGAGGATCAGTCGGCCGCCCGTTGTCCTGAACGCCCCGAGCGCAAGCTCGGCAGGGTTTCTTCTCGTGCTTCTTGCCAGCATAACGAACGCCAGCATGAGCGGTCCCCCCAAGACTGCGGCCGAGGCGACGAGGGGATTCAACACCAGCGCCTCGCGCCATTCCAGACGAGCCAGAGCCAGGAGCGCCCGCGTCCCGCCGCAGGTCGGGCAGGGAAGGCCGGTCAAGACGTGGAAGGGGCACCCGGGCAAGAGCGCAACGGGAGAAAGCGCTCCCCGCATCGTGCCTAGAAGCGATGCCAGGAGCGCCCCGGCGCAAGCGCAGCAGGCGAGGAAGGGTAGCGCTATGGCAAGGGCCGCCCGAGGGAAGCTAAGCCTCTGGACTGCGGCAATCCCTATGACGTAAAGCATCGGCGACCAGACGAGGACGATCAAGCCGCCACAGAACGGGATAGCCTGAAAGAGTGCGAGCGATCCATGGGCGTAGCAGTAAACTCGAAAGGTGCCTTCGAACGGTGCCCTCGCCCAGCCGAGAAGGGAGAGGGAAAGATGGGTCAGGCCAGAGGAGAGAAACACCCCGGCAGTTATGACAAGTGGCGACAGAAGAGCCGTTGCCACCAGAAGGCTGGGCGGAAGGTGCTCCCCGCCGGAGCGCAGCTCGCCGATGCCGGGAAGGAGGGAAAGCTGGACGGGCTCCCATAGAACAGAAAAGAGCGCTCCGATCGTCCCGAGAAGCACCGCGTAAGCTAGCGGGCTTCCCAACCCCGCATCCGTTCTCATCCCCGAGAAGGTGGCGGTTGGTCTGAGCAGGACCTCGCGAATGGTAGCGTATATGGCATCGACGTCGAATAGCCCTTGCCGGGATTCCCACGCCGGGCAAGCGCTCGCTGCCCCGGGGTGGGCACCTGTCCTCGGGCCCGCCCCGCGTTCGCAATCGCGGCACAACAGCTGTCCGTGCGACCAGGTTACGCACTCGACGCAAAACGACCGGCCGCAGCTCGTGCAGGTAAATCTCGCATCCCTCTCTCGGTGATTGACACAACCCACGTCTCGTTCTCCTCGGCCGAGGCGGCTAAGGGTTCGCTCTCGGCCTGCGCGTGCGAGCGCCTTAGAACTTGACCTTCGGCACCGTCTTTGCTTCCTCGGGCACCTCGAAGTACTCGGCCGGTTCGAAGCCGAAGGCGCCGGCATAGAACCGCTGCGGGATCTTTTTTATGTAGACGTTGTATTCCTTGACGCGCTCGTTGTAGCGGCGTCTTTCGGTGGCGATCCGGTTCTCGGTACCGGCAAGCTCGTCGGAGAGGCGAGTGAACTGGCGGTCTGCCTTGAGCTCCGGGTAACGCTCCACCAGAACGAGCAAGCGCGACAGGGCCGAGCTGAGTTGATTGGCCGCCTCGATCTTGTCGGCGCGGGTGCCCGAGCCGGCGAGCTTGGCTCGCGCCTCGGCCACGCGCAGGAAAACCTCCTTCTCGTGCGAGGCGTACCCCTTGGTAACCTCGACTAAGTTGGGCACGAGATCGTTTCGGCGCTTGAGTTGATTCTCGACTTGCGCCCAGGCCGCGTCTATCTCCTCCCGCATCGCTACCATCCTGTTGTAGCCGCACCCGGCCGCGAAAACCGCCAAGAGAACGGTACATCCGAGCGCCCTGCGTTTCCCCCTCGCTCTGTGCATCACTCTACCCCCTTCTTCCGACGCGTACCCCAGAGCCTCCGCCGCCGATGTCACCATCCTCCGCCGGCTCCTCCACCTCCGAATCGGCCCCCGCCGAACCCGCCTCCTCCCCCGCCGAATCCTCCTCCTCCGAAGCCTCCACCCCAGTACCCCCTTCGGTACATAAACCCTGTCGAGAGGAAAGGCAAAAGAAAAGGGGACCTAACGAGGAGAAGGAGAAGTGCGAGGAGCAGGATTGCTCCCAGGCCGAGCGGAGCCCGTCGCCCGGCCCGCAAAGCGTCCGGCAAAGGTCTGACGCTCAGCGATACCCCATACTCCGCCGCGATGACGTTTGCCAGCGCGACCGTCCCTTGCCATATCCCCGAGGCGTAATCGCCTCGTCTGAAGTGGGGCAGAACGAACTCGTCGCGGATCTCGCCGACCTTGCCGTCGGGCAGCGCCCCCTCGAGTCCGTAGCCCACTTGGATGAACATTTGGCGGTCCTCGACCGCGACGAGAAAGACAACGCCGTTGTCCTTTTCCCGATCTCCGGGCTTCCACGCCTCGGCCACCCGCATCGAATAGTCGAAGGCACTCTCGGGCTGGCTCGTGCGCACGGTGAGGATCGCGATCTGCGCTCCCGTTTTGCGCTCGAGGTCGCCCAAGAGAGTTTCGAGGCGGTTCTCGGTGGTAACGTCAACAACGCCTGCGTAGTCGGAGACGAAACCGCGTGGCGGCGGGATCTCACGAGCTACCGCCCCGAGCAGGAGAAGGGAGCAACCCAATAGCGCACAAGTTTGCGCCGCCCTGCGGTTCACGATTGCGCCGGCCGCTCGACCAGGAAGCGGTCGATTCTCGCTACGAATCGCCTGAGCTCGTCATGGTAGGCGAAGAAGGTTTGCTGGGCGGGCTCCGAGCGCCACGACTCCCTCCCTGCCCTCACTGCCATGACGTGGCGCACGGTGGGAAGGGGCGACCCCATGATCTCCTCGACGCGGGCGACGGTGTCCTCCTGCCGGACGGGCGCCTCTTTTTCCGCAAGCCGGAGAAACGCCCGCATGATGACAAGGAATGTCTTTACCGAATCCAACATGAGGAAGCGAAGCCGCCGCTTGTCGTTTCCCACGTCGAGATAGATCTCGCGCAGGCGAAGTAGCTTACCCCTCGCCTCGTGCTCGCACTGGTAGCGCAAGTTTCGGGCGTCGACCTGTACTCCCGCGAATACATCCTCCCCGGAAAGCACCTTGTAGCATGAGGAGATCTCGGAGAACTCGATCGGGAAGACGTCTAGGGCTTGCTCGAGGTAGCGCCGGTCGACAAGAAGCGGTGTGGCGATCCGTTTTCTGCGCCACGCCGGCAATTCCTTCGCCAGCCGCTCGAGGTGCACCGGGGCGATCTCGCCCACCACGATCATGAAATTGATGTCCGAGCGTTTGCGGTCGAAGCTTTCGCCGGCGGCGCTGCCGTAGAGAAGGACCGCGATCAGATCGGGTCCGAGCAGGCTTCTCACCTTCTCGGTGAAGCCTCCGATCGTCTTTTCGGTTTTGGCGTCGAGCACGCCGGATATCCAGGGCGCGCGGCGCTGCGGGCTGCGGCCCTCGGGCGCAGCCTCGGCCTAGACCTTGTCCATGTTACGTATGATGAGCTGGCCGAACTCCGAGCACTTGACCCGCTTGACGTTGTCCCATCCCTCGGCCTTCATCAACCGCTCCAGGTCGTAGGTTACGGTGCGATCGAGGATCGTCTTGTCGAGCGCCTTCACCACCAGATCGGCCGCTTCCTTCCAGCCGAGGTACTCGAGCATCAGGACGCCCGAGAGGATGAGCGCACCGGGATTCACCTGATCGAGGTCGGCGTACTTGGGCGCCGTGCCGTGGGTCGCCTCGAAGAGTCCGATCCCGTCGCCTAAATTCGCGCCGGCCGCCACCCCGAGTCCTCCGACCTGCGCCACCGCCGCGTCGGAAATGTAATCTCCGTTCAGGTTAGGCGTGACTACCACGCTGTACTCTGCCGTGCGGGTCAGGATCTGTTGGAACATCGAGTCTGCGATGCGGTCCTTGATGATGACCTTCTTCTTGAGGTTTTCTCCTCCATGGGTCGGGTAGAGCTGCTCAATCACCTGCTTGATCTCGTTCGTGATGGCCCTCTTGCCGGCATCTCCGGCGCGCTCGTAATCGAACCCTTCCCAGCCGTCCTTGGTCAGATAGCGCGCCAGCTCCACCTCGTCGAGATCGGGCTTCTTCGCCCGGGCGGTAAGGATGCCCCACTCGCGCTCGGTCACGGTCTCGGCGCGAAACTCTTCTTTGGCCACCTCGTAGCCCCAGTTTCTGAACGCGCCTTCGGTGAACTTCATGATGTTACCCTTGTGCATGAAGGTCACCGAAGGCTTCCCGTTGTTGATCGCGTAGCGGATGGCCATCCGCGCCAGGCGCTTGCTGGCATAAGGGGAAATCGGCTTCACTCCTACGCCGGAATCCTCCCGGATATGCTTTTTCATCTTGGGCAGGAGCTCTTTGTTGAGAAACGAGATCACCTTGTTCGCCTCCGGCGATCCGCTCTCCCACTCGATGCCGGCATACACGTCCTCCGTGTTCTCGCGGAAGATGATGAGGTCCATGAGATCGGGGCGCCTTACCGGCGAGGGGATCTTCCCGTAGTATTTTACCGGGCGCACGCAAGCGTAGAGATCGAGGTCCTGGCGCAGGGAGACGTTCAGGGAGCGAATCCCGCCGCCCACGGGCGTGGTGAGAGGGCCCTTTATGGCGACGCGAAACTCCTTTATGGCCTTCTCGGAATCATCGGGAAGGTAAACTTTGCGAAGCTCCACTTCGGGAAGCTTCTTGAGCTCGTCGTCGGACTTGTCGCCATAGTAGTGAAATCTCGCCTCGTCGCCGACGTAAATCTTGAACCAACAGATCTTCTTCTTGCCGCCGTAGGCTTTCTCGACGGCGGCGTCGAGGACCGGATGAGTGGCAGCCGAGATGTCTCGGCCGGTGCCGTCGCCGGTTATGTATGGGATGATGGGATCGTCCGGTACGTTCAGAGAAAAGTCTTTGTTTACGGTGATTCTGTTACCCTCTTTGGGGTCTTCGAGCTTCTCGAAAAGTCCCATTTTGCTTCTGCCTCCTCTGAGCGACGGTTTGCGTGGGCCGCGCTTCCGGGCGCGTTATCCTTCGAATCGACCGACTCTTTGGGCCGTAATCGAAACGCCCGCCTCGGCAGGCGGCCCTCCTGCGGTCCCATACAAACGTTTCGCAGAGCCTTGTCAAGCCACCAGTGTGCCCCCCACAGCGCTCATGGGGGCGGATCTTGCAACGACATGGTGAGCAGACCTCGGTTGGCAACCTGGCCGCGAAGACCGTTAGGGTACCCAACACCCAAGGCCGGGTGACCAAAAGAAAGGCGCGAGGAATTTCGACCCGCTCTTGGGCTCGGAGCTCTCTTGGGGAATGGGAAACTGCCTATCCCGCCTGGGGAAAGCCATCGACGCAAGGCCGAGAAGCGAGGGCGGGAGCGCCGGTTTTCTGGCGTCTGCCACTCGGATCCGCCGCGGCATGTTGCGAAGTGCGTGTTCCATCATAAGCGGGACGAGGGTGCGGCGGTTCGCGAGGGATTTTACGCCCGGCAGAGTGCACTAGCGCGCAACGGCGTCGCCTGTTTGCTGGACGAGGCCGGCTTGCGGGACATCGACGCCGGTTGCAACGGTGTCGTGTACCCTCGCGAGGCCCCGCACGAGACTTGTGGGATGGAGGGGTGCTGTCAGTAACGCCTGCAGTACAAGGATCTGCCCCAGGGAGCGATGCCTCGATGCGGCTAGAAGCTTCCGAAACACGAACCCACCGGCCACGAGCGCAGGAGAAGCTTGCATCCGCTCGATGGCGCGAGGCGCGCAGGCTGTGCTAATAGTCCGTATCGATGCTTCAGGGACTGAAGGGACTTTGCGAGAATCTCTGGATCGTGGAGCGACCGCAGTCCTTTTGGGGGCTTCCCGTCGGCACGCGGATGACGGTCGTTCGCTTGGCCGACGGGCGCCTTCTGCTCCACTCTCCGGTCGCGCTCGACGAAACCCTTCGGTGCGAGCTCGATTCGATCGGCGAGGTTGCGTTCGCGGTGGCGCCCAATCGGCTCCACCACTTGTACGCGGGGGAGGTCGCGCAGTTTTATCCGCGAGCGCGCCTTTGGGTGGCGCCTGGGCTAGAGCGCAAGCGACCGGACCTTGTCTTCGAGGCCGTCCTTGGCGACGAGGCTCGACAGGAGTGGCGGCGAGAGGTGGAACAAGTCTTCTTCCGGGGGCGGCCGTACGAAAACGAGGTTGTCTTCTTTCACCGGCCGAGCCGAACACTTCTACTCTGCGATCTGGCGTTCAATTTCGGCCCGAGCACGCCCTGGCCAACGCGGCTAGTTATGAAGCTTCTTCGCAGCTACGGCCGCTTCGGGCCTGCCAAGCTCGACCCGCTTCTCATTCGCGACCGTCCTGCGGCTCGCGAAAGTCTGACGCGGATCCTCAGGTGGGATTTCGACCGGATCGTCGTAGCGCACGGCGACGTGTTGGAGAGCGGCGGCCGAGCCGCCCTGCGCGCGGGCTACTCTTGGCTCCTCTCGTAAACGAGACGCGGGCTCGAGACACGCGGTCACCCATCCCGCCATCCCTGTGTTGAGCGAGTAGGGGATTTGCCATAGGCTAAGGAGGAGGGATGGCGCGCGGCGAGAGGGAGGTTCCCCTCGCCTTGGCCGTCGTGAAGCGAGGAGGCTTACGCCATGAGTGGAATCGACCTCAGACTTAGGGATCTCGAAGCTCTTTTCCCGTCCGATTTCAGCGCCGAGCAAATAGCGCGGGCCAAGACCATAATGCTGAAGGAACTCGCGCTCTCCTGCCACAAATTCTACGGGGGCAAGATGGCCACGATGCCCAAAGCCGGCATCTTCGGCTTCAACTGGTTCAACGTTTGGTACACGCCGGGCGTCTCGATGATCTCTACCTCGATAAGAGATTGTTACGATTTATCCTTCGAAGTGACCAACCGGGGAAACCACGTGGCGATCGTGAGCGACTCGACGCGGGTCTTGGGGGACGGTGACGTCACGCCCCCAGGGGGCCTCGGCGTCATGGAAGGGAAGGCCTTTCTCATGAA
This sequence comes from Myxococcales bacterium, assembly GCA_037446155.1. GTDB lineage: Bacteria > Desulfobacterota > Binatia > UTPRO1 > JBBIJE01 > JBBIJE01. The sequence continues at coordinate 63,062 of JBBIJE010000006.1, read as the reverse complement.
GTACCTGGGCGGCATCGATGCCACCGCCCTTTGCATCGACAGCCGCGACGAACATGGGGAGAACGATCCGGACAAGATCATAGAGTTCGTCAAAATGGTGCAGCATTCCTTCGGCGCCATAAACCTCGAGGACATCTCGCAACCGAATTGTTTCAAGGTTCTAGATACCTTAAGAGAGGTCTGCGAGATCCCTGTTTGGCACGACGACCAGCAGGGGACCGGATGCGTGACGCTCGCCGCGCTCCTGAACGCGCTCAAGCTGGTGGGAAAACCTATCGGCGGGGTGAAAATCTTCATGTACGGAGCCGGGGCATCCAATACCGCCATCGCCAGACTCATTATCGAAGCAGGCGGGGACCCGAAACGCCTGATCCTGTTCGATAGCAAGGGCGCGCTCCACCGCGACCGCAAGGACCTGGCCGAGGATCCGCGCTGGTACCGGAAATGGGAACTTTGCCTCTCGACCAACCCCGACTGCATAACGGACATAGACGAGGCGGTAAGAGGAGCCGACGTCCTGATCGCTCTCTCTAGGCCGGATCCCACGACGGTGAAGCCGCAGTGGATACGATCGATGGCGCAAAAGCCGATCGTGTTCGCCTGCGCCAACCCGGTCCCGGAGATCTACCCCCACGCGGCCAAGGAAGCCGGGGCGTACATCGTGGCCACGGGCCGGGGTGACTTCGAGAACCAGGTCAACAACTCTCTCGGCTTTCCCGGCATCCTCAAGGGAGCACTGCTCGTTAGAGCGCGAAGAGTGACCGACGGAATGGCTATTGCCGCAGCGCGCTCCATCGCGCAATCGGCCGAGAAGAAGGGGCTTTCGCCGACCTATATAATCCCGATGATGGACGAAGAAGGTGTGTTTCCCGAAGAGTCCACCGCCGCGGCGATGGCCGCGATCGAGGAGGGGGTTGCGAGAGTCGAGCTGTCGGCTGAGGAGGCGTATCTGCGCGCGCAACGCGACATAGCGCAGGCGCGACGCATCATTCATTACCTGATAGAAGAGGGACTGATCCCGGCACCGCCCCCGGCGTTGATCGAAGAGGCGGCGAAGAAAGCGATCGCCGCCGTCGCGGGGCCGAGAAAAGGGATTGTTGGCGCCAAGGCTTCGTGAGCCGGCCAAGGCAGTGGAAGGGGATGCTGAGGCTCCTTTTGGCCCGGACTAACCCGGTCTGAATTGGAGTTTGGGGAGGCGCTTTTTGGCAGCATTTGGGTTGACTCTCCTTTCGGTGGAGGATAAGGTTAAGTCATAATAACAGGGGAGTTGCATAAGAACTCTAACCTCCCCGGTATCGTCGGAAACAGTGAGGAGAACCTAAAGTGGAGCCGACACAGGCTCGAGTCGATCTGATAGAACCTGCCGAGATCGAAGCCATAGTAGCGAGCCACAACCGGCAGCCTCGCGCCTTGATCGCGATCTTGCAGGACATCCAGGGGAAGTATCGCTATCTGCCGCGAGAGGCGCTCGAGCAGGCGGCCGAGATGCTGCGCATCCCGATGACGCAGGTTTACGGTGTGGCGACGTTCTACAAAGCGTTTCACCTCAAGCCTCGCGGTCGCCACACCATCAAGGTTTGCATGGGCACGGCGTGCCACGTGAGCGGCGCGCCGCTCCTGCTCGAGAGGATTGCGCAGGAGCTGAAAGTGGAGCCGGGCGGGACGACCCCGGATCGCAAATTCAGCCTGGAGGAGGTCCGCTGCGTGGGCTGTTGTGGGCTCGCGCCAGTGGTTGTAGTGGACGAGGAGTTTCACGGCAAGCTGAGGCACGACCGGGTGCGAAGGCTCCTCAGGTCCTACGCCTGAGTGCGGGGAGAACCGAAGCTCGGCTACGGCGGGCCGAAATAGAGGGAAAAGATAAGCGCATCCGCAGCGTTCGGATACGGCAGTTATGGGCGCGATGACACCGATCGAGCTTGAGAGAATGAGGGAAGAGGCCCGCCGCGAGGCTCGCCTCGGGGAAAACGGCCCTCGGGCTCGCATCATCGTCCACATGGGAACATGCGGGATCGCCTCCGGCGCGCAGAAGGTGCTGGACGGCTGCGCGCGCGAGATCGAGACTGGCGGCATCCAGGGTGTGGTAGTCAGCACCTCTGGTTGTGCCGGTCTTTGCAGCCGAGAGCCGATGGCTACCGTCGAGCTCCCCGGCCGCCCGCCGGTAAAATATGCCGGTCTGGACGCGGGAAAGATGCGCCGGATCCTGAAGGAGCACGTGCTTGCGGGCAGGGTGGTCGAGGAACTGGCGCTCGGGGTAGGGGAGGAACGCAGGGGAGCGCAGGAGGCTGGGCCGGGCGAGAAGCTTTCGGGGGACAATGGCTACGGCGGCCTGCCGCGTCTTGCCGACCTGGATTTTTTCAAGCACCAGACCCTGATCGCGCTTCGCAATCGCGGCCGCATCGATCCCGAGAAGATCAGAGATTACATCCGCGAGGGTGGGTACCGGGCGCTCGCCAGGGCGCTCACGCAGATGACCCCGCAGGAGGTGATTTCGGAAGTCAAGCGCTCGGGCCTTCGCGGGCGCGGTGGCGCAGGGTTTACCACGGGAATGAAGTGGGAGCTTTGCCGCAACAGCCCCGGCTCGGAGAAGTTCGTTGTTTGCAATGGCGACGAAGGCGACCCCGGCGCGTTCATGGATCGAAGCCTGCTCGAGGCCGATCCGCACGCGGTCCTCGAAGGGATGGTGATCGGGGCCTATGCCATCGGGGCCAGTCATGGTTTCTTCTACATCAGAGACGAATATCCCCTGGCGCTCAAGCGGGTCGGCACCGCACTGGAGCAGGCGCGCGAGACGGGGCTTTTGGGTGCGGACATCTTGGGTAGCGGTTTCTCCTTCGATGCCGAAGTGATCCGCGGCGGCGGGGCGTTCGTGTGCGGAGAGGAAACGGCGCTCATGGCCTCGATCGAGGGCTTGGTGGGCAGGCCCCGGCAACGGCCCCCATACCCGGTCGAGAGCGGCTTGTGGGGCAAGCCCACGACCATCAATAACGTCGAGACCTGGGCCAACGTCCCTCCCATCATCGAGCATGGAGGGGCCTGGTACGCTTCGATCGGAACGGAGAAGAGCAAGGGCACGAAGGTCTTCTCGCTCGTCGGTAACGTCGTCAATTCCGGCCTGCTCGAGGTTCCGATGGGGATTCCTCTGCGGCGGATCGTCTACGAGATCGGCGGGGGCGTGCGCGAGGGGAGGAAGCTCAAGGCGGTTCAGACCGGGGGGCCCTCTGGCGGGTGCATTCCCGAGCGGCTCCTGGATCTGCCGGTCGATTACGAGAGGCTCACCGAGGTCGGGGCCATCATGGGCTCCGGCGGCATGATAGTAATAGATGATAGCGTGTGCATCGTGAATCTCGCCCACTACTTCCTCTCGTTCACGCAGTCGGAATCGTGCGGCAAGTGCACTCCCTGCCGGGCAGGCACCTGGCAGATGAAGCGCATCCTCGAGCGCATCATGGAGGGGGAAGGAACCGCGAGGGACCTGGAGAAGCTTGCCGAGCTGGCCGAGGCGGTCAAGCTGGGATCGCTTTGCGGGCTCGGCCAGACCGCGCCCAATCCGGTTTTGTCGACGCTGAGGTACTTCGGCGACGAATACGAAGCGCACGTGCGCCACAAGCGGTGTCCGGCGCTGGTTTGCAAGCCGATGATCCGCTTTCGCATCGAGGCCTCCCTCTGTAACGGCTGCCAGGTTTGCGCCAGACAATGCCCGGTCGAGGCGATCACGGGGGTAAAAAACGAGGTCCACTATCTCGACTCCGAGAAATGCACCAAGTGCGGCTTTTGCACTGCGGTTTGCCAGTTCGACGCCGTGGTGAAGGAGCCTGTAGCCGCGGGGATGTAGGGCGGGGAAGAGGGCGCGATGGAAGCTCGAAAGATAACGCTCAGGATCGATGGGCGGCCGGTCGAAGCCTCCGCCGGCTCCACTGTCCTCGATGCCGCGAGGATGGCCGGTATCTACATCCCGAGCCTTTGCGCCCACCGCGACTTGAAGCCCGTTGGGGCCTGCCGCATCTGCCTCGTGAAGGTAGGGGGCGTCGGCGGTTTTCCGCCGGCCTGCACCACGGCGGCCAGAGATGGTATGGAAGTCAGCACGACGGATGAGGAGCTCCAGCGGCTTCGCCGCGAGATACTGAAGCTCATCCTGCTCGAGCATCCGAGTTCCTGTCTGATCTGCGTCGACCGCGAGCCCTGCGAGTCTTTCCGGGGAGGGCCGGAGAAGTCTGGGAAGGTCACGGGCTGCATGTTCTGTTCGAGCCGCGGGGGGTGCGAGCTCGCCGACGTCGTCCGCTACGTGGGCTTGACCGAGCTCGATTATCCGACGAAATACAAGAATCTTCCCCTCGAACGGGAAGACCCCTTCTACGACCGCGATTACAATCTTTGCATTCTCTGCGGGCGCTGCGTGCGCATGTGCCAGGAAGTAAGAGGAGCGCGCGCCATAGAGTTCGCCGGCCGTGGAATCGAGACCGTAATCACACCCCCCTACGGGGGCCGGCACGTAGATGGGGCATGCACGTTTTGCGGGTCGTGCATCGACGTGTGCCCGACCGGCACGCTGGCGCCGCGGGCTACGAAGTGGTTCGGTCAGCCTGAGAGGGCGCAAAGCAGCGTTTGCCCGCACTGCGGTCTCGGCTGCCGGCTCATGCTGGGCGAGCGCCGCGGCCGGCTGGTGAGCGCCAAGCCGGATTGGGAGTCGCCGCCGACTCGTGGCTACCTCTGCGCCAAGGGGCGCTTCGGTGTGGTCGAACTCGTGCACAGCAACAAGCGGCGCAGGATACCACTCGTCCGCAAGGATGGAGGGGCGCCCGCCGAGGTCTCGTGGGAGGAGGGGACGGAGTTTGTCGCGGCAAGGCTCGCGCCGTACAAGGAAGGACGGTTCGCGGCGCTGGTATCGCCCGACTCGACCAACGAGGACGCTTACGTCCTCGCTAAGTTTGCGCGCCTCGTGATGGGCTCGAACTCGGTCGTGACCGACGATCCCGATTTTGTGAGCCGAGCCGAAGAGCGAATCTGCGAGCGGCTTGGGGCCACAGGTGCTCTGGCCACCGTAGGGGATGTCGAAGGGGCGAGCACCCTTTTGGTGATCGGAGGGGACCCGGCTGCCACCCATCCGGCCCTGGAGGTCGCGATAAAACGGGCGGCCGACCGGGGCGGTAGGGTGTACATCGCAAACCGGTGGCACTCGGTGACCTCCCGCCGGGCGGGTGAGAAGATCCTCTTGAGCCCCGGCGGGCAGCTATCCTTCCTCGGCGCGCTGGTGCGCGTGGTGGGCGAAAAGCGCGGGGGCGGGGGGATTGCGGGATGGGCCGATTTGGAAGCGTCCCTGTCGGGCGAGACCTTGGAGCAGGCGGCGAGGCGCGCGGGGGTCGCGGCCCAGGATGTCTCGGAGATTGGCGATGCGCTGTGGGGCGGAAGCTCCGTCCTCGTCTTCGGCTACCATCTCATGAGGGACCCGCAGGCGCTCGATATGCTCATGAACCTAGCCCTCCTGCTCGGCCTGGGAGAAGGGGGCAGATGCGGGCTCTTGCCGCTTTGGCAGAGGTCGAATGCGGTCGGGTCGGCGGCGAGCGGGGCGCGGCCAAATCTCTTGCCCGGTCCAGCCCTCGCCTCCGATCCCCGGGCGATAGCCGCCTTAGGCGATCTCTGGCGGGGGCGAATACCTTCGCGGCCGGGCCGCGACCTTAGGTCGGTTGTGGAGGGGATCGGGTCGGGAGAGATAAGGGCGCTCTACTTGACGGGCGGCTTCCCGCAGCCCGAGCTGCTCGCGAAGCTAGAGTGTCTCGTTCTCCAAAGCCCCTTCGAGGACGGGCTCGAGCGTTACGCCACGGCCGTTTTCCCCGCTGCGGTTTTCGCCGAGGTCGGCGGCACGGTAACCAATATCGAAGGTCGGACCCAGGAGCTTTGCTCGGTGGTAAGGGCGCCAGCCATGAGCCGCGCCGGTTGGGAGACGGTGGCGGAGATCGCGCGACGCATGGGGGCGGCGGGGTTCGAGTATGCGGATTGGAGAGCGGTTTCGGGCGAGCGCAGGGAAGTCTGCAAGACGCTTGCGGGCCCGGGCCGAGCCGAGCTCGTGCGTTGCGAGGCGCTGGCGGAGCCCGAAGCCGACGACAGACTCCCCTTCCTGCTTCTTCCGCCGGTCGGGGATTTGCGCTGCTACAACTCCTCGCTCGCAGCCTTGGTTCGCGGTTTCAGCGACATCTACCCTAGTAACGTCGTGCTCTTGGCGAAGGCGGACTTGAAGCGGCTTTCGGTGGCGCCGGGCGACAGGGTGATGGTTGCGGGGCTCAACGGACGAATCGAGGGCGTGGCTGAGGGATCGGCCGACATGCCCAGTGGCTGCGTCATGATTCTCAATGCCAAGACGGACGGCTTCGGGCTCGATACCACCGCTGTCGCGGTCAGGGTGGAAAAGCTGAGCGAGACCGCCGGGAGGGAGTGTGGCTAAGATCGTCGCCAAGCAGGAGATAGTCCCGAACGTTCACATGATGGAGATTGCGGCGCCTGAGCTCGCGGCCAAGATGCGCGCCGGGCAGTTCGTGATCATAATGGCGGACGAGCTGGCCGAGAGGCTTCCCTTCTCCGTCTCCGATTGGGATGCGAAAGCTGGTACCATCACGGTGGTATTTCTCGAGGCGGGATGGTCCACCCGAAAAATGGTGGACCTCAGGGCGGGCGACGAGCTTGCGCACGTGGTCGGTCCGCTCGGCAGGCCATCGGAGATCGTAAAGGGTGCGAGGGCGGTGTGCGCCGGGGGCTGCTACGGAGTGGGAGCGGTCCTGCCTCTTTCGCGGGCGCTCAAGGCCGCGGGAAGCCACGTTACCACCATCATCGAGGCGCGAAGCGATTACCTGCTTTACTGGAAGGATAGGATCGAACCGCATTGTGACGAGCTTCTGATCGCTACCTCGGACGGCTCGGCGGGGGTGCGGGGCCACGTGTACAACGTGATCGAGACGATGATCGGGCAAGGGCGCGCGATCGACCGCGTGTACGCAATCGGTTGCACCTTCATGATGAAACGTTGCGCCGACGTGACCAGGCCAAGCGGTATAAAGACCATGGTCGCGCTCAATCCCATCATGGTGGACGGGACCGGAATGTGCGGCTGCTGCCGCGTCTCGGTGGGGGGAAAGACGAAGTTCGCCTGCGTCGATGGGCCGGAGTTCGACGGGCATGAGGTGGATTGGCAGGAGCTTGGCAGGCGCCGGGCGATGTACCCGGTGGCGGAGGTCGAGTCCTTCGATCAGGGCGAGTACGTCCACCATCCGCATCACGATGCGGACGTGAGCGTTTGAGGAGAAAAGTGCTTCCCAAGGAGCGGATGAAAATACCGCGCCAAAAGATGCCGGAGCAGGATCCGAAGGTGCGGGCGCACAACTTCCGGGAGGTGCCTTACGGGTACCCGGAAGAAATCGCGACCGAGGAGGCAAAGAGGTGTCTTAGATGCAAGAAGCCGACTTGCATCGAAGGGTGCCCGGTGGCGGTGAAGATCCCCGAGTTCATAACCTTGATAGAAGAGGGGAAGTTCGCCGCCGCGGCTCGGAAGATCAAGGAGACCAATTCCCTTCCCGCGATCTGCGGCCGTGTCTGCCCGCAGGAAACCCAATGCGAGCAGCAGTGCGTGGTGGGAAAGAAAGGCGAGCCGGTGGCGATCGGCCGCTTGGAGCGCTTCGCTGCGGACTACGAGCGCGAAAACGGGCTCATCGATCTGCCGAAGAAGGCACCCCCCACGGGCAAGAGGGTCGCTATTGTGGGATCCGGGCCGGCAGGGCTCACGGCCGCGGGCGACCTCGTTCTGCTCGGCCATGACGTCACCATCTTCGAGGCGCTTCACGTCCCGGGCGGCGTTGCGGTTTACGGGATCCCGGAGTTTCGCCTGCCCAAGCGCATTCTCGAGGCCGAGATCGACTACCTCAAGAACCTGGGGGTCCAGATCAAGGTCGATTTTGTGGTAGGACTTACCGCAACGCTCGACGAGCTTCTGGCCGAGTTCGACGCCATTTTCGTGGGTACGGGCGCCGGGCTTCCGAAGTGGATGGGAGTGCCGGGGGAGAACCTGAACGGAGTCTTTTCTGCGAACGAGTTCCTGACCAGAGTGAACCTCATGAAGGCGTACCGTTTCCCCGAGGCGGATACGCCGGTCCATGTGGGCCGAAACGTCGCGGTGACGGGCGGCGGAAACGTGGCCATGGATGCGGCACGGACGGCGCTCAGGCTCGGGGCGGAGAACGTTTACGTGGCCTACCGTCGCAGCCGCAAGGAGATGCCGGCGCGCGAGGAAGAGATCCACCACGCGGAGGAGGAAGGGGTGCAGATGCACTACCTGATAGCCCCGGTGCGCATTCTCGACGACGGGAACGGCTGGGTGAAGGGTATGGAGTGCTTGCGGATGGAACTCGGCGAGCCCGACGCGTCGGGGCGCAGGCGGCCGGTGCCGATCAAGGGCTCGGAGTTCGTCTTCGAGGTGGATATGGTGATTCCTGCGATCGGCAACGATCCCAACCCGCTCATCCCCCAGTCCAACCCGGAGCTCAAAACCGAAAAGTGGGGCACCATTATTGTAGACCCGAAGACCGGCAAGACATCGAAAGAGAGAGTGTGGGCCGGGGGGGACATCGTGCGCGGGGCGGCGACCGTGATCCTGGCCATGGGAGATGGCAAGTTAGCGGCGCGCTCGATCCACGAGTATCTGACAAACGGTGGAAGCTGGTGAGACGACGATCCTGCGCTGCTTCGTTAGTGCCGCGGATTCCAGAAGGTTGCGGCGCCGGCGCATTCGCGGCCTAGGTTTTCGGGCTCTTTGCCCGGAGGCGGGTCGGGCAGTTTTGGGGTTCCTCGGTTCGTGGGCCGGGGAAACGCTTCTTTTCGGGATGAGGTTTGCGGCTGCGCGCTGGCCCGCCTCGCTTTTCGGTGTTATAGGCTCCCTCTTACGGGGAGGCGGTTAGATGGTTCTTTCGAAAGAGGAGCGAGAGCGCTACAGCCGGCAGATGATGATGGAGGGGTGGGGGGAGGAGGCGCAGCAGCGCTTGAAGCGCGCCACGGTCTTCATCGCGGGAGCCGGCGGGCTCGGGTCTCCTGTGGGCATTTACCTCGCCGTGGCGGGGGTGGGGAACCTTCGAGTCTGCGACTTCGACTCACCCGAGTTGAGCAATCTCAACCGCCAGATCTTGCACGACGAGACGCGCATCGGTGTGAACAAGGCCATCTCGGCCAAGATGAGCCTCGAGCGAGTGAACCCCAATATCCGGGTCACGGCGATAACGGAGCGGATCGAAGCGGACAACGTGGACCGATTGGTGGGGGACTCCGACATCATAGTGGATTGCATGGATAACTTTCCCACGCGCTTTGTGCTCAACGAATCCGCCATCCGCAAACGCATTCCGCTCGTCCATGGCTGCATCTGGGGAATCGACGGCAGGCTCTCCTTCATCCAACCCCCGCAAACCCCCTGCCTTCGCTGTATCGTGGCGGAGCCCCCTCCGAAGGAAGTGTTCCCCGTGGTAGGGGCGACCCCGGGTGTCATCGGGTGCCTGCAGGCCCTGGAAGTCTTGAAGTTCCTGTGCGGCAGCGGCGAGAACCTGAAGGGGAAACTTTTGCTTTGGGAAGGTGGCTCGATGACCTTTAGGACCTTTCGCATACCCAAGGATCCTGACTGCCCGGTTTGTGGGTGCCTGGACGGCCGCTAGAGGGCGAGGCACCTGAAGTAAAAGATACCCTGCGCTTCCATTTGGCGCAAGCCGGCCGAAAAGTTTTCGCCCAACCCGCGGAGCCGCGAGCGGGCGGCGCTTTGGACTCGGCCTTCTGTTTCCGGGTTTCACCCGCGCCGGTGCTTCTCTCTGAGCGTAGCTTCTGGAAATCTTCGAAGCCGAGCGACGTCGGGCGAAAAACCGCCGCCTGCCGGTTTGACACCGGCTCTTTGCTGGTAAAGAATCACGAGCTTATGAGACCGCGGGCTTCGCGAGATTCTTGCAAGGATCGCTAGGCCACGATGCCACGCTACGGAGGAAACGGTGCCGACAGGCCCGAGGACATTCTTCGGGAGTTGGCGGAGCGCTTCAAGGCCGATTGGCCGAAGCAGCTCGGCGTTGGCTGGGTCGTCGGCGCTCTCGTGGCGATATGGCTCGTCACCGGTACTTACCAGGTCGATCCCAGCCAGACCGGCGTGGTCTTGCGGTTCGGCCGGGCGGTCGCTACCACAGGGCCGGGGCTTCACTGGCACATACCCTGGCCGGTCGAGATGGTACTCAAGCCGCCTACGGCAGAGATCATGAAGGAGGAGATCGGCTTTCGCACGATCGATCCGGGCCCGCCGGCGCGCTATCGCTCCGTGAACGCCGAATCGCTCATGCTCACGGGAGACGGCAACATCGTCGATCTCGACTTCATTGTCCAGTACAAGATCAGGGATCCTCTCGCCTATCTCTTTCACGTGAGAGGACAGAGGGAGACCCTTCGCGACTGTGCGGAATCGGCGATGCGCGAGGTGATAGGGAAAAGCGAGATCGACGCGGCCTTGACCGAGGGGAAGTTCAAGATCCAGGAGGATGCCCAGGCACTGCTTCAGCAAACCCTCGATGCCTACGGTGCGGGCATTCAGGTGGTGACGGTGAAGCTTCAAGACGTGGGCCCTCCCGAGCCTGTGAGCGATGCCTTCAAAGACGTGATAAGCGCCCAGCAGGACAAGGAGCGGTTGATCAACGAGGCGGAAGGGTACCGTAACGATGTCGTCCCCCGGGCGCGCGGGGGCGCGGCACAGATCGTCAACGAGGCCGAAGCGTACCAGCAAAGCCGGATCAAGAACGCCGAGGGAGAAGCCCGCCGCTTCACACAGATACTGAAGGAGTACCGAAAGGCCCCCGAGGTGACGCGAAAGAGGCTTTACCTGGAGGCGATGGAGGAGATCTTGCCTTCGATGGAAAAGATCGTGGTCGGGGGGAAGGTAGGCGACAATCTGGTTCCCTATCTCCCGCTTCGTGCGCTCAAGCCCTCGCCCAAGGAAAAGGGAGGGAAGGAGTAAGCGGAAAGTGGCGGAGGTCACCGAGCTTGCATCCAGGCGAAAGCGGACGGGAAGGCGCGCGGGCCTGCTCCTTGGCGCCCTTGCGGCCGCGCTTCTCTTCGCGCTTTGGCTTTGCGCCTTTAGCGTCGGGGAGTGGCAGCAGGCTCTGGTGCTTCAGTTCGGCAAGCACATCCGCACGATTTCGGAGCCTGGACTCAACTTCAAGGTCCCCTTTACGCAGAATGTCGTTTACCTCGACAAGCGGATTCTCGAGTACGACGCTGCCCCCAAGGAACTCATTACCAAAGATAAGCAGCAACTGGTGGTCGACAATTTTTCCCGCTGGCGCATCGTTGACCCGCTCAAGTACTATCAATCGGTGAGGACCGAATCGGGCGCTCAGTCGCGCCTCGACGATATCATCTATTCCAACTTGCGCGAGGCGTTGGGACGGCACACCTTCCGCGAAATCGTCTCCGGCGATCGCGAGGCCATGATGAAGGCGCTGACCAAGCAGTGCAACGATCGGGCCGCGGCCTACGGGATCGAGGTGGTTGACGTTCGCATCAAGCGGACCGATCTGCCCGAGAAGAACGAGCGGAACGTGTACAACCGCATGCGTACCGAGCGCGAGCGACAGGCGAAGAAGTTCAGGGCGGAGGGGGAGGAAGAAGCGCGCAAGATAAGGGCCTCGGCCGACAAGGAGGTCCAGATAATCGAGGCCGAGGCGAGCAAGCAGGCGAACATTATCCGAGGAGAGGGGGACGCACGGGCGCTTGCGATTTTCGCCGAGGCTTACAATCAGGACCCCGACTTCTTCGACTTCACCCGCACGCTCGAAGCTTACCGCGAGGCGCTGCAAGCGCCGGTCACGCTTGTTCTTCCGGCCGAGAGCGAGTTTTTCCGCTACCTGAGCCAGGGCAAGTGAGGCGGGGACGCCAAGACCTTTCCGCAATCTTCTTGTGAGCCCTCGAATCGCGAGGCGGGGACTAGCGCAGGGAGGCAAGGGAATCCCGCGGTTGCCGGTGCCCGATCTGCTTTGGCGCCGTGAGAGCAGCCCCCGAGGTCTTCCTGGATTGGGAGGTCGCATTTGCTGCCCTTCGACATCGAGTCGTCTCTCCTGCCGGCGTGGGCCGTAGATTTTCCCGAGCTTCGGTCGCTCACCGGGGGGGCGGGCATTTCAAGAACCACCCCAGCTTGTGGGCTTCAGCATTTCGATGAAGGCTTCGAGCTGGGTTCTCGTTCGCTCGGGCGAGTAGCCGCGGGGGTCGGCGATATCCACATCGAGCACGAGGAAAGGAGTCCGGAAGCTTGCGAGCGCGTCCTTGAGAAGGCGCTGGAAGTTGTTGGAGTGGCGGCATGCGGGTGTTGCAAAGAGTATCGCGCCGTCGATCGCGAACTCCTCGATAAGTTCTGCTAGCCCGTCGATACGCCGGCTCGCCGGTCCCACGAAGGGGTTTCTCAGGCATCTGAGCGCCAGCGCCTCGAAGGGCCGCTCCTCGTTCATTTCTTCCCAGTACACTCTGAATGTCTCGCACACGGGCACACTGACTGCCTGCTCCCTCAGCGCGTCGAAGATCCCGGAAGGATACGTGGGTAGCCACGCGAGCCAGTACAGGCGATGCGCCTCTGGGCGGAGGTTGCCCAACTGGATCCTCTCTTCAAGCTCGGCTACGAGAGCGTCGTGGAGCGCCTCTTTGGTCTTGCTGCCGGTAAAGAGCAGGCCGTTGATGGAAAACGATATGAGCTGGCTTCCCCCCCAAGGCGCCGGCCGGTTCTTGAGCAGTTCTAGTAATTTGAGGTGGGAAAGCCGTGCTCTGTTAGAGCTCCGCAGCGCCTCCTTCAGGCGGTCCTCGTCGAACTTGCGCCGGGCCGCCTCGGCGATTCTTGCCGCGATTCGGCGAAGCTGCCTCTCGACATACCTTACCGAATCGCACGTCACCTCGTGTGGTACGTAAAGCAAGATAGCTTCTTTCTGGCGAATGTGGGCGAGAATTTCGTTCGTCTTCGGTTTCCCGTCGCAATAGTAAGATGTGGTGAGCAGTAGATCGGGCCTCGGAAAATGACCTGCAAAGGAAGCTCCAAGCGCCGTGCGGTGAAAGGAGCATATCTCGGGTGAATAACCGCGGTTTTCCGCCTCCGCCATGGTCGGAACCCCGGCCGGGGTGGTAGCTATCATCGCGCCGGCGAGCTCGAAATCGAATGGCACCGCATCGAGGGCGGCGAGAATCTCGAGTGGAAAGGCGTAAGCCGACGTGTACACCACGGTTTCGCCTGGTCGGTACGCTCTCAGGAAGAGCTTGGCCCACTCGTGGTACCACAGCGCGCGAGCATTCGGCGCCTCGCTCAAAGTCGCGGCCGTTTGGGCCTCCATGGCCTCCAACATCGCTTTGAACACCGACCTCCCCCTTTCGATCTCAGTCTATGGTCTCGAGAAATGCCTCCACACTGGTCCGAATCTGCCCCTCGTCGGCCCACCGGTAATCGTTCTCGATGAAAAGGAAAGGAATCCTGATCAGGGAAAAACGCTCGGTCAAGAGTGGCACGTTGTATGCGAAGGGATCGCAGAACTTGACGGTGGTGCACACCACGCCATCGACGCCGCATGACCGCGCCAGCTCTTCCAAGTGGCGAAGCCATGCCTCGAGACCCTCCATCCTCGCGCACGCTGGTTTTAGCAAGTAGCGTCTCGCCAACGCCAGCATGAGATCTTGCTGGGACTCGTCGACCAGCCCTGCGTAGTGGCGAAGGCCCTGACAGGTATCTACCACCACAACGTGCGCACCCAGCTCCTCGATGAAACGGAGGAGGTTTGCCTGGTGGAGGATGCCACCGGTGAGCAAGAGGCGAGGCCTGGCGGCGCGCCGCGCCCTGGAGCGAAGCGTTGGAAGGAGCGCGGCGGCCTTGCGGCAGAGCTCGCTCGGACCGGCCGTCACCCCCAAGAGACAAAGCTCGAAGACCTCGGCTGCGCCCACGTCAGAGCCCGGATCGCGTTGCAAGTCGAGCACCTCGCGCACGAGGCGGCGCGCTCTATTCGAGCAAGCTACGGCCTCTTGCAACGACGCTCGGGTCACTGGCTCTCCCCCAAGATCCTTCTCCAGACGTACGGCGAGCCGCCTGAGCTCGGCTGCGAAGAAGGTAATCGAGTCCGCATCCTGCTTCTTGGGGACCTCGAGGAAGAGCGCGGCGGGCTGCCCAACATAAGCCTGCCAGAGGTCGTAAAGGCGCCGCATGGCGTCGCACGAGTTGGCAACGACGATGCCGGCGGTGCCAGGCGGAGGATGTACAAGAGCGCCCGCCAGAAGACTTTTCGCGTAACCGCACGTCCTCGGGTGTAGAGGGGTTTCAGGAGCGCTGCCCTGCGGATCTCCGAAGAAACGTTCGGGAGACATGCCGGCTGCGACGATGATCTCTTCGGGAATGTACGAGCAGGTATAAAGCACCTTGCGCGCCAGGGGCTTTAGCCCGTCCTCCCATTCCATGCGTCCTCTCCTTCTTCGGCTGGGGTGCCGTCTTTCCCCGAAGCGGCCGGTTTCGAGCCACCCGCGCTATCGCCTGCCGCGAACGACGGCTATTCCCGCCCGCCGGCCGCCCGCAGCGTTCTTGACCGAGCGGGTCGGGGTGCTGTAGCTCCGCATCCGGCCCTTATCGACTCGAGCACGTGGCCGATTATCTTCTGCACCTTCCTCGAATCGAAGTTCTTGTATCCAAGCAGCCTCATCATGTTCATCAAGATTCCGATCCCGTCGAAAAGCACCGCCAGGGCCTCACTGTCCAGGTCGCTTCGCACCGCACCCTTGCGCATACCTTCTCGTATGACCGTTTCGATAAAGTCGATGTAGGCCCTGTGATCGAGGCGCAGCTGACGGGCGATGGCGCTGTCGCCGATCTCCGAGATGGCCTGAAATTGCACCTTGAGTTCCTCCGGGTGCTCGGCCATGCGCCCGTAGTAAACCAAGGCCATGTTGCGCATGGCTTCCATGGTATCCTGTGTCTTTTGGAGCTCGGTCCGCCATAGCTCTATGATCCTCCCCGAGACCTGCTTCAGCACTTGGAGGAGGAGGGACCGCTTCGAAGGAAAATGCTTGTAGATCATGGCCTCCGAGATGCCGGCTTCGCCAGCTATCTCGGCGACCGTGGCCGCCCGGTAGTTCGACCTGGCAAAGACCCTGATGGCGCTCTTGAGGATCTGGTTCTTGCGCTCGGTTCCGGGCAATCGCTTGTGAGTTCTAGCGGGCATCTCGTCCCCTAAGTAAGCGCTCACTCACCTTGGGTCGTGCCCCCGCCTGAGTCAAGCGCTTTGGGTCGAGGAGCTAGGGGCAGTCGGCGGTGCCAAGGGGAGACCCGAACGGGAGGGCTGGGAGCCACGAAGAAGCGCTTCGTTGCAAAGCTGACGGGCCGGGTATATTTACGAGTGTGCCAAGCCCTCGGAAGGATCGAGGGCAGGGCTGTCGAAGGGAGTGAGAGCTACGGACGGCAGTGGGAGGCATCCTGGGGCACCGGTCTTGAGCTGGCCGAAAATCATTCTCCTCCTTCTCGCTTATCTTCTGTATGTCCGAAGCCCTCTTGGGCCGATTCTCGGTCGGATAGACGATTTGATCCTCCTTGCGCTCTTGCTCTGGCAGGTCGCCAGAACGTCTCGGCCCGCGAGCGACCAGGCCCGAGCGCGCAATGCGGGAAGTGGGGAGCGAGCCCGGCGCGAGCCACGAAATCCCTACGAAGTATTGGGAGTTCGCCCCGGCGCCAGTCGCGAGGAGATCGAATCGGCCTACCGCAAGCTCGTAAAAGAATACCATCCCGACCGCGTAGCGCACCTGGGGGAAGAGCTGCGCGAGCTTGCGCACCGAAAGATGATCGAGATTCAGGAAGCGTACGCGCAGTTAAGAAGCTAAACCGCCGCACCTGCGGGTCGGCTAGGCGAGGCCCGACGCTCCTTGCCGCTCCGCTATTTCCCGAACAAGTCCTTCAGCCACTGAAGCGTCGTCTGGCGCCCGAGATCGGCGATCGCGGTCGTAAGGGGGATCTCTTTAGGGCAGACCTCCACGCAGTTTTGCGCGTTTCCGCAATCGGTAATCCCGCCGTCCCCCATGATCGCGTGCAGCCGCTCTTCGCGAAAGTACTTCCCGGTCGGGTGATTGTTGAAGAGCCAGACCTGGCCGAGGGGCGCAGGACCTATAAAGCTCGAGCCCTCGTGAAACTGCGGGCAGGCTTCCATGCAGCAGCCGCAAGTCATGCAGCGAGAAAAGACGTAGTTGATCTCCCATTCCTTGGGCGAGATCCTCGGCGCTCCCGTGTGGACATCGTAAGCCCCATCGATCGGAATCCAGGCTCTCACCTTGAGAAGCGCCTCGAACATTCGCCGCCGATCTACCATGAGGTCTCTAACCACGGGGAACTTGGTAAGGGGCTCCAGCACGATGGGCTGCTCCAGTTGATCGACGAGCGCGGAGCAGGCTTGTCGCGGCTTGCCATTGATGTTCATGCTGCACGCCCCGCACACTTCCTCGAGGCAATTGCAATCCCAAACCGGAGGCGCCACCCTCTCGCCCGCGGAAGTCACCGGGTTTTCGCGAATCGCCATGAGAAGGGACACCACGTTGTGCCTCTCCCGGTAGGGGACGGCGAACTCCTGCCAATAGGGCTTCGTTTGCGGGCTATCCTGCCTCTTTATCCGTACCCGTATCTTTTCAGGCTTCATAGCGTGCGAGATCCTATTTACCGGTAATCGCGCGGCGTTTCGGGCGGGAGAATCGATGTATCCACGTCACGGAAGCTGATCTCCGGGCCCGCCGCGGTATGTTTCGCCACGGTTGTCTTCAGCCACTTCTCGTTATTCGCCATCCACTTGTCCACGTACTGATCGTACTCTGGATCGCCGGGGAATTTCCCTTCGGGGATCTTTAGCTCGAACTCCGGCTTGTAGTGCGAGCCGCGGCATTCGTCTCGCACCCTTGCCCCTTTGGCGATGACCTCGCCTAGCACGATCATGTCTTGGATCTGCCGCGCCTGCGCCAGAGGGGAGTTCGACCAGGTCGAGCGGTCGTCGAGCGCGATATTTTTCGAGCGCTCTTTGAGCTCCGCAAGCTCGGCTAGCGCCTCGTCGAGGGTTTTATTGTCCCGGATCACTCCCACCTTGTTCGACATGATGTCGCACAGCCGCCGGTGGAGCGTGAAGGGGTTTTCCTTGCCCGAAGACGCAAGGAGCTTGGAGTTGATCTCTTCCTGCCGCTTCTTCTCCTGCTCGAGGAGCGAGGGTGGAACCGAGCCCCGCGTGGTAGAGAGCCCCTTGATGTAGAGACTTGCGCTTTCGCCGGCCACGCGCCCGCTAAAGGATGCCGAGAGAAGGGAGTTCGCGCCGAGGCGGTTGGCGCCGTGGTACCCGCCGTCGCACTCCCCGCAGGCGAAGAGCCCGGGAATGCTGGTTTGGTGATTGCGGGGGCTCGGCTGCTTCATGCCACCGGTCTTGCTCTCCTTTTCCCAGTCGATCCAGAGGCCTCCCATCGAGTAGTGAACGGTCGGGAAAATCTTCATGGGGTGGGTGTGGGGATCGACGCCCACGAATTTTTCGTAGATTTCCAAAATGCCGGCCAGCCGCGCGTCGAGAAACTCCCGCGAGCGGTGGGTGAGGTCGAGATAAACCACGTCCTCGCCGCCTATCCCGAGTCCCATCTCTTTCACCACTTTCCAGATCGCCCGCGAAGCTATGTCGCGCGGCACCGTGTTGCCGTAAGCCGGGTACCACTCCTCCAAAAAATAGAAGCGCTCCGCCTCGGGGATGTCGGCTGGATCGCGGGTATCCTTCGGGTCCCGCGGCACCCAAACTCTTCCCCCTTCGCCTCTTGCGGCTTCGCTGATCAGACGATTCTTGTCGTCTCCCGGAATCGCCGTCGGGTGGAACTGGATGAACTCCCCATTCATGAAGAGCGCGCCCTGCTGGTAGGCGCGGGAGGCGGCGGCGCCCGTGCAGCTCGTCGAATTGGTGGAGCGCCCGTAAATGTATCCTAGACCTCCGGTCGCGAGGATCACCGCATCGGCGGAAAAGGCCTCTACGTGCATGTCCCAGAGATTCATGGCGACGATCCCCCGGCACACCCCGTGGGAGTCCTTGATAAGCGAAAGAAACTCCCACCACTCGTGCTTCTCGACGAGTCCGGCCGCCTCGTGGCGCCTCACCTGCTCGTCGCAGGCGTAAAGAAGCTGCTGTCCCGTGGTAGAGCCGGCAAACGCCGTTCTCTTGTTCTTGACACCACCGAAGAGCCGCAAGTCCATGAGACCCTCCGGGGTGCGGTTGAAAGTTACCCCCATGCGATCGAAGGTCATGATGAGCCCCGGGGCTTCCTCGCACATGGTTTTTATCGGCGGCTGATCCGCAAGGTAGTCTCCACCTTTAATGGTGTCCACGATGTGTTGCCAGATACTGTCGCGCTGCCCCTTGGTGTCGAGCACGGCATTTATGCCGCCCTGGGCGCAGGCCGAGTGCGAGCGCTTGACGGGAAAGAGGGAGAAGAGCGCTACCTTGAAGCCCGCCTCGGCAGCCTTGATCGTGGCCCAAAGGCCCCCCAGGCCACCCCCTACCACGATGATTCTCGGTGAGTCAGTTGCCATCTATCCATTCGCTCCTTAACCGCGAAACCCGAAAAGACCCGGGATGCCGAGCGCCAAAAGCACGATTCCGACGGCGCAGCAAAAGGCCGTGGAGAGTCTCTGGGCGCGCGGTCCCACGGTAATCCCCCAGGTGATACCCATAAGCCAAAGCCCGTTGGCAAAGTGCACCACCGAGGCCACCACTCCCACGATATACCAGGCCAACTGCAACGGGTTGGAAAGAGTGCGGACCATGTGACCGAAGAGGTTGGCGTGGACCTCCGGCTGGGTGAGCGACATGTACCTGGTGCCATAGACGTGGGTGATTATGAACGCGAACGCGACTATGCCGGTGGCCCGTTGCAGCCAATACATGTAGTTTCGCACGTAGGGAAAGCGCCCGAGGTTCGATTGACCCTGCCACCAGATCACCACGCCATAGAGGGCGTGAAACAGGATGGGGAGCAGAATGAACCCGACCTCGGCAACCCAAACGAGATGCATCTCCTCGATTGCCTTGACCACGTGCAGATTGAAATACTCCTCGCCCCGCCACGACTTCGAATTTTCGAAGAGATGAAAGCAGAGAAAAGCGCCAACCGGCACAAGCCCGGTTAGCGAATGAAGCTTACGCAGCATAAAATGCGCATCGACCGGCGCTTCTTTCATTTACTCTCCTCCCCCAGCGCGGGATAAGCGCAAAAGAGGCTAATCCCCCCGACGAGCAGGGTCAAGAAGAAGTCTGGGAGCGCCGAGCCTCCGGCGCGCTCGAACGGCCGAGCGGGCGAGAGGAAGAACTGGGCTTGGCTGCCGCCACTGGCATCGCCCCGACGATGTAAGGTCGGTCCCACTTGACCCCCCCCAAGCTCCTCCATCAACACTGCTACTATTTCTCACCTTTAAACATAAGGGCGCCCTATTAACAACGAGGGTGGGTAGCATTTCGAGCGCGAAATACTTTCTTCGATGGAACGGCCGACGGTCGCAGATTAAAACCACGTAACCTACCGAGAAAGCGAAAGAAATGTCGCGTCGGGAATATCCCTTCGAGATGCGTTGACAGGCCTTTGCGGCGGGAGTAGCTTGACGATGTGTTTGACCAAATGGTCAAATCGGGAACGGGCTTATCGATGGCGATGCCGAACGGGGCGAAGGGCGGTTGCACCGGAGGCCTGGGGCATGAGGTGTGCGCCGGTGGGGAAGTACCCTCGGCTTGCGCGGGGCTTGCCCGCTCAGCCGGGGGGGTTCGGGCGCTTGGCCCCCCCGACCCGCGCGAGGTGCGAGGTTTGTGATGCGCCGCTACGTCGAGTTCGTCGTCAGACACCGGATCGCGGTCATCCTCGGCTCGCTTGCGGCCACGGCATTCTTGGCGCTTAAGATCCCGTCGCTAGAAGTTTACGTCGACCACGACGCCAATCTCCCCAAGGATCACCCGTTCGTGCAGGCGGACCGCGAAATCCGAAGCCGCTTCGGTGGCCGCAAAGTCTGTATGTTTTTGATCGTGCCCAAGCAGGGCACGATTTGGAATAGGCCGGTACTCGCGACGGTCAAGGCCGTGACCGACGAGGTGCTCGGGATCGAAGGCGTTTTGGATGCCAACGTCCTCAGCCTAGCCGCGCGCAAGGTCAAAGATATTCGCGGCACCGAAGAAGGGATCGAGGTGGCTCCGCTCATGGAGCGCGTGCCGCGCACCGAGAGGGAGATCGAGGAGCTTCGCCGGGCGGTGTTTCGCAATCCCATGTACGTAAACTCGATCGTTGCGCAGAGCGGGCGGGCGGCCGCGGTTTACCTCGATTTTCAGGAAGGGGTGCCGGACGACGAGATCTATTCGCGACTGGAGGAAGTCGCGCTGCGCCACCGAAGCGAGGACACGGCGGTTTACCTCACCGGAATGCCGATCTATATCCATTACTTTTCGAAGTACGCGCGCGAGATGGCGGGCCACTTCGCAGTTGCTCTGGTCGTGATCGCTTTCGTCCTCTACCTGGCCTTCGGTACTCTACAGGGGATGTTCCTTCCGCTCGTTACGGCGCTCGGTAGCGTAGCCTGGGGGTTGGGTCTGATGGCTCTTGCGGGCGTGCACATGGACGGCTGGAACTCGATGACGCCCATTCTCATCATGGCGGTGGCGGCCGGGCACTCGATCCAGATCCTCAAGCGCTACGAGGAGTTCGCCCGCGACCATGACAGCGAGACCGCGGTCGTATTGGCTACGACGAAGATCGGGACGGTCATGCTGACGGCCGGCGGCATTGCCGCGGCGGGGTTTCTTTCTCTCCTCATTTTCGAGATAGATACCATCCGGGCATTCGGACTCTTCACGGCGCTCGGTATCATGAGCGCGCTCGTCCTCGAGATGACCTTCATCCCGGCTTGCCGCTCGCTGATTCCGCCTCCCAGGGGGAGGAGAGAGTTTTCGCAGAAGTGGCTCGACCGGGTGCTCGACGCCACGGCCCTTGCGCTCCTTGGGCCCCGCGCCAGGTGGCTGGCGCTCGGCGCGGGAGCTGCGATCGTCGGGACGTCGCTTGTGGGAGCGAGGCTGATCGTGGCGGACAACGCGATGCGCCTCTATCTTCCGGAGGACAACGAAGCTCGCCTTTCCTCGGAAGCCATGGAGAGATACCTCGGTGGGCTCATGCCCTTCAACGTGCTCTACCGGGCGAAGGAGCCGGGAGGAATCAAGGACCCGAGGGTGCTCAAGTCCATGGCCGATTTGCAATCCTTCCTCCTCTCGACCGGGTTGGTCAACAAGACGCAGTCGGTGGCCGACCTCATCATGCGCATGAACGAGGCCATGCACGGGGACGATCCCGGCTATCACAGAATACCGGAGAATCGCCGGCTCATCGCCCAGTATCTCTTGCTCTACAGCATCTCTGGTGACCCGGACGACTTCGAGCGCTACGTCGACCCCAACTACAACAAGGCGTTGATCTGGGCGTACCTCAAGCACGACGACGCCAAGACGGTCGAGCGAGTGATCGCCAAGTGCCAGAGCTACTTAAAGGAACACGACATAGGGGAGCTCGCCACGGTGGCTATCGGGGGTGGCGGCCCCGTGGGGGCGGCCGTCAATGCGGAGATGATAAATGGCAAGATCATGAACATCGGCCAGATCTCTGGTGTGATCTACCTGGTCTCTTCGTTCGTGCTCCGCTCCCCGGCGGCCGGTCTATTCGTTCTTCTTCCCCTTGTCGTTGCGGTGATGGTGAATTTCGCCGGCCTAGGGTTCCTCCAAATCTGGCTCAACATGGGGACGGCTACCGTAGCGGCGATGGCCGTGGGGATAGGGGCCGACTACGCGATTTACTTGATCTACCGGCTGCGCGAAGAGTATCGAAGAAGGGGGGATGTCGAGGAGGCTTTGCGCGCGACGCTTAGGACCTCGGGCAAGGCGATTCTGTTTGTCGCGACGGCGATCTCCGCCGGCTACGCCACGCTTGCGACCTCGAATCTTCTCGTCCACCGGCTGCTCGCTCAGTGCGTGCCGCTTACCATGATGGTAAGCGCCGTGGGATCCCTGGTACTCATACCTGCGGCTCTCTTGATTTTCGAGCCGCGCTTCGTTTTCTCGAGGAGGGAAAAGAAGCAGGCCTCGAGGACCGACGGAGCCGAGGAGGCGGAGCGACTCGAGGCGATCCCAACCCTCGGTCCCCGCCTCGAGGAGGATGGTCACGATTTTCTGGCCGATAGCAGAGGCCGTGCCGGGGGGCGCCGATGACGTGGCTTCGGCCGGCCGCGGGAGAGTGAGTATGCGCAAAGCGAGCGGGCGGTTTGCGAGCGGCACGGTAGCGATCTTTGCAACGCTGCTTTTCTTTTTGCCGGCTTCGCGCGCGGAGCTTTCCGGCCGTGACATCATGGTGAAGGTTAAGGCGGCGCGGGAGCCGGGGAAAGACCAGACGAGCGAGATAGCGATGGAGCTTGTGAGCAAGCGGGGGGACGTCACACGGCGCGAGATGATCGTTTACCACAAGAAGTACGGAGATGACGGAAAGACGCTTCTCTTCTTCACCTCTCCCGCCGACATCGAAGGGACGGGGCTTCTCGTGTGGTCCCACACCGGCTCCGACGACGAGGAATGGCTCTATCTTCCCGATCTCGGGCGGGTGCGCCGAATCGGTGCTTCCTCGAAGGGGGAGAGCTTCATGGGGACCGATTTCAGCTACGAGGACATGACCGATATAGACGTGGACGAGCGCACCCACGAGCGGGTGGGGGAAGAGGCCGTCGATGGGCGGCAGTGCTACGTCGTCTCGAGCGTTCCGAAAGAGCCGGGCAACTACGGCAAGGTCGTAAGCTGGATCGATAAGGAGAATTTCCTTCCCGTGCGGGTCGATTTCTACGACCCGGAGCTCGCGTTGCTAAAACAGGCGCGCTTTGGCGACGTGCGCTCCGTCGGGGGCTATCCGACCGCCATGCGAATAGAGATGAAAAACGTGCAGACCGGCCACGCCACGAGGCTCGAGTTCGAGTCGGTACGCTATGATAGTGGGCTGGACGATGACCTTTTCACCGAGCGGCGCCTCAAGCGAGGAAGGTAGTAGAAACCCAAAGCGGCGCCGCCTTCTTAGCCTCTCTTCCACCGCCCTTGCCCTCGCCGGCGCTTGGAGTTTTTGCCTGCCCGCTCTTGGCGCGCAAGGGGACACGCCACTCGGAAAGCTCACGATCGGCGGTTTCCTCAGGACTTACCACGCCTTTCGCTTCGACCGCGATACTCCTAGCCAGGATCCCTCGGCCGACCTCGAGGTCGAGTCCGTCTTGAAGCGCCCTGGCTCCCGCCGCTTTCTCGTGAGGATTCGCGGGGGATACGACGGCCGGATCAACGACGCTCGCGGTCGCACGCCCCTCGTTACGCTCGACGATGCCTACCAGGACAAGGATTGGTACGTAACCCTAGACGAGCTTTTCTTGGATCTGTATCTCGCCGATTTCGATTTGAGGTTGGGGAAGCAGAAGATTTCTTGGGGGCGGATGGACGAGTTTCAATTCACCGACAACTTCAATCCCGAGGATTGGAGCGAGTTCGTACTGCGGCCCGAGATGGAGCGTAAGATCGGGGTGCCGGCGGCGGTGGGCGACTATTATTTCGGGGAGTGGACGATCGAGGGGGTGTGGGTTCCGTTTTTTGTTCCGTATCGTCTGGCGGGAGAAAAGGACCGCTGGTTCTTTCCGCTCTTTCGCATTCCGCAGGAAATAGCGGCCCCCGAGGGGATCGTGCTGGTAAGTGCGAGCTACCCCGATGTGGATATGCCGGCTCGTACGCTGGCAAACTCCGAGGCGGGCTTGCAGCTTGGCCGGCGCATCTGGGGCCTGGACGTCGCAATCGATTATTTTCACGGCTACGACAAGCTGCCTACGTTTGCGGCAACTGGCGAGACTACCATCGGTCCCGCTCCCGGAGGACCCCAGCCTGTCGGTTTTCTGGCCGACGTCGCCATTCGGCCAAGACTCAAGAAGATAGACGTTTTCGGATTCGACTTCTCCGGCGCGGCGGGACCGGTGGCGGTGAGAGGGGAGGCGGCTTACGTGCGCGGTAGGCTCTTCAACCGTCTAGTCGAGCGCTCGCTTGCCGGCCGAACGGCCGGAGTCGATCTCTCCGAAGTGGTCAGAATCGTATCGGAGAGCGGACAGCCAATCGTGCTTCCTCTGGATTTCTCCGATGTCTTGGTGGAAAAGGACGCCGTGCAATACGGCCTTGCCGCGGACTACACGGTAAGCGAGACGCTCTCGCGAAGCCTCATCGGAACGACCGACTTGGCCCGCACCTTTGTCCTCTTGCAACTTCTTCAAACGGTAATCCGCGACCACGAGCCCGGCCTCATCGAAGACGAAGTCGAGACGCTCCTTGGTGCGACCCTGAGGCGCGATTTTTGGGACGGGCACCTGCTTTTCGAGGCGAAGGGGGGGGTTTCCGTGGGCGGCGGGTTTTTCGCCCGGCCTAGGGTTTCTTACCAGCCGGTTGCGGCGCTTACGGTCACGGCTGAGCTTCGCTCCATCGGTGGGCCGCGCAATCGCGCGATCGGCCAGTTCGGGGACCACGATGAGCTTAAGCTCGAGGTGCGCTATGATTTCTAGCAGCCGCGTCGAGGAAAGAAGGGGGAGAGAGACAATCCTGGAGGATCGGATCGCGCGGGATGCAATCGGTGGTTGGCCCGGGCACCCTGCCACACCAGAGGGCACGGCCAGAAAAAAAATGGCAGGGAGCGAGGGCCACGGTTTTGCCGGAAGGATACGATGCGTCAAGCGATGACTTCTCGCCGCGAGCCCTCGCGGCTCGGGAGTGCGGGCAGGGAAGGTGGCCGCTCGCTTGGGCCCGCTGCCGAAGCGATACTTCGGGCGGCCGAGGAGGTATTCGCCGAGCGCGGCTTTGCCGGTGCCACCACCCGCGAGATCGCCGCGCGAGCCCGGGTAAACAAGGGCCTCATCTTCTATTACTTTCGCGACAAGCGAAACCTCTTCGCTACGGTGATAGACAACCTCTTTGCCTACTTTCGCAGCCGCATCCGACAGTTTTTGCGCGAGGGCGGGGACGAGCTCTCGTTACTGCGCCAGGCGGTCGAGTTCGCGGTGGATTTCACCGCCGAGCATGTGAGCCTTCTTTTCATCGTGCAGCGCGAGATCGTGGATCGAGGACGCTTTCACCGGCTGCTCCTTCGCCGCCACTTTATTCCGATAATCAAGATGGGGATAGACTTCTTTGAACGCGCGAGCCAAAAGGGGAAGATTCGGCCGATCGACCCCGTGCGTTTCATCTATTTTCTACTCGGAGCGAACGTTTTTTACTTCACGGCCGCGCCGGTACTGGAGGGCCTGCTGGGAAGGGGCGCGCCGTTTACCGCCAAGGGCCTGGCGGAGCAGAAGCGAGAGCTGTGGGAGCTCATCCGCCGGGGCATCGAGCCGCAGCCAGAGGGCGCGACGGCTATTAGCTCTCCTAACACTTAGACCGGGTCTTGAAAAGAAAAATTTTAGGATCATAATTGGCTCGCCGGATCGGTTTGAAATTGATTCTCCCCCGGGCACGCGTTAGGCTTTGGCTTGGCGAGGCGCGGGTTTTCCGGTCGAAGGAGGACTTGAAATGAGCGCTGTGCAGGCTGAGGCCGTTAAGCCGAAGAAGCCCAAGAAGAAGCTCGGCACGGTTCACATCGACGTGGAGCGATGCAAGGGATGCGGGTTTTGCGTCGCTTTCTGCCCCACGCACGTGCTGGAGATGTCCAAGCAGTTCAACAAGAAGGGCTACCATCCACCCGAGGTGGTGGATGCGGACGCGTGCACGGCCTGCGACCTCTGCGGCATGTATTGCCCCGACTTCGCCATCTACGCCACGAAGGACTGAGGCGAGCGGCGCTAGCGATATTTTAGGAGAGCGAGCAGGAGATGAAAGCAGATCCCAAGGGCGTTCTCACGGGAGCGCACTTCCTAGACGGCGACCATGCCGCCTGTGAGGGAGCGCTGGCGGCGGGGTGCCGCTTCGCGGCCGGGTATCCAATAACTCCCTCTACCGAGGTGGTCGAGAGAATTTGCGCGCGTTTTCCCGAGGTGGGCGGCATGTTCATCCAGATGGAGGACGAGCTTGCCTCTTCGATCGCGGTGATTGGCGCGTCGTGGGCGGGCAAAAAGGCGCTCACGGTGACCTCCGGCCCGGGCTTCTCGCTCATGATGGAGCACATCGGGCTCGCGGTCATGATGGAGGTGCCGGTAGTTTTCATCGACGTCCAGCGCGGCGGCCCTTCGACCGGCCTTCCCACGCTTACGGCGCAAGCCGACATGATGCAGGCCAGGTGGGGTTCGCACGGCGACTACGAGATCATCGCGCTCTCTCCCTCTTCCCCGCAGGAGTGCTTCGAGCTTTGCGTTCGCGCCTTCAACCTGTCGGAGCGTTTTCGCTGCCCGGTTTTCCTGATGATGGACGAGTGCGTCGGGCACATGACCGAGAAGGTCGTGATCCCCAGGCCGGAGGAGATCGAGGTCGAAGAGAGGCGCTACACCTCGGCCGACCCCGACAGTTACATGCCTTACGCCGCAGGGAGCGACCTCGTTCCCGATTTCGCGAAAGCTGGTGATGGATACCATTTCCACACCACCGGCCTTACCCACGACGAAAGAGGGTATCCGGTAATAAATGCCGAGGCCCAAAACAGGCTCGTGCGCCGGCTGGTGGACAAGATCCGAAAGCGCGCGGGGGAGATCGCCGATTTCGAGGAAACCGATACCGAAGGGGCTGACGTGGTCGTACTCTCCTACGGGATCACCTCCCGGGTGGCGCTGCGGGGGATCAAGCTTGCGCGCGCCAAAGGGATCAAGGTCGGGCATTTGAGGCTCAGGACCGTCTGGCCCTTTCCCGAGGAGCGGATCCAGGCGCTCGGACGGAAAGTCGGCAAGTTCGTTTTTCCCGAGCTCAACCTGGGGCAAGTGGTGCTCGAGGCGCAGCGTCTGGTCGGGATCGATCGGGTCGTGCCGGTGCCCCACGCGGGGGGTTCGGTCCACGATCCAGAGGCGATAGCGGCTGCTATCGAGGAGGCAGCGAAATGAGGCAGGCGGAAGCGTGCGCGGCCGAGGCCGTCGCACCCAACCCGGTAGAGTGTTTGGTAAGAAGTGACAGGATGCCCCATATCTGGTGCCCGGGCTGCGGTATTGGGACTACGGTAAACTGCTTCGCCCGGGCGCTCGAGCGTTGCGGTTATCCGCTCGATCAGGTGGCGGTGGTGTCCGGGATAGGATGCACGGGACGGGTGGCGGGCTACGTGCGAGTGGATTCCTTTCACACCACCCACGGCCGTGCGATTCCCTTCGCCACGGGGCTCAAGCTCGCCAACCCCAAGCTCAAAGTCGTGGTTTACAGCGGAGACGGCGACCTGGCCGCAATCGGGGGAAACCACCTTATCCATGCCGCTCGGCGCAACATCGACATCACCGTGTTTTGCGTGAACAACTTCACCTATGCGATGACCGGCGGCCAGGTGGGGCCGACGACTCCCGAAGGGGCGATCGCCAGCACTTCCCCCTACGGTAACTCCGAGCCTCCGTTCAACCTTCCCTTCCTCGCCGACTCCTGCGGCGCCGTGTACGTGGCCCGCTGGACCGCCTTTCACGTGCGGCAGCTCGCCAAATCGATGGCCGAGGCCATGGAAAAGAAAGGCTTTTCTTTCGTCGAGATCATAACCCCGTGTCCCACTCTGTACGAGAGGCGAAACCGCTTGGGAGACGGGCTCGACATGATGCGCTTTTTCAAGGAGAACTCGGTCATAGATCACAAGGCTGACACGCGCACCGTGGGGATCGGGTTCCAGGGGCAGATCGTGTGCGGCAACTTCGTGAATCGCGATCGGCCCACTTTCATCGAGGCACAAAACGAGCAGCTCAAGAAGGCTCTGGGCAGCAGATTCGTGCCCTATGGGGAATAAGAAGTGGCTACCACGGAAATAAAGATCGGAGGGTTCGGCGGCCAGGGAGTGATCCTCTCGGCGATCATCGTCGGCAAGGCCGCTTCGATTTTCGACAACCGCCACGCCACCCTCACCCAATCCTTCGGCCCGGAGGCGCGAGGCGGCGCCTGTAGCGCCCAGCTCATAGTGTCGGATGAGCCCGTGCTCTATCCCTACGTAACGCATCCCGACGTGATGGTGCTGATGTCGCAGGAAGCCTATACCAAATACCGGCCCGAGCTGCGGGAAGGCGGGCTTCTTCTGCTCGAGGAAGACCTGGTGCAGGCCGATGCGGCGGATTGCGCTCGGATTTACAGAGTACCGGCCACCCGCCTCGCCGAGGAGATGGGGCGCAGGATGATCCTAAACGTGGTCATGGTGGGTTTCCTTACCGCGATAAGCGAAGTGGTGAGCGCCCAAGGCGCCCGCAAGGCGATCGAGAGCACGGTGCCTGCGCGCACCATAGAGCTCAACATAAACGCGTTCGAAACCGGCTACGAGTACGGGAAAAAGCTCCTGGGCGGGGCTTCGCAAGCGTCTTCGCAACTGCACTAGAGCGGCGCCCGGCGAGGTCGAGGCGCAGTGCGAGGTCTGAGGTTTACGCGCGGGCGTGACCTGGTGTAAACTGGGGGCGGAGCGGGGCAAGCGTGCCGCTTGGCGAAGGGGCGAACGAGCGGCATGACCTAGTGGGGCGCCCGCCCGCTATCGGAGCCAGGATGGCGCTTCGACGCACGTGTGTGGGCTCCAGGGAGAGTCGCCATGGAGAGGTATCCTAAGAAAGCTAGGCTTCGCGACGGCCGGGAGGTGACGCTTCGGCCGATGGTGGAGAGCGATCTGGAGGGGCTCGTCGCCTTTTTCAAGTCCCTTCCCGCCGAAGACAGGCTCTTCTTGAAAAGCGACGTCACCAACCGGGAGGTGATCGAGAAGTGGGTAAAGAACACCGACTACAACTCGGTTCTTCCCATCCTCGCCACTGCCGACGATGCGATCGTCGCCGACGCCACGTTGCATTTGAACCAGCACGGCTGGCAGCGAAAGAGCGGCGAGATTCGCTGTGTCGTGGCGCGCTCCTATCAGGGCTCCGGCTTAGGGACGTTGCTCGTAGGAGAGCTGGTTCAGCACGCCGCCGCGCGGGGGATCGAGCGCCTCATGAGCCAGATGACGACCGATCAGCACCAAGCCATCAAAGTGTTCCAGCGGGTCGGATTCAAGCGAGAGGCCGTCTTGCGCCGCCACGTCGTGGACGTGGAGGGAAACTGGCGGGATCTCGTAATCATGACCAACAACACCTCGGATATCTGGCGTGAGATGGAAGATCTTCTGATGAACCTGGACGTGCGGCGGGGTTAGCCCGGAGGCCCGCCGCTTGCGGCTTTACCTGAGATCGAGCGGCGTCCCGGGTCGGCGTTGCGGTAAGCGAGGTGCCGCATTCATCCGCAGTAGGACGGTTTGCGTATCGCGGTAGGAAGCGAGCTTGACGTGGGGTTCTCCCAGAAGCGGCGCTACCTCCGGCTCGAAGGCGTAAACGTAATCGTTGTTGCGGGCTCTTATCGGCATTCGCGTAACCGGGCTCAACCAGGTGTAGTTCCGGGTGATGCGGTAAAAGTTCAGCGACGGTTCCATGAGCCAACTGTTCCCTAGGGTAACGGTTCGGCCCGGGAAGTTGCGTGCCCGGTCCCGGTCGATGATCTCGAGAACCTCGTGGTTGTGGGCGTCGTACCACCAGTTGTAACAAAAGCGCGTGTCGAAGCTGTGGCAAAAATGCCAGCAGGAAATCGCGGCCACCGCCAGCGGTAGCGCCAGGATCGCCATCTTTTGCCACCGCCGCCGGCAAAGCTTTGCCGCCTCGTCGAAGGCATGGGTCAAGAGAGCTGCGTACAGGGGGAGGTAATACAGGGCGGCGCGTTCGATCGGAAAGAGGATCGAGAAGAACCTGTGCTGAAAGATGGGCAGGGCCACGGCCACGGCGAGGATTCCCAATGAGAGCGTGAACCGCGTAACCTCCTTGCGGGAAAAGAGGAGGTAGAGCCCAAGCAGAAAGCATGCGAGGAACGCTGCGATGACGGCCGAGCAAAGGGCCCTTTCGCTCCGGTCCGCATAAGGCGCCACGTAAAGCGAGGCTCTCACCAGGCTGCCGACGGTATCTTCTATGAAGCCGCTTCGCCCCCCGAAGTACAACTGCCCTTGCTCGCTCAATTGGAGGAGCCTGGAGATGATGACGGCGATGAACAGACCGCCCGCGGACAATAACCCAAGGCCGGCCGCTATTCGGCTGCGGTTGAGTCGCCGCGACGAGGCATCGGTGAGCAGCAGCCCGGTGTCGGCGAGGAGCAGCGGAAGGAAGTAATTGAGGAAGGAAAAATTAGCGAGCACTGCCAAGGATCCCGCCAGGGCGCAGAGATAGGCGTACCTCCCCGTGCCTGCTTGCCGGTGCTCCTCGAACGCACGAAGCAGCGAATAGAGGCTCAGCAGCATGAACGCGAGCGCCAGGCCATAGCCACGGGCCAGGAAGAAGAAGTCGAGCAAGAATGGATTGAGATTGAGCAGAGCGAAGCCGGTTATCTGTACCAATGAATGATCGAGACGCCTGATCAGCCCCACCGTGCACAGGAGGTAGATTGCGTGAGCCAGCAGGTTGGGGAGGCGTAACGAGAGCTCGGAATCGCCGAATAGCTTCGAACACCATTGCATCAAAAAAGTGTTGAGCAGATGGTTGTTGGCGCTTTTCCCCCAGGCGGGTTGCCAACTGAAAATGGCGAAACTCAAGCTTTCGTCGTGGGTGAAGGGAAATGTCGCGGCCCGATAACACGACGCTCCGAGTAGCGCGAGGCTACCGAGAATAAAGAGAATCCAGGTGAGGTTGCGTATGCGGCCTCCCGGCCGGCATGCATTTGCAGATGGTGTTGCCTCGAGCGCGGTCAAGCCCAAGCGTTTTCACTCCGTTTTCGTGGTCCAGGAAGCTGCTCCACCACGGCCGCTTTCGGAGGCAAGGCGGAAGCCCTCTGGGAGCCCCCTGCCCTAGCCTCTCGTTTCGTACACCTTGAGCAGGGCTCGAATCAACCTCCAAGGATCCCCGCCTAAAGCCGATGCAGGACGGCAGCACACAGGCCTGCCAGAAGCGCTGGGCGCAATACCCACTGCTGTGCTCCAGGCTTAGGGCCGCATGACGGTCCCGAGTTCGACCGGCTCCGGGAATCCCTCGAGCATCCGCCGCCCGGCCGGGCTGCAGAGCCCCTTGTCATCGAGGGCCTTTCGGATCGAGGCCGCAACGAGCACCTCCGCCGGCGCGGCGACCTCCGCGATTCTACCGGCGAGGTTCACCACGGGGGCGAAAAAATCGCCGCCGCGCGCAAGCACCGGCCCGGTTGCTATCCCGCCCCTGGGGGTGAAGTTCGAGCTCTCGGTGCCGAAGGTCTCGACCAGCTCGAGCGTGGCAGCGGCGGAGCCGGCACAATTCACGATGGTAAGGATGACCGCGTCGCCTATGAACTCGACCGCCCGGCCATCGCGTGCGGCGAGAATCTGGCTGGCGCGCGGCTCGAACCTTTCGATGAGCGAGGAAAGCGAGGCGAAAGTCGATCGCGCTCGCTCTGGATGTGAAGCCGACGAGATCCACGACGCCTACCGCTACGCGCCGCGTTGGATGCGAAGTCTCGGCACGCGGCGAAGAGCGCTTCGCGCGGTGGCGTGATGCGACGCTGCGAAGGCGCATAAGCGGCGGGAGCGTGGCCGGCGGGAACTCGCCTGTCCACCTCGCCGCGATTCTGGCACGCACCCGATCGATCGTTGGGAAGGTCTCCAAAGGTAACCGCATTGAACGCGGAGAGGCCATCGGCTATGGAGGCGAGATGGTGGCCGGAGAGACGGGCCGCGCGCAGCGTCAGTTCCTCTCCGAAGGTCGAAATAGACTTTCGCAAGAGTTCGAACATGCCGACGTCGCTGCGAAAAAATCTCGTGTCAGCGGAGAGGCGCAAGCCTGCGGCTTCGAGCCACTCGCGCGCTCGTTGTGCCTCCAAGCCTGCTTGCGTTGCGATATCCTCAGACAGCGAGCTCGGGACCTGCACCTAGAACCACGCGCTCCCAGACCATCTCGTCCAACGACTGTGCCGCCGTCAAGTCCTCGGCGGTAAGGCCGAGGGCGAGAAGCCGATCGATCAGATCCTTTGGAATATCGTCCGGCTTCAACTCCTCTGCCACCCCTTTCGTTCGTCTGGTGTGACTGTGGATCGTCGCAAGCCTTGCCGCATAGTGGCCCCCCGCGGATATCGGTTTAGGCCGAACGGCGGAGCTAGGGTCCCTTGGGATCTCGGACCGGCCAAGGATCTGGCCGCCGTCGAACGACGAAATGAAAACCCAGCAGGGGGCGGGACCGCGGGAATGAAACGGCCTTAGGTTATCGCTTCTTGGCTTTTCGGACGAGGCCCCTCATTAAAAGAGCGCACGCCACCGCCATGGCGGTCCCAAGCGGACAAAGGCTCCCCGCATCCAAATAATTTTTGCCGGAGCGCGCCCGCATGAGTCGCGCCTGCGATCGGGGTTGTTTCGCTCCTTCCGAGGCCATCGGGAACGCTCCGTCCACGACGCCTTCTAGCTGACGAGAGCACCCATCCCGGGATTCGTCATGGCCGTTATTGCCAAGCCGCAGATGAGGCCGCCAAAGAAGAGGAAGGCGCCCGGGATCTGGAGGGTTCGAGCTTTCCGATCGATGGTATCCATTTAGAGATCGCGAGACTCGCCACCGGGCGGATGGTGGGATCGCCATTCGGCACGTACGAGGCTTGCCTGGCAAGCATCGCTGCCTTTCCCTGCTTTACCGTCCCGACGAGATGAGCTCGGCGATCGTGAACTGGTCCTCGGTCGTACCTTCTTTGTCGCCGAAGTTGAAGTACCAGCCGGGCTCGCCGGGGAAGCGGTGGCTCGGAAGGGAAGCCTTGGTTGCGTGCATGAGCTGCATGTCGACCATTACTATCGCGGGATAAATCAACTCCGGGTAGTGGTACTTAACGGGGGAGCCAGGAAAAGCTTCGTTGGCGAAGTTGATCGCGTTTATCCACACCTTCCACAGCTCGCCCGCGCGGTCGTACATGTCGCTATAGGCGATCGCGAAGGTTTCCTTGTCGATGTAGAGGACCCGCTTGGAGTACGCGTACTGCGGCAGCTTTGACACCCCCTCGACCACGTAGGCGTCCCTCGGCTCCCACACCTCGTCCATCGCCCAGTCGGCGGCGCCCTCGGTCCATTTGACCGGGAAGTGCTTGGCGTGAAAGATGGCGAGCATCTTCTGTTCGCCGACGAGTTTCCAGGTCATCCAGTTTATTTGGCCGGCGTAACCGGCGTAGCTGTCCTGATCGGTATCCTGTCCAAAGAGTGCATCCGACCTTTGCGCCGTCGAAAGCCTCCGCACCCGCCTAAGCGATGGCATATAAAGCCAGCTATCGTCCTGCTTGGCCGGATCGAGGTAGCGCCAGTAGGTCATGCCCACCCCTTTGAGATCGAACGGCTCCAGCAGCGGATGCAACGTTTCCTTGTAGTGAATGCCATCCGGGTTCGGCAGCTCCGGCTTCGGGTCCACGAAGAGCCTGCCGACGTAGTAGAGCCGCCGGAAATGGTCGATCAGGAAGTGCCTTTCGACCTGGAGCGGGTGGTCGAGGGAGATCGGGCCGGTGTCGGCGTCGAAGTTGCGCAAGTCGAGATCATCCGTTCCCGGCGGCCGGTAATTGAAATTGTGCATGACCTTTATGGCGGCATGGGGATCGCTCGACTGGACGTTGGGGAACGGCTGGCCGGCGACATAGTTGAGAAGCGTGATCCCGTCGTCTCCGAGCTTGACCTGCGAGGAGTACTTTTCCGTTGCCTCCTTGTATTCGCGCGGCCACGGGACGGACTTGGTCTCGCCGATGGTCATGGGAAGGCCGTGCTGGACGCACCAGTAAATGCCCGGAGAGACGAGGTCCTTTACTTTCTCCGCGTTCGATCGGTTGATCACCTCCCCAGGCGCGACATCGCCGCTTGCCCGAGAAACCGGGGAGATCACGAGCATGGGCGCCCAGGCCGCTATGACGAGGTGCCGTCGCAGCGTCATGTCACGTATCCTCCTCGCTAATTCGACGCTCATTGATCGCCAAACTTCGCACACACGAAAAGCCAGGTCAAACGTGCTGCGCGAACCAAAAGGGGGCGAAGGCGGCGCTCGTGATCTTTGATCGCGGGGCCCAAGACCGCCCGCCTTGCACGGGGTCGCTAGTGGCAACTACGCGTGCGCGGGGGCATCGCGCGCCTGCGGTCGGTAGGGCGATCGTGCTTGGCGGCAGGTGCGCATGCGCGGAGGGAACGCGGCGGGGGCGCGGATTCAGAGGAGGTGCCTGGTGGCAACTACGCGCGGCCGGGGGCATCGCCAGTGTCGTCATCCTCGGCGCTGCCAGCCGCACGGCGACTGCGCGCGTGCGAGGGCATTGAGGAAGAGGTCGGGGTTGACAATGAATAACGTTCATATTAAGAACAATGCTCAGCCGCGCTGGAGGCGGGGATCGAGCGTGGCGAGGCCCTGCGGGAAGGAGGGAAGAAATGGCAGCCAGCCAACCACTCGAGAAGATCGGGGCGATCGACGCTTGGGGATCGCTCATCACGCCAGAGGCCGCGAAGCTTTGGCCGGAGGAGTTTCTCCACATATTCCGCCGCTACAAGGTCGACGACGTCATGACGCGCGGGATGTCAGCCGAGGAGATGATAGCGGAGATGGACGCGGCGGACGTGGACATCGTTGTCTTCTCTGCCTTCCACTACGGTGATCTGGAGATCATGCCGAACGAGCAGGTAGCCGCTTACGTGCGGCGCTACCCCGACCGCTTCGTCGGAGCCGGCACCGTGGATCCTCGCAAGCGGCCGATGGAAGTAGTTCGCGAAGTCGAGCATCTGGTAAAGGACCTCGGGATCAGAATCCTGCGGCTCGAGCCGTACGCTTACGGCGATGGCATGACCGGCGGTCCGCCCAATCAAAAAATGTACTGGCCGCTTTACGCGAAGTGCTGCGAGCTCGATGTGCCCGTCTGCATCCAAGTGGGCCACACCGGCCCGAGGCTACCTTCCGAACCGGGCCGCCCCATCTATCTGGACGAAGTGGCGCTTGCCTTTCCGGAGCTCACCATCGTCGGGTGTCACCTGGGCCAACCGTGGCACGAGGAGATGATGATTCTCGCTTGGAAGCATCCAAACGTTTACGTGGAGACGTCGGCCCGACCGGCCAAGTTCTGGCCGGAGTCGTTCAAGGAATTCGTCCGCACCTACGGCCAGGACAAGGTGCTCTGGGCAACCGATTATCCGCTGGTTTCTTTTTCTCGAGCCAGGGCGGATGTCGAGGAGCTTGGCTTGCCCAGCGGGGTCAAGCGCAAGCTCTTGCGCGAAAACGCGATCCGGGCGCTTCGCCTCAACCTGTGACCGGCGAAGGGAGGCCGGCTTTCCGCGGGAGGTTGCGTGCAGAGAAGAAAGCGTCCCGCTTGCATATCTGGGGTAGGAAATACCCCACTGGGGAAGAGCCTGGGACGCTCCGCTTGGGCGCTTCAGGCCGAGGCGGTGAAGGCGGCCGTGGCAGACGCGGGGCTTAAGCCTGTGGACGTGGACGGGTTCATAACCGAGGCGGGGTACTCACAGGGCGTCATCGAGGGGATTACGCCCCACTTTTTGCGGCTCGGGGGCATGCTCGGGCTGGATCCCGCCTACACTTACTCCGAGGTCCTAGGCGGTGCCAGCGCCGTCGCCATGGTTCAGCGAGCGGCCATGGCGATCGAAGCGGGCCTTTGCCGGGCTTGCGTCTGCGTCTTCGGAGACGCTCCCTCTCGGGCCTCGGGAACCTGGAGTTACGGCAGAGGGGAGGAGAGCGCGTTCGGGCTTTTCGGTGCCGTGGGGATCCACGCGCTTGCCGCCCGCCGCCACATGGCCCTCTTCGGCACCAGAGAAGAAGATCTGGGAGAGGTCGCGATCACTTTTAGGGAGCATGCAAGCCGAAACCCCGCCGCCCAGGAGCGCGAGCCCCTAAAGATCGACGACTATCTCGCTTCTCGCTTCGTCGTCGAGCCCTTGCGGGTCTTGGATTGCTGCCTCGTCTCCGACGGCGCGGGAGCCGTGGTAGTGAGTTCCTTCGACCTGGCACGCGACGGGCCGCAACCACCCGTCGAGGTAGCCGGGTTCGGGCAGGCGCACTGCCTCGGGGGGCTTCGCCACGACCATTACTTCGAAGAGCTTCCAGCCGCTCGGGCGGCCCGGACCGCATTTGCCATGGCGGGCATCGGCCCGGCGGACATCGACCTCGTGCAGTTCTACGATTGCTTTACCATCGCCGTGCTCATGCAGCTCGAAGGCTACGGGTTCTGCCCCCGGGGGGAGGCCGGGCGTTTCGTGGCCGAGGGCAATCTAAGGCTTTCCGGCTCTCTTCCCAGCAACACCGCAGGCGGCCTCCTCTCCGAGGGTTTCGGGGGAGGGATGTTTCACGTAATCGAAGCGGTGAGGCAGCTTCGCGGCCAGTGCGCAGATCGCCAAGTGGAGGGTGCAAAGCAGGCGCTCGTAACTGGACACGGTCTGGGCATGAATACCCATGGAGCGATTGTCCTGAGAAGGGGTGAATGATGGCTCACCAGGATCGTCCCTCGCTTGAGCCGGACGAGGTGACCCGCCCCTTTTGGGATGCGTGCAACGAGGAGAGGCTCGTTTTCCAGCGCTGTGCCAACTGCGGCTTGCGCTGGCTCCCCCCCTCCATAGTGTGTCCCGGCTGCTGGTCCGGGGCGATTTCCTGGGTGGAATCCTGCGGGCGCGGCACTCTGTTTACCTTCGCCATCTACCGGCGCCGCTACCACCCCGGCTTCCCGCCTCCCTACGTGGTCGCGGTGGTAGAGCTTGCCGAGGGTCCGAGACTTTTCAGCAACGTCGTGGGAGCGCGACCCGAGGCCGTGCGCATAGGCATGGCGGTCCAGGCCGAGTTCGTGACCCAGGGCGGGTTCAAGCTGCCGGTCTTCAGACCGGTTGGAGAGGAGCGCTGAGACATGGCGATTCGCTTCGAGGTGCGTGGTCGCGTGGCTCTCATTACCATTGATCGGCCGCAGGCCCGAAACGCGATCGATCGGGAAACGGACCGGGAGCTGGCGCAGGCGTGGCACCGCTTTGCCGCGGAGGATGGCCTCTGGGTAGCCATAGTGACGGGCGCCGGCGAAAATTTTTGCGCCGGAGCGGACCTGCGGGACGTGGGCGAATTCTACCGGCTGCTCAGTCCCTTGGAGCGACTGGAGAGGGCCGAGACGGAGCCGGGACTGGGAGGGATCACGCGTAACCTAGAGATTTGGAAGCCGACGATCGCCGCGATCGACGGCTACTGCTTGGCAGGGGGATTCGAGATCGCGCTGGCGTGCGATTTGAGGATCGCCACCGAGTCGGCACGCTTCGGGCTGCCGGAGGTCTCGTGGGGGATCGTACCCGGAGCCGGCGGCACCCAGAGGCTTCCCAGGCTGGCGCCGCTGGGTGCGGCGCTCGAGATCATCATGACGGGGGAGGCGATAGGGGCGGCGGAAGCCCTGAGGCTCGGGATCGTGAACCGGGTGGTACCGCGCGAGCGGCTGCTCGCCGAAGCGCTGGGGCTAGCCGAGCGCATTGCGGCAAACGCCCCGTTGGCGGTGCGGGCGGCCAAGAAAGCGGTCTATCGGGGGCTCGATCAGCCGCTGGAGCAGGGCCTGCGAACGGAACAGCTCTTGGCCGAGCCGGTGAGGCAAACCGAAGACGCAAGGGAGGGCCCCGCGGCCTTTGCAGAGAAGCGAAAGCCTATCTTCAAAGGGCGCTAGGGCGCCTGGAGAGGGACGAGCCATGGTAAGAGACACAAGCCGCGAAACGCAGAGAAGGTCGATCGGAGATTTCATACGCTCCGGCGACTTCTCCGGTTATTGGAGCACCGCAATAAGCAAGGCCGGGGAGGGGGAAATACTCGTTCGCGGCTACCCGGTCGCCGAGCTGATCGAGCACCTGAGCTATGTGGAGACGGTGTGGCTACTGGTGCGGGGTGAGCTTCCGACCGAGCGCCAAGCGATCCTCCTGGAGTTAGTCTTGAAAAGCGCCATGGACCAGCAGTTCGTGAACTCCGCCGTCTGTGCGGCGCGCTTTACCGCATCCGCGTCTCCCGAATCGGCAATCCCCGCCATCGCTAGCGGCATGCTCGCTACCGGCTCGGTGACCGGCTCTCCGCAGGAATGCGCCGAGATGCTCTATGGCGGCCTTGCGAGCGGCGGGCCGCAGGCGGCGCAGGAGATCGCCGCCAAGGTGGTGGCAGAGTGGCTGGAGAAGAAGGGCCGGGTGCCGGGCTTCGGGCATCCGATTCACAAACGCGGCGAGCCCCGGGCGGAAGCTTTGCGACGGCTTTCCCTCGAGCATGGGGGTTGGGGACAGAGCGGTGCTCTTTACGATGCCATCGGGGAGGCTCTCGGCCGCGCTAAAGGGAAGCCGCTCGTGCGCAACCTCGCCGGCACGATCGCGGCCGTGATGGTGGATCTCGAATGGGATCCTCTGGCCATCGGCGCGCTCGGGGCGGTAGGGTACGCCATGGCGCTTCTCGCCCACGTGGTCGAAGAGATTCGGGACGGGGTGCCCCTCAGGATCGTTCCGGAGGCCCTGGGTGCCAGATACATCGGCCCGGAGAAGCGCCACCTGCCCGAGCAGTTCCTAAAGAGGGTCCGGCGGTGATCCATCCTTACTCCCATTACCTGCGCCGTGCCGCCGAGCGGTGGCCGGACAAGACTGCCTTGCGGGAGGCCGACAGATCGCTTGCGTACCGCGAGCTCGACGAGCGCGCGGGCAGGCTCGCGGCCGCTCTCCTGCGTCTCGGAGTCAAACCGGGCGAGCGCGTGGCGATCGTTCAGGAAAATTGCACGCGTTACGTCGAGGCTGTCTGCGCGGTGGCCAGAGCCGGCGCGGTTTTTGTTCCCATGTTGGGGAGCCTGACGGAGCGCGAGCACGCTTACATGGTTAGCGACTGCGGGGCCAGGGTCGTGATCGGTCTCGGCGAAGCCGGTGCCCAGCGCATGGCGCACTTGGCTGGTAACGGGCTCGAGTTCACGGGGCTTGCGCCCGGTGCCCATCCCTACGACTACGAGACCCTGATCGCCGGCAACGACCCGGCGGATCCCGGGATCGATCGCGAGCCGAGCGCTCTCGGCCAGATTCTCTATACCTCCGGTACCACCGGAAAGCCGAAGGGCGTGATGCACTCCTATGCCAGCACCGCCGCGGGGATCGGGGCGTGGGTGTCCGCCTTGGGGATCGCGCATGAGGATAGGCTGCTCGGCCACTTCCCCATGAGCCATTTCGGCGGCAGAGTCATGGATTCGAGCATTTGCACCGGCGCCACTTTGCACATCCTCCCCCGCCCCGACCCAGCGCTCATCTTGGAGGCGATCGGCCGGGAGCGGATAACCGTTCTTCTCGTGGTCCCCACGCTCATGCAGATGATTCTCGAAGATCCGCGGGCGCAAAGATCGAAGCTTACGAGCTTGCGGCTCGTCCTTTACGCGGCCGCCCCGGCATCGCCTAGCCTGGTAAGCCGTGCGCGCGGCCTTTTCGGGCCGGTTTTGGCTACCGGTTTCGGGCAGACCGAAGCGTATGGTCTGAACACCTTCCTATCGCCGGCGGAGCACGAGAAAGCCCTGGCGGAAGGGGGGGAGCGGCTCGCCTCGATCGGGCGCGAGGCGTGCGCTTGGGTGCAGGTGCGCCTTCTCTCTCCCCGAGGGGAGGAGGTGGCGGTGGGCGAGGTGGGCGAGATCTGCGTTTGCGCCCCGTGGGTGATGGCCGGCTACTGGGGCAATCCCCGAGCCAGCGACCGGGCGCTGAAGAACGGCTGGCTTCGCACCGGCGACCTCGCCAGACGCGACGCGGCCGGTTACTACTACCTTGCGGACCGAAAAGAGGACATGATCATAACCGGCGGCTACAACGTCTATCCCAAGGAGGTCGAGGATGCCATATCGTCCCTTGCCGGCGTCAAGGAGGTCTGCGTCATCGGCATCCCGGACAAGAAATGGGGAGAGGCGGTGACCGCCGTGGTCGTGGCCGAGGGCCTGAGCGAAGCTGCGATCATCGGGCACTGCAGAGAGAGGCTTGCGCATTTCAAGGTCCCCAAGCAGGTGAAGTTCGTCGCAAGCCTGCCCAAGAGCGCGGTCGGAAAGATTCTGCGGCGGGCGGTGCGGGAGCCGTTCTGGGAGGGGAAGGAGAGGCGCGTGCACGGGGCCGAGTGAGAAAGCGGGGCCGAAGAGAATGCAGACCAAGGCACGATAGTAGGAGGAACCATGGCGTTTCCACCTTATGGTGAGGAGCACGAACTTTTTCGGGAATCGGTTAGGGCCTTCGCGGCGCGGGAGATAGCGCCCTACGGGGAGCAGTGGGATAGCGCGCAAGGGTTTCCGCGCGAGCTTTTCCGCAAGGCCGGAGCGCAGGGGTATCTAGGACTCCGCTACAGCGAAGAGTACGGCGGAAGCGGTCTCGATTACTGGTACACGGGCATTCTCATCGAGGAGCTCATGCGCGCGAGAAACGTCGGCGTCGTCGTAGGCCTGCTCGTGCAATGCGAGCTCGCCACGGGCGTGCTGCACGCCTTCGGCTCGCAGGCGATAAAGCGCGAGTGGCTCGCACCCGCCATCCGGGGAGAAAAGATCGCCGCACTGGGGATAACGGAGCCCGACGCGGGCTCCGACGTCGCCGCCCTTCGCACCAGCGCGCGTCGCGAGGGCGGCTGTTACGTGGTGAACGGCTCCAAGATCTTCATAACCAACGGCAGCATCGCCGATTTCATAACTCTGGCGGTGCGAACCGGCGGCCGCGGCCCCAAAGGGATAAGCGTCCTCGTCTTTCCCACCGACACCCCTGGCTTCAGCGTGGGCCGGCGGCTGCGAAAGGTGATGGCCCACTCCTCCGACACCGCCGAGCTCTTCTTCGACGAGTGCCGCGTTCCCGCGGCCAATCTCGTCGGCGAAGAAGGGCAGGGTTTCTATTACATCATGAAGCTCTTTCAAGGGGAGCGCCTCGTCCTTTCCTACATCATAAACAGTTACCTGCGCGAGATCGTGGCCGAGACGCTCCAATACGCCAAAGAGCGCAAGGCGTTCGGCCAGGCGCTGGCGGAAATGCCGGTCTGGCGGCATAGGCTGGCCGACGTGATGACCGAGCTCGAGGCCTCCCGACTGCTGACGTACTATGCCACCGATCTCCTCTGCCGAGCTGATGGCGCCGCGGAGGTTTATGTCTCGATGGCGAAGCTCTTCGCCGGCGAGCTTTACAAGAAGGTGGCGGCCGAATGCGCCCAACTGTTCGGCGGCTACGGGTGCATGGAGGAGTACTTCGTGGCTCGCGCAAGCGGCGGGATAAGCGGCTTTGCCGTAGGCGCCGGCACGAGCGAGATCATGCGCGAGATCATCGCGCGGCGAAGAATCCAAAAGTGAGAGAGGGGGCAAGGGGATGGCGAGCGTCGAAGCGATCCGAGAATTGGTCGAGGGGAAGATCCCCTTTCTGGCGAAGCTCGGGCTCAAGCTCGGCCACGCGGGCCCGGCCAGCGCGCGGCTTCTTCTCCCTTACGATCATGGTAACGACAACTACGTGGGCACCGTGCACGCCGGGGCGCTTTTCACCTTCGGCGAGACGGCGGCGGGAGTGGCGGCCGGTCTGGCCTTCGATTTAAGCCGCGTGAGCATGCTGGCGCGCGAGGCCACGATAGAATATCTGAAGCCGGCCAAGAGCGCACTCGTTGCGACCTCGCGGATTCCCGCCGACGAGGTAGGTGCGACCAGCGAGAAGATAGAGCGGGAGGGAAAGGCGACGCTGGTAGTAGGCGTGGAGATGACGGACGGAAGCGGCGAAGCGGTGGCGCGGATGGCGGTCAAATACCATTTCCGCAAGGGACAGAGATGAAAGCGGCGCGGTACTATTCCGGCACGAGGGGGTTGAAGATCGAAGAGGTCGAAGATCCCGCACCGGGGCCTGGCGAGGTAGTAGTTTCCATCAAGGCGGCCGGCCTCTGCGGAACCGACCTCCACATCGCCTGGGAGCAGAGCTTCCCGGTGGTAAAAAGTCCAATTATCCTCGGCCACGAAGGCTCGGGGGTGATCGAGGCCCTGGGAGAAGGAGTCGCGGGCTGGAAGATCGGCGAGCGCGTGAGCTTCTACCCCAGCATTCCCTGCGGCGCCTGCCCTCCCTGCGGCAAGGGTAGGATCTCGCTATGCCCCGCCGCGAGAATCTTCGGAGTCCATATCGACGGCACGTTCGCCGAGAAGATATCCCTTCCCGCTCAAAGCCTGATCAGGGTTCCCGATAGCCTCTCCTTCGAGGTGGCCGCGGTCCTGAGCGATGCGGTAGCCACCGCGTACCATGCGGTCCGAAAGCGCGGGGCGCTCGAAAGGGGAGAGAGCATGGCGGTCTTCGGCTGTGGGGGCGTGGGGTACCATGCGATTTTGTTCGCGCAGCTTTTGGGGGCCGCAAGGATCATCGCCGTGGACAGGACCCCAGGGGCGCTAAGGCGAGCGCGCGCCGGCGGCGCGAGCGATCTCCTGAACGCGGCCGAGGAAGAGCCGGCCAAGGCGATCAAACGGATTACGGGGGGCGCCGGGGTAGATGTCGCCTTTGAGTTCGTGGGAAGCGCCGCGACGGTCGTCGAGGCCATGCGAAGCGTGGGCCGGCCGGGCCGTGTGGTGGTGGTCGGCGTGGGGGCGGCTCGCGTGGAGCTTCCGCCTCTTACCTCGTTCGTCGGTAAAGAAATGGCGGTCGTCGGATCCATGGGATCGTACCGCGAGGACCTGGAGGAGGTGCTGGATCTTATCGAGCAAGGCGCACTCGACCCAGGCGGCTCGATCACCCACCGCTTCCCCTTGGAGCGGATAAACGAGGGGCTGGATGCGCTCGCCACCAAGGCGGGCGATCCGATCCGGGTGGTGGTGCAGCCATGAAGGAGCCCGGAAGCACCGAGGCGGCCGCGGCGGCGCAAGGCTGTGTGGCGGGCGGAGCCGAGGCGGCAAGCGGCGCAACGCCCGAGCCTTTCACCCGCGCGAGGTGGTGATGTTGGACTTTGGGTTTTCGCCGGAAGAGGAGGAGTTTCGCTTGACCTTGCGGCGCTTTGCTCTAAAGGAGCTTCTTCCCCGCTACCGCCAAGGCGACCGCACGGGAGAATATCCGAGAGAGCAGGTAAAAAAGACCGTCGAACTCGTGGGCGGCGCAAGGCCCGTGCGCGAGCAGAGATTCATCCTGGCCGGGATCGTCGCCGAGGAGGTGGCCCGGGGAGACTTCAACTGCGCGCTACC
The DNA here is from genome assembly GCA_037446155.1 of Myxococcales bacterium. GTDB lineage: Bacteria > Desulfobacterota > Binatia > UTPRO1 > JBBIJE01 > JBBIJE01. Next base: position 19,758 of record JBBIJE010000006.1, on the reverse strand, counting down.
TTCCTTGGGGCCGCTCGTCTTCGAGGATCTGCTCGCCCAGGCCCCCGCACCGCTAAAGGAGCGCTGGCTTCCCGGGCTTCGGTCCGGGGAGCACATGATCGGGCTATGCCTTACCGAGCCCGGCGCCGGGTCCGACATGGGCGCGATGCGGACGAGGGCCGAGCGGCAGGGGGATTTCTTCGTGCTCTCGGGCGAGAAAAACTCGGTCTCTTTTCTCAATGCCGAGGTCTTCTACGTCTTTGCCCGCACCGATCCGAAAAGCCGCGACTGGCGAGGACTCACCGCCTTTCTCGTTCCCCGTGACACCCCCGGCTTGAGCTTTCGCCGCTATGACGACATGGGTTGCCGGTCGATCCCGCGGGGCCAGATTTTCTTCGACGGCGTCAAAGTGCCGGCCGCCTGGATGGTGGGCGAGGAAGGCATGGCCTTCCCCATGATTCGCCATTACCTCGACGTGAACCGCGCCTTCATCGCGCTAAAGTGCATCGGGGCCGCGCTGCAAACTCTGGACGAAACGGTCGAGTATGCGCGGTCGCGCGTCCAGTTCGGCGCACCGCTGGCGAGCTTTCAGGGGGTGGCATTCCCGCTGGTCGAGGCGGCAACGGTGCTCGAGGCAGCGCGCTTGCTCTCTTACAAAGTCCTTTGGCTTCGGCAGCAGGGAAAACCTTGCGACCTCGAGGGAGCCATGGCCAAGTGGTGGGTGCCGCAAATCTGCGCCGCTACCATTCACCAGTGCCTCCTCATCCACGGGCATTACGGATACACGACGGAGCTGCCGATCGAGCAGCGGCTGCGGGACGTGATCGGTTGGCAGATAGGAGATGGGACTCCTCAGATTCAAAAGGTGATTCTGGCACGGAAGCTCCTGGGACGGGCGTTCACGCAAAGGTGCGGCAAGCCCGACCCATGGCCGCCTGGGCCAGCGCAAGGGGGGATAGCATGAGCTACCGGTCGCTTTTGGTTGCCTTCGAGCGAGGCGTGTTCACCCTCACGCTCAACCGCCCCGAGCGGTTGAACGCCATAGACATCCCCACGCTGGAGGAGATCGTCTCGGCGCTCGAGGAGGCGCGGCGGTCGGGGGCGCGAGCGCTGGTGCTTGCGGGCAGCGGAAGCGCGTTTTGCGCCGGCGCCGATCAGCGGGAGATGGTTCCGCGCTCGGCCGCCGAATGGGAGCGGATCGTCGATCGTTATCTCGATCCTCTCCGGGCGCTCCTTTCTCTCCCCTTTCCGACGGTGGCGAAAATCCACGGCGATTGCATCGGTGGGGGCGTTGGGCTCGCCATGAGCTGCGATTTTAGAGTGATGCGGATCGGCGCCCGGATCGGAATCCCCTTTGTCAGGATCGGGCTTGCCGGCTGCGACATGGGTGTAGGGTATTTTCTACCGCGCATGGTAGGGCTTGGCCGGGCGATCGACATGATGATGACCGGCCGCTTGCTTGCGGCCGAGGAGGCGGAAGCGATCGGATTGGTGCAACGGGCGTTTTCGCCGGAGAAGTTCGAGGGGGAGGCGGCGGCCCTCGTGGATTGCCTGGCGTCGGGCCCGCCGCGCGCTCTTCGCGCCACGAAAGAAGCGGTTTATCGCTCGCTCGATCGCGATCGAGAAGCGGAGTTCGACTTCGAGATTTTCGCTCAGGTCCAGTGCCTGCAGAGCGAAGACCATCGAGAAGGCGTGGCGGCCTTTCGGGAGAAGAGGAAGCCGCAGTTTAAAGGGAGCTGATTCATGATCGACTTCTCGCTCAGCGACGAACAGGAGATGTTTCGGCGGGCCGTGGAGCAGTTCGCCAAGCGCGAGATCGCGCCCCTTGCCGATGAGTGCGATCGCACGGGCCGCTACCCCCGCCAGGTTTTGCGCCGGCTGGCGGAGCTGGGTTACCTGGGTGCATCCTTTCCCACGCGGTTCGGCGGGGGCGGCGGCGATGCCATCTCGCTGGCGATCCTGGCCGAGGAGCTGGCCAAGGTGTCGGCGGGAATCGCGCTCGGGGTTTACGTGCACGTGGCGCTTGCGCTTTCGGCGGTGGCTGCCTTCGGTACGGAGGAGCAGTGCCGCTTGTATCTTGCACCTGGGCTGCGGGGGGAGAAGATCGGCGCCTGGGCCTTCGCCGAGGCCGATGCCGGCTCCGACCCCGGCGGAATCCGCACGCGCGCCGTGCGCGACGGGGATCATTTCACGGTAAACGGCACCAAGATGTTCATAACCAACGGGACCTTCGCGGATTTTTTCGTGACCACGGTATCGACCGATCCGGGCCGGGGGATGAAGGGCTTGAGTCTCCTGTTGGTCGATCGCAACTCGCCCGGATTCAAAGTGGCAAGGCGAATCGAGATGCTGGGCGTGCGCGCCGCGGAGACGGCGGAGCTCGTCTTCGAGGATTGCCGGGTGCCGGCGTGTGCGCTTCTCGGCGAGGAAAATCTCGGCTTTGCCGCGACCATGCGCACGCTGACGCTAGGGCGGATCATGGCCGCCGCTTTCGCCGTCGGGCTCGCCACCGCCGCCTTCGATCAGGCACTGGCGTACGCCAAGGAGCGGCGCGCCTTTGGCAAACCGATCGGCTCCTTTCAGGGGATAGCCTGGATGCTGGCGGACATGGCGACGGCGATCGAAGCGGCGCGGCTTCTTGCGCTCAAGGCGGCGTGGAAAGCGGCGCGCGGCGAGCCGCATGTGCTCGAAGCCTCGCGGGCCAAGCTCTTCGCCACCGAGACCTGTACGCGCGTGACCGAGCAGGCATTGCAGATTCACGGGGGCTTGGGTTACGCGATGGAGTCGCCCGTGCAGCGCTTCTACCGCGACTGCAAGGTTCTGGAGATCGGCGAGGGAACGTCGCAGATTCAACGCAACACGATAGCCCGGGGGCTCGGGCTTACTGGGTGAAGGGGAGGGAAGGGAGGCATGCGAGGATCGGCATCTCAGGCTAAATCCGCGGTTGCCGAGCGCCGCGCGCAGGAGAAACAAGCCCGGCGCGAGGCCATCTTGGCTGCGGCCAAGCGGGTGTACGCGCGCAAGGGGTTCTTGGCGGCCACCGTCGAGGAGATCGCGACCGAAGCTCGGCTCGGGGTTGGAACTATCTACCTTTACTACAAGAGCAAGGAGGAGCTTTACGTCTCGTTGCTTTTCGAGAGCATGGCGGCCTTCAGCTCGGCACTAACCCGCATCCTGCGCTCGCGCCGCTCGCCGGAGCGCAAGCTTTTGGCGGTCTGGGACTTCTTTTACAGGTTCCACGCCCGCTCCCCCGAGTCCTACCGGATTTTCTTTCTCTTTCAGGAAAAGAGCTTCCTTTCCTCGGTTCCGCCGGCGACCCTGGAGAAGCTAAACCGCGCGGCCGGGCGCAATTTCGCTCTCGGCGCCGCGATCGTGGAAGAAGGGATGAAGAGCGGCCTTTTTCGCGAAGGAGACCCGCGCGAGATCGTGGACGTTCTCTGGTGCGCCTTTGTGGGACTGGTCCACTTGAGCGAAATACGGGAGAACCTCGGCCTTTCCATCTCTACCATGCAGGAGCTTCGCCGGCGCACCTTCGAGCTTCTGCAAGGGGGCCTAAAGCGGGGGCTCGCTTCCGCCGGGCGATCGGAAGGAGGAGAGCGGGCGTGAAGCTCCTGCTCGTAAACCCGGCCGAGAAGGAGTCTTTGGGTTTTTCCGACTTCGCGCGCCTGCGCATGCCACCACTTGGGCTCGCGTACGTCGCGGCCCTCACTCCCCCCTCCTGGGAGATCGCGATCGCTGACGAGAACTTCTCCCCGCACTGCCCCCAATCAGCGGATCTGGTCGCGATCACGGCGTTTACTTGCAACGCCCGGCGGGCCTACGAGATCGCCGCCATCTACCGTCGCAAGGGCGTGCCGGTCGTCATGGGGGGGATGCACGCGACGTCGCTTCCCGAAGAAGCGGCGCGATACGTGGATGCGGTGGTGATAGGAGAGGCGGAGAGTTGCTGGCCGAAGCTCATCGCGGATTTCTCGAGGGGTCGCCTGCAGCAGTTTTACAAGGGGCCCAAGCCGCGCCTCGAGGGGGTCGTAAGACCCCGCCGCCACCTTCTCGATTCCCGCTACCGAAGCGGTGTTATCCAGACGTCGCGCGGCTGCCCGTTCGACTGCGACTTCTGCACGGTCACCCAATTCTTCGGCCGGACCTATCGCACGCGTCCGGTTGCAGAAGTCGTCGACGAGTTAGCGGCGATCCCGCAAGAAGAGGTCATATTCCTGGACGATAACCTGATCGGCTCGGGCAAGGCCGGCGCGGCGCGCGCAGCCGAATTGTTTCGAGCGCTCGCATCGAGGGGGCTCAGGAAGAGGTGGTTCGGGCAGGTATCCGTCAACCTCCTCGACTCCGATGATCTCATGCGGCTAGCGGCGCAGAGTGGGTGCCGCGGGCTCTTCTTCGGCTTGGAGTCGGTAGACGCCGACACGCTTCGCGGGATGAGGAAGGGGATCAACCTTGGGCGGTCGATCGAGGATTATCGCATGGGCTTTCTCAAGCTCAAGAAAATGGGAATTACCACGACCGGTGCTTTCATCGTGGGAAACGACTCCGACACTCCCGAGACCTTCGACGCGATCGGCCGGTTTGCGCGGACCGTTGGGCTCGACGTGGTGCAGTTGTCATTGCTTACCCCCTTCCCCGGCACTAGGCTTTACCGGCGCCTTCGGGACGAAGGCAGGTTGCTGCTCGACGATTACCCTGAGGACTGGCGGCACTACGATTTCGCCGCCCTGGTTTTTAGAACTAACATGCCGGCTGAAGAGGTGACGCGCCTTTTCGACCGTTTCATGCGGCGAAACTTCACCTATGCCGCGATGCTTCGGCGGGTGCTGAGTCATCTAGCGCACTCGAAAAGCCCGCGCTCGGCTCTCTCTTGCGCGAGCGTGAACTTTGCCTACCGGCGCGTCTATCGAGGCATCCTGCATGGCTCCTGGGCGGCGCGTTACGCGCAGGCGTTCTCGTCCGCGGGGCATGAGGCACTTCCTGCCGGGGCCGGGGAAGGAGCGCACGGGCGCAAGGCAGGGGGAGCGCAAGCCAGCCAAGGCGGGATGGGCGCCTGAAACCAGAGGGGCAGAGCGGGGCTTAGGATCGCGGAGCGGCGGCGCGTATGAGATCGGTGCAAGGGGGAGTCCCAAAGGGTTTACCGTCGTACGCCGGTTTCCAACGCGTCTGGCCCGGCAGGTTAGCGGGCGTGAGCATTTTCGCAGAGTTTTGCGGGCCCAGGCGGGTCGAGCCCGCGCTGGCTTCAGCGATCGGGTGAGATGAAGGGTAAGCAGCGCGAAGCGTTGGGATCCGCAGCCGCCGGGCAGTGGTGGTGCCGCGTGATTCTCAGGGGCCTTGCCCTCTCGTTTTTCCTCGTCGGGACCATTTTTGTCTTTTTTCCGGATGCCACGGTGCATGCCATGAATGCCATAGGTTTCTGGTTCGGGGATTTCACGCCGCTTCCGAGCTCGCACGGGCGCTTTTGGCTCTCCCTCGCGACTGGGTACATGGCACTGGTCGCTCTGCTTGCTTACGCGGCCCAGCGTGACCTGCGGCGTCATCGGGACCTGCTCGGCTTTCTGGCTCTCGGCAAGGCGACGACCGCCTTTACTACCCTGAGCTTTTATCTTCACTCTACCCCAGCTTTCATCTACATCGCCAACACCGCTGTAGACGGTGCCATCGCGGTCACGGCCTTGGCGATTTGGCTCCTCATCCCGTGGATTGTCCCGCCGTCGGCGGTGCGGGCGGCCGAGGTGGCGGCAAAGCGCCCCCTGCTCTCCCTCCCGGTGTTCAGTGCTGTGCTGGAAGCGATGGTCCCAGAAGGTGGGCCATTCCATGAGGGAGCGCTGAGCGCGAGGATCGAGCCGCTCATCGAGCAGTTCGTCGCAGGCGCCGCAGCGCCGATGCCCGCAGCGCTGGCTCTGGTCTTGCGGCTTATCGATCTTTCTCCGTTTTTTCTCCCTCCCTTTCGCTTCCAGCGTTTCTCGCGTTTGCCATTGAGCCAGCGGGTGCTCCTCCTCGAAGCGTGGGAGAAGTCCGCCTTCCCGCCCAGGCGTCAGGCGATACACTTGCTCAAGCTTCTTGTGGTCGCCCATTTTTATTCTCGGCCCGAAGTCGAGGCGCGGCTCGGATACCCTCACCCTCTCGAGCGGGTACCACGGCCGCAGTAGGCCATGATCGTTCGACCGGAGGACGCCCCAGGCGATCTCGTGGAGCATTGCGACGTGGCGGTGGGGGGAAGCGGTGCGGGAGGGGCGGTAGTAGCGGCGGACCTGGCATGTGCGGGTGCGCAGGTCATAATTCTCGAGGAGGGGGAGTATTACACCGGCCGGGATTTCACCGCTCACGCCCTGGCCGAGATCGGCAAACTCTATCGCGACCGAGGCTTTACCGGTGCGATCGGCAACACCCTGATAGCAATCCCTCTGGGCAGGGCTGTAGGAGGTACCACCACGATAAACTCTGGTACCTGCTGGCGCGCACCGGAGGAGGTGCTGGGGCGCTGGGAGCGGGAGTTCGGGATCCCGAACCTCGCCCGCGGAGGGCTGGCCAGCGAATTCGAGCGCATCGAGCGCACGCTTGGCGTGGCCCCCGTACCTGATGACCTCCTCGGGCCGGGGGCCGAGGCCTTTTGCCGAGGGGCGCGCGCGTTGGGGTGGCGGGGCGAGAATATACCCCGCAATGCCGTGGGCTGCAGAGGGACCGGCGTTTGCGTCTTCGGATGTCCGCGGGACGCGAAACAGGCGATGAACGTTTCCTACATTCCCCAGGCGCTGCGGGCCGGCGCGCGCCTCCATGTCCGAGCACGCGCCGAGCGGGTGCTCATCGAGGATGGGCGGGCCGTCGGCGTCGTGGCCGATCGCGTGGGTCCCGACGGGCGGGCGAGGGGAGAGCGGCTGTGGGTGGTTGCGGCCCGTACCGTTTTGAGCGCTGGAGCTCTGCTCACTCCGGTGTTGCTCGCGCGAAGTGGGCTGGCAGAGCGGGGTGGCCCGGTCGGGCGTAATCTCCGCATTCATCCGGCCAGCCGCGTGACGGCTCGCTTCGATCGCCCCATTAGAGCTTGGGAAGGAGTCCCGCAAAGCTACCACATCCACGAGTTCGAACCCGAGGGCATCTTTCTCCAAGGCATGGTAGTTCCGCCGGCAATTCACGCCGTGGCTCTCCCAGGCTTCGGGCACGCCCACAAGGAGCGGATGGCGGCATACGCGCACATGGCTTCCTTCGGGGTTCTCATAAGCGATACCTCATCTGGTCGGGTCTTGACGGTTGGGCGGCGCCCGCTGGTGTGGTACTGGATGAATCGAAACGACACCGCGCGGCTGCTTCGCGGCATCTCGCTGGCGGCGCGGGCTTTCTTCGCCGCAGGTGCCCGGGAGGTTTTCACCGGAGTGCGGCAGCGGCCGGTACTGCGGTCCATGGCGGAAGCCGAGGAGCTGGAGCACTTGCCGATGCGAGCCAGCGACTTGGAGGTCATGGCCTTCCACCCGATGGGGACGGCACGGATGGGTGCGAATGCGCTCCAGTGCGCCGTCACCCCAGACGGCATGATGTATGGAGTACCTGGTCTCTACATCGCCGATGCCAGTCTTCTTCCTACGTCACCGCTCGTGAACCCGCAGCTCACCATCATGGCCCTTGCCACCCGGATCGCGAACGCGCTCTTTCGGTCTTTGAGTCGAGGGGGAGGGGTTGGGCACCTTGCCCGAGAGGAAACGTGAACGGCGGGGGGCCTCGCTTTGGGCGCGGCCAGCTCAGTCACGCCCTCGTGCTATCGGGCGGATTTCTCCGTAGCGCCTTTCAGATTGAGGTCATCGAGGTCCTGCATGCCATCGGCGTGCGCTTCGATCTCGTGATCGGGGTCTCCTCCGGCGCATGGAACGCGGCCTGCCTTGCGGCCGGTCAGGTTGCCGAGATGCGCCGCTGGTGGATAGAAGTCGGTTCTGCGCCCAAGTTCTCGCTCGCGAGCCTTCTTCGGTACGGGACACCGCTCGATTTCTCCGCGATTGTCGAGCGAACGGCGGCCCAGGGGTTGCGGTTCGATCGGCTTGCAAAGGGTCCGACGCGACTCCTCATCGGTCGCACGCGACTTCGTGACTGGAGCTTTCATCTCTTCGACAGCGGCGAAACAGTCCGTGATTTCCTCCGCGTTGTCATGGCTTCGAACTATTTGCCGGGAATATATGGCGCGCCAATCTCGATCGAAGGCCGCTATCACGCCGATCGTGATCTTATCGACAACGTACCCTACAAGGCGGCGTTTCGCCTCGGGGCAAGCAAGGTAATCGTCGTCGTCCCTGACCCCGACGGTGTGCTGCGAAAGAACCGCTTTAGTTTCAGGCCTCATCGCGTCGATCCGGCTGTTGGCAAACGCCTGGCCATCATCCACCCTTACCGGCTGCTTTGGGTGGGCCGCCTCCTGGCGAACGCCCAGGCCATCCTCGAAGCGATCGAGGTGGGCAGGGAAGCGGCGCGCGGCCATCTTGCGCGATACCTGGCGGTCCCGCGCCAAAACTAGCGAGATCGCGGCGCCGGCCTCCCGCGATCGGGAGGTTGGCTGGGCGGTCTCGGTTCGGCACCTAGCGCTTGACGCTCGAACTGGGCCAGCGCGCGACATCGATGCCCCTTTGGCCGCTTTTGGTATCCGCCAGCGTTTCCTGGGCCGGCGGCCGCGGCCCCGGGTGTTTTCCCTCTTTTCCGCTATGCGCTATTATGTTGGCGGTGGGGCTGCAAGGCGGCCCCGGTAGCATCGAGGAAGGGTCAGGATCATGAAGGTACGCCGTTCTAGCACACGCTCGGGTGGGCACGGCAACAATACCATCACGTTACCCGTGTGGCTTGCCAAAAGCCAGAACTCGGAGGTGGGCAAAGAGCTCGTGAGTTTGTGTCAAGCGCACAACGAGCTGTTGCGGGTCATGAAGAGGGGCGAGCTCAAGGAGGAAGGCCTGGCGAGAGCCAATGTCGAGCAGGCGAGAAAAAGCGTTCGCGCTCTTCTCGGCCGAAACGGCCTTGCGCTCAAGCAGGCGGCGGTCGAGGCGACGCACGAGTTTTTGGCGAGAGAGCGGGCCGGGCGCACACCCGACAAGCATCAGTTTGATCTCTGCTATCTGTGTTCGCCCACGGTAACGCTCGGTCTTTCCAGAGCGATGGCGATGCGGCGGGCGGCGGCAACGTTTTTTCAAGTGGAAAACGGGCCCAAGCCCGACGCCGAGTTCGTAGCCCGCTGGAACGCGTGGCGGGCGGAGCGAGGGGAACGGCCGGTTGCCTGGAAGGACGTGGCCAACTCCGCCACGCTCAGGCAAGATTTGCGCCAGTTCGTCCTGCCGCTCGTGGGCAGTGTCTGCGTGGACTACCCCTGCCGGCATCTGTGGCGCTGGCAGGGAGTGCGCTTTAGCCGCGAGGATGTGGACAAGCTCACCGCCGCGGTTCTAAAAGAGACGGGCAAGCACTGGCTCGGTCTTTCGCTGGAGTAGCGGCGCCGGCACGAGGGGCTCCTCTTGGGGCGAGGAGCGCCGTACGGTCGCTCCGATAGACTGCGCGCGCGATCTTCGCATATGGCCGGTGCCGCTCAGCCGCGCGAGCCCGGCCCGCTTAGGCTGGGATCCGTTGGCGTGCTCTTCCCGGCCAGGCTTCCTAAAACTTCCCCCATCCATCGAAGACCCGAGCGACGGTGGCTTTCAAGAGCGCCATCTGAGCGAGGTTCAATGCCAGGGCTATGGCGAAAATTACCCATTTGCCTTGCAGCCCGCTCAAGACGAGGGACGCCGTAGTGAGCGCGAGCGTAAGAAGAAGCGATGCAGCTTTATCTACCCTGGATGGCGGCTTCGGGCGAGGGCGGAAGAAAGCCGCGGCCAGTCTCCCCCCGAACGGGATCATGACGCGGGTGCGCCCGTACTTCGGGCAGCCGGCGCAGGCGAACCAGACATTCACGTACAAAAAGAGAACGAAGTAGGCGACTACGTAGGCAAGCGCCCACGCCCTCCTGCCGATGAGATATACCGTGATCACGACGAAGGAGAGATGGAGGCCGATGCTGACCGCGAGCAGAAAAGGCGTGTAGTCTCGGCTCTGCGAATTCATGTTCTGGGCCATGATGGCGAGTTCGCATCGCGCAAAGCAAGAGCTCGGGCGATCCCTTCGGCTTGAATACCGGCCGCGTCCGTAGTAGCAGCGGGAAGGGGAAACGGGGCGGGTGGAGTCGAGCGAGCTAAAGGCTCTGATGGCGATTGCGATCACCCGAGACCGCGGTAGGGCAGAGAATACCAGCGGGCTGGGTTCAGCCGATTTTGCAAAGCTCGTCGAGGGACTGTCCCGTTCCGGCCTGGTGAGGGAAGGGGCCAAGGGGCGCATCGAACTCAGCGAAGAAGGTCGCGTCAGGCTGGGGGAGCTTCTATCTGCCGAGCGAGAGGGCCTTGAAAGAGATGATCTTTCCGCACTCTACGGGGAGTTCTTGCGCCTCGATGCCGAGCTTAAGTCGGCTATCGCGCACTGGCAGCTTTTGCACCCTCGGGGGGCGGTGGCCGGCGGGGAGCAACGATGGAGAGACGCGGCGTGGCTCGACCCAAAGCTAGACCCCATTCACCGCCGCGCGCTTTCGCTCCTCGGTCGGATCGCGACCGGCCGCCCTCGTTTTTCCAACTATGCGAACCGGCTTGAACGGGCGTTTTTCGGGATCAGGCAAGGCAAGCCCGAGTTCGTGGCCGGGGTGAGCGTCGATTCTTACCACACGATCTGGTTCGAGCTTCACGAGGATCTCTTGACGACCATGGGCAAGGAGCGGGCGGGGTGACGGCGCTTGCGCTGGCGCGATGGAAGATCGAAGCGGTTATCTTCGACTTCGACCATACGTTGGTCGAGCTGGGGCGATGGGTTGATTGGCAGGCGGCCGTCCTTCGCGTAACCACCCTCTACCGCGAGGCGGGCGTGGAGGTGGGCGAGGTGGGTTCCCGCGTGGGCTTTGGTATGATCCGAGCGCTCGACCGGGCGCTTGGGCGCATCGATGCCGAAGCCGCGGCCTCGATTCGCGCGAAGGCTTACGCGGCGTTAGCGGAAGAAGAGGTGCGCGGGGCAGAAAAGGCGCAGTTGATCGCAGGTGCCGCCCCACTGCTCGATCGGCTCGAGCGCGCAAGGGTTGCCGCCGCGATAGTGAGCTCGAACGCCACGGCTGCTATCGAGGCCTGCCTTCGGCGGCTGGGGCAGCGCGAGCGCTTCGCGGCGATCGTGGGCAGAAGCCCGCATATTCCCCTAAAACCCGATCCGGCGGGTTTCGTGCGCTGTCTCGAGATGCTGGGTTTGGAGGTGGCGGGGGTGCTTGCGGTGGGAGACTCTCCGAGCGACATCGAGCCTGCTACGGCGCTTGGAATGCCGAGCGTCGGGGTGGCAGCAGGCGAGGCCAGTGCGAAGGTGCTTCGCGATGCGGGCGCGTCTTTCGTTGTGGGCGACCTAGGCGAGCTTACGGTATTGCTGACCGAAAGCGGCTACGGGCCGGGGCAAAACCTTCGTTGACTTGCGGCCCTAGCCTGTGTCACCCTGAACTTGGCGCGGCCAGGCTAAAAGCACGCCCGCTATCGGTATGACGAAGCTCATCATCCAGATCCCCTGCTACAACGAGGAAGAGCAGTTGCCGGCTACACTGGCCGACCTGCCGCGGCAGATTCCCGGTGTCGAGGCGATCGAAACGCTCGTGATCGACGACGGCTCTACGGACCGCACGGCCGAAGTCGCGGCCTCGCTCGGGGTCGATCATATAGTCAGGTTCCCTCAAAACTTGGGGCTTGCGAGGGCCTTCGCGGCCGGGATCGATGCGGCTCTTCGGCTAGGCGCCGACATTATCGTGAATACCGATGCTGATAATCAGTACCGTGGCGAGGACATCGCGCGGCTTATAGAGCCCATCATGAAAGGGGAGGCGGACATGGTCGTGGGTGACAGAAACCCGGCGGCCCTGGAGCACTTTTCCCCCGCCAAGCGAATTCTCCAGCGGCTCGGAAGCTGGGTGGTAAGGCGCCTCTCCGGCACCGCGATTCCCGACACCACGAGCGGATTTCGGGCGCTTAGCCGGGAGGCGGCGCTCAAGATGAACGTGCTTTCCGATTTCACCTATACGCTCGAGACCATTATCGAGGCGGGCCGAAAGCAGATACCGCTCGCGCACGTGCGCGTGCGTACCAACCCGCAGCGGCGCCCCTCGCGCCTCTTCTCGAGCGTGACGCGTTACGTGGCGCGCTCGACGGCCACGGTGGTTCGCATCTACGCCCTCTACCAGCCCCTTCGCGTCTTCACCTCCGTCGGGCTCTTGCTGATAGCGGCCTCGTTCGCGATCGGCGTGCGCTTCCTCTACTATTACTACACGAGCGGCGGTGCGGGTCACATCCAGTCGTTGATCCTCGGTGCCGGCTTGGCCATCGTGGGATTCCAGACGATTCTTATCGGGCTCCTTGCCGATCTCATCGCACGAAGCCGCCAGCTTCTCGAGGACGCGCTCCTTCGGGTAAAGCGTCTCGAGCTTGGGGAAGAGCGGGTGGGTGGCCTAGGACAGCGGGAGCTTGGAGCTTCGCCAGGCGGTGCGAGACTCAAAAGCCGCTGATGCGTGCCTGTTTCTTCGGCACTTACAATAGCCGCCATCCCTCGAACCGGCTGCTCATCCGCGATCTCGAAGCCGCCGGCATCGAGGTGCACGAGTGCCACCGCCCGCTTTGGGAAAGGACGCGAGATAAGACGGCGCGCTTTTTCGGGGCACCGAGCCTCGCCCGGCACCTGCCGCGCTACCTGCGCTTGGCCGCCTCTTTGATCTCCGAGGTAAAGCGTGCCGGGCCCTTCGATCTTTTCCTGGCCGGCTTTAACGGGCAGCTCGACGTGTTGATTCTGCGAGGGCTTACCAGGGGCAGGACGCCGATCGTGTTTGCGCCTCTCATGTCGATCACGGAGACGCTGGTGGAAGACCGCGCCCTGTTCGCAGCTCGGTCGGTCCGCGGGCGCCTGGCCCGGCTCCTCGATCGGCTGACGCTCGAGGCTGCCGACGTGGTTGTGGCCGATACCATGGCGCACAAGGCGTATTTCGCCCAGGCGCTCGGCGTCGATGGGCAGAAAATCGCGGTTCACTACCTCGGTGCCGACGAGATTTTCTTCTCGCCCGCGGGGGCGGCTTCCGGCGCCAGCCAGGTCAAGGTCGTGCTTTTTTACGGGCAGTACGTTCCCCTGCACGGAGCGGACGTCATCGTGGAAGCGGCGGCTAGGATGGCGCGAAGGAGCGATGTGTGCTTCCATTTTATCGGTACGGGACCGGAGCGGCCCGAGGCGGAAGGCCGGGCGCGGGCGCTCGGGGCGCGGATCGAATTCGAGGACTGGGTGGATTTCTCGAAGCTTCCGGCGAGAGTCGCTCAGGCTTCGATTTGCCTCGGGGCCTTCGGCGAGGGACGAAAAGCCGATATGGTAATCCCCACCAAAGTCTATCAGGCGGCGGCGGCCGGAAAAGTCGTCGTTACGGGGAATACGGCTGCGGTGCGCGAGGTATTCAGGGAAGGGGAGGAGATCGCGCTTTGTCGGCCGGGGGATCCGGCCGAGCTTGCGCGGACGCTCGAGTGTTTGCTGGGCGATCCCGAGCTTTCGCGAAAACTCGGGGAGGGCGCGGGGCGACTCATGGAGAGGCGATTTAGCTCGGGTGAGCAGGCGAAGAGCCTGGTTAGAGAGCTTTCGGCGGCTAGTCCGAAGCTGGCGCGAAGCTTGGGATGAAGGGGAAAGGCGGGCTCTTGCCGATGGCGATACGAGCGCGGATCTCAAGAAGCGCCGAGGAACTGGAAGGCGAGAGATCGCAGGGCCGTTTTTAGCTGCGCCCCATGGCATCTCACGCGGTAAAGGTCATTGTTCCCGTTTGGAACCAGGCTGCCGTGGCGATGGGCTGCTTGGAGCGCGTGGCGGCGGTGGATCGGCCGCCGCTCGGTGTCTTGGTGATCGACAATGGATCCGACGCCGCCGAGGCGGGGGAGCTTCGGCGTTTTTGCGCTCGGCTTGCCGGGAAGATCGAGCTTGTTCGAAGCGAGCGCAATCTGGGCTTTGCCGGAGCGGTCAATATGGGGCTTGAGCGCGCGTTTGCCGCCGGTGCCGCCTGTGCCTTCGTGTTGAATAGCGATGCGCTGGTCGAGCCCGAGGCGGTCGGTATTCTCTACGACGCCGCCCGCTCCTGCGAGGGGGCGGGAGTCCTAGGACCGCTGATTTTCGACCCGCGGGAGAACGGGAGGGAGGTTTCCTGTGGGGAGTGGGTCTCGCCTTGGGCTTTGCCGCTTCCGCGCCGCTGGCTTCGCTACCGAAGAGCCGGAGAGGAACCCAGGGAGGTTCGAGCCGTTTTGGGTTGCGCCATGCTCATCACCCGGCCCTGCTACGAGGTCGTGGGCGGGCTCGACGGAGCCTTTTTCGCGTATTACGAGGAGATCGACTACTGTTTGCGAGCGCGGGCCGCTGGTTTTAAGATTGTTGCCTGCCCGAGTGCTCGGGTCGCCCACGAGCGAGGCCGAGGGTTCACCGCAGGATTCGAGCCGCTTTCGGCCTACTTGAAGGCGAGAAACCTGGTCGGGCTTTTCTACCGCCATGGCATGTGGTATCAGATGCCGGCTTTCGCGCTCGAGTACCTTCTTTTGATCGCCGCGAGCGCCGGGGGATACGCCGCTCGGGGCCGCCGCGACGTCGTCGCGGCACTGGTCAGGGGAGCGGCGGATGGGTTGCGGGGCCGAAGCGGCCCTCCGCCAGAGGATATCGGGGAGGCGGCGCGAAGGGCGCGTCGGGCCGGGTAGGTTTGGAGGCCAGAAGGATTAGATGAGCACGGCGCGGGTTGCGATCGGGGCGGTCGTCGGAACGTTGGGCGGGCCGTCGACCTATGCGCGGGAGCTCGTTTTCGCGCTCGCCAAGCGCTCCTGGCGCGATCTCAGGTTCATCGTCATCACTGATCGGCCGGGAGCTTTTGCCGGTTTGCCGGTCGAAGTGATGGGGGCGCCGCTTCTTAGCCCGTACCTGCAGGTCTTCTGGGACCATGTGCTGGTGAGAATTGCCTTGCGGCGAGCGCGAGCCGATCTCTACCACGGCACGAAGCAAGTACTACCACTGCGCGAGCGGTGCCCCCAGGTGGTCACGATCCACGATTTGGCCGTCTATCGCCACCCGGCGACGTTTTCGCGCCTTCAGCGCTGGCACCTTTTCGCGCATACGCCACACGCGCTCGCCCGGGCGCAAAGGGTGATCGCGGTGTCCCAGCAGACGGCGCGGGACATCACGGGGCGCTTTCCCGAGGCTGGCGCGCGGCTTCGCGTGATTCCGAACGGCGTTTCGCCCCGTTTTCGCCCCATTGCGGATGCGGCTACGCTGGCTGAGTTCCGCAGGCGGTATGGGATCGGCGACGGCCCCATCGTGTTGTATGTGGGCACGCTTCAGCCGCGAAAGGGGATAAGCTCGTTGGTGGAGGCCTTTTCACGGCTTGCCCGCAGGCACGAGGATGCGACGCTGGTCGTGGCCGGCCGGGTGCGGCCGGGATACCATCCCGAATTCGGGCGCGGGAGAGGACGGGTCAAAGTCATGGGCGCCCTTGCGGACTGGGAGCTTCCGGCTTTGTATGCAGCCTCCTCGGTGATGGTGAGCCCCTCGCTTTACGAGGGGTTCGGGCTTACCGTGGTCGAGGCCATGGCCTGTGGTTGTCCCGTGGTGGCGCTAAAGGCCGGGGCGTTACCTGAGGTCGCCGGCGACTCGGCCCTGCTTCTCGACTCGCAGGATAGCGGCGCGCTTTGCGAGGCGATCGAGCGGCTGCTCGCCGACCGGCGCCTTTGGCTCGAGATGCGACGAAGGGGACTGGAGCGGGCCAAGAGTTTTAGTTGGACTCGGGCGGCTTCCTTGACCTCGGCCGTGTATCGAGAAGCGCTGGGAGAAGCGGAGGCGTGAGCGCGGCGGGCGGGCCAGTGCGTGTTCTCGTTCTGGTGCTCGATTGGAATGGGGCGCGTGACACCTTCGAGTGCTTGGCCAGTTTGCGGGATCTTCGCTTCGGGGGCGAGTGCCGAGTAATGGTAATAGATAATGGCTCGCGAGAGCCGATCGGCGCGGATTTGAGAAGAGAGTTCGCGTGGGTAGACCATTGCAGGAACGAGGTGAACTTGGGCTATGCGGGCGGCAATAACGTGGGGCTTAGGCGCGCGCTGGAGGAGGGTTTCGACTACGCTTGTATTCTAAACAATGACGTCACGGTGACGGCGGATTTCTTGGCGGAGCTGGTCGGGGCGGCAAGGGGGGGTGTGCGCGTGGCCGCGGCCGGCGCGAAGGTGCTTGCGGCCGAAGAGCCGGGGCGGCTCTATATGAGCTACGGCGAGGTCACCTACCGGCAGAGTCTCGTTCGGCTTCGCGGGTGGCGAAAGCTGGATCGGCCGGAGGCGGGGGGTGCCGAGGCGCCTCGGGAGGTCGAGTGGGTGCCGGGCTGTTGCCTCCTCATGTCGGTCGAGGCTCTTCGGGAGGTGGGCCTTTTGGACGAGGACTTTTTCGCCTATCACGAGGATGTCGACTGGTGCGCGCGGGCGCGAAAGCGGGGGTGGCGGGTGCTTTACGTGCCGCGGGCGGTCGTTTACCACCGGGGAAACGCGAGCCTTGGTGGTAGGAAGTACATTAGCGCCAGAGCCTACTTGAGTGCGAGAAACTCCGTCCTTTTCGCGCGCAAGCACGCAACGCCCGCGCAGAAGGCCAAGCTTGCGGCTTTTATCCTGCTCTCCCTGCCCTTTCAGTATCTGCGCAGGGTGCCGGTTGGCGAGGGGCGGGGGGTGACACTCAAAGTCGAGGGGTGGCTGGACGGCCTCAGGGGGAGGCCGGTTCCGCTGGAGAAGCTCGAGCTCAGGTGAATTAGCCCGCGGGGGCGATTTGCCTGTTGCAAGTGCCCGGCCGCTCGGTTTATCGTTTTTCCGGTTACGGCGTCCATGGGAAAGCGCAAGATAGCGGTCGTTCCGACCTTCAACGAGCGCGCCAACATCGAGCGCATCGTGCCGCAGATTCTGGAGCAGGACGGCGACCTGGAGGTGCTCGTGGTGGACGATAGCTCGCCGGATGGCACGGCCGAAGCGGTTCGCGCTTTGCGAAACGGCAACCCGCGCGTGGACCTGCTTCTTAGGCGGGAGCGGGAGGGCCTTGGGCCGGCCTACAAGGATGGCTTTCGGCGCGCCCTCGAGATGGGAGCCGACTACATCGTGCAGATGGACGCGGATTTTTCCCATCCGCCGCACTGTCTCCCCGAGTTTTTCGGGTACATGGAAGAGTACGACATCGTCTTGGGTTCCCGCTACCTCAATGGGATAACCGTGGTGAATTGGCCGATGGGCAGGCTTCTCTTGAGTTATTTCGGTAATAAGTACGTTCGTGCGGTGACCGGCCTTCCAGTAATGGACACCACAGGCGGATTCAAATGCTGGCGGCGCGAGGCGCTGGAGGAGATCGGGCTATCGCGCGTGCGCTCGAACGGCTACGCCTTCCAAATCGAGATGACCTACCGAGCCTGGTGCAAGGGGCTGCGGATCAAGGAGGTGCCGATCATCTTTCTCGACCGCACGCTCGGCGAATCCAAAATGACCAAGCGCATAAGCTTAGAGGCCCTCTGGGTCGTGTGGTGGCTCAAGTTCCGCCACGTAACCCGAACACTCTAGCGGCCGGGCGCGGGGTCAAGGGGCGCGGGGTCAGATCTTGACGTGAAGCGGGGTCAGACCCCGCCTACACCTTGAAGCGGGGTCAGACCCCGCGCCTAGCTCAGCCCCCGCCTAGCTCGCCTAACCAGGTTCCTTGAAAGGGTGGCAGGGTGGTGGCAGAGTAAGCCCCTGCGACGCAAGAAGATGCGTGAAGGGACCCCGAGGCCGTTTTCGGCGCGCGAGGAAAAGATACTGAGCTTCGTGCTTAAGTTCGTTTCCCGGGCCAACGTTTGGGTTTACCGCGTCTCTGCGGGCAAGATCGGGGGGCGCTGGCTTCGCGGGGCGCCGGTCCTTCTCCTTACCACGATCGGCCGTAAGTCGGGCAAGCGGCGGACGACGCCCCTCCTTTACCTAGCTAAGGGCCACGACATTGTGCTTGTCGCCTCGAAGGGAGGGATGTCTCACGACCCGCTCTGGTACAAGAATCTGCAGGTGAATCCCGAGGTGGAAATCGAGATTGGGCGCGAGAAGCGGCAGATGGTTGCTCGCACGGCGAGTAAAGACGAGAAGGCCGCTTTGTGGCCGAAGCTCGTCAAGATGTACAGGGACTACGAAGACTATCAGGCCCGGACACGTCGCGACATCCCGGTAATCATTCTCTCACCGCGCTGATAAGTACCGGCCAAGGGGTCTGCCACGCTGTTGGAAGCGATACCAGGGGCCCTGTGCCGACTCTAGGTTCGATTGCTCAAAAGGGGTGTCGGTACCTTTCCAGAGCGTGATAAACTGCTGGCGAGTGCGGCGGTGCGCTCCCGCAGGCGT
Organism: Myxococcales bacterium; assembly: GCA_037446155.1. Classification (GTDB taxonomy): domain Bacteria; phylum Desulfobacterota; class Binatia; order UTPRO1; family JBBIJE01; genus JBBIJE01. The sequence goes on along the minus strand of JBBIJE010000006.1, from coordinate 1,345 downwards.
CGCTGTCCTCCAAAACCGCGCCGGTCGGCTGTGGCGGGCTCCGGAAGTTCTGTCTGGTCGGGCGTGACGAAAGCCGCGCCTTGAACGACAATCGCCGTGGAAAAACCACGGGGGGGACAGGATGCTGGACATGCTCAAGCGTCACGAAATCCAGGTGTTACGAAAAGCGGGGCGCGAGCAGGCGGAGGTGGCAAGGCTAGCCGGAGTGTGGAAGCGAAGCGTACGCCGGATGGAGGCGGCGCCAGCGGTGACTGAAGGGGACACGGCGGCCGAGCGATTGCGACGACAGATCGGCCAGCCCGCGAAGGCGCAGCCTTTCCGGAAATTCGCCCTCGAGCTCTTGGCCCAGGAGCCGGACTTGCTCACCCTGGAGGTGACGCGGTGGGCGCGGGAGGCCGGTTACAGCGGCGGCAAGAGTTCGTTCGACGAGATGGTCGCGTCGGTGCGGCCAAAGCCGGTCAGGTTGTTGGTGCGCTTCGAGGGACTGCCCGGCGAGTTCAGCCAGCGCGACTTCGGCCATATCGAGGTTCGCTTCACCGACGGCACGAAGAAGCGGATTGACTTCTTCGCCTCGCGGCTCAAGTACTGGCGCTGGGTGGAAGTCACCCTTGTCCCCGACGAAAGGTGGAGTCGTTGGTGCGGGCGATGGTGGCGCACTTTGAGGCGACGGGGGACATCCCGCTGCTAGCGGTGTTCGATCGGCCCAAGACCATCGCCATTGCCTGGAGTAAAGACGGGGTGGTCACCGAGCGGAACGCGACCTTCGCAGGGGTAGTGCTTGATCTGGGCCTTGGGGGTGGAGCTGTGCTGGCTGCGCAGCGGGAACCAGAAAGGCTCGGTTGAGAATCTGGGGGTGGGTCAAGGGTTCGTTCTTCGAGCAGCGCCGATTTGTGGACGAGGAGGACCTGCGGCGGCAGCCGCGGGAGTGGCGCTTGGAGGTGAACACGCGGCGGCCGAGCCGGAGTACCGGCGTCATCCCGGCGATTCGTCTGGCCGAGGAGAAGGGGCGTTTGCGGCCGCTTAGCGTCAAGGCTTCTGAGCTGGCGCTGGGCGTGCCGATCTTTGTCGGCCCGACCGCTGAGGTGCTGCACGAGATGCACCGGTACTTAATACCGGACGAGGCGATAGGCATCGCGGGGACGATGTGCCTTTATCCGGATCGAGTCCGGATCGTGGCCGGGCGGTTCGAAGCAGAGCATCCCCGCCTGGTCGAGAAGGGGGGCAAGGCGTCACCTCCCCAGCACCGCGCCGCCATGGTAGCGGCGGTCTGGGGCGAGCAGGGCAAGCGCTCCCTGGAGCGCCAGCAGTTGCTGGAGGTCGGCGGGCCTGCGCTGGAGTATTTTAC
>JBBIJE010000005.1:68804-211740 GCA_037446155.1 Myxococcales bacterium | reverse complement strand
CCGTCGTCGCAGCGGGCGGAGTTTGCCACGTGCGCGCACGTACCGGCACCGTCGCACACGTCATCTGTACAAACGTTACCGTCGTCGAGACAAGCGCTACCTGATGCCTCGAACTGACAGGCACTGTCGCAGCAATCGCCGCTCGACGAATTTCCGTCGTCGCACTGCTCGCCGCAGGCTGGATCGACGTTGCCATCTCCGCACGTCGATCCTCCCCCCCCACACACGCCCGCCCCGTTACACTGCTCGCCGGAAGTGCATGGATCGCCATCTTCGCAGGAAGTTCCGGAAGCGGCTGCTTGGCAACTGGAGTTACAGCAGTCGTTGTCTTCGCTGTTGCCGTCGTCGCATTCTTCCCCGGCATCCAGCATGCCGTCTCCGCAAACCGGTCCACAGGTTATGTCGTCAATGCCTCCCGAGCCGGCGAGGATGATCCGTAGCTCCGTTATGGCTTGAGGGTTCGGCACGACAACCGTCTGAGCCGAGTTGTCGCCGAGGAGCGCCATGGGAACCACCTGCGTGCCGCCGCCAACCAGGGAGAGCTCCAACCGGCTGCCCACCTCGGTCGTCTCGATATCGATCGCCCTCACCGACGTACACTTGACGGGGTCGTCGAAGCTCAGCGTGATCGTTCCCCCGGCTGCCTCGTCGTCCGGATCGTCGTCACCATCGTCGTCGTCGTCGTCAGGGTCGTCCACGATACCGTCGCTGTCGTCCGGTCCAGACCCGCCCGGGCAGATCACCTCCCCGGTGGGGGAAATCCCGCAGGCGTCATCTGCTGGCACGTTCCTCGCGTCGAAGCAGACAAGCTCCTGCATGGTGCCGACCACCATGCCCGACCAGATTGGCTGCGAGCAGGACGTATGAAGCCTGCTCGATTCTATGAGCGTACCGCCCGCCGTTTGGATGCGGAAGCGTAGCTCCGGTCCGAGCCTGTCTTTTCCCACTGCCGCGCTGTCGACCTCATAGACATCCCCCGGGTTGAGCCCGGGAAAGACCCAGTGATCCCCGCGGCATTCACTCCCCTCGTACTTCTTGTTGCACACTTCGATGGTGACGTTGTTTTCAGCACCGTGGTAAATCATCACCAGCGAGCTCACTTGACCGTCGCACTCGTCCTGGTAGGGACACTGCGGATTATCCGCCAGGTGCTCGGCGATGATCATGATGTTGAACTGAGCTACAGTGTTACCGATACCAGCGCCCGGCGTCCTCAAGTCGGAGTCTCCGCCCGTGCATTTGGGGAGCCCGGGCCGCCCACAATTGGAATTGAACACTACCGCTGCGTCGGGGTGCGTCGGGTCGTTATTGTCCACCGTAAGCGTTATGCCATGGCCCAAGTCGCGCGAGCCCAGAACCGTGCCGGGGGCGAACTCTTCGAAGTTTACGATGTAGGCTCTCGCTCCCGCGGCAAGCGCTAATGAGGCGAGAATTGCTAGCCCAACTGCCTCGCGCACAAGCTTGCGTTTTGACATGCGCAACTCCTTGAAACTCGTCGCAAACCTAAGTCCATCGCTGGGTTGCACGGGGACGCCGGCACACCAGCCCCCACGGATACCTTGGCCCCTTCCTTCAGGCAAGGTCTAAAACGGGTCTGTACCCGGTACCGCAAAAGTTCCACGTGGCTCCGAGCGGCAAGCCTCCCGCCTACTGAATCACCGGGCCCTCGAATGCTTCTTTCCTGGCGTTGAAGATGCAGACCACGTTTTCTGCGCCGGTATCGGCTTCGAACGTAATCACGCGGACCTTGCGCGAGACGGTCGGCCTGGAGCTGTCCGTTCCATTGGGCCCACGCAGCACGAGCTCTCGCAGGAAGCCCGACCGTCTCACGTCGTAGATGAACACGGACTGGCCCGGATTACCTCTGCTCGGGATCAAGTTGCAAGTCGATTGAAAGGCCACGAATTCTCCCCGAGCTGAAATCGAGGGGAAAGCGTTGTTGCAGCCTGCGGTATGGGTGATCTGCGTGTACGTGAATTTTCCGGGGGTCGCTTCGCGCCAGACAAAAATCTCTGGGTTGCGATCAGGATTCTCGCCGGGGACGAGATCGCCGTCGGAAACGAATGCCACGATCCGGGCCTTGCTCTGAGCTGGGCTTTCGCTCACGACCTCTGGTTCTGGCGAGGCGGTGACCTGGTCGGTTACCGCAACCAGGCTTTCTGGTTTTCTTCGAATGCGGAAAATCTCCTGGCTCAAGTCCCCGTTGCCCCCCAAGAGGTCGGCGGTGCTCGAAAAAGCGGTCGCACGAGTGTCGAAGTTCAAACTGCGGCCTATCTTGCTGTCGCCAACGGCCGCGGCCGTGAGCTGCCGCAACGGCGTTTCCGTGTCGCTCGCCGATCTGATCCAAAGATAAACCTCCCGGTTGCCCTCTGGATTGCCGCACGCCCCGCCGGGGCACTCGGCCTCGGTCATGCAAGGATTGCGGTCTCGGCTACCCCCAGCGCAACGGTCCGGCACTAGGTTGCCTTCCGAGTCGAACACCAAGAGGTTGCCCTTGAACGCGCGCAGGTTGGGATGCAGGCTTTCGCCGGCCGGCGTTTGGCTTATCTGCGTGAGAATCCCCCGTTTGAGGTCGGCGTGGAATACTTCCTTGTTCCCCTCTGGGTTGTCAGTGCATGTCGAGCCCGGACAATCGCTGTCCTCGGAGCATTCGGAACCGAAGGCCTCGCCACCCGCGCACAGGCTCGCGGTCGAGACGAAAGCCGCGAAACGTCCGCTGCCGTTCAGTGTGGGCCATTCGTTCGCAACGGGGTCGCTCGTGAAGGTGACTTGCCTCATGCTCGCCGCCAAGGCCTCTTCAGGAGTTTTCTTCTGGCTCAGCAGATTGAACTGTTTTCGGTTAAGGATGAACACTTCGTCGTTACCATCGGGGTTCGTGCCGAGAAAATCGAAGTGCGAGGTGAAGGCGATGAACTTGGCCTCCCGGCTTAGGGTGGCGTCGGTCCCTGGGAAGCAGATTCTGTCCTCCAGCACGCAGGAGTCGGAACAGCCATCCCCATTTTGCGTATTCCCGTCATCGCACTCCTCGGCTCCTGCCAGCACGCCGTCTCCACACACGGCCGGCACGGTGCAATCCGGATCGCAGCCGTCGCCCGGCACAGTGTTCCCGTCGTCGCACTCTTCGCCGCAGATGGGATCCAGCACTCCGTTGCCGCACACCGACCCGCCCCCCACGCAACTGCCGCCTCCGTTGCATTGATCGCTATCGGTGCACGGATCCTGATCGTCACAGGGTGCGGTGTTATTGGTGTAAACGCAGCCCGAACCCGGATCGCACGAGTCGTCAGTGCACGCATTCCCGTCGTCGCAATCGACAGGGGCGCCACCTAAACAGATCCCGCCTTGGCAACTGTCGGCAGTGGTACATGCGTCGCCGTCGTCGCAGGGTTTGGAGTTAGGCGTGTTGATGCAGCCGCTGCCGGGGTCGCAAGTGTCGTCGGTGCAAACATTCTCGTCGTCGCAGTCCCTGGCGCTTCCGCTGGTGCACAGCCCTCCTGAACAAGTGTCACCCACGGTGCAAAGGTTGCCATCTTCGCAGGGGCCGGTGTTGCTTGCGTGTGCGCAGGCTCCCGAAGGCAAGCACGTGTCGTCGGTGCAGGGATTCCCGTCATCGCAATTGGCGTCGTTCCCCTGGCAACCGCCCGTGCCGGTGCAGGTCCCTTCCACGCACGTGTCCGGGTCGTCGAAGGGGTTCTGGTTGTCGCATGGCGCCGAGTTATTGGCGTGGGCGCACCCGGTTTGAGGGTTACAGGAATCGTCGGTACAAACATTGCCGTCGTCGCAATCGAGCGGCGGCCCCCCTTGGCACGCACCCTCGCTGCACACATCCCCCGTGCTGCATACGTTACCGTCGTCGCAGGGATCCGCGTTGGCGGGATGCGTGCAACTGCCCGCGGCGTTGCAGAAGTCGTCGGTGCAGGAGTTGCCGTCGTCTGGGCAGTTACTCCCGTAAGCCTCGAACTGGCAGGTGCTGCTGCAGCAATCGCCGCTGGTCCTGTTGCCGTCATCGCACTGCTCGCCGCAAGCCGCGTCGAGCTGACCGTCCCCGCAGGTGGAATCCGTGCCTGCGCATTGTCCATTTGCGTCGCACTGGTCGGCCGCCGTGCAGGGGTCACTGTCATCGCAGGCACTGCCCGGGGGATCGGCCACGCAATCGGCGCTGCAGCAGTCACCATTCACGGTGTTGCCATCATCGCACTGCTCTCCCGCATCCAATACCCCGTCGCCGCATGCAGGCGCGCAAGTTATGTCGTCGATGCCGCCGGAGCCCACCAAAATTATCTTCATCTCTTCGATCGACGCCGGATTCGGCACCGTCACGGTCTGCGCCGAATTGTCGCCCAGCAGTGCGAAGGGAACCACCTGCGTCCCTCCACCCACTAGACTGAGCTCCAGCCGATCTCCCGCTTCGGTGGTCTCGATGTCTATCGCGCGAAGCGAGCTGCACTTGACTGGGGCTGAGAAGGTCAACGTGATGGTGCCGCCCGCAGCTTCGTCGTCCGGCTCGTCGACCAAGCCGTCCGGAGGTGTCGGGCTCGTTCCGTCCTGGCAGATTATCTCGCCGGCCGGCCCCAGCGTGCAGCTATCGTCACTAGCCACACCGCCGGAGTCGAAGCACGCAAGTTGCTGGCGTTCACCGACTGGCATCCCCGACCAGATAGGTTGAGAGCAGGAGGTGTGCAAGCGGCTCGCCTCGATGAGCGCTCCACCAGAGGTCTTTATTTCGAAGAGGATCTCCGGGCCGAGACGATCCTTCCCAATAGCGGCGCTCGTTACCTCGTACGCGTCGCCCGGGTCGAGGCCCGAGAAGACGCCGAGATCGCCGGAGCCTGGGTTCTTTTTGGTAGAGACCCTGATGGTCACGTTGGCCTCCGGTCCGTGGTAAATCATCACCAGAGATTGGATCCCGTCCACACACTGGCTTTGCGGTGGGCACTGGGGCTCGTCGGTAAGGTTCTCCGCGATGATCATGATGTTGTACTGTGCGCGAGTGTTTCCCGGGCCGGGACCTGGCGTTCGCAAATCGGAGTCCCCACCGGTGCAGGGGGGTAGGTTCTGCTGGCCGCAGTTGGAGTCGAAAACGATCGCCGCATCGGGATGAGCGGGATTGTTGTTTAGGACCGACAGGGTGATCCCGTGCCCCAAGATACCGGGCGCGAGAATCTCCCCCGGAGAGAACTCCTCGAAGTCCAACACGAAGGCGCAAGCAAGCGCAGGTGATAGCAACATGAACGCCGAGATGATTGCACAACGTACCATTGAACGGGAGGATACGCGCACCATAAGGTCACTCCTTCCTCGAAAACCGGCACCCGGAGTTTTGCAACCTAACTGAACTCATAGCAAAGCCCTGGCCCGCGGGCCACACCTCTACGGGGCTTTTCGCGCTGCTCTTTCGTTGCTCCAGCGGACCCCCAATTCGTAACCCACGCTCGCCTGCCGGGGCAAGGCCCAGAAAAGGATCATGCACACAGGTACCAGAGGGCCTCTAACGCCCCTTCCTGTCATCTCAACGGGCGTTTCGCTCTGCGGCTAATGGGCCAGTCCGCGGGTCTGCGCTTGTCGAGGCGGTATCGCTACGAGATCACGTCTCGCAGTTTGGCTTTCCGACTGCTTTTGCGATGGGCGAGCAGAAAACTTCGAGCTTTCCGCGGCTAGGAGTCGCCGAGAAGTTCCAGATAGACCCTCTCTGTGGCCCGGGCCATGGCGGGAATGGAAAACCGCTGGACCACTTCCTCGCGGGCGCTCTTTCCCATGAGCCTCGCCCGCTCGGGGTCGCTAAAGATGGCCAAGACCGAAGAAGCCATCGCCTGCGCATCTCCCGGCTCGACCACGACGCCGCCAGACTTTGGCACGACCTCTCGCGAGCCCCCTACATCGGTAACTACCACCGGCTTGCCGCACGCCATCGCCTCCAGCACCACATTGGGCATTCCCTCTCCGTCGGTCGAGGCCAGGAGGAAGACATCTAGAGCCGAAAGCAGCTCGGGCACATCCCGGCGCACACCGGTAAAGACGACCCTATCGCTCACTCCTGCTCGTTCCATCGCGGGTTGCAGGGATTGGGGTGGAACATCGCCGACCACCACGGCCCGCGCTTCGGGCATGGCCTTGGCGATCGCGGTGATAGCCGCCGCCAGCGTGTCTAGCCCCTTGCGGGATCTAAGCCTGGTGACGGTGCCCACGACTTTCGTCCCGGGAAGGATTCCGAGCGCCTTGCGCGTTGCCATGGCGGTAGCCTCGTCCACTGGGCGAAATCGTTCGCTGTCCACCCCGTTCGGGATCACCAGAACCTTCCCCGGGTCGCATCCCTCCCGCTCTATCGCGTACTCTGCCACGGCCTTCGCGTTGGCTATCACCCGGGACGCGAGCCTGTCAGCCAGGCGCGTGCCCCAGCTCTCGAGCGCCGATCGGGGCTTGTGGAGCCCCCGTTTGCTGGTAATGGAGGCCGAAACGCCCGCCAGCTTCGCTGCGAGCGTTCCCACGACATTGCCTCTGGGGAGATAGCAGTGGGCGATGCGGGGCCTAAGCCGGCGAAAAAGAGAGGAGGTGCGAACAAGGTTTCGGAGCAAGCCGGCTTTGGCAAGGGATACCGGCAAGTTGTTCGCGTAAACCCTAAGCCCGGCGGCGCGCGCTTCCGCGAGGAGTTCTCCGCGTCCGGTGAGGCAGAGCAAGGCGGGATCGAAGCGCCTGCGATCCAATGCTTTCAAGAGCTCTATGAGTTGGGTCTGGGTTCCGCCGACCGCCATGGTGGCGATCACGTAGACCACCTTGATCCGCGCAGGCGTAGGGTCGGTCTGCCGGGCCATGAGGGGCTCCTCTTACCCTTGCGGGAAGAGCCGCTTCGTGAGCGAAAGCGACGCAACGACTGCGGCCATCTCGGCCGGTTGAGGAACCAGCATGTCGCGCAGGCGAAGCCCGGAGTCGCGCAGGAACGCGCCGCTTACGATCGCCGCCGCAAGGCCGTAGGACACAGCCGTTGCCGCCGCCGCCCCGACGATTCCTAACCTCGGGATAAGGACCCAATTGAGAGCGACGTTCACGACGAGCGACACGCCGGCCGCGGTGATGTTGACCTGTTGCTTGTTTCTGCTGGTGAAGCTGCGAGTGACGAGATTGTAGACCGACATGAGGCAAACGCCCAGGGCGAGAAGCGGCAGAGGGGCGCCGGCGGGGGAGTACGCCTCGCCGTACCATAACCTTATGAGATACGGCCCCGCCAGGGAAAGAGCCGTCGCCGCGGTGGCGGCAAAGGCGAACATGCTGCGGCATGCGCGCGCGGTCATCGCAAAGCCGGTCTCCACATGCTCGCGTGCAAGGCGCGGATAAATCGCAAGTCCCAGTGACTCGGGAACGACAAAGAGAAGCTCGGCTAGCCGCGTGGCTATGGCATAGAATGCCACCTGGCTCGGAGTGAGGAGGAGCGCCACCATGTAAAGGTCTATCCGGTGGTGAAGATGCGCGACGACTATCTGTGCGTGGGACTTGATACCGAATCGCAGCATGCGAGAAAGAAGCCGCAAGTCGAAACCGAGAGCGCCGGAGCGCGCGATCCTGAGCGACGTGACCACGATCCAAATCGCCGTTACGACTTGGATCCCGACGGTGACCCCGAGCGCCGCCAGCATCCCCAGCCTAAATACCCAAAGGACGACCAGCATCCCGACCAGCGTCGCCACAGCCTGCGCCAGGAGCCGCTTGTTGTAATATCCGAATTGCCCCTCTCCCTGCAGAAAGCCGAAGAGGTAGCTCTGCAAGAGGGTTGCCGGTATGAGGGGAAGGAGGACGACCAACTGAGTCACGGTCGCTCCTTTCAAAACGGTGCCGAGAAGCTGCTCGCGGAGCAGCCAAGCCCCCAGCATCGCCACGGCCCCGAGACAGAGAGCGAAGGCGAGGGAATTGCCGACTACCGCCCGCTGCGGGATGCGCTCGCGCCTCAGGAAATAGACATTCGCCTGGGCGAGCCCGAACTTGACGAGAATGGCTATCGTCGTCGGCAGAGCAGAGAGTAGAGAAAACAATCCTCGGTCGTGGGGTCCGAGAAGCCTAGCCGTTACGATGCCGGTTCCGATCCCTAGGACCAGAACCAGCGCTTTGGTAACGGCAGTCTGGGCAAAATCGGCGAACAGGTGCTTCCCTGTCAGTCTCTTCGCTCGCAAAGCGCCATCCAAGTCGAAGGGTTGTTCCCGTTACTGGTAAACTCTAGCGCCTTTATGAGGAGGCGGGCAAGTGAGCCGAGCCCGAAGCGCCTGAGCCGGTTCAAGCGAAACTGCGCGGTGAATCGCCGCATCATCGGCTCGAGTTCGAGGACCCGAAAGCCGTTTCGTTCCAGCTCCTCGACAAGCTCCTCGCGCAAGAAAAGCTCGTCGTAAACCGGGTACTTATCGAGCCCGCGAGCGAGCCGGTGGGGGAGCGCGACGAGTCGGTTTTGCGCATCCATCGCGAAATGCCCCCCGGGCCGAAGGACCCTTCTGATCTCCGCGTAGATCTTCTCTCTTTGCGCCAGCGCAAAGCGGCGCACAAAGCGCAAGCTATACACCAGATCGAAACTTCCCGGGCGAAATGGCAGGTGGAAGGCATCTCCCCGAACCAAGAGCCAGCGTTTCCCCTTGCGCTCGTTTCTCGCTCGCGCAAGCGCCAACATGTTGGCGCTCGCGTCCATGGCAGCTCCCAGGCACTCGAAATCGAGTTCGGCGCCGAGCCTGGCGGGGCCCGGCGCCAAGTCGAAAATGGCCTCAGGCTCGAACGTCGCGATGACGCGGTTCAGGAACGTGACCTGCCGCTCGTGCAGGACCGAGTTGAAAGGCTGGCCGGTACGCTTTTCCAGATAGCTCTGGACCACCGCGGGGTCATCGTAGAACTCCTTGAGCCCCTCTTTGCTGCTGATCGGTTCCGAAGCCACCGTCCTTCACTCCTGCCCGTAGCCGCCGGTCCCGCGCGGCTTCCCATTCGAGGCAGTTTCTTCGTAAAGCTCCGCTAGCGTGCCCACCTGGGTCGCCACGGCGAAGCGCTCCATGAGTCGCATCCTGCCCCGTTTGCCCATCTCGGCCATGCGTGCTCTATCGGCGCAGAGGTTACCAATCGCGGCGGCGCATGCCAAGGCGTCGCCCGGCTGGTAGAGCACGCCGGTTCGCCCCTCTTCGACGATCTCGAGCATTCCTCCTGCGCGAGCCGCTACGACCGGCTTTGCCACCGCCATAGCTTCGAGCGCCACGCGGCCGAAGGGCTCGTCGCGCACCGAAGTATGAAGGAGGAGGTCGGAGGCATCGAGAAGATCGGCCACATCGCTGCGCTCGCCGAGAAAACGGACATGGGCCTCCAGACGGGCTTCCGCTACCCGTTGGCGAAGTGCCTGGGCGTACTCTTCGCTTCTGCGCCTGACTCCACCGATGACCAAACAGGCGATCCGCGGCATTCGGCGCGCGAGGACCTCGGTTGCCTCTACCGCCACGTGCTGCCCCTTCCATTCCTGGATGTTGCCGAGCACGGCTATGACCGGCCAGCTTTCGCATATCCCGAGCTCCTGCCGGATCGCTTCCCGCGGCCGCGAGGGTACAAACGAGGCCGGATCGAGCGAGTCGTATATCACGCGCATCGTCTGGGCTAGGACACCCGCAGACTGGCAGTGGCGCAAGACCGCCTGGCTCATGCATACGCCGACCCGCACCAGGCGCGCCACCCGCCTTTCCACCGGGCCGTATTTTTCGAAGGCTTTCACGTGGCAGATCGCCGGCAGGCCCGCAAGCCGCGCGGCTATTATCCCATCTGCGTTGGTGCGAAAGCCGTTGCTCAGGTGAACGACGTGCGGCTGGTGGCGTCGCATCACCCGCGAAAGCCGGATCGCCGAGGGCAGAGTCTCGCGCGCGAATGTGAGATACGCCCGCGCCAGTCGCAAGCCTGCGGCAACCTGCGCCACCTCCTTGGCTTTTTCGTAAGCTTGCCGGCCCTGTAGAGGATGCTCCTTGGGAAGCTTGTGTCTTGGGACGACGAGGACGGAAACACCGAACCGCTCGATTTCCGAAACGACCCTCTTGGGCTCGTGCAAGACGAGAGTCGTTTCGATGCCGCGGGCGGGAAGGCTCGCAAAGAGCGGCATCAAGCCGGTTAGGGAGCCGCCGGTCACTCCGCCTTGAGAGCTTTCGACGAAGAGCACCCGCAGTCGCCCACTCACGGAGAAACCTTTCCCTTGGCGCTCCCACAGAGCTTTACCAATTGCCCCACGCCTTCTTCCACGGCTCCTTCTCGCAGGTGCAGGCGAAAGCAGGGCAGCCCATCCAAAAGCTCGCCGAGGCTGCGTTCTCTTTCTCGATAGCAATCTGGCGCTCGCGGTTCCGCCAGGCTGAAAACGGCGCTGAAGACATGATAGCGGCGGACTTCCTTGGCGGCTTCGTTTATCGCCAAAAGCATGCGCGAGCACTGGCGGCTCTCTATGGGCTCGAGGGCGGTCCGCTCCCCTCTACTGATGATGACCGCGGCCTTTGGCGCAAAGGGCCTCTCGAGGTGAGGTGCGTGGTACCCGATGCGATCGAAGGCGTGTTTGTGGCCGGTTTCGTCGAGACCCGCCGCCTCCTCCTCCGAACTGCCCAACAGGAGCGGCTCGTAGCAGCCCCAGACTCGCTTCCCGTCGTGTACCACCACGTTGTCGGAGAGAAGCTCGGCTTGTGCGCCCTGCAGAAGGGCGGCCGCGAGCGTCGACTTGCCGGATCCCGGTAGGCCGGCGACCAGGACCGCTTCGCCGTCCGCCACGACCGCCCCGGCATGCAAAGGGTGGCCGGCGCCGGCGCACTCGAGGTGCCACCAAACCGGGTAGTAGATCGCATAGTAAACTATGGTGCTGAACCTTTGCCTGCGCTTGGCTGGCAGCCATCGCCAGCGGGCCAATCTTTTTAGCGGCTCCATGAATCGACCCGCACCCAGGGTGAAATGATAGCGAAGCTCTATCTGCCGCTGGCCGTTCGCCTGTCTGCTCGCTATGGCGATCTGGGGGACATCGTCCACTCGAAGCCAAAGCAAGCCGCCCGGCCCGCTGTGAATGTACCTGTCGATCCGCTCCCCCGCCGGCCACTCCGGAAAGATCCGGGCCGCGTCGAATACTGCTCGGGGTCCCTCGGTCCAGCGGATGAGACTCGAGATCTGCGCGGGAGCTGCCGGCCGGGAGGTCTCGGTTCGACGGGTGCGCGAGGCGGGGCTCGGCTCTTTTGCGCCTTCCTCGCATGGCCCCTCTTCTTTTCCCGTGCTCCCAGGGGCGGTGGGGAAGTGGCTCTCCAGGTATGCCGAGAACTGCGGGTTTTCGGATCGCACCTCGAGCCGCACGCCGCAAAGTTCTATCCGCTTCGGGATCGAGGTTTCTGCCCACCCACTCAGGTTCGCTCCCTCCTGGCCGAGCCGTCAAACTCGAGGCCCGCTATTGCCCGCCAGCATCCTTCTTACCGCCTCGTCGAGAGGCACCGGCGGCTGCCAGTTCAACTCGTTGCGGAGCTTGTCTGTGCGGTAGTGGATACTTGCACAGGCCCTGAGTAGCCTGTACGCAATGTTTCCGAGCCGCGACTTCGGCGGCAAGAGACGCAGGGGGGCGAAGATCGAGGCCGGTACCATCACGAAGCGGTATTTGGAGCCGGCCACGCGCCGAACGGCTTCGAGAAAACGGCGCTGCGTCAAGAACTCGTCGTCGATCACGTTGTAGCAGGCAAAACCACCGCCGGTTACCTCGCCCGCCCGCACCACCGCGTCCGCGCAGTTCTCCACCCAGGTGAAACCCAAAAGGGAGTTCGGGTTGGCGAGCACCAGGTAGAGGTTTCCCTTGAGTGGTCTGGCCAGACGCCCGAACATCGGCCGGCTGGGCCCGAAGATGTGGCCGGGGCGGATCAGCGTGACCGGAAGCCGATGGCGAGCAGCCCAGTCGCGCACGAGTTCGTCCGCCAAAGCTTTGGACTTGGTGTAGTGCCCGCGCTTCGGCGCCAGCGGATCGATAGGAGTATCCTCGGTCACGGCTTGCCGGCGCGCGGGCAGGGGGAAAATGCCGGTCGAGCTTACGTGGACGAACCGCTTCGCCCCGGCTTCCAAAGAGGCTTGCAACAGTCGGCGCGTGGCGTGGACGTTCACCGAGGCGAAATCCTCCCAGGAGCCGGTCGTTCTCACCGTGGCGGCGCAATTGAAAACCCGCTCGGCCCCGCAAACCGCTCGAGCAGCCACCCCCTCGTCGCGCAAATCTCCCACCATGATATCGCGCGCCCCAGCCTCCCTCGCTATCTGCGCTCCCTGCTCGGAGCGGACAAGGGCTCTTACGACTCGGCCCGCGCGAGCAAGCCGCTCGACCACGTGTCTGCCCAACAACCCGGACGCCCCGGTTACGAGTGCCGTATAGCTCATCCCGCTTGTCGCTTCTCTGCTGGCTGAGCCACGCTCTCCTGAGCCCAAAGCGCGTCCAGAAGCTCCACCACTTCCACCCCCTCGCTCGCCGGCACGGGCGGCTCGGTGCCGTCCCGCAAGGACTCGTAGAACCGTCGCACCAACGTTCTCAGGCCGGGATAGAGCCTCATGCGCCCCCGCAGCACCCACCAAGCCGTGCGTGCGGTCTCCATGGTAAGCTGCACAGCCGTGTCCATATTCTCCCACGCCTTGGCCACGAGCTTAGGCCCCTTGGGGGGGCGCCTCAAGAGGAGCGTCTGGTTGCTGAAATTGAGAAAGAGGGTGGCCTCGGAACCGAAAACCGTGAGCGTCGTGGCGAAGGGCCTCGCCGCAAGCGACAGCGAAAGAGCGCCCAAGGCGTTTTCCCCTTCGACCAGGGCTCGGTACTCCTCCACCGACGCACCGGGGATGACGCCGGGCCGGCTGCGCGCCACCACTACCTTGCGTGCCGGTCCGACCACCGCCCGCAAGAGGTAGGCGGGATGCGGGGCGAGATTTTGCGCCACCCCGCCGGGGAGCCTGTGCGTCCAATGCTGCGGATTCTCGAAGGGATTGCCAGGTTCGGTGCGGTCGAACCCTTGGACAGCCTCGGCCCCCACGATAACTCCGAGCGCTCCGGAGTCGATCATCGAGCGGGCCCGTGCCATCACCGGGTCGAACAGCCGGTTGTGGCCGACGCATACCTTCCTCCCGGCCTTCCTCGCGACCTCGTCGATGTGCCTGGCGGAGGCCGCGTCCGCTGCCATTGGTTTTTCTACCAGCACATGCGCTCCGGCTTCGAGAGCTGCGACCGCTACCTGCGCGTGAGTGTCAACGGGCGTGAGTACGTGGACCACTTCCGGCTTCTCCGACTCGAGCATCCTGTCGAGATCCCGATACACGGAAACGGAGGGCTTTTTCTCCGACAGGCGCTCCGCCTTCTGCTGGTCCGCGTCGCACAAAGCCACCAATCTGGCACCCGGAACGTCAGCCAAGGCCGAAAGATGAGTCTCGGCTATGTAGCCGCAGCCCACGAAGGCGACGGCCAGGCTGGAAGCACTCACGGCGACTCGCCCCACGCGTCCCAATAATGGGGAATGGGGGGACTTGCGGCAAAGCCAGGCGGCAGCGCGAGCACGTAAGGGATAGAGTTCAACACGCACGCGACCGTCGCCTGGTCGCCCGCCAGGCCGCCTTCGAAACGGATGCTGACCGGCGGGGTGCCCCGGATCACGATGCGATCGAAGGCTTCGTCCCGATCCGCTGCCATTCTTAGCTTCATCGAGATCACGGGCTTGCCTCCCCCGATACCGATCGCCTCGTGGTAGATGCCCGCTACCTGCCCCGGGCGAAGGCTCAGTCCGTTGCGTCTGACGTGATCGGTAGTCACGACCGGCTCGATCTTGACCGTTACCCGCTCGAGCGAAAGACCGAGCTCTGTCGCCACGAACCTGAGCGACTCCTCCAAGCCCACGTGGCCGGCCTCTCCCTTCGCGATTCTTTCCCTGATCGCCGCGGGCTCTCCGCCCACGCCGAGCTTCTCTTGGAGCCGCGCGCGGCGAGTCGAACAGTCCACCACGCGCTCGACCTCTACTTCTTCTATGCCGTGACAGACCGACGTGAGGAAAACCACCAAACGATCCATGAGAAAGCCGGGATTCACTCCTGCCGGGAAAACCGCGACCCCGGCCCTTTTCGCGGCGCCGTCGAGTCTGGTTGCGAAATCGCGAGCCGTAGGCGTCGGGCAGATGGCCTCTTCCGCAGTCGTTATCACGTTGAGACCCGCTGCGACCAGCTCCTCTATCTGGGGCACGGCCCGCTCGAGCGAGGAGACGGCGGTATGCAGTGCTACTTTTGCGGCCGCTGTAGCTTTGCCTAGATTCGCTATGGAGTCGGCTACCGGCACAGGCGGCACGCCAAGCTCCTCGACCAGTGCCGCCACTGCCTTCTCCCCCTCTTTCTGCCGTGCCTCGACGCAGCCCACGACCCGCAAGCCCCGCCAACGCAGCGCGCGGCGCAGTGTCTCGAGCCCGATCGGGCCAAGGCCGAACTGGATTACTCCGATTTCCTCGCCCCGCTCGCTCACCGGGCCACCTCCACCGGCTCGACCAGTGCCGGCTCGCCCACGTCCGGCCAAACCTGCGTGCTCAACACGTCTTCCACCGTTTCCGCTCTTCTCACCACCTCTATGCTGCCGTCCTCGCGGATCGCGTATGCGGCGCTGCGCGGGCGGGTGAACTGATTGGCGCGGGCGATGCAATAAGCGCCGGTGTCCAGCACCGCGATCGGGCGTCCTTCTCGCGCTCCTGGCACTTCCCGCTTGAAGTAGAGCACGTCTTGAGTCGCCAGCGTCGAGCCGGCCACGTTGAACTGCCGCCCGCGGGCGTTCGGCTTTTCTCCCGGAACGACCAGCCTCCACTCCGAGAAGAAGAGATTTTCGGGCACGTCGTTGATGCTTATATCGGTGAAAAGCCAGTCGTTCTTGATCACCCTGATTTTCCCGATTACCATGCCGGCATTGCTGACCAAACAGCGGCCGGGCTCGAGTGCCAGGATAGGCCGGTGTCCAGTACTTCGGACCAGGGAATGGTAGCGCTCCGAGATCGCGGCGCCGAACTCGTCTATCGACTTGGCTTCGACCTCGATCCGGTTCATGCGTTCGAGCAGGCGCGCGATCACGAAACGTCTGGAGAGGCGCAAGTTGCGCATGCTCTGGGCGGGATAGCCGCCTCCGAGGTTCAGCTCCGCGATTTCGATCCCATCCGCCGCCAGCTCGCCGATCAGCTTGAAGAGGCGATCCAGAGTAGCGAGGTAGCGCTGCGGCGTGAAGACCTGGGAGCCGATGTGGGTCATGAGGCCGACCAGCCTAAGATGCGGCATGCGATTTATTTCGCGGGCAGCCTCCCGCGCCTGATCGAGAGGGAGGCCGAATTTCTTCTTATAGGTGGTTATTACCTTATCGTAGTAAGGCTTCGCCAACAGAGGATCCACCCTCATGCCGACATCCACTACCCGACCGAGCTTGGCTGCGATTCTGTCGAGCAGCCGCGCCTCGGTCAGGGACTCGATGTTCACCAGGTGTATGCCCCAAAGGAGCGCCTCTTGGAGGTCCGCCTCGGTCTTGCACGGCCCGTCGAATACGACTTGCTTGGGCGGCATACCGGCGCGGCGTACGAGCTCCAAGTCGAGCGCACCGGAAATCTCCCCGCCGCAGCCCTCGCTTGCGAGGGTGCGAAGCACTATGCTTTCGAAATTGGATTTTATCGAGTAGTAGGTTCTAAGCCCCTCCACGGCGCTGAAGGCCCTGACGAGCCTGCGGTAATTGTCGCGCAGTTGCCCTTCGGAGATAAGGTAGAAGGGGGTTGGGAACCTCTCGGCCAACTCGGCAAGGTCGTAGCCGTCCAGAGCCGCTCGGCCAGATGGTTCCCAGACGAAGTGTTCCCTAGAGTTGTCCGCCGGCATGTAGCTTTCCTCCATGTTTGACGTCGGCGCGCGGGGCTTCGAGCCCCCACATCCGCCTCAACCAAGCAGCGTTGTTGTAAACGGGATCCCGGTAGTCGCGAATAACCCCTGTTTCGAGAGCGTTCAAGATCTCGCGCACCCCGGCACTGAGGTCGATTTCAGGCTCGAACCCCAGCATGTGGCGGATCTTGTCGAAGCTCACCTTGTAGTCCCGCTTTGGGGCCCCGTCGTCGCAGTACTCTATGCGTGCGCCCGGCACCTCCTGCATAACGATCTCGGCCACTTCACCGATCGTCTTGTTGAGGTCGTTTCCTCCCACGTTGAACACCTCGCGATGCACCAGTTCGCGGTCCGCCTCCAGCGCCGCAATGAAGGCGCGCGCCGCATCCTTGGCATGCACGTGGGGCCGCCACTGGTTGCGCCCGCTCACCCGAATGACCCCGTTGGCCCACGCTTCCGCCGTCATCGTGTTCACCATAAGATCAAATCTCATTCGCGGGGACAAGCCGAAAATAGTCCCTAGCCTGAGCGCTGTGGTAGTAAAACCCCGCTCCTTGCCCATCAACTCCAACTCGGCGAGAAGCCTGGTCTCGGCGTACTTGCCGAGCGCCCTCTTCCTCGACCCTTCGTTTAGCACGAAGTCGGGGGCGGCGCCGTAAACCGAGCAGGTGGAGGCGTAAATCAGCCGGTCTATGTGGCATTGAGCGGCCGCCTGGGCCAGCGCTAGCACGGACTCGTAGTTCGTCGTGACGGTTTCGTCCTCGTCGATGGAGCAGGCAGGTTCTCCTACGATGGCCGCCAAGGCTATGACCGCGTCCACTCCTGCCAAGGACTTGCGCAGGTCTCTCAGATTTCGCACGTCTCCCACGAAAAGCTCGAGGTTTGGATGGGAACCGATGCCGGGCACCATCGGCTTTCCGCCGTGGTAGATGAAATCGGACATTACTCTTACCCTGTAGCCGCGCTCGAGCAGGAGACGGGTGAGATGCGAGCCGATGTAGCCGTCCCCGCCGGTCACGAGCACGAGATCGAATCTCCCTTCCCCGTTTCCCTTCACGGTGTTGTCGCCTTCTTTCATTTGCGCTGCCTCGCTTTCGTTGTTTGCCTGCTGGGCACCGTCTGCCCGCTCAGCCCGCAGCTCGCACCTCTTCCTCCGCGAGCAGATCGGCAAGACCCGGGATCACGCGGCATTCCAGCCCTAGCCGCTCGCACTCTCTTTTCACCGCTGCCCTCCAGCTCGCACTGGTGTCCGAGGCTGCGACCAGCACTCCCGTTATTCCGTAGGTGCTCTGCGCGACCCTGATGCGGCCATCGCCACCCAGCACCCACAAGCCGTGGATCATCATCCCCCAGCGCGCGCGGTCCTCGTCGATAAAGCCTACGGGCTTGAAGCTTCCCCCGCGCAGGAGGCTCTGCACCAAAAGCTCTCCCTGGTTGCCCGCCCCGGCTACCAGCACCTTCTTGCGTCCGGCGCGCTCTCCCCGCTGGCTTAGCGCCCTCAAGTAAACCCGAAGCCCGCCGATGAGGACGATCGTCATCGCCCATTCGACGACGAAAACGGCTCGGGAGTGCTCCTGCAGTCCCGTGAAGTAAGTGATGGCGGCTACTATAGCCGAGCCCAGACTCACCGACTCCAAGAGTGCGGCGGCGTCGTGCCAACTGAAGAAACGCGGGGGCCGAACATAGAGACCGTAGTAGATGAAAACGATGGGCCGCACGATCACGAGAACGAGCAGCGTTCTAAAGAGGACGACGCGCGCGTGCGGGCGCGGGTCGAAGCCGAACTGCAAGAAGAAGGAGGTGGCGTAGGAGATGGCCACCAGGGCAATGTCGGCCGCGATCAGGCCCATTCGCCCGGAGTTGCGGCGCAGGAACGAGCCTTTGAACGAAGTGGCCGCCACCGCCAGCGCCCCGCGTGTCAAAAGCTTCACGTCTCCCCATAGCGTGGCATTCTGTACATAAGCGCGATCGACTTCGAGCTTGGCCGGCAGGATCTCCTTGATGTAAAAAGATTCAGGATCTCCCGTATCCTCGGGGAAAAGCTCCTGCTCGTCGCGACCGAGGATCTGATTGGGGCCGATTATCCCCGGTCGTATCGAGAGCACGATCATGTCCTCGGGCCGATAGAACCTGACGAAATGCGGGTCCTCCGGTCGGGGTCCCACGAGGCTCATGTCGCCGCGCAAGACGTTCCAAAGCTGCGGCAACTCGTCCAGCTTGAACCACCGCAAGACCTGGCCAACCCTGGTGACGCGCGGATCGCGTTTGAGCGTGAGCCTAGCCCCTACCTTGTCGGCCCCCACGATCATGGTGCGAAACTTGAACATTTTGAATGGCTTCCCGTTCACGCCGACGCGGCGGTGGCGGAAGAACACGGGGCCGCGGCTATCGAGCTTCACCAAAAGCGCGATGAGCAACAAAAGCGGAGCCGTCGCTACCAGCAGTAGCGCCGCTACGATCACGTCGAACAGACGTTTTGCCATAACAGCCTCCCTACCTTCGGTGCTCTTCGATTATCTCCGCGAGCGCCGCACAGACGTCGTCCACGTCCGAGATCTCCATGCGAGGATAGAGCGGCAGCGACACGATCGAGTCGGCGAGCGCGGACGCATGGGGGAAATCCTCGCTCTTTAGGCCTAGAACGTCGCGGTAGTAGCTGTGCAGGTGAAGCGGGATGAAGGTTACGCTCGTGCAGATGTTGCGCTGCCGCAATTGGGCTATCACCTCGTCCCGGCCTATGGTAAGCCGCTCGCGGGCGAGCTTCACTATGAAAAGATGCCATGCCGGCTCGGTCTGGGGCCTCGTCACCGGCAAGATCAGTTCGGGGACGTCCGAGAGCAATTGGAAATAGCGCTCCACCAGCTCCAGTCTGCGGGAGTGCATTTGCGGCAAGCGGGTCAATTGGTGGAGCCCGAGCGCGGCGTTTATGTCCGTCATGTTGTATTTGTAACCTGGATAAGTGACGTCGTACCGCCACGAGCCGCGGGGATCGTGACGCGCCCAGGCGTCTCGCGACAAGCCATGGAGCCTTCGGGTGCGCAGCGACTCCGCCCACTCGTCGTTGTCGGTAGTGACCATCCCCCCCTCGCCGGTGGTCATGTTCTTGCCGGCGTAGAAGCTGAAGGCCGTGAAGTCGCTGATCGATCCTATGCGCGCCCCCTTGTAGGCGGCAGGCAGCGCGTGAGCCGCGTCTTCGATCACGGCCAGCCCGTGGCGCCGTGCCAGCGATCTTACCTCGTCCATATCGCACGGGTGACCGGCCATGTGGACGGGTATTATCGCCCTGGTCGCGGGAGTAACGGCCGCCAACGCGCGCTCCATATCCAGATTGAGCGTATCCGGCTCGCAGTCGACTAAAACCGGCTTCGCGCCGGTGTGTAGCACCACCGCCGCCGTCGCCGTGAATGTCATCGTGCTCGTTATCACCTCGTCTCCCGGCCCGATTCCCAGAACGTCGAGAGCCAGAGCGAGAGCTGCGGTGCAGGAATTGACCGCCACGGCGTGCCTCGCCCCCACGAAGCGGGCGAACTCTTCCTCGAAGCGCATGGTCTTGGGCCCCATCGTGAGCCACCCGGAGCGGAGGGTTTCCACGACCTCGGCAATCTCCTCTTCGCCGATCCAGGGCCTATGGTAGGGAAGTACGGTTTCCCTCACGGA
The DNA here is from genome assembly GCA_037446155.1 of Myxococcales bacterium. Classification (GTDB taxonomy): domain Bacteria; phylum Desulfobacterota; class Binatia; order UTPRO1; family JBBIJE01; genus JBBIJE01. The sequence goes on along the minus strand of JBBIJE010000005.1, from coordinate 192,234 downwards.
CATCACTTGCCTCCGGTAACGCTTGCCGCCCGCCCCGCCCCGAGTCGCCGGGGGGAGGTCTGGGGAGGGGGGGAGTTTCGCCTCTTGATTGGCTGCACGAAGGTGGCGGCGAGACCGATCCAGGAAGACGGCCTGAGATAGAGGGGGTCTCGATACTCGCGCCAGTTGTAGAGGGCCGTCTTCAGGCTTCCGCCCACGAGCCCCAAGGGCAGCCTAAGACCGTGCTTTCGCGGCCGATAGAACCGCAGCAGGAAGCCAAGCGCGCCCCGGGCGCACACCCACCGCTCGATGGGCCAGCTCCTTGCGGGCCCGCGGAACGCAGATCCGCCAGTCGCGATCTGATACGCATTGCGCGCGAGGTAGCACCCGCCTGCGGTTGCGAGCCCCATCCAGAGCCAAGCCCTCGGGTTGGCATCCAGCAGCTTGAAGATACCGTCGCGCGGGTCCCTCTTGAACTCGACGTCGCATATCCCCCAGTAGCCTATACTGCGGAGCAGGCGCACGCTTTGCTCCGTGACTCCCGGATCCCGAGCCGGCTCGACGACGAGCCCGTCGCCGAAGGGCTCCGGGTACTGGCAGCGCTTGCGCGAGGTGAAAGAGCTCAGAAGCTCGCCGCTGGGGGAAAGGCATAGTCCCACGCTCACCAGCTCCTCCGCCGAGCCGGGGAGCTCCTCCTGGAGCATCGCGGGAAAGCCGGCTCGAAGGATGCGCGTGGCCGCACCCGTTGGGTCTCCACCGAGGGCCTTGTTGCCGCCCGAAATCCGCAGGAAGGAGTGGACGCGGCCATCCTCGAGCCGATAGCGGCAGAAGGGCTTGGCGATCCAGCGGCCCTTTTCGCGGACGACGGTGCTTGCATCCTCGATCACGCGGTAACGGGGCACGGCGACTCCCGCGGCCTGGGCCATCTGGTACAAGCTACTTTTGTCCAAGAGTTTCGAGACCACCCCCGGGGCGGCGTACGAGTAAAGGAAGTGGTTGGAGAGCGCGCGGTAGTGCGCCTCGGCGATGAGCAAGCCGGCGTCCTCGGTCGGAAAGAGAACCGCCGGGCTTTGAAGCTCTCTGCCGAAGGCAATCAGGAAATCGACCCATTCTTGCGGTTTCTGGTAGAGGTCGGGGCAGCGAACGAAGCGGGCGAAGCGCGAATAGGCGGCTGGTCCACTTCGGCTGGTCCCCAGCACGATCGTCGGAACGCCGACCGATCCGAGCTCGCGGCAGATGGCGAGCGCCGCGAGATTGTCGGGAAATATCAAAGCCGTGGGCCGGCTCACCCTTGCTCCTCCAGGCCGGCGAATCGCAAGAGCCCGTACGCTTTTCGCCAGAAGACAGCCGCGTTCTTCCGGGTCGCCAAACGCCGCACCATCCCCCGGGTGAAAGCGAACCTGAGGAGCGCCCGAAGCAGCGGATGGAAGAGGACTTTTTGAGCGATCGGTTTTCGTACGAATCCCATCGACGCCTTGAAGGCATCCACGGTGGGTACGTTCTCCAAAGACTCGATCCCGTACGTGACCTCGCGCAAGCCGCGGCGCACGAGCATTTCCTCGGTGACGGAATACACGAGCGCGTTGTTCGGGTAATAGCGCAGGAAATCGTTTCTGGATCGTCCCTGATAGAGCTCGCAGATGTCGTCCACGAGAAATACGATCAGGTAGGCAGCAAGCGTCTGCCCCTCCCAAGCGCTCCAGATTTCGACGCCTTCCTCGCAATCGGCGGCGGAAAGGAGCCTTCGCCACCGCCTGAGCGCGTCGGCGGTATTTCGCCCCTGGCGCTCTATGGTGTCGAGAAAGGCTCTCTCGCCGGCCGACTCGAGCTCGCATCCGCTCGCCTGCCTAATCTCGAAGCGCTTTAGCCCTCTTCGAATCTTGCTGCGCGTGCTGGCCGGCAGACGAGCGAGCGAATAGTCGGATCCCGTAGCCACTATCTGGAAACTGGGGCGGGTGTCCGCGTCTTCGAGCGAGACGTAGCGCAGCCCCGCCGCGCGGGTGCACCGAAAGATCCCCTTTATCTCAGCGGCATCCAAACGCAGCGTCCGGTGGCTCGGCAGAGAAAGGAGGAATCGTGGGCCCGCTTCGTACCAATGCGCGCTCGGGCTTCGGTGCGTACGAAAACCGCATGCCGAGAAGAAGTTCATCAGTCGCTGCGCGTCCATGGCGCCACGGGCATGCGCTCGGCCCTCTTGTCGATCGGCGGAGTTCAGCACGGTACTCCCTGCCTGGCCTGCCCTTGTTCCCCGCCGGTGCCCCGATCCGGTCGGACTTCCAAACCCAGGATCTGAGCCAGCCGGGCCGCGTTCTTGCGCCGGTCGAAAAGGCGAAGCGCTCTTTTTCTGCCGGCTTTTCCCATCTGGCGGCGCTGGCGGGGATTGGAAAGAAGCGACGCTATCGCCCTGGCTAGCGCATCCGGATCCCCTTGTGGGACCAGGTATCCATTGACACCGTGTTCGATCGCTTCGGCCATCCCCCCGACCGAGGAGGCGACCACCGGCACGCCGCTGGCGATCGCCTCGACGGCGATGTTCGGGATGACATCGCGCTTGCCGAAGCCACGCAGCACGACGCTCGGCATGACACAGATGTCGGCTCGCGCCAGCTCGGGCAAAAGCTCCTCGTGCGTCACGGCACCGGGAAGCGACACGACCTCCGTCAGCCCTAGCGCGTCGCGCCGCTTCTCGAGCGCCCCCCGCCTGGGTCCCTCGCCCACGATCTTGCAGCGAAAGGGAATGCCCCATCGCCGAAGCGCCGCGCACGCCTCTATGAGATATTCGAATCCTTTGTAAGCCTCGAGGTTGCCGCAGGCGATCAAGAGCGGGGGCGCGCTCGATATGCGGGCGGGCCCCGGCTGAAAGCGCGCGAGATCGACTCCGTGGTAGCAGACGCTGACCTTCTCGGCCGCCGATCGGCCCAGTGTGGCCGCGATGTAGCGGCGATTCGCCTCGGCGCAGGTTACTACCTTGGAGGCCCTCGACAGTTTCTCGCGCAGGAGAAAATCGGTCATGTAGATGTCGTACGCATGCGCGGTGAAGCTGAACGGGATACCGGTCAACTCGTTTATGAGGAGGGCTACCGTCGCCGGGTGCGACGCCCAGTGGGCGTGCAGGCAATATAGTTCTTCCTGGCGCAAGCGCTTCGCCAGGTGGACCGCAACGGGTATGAACATCGCGTTTTTTACGAGGGTGAAAAGTCTACCGGTGTGGAACTTGCCCCGGAGGCGCTCATAAAGGCTCATCCGCGCCGGGATCCCTTCGGAACCGACCGAGGATCCCTGCGCACGCCCCCCGCCGCTCGCGCCCAGGAGCACCCGGGCGAGTTTGAGAAGCGTTGCGGGTTGTGTCGCCACAAGCCGCAGCGTGTCCGCCAGGGCGGCGGGCGCCCAAGGCGCGGGGCAGTAATACACTTCGGTTTTCAGCGTCTCCGCCTCCCGCTGGGTGCGGGTCGTTCGAGGACGGCGCAAAGAATAAACCGCGAGCGGGATGCCTAGCCTCTCAAGCTCGACGATCTCACCCAAAATGAAAGTCTGAGCCAGCTCCGGAAAGCTGGGCAAAAGATACGCAAGCTTCCTCACTCCTGCTCGCTCGCCCCACGAAGTCCTGTCCGTCCTCAAGGGGAAATCCAACGCAGGACCACTTGAGGAACGTATTCTTTTTTCTGTGTCAGGAGCGCCCCGAGGATGCGCGCCCCGCCTCTCTCCAGTTGCACCTTGGCACGGCACACCACTTCGACCGGCGTCTTCTCGGCATGCACTACGAGTATCACCCCATCGACCTTCGCCGCCATGTAAACCCCTTCGCTGTATGCGCTCAGGGGAGGAGAGTCGAAGACAACGAAGGTGAATCTGCGTTTTAGCTGTCCTACCAGGGTGCCGAAGGCCGGGCCGGTGAAGAGCTGAGCCGGTTTAGGGTACCTCGCACCCGCAGGCAGCACCCATAGCCCCGGTGTGTCCGTCTCTCGGAGGCAGGCCCCTAATGGCGTCTCGTTTGCCAGGATGTCGCCCAACCCGTATGTGTTTCCCGTCTCGAAAAGCCCGCTCACCGAAGGTGTGCGCAAATTACCGTCCACGAGCAGGGTAGGGCCCTCGGACGCAAGCGTCATGGCGAGAAGCGCCGCGGTAGTGGTGGCTCCCTCGCCGCTCACCGAACCGGCCACGACGAAGGCCCGGGGTCCTTGCCCGTTGCCAGCAGCCAGGAGATTGGCTCGAATGCGCTGGTATTCTTCTTCGAGCTCCGGGGAGACCAGGAGTCGCTTGCGCCCTTCCTCGGTGTCCGGCTGGCCGTTACCGACCGTGGTCTTGAAAAGCCTGCCTATCAGTTGATGAAACGGGACACTCGATGCCATCTCGCGCATCTTGAGGCGAAAACGGGCGATGCCGCTTGGAGCTTTCTCATCCGATGCCAATGAAAGCCTACCTCGATCGAAGCGATTCCCTGCTGCGCCCTACCGGAAGATCCCCGGGCCTAAAACTCTCTCACCGAGCCGAGCGCCGGAACTCCCAAGTAGCGTTCCAGGTCCGGCTCGCGTCGGAACTGCCGCTTCAGGAACTCCAACAGAAACGCCAAGACGATTCCGGCGGCGAGCGCACCCACGACGGCGACAGCCATCATGACCGTGCCCAACGTCGGAACTCGCGGCAGTGGCAACTGTGGCCGCTCCATGATGGTCACGTTCACGAGCTGCTCCTGGTCCATGGCTTCCGCGATCTGCGCTTCCTCGGCCTTGCGTCTGAAAAGATCCCAGCTCTGTCGCAGCTCTTCCACGCGGTTCTTTAGCGCCTCGGCCTTGGCGCCGCGGCGCGAAAGCCGCCCGAGCTCCTCCCGGTATTTCCTGAGCTGCTCCTCCACGAGCGCGACTTTGGCTTCGGCGGTGCCAAGCTCAACCCGCGCTCGGCTCAAGCGCTGCATCAGATCTCCGCGAACCGGGTTTTTGGCCACGACCTCGCTGCCCAGCACGTATCGCTCCGTTTGGCTAACCTCCCTCTCGGCGTCTTCGGCCCGCTCCTTCACTTCGCGCACCAGGCGGTGGTTTTCCGTGTAACGGAGCCGCAGCCGCTCGAGTCTATTTTGGGAGTAACGCAGTCGCTTCACGGCTTGCTCCCAGGCAGGATTTACCACTAGCCTCTTCTCCGTTGCCTCGCTTTCCGGCAAGCCCGCAAGAGCCGCCTCGTATTGCGCCACCTCCTCTTTGAGTGCGCCTACGCTCAGTATGACTTCTCGCCTTTGGCTCTCCAGCGCGGCAAGCCTATCGACATGGTTCGCCAGTTCCTGCTTGGCGCTGACTATGTCGTGGGTGGTTTCATAGCGCAGGAGCTTTGCTTCCGCGGCTTTTAGCTTGGCCAGTTTCTCTACGAGCTGCCGGCGGTAGAAGTCCGTCACGCGGGGAGAGGAGTGAACCCTTGCATGGTAGTCGATATACCCGTCCAGCACGGCGTTCAGCGTCTCCACGGCAAGCTCGGGCACCCTCGATGTGTAGGTAACCTGAATGACGTTGGAGTCGCGGATGGGGGCGACCTTGACCGCCGAAGCTAACGCTCGGGCGAGGACCTCTGGTGAAGTAGGCTTCTCGCTTCCCGAGGAGCCGTTGCGGGCGAGGCGATTTGCCACGTCCCGAAACAGTTCGTTGCTTTTCAGCACCTGGACCTCGGAGTTCACGGTGGCGGGATTGACGCGCGCCGGAAGCGGGCGCGGGTCCTCGCCGGGGGCCACCGTGCTTTCGACCCGCTCGCTCTTGATGAGGATCTTGCCAGTGGCGACGAAGCTCGGCGGGTTGGATGCGGCCACGTAAATAATCGGAACCGCTATGCAGAGAAAAGAGGAAAGAACCACGCGCTTTCGCTTGAATATGATCTCCAAAACGTCACGCACATCGGTGACGCCGAGCGCCCCGTTTCGCTCCACCACCGGCTCCCGCAAGGCCGGCAGGTATTCCCCTTCGCCGTTGCTGCCATTCCACCCGTTCCCGTAGCCGTTGCCACCGCCATTTCCGTAACGGCCGCCATTGTAGGAGTTCCCATTGTAGGAGTTCCCATTGTACGTGTTGCCGTTATAGGAGTTCCCGTTCGGTCCGTTGCGCCCGCCACGATTGTTGTTGTAGCTGTCCACTGGTCACACGCCTCCTTGATCTGCGCTCATGGTGGAAGCCTGAACCCGGCTCGAGGAATCGTCGGAATGAGCCCGCGCACGTACAGATCGACGAAGTTGTTCATCTTCCCGATCGTGCTCGCGGGGACGTAAACGACGTCGTTCGGTCCGAGGGCCACTTGCTCGCTCGCCTTACCCTCGATAACGGCCTCCAGGTCGGTTTCCTCCACTTTGTACTCGCCTCCTCCCGACGCGCCCGAGATCCAGACTACTTTCTTCGGGTTCGCAGTCGCCTTGAACCCTCCCCGGTAGATGACCGCCAGAAGTGGCGTCAGACCGGGATAATACGGGACGAATCCCGGGTTGCGGACCTCTCCCCCGACATAAATCTTTTGTTCACCGAACCGGCGAACGGTCACCGACACCACCGGATCCACCAGTAGCTCCGCCGCGCTCTGCGATATGCTTTGCGCCAGCTCATCGGGCGTGAGGCCTGCGGCGGCGACTTCACCTACGAGCGGAAGTCCTATCTTGCCGTCCGGCCTCACTTGAGCTTCCGTGTTCTCCTCTTGGTGGAAGGGGAATTTGATTTCGACTATGTCCCCCGCTTGGATCCTGTATGTGCTCGCCGTGGCCACGATCTCTGAATCGCTCTCGGGAGCGGCAGGTGGAAAGGGCGGCGCCAGCGAAGCGGCTCCCACGGAAGGCGGCTGGGGCGGTGGCGCCGCCACCATGCAGGATGCGGCGAGCAAAGCCATGGCGGCGAGAAAAATCCCCACGCGAGCCAGCTCGGCGCGTTTCCCTACGCTAGATGCTGACACTGCTTCGAACCTCCCCAGGGTAAGCCCTCATCTCGTAACCCAAGTCCCGCGGCGAACACTCGCTTGGCCAGTGGATCGTGTTCCCGTCGGACCGGCGTCGCGCGCGTTGCTCGTGAGTCTGCGGTGCGAGCTGCCCTACCTGCGTTTGCCAACGAACCGGGCCTGGCCGCTCCCTGGGCTTATAGGCACCCGCCGTGGCGCACGCCGCTTCCGTGGGCTTGTTACCCATCCGGCTATGGAGCCCTCGCTGCCATGCTCGGCGTGCGGGCGCTCCAGCGCGCTACGGATTCGATACAGCGAAGGGATCTTGGCGGCAATAGACCGCTCGGGTTCAAAACCGGTCTATGGGAAAGTACCGGCGGGGACCGGACGATGTAGGCCCGCCAACACACCGGCTCTGGCCCCCTTTTCTGCCCACGTTTCATCCTCTCCAAGCGGTGGCGGGGTGCACGGCCTGGCGCGCTTGGACGCAAAGCGGCATAAACCGTTTGACGCGAAGGTCAGTACTTGCTAGATAACCGCCCTGCCGAGTACGGGTGGGACGAGGCACCGCTCGCTGCGGCGCCGGTAGGTACTGTGCCGTGGTAGCTTCCACCTCAGGCGGTGTGGCTGCTGGATTGTATTGGCGGTGTTCGGGCAACTTGCGGTAGCCCATGGTACTCGGCAGCGAGTCGGAGGATGAAGCGGCGACGACGATCCGCGGCCCCTGGCGTTAGTTACTAGGTCGGATGGGTCGCCGCCGCGGGACCTGTGGCCAGGCCCACAGCGGGGCGCTGTGGCCGGGGCGTGGCGGGGAATTCCTGGGGAGGGGGTGCCGGTGCTTTCGTTTGCCCGAGGAGCGGCGTGCGGCGGCGGCCGCGCGTCCTGCAGAAAATCTGAAAAGAGGAGGGAGAGCCATGGATAGAGGAACTCGATTGTTGATCGTCGATGACAATCGACTGGTCCGAGAGGGAGTGAAGTCCTTGCTCGCCTCGGAGCCGGATCTGTCCGTCGTCGGTTGTGCTCCTTACGGTCCGGAGGCGATGCAGTTGATAGACGCCTTGCGGCCCGACCTGGTGTTGGCGGACGCCTCGGCGCCGGCACGCAGTGGCACACTGCTGGCCAGGGCCGTGACGCAGCGCTACGCCGGGGTAAAAGTCGTGGTGATGGGACTGGAAGAGGAGGGAACAGCCGTGACCGACGCGATAGAGGCGGGCGCGGCCGGTTACATTTTGCGCGATGCCTCGGTGGAAGAGTTCACGGCGGTGCTGCGCGGGGTGGCGCGGGGAGAAATCCCGGTCTCCCCGAAGATCGCGGCGCGGCTCTTTTCGCGGATAAATGAGCTTGCTTCGGCGCGCAGCGCAGCCCGGCCGGCTTCGGGCGGAAAGCTTACGCCGCGGGAGGTCGAGGTGTTAGGGTTGGTGGCGGAGAGTTTGACCAACAAGGAGATCGCGGCGCGGCTCAAAGTCGAAACCCAAACGGTCAAGAACCACGTGCACAACATTCTCGAGAAGCTGGAGCTGGCACACCGCTTCGAGGCGGTACAGTATGCCAAGGAAGCCGGCATTCTGAGAAAGTAGTGCTCGCCGGCCTTTGGGACTTTTGGGTCCCGAGCCTGGGACTCTTGATCCTGGGGTGCAGATCCCGGGCTCGGGTGGTTTTCCATGCTAGGAGGCAAACGGACGTGAGGGTATGTTTACAGTCCACACTCGTTAGATCCAATTTGAACCTGATTGGTCTATTGCCGCCGGGTGCGCCCCGCAGTATTCAGGCGGCCAATGGAACCGAGTGGTGCGCCTCGCGTTCTCATTTTGGATGACAACCGTGTCGGCCGTGAAGGGATCGCTTCCCTGTTGCAGGGTCGGCGCGATATCTCGGTTGTTGCGACCACCGCGGACCGGGAGCTAGCGTTGGCGATGGCGGAGAAACATTCGATCGACGTGGTGCTGGCTGGCGCCTCGGTGATGGAAAAGGAGGGGCCGGTCTTGGCGCGGGAGCTTCTGCGCCGAAGCGGTGGCGGGGCGGTGAAAGTTGTTGCGATTGGATTGGGGGAGCGTTCTTGGGAGATCAGCAAGGCGGTCGAAGCCGGAGTGGCCGGCTACCTGACGAAGAGTGCATCGGTTGCAGATCTCATTGGAATGGTCCGTGCGGTGACCCAGCCGAAAGAGGTGTGGGTGGTGGAAGGGCGGGCGGAGCGGCGTGGGACCGACGGTTGTGGGTCGGGTAACGCATGACGGCGCTAGACCGAATTTGAACCTTCAGGGTCTATTGCCTATATCGTCGAGGGGCTGTTATGTCGCTGCTAGCCAGGGGACCGGCTGAGGCTGCGTGGACGGAGAGGAGATTCGGCCAGGGTCCCGAGATTTCGGAATCTCATTTGCCGCTCATGACCGACCCCACTACTATTGTCGTCGTCGATGACAACCGCGTGGTACGGGAGGGGATAGCATCTCTTCTCGATGGTCAACCAGACGTTCAAGTGGTGGCGACCTGCGCCGACGGGGCGGCGGCCCTAGAAGTGATCGAGCGCACGAGGCCCAAGATCGTGCTGGCTGACGCTACTCCGCCGGGTAAGCGGGGCGTGGTCCTGGCTCGCGAGCTTTGCAAGCGGGGGCTTGCGGTGAAAGTGATCACGACGGGACTGAGCGACGAACCGGGGGAGGTGACCGAGGCCGTAGAGGCAGGCGCCAGCGGCTACGTCGTAAAGGAGGCGACCGCGGACGACCTTTTGGGCGTCGTGAGGGCGGTGGCGCGAGGCGAGGCGCCCGTGTCGCCCAGGATAGCGGCTACCCTTTTCTCGCGGCTTGCCGAGTTGGCCGCCACCCAGCGGGCTCGGGAAATAAGCGGCAAGGTAAAGCTCACGCCTCGGGAGATCCAGGTCCTTAGCCTTGTCGCTGACCGTCTGACTAACAAGCAGATCGCGGCTCGCCTCTACGTGGAAACGCAGACGGTGAAAAACCACGTGCACAACATCTTGGAAAAACTAAACCTGCGCCACCGCTATCAGGCTGTTCAATACGCGCAGGAAATAGGACTGCTACGGCGCCGCCCGCTCGGATAACTGCGGGAGCCATACCGTCCCGAGGCGCGCATTTTTCCTCGGCTAGCGAAGCCGAAAGACCCACACCAACACCGCGGCGAATAACGTCGCCAGCCCATAGACCCACCGGCGATAGCCGAACGCTTCCGCAGCTCCAATAAAGATAGGCAATGACACCGCAAGCGAGATCGCCAGAACGTCGAGCAAGCCCCTCGCTACCTTGGGGGGAGATGTTACTCTGGTTGCGCGAGCTTCGCCAAGCGCAATTTGCCTGGCGTCCACCCTTTTTCCCCCAGCCAAGCCGCGGTCGTAAGCGGCTCGCTTGGTGGGATCGGAGAGAATCTTGAACGCCCGCAGTGCTTGTAGGAAGCGCGCAGTAGCCTCCGGACTTGGGTTGCGATCCGGGTGACACCGTAACGCAACGCGCCGAAAGGCATTGCGGATCTGCTCGGGCCGCGCGCCAGGCTTGACGTGCAGAATCTCGTATAGGTTCGGGCCAGGCCTTTTGTTGGCACGCGAGGCCCCTGTTGTTTGCTTTACCGGCACTGCTCTGTTACCGGAGCTGTCTCTCGTCGGCCGGCCTGGACTGCGCAAGCCCTCGGCGCTGTGTCTCGGGCGGTGGACCGGCGTCTGCCAACAGAGTATAGCCTGCCCGGGCAGGCGCGCAAGCCGAAAATTTCGCCTACCCCGCGCAATGGGGGAGGGCTCTACGAGGCTGCTTCCCGCGATACGACCAGAGGCCTTCGGGTCGGTCGTGGGCGAGCGAGCGAGCGCCTCTAGCACGGAGTGGCCTCCCAGTGCAATACCGGTGGTCGCCGGTTCAGCGTGAGCCGGCTTCTGCGGGCTATGGCGCCGAGAAAAGCGGTTTCCTGAGGATTTTGAGAATGCATTGTTGACCAGCAACCCATTTGTGGTACAAGATATGGTGTCTGGGTCGCAGTGGGCGTGGGGCCCCTGTAGGCCCCGGCGTCAGCGATCGATAATTGTGGAGGTAGGATAATGGCGAAAGCTAAGAAGGGCAAGGATCTCGGCTGGGTGATCGCATCTAACATCGAGAAGCTTAGGACCAAGCACGGTTTGACCAAGAAGGAGATGGCGAAGCGGATGGGGATCGATCCCTCGAATTATCAGAAGCTGCTCGCTTCCAACCTGGAAGGCCGCACTCCTTGGTTGCGCTTTAACCACGAACAGATCGAACGCCTGGCGAGCACGTTTCGCATAAAGCCCTCGTCTCTGCTCGACCGCTAGAGTCTTGGCCGCCGGGCCCCTGAGTGAGATCGAGTGCGCCACCCTGCCGCGCGGGCACGGGTGGCGCGCCAGCCGGGGGATAGCGCGGCAGCCGTTACCGGCTGCCGCGCTCGCGTCTCATCCGCATCCTCGAAGTTGGGGATTGCGCTCGCAAAACTGCTTTTTGACGTCGCTGGCCGCTAGGCCGTTGAACTTATAACGGTTGTTGGCGAGCCACGTCGGACTTCCAGCCACTTCCAACGCTTCGGCGATCTTGATGTCCTTGCGCAGGAGTTCCTTGCCTTCGCCACTGGTGAAACATTTCTCGATCACGTCGGCAGAAATGCCGTTGCTTCCGGTGCAGGATTTCCAATCGGGGTTACGCACGTCCTTGTTACGGCACCAGATGTACTCCATGAATTTGTAGTCTTCCGGGTAATACTTGATGGCGCACAACTGGCGAATGTCCTCGTCCACCTCGGCTTGGCCGTGGAGCGAGCGAAAACCGTCGCCTGCCTCGCTCGCGATAAAGTGGATCGAGAAGTCGATATCGTCTTTCAAAGCCGGGAGGATCTCTTGCATGGAGTTGAGCGCCTGAACCCCGTAAGGGCACTGCGACATGACGAAGATATCGAGCTTCTTGGCGATTTCCTGGCGACACTCGATGGCCTCTTGGCAATGGGCGTCAGCGCAATCGACCTTACCATCGCCGGTGTCGTCTATGCCGTTGTCGCAGATCTCGGCCGTGGGATCGAAGTTAGCGCCTATGTTGAGGTTCTTGTATTTGCCGGCCGGCGCGAGAAACCTCGCGATCCGCTGATACGATTCGTCTCCTTCGACGCTCTCGTCGAACAGAAGCGCCGGCAGATACTTGACTTGGGTTTCCTCGTAAAGCTTCTTTCCCTCAGCGTCGCTATAGTCCAGTGTCGTCGCGACCAGCCCCGGGAAGATACTGCGAAGCTGCGCCACCACGTTCGACGTGTTGCATTTGTTGCATCTCTTGTCCTCGATGACGGTGAGTTGCACTTTCTTCGGGGGCGGTATCTCCGCGCAAAGCTTCGGCTTATCGGACCCGAATTTCTCGCAAATAGCCCGCAGAAACGATGTCTCGGTTCGGTTTCCGCTGTATTCGCTGCCGGCGACGTGGATCGTTGGGCTCCCTCTGACCCCCTTTTTGCTCGATTCCTCGAATGAGGCCCGAAGGAGTTGCTTTCCCTCTTCTCCCTCGAGACAGGTTCGAAGAGCATCCACGTCGAGACCGCTGTCCTTGGCGCAAGATTCCCAGTTGCCTGGGATGTCTGCGGGGGTCTTGTTCATGCAGCCGATCAGGCTCCAGTATTTGTCCGGGTGGTGCTTGATAGCGCAAAGCTGGACCATGTCTCCCTGGACCTCAGACTCGCCGTGAAGAGAGCTAAACGAGCCATCCTCGTTCACCGTGCCGATGAAGTGCAGCGTAAAGTCCACGTCGGGACCGAGCTTCTCCAGCGCGGGCCTTAGCGCCTCCTCCGCCTGTACGCCGAAGGGACACTTGGACATCACGTACATTTCCATCTTCACTTTGCTGGCGGAGGCGTCTTCTGTCGCGTTACCCTCGCTCCCCGATGGTTTGCTGCACGCCCCCAAACCCGCGCCGAGAAGCAGGGCTAATAGCGCAAGCCCCGCTCCTTTTACGATTCCTGCGGCGTAATGATTTGCCATGTCGAATTGCTCCTCTCTTTTTACCCTTGCCTTGCGCGATACGCGTCTAAGGCCGAATATATGAGATTGCTCAGGAGGGCAAACCCCGAATGTCGCCCCGCAAGGCAAGTTTCCATACGCTACCCCATTACGGTAAACTCGTCCCCTTTTCAAGGTTGGCTTTTCGCGCGCATGCCCGTATCTTCCTCCGCCACTGGCGCGAGATCCCCCATCGCCTGAAATCGGCTGGCCTGGCAGGGCGTCTGCGGCAGCCGGCCTCGAGGGGCGAGGGGAGCCTCGAGAAGAGATCTTGACAGTTTCGGGGTGGCCCCTGCTAAGTAATCGCTTTCGGCTCGGAGGGGTGCCCGAGTGGTTTAAGGGACCGGTCTTGAAAACCGGCGATCCGAAAGGGTCCGGGGGTTCGAATCCCTCCCCCTCCGTTTGAGCACCTTCCTGGCCCGGCCAAGGAGCCTAACGGCCAGCACGCGATGGGCCGCCGCAAGCGGCAAAGCACTATACCGATGGAGGCTGGCGATACGTGCTGCGGGAGCCGACACATCATGTCTGGGCTTGAATACCATAGAGACGAGCGGCTATCATCATAGGTAAAGGCGGCTGGCTCGTTCCGCGAAGGAGGTGTGTCATGATCGGGGTTTTCACGCGGACCTTTTGTGCGCTTCTCTCTGTGGTATTTACCGCCAATGCGTGGGCAGAGGGTGCGAAGGTATTCCTACATAACGCGGGCGTCGACCCCGACGCTCGGGCCCGGGTGCGCTTTGCCGAGGGGGAGAAAGGCGAGGCTTTTAGCGTCAAGGTGGAAGCGCTTGAAGTTGGGAAGTACGCAGTGCTAGTGGGAGGCGAGCAGGTGGGGGAGCTGGTGACGGGGAAAGGGGGAGAGGGACAACTGATTCTAGGCGGCACGTTGACGTTCGACCCCTGGGGGAGTCTCGTGGAGATTGCCGGTGTCGGGACCGGCGAGATCTACTTTTACGGGGCGCTGCCTCCGGCAGGCGAGGCGCCCCCCTTCAAGATTGAGCTGCTCGAGCGCTTTTCTAACACGGGTGAGGTTGCGAAAGCCGCTGGAGAGGCCTCGCTTAGATCCTTCCGAGGTAAAGTGCGCTTCCGGGTAAAGGTGCGTGGGCTGCCACCCGGAATCTACAACCTCGTGATCGCAGGTGAGGATGTGGGAGAGATCCACTTGAGGGGAGAAAAGAAGAAAGGGAAAGGTCGCGTCAAATTCGATTCGCGCTTTGCCCGCGGCTCGGTGGAGCTTCTAGATTTCGATCCCCTTTGTGCCAGGATCGAGGTAGCGCAGACGATCGATGCCTCGACCAGGGTGTTTCTGTTGCTAGAGGAGTTTGGCTCCTCGGCTGGGCTCTGCCCTTCCGGCACGACCACGACGACCAGCACTTCGAGCACCACCACCTCGACCGACACCAGTACTACGACGACCACGACGATCGGGGGACGTGGGCTCATGTAGAGACGAGGCCGCGTTTTTACGGTCGAACGGGGGTTGCCACTATTCGAGCAGGTGCTTCCCCGGCCGGCAAACCGAGCAGGGTCGATAACCCAAGCGGCGGGCCTCTACGATCGACGCGAACACCACGCGATTCCCCTCGTCTATGCGCCGCTCGCGCGAGCAACCCCTGACGCAGAGTACGTGCGTGGTGGTAGAGCCCACCAGAACGGGAGTCCCTCTCTCCAGGTCGAGCAAGGCTTGCTTGAGCTTTACGCCGAGCGCGTAACCCCCCAGCCCTCCTCCGTTTCGGGTCACCCGGTGACAGGGAATGATGACCGGGATGGGGTTGGCGGCGAGCGCCGCCCCGACGGCGCGGGCGGCTTTTGCGCGGCCGATCCTCTCCGCCAGCCACCCGTAGGTTCGCGTCTCCCCGAAGGGGATTCGCCTCGCAGCTTCGAGGACCCGCCGCCGAAACGGGGACAGACCGCCAAGGTCTAGCGGTACGGAGAAATACGCGCGCGTGCCAGCGATATATTCTGCCAGCTCCCTTTGAGCCCGCCCAGCCCAGATGCGGCCACGGCTGTCCCCGGCAACCACCCTGCCTGCTCCGAACTTGACCGCTTTCACTCCCCGCCTCGATGCCTCGACGTCGAAGGAAACCTCGGCGCGCGACTTTTCCGGGCGGCCCAACCCTGCCAGCAGTTGGTGCTCCAAGCCAGTGGGTGCGGACACTTTCTCGGCAAGCTGCGCCCTGAGGGCATCTTCAAACTCGGCATCGCGACTCATGGGTACTCTCCGTCTAGGCGAGAGCGAATAATCCCTTTGGCTCGCCTCAGTTGGGTTTTCACCGTATTGATGCTCACCCCGCGGGCCTCGGCTATTTCCCGGTACGATAGCCCCTCGCAATAGGCGAGAAGCAAGATGCTGCGCGCCTCCGGGGGCACGGCCAAGAGCGCGGAGCGCAAGTCGGCGCGCTCGGCACCCGCGCAGGGGCGCGCCATCGAAAAACGGGCCGGACCGAGCGCCCATTCACGGCGGCGCTTGCGCCAGGTGTCTATGCACTCGTTGGTCAGGATCCGGTAAAGCCAGGTCGACGCTTTCCTATCGGGGCGGTAGGAAGCTGCGTTCACGTATATGCTCAGGAATGCCCGCTGTACCACATCCTCGGCCTCCGAAGAGTCACCCAACATCCGCCTGGCGATATTGAGAAAACTACTTTGGTATAGCCGCACGAGGGCGACAAACGCGGCCTTTTCCCCGAGCGCCATCCGGCAGAGAAGACCGTCAGGGCTCGAGCGCGGCGGGCAAACGCCCGATCGGGCCTGCTTGACGGGGACGCCGCGGGTTCCTGTGTTGGACTTATTCACCGGATCTTCATACGGCTAAGCTTCCAGAAATGGGTGACAACTGCTTGTGCGCAAGCCTCCTCGAGAAGAAGTTGCCCTGGCGCCCAAGCGTTTGCAAAGGGCCGTTCGAGGTCTCGGATGCGCCAGCGACTCGCTGCGTTTCGTGCCACCCAGCCATTTCCCCCTTCTTTTTGCTCCGGGTTCCGGGGCAAGGACAGATTTGATAGCATGGTTGCATGGCCGAGATCCCGAAAGTAGGGGACCTTGCTCCCGATTTTCGGCTTCCTTCGACCGCCGGAGAGGTGTGTCTCTCGGAAAGACTCAAAGACCGGGATGTCCTTTTGGTGTTTTACCCGGGTGACGAAACGCCGGTTTGCACCAAGCAGCTTTGCAACTACCGGGACAATCTCGATGAGTTCTCGCGCCTTGGGGTGGATGTACTGGCGATCAATCCCCAGTCTCTCGACTCGCACGAGCGGTTCTCCACCCGCCGGGGAATCCCCTTTCCGCTTCTATCTGACGCTGACAAGAGCGTGTGTCGAAGCTACGGCGTCTTGGGTTTTCTAGGAATGGCGAAACGAGCGCTCGTGCTCGTCGGGCGGGATGGCAGAATCAAATACCGGCGGGTCGATCTGCCATTTTTCTATCGGTCCTCCGAGGAGCTCTGTCGCGTGATCGAGGCGCTGCGCAATGCCTAGGCCGCTTTGCGTCCGCACTACGCTTGCCGGTTAGGCTCGAGAAGCCGGGGGGGGCGCATCGCTCCGCACATCGAGGCTGCACCAGCCTCTCTCTTCCCTCGCATGGCTGGGCTGGATATGCTTCGAAGCGACGCGGGGAGCGTGCCCCCTGCCGTGCCTCGGCACCGCCGCGGTCCGTAAGCGTCTAGGTCGAGGTACCGGGAAAAAAAGAAGCGGCACGGAAAGGAGCCTGGGAGAATGGACTTTGCGATCCCGGAAAAGATGAAAGTGATCCTGGGGATGATCGATGAGTTTCTTCGCAAAGAGGTCTATCCGCGCGAGAGGGTCTTCGCCGGCAAGCCCTTTTTCGAGATCGAGCCGGAACTCGCCAAACTGCGCCAGAAGGTGAAGCAGATGGAGCTTTGGGCTCCCCAGGTACCGAAGGAACTGGGGGGCATGGGCTTGTCGCTCGTCGAGCACGGACTGGTAAGCGAGGCGCTAGGAAGGACGCCGCTCGGCCATTACATCTTCGGTTGCCAGGCGCCGGACGCTGGCAATATCGAAATCCTGCACAAGTACGGCACCGAGGAGCAGAAGCGGCGCTACCTTCTTCCGCTCGTTCGCGGGGAGATAAGGAGCTGTTTCTCGATGACCGAGCCCGAAACCCCTGGTTCCAACCCCACCCAGCTAGAGTGCACCGCGGTAAAGGATGGCGACTACTACGTTATAAACGGCCAAAAGTGGTTCACCAGCGCTGCCGACGGCGCGACCTTCGCCATCGTCATGGCGGTGACCAATCCCGATCAGCCGCCCCACATGCGTGCCAGCATGATCATTGTGCCTACCGATACCCCAGGGTTCGACCTGGTGCGCAATGTTTCGGTGATGGGGCACAAAGGAGAGGGATACGCCAGTCACGCGGAAATTCTCTACCATTCCTGCCGGGTCCCCCAGACAAACCGACTCGGCCCGGAGGGGAGCGGGTTCCTCATCGCTCAGGAGCGGCTGGGCCCTGGTCGAATCCACCACTGCATGCGGTGGATCGGGATTTGCGAGCGTGCCTTTGACCTCATGTGCCAGCGCGCCGTGACACGCAAGATCGACGAGGAGCGGACGCTGGCCAGCAAACAGATAATCCAGGCGTGGATCGCCGAGTGCAGGGCCAGGATCGACGCGGCTCGCCTCATGGTTTTGCATGCCGCGTGGAAGATCGACAACGAGGGGTGGCAGTCTGCCCGAGAGGAGATTTCGCTCATTAAGTTCTTCGTGGCCGACGTGCTCATGCATGTGATCGACCGGGCGATCCAGGTCCACGGCGCGCTCGGAATAACCGACGACACGTTGCTATCCTTCTTCTATACCAACGAGCGCGGAGCGAGGATCTACGACGGCCCCGACGAGGTCCATAAGGTGGTCGTGGCCAAGCGGATCCTCAAGCGTTACCAGGAGAGGCCCTTGAAGTGAATCCGAAAAATGGGATCGGCTCGCTGGAAGACGCCAGTTACATAGACAGCCCCGGGCCGGTTCGACCCGGCGAAGAGCTCGATCTGGCGCGGCTTGTGCCCTATCTGCGCGAGACGCTCGGGTGGTGGGAAGAGGAAGTCGAGGTCCTACAGTTTCCGGGGGGGCATTCCAACCTTACGTATCTCGTCAGGGTGGGGCGGCGCGAGTTGGTCCTGCGCCGGCCCCCGTTCGGAGTGAGGATCCGCTCGGCGCACGATATGGCCCGGGAGTATCAGGTGCTGACCAAGCTTGCGCCAGTTTATAGACGCGCGCCGAAACCGGTTGCGATGTGCGAGGACGAAACCGTCCTGGGCTGTAAATTCTACCTTACGGAGAGGATTCGCGGCGTCATCTTGCGCAGCGAGCCGCCTGCTGGACTCGGACTCGACGCCGAGACGGTCAGGAAGCTTTGCGCCTCTTTCGTGGACACACTCGTGGAGCTGCACGCCATCGATTTCGAAGCCGCGGGTCTCGGGCAACTGGGGCGTCCGCAGGGGTACGTCGAGCGGCAGGTGGAAGGCTGGAGCCGGCGCTACAAAGATGCTAAAACCGACGAAATCCCCGAGATCGAAGAACTCGAGCGGTGGTTGAGGGCCCATTTGCCGCGCTCCGGAGCTCCTGCGCTGATTCACAACGACTACAAGTACGACAATCTGGTTCTCGATCCGAACGATCTGCCGACCATCGTAGGAATCCTCGATTGGGAGATGTGCACGGTGGGCGATCCGCTGATGGATCTTGGCACCGCGCTCTGTTACTGGGTCGAGGAAGAAGATCCCGATCTGGTGAAAATGATCAAGGTATGTCCCACGACGTTGCCCGGAAGTTTCAAGCGGCGCGAGATCGCCGAGCGTTACGCCGCCAAGAGCGGCCGCGACTTGTCCGAGATCGTGTTTTATTATTGTTTTGGGCTTTTCAAAACGGCAGTCGTGGGGCAGCAAATATACGCGCGCTACAAGCGGGGGTTTACCCGGGACGAACGGTTCGCCAATCTCATTCACGGCGTTCGGATTATCGCCCAGCAAGCGGTGGAATGCCTCGGTCGGCGGAGCTTGTGAGCCGGCTTTTTTCAGATACGCGGTTAGGCGGTGCTCGCGGCGTTGAATTCATCGAGCTTCGGGGGCGTCTTTACGAGTGGACGGCGTAATCCTCCTTCCTTTCGCAAGGCGCGGCGCTCTGGGCCCGGCACCCCGGAGGCCGCGCCTCTCCACTTGCCTTCAAGCTTGGCGGGCGGGCGTGAGGGGGTGAAGTGTGGGAGGTCTTGGATGCGCGCCGAAGCGGCTCTTTTTCCGCCTTGCGCACTCGGGCCAAAGGCTTGCCGTGCTCCAGTGGGGAGCGGCCCACCCGGTGGCGGTTCTTCATCATGCCAATGGGTTTTGCGGAGCGCTCTGGGCTCCCGTGGCGCGAGCCCTGGCGGCTGGCTACACGGTTTTCGCCCTCGATGCCCGCGGTCATGGGCACTCTTCAAAACCCACCGAACCGTCGGCTTACCGGTGGGAGTGCTTCGCCGACGATCTCTCCTCGCTCTCTGAGCAGATCTTGTTGGAAGTCAGGCGCGACGCCATCGACCTGGTGGTGGGGCACTCGTTTGGGGGGACTGCGGCGGTAGTCGCAGCCGCGCTGCGGCCCGACCTCTTCCGGCGGCTCGTGCTCGTGGATCCGGTCGTGCCTCCACCACCCACAATGCCGGAGCTAGGGGATGGACGCGATGTCGCGCGCCTTCTGGCGGCTGGCGCAAGGCGCCGCAGAAGCCTTTGGCAATCCAGGGAGGAAGCCCGCAAGAGCTGGGAAGCCAACGGCTTCTTTGCCCGCTGGGACCGGGAAGTCTTTGATTTGTACCTCGGGGAAGGCCTCCGCCGCAACCCCGACGGCACCGTCGAGCTGAGATGCCCTCCTCAGGTCGAGGCGATGATCTTCGAGTCCGGACCGCTCCTCGACCCCTACGAATTTGCCAAACGGGTGCCCTTGCCCGTTTTGGTGCTCCACGCGGAGCACGGAAGCTTCCCTGAAGGCTTCCACCAGGCGCTTGCCGAGGCGCTCCCGCAGGGCGCGCTCCAGGCGGTAGCAGGCAGCCACCTCCTTCCGATGGAAGCACCCGGGCTTGTGGCCGAGGCCGTCATGCGCTTTTGTGGCTAGAGGGCTTCTGGGCCCGAGAATTGCGGGGAAGGCGCGCTGCGCGTCTCTTGGCACCCCGAGGACGGAGGATCACGAGATGTCTTGCGAAAGGATCGGTATCGTTGCGTTCTGGCGGGATTACGACCGGCGGGCTGTCTTGCGCTGCGCCGCCTTGGCCGACGAGTTGGGTTACGATTCGGTGTGGATCCCGGAAGCCTGGGGTTACGAGCAGTTTCAGCTTCTAACCGAGATAGCTCTGGCAACGAGACGGATAAAGGTTGCGACGGGGATAGCGAACGTATTCAGCCGCTCGGCGGCTCTGCTCGCCATGAGTGCCGCGACGCTCGATGAAATATCGCAGGGGAGGTTCGTGTTAGGGCTTGGGACAAGCGGGCGCAGAGTGGTGGAAAACTTGCATGGGATACCATACAGTAGGCCGCTCACGCGCCTGCGCGATACCGTGCGGATCGCACGCGCGCTGTGGCGCGGCGAGAGGCTCGGCCCGCATGCAAGCGAGCTCTTCGATCTCGGCCCCTTCAAGCTGGCGATGAAGCCCCTTCGGCCCGACATACCCATTTACATAGCGTCGCTCCAGGACAAGGCGGTTCGCGAGGTTGGCCGCCTGGCCGACGGCTGGGTGCCCACCTTCTGGCCCTACCGGCATTTGCGGCAGGGGATAGCGCTTCTGGAGGAAGGCGCCCGAGAAGGTGGCCGCGACCCGGCCAAGATCGACGTCGCACCGTTCGTTTCAGTGGTTCCGCTGGATGATAGAGCGGCGGCGCGGGCTATGGTGAAGCCTCTGCTCGCATTCTATATCGGAGGTATGGGTGTCTATTACCACAAGATGCTGTGCCGCTTCGGTTTCGAGGAGAACGCGAACCGGGTCCTCGAGCTTTACCGGTCAGGCAAAAGGGACGAGGCTGCCGAGGCGGTGAGCGATGCCTTGGTGGACGAGCTGGCCATTTGCGGCCCGCCCGGCTACTGTCGGGACAAGCTGGCTGAATGGAGAGCCAGCGGAGCCAAGACGCCGCTCCTTACGCTGCCGCCTGGGCCCCCCCTCGAGATGGCCGAGTCGCTTCTGCGAGAGATGGCGCCCTAGGCGCGCGGCGCATCCAGGTCAGGTTTGCCGGGGCGCTTTTCCTCGCCGGTGGTGGCCGGTTATAATCGGTCGGCCGAGCGGCCGGTCCGCGATTCGGGCCATTGGACCACGGGCGTTGGAGAGGAGGCCTCATGAAAGACAATGGCAATGGACTGCGCATAATTCCCGAACGCTGCACCGGGTGCAGGCAATGCGAGCTCGCCTGCGCTTGGGTACAGTCGGGAACCTTTCAACCGTCGCGATCTCTGATTCGCGTTCACGTCTTCGACGAGCAGGCGGCCTTCGCGCCTTACGTCTGCCCGCAATGCGCCGAGGCGTGGTGTTTGGGGGTGTGCCCCGTGAACGCGATCGACGTCGCCGCCGACGGCCTCGCGAAGCTCGTGCTCGACGAGGTTTGTGTGGGATGCAAGTTGTGCGTTATCGCCTGTCCCTTCGGCACCATCTTCTATGACCCCTCTGTCGGCAAGGCCGTCAAATGCGACCTCTGTGCCGGCGATCCCGCATGCGTTCGAGCCTGCCCCACACGCGCCATAGAGTACGGGCCGAGCGAGGCGGGAAGATGGCTGGTGGATTGGGGCAGGAAGATAAACGAGGGTTATGTGCGCGCGGTCGAAGGAGGGTGAGGCTATGCTTTACGGTTGGACGGGAAAGCTTTTGCGTGTCGATCTAAGTCGGCGGGAGGTTCGCTTCGAGCTTCTCAACGAAGAGTGGGCGAGGCAATACGTGGGGGGGAGAGGAATAGGTGTCAAATATCTTTACGAGGAGATGGATCCGAAGGTCGATCCCTTCGATCCGGCCAACAAGCTCATCTTCGCTTCAGGGCCGCTCACCGGGACCATGGCCTCTTGCGGTGCCAGGTACATGGTGGTGACCAAGGGCCCGCTTACCGGTGCGATCACAACTTCGAACTCCGGGGGTCGGTGGGCGCCCGAGCTCAAGTATGCGGGCTACGACATGATCATAGTCGAAGGCAGAGCCGAGCGGCCGCTCTATCTTTGGGTCTTCGACGAGCGGGCCGAGCTCAGAGACGCAGGGCAGCTTTGGGGAAAAGGGGTCTTCGAGACCGAGGACTCGATTAGGCGCGAGCTCGGCGTGGCGGACTGTTCGATCGCCGCCATCGGCCCGGCGGGGGAGAATCGAGTGAGATTTGCGGCCATCATGAACGACAAGTTCCGCGCGGCGGGCCGCTCCGGCGTGGGAGCGGTAATGGGAGCCAAGGGTCTCAAGGCGATAGCGGTCCGAGGCACCGGGGCGGTGCGGGTAGCGCGCCCGCAGGCCATGATGAGAGCCCAGTGGGCCATGCGGCAAAAGCTCGCGGCCGCGCCGTCGACGGGGGGCATGGCGCGCTATGGCACCTTGGGGCTCATGAACGTGATCAACGAGCATGGAGCGCTGCCGACCAATAACTTCCAGCTTGCGCAGTTTGAAGAGGCGGAGGCGATTTCAGGCGAGACGCTCGCGCAAACGAGGCTGCTCGCCAACAAGGCATGCTTCGCCTGCACCATTGCTTGCGGAAGGGTTTCCCGAGTCGCCGAGCAGGGTATCGACCGCTACGTGGTCACCACCTCCCCGCGCAACTGGCGCCATGCCAGCGAGGGCCCGGAGTACGAGAACGCCTGGGCGCTAGGAGCCGACTGCGGCGTGGGGGACCTCGACGCCATATTCAAGGCCAATGTGCTCTGCAACGATCTGGGGATGGATCCCATTTCCATGGGAGCGACCCTTGCGGCGGCCATGGAGCTTTACGAGAAGGGGGTGATCGATGAGGCGCAGACGGGCATGGAGCTTCGGTTCGGCAGCGGAGAGGCTCTCGTGTCCATGGTGGAAAAAACCGCTTTGCGCCAGGGCTTCGGAAACGAGCTCGCCGAAGGGGCCAAGAGGATGACCGAGAAGTTCGGGCACGGGGAATTGTTCATGGGCGTCAAGGGTCAGGAGTTTCCGGCTTACGACCCGAGAGCGATACAGGGGATGGGGCTGGGCTACGCGACTTCCAACCGGGGGGCATGCCATTTGAGGGCCTACACGGTGTCGCCTGAGATCCTGGGTCAACCAGTCAAGATGGATCCGCGCCAGACCAAGGGGAAGGCGGAGATTACGAAGATGTTTCAGGATCACTCGACCGCCCTCGACGCCACGGGCCTGTGTGTCTTCCTCACCTTCGGCGTAACTCTCGAGGACATACACCCCGTGCTGGTAGCCGCAACCGGTGTGGATTACACCTTCGAGGACCTGGTGCGGGCGGGGGAGAGGATCTGGAACCTGGAGCGGCTTTGGAACCTGCGGGCGGGTCTTACGGCCGACGACGACAGGCTGCCGCGACGGATCCTCGAAGAGCCGATACCCGCCGGTCCCGCGCGGGGCGAGGTCAACCGCTTGGGGGAAATGCTGGGCGAATACTACCGGCTGCGCGGCTGGTCGCCGAAAGGGGAGCCGAGCAGGGAGAAGCTGGCGGAGCTCGGACTCTCGTAGGCAATGGGATCACCGATGGCGCGAGTGCGATTGCTGGGCGGCTTGGCTGATGTGGCCGGCGCGAATGAGCTGGAGATAGCCGCTGCCGGGGTGCGGGAGCTTATAACTAAGTTGGCCGAAATCGGCGGGCGTGTAACGGCGTCCCTGCTCTACGACGGCTCCGGGGGCCTCAAGTCGCCCCTCAGCCGGGATCTCAGAGTTTTGGTCAACGGGCGAGACGTCGACTTTCTGGGCGGCGAGGAAACGAGGCTCGAAGAGAAAGACCGAGTGACCGTTTTTGTCCACCGCGGCAGAGGATTTCCGGGAGGGTGAAAGATGGGTGCTCTAAAGCATGTAATTGTCGGGGCGGGGCCGGCTGGGTTGAGCGCGATCGAGGCTATAAGGCGATGCGAGCGAGACGCGACGATCACGCTCATCGCCGATGAGCCCCCCTACTCCAGGATGGCCATTCCCTATTACCTCTCTGGCGGTATTCGAAGGGAGGCACTGGCTACGGCCGACGACGGTTGGCTCGCGCAGCGGGGAGTCAAGCGCGTGAAAGCGCGCGCCTGTGCGATAGAGCCGTCAGCCGGCCGCGTTAGCCTCGAGGATGGATCATCGGTTGCCTACGACAGGTTGCTCATCGCCACCGGCTCGAGCGCGGTAAGACCGCGGATACCCGGGATCGAGGAAGCCGGCGTGCTCAACATGTGGAAACTCTCGGATGCGGACGAGTACTTGGAGCGCGGCGGCCGGGAGGTGGCGATACTCGGCGCCGGATTCATCGGTCTCATCATCCTCGATGCGCTCGTCAAAGGCGGAGCGAAGGTCACCTTCGTCGAGCTGGCTCCGAGTATTCTACCCCGGATGCTCGACCGCGAAGCGGCCGATATTTTCGAAGCGGAGCTCGCTCGGCGGGGGGTGCGCTTTCGCAAAGGTACCACGGCCGAGATGATCGAGCGGCGGGGCTCTAGACTCCGTATCGGTCTTTCTGGGAATGGGATCCTGGAGTGCGATGTCCTCGTTGCCGCCACGGGTATAAAGCCCAATGTGGAGTTCCTCGCCGGGTCCGGATTGGAGATGGATCAGGGGATCCTGGTCGACTCGCGTCTGCGAACGAGCCTGCCGCACGTCTATGCGGCAGGCGACGTGGCCCAGGGGCCGGAACTTTTGACTGGGGAGCGGGTAGTCCATGCCATACAGCCCACCGCCGTCGATCACGGATACGTGGCCGGGGTCAACATGGCGGGCAGGGAGGCCGTCTACCCGGGCAGCCTGAGCATGAACATCGTGGATGCGCTGGGGCTTCAGGCGTGCAGCTTCGGGCTATGGGAGGGGACCTCCGGTGACTTCACCACCGTGGCGAACCCCGCGGACGGGATCTACCGCAAATACGTATGGAAAGAGGATCGTTTGGTCGGTGGTGTGTTGGTTGGACCATCTCCTGCAGTCTGTGGGGTAAACGATGCCGGGATGCTGCGCGGTCTCATTCAAGCCAGGTTGCCCCTCGGCTCCTGGAAAAGGTATCTGCAAGAGAACCCGCTGGATTTGCGGCGGCCCTTCGTGGCGAGCGGGGCGGCCGGCGCATTCGTGCGGGCGCCAGCGCCAGGATGTGACTGGCAGCGCTGGCGTGCAGATGATGCAAGAGGCGGGCTTTTTCGGCCCTTTGGGCAGGTAGCGGCCCGCTCACGCTCCCCACACCACGCAGTTTTGCTCGCGGGGGCACCCTAGCCGCAAGACCCGATCGTGAAGGTCAGAGTCAAGCTATTTGCGAGTCTACGCGGCAAGCTGCCGCAAGCCGCGAGGGGGGCGGCCGCCGTGGAACTAGGGCCGGGTGCCACCGTGAAGGACCTTATGGACAAGCTCGATATCGCCGAGGAGCAGGCCGCGATGATTCTGATAAACGGCGAGCAGGTCCCAGCCGGTGGCGCGCAAAGGGGTGAAGTAGCTCTAAAGGATGACGACACCGTAAGCATCTTTCCCTCTCTGGCGGGAGGGTGAGGCCGTGGCCAGTGGTTCTCCAAACCTGCTGCAAGAACCGGACTGGGGACCGTAAGAGGACATTGGTGTCGGCTTTGCGAGGAGATCGTAGGCCGGCTGCGCCTCCTCGACGCCAGAGTCGGGTTGGATGCAGCGGCCCGATCGCGCACACGGGGCGCCGCCGATATGCCAACTCCGGCCGCCGTTGGTCCTACCCCGGCCTCTAGCCGCATGCGCGGCTGCACGCGTCCGTTTCTTTTCCGGATGAAAACGGTATCCCGAGGGCGCCCGTTGCGGTCGGGTCGTTTTGCGCTCAGCGCTGGCTCATTGGCCTTATGATCTGGGTTGCCGTCGCTTTGCAGACGATTCGTCCGGCGTCGTCCCGAAAGAGCGCCTCCACATGGGCCACCCGCTTTCCCCGGTGCAACACCGACGCTTCGTAGCGGAGCGTCCCACCCGTCACGGGTCGAAAAAAGGAGATCCGCAAATCGGCGGTGGAAAAACGTTCTTCGTCCGAGAGAACCGTGAACATGGCCAGCGCCAACACCGAGTCGGCCAGAGCTGCTAGGTAGCCCCCAAAAACGGCGCCGCCACGGTGAAACATCTGGGGATCGACCCGCCACTCGGCCCACACCCGCCCGGGCTCCCACCCGGCAATGTCGGGCAGGCGAAGGGCGCGCACGTGAGGGGGACGCTCCGCCGTGCCCGCGATGATCTGGTCCAGCAACGCCTGGCCTCTGCTCATTTACCGCCTCCTTGTAGGATCTAACTGGCCACACCGAATCGCAAAAGCAATGTCCAGAGCCCAAGCCGGGTTGAAGGGAGGGCCGGCGGTACCACCGGTCTTTACAGCCGAGGCTGATAGCCGGTAGGGTGAACGGCCGGTGAGGAGGCGGAATTGGGAGATGGGTGACGGCAAGCACTCGCTTGCAGGGACCTTCCAAAGAGGGGGGGAAGCGACGGAGACAGGCACTTCGGGGATCCAATGAAGGTCCTTTTTGTCCATCCGAGCTCGCTCATGTATTCCGAGCTTTATCTTCGTCTCGAGCCGCTAGGCCTCGAGCTTGTGGCCGAAGCGGCTCGTCAAGCCGGCCATTCAGTTCGCCTGCTCGACCTCCAAGTATTCCGTCACCGTCACCTCTTCGCCATCCTCGAGCGGTGGAGGCCGGACGCAGTCGGCTTTTCGCTCAACTACCTGGCCAATGTTCCTGAGGTGATAGACCTTGCGCTCGAGGTCCGTGGGCGACTCGAGCACTGTTTCGTCTTTGTCGGTGGCCATAGCGCTTCGTTCGTAGCAGAAGAGGTGATTCGACACGCCCGCGGCGCGATCGATTGCGTGGTGCGCGGGGAGGGGGAGGAGATAACGCCCCGGCTTCTGGCCATGGTCGAGGCAGGGGAGCCGGCGATCACCCTTCTCCCGGGCGTTGTGACGGCACAAAGCGAAGGGCCTTGCCCGGAGCTGGTGGCGGACCTCGACTGCATAAGGCCGCAGCATCGCCTGCTTCCCCGGAGGCGCCGGTATTTCATCGGCACGCTCGATCCCTGCGCCTCTGTCGAGCTCGCTCGGGGATGCCCATGGGATTGTTCCTTTTGCAGCGCTTGGACGTTTTATGGGCGCAGTTACCGTAAATCGAGTCCCGAGGTTGCGGCCGAGGAAATTGCCAGCATCCGGGAGCCTGGCATCTTCATTGTTGACGACGTCGCCTTCATCGATGGGGACCACGGGTACGCCGTCGGGCGAGAGATAGAGCGCCGGGGATTGCGAAAACGATATTACTTGGAAACCAGGACGGACGTCCTGCTTCGCAACAGCGAGGTTTTTCGCTACTGGAGCCGACTCGGCCTAAGCTACATGTTCCTCGGACTCGAAGCGATAGACGATGCCCAGCTTAAAGCTCACCGCAAGCGCGTCTCTCTCGGCAAGAGTCTCGAGGCGCTTGAGTTCGCGAGATCGCTGGACGTTGCGGTCGCGGTAAACATTATAGCCGATCCGGCCTGGGACGAGGGGTGCTTCGCCGCCATTCGCGAGTGGGCGACCTCGGTTCCTGAGATCGTCCACCTTACGGTCAACACCCCCTACCCTGGGACCGAGACCTGGCTGACCAATGGCGGGAAACTGATCACCAGGGATTACCGGCTCTTCGATGTCCAGCACGCGGTGCTCCCCACCCGTCTACCTCTGAAGCGCTTTTACGAGGAGCTCGTTACCACCCAGCAGGTATTGAACCGCAAGCATCTCGGGTTTCGCGCCCTGTGGAAGACGTTCACATTGACGATGGGCCTTCTGGCGCGCGGCCAGACCAATTTTCTTCGCATGCTGTGGAAGTTCGACCAGGTTTACAACGCCAAGCGCCAGTTTGCCGATCACCGGCGACCGATAAGATACGAGATCGATCTGCCTCCCGAGCGAGCCGTCGGTTTGGACGCGCGCTCGCTTTACGTGCATCGGCCGCCTTCTGGGACGGCCAGCGCTTCGGCGTGAGATCGAGGGTTCGCGAGCCCTGTGGTTGTGCTCGGCGTGCGGGCCGGCGAGCCCTCGAGCAGACCCATGAGAAGCTCCGCGCACTCGCTGAGCGATCGGATACCGAGAAACTCTTCGCGCACGCGAAGGTGCGCTTTCTCGCCCGGGTCCCAGAAAGCGCCCCAGCGCAAGACCTGGACTGCCACGGGGACATGACTCGATGGGGCGGAGCCGGCGGTTACGGGTGTCGTTGGTCTCGCGATCGCCCGCTAATTCTGTTCTCTCGCGCTCGAGTATTTCGGGCGCGCTCGGTTCCCACCGCTGCTCACCATTCCCGACCCGCACAGGATCTCTTCGATCGACTCGTGAGGCATAGGGCGGTTCTTGGTGGAAAAGGCGTCGATCGAGGCAGGAATTGTGGCGCTTAGGCCGTTACGCAAAACCTGGGTACGCAATATCGCCGCGAGAGAACGAAGGCACGCTTTGCCGAGATACGGGGCGAGAAAACTCGAGCCGCCCTCGGTTTCAGCGTTGCTCTCGTCGTGGCCGCTATGGGAGCGCCGGACGGCCAAGGCTCCCGCATCCACCACCGCCGAAACGAGTGCGGCGCCCTGCGGGTCGTCAAGAAGGACGACATCTCGAAGCCCCGCGAGTCGAACGAACTTGCGGGCGACCGCCCGTGGCTCGGCCTCATTTGAGTCCTTTCTCCGCTTCGAGTTCCAAGCCGTCCCCGCCAGAGCCGTGTAGCGCGTTGTGGGGCCGTTTCGTGACCCGGGGGAAAAATCAGTGGTTCCTAGCACCACCAGCCAGCGGGCGTAGACAGCTATGCCCCGCGCATACGGCAAGGTGACCGGCGCATCTCGGCCGCGCCTCGGCCCGCAGCCGTCGAGTTCACATTCCCCAGGACGCGACCGGCATAGCTTGGCGCGACAGCTCGGCCCGGGGCTCGAACTCCGTAACCTTGGCTTCGCCGACTACCGAAGTGAAGGCCTTGACCGATCGTGTATCGAGGGTACCCGGTTCTATGTTATCCAGCTAGCCGACGGTTCAAATGTCTGTCTAGTTCTTGCGAATATGCGGCCCTTGGCCCTTCAAAATCCGGTCGCCAGATCGAATTCCTCTTCCCGCTTCCCGCCGAGTCAGGGCCCCGAGCTAGTTGCGATCCCCTCTTTGGCCATCGGGCTTCCTTGCTTCTCGGAGTTTTCGACCGTTTTTCGGCTGCCATTTGTACCAGCGGCAAAAGCCTTGAGAAGAGAACCGCGCTCCGCCGTAAAGAGTACCTGCCTCTTCTCCGCCCAGGAAGCCTCGCAGAGACGGGGCAAGGGGCCAGTGCCCCTTTCCTGTTCCCCGTCGGCCCGCTAGATCCACCCGAGTCGGCCACCCTCCCCGACGAAGCCAAGCACAAGCCCGCGGCGTGCCCCTTCCTCAAGCGGTCCTGGCTCGCGCGCCCAAAGCGAGCCGCCCGCCGGGTCATTTTTCGCCGCCGGCCCGGCCTTGCGCGGCTTCGAGCCTCTTTAGGTATTCGCGTTCGCGCCGCCAATATGGGTCCGCGCCAGAACTCGTAGGCCTGATGCGCGCGCACGCCTCGAGCTCGGCTCTCGCTCTTTCGACGTCGGCCAAGGTCAGGTACACGCGAGCCAAATTTAGGTGGGCGACAAACGAATAAGGGTCGAGTTCGGTGGCGCGCTTTAAGTGCCGTTTTGCGCTTTGCAGATCGCCGGCCCGCGCGTAGGCCCGACCCAAGTTGAGAAAAATAGGCGCGCGGTTGGGCTCGAGACGGGCCGCAGCTTCGAGCCTTCGGATCGCTTCGCCTAGTTGGCCGGTTTCGTAATAAAGCCCCCCGAGGGTGTTTAGTGCCGCCGCCGAGGAAGGGTGGCTGGCGAGGAACTCCTCTAGGTGCCTGACCTTCGCGCCCCACTGCTCGGCTACGAACACAGGATCCCCGGCCGTGTAATAAAGCCTCGCGGCCCAATCTTTCCACATGGCGAGCGGGCTCGCCCAGACCCCGACTCGCTCCCAGGCGAGGTAGGAGCAGCACAGCACGGCCACAACGGCCGCCCCGCCGCCGACCCGTCTATTTCCAACCGAGAGGGCTTGCGCTCCGAGCACGCTTCCAAGGAGCGCCAATGGCCCGAGAAGCGCCAGATACATGTAACGGTCGTTCATGAGGCTTCGAAAGGGAACGATGTTGAGCATGGGCGCCAGCGTGATCCCGAACCAGAGAATCCAAAAGGCCTCAGGCCGAGCCTTCCTTACCAGCCAGCCGGTGATACCGCCGATCGCGATCAACCCTACAACCGATGCGAACACAGGCAAGGAGAAGATCGTGCCGCGAAGGGGCACATCGTAATAGACGCAAAGGTTCGTGGGGATCAGGAAGTTCCAAAGGTAGCGAAACACCACCACCGAGCTGCTGAGCCAGGTCACGATGGCGCTCCCGCCATGGTAATGGGTGCCGTGAATGGGATTGCCCGCCAGGTTGTATGAGGCTACCGCCGCCCCCGCGGCAAAGAGGGGGAGGCTCGCGGCCAAGTCGCGCCGGCGAAGCCGGTGGTGTAAGGTCCCCTCGTAGGCCAGATTCACCGCGGGCAACACCATCGTGTTCATCTTCGACAGTAACGCCATGCAGAAAAAGACAAAGACCCAAAAGTAGCTCCTCCACCGGCCGCTTTCGGAAAAACCGAGATAAGCGTAGAAAGCGGCGAAGAAAAAGAGTCCGGATAGTACGTTTTTCCTCTCGCTTATCCATGCCACCGATTCGACCTGGAGAGGGTGCACGGACCAAAGAAGCGCGACGAAAAAAGCCGCCCACGGGGCGATTGCGAGTCGGAGGCAGATCAGCAGGACCAAGACCGCGGCCAGCGCGTGAATGGCGATGTTGGTCATATGAAAGCCGAAAGGCGTGGGTCCCCAGAGGCGGTAGTCGAGGGCGAGCGAGAGAACCTTGAGGGGCATGTAGTTGGCGCCGTCGAATGTGGTGAAAATTCCTTTGATATGCGCCCAGTCGAGGACGCGGATCAGCTCGTTATCGCGAACTGCCATCGTGTCGTCGGAAACGAACTCTCCATCCAGGCTGCCCGAAAAGACAAGCATCGTGACGGCAACGATCGCCGCGACCTGGAGGACCGCACCCTTGAACTTCATGGCCGATAACCATAGCAAAAAAACGTCCCCCCTTCCCACGGGAATTGCAACTTGCTCGTCTGGACAAAGCGCGGGATTTTTACGACAAGTATAGGGAGAGGCCCGGTTGAGCCCGCAGGCAGAAGATATGGCCAGTGGCGAACGAAAGGTCATGCTCGGTTTTCTGGTGCGCTGGTGCGAGGCGGCCCTCGGCCACCGGCCCACGGCGGAGGAGTTTGCCGCCTGGGCGAACGACACCGGCGAGAGGTCGAACGAGAGCCGTCTCTTCGGAAGGCCCATAACGGTAGAGGAAGCGAGCACGATCATCGGCAATCCGGGGCGCCCGGTCACCGTGAATCTCGAGCCTGCGGAGCTATTGAGGAAGTGGGTGCGAAAGCGCCGAGCGGACCGAAGCCAGGATAAGCTAGCAGGGCCGTAGGCTTTGGGCTTCGAGGCCAGAGGATTGCCGGCGGCTCGATCGGCGTTTACCCTACCGCGGTAGCGGCTTCCTTTTGACCTTAATCGCCCAGCCTGCCGAGTGTCCGTCTTATCCGCGCAAGGAGCACCTCGGAATCGAACGGCTTGGTCACGTAGTCGTCCGCTCCAAGGTCGAGCCCCTTGATCTGGTTGCTGCCCTCGGTAAGCGACGTCAGCATGATGACCGGAATGTGGCGGGTATGCGCGTGGGTCTTTACCGTCTTTAAAAGCGAGAAGCCATCGAGGCCCGGCATGTTCACATCGGAGATGATGAGGTCCGGCGCTTCGCTAAAAACCTTCTCGATCGCCTGGTTTCCATTGGCCGCTTCGATCACCTGGTAGTGATTTCCCTTGAGCAAGCGCAAGAGCATGGCCCGCGTGAAATCGTCGTCGTCGGCGACGAGGATCCTTTCGGCCTGGTCCTTCGGCTTGGGTGCTGTCTTGCGCTCGGGCCCCGAAGCGATGATTTCAGGAATTTGTTTGGTTTTCGGTGCCGGCGTGGCCGCCTCGTCCTGCGCGCTTGGGCCAGTAACGCGCAAAAGCTCGGCCACCGAGGTGACTCCCGCCTTGACTTTCTCCAGCCCGTCCTCGAAAAGCGTGAGCGTGCCCTGTGCCCTGGCCCGTGCCAGAAGATCGCTCTCCTCTGCCCGTATGTTGATGAGGTGGCGGATCTCGGGAGTGTTCACGATTAGCTCGAAGATGGCCGCCCGGCCGCGATAGCCGGTCTGCCCGCACTTTGCGCAGCCGCGACCCACGTAAGTGGTGCCGAGCTTGCCGGCGTGGGCTCCAAGGCGTGCAATCACAGCGGGCTCGAGCTCGGCTTCTTCCTTGCACTCTGGGCATATGAGCCGCACCAGCCGCTGCGTGGCCACTGCTATTAGCGAGGAGGAGACGATGAAGGGTTCGATCCCCATATCGGCGAGCCTGGTCACGGCGGCTGCCGCATCGTTGGTGTGCAATGTACTCAACACCAGGTGGCCGGTCTGGCCGGCCTGAAAGGCGATCTTGGCCGTCTCCGAGTCCCTGATCTCCCCCACCATCACGATATCCGGGTCCTGGCGCAGGATCGAGCGCAGGCTTGCCGCGAAGGTCATCCCCGCCTTTTCGTTCACCTGGACCTGGCTGATCCCGGGTAGCCTGTACTCGATCGGGTCTTCCACGGTGACGATGTTCTTGCTTCTTACGCTGAGCCGGTTGAGTACGGCATAAAGCGTGGTGGTCTTTCCGCTTCCGGTCGGGCCCGTGAGCAAAATCAACCCTTGGGGTAGCTCGAGCAGCGGCTCGAAGCGCTGGAGGTTGTGGGCGGAGAGGCCGAGCTGGCCTAGGTTCACTTCCAGGCTCGATTGGTCGAGCATCCTGATTACGGTCTTCTCGCCCTGGTTGGTGGGAAGCGTCGAGACCCGAAGCTCGAACATCCTTCCCCCCGCGCGCACGTTCGTGCGCCCGTCCTGCGGGCGCCTGCGCTCGGCGATGTCCATGTTGCACATGATCTTGATCCGGTTCACGATCGCCGGGAGAAGCCGCTTCGGGACGTCGATTATGGGGTGCAGGAGGCCGTCGATGCGGAAGCGGATCTCGACCTTGTGCTCTTGGGGCTCGATGTGAACGTCGCTCGCCTTGCGCCGCACGGCTTCGGCTACGAGGTTGTTCACGAGGCGTATTACCGGCGCCTCCATCTCGCGCGCCTGGCCCTCCTCCAGCTCGAGCTCCTGGGCTGCGTTTATGAGCTCGACCTCCATGTTGGGATTCAAGTCCTTGACGATCTCGTAAACGGTGTCCGGGAGGCTGCGCGACCTGGCATAAGCCTCGATAGCCAAGGCCAGCTCGCTTTCGACCGCGAGCACCACGGTCACTAGGCGCCCGCTCTGAAACTGCAGTTGGCGGATCAGGTCGTACTCCGGCGGCTGCGAAGCGACGATCACCAAAGTGGTGCTCGTAAGCTTGAAGGGAAGTATGTGGCGCGCTACGGCGAGCTCCGGGCCGATCAGTTTGGCCGCTTTGGGGTCGGGTGAGAATCCAGCGAGGCTTACGAGCTCCAGGCCGAAGCTTTCGGCCAGGACCTCCGCCACTTTGCGCTCCGACACCTTGGCGAGCGTAAGAAGCGCCCTGACCAGAGAGCCTCCGAAGTTCTCGGCGGCGCTTTGGGCGGAGTTCACCTCCGCGGGTGAGGCGATCTCTGACCGCTTTAGGGCCGCGGCCACTTGGGATGCGACCATGCGCAACGGAACCGAAGCAAGAGGGGTGCCAAGAGCTGCCTCCTGTGATCGCCCGCGATCGCTGCTTCTGTGAGCATTTGCGACGGCGCATAGATAGGGAAGCGACAAATTTGTTGCTCCTCTCCTCGCAAAGCGTTACCAAAATACCCAGGCAAGAGGTCAACGATTTGACGGGGGGCCGTTTGACACGCCGCAGGTGCGGGCCTAATCTTCGGATGTGCGCTCGAAACCACGTGGCGGCGGGCGCGCCAGGGGGTCGGTCGTTGCAGTCGTCCCCGCCCGCTTCGATTCCACTCGCTTGCCGGGAAAGGTGTTGCGTCCCATAGGCGGGAAGCCGATGCTTCAGCATGTCTACGAGCGCAGCCGCCTGGCAAGCTGTGTCGAGCGGGTCATAGTTGCGACCGACGACGAGCGGGTAGCCACAGTAGTCGAGGAGTTCGGGGGAGAGCTCGTACTGACCGGGCGGCATCCGACCGGCACCGACCGCGTGGCCGAGGTCGCCGCTCGGATGGATTGCGACGTGGTCCTCAACGTCCAGGGCGACCTGCCGATGATCGAACCAGAGATGCTGAGCGAGGCGGCCAAACCCCTCCTCGACGATCCGAAGCTTTGCATGGCGACGCTGTGCACGCCGATTAAAGACACTGCGGAATGGGAGCGCCGCGACGTCGTGAAGGTCGTAATGGACGCTCAAAACAACGCTCTTTACTTCTCCCGCAGCCCCATTCCCTTCCATCGCGATGCGCTCGGCGATCCCCTGGGGTACCGCCACATAGGCTTGTACGCTTACCGCCGCTCTTTTCTCGTCGAGTACGCTCGTTGGCCCCGAGGGCGGCTGGAGTGTGCGGAGGAGCTGGAACAGCTCAGGGCGCTCGAGGCGGGGGTGACGATCCGGATGGTCGTGGTTGACAACGCCGGTGTGGAGGTGGATACAGCGGAGGATCTCGAGCGCGCCAGGCGGATGCTGGAAGGACGGGTGTGAGGAGCGAGATATGGCGGCCAAGCACAAGACGAAGTTCATCTTCGTAACGGGCGGCGTAGTGTCGTCCTTGGGCAAGGGACTCGCTTCGGCTTCCATGGGAGCCCTTCTGGAGAGCCGTGGTCTCAAGGTTACCCTCGTCAAGATGGACCCCTACATCAACGTGGATCCGGGCACCATGAACCCGTTTCAGCACGGCGAGGTTTTCGTTACGGACGACGGGGCGGAGACCGATCTCGACCTCGGCCACTACGAGCGTTACGTCTCCTCTCGCATGGGGAAGGTAAACAACATCACGACTGGAAGGGTTTACCAGGCCGTGATCGAGAAGGAGAGGCGGGGCGATTACTTGGGCGCCACCGTCCAGGTGATCCCCCACATAACCGATGAGATCAAACGGCGAATCTTGGCGGCCGCCGAAGGGCTCGACGTGGTGATCTGCGAGGTCGGGGGCACCGTAGGGGACATAGAAAGCCTGCCCTTTCTCGAAGCGATCCGCCAGTTTCGGGCGGATCTCGGCAGGGAGAACGTGCTCTATGTGCATCTTACCCTGGTGCCTTATATCTCCTCGGCGGGAGAGCTCAAGACCAAGCCCACTCAGCACAGCGTGAAGGAGCTGACCGGCTTGGGCATCCAGCCCGACGTGCTTCTTTGCCGCACCGACCGCCTGCTCGATAAGAAGATCAAGGCCAAGATCGCCCATTTCTGCAACGTCGAGGAGAACGCCGTCATCACCGCCAAGGATGTCGCCTGTATCTACGAGCTCCCGCTCGTCTTTCACGAGGAGGGGCTCGACGAGCGAATCGTGGAGCGGCTCAACATGTGGACCCGCGCCCCCAATCTCGCCAAGTGGCGCCGGATCGTCTCCACCTGGAAGAACCCCAAGGGAAGAGTGACTATCGCGGTCGTGGGCAAGTACGTGGAGGTCGTCGATTCCTACAAGAGCCTGAACGAGGCCCTCGTGCACGGGGGCATAGCCAACGAGTGCAAAGTGGAGGTGGAATACGTAGATTCGGAGAAGGTCGAAAAACAGGGGCTCGGCGTCGAGATCAGGGGGGCGCATGGCGTGTTGGTCCCGATGGGATTCGGGCCGCGCGGCACCGAAGGGAAGATCGAGGCGGTGCGCTACGCTCGTGAGAAGCAGATGCCATTTCTCGGCATCTGTTTCGGCATGCAGATGGCCGTGGTAGAATTTGCCCGGAATGTCTGTGGCATGAAGAACGCGAACTCGACCGAGGTCGATCCGGCCACCCCCTATCCCGTGATAGACCTCCTGGTGGGCCAAAAGGGCATCACCGACAAGGGCGGCACGATGCGGCTCGGATCCTATCCCTGCATCCTGGAAAAGGGCTCACTGGTACAGAAGCTCTACGGCCGCAAGAAGATAGAGGAGCGGCACAGGCATCGCTACGAGGTCAACAATGCCTTTAGGCAGAAGCTGACCGAGGGAGGGCTGCGCCTGTGCGGGCTCTCGCCCGACGGTACCCTGGTCGAGATCGTCGAGATCCCCGGCCACCCCTGGTTCGTGGCGTGCCAGTTTCACCCGGAGTTCAAGTCCCGCCCTTTGGAATGCCACCCGCTCTTTCGCGGCTTCATCCGCGCGGCGCTGGAGCGCTCGCAAGCCGGAAGCGAAACGTTGCCGCTTGGCGGTCTTCGGGCGGCGCGCCACTAGGTAGCCGGTGTTGGCAGCACGGGTACAAGCCGGGAAAATTGCCCTCGGCAACGACCTGCCGCTGGTAGCGATCGCCGGCACCTGCGTGATCGAAGACCGCGACTCGGCTTTGAGGCATGCGGAAGCCCTCGCCGCTTTGGGCACCCGGCTCGGCATGCCGGTGGTGTACAAGTCTTCTTTCGACAAAGCGAATCGTAGCTCTAGAGCTTCCTTCCGGGGCCCCGGTCTGGATCGGGGCCTCGAGATCCTCGGGGAGGTGCGCGAGCGCTTTGGTTTGCCTGTTCTCACCGACATCCACGAGCCCGCTCAGGCGAGGAAGGCGGCTGCGGTGGTCGATATCGTGCAGGTGCCGGCCCTGCTATGCCGCCAGACGGATCTGCTCGAGGCCGCGGGCAGTTGCGGTAAACCGGTCAACATCAAGAAGGGACAATTCCTGTCGCCGTGGGAGATGCGAAACGTGGTCGGCAAAGTGGTTGCGGCCGGCGCATCGGCGGTATTGTTAACCGAACGAGGGACGTGCTTCGGATACAACAACCTGGTCGCGGACATGCGCTCGCTTGCCATCATGCGCGAGCTGGGCTGGCCTGTGGTGTTCGATGCCACGCACAGCGTGCAGCTTCCGGGCGCATTGGGGGAAAGCTCGGGCGGAGAGCGGCAGTTCGCGCCGGTGCTGGCCCGGGCGGCCGTCGCGGTAGGAGTAGCGGCGGTTTTTTTCGAGGTCCACGAAGCGCCCGAGCGCGCCATGAGCGACGCGGCCACTTCGCTCCCGCTGGGTTCGTTGGAGCACCTTTTGGCGGAACTAAGGGATCTCGACCGGTTCGTGAAGGAGAAGCGGTCGTGAGCAGGAAGATGGGCAAGGGAGGGCGGCCGCGCGGGGCAGAGGTCGGCGAGGGGGGGCTTCATCTGCAGCGAGGTCGGCGTGTGCTCGAGATCGAGGCCCGGGCGGTGGCGGACCTGGCACGGCGACTGGGTGGGGAGTTTGAGCGCGCGGTCGAGGAGATTGCGGCCTGCCAGGGCAAGGTCGTGGTTACGGGCATGGGGAAATCCGGAATCGTCTGCCGCAAAATCGCCTCCACTCTGGCTTCCACGGGGACTCCTGCCTTTTTTCTGCACGCCGCGGAAGCCCTGCACGGAGATCTCGGGATGCTGGTGCGAGGGGATCTGGTGCTTGCGGTTTCCAATAGCGGGGAAACCGAGGAGTTGATCCGCCTGTTGCCGGTGATCAAGAGGCTCTCGCTCCCT
The DNA here is from genome assembly GCA_037446155.1 of Myxococcales bacterium. Lineage (GTDB taxonomy): Bacteria > Desulfobacterota > Binatia > UTPRO1 > JBBIJE01 > JBBIJE01. Next base: position 154,623 of record JBBIJE010000005.1, on the reverse strand, counting down.
CTTATAGCGATTACGGGCAATCCAGAATCAAATCTGGCCCGGCGGGCGGACGTGGTTTTGGATGTCAGCGTCGCGGAGGAGGCATGTCCGTTGGGATTGGCGCCTACGGCGAGCACGACCGCCACCGTCGCTTTGGGTGATGCACTGGCCGTGGCCCTGCTCGAGCACAAGGGATTTCGCCCCGAGGACTTCGCCGCTCTTCACCCGGGCGGCGCCCTGGGCAGAAGGCTGCTCAAGGTGTCGGAGCTCATGCACGTCGGACCGGAAATCCCCCTGGTGCGGGAAAGCACCTCGATGCGGGAAGTGGTGTTGGAGATGACATCGAAGCGGCTCGGTGTGACCGGCGTCGTGAACGAGGCGGGCCGCCTGGTCGGTGTGATCACCGATGGAGACTTGAGACGGGGCTTGGAGCGCCGGGGGGATATTCTGGCGCTCACTGCCGCGGATGTCATGACCTGCAATCCTAAAGTTGTGGAAGCCGATACCCTTGGTGCTAAGGCTGTCGCAGTCATGGAAGCACATGCCATAACTTCGCTTTTCATCGTTGACGACGAGGGCTTGCCGGCTGGCATCATTCACCTTCACGACCTGCTGAGAGCCGGTGTCGTCTAGCGAGAAGCGTTTCCTCGCAGCTCCATATGCAGTGGACCAGTTCCGGCGGGCGGGCGGACGACTTTTTTGAGGGACCGGCGGGTGGGCGCCAAACGTAGGGGTTCGCGCCGCATCCGGCGCTGGAGGCGATCGGTGCGGGATCGGCTGCTCTATCTCCTGCTCGATCTGGTCCGCCTCCTCTTGAGGCCGGTCGCGCTCGAGCCAGCGGTACGAGCGGGGGCGGGGGTGGGCCGCGTGGTGGGTCGGTGCTTGCTACGAAGCCGCAGGCGAGCCCTGCGCAACCTGCGCCTCGCTTTTCCCGATTCTACGGCAAGGTGGCGTGCGGAAATCGCCGGGCACGTGTTTGCCAACATGGGGCGCTCGCTGGTCGAGTTGCTCAAGATCGACGAGGTGAGAGCGAGGCTCGATAGCTACGTTGCCTGCGAGGACTGGGGAGTGGTCGAAGAGGTTCTTCGAGGAGGGACGGGCGCGATCGCTTGCACCGGCCATATCGGCAACTGGGAGTTGCTCGCAGCCTACTTCGGCATAAAGGGTGTCCCGCTCACCGTGATCGGCAGGCGTCTCAACAGCCCCTGGGTCGATCGGGCGGTACTGGAGCTCAGGAGCAAGAATTCGGTCGTGACGATCACCAGAAACAGCCCCTCTGCTCCCAAGGAGATACTGCGGGCACTGCGATCGCGCAGGGTTCTTGCCATGCTGATCGACCAGGATACGCGAGGCCCCAGCGTTTTCGTGCCGTTCTTCGGCCGGCCGGCCGCGACGCCGAGCGGGCCGGCGATGCTCGCTTTAAGGTCGCGGGTCCCCGTGCTTGTTACCTTCATCGCGCGGCGAGAGAACGGGGGACACGTAATAAAGGTCGAGAACCTCGGTCGGCCAGGACCGGCTGAGGAAGATGTCCAGGAGTTGACAGCACACATCAGCCGCCACATCGAGGCGCACGTGCGCTCCCATCCCACCGAATGGGTATGGTGGCATCGCAGGTGGCGCCGCCAACCCCCTTGATCGACCCCCCCGGTGGCGGGCCGACTGCCGCAGAGTGCAAATCCTTGCCTTTACAGTGGTGGTGGCGGGTGGTATTGTTTTTGCATGCGACCCTTTCATACCCCGACGTCGCACCGCGCCAAGCTGCGGCTGCTAGCTGGAGCGGCGGCTTTGGCGGGTATCCTAGCCATCGTGGTCCTGCTCGTGCGCAATCAACGGACTTACCATCTGGGGGAGATAGCCGCTTTGGGGCTGAAGGTGTTGCCGGAGGCGGCGCAGCGTATCGAAGACTTCCGTCGCGTGAAGGTAAAGGACTCCCGGAAGGTGTGGGAGGTTTCGGCCAAGGAGGCGCGGTATCTCGAGGAGCGTGGTGAAGTGCTGGTTACCGAACCTCAGGTGACTTTCTACTTGCCGGATGGGAAATCCGAGGGCCAAGAGGGTGTGATCTCGATGCGGGGTGGAGAGGGTAGGCTCGCGCTCAAGGGCAGAGAACTCGTGAAGGTTTGGCTCGACGGTGGGATCGATCTCAGGTTCAAGGAATTCGCGTTACAAACGGACCGGGCGACCTTCGACCAGGAGTCGGAGAAGGTAGTCGTGCCCGGACCTGTTGCGATAACCGGAAATGGGGTCTCTGTGAAAGGTACGGGGATGGTCATCGATGTGCGGGCCGAGCGAGTGGTCTTGAGCGACGTAGAGAGCACTTTCTCGGGGCGGGATGGGATGAGGCCGTGAGGTTGGCGGTCCTGCTGGTGATAGCGGCGCTGGCGTGGTTGGCGCCGCCGTCTGGCGCTCCGGCGAGGGCTGAGGGCTCCGCGACGAGCGGGCTGGGGGCTCGCGGAGTGTTCGAGGGCCTGGGGTTCGATCGAGAGGGCGGGCCGGTGAGCATAAAGGCTGACTCGTTGGAAGTGGATTACCTGTCCGACCGGCTCACGTATCGTGGTAACGTCGTCGTTCGCCAAAATGACGTGGTTCTCAAGAGCGATCGGCTCGATTTGGTTTACAAGGTCGAGGATCGGGACCCGATCGTGAAGGCGGAGGCGAGCGGGCGAGTTTCGATTCAAAAGGGGGCGACCAAGGCGGTCGGAGGGCGCGCGGTTTACGAACGACGGACCAAGACCATCGTCTTGAGCGAGGACCCGATGCTCCAGCAAGGTCCCAACCGGATCGGTGGGGAGAAGATAAAAGTGTATCTTGCCGAGGGCCGCAGCGTGGTAGAAGGTGGCAGGGGAAGAGTGCGGGCCGTGCTCTATCCAGGATCGGAAAAGGCGGGCGAGCGGTGACACCTAGTCTGAGGGCCAACTCGATAACGAAAAGCTTCGGCCGGCGGACGGTCGTTCGTGACGTGACGGTGCGGGTGAACGCCGGAGAGGTGGTGGGATTGCTCGGGCCGAATGGAGCCGGGAAGACCACGACCTTCTACGTAATCGTGGGATTGCTTCGGCCCGACCGGGGCCAGGTGTGCCTCAACGGGGAGGACGTGACCAGCTTGCCCATGTTCGAGCGAGCGAGGAAGGGAATCAGTTACCTTCCACAGGAGCCTTCGGTCTTTCGCCGGCTTACCGTTGCCGAAAATCTCCTCGCGATTCTCGAGACTCTTCCGCTTACACCGGAAGAACGGCAGGCTAGGTTGTGGCGGCTGCTCGAGGAGCTGAAAATAGCGCATTTGGCGAATTATCGCGCCGACTCGCTTTCCGGCGGCGAGAGGCGCAGGGTGGAGATCACGAGAGCTCTGGTCATCTCGCCAGCCTTCATGCTGCTGGACGAACCGTTTGCGGGGATCGACCCCTTGGCCGTGAGCGACATCCAGGGCATAGTCCTCGATCTCAAGAGGCGAGGAATCGGCGTTCTGATAACCGACCACAACGTGCGCGAGACGCTCGGTATCTGCGACCGCGCCTATATTTTGAACGAGGGGGCGATACTGGAGGAGGGTGTTCCCGCACAGATCGCCGGCAGCGCGCGCGCTCGCGAAACCTACCTCGGGGAGGGTTTTCGACTCTAGCCATGGCGGCGGAAACCGGACTGCGATTGGTTCAAAAGCTGAGCCAGCAACTGGTGATGACTCCCCAGCTTCGCATGGCCATAAAGATCCTTCAGCTTGCGCGCGTCGAGCTGGAGAACCTCGTTAGCGAGGAGCTGAGCCAGAACCCGGTGCTGGAAGAAGACCTTGGCACGAGCGTGAGCGACGACGTTCCGACGGTGGACGGCGCAGTGAAAACCGCTGCCGACGAGTGGAAGCCGGCGGAGGCGGACGGTGTCGAGGTGCGCGAGGCTAACTCTTTAGGAGAGATCGATTGGAAAGACTACCTGGAGAACTACGGCAACGACTTTCACGGAGGTGGGGTGGGGGCGGCGCGAGATTACGACGAGGAGCGCAGGCCCTCGATCGAGAACACCCTCTCTAAGCCGGTTTCGCTCGCCGACCATCTCATGTGGCAGTTGCGTCTGTCATCCATGACCGAGCGCGAACAAATGATCGGGGCGGTGATCATAAACAATCTGGACGGGGACGGCTACGTCTGCGTTCCGCTCGCCGAGCTCGCGTTCATGGCGGCGGCCGATATCGACGAAACCGAGGCGGTGCTCAAGAAAATCCAGGAGTTCGACCCGCCGGGGGTGGCCGCGCGGACGATACCCGAGTGCCTGCTCATCCAGCTTCGCCAACTCGGGCTCGGGGAATCGCTGGCGGCTCGGCTCGTAGAGCGTCACCTGGAGGATCTCGAGGCGCGGCGGTTCGACAAGCTTGCGCGTTCTCTCAAGGTCTCCGTGGAAGAGATAGTACAGGCGGCCAGAGCCATCTCGGCGCTCGAGCCCAAGCCGGGCCGCGACTACGGAGAAGGGGAAATCCGCTACGTTACCCCGGACGTCTTCGTTCACAAGGTGGGCAACGAGTTCGTGGTAACACTGAACGATGACGGAATGCCACGGCTGCGGGTAAGCCAGTTCTACCGCCGTATGCTGGGTAACGATGGCTCGGGGGAGGCGCGGGGCTACATAGAGGATAAAATGCGGGCGGCCGCCTGGCTCATAAAATCGATTCATCAGCGCCAGCGTACACTGCAACTGGTGACGGAAAGCATCGTGCGGTTCCAGCGAGCGTTTTTGGAAAAAGGGGTGGCCTACCTCCGACCTCTGGTCTTGAAGCAGGTCGCCGATGACATCGGCATGCACGAGTCCACTGTGAGCCGGGCCACCGCGAACAAATACGTTCATACTCCGCAGGGGATATTCGAGCTCAAGTACTTTTTTACCTCGAGCCTAAAGTGCAAAGACGGCGAGGACGTATCCGCAGAAAGCGTCAAGAAAAGGATCCGGGAGCTTATCGCCAGCGAGGATCGACGCAAACCGTACAGCGACCAATACATCGCCGAGCTGCTGTCCAAGGAGAGCATAGCGATTGCGCGTCGCACGGTGGCCAAGTACCGAGAGCTGATGGGGATCCTTCCCTCTTCCAAGCGCAAGCAGGTATACTAGGGGGTACCAGGACGTGGGGTGAGGCCCGGCGGCGGGCTTTCTAACCGAGACCGAGAGAGGGAAAGGGGGGAGAGAATGCGGGTTGAGGTTACATTCCGCAACGTTAGGGGGACCGATCCGCTTCGCAAGTATGCTGAACAAAAATTGACTCGCCTGACCAAGTATCTGCGCGAGCCGGCGGAGGCGCACGTGGTGTTGGCGGTTAACAAGTACCGGCAGGCCGCGGAAATCTCGCTTTCGGCCAAGCGCAACAATTTTAACGCGAAGGAAGAGACGCAGGATCTGTATTCGGCGATCGACCTTGCGGTGGACAAGATAGAAAGGCAGATCAAGAAGCAAAGGGGAAGAGTCAAGTCTCGTAAAGGAGCGGTGGATCGCAGGGGCTTGCGCTCCCAGGCGGGCGCGCGTAGCAGCGGAGGGTCGGATGAGGCCGCGGGGCCCCTGATCATCAAGAGCGAGAGAGTTCTGCTAAAGCCCATGTCCGTCGAGGAAGCGGTGATGCAAATGAATTTGGGGAGCGAGAACTTCCTCGTCTTTCGCAACGCCGGCAACGCGGCCGTTAGTGTCGTTTACCGGCGAAAAGACGGAAATTACGGGCTGATCGAGCCGGAAGGAGAATAGCAACTTTGCGAGGGCGGGGTCACTGGTGCCGATGAAGATCGCGGAACTGTTGCGGGAGGAGATGGTGATCCCGAGGCTCTCGGGCGAGAGCAAGGAGGAAATCCTCGCCGAGCTGACGCAGGCCGTAGCGGCGGGCTATAGCGAAATCGCGCCCGCGGACCTGCTGGAGGTGCTGAGGGAGCGCGAGAAGCTCGGCAGCACCGCGATCGGCGAGGGAATAGCCATTCCCCACGGCAAGCTGCCGACCGTCAAGCGTGTAATAGGCGCTTTCGGACGCAAGCCCGAAGGGGTCAACTTCGACTCCCTGGACGGCCAGCCGACCAGGCTCTTCTTCTTGCTGGTTGCGCCGGAGGATTCGGCGGGCGCGCATCTCAAGGCGCTCGCGCGAGTATCGCGCGTCCTCAAGAGCGAGGAGCTCCGGGGCCGGGTTCTGGCTGCTGACTCTCGCGCGGAGATCTACCGCGCGATTCTCGAGGAAGACGGCAAATATTGACATACCCTGCCAATGCCGAATGAGGGCAAATGGTCGAGGGAGTAAAAGTATCCGCGCTGATAGCCGCTCTCGCTCGCGCCTGCACCTTGAAGCTTTTTTCGGGCCGAGGCGGCCTTTCCAAGGCCATAACCGCCCCGCGGATCCAAAAGCCGGGGCTAGCGCTGGCCGGGTTCCTAAGGCAGATCAAACCGCATCGGCTCCAGGTGATCGGCAATACCGAGCTCGACTATCTGGCTTCCCTCGAACCCGCGGCGGCGCGCGCGGCAGTGGAGGGTCTGTGCCGCGCCCCGGTGGCCTGTCTCGTCGTGACCAACGGCGCCACGCCCCCCGACTACCTGGTGCAGATTGCCGATGAATCCTCGGTCGCGCTCATCGGCACCCCTTTGAAGACCTCCGATTTCATCGTTCTCGTCACCGCGTGGCTCCAAGAAAAGCTCGCGGCGAGTCTTACCCTGCATGCGGTTTTGGTCGAGGTTTACGGTGTGGGAGTGCTGATCCGCGGACGCAGTGGTATCGGCAAGAGCGAAGCGGCACTGGAGCTCGTCAGTCGCGGGCACCGACTGGTTGCCGATGACGTCGTCGAGGTGCGATGCATCGGCCCGAGGCGGCTAGTGGGCAGGGGTGCGGATCTGATCGAGCACCATATGGAAATCCGGGGCTTGGGGATCATCAATGTGGAGGATCTTTTCGGTACGCTCGCTACCATGCGCGAGAAGCAGATAGAGCTTGTGGCCGAACTGGTGGAATGGGGTAGCGGTGACGCCACCGACCGACTCGGTTTGGACGAGAGGAAAGAGACGATTCTCGAGGTCGAGCTTCCTTTGGTGACGATACCGGTGCGCCCCGGCCGCAGCGTGGCCACGATTATAGAGGTGGCCGTGCGCACGCATTTTCTGAAGGAGCGGGGGCGGCGTAGCGCGCAGGAGTTCGCCCGAAGAATCGACCGGGCCATAGCGCGCCAAGGGGGCCATGGTGACCGAGAAGGATAAGCCTGGGCTCGAAGTCGTGATCGTCACAGGAATGTCGGGGTCCGGCAAGAGCACCGTGATCAAAGTCTTGGAAGACATGGGTTTCTATTGCGTGGACAACCTCCCTGCGCCTCTGACCCCGGAGTTTCTCCGCTTCTTCGAGCGGCCGGGCGCCGCGGTGGGAAGAGTGGCCTTCGGAATAGACGCGCGGGAGAAGTTTTTTCTCGGTGAATTGCCTCGCGTGATAGGGGAGTTACGGTCCGCGGGCAAGCGGTTGAAAGTCCTGTTTCTGGACGCTTCCGACGAGGTCCTGGTGCACCGCTACAGCGAGACGCGCAGGCCCCATCCACTCGCCGGCGGGGGAAACGTCGTGGCGGGCATCCGCAAGGAGCGTGCCGATCTGGCCGAGTTGAGAGCGTGGGCCGATCGTATCCTCGACACCTCGGCGTACACGGTGCACGAGCTTCGCGCCGAGGTGCGAAACATGTTCGGCGCGGACTCGGGGGGAGGCTCCGCGATGAGCATCTTCGTCAGTTCCTTCGGTTACAAGTACGGCACACCGGCGGATACGGACTTGGTGCTCGACGTCCGCTTCCTTCCCAACCCGTTCTTTTCGGAGGAGCTTCGGCCGCTGGATGGTCGGGACCCGCGGGTGAAGCGCTACGTCTTGGATTGCGAGGAAGCGAAGGGGTTTTTTGCACGCCTGCGGGATCTGCTTGATTTTACTCTGCCGCTCTATGAAAAGGAGGGGAAGCACTACCTATCGGTTGGGTTGGGGTGCACCGGCGGGCGGCATCGTTCGGTAGTGATTGCCGAGGAGCTGGGCGAGCTACTGACGAAACGGGGATTTCGCGTGCGCCTCCTGCACAGAGACATAGATAGAGACTCGATCGCGGGTCGATGAAGAGGAGAAGGAAACAGGAAAAGGTACCTGAGCCGGGCATCGGAGTGCTAATGGTGTCGCAGGGAGAGTTGGCTCGCGAGATGGTGCGCGGGGTGGAAGCGGTGGCCGGCCGGCAGGAAGCCTTGGCTGCGATCTGCGTCAAACCGCAGGAGCAGCCGGAGGAGATCGAAAAGCGAATCCGTCGGTGCGTGGAGAAGCTAGATCGTGGCCGCGGCGTTCTGGTCCTTACCGACATGTTCGGAAACACGCCGACCAACGTCAGCCTCTCGCTGGCAGCGCAACTGCATATCGAAGTACTCGCCGGTTGCAACATGCCCATGCTTATCAAGGTTCTATCCTCCCGCAGGGACGCTCCGCTTAGGCACGTCGCCCGCTTCGTTCGGGACTACGGGGCCGAGCACATTTTCTGGGCGACGGAGAGGCCGGCGAGCGCGACCCCACGGCCTGCTAGAGGCCGGTGATTCACAGGCGAACCTTGAGTGACGGGTCGGTCCGCGCCGAGATCAAGATCATAAACCGGCTCGGTTTGCACGCGCGCGCTGCGGCGAAATTTGTCCAGACCGTCAACCAGTTCGAAGCCGAAGTGGCGGTGTGGAAGGACGGTAAGGAAGTCAACGGGAAGAGCATCATGGGGTTGATGATGCTGGCGGCCGCCAAAGGGAGCAAACTGGTGGTTACCGCCAAGGGGAAGGACGCCCGAGCGGTGATCGATGCCCTGGTCGATCTGGTCGGGCGGCGGTTCGACGAGCCGAACTAGGTCGTGGGAGGCTGGTTGCGAAGCGGTCCCGCGCCGCGGGTGGGAGCTGGGCAAGGGAAAAGGGTAGGTTGACCACCTGCAGTCAATGGCCGATACTTTGGGAGCTTGAGTCAGATTAGAGAAAGGGGAGATTAGCCGTGCCGCTGAAAGATTTCCTTTTTACCTCGGAGTCCGTTTCCGAGGGGCACCCTGACAAAATGTGCGACCAGATTTCGGACGCGATTCTCGACGAGATTATAGCGGGGGACCCGAACTGCCGGGTCGCCTGCGAGAGTTTGGTCAAGACCGGCATGGTGGTAGTGGCAGGCGAAATAACGACTTCCGCCATGGTCAACTATGCCGATGTGGTGCGCCGCACCGTTCGTGACATTGGATACACCTCGTCGGAGATGGGCTTCGACGCGGACAGTTGCGCGGTTCTCGTGGCTATCGACCGGCAATCGCCCGACATCGCCCAGGGTGTCAGCAAGGGCGAGGGCCTCCACAAGGAGCAGGGGGCTGGGGATCAAGGGCTCATGTTTGGCTTCGCCTGCGACGAAACCGAAGAGTTGATGCCGCTGCCGATCCATATGGCCCACCGGCTGGTGAAGCGGCTGGCCGACATAAGAAAGAGCGGGCAGGTAAACTTTCTAAGGCCTGATTCGAAATCCCAGGTGACCGTCGAGTACCGCGACGGCAAGCCGCGGCGGGTGGACAGCGTAGTAGTTTCTACCCAGCACTCCCCCACGGTGAGCCGAGAAAGCCTCGAGGAGCTGGTTCGCGAAGAGGTGGTGAAGCCGGTGATCCCCGAGCAGTTTCTCGACGAGCGGACAAAGTATCACGTCAACCCGACCGGCCGTTTCGTCATCGGCGGACCGATGGCGGATTGCGGGCTCACCGGCCGAAAAATAATCGTCGATACCTACGGGGGGCTCGGCAGGCATGGTGGAGGAGCTTTCAGTGGCAAGGACCCGAGCAAGGTGGACAGGAGCGCTGCCTATATGGCTCGCTACGTGGCAAAGAACATCGTCGCGTCCGGCCTGGCCAAGCGCTGCGAAGTCCAAGTCGCTTACGCCATTGGAATGGCCGAACCCCTCTCGATCCTCGTCGATAGCTTCGGCACCGGTGCGGTGGAGGACCGACGGATCGCCGAGGTCGTCCGCGAGCTTTTTGATTTCAGGCCTGCGGCGATAATCGAGGAGCTGGATCTGCGCCGGCCGATTTACCGGCGGACCGCTGCTTATGGGCACTTCGGCCGGGCGCCCGAGCCGGGTGGCTTCTTCAGTTGGGAGCGCACCGATAGAGTCGAGGACCTGCGCAAGGGCATTTGATGCAGGGTGGGAGGGTGGAGGCGGCCGCAGGGCCACCCGCACCCGGGTGCGATGCCTGGGAGTGGAGGATGGTGCTTGGGGGGAGAAGGGAGACGATGCGTGGCCGATCCCGGCTCTTCTATCGTCGGCACCGCTAGAATTCAGATCGGAGGAGAAATCGAGTGGGGAGCAGCAACGCGAACAAGGGTTACGACGTCCGCGATCTCAAGCTGGCCGAGCGCGGCCGCGATCGGATAGCTTGGGCCGAGCGCGACATGCCGGTGACGCGGATGGTGCGCGAACGATTCAGTAAGAAAAAGCCTCTCGAGGGATTGACCGTCGGTGCGTGCCTCCATGTTACAAGCGAGACCGCCGTGCTGATGCGGACGCTCAAAGCCGGGGGGGCCAGGGTATTTCTCTGTGCGTCCAATCCGATGTCGACCCAAGACGACACTGCGGCGGCTCTCGTCAAGTACGAGCGGATACCGACCTTCGCCATTCGGGGCGAGGATAGCAAAGTGTACTATCGGCATCTGCGAGCCGTCCTCGATCAGGCTCCAGTGGTTACCTTCGACGACGGTGCGGACCTCGTCAGCATGATTCACAAGGACTACCGTGACCTGATGCCGCAAGTGCGGGCTAGCATGGAAGAGACGACCACCGGCGTCATCAGGCTCAAGGCCATGGCGAAAGACGGAGTGCTCGGCATACCGGTGGTTGCGGTCAACGACGCAGATACCAAGCACCTGTTCGACAACCGGTACGGTACCGGCCAGTCCACCCTGGACGGGATCCTGCGTGCTACGAACGTTCTCTTGGCTGGGCGCACGGTGGTAGTTGCGGGTTACGGCTGGTGTGGGAAGGGAGTGGCGAGCCGAGCGCGAGGGCTCGGTGCCAACGTGATCGTGACGGAGGTGAACGCCATACGCGCGCTCGAGGCTGCGATGGACGGCTTCAGCGTGCGGCCCATGAGGGAAGCGGCGAAGGTCGGAGACATCTTCATTAGCGTTACCGGGGACAAGGATGTCATCACGCGCGAGCACTTCCGCTTGATGAAGGACGGTGCCATTTTGTGCAACTCGGGTCACTTCGACGTCGAAGTGGATGTGCGCGGCCTCGAGAAGATGGCCAAGCACGCCAAGCGCGGGATCAGGGACTCGGTAGACGGCTACCAACTGGCCGACGGACGCTGGATCTATCTCTTGGGGGGCGGCCGTCTGGTAAACCTTACAGCCGCCGAGGGGCACCCATCGGCGGTCATGGACATGAGCTTTGCCACCCAGGCTCTTACGGCCGAGTGGGTGAGCGCCAAGCGGCTGCGTCTGCCGGCGCAGGTCCATAAAGTGCCGGTTGAAGTGGAGGAGCAAGTAGCCTCGCTCAAGCTCGCCAGTATGGGTATCCGCATCGACAGGCTAAGCCCGGAGCAGAAGCGATACCTCAATAGTTGGCAGGAAGGCACCTAGAGCCCAAGCAGCCTGAACGCAGAGGGCTCTGTTCTGGGGGCTAGCCCCTTTGGCCCCCGGACTCAGTCGACCGAGAGAAGCTTGCCGATGACCGCGTCGGCCAGCAGCAAGCCTCGTTCGCTGAGCGCTATCCTCTGGTCGCCCGCGACGATCAGCCCGTCGGCCAGTAAGGTTTCGGCCTGGGGGAAGCGGGCCCACAGCGGCTCGGAGAAGATCTCCTCGAATTCGGCGAGGGAAACACCCTCTAGCTGCCGCAGCCCGAGGAAAACAAATTCGTCCATGGCTTCCGCCTTGGATAGCTCCTCCCTGCTCGCGCGGGCGGTCCCCTGCTTTAGCGCCATCGCCATGTAGGCGGCAGGGTCCTCGAGATTCGACCACCTCGCGCCCCAGCCGCACTCTGGATCGAATGAATGCGCGCCCGCTCCGAGTCCGAGGTAGGGCAAACGGCACCAGTACGCCCGGTTGTGCCGCGCCTCTTTTCCAGGGCGGGCGAAGTTGGATATTTCGTAGTGCCGGTAGCCATGGGCTTGGAGAACCTCTCGAGCCATAGTGTACATGTCAGCTAGATCTTCCTCCCGCCTGGCCGGCAGCAAGCCTAATTCGTTGAGTCGGTAAAATCTCGTACCCGGCTCGATGGTAAGCTCGTAAGTCGAGATGTGAGAGGGCTCTAGTTCCAGGCACTGATCGAGGTCCGACCGCCATTGCTTTAGCGATGCGCCGGGGACCCCGAAAATCAGATCCAAAGCGATGTTCGTGAAGCCGGCTTGCGCTGCGGCCCTCACGCACGCTCGGCTTTCGGCGGAGCCGTGAAGGCGCCCGAGAGTTTTCAACGCCCTGTCGTCGAACGACTGGACCCCGAGGCTCAGCCGGTTTATCCCGGCGCGCGCGAGCGCCGCGTAATCGAGCTCGCCGGCCGCAGCGGGATTGGCCTCCAAGGTGACTTCCAAACCGGTGGATGTCCCGAATGATTCCTTCACGTGCGCCAACAGAGCCGCCAGCGTGGCCGGTTCGAGCAGCGACGCAGTGCCGCCGCCGAAATAAATGCTCGAGACTACTCGCCGTGCCCATCCCTCCATTTTCCGGTAGGCGTCGAGTTCGCTGAAGAGGGCCCGCAGGTATTCCTCTTCGGGCACGGCTTCCACGGCGTAAGAGTTGAAGTCGCAGTAAGGGCATTTGCGCTGGCAATAGGGGATGTGTACGTAGAGGGCCAACTGGTGCTGCCGCCGAACGATTGGGGCGGCTTCAGCCGCAGGGCCTCGCCACTGAACGGTTGGCGCGGTACTCGCTCGATCCTCCATGGTTTCTCCCGACGCGATGGGACGGCGGTGCCTGGGCCCGCGGTGTTCGGTTCTCAAGGCCTCGAGCGGCGGTACTTGCGAAGAATCGCCACCACGACGCCTTTGATTTCGACCGCGTTGCTTCTTGCTATTATCGGCTGCAACGTCTCGTTGGCTGGCTGGAGTCGGATCTTGCCTCCTCGTTCCCGGTAAAATTTCTTCACCGTCGCCTCTCCGTCGATGGTTGCCACCACGGTATCGCCGTTCTCCGCCGTGGGCCGGCCCTCGATCACTATGTAATCCCCGTCCCAGATCCCCTCTTCGACCATCGAATTCCCACGGACCTTGAGCACGAAGGTGTTTCGCCCCCGACTGAGCTCCTCGGGAAGGGCGATCGTGTCGGCCCCTTCGACCGCTTCGATTGGCTTGCCTGCCGCCACCTCGCCGAGCAGAGGCAGACGGCGTGCCCTGGCCGCCTTGGCGACCGGCACAAGTTCGACGGCGCGGCTGCGATTCGCCAGCCGCCGGATCTGTCCTTTGCGTTCCAGGTTGCGCAAATGTTTGTGGACGGTTGCGAGCGATCTGATGCCAAAGTGCCTGCCGATTTCGCTAAGGGTTGGCGCATAACCGTGCGCCTCTATGAATTCCTCCAGGTAGTTCAGAAGCTCTCGTTGACGGGCTGTGAGCGGGAGTGCCACCGTCCGTGCGCTCTCCTTCCTCCTCCCAAGCTAAGCGAAAATTCGGCGAAACGCAATGCGGTTCGGCCTACCGTTGGTTCAGTTGGTAGCGCGCAACCGCTCGGTTGTGGGCCGCTAAGGTAGAGGAGAATTCGTGGGTTCCGTCGTTGCGGGAGACGAAAAAGAGCGCCCTCGAGCTTGCCGGATTGAGCGCAGCTCTTATGGATGCGAGCCCAGGATTCGCGATCGGTCCGGGAGGAAGCCCGGGCCGAACGTATGTGTTGTAGGCGTTGGGATGTGCAAGGTCCTCCTTCGAGAGTTTACTGCCCGCTCTGCCGAGGGCGTATGCTACCGTCGGATCGGATTGGAGCGGCATCCCGAGCACCAGGCGGTTATGGAATACCGCCGAGACGAGGGGGCGCTCGTTGGGATCTCCAGTCTCCTTTTCGATAATCGACGCGAGCGTGATCACCTCCGCAAGCGTCATTCCTAGCTCGGCAGCCCGCGGCTGAATCTCGGGACCCACGACCTCGTGGAAGCGGCGTACCATGAGGGCGAGGATCTCCCGGGGAGTCATGGCCTCGGTGAGGCTGTAAGTGTCGGGGAAGAGGTACCCTTCGAGGTTATCGGCCCGGATTCCAACGGACGAAACGAAATCGGGGTCACGCGCCAGCTCCAAAAACTCCTCCCGGGCCCCTAAGCCGTGCCGCTCCAGCAACTCGGCCACCTGCGCGGTCGCCAGCCCTTCGGGGATCGTGACCATCTTCTGCTCCCCTCCCGTCGCAAGCACAGCCAAAACCGCAGGCAGGGTGAGCCTTCCGGTGAACCTGTAAACGCCGGACCTTATCGAGCGATCCCTGGCCGAGAGGGCTGCCGCCCACCGAAACATCCTAGGGCTGCGGACGACGTTGGCGTTAGAGAGCTTGTGGGAGATCGCCTCGAGAGTCTCGCCCGTGCGAATGTAAATCTTGGCGTTTGGGTCCGGCAGTGGCCCCGGGGCAATTAGCGCAACAAGCGGTGTCGCGATAGTGCAGAGGAGCATACCCATGCCGAGACCGACCACTAGAGCGTGTCGGTAGGCGCTCCGAGATCGCTCTCTCATCCTCCGCCAGCCCTCCCAAGGCTGTCGAGGAATCCCTGGAGGATGTAAACCGCCGCGAGCTTATCGACTACGCGTCTTCGCTTGGAGCGACTGAGATCCGCCTGGATCAGTACCTTCTCGACCGCTGCCGTGGAGAGCCGCTCGTCCCAAAAAACAACCGGGACTTTTAAAAACTCTTGGATCCTCGCGGCGAAAGCGCTGACCCGCTCGGCGCTAGGCCCCAGGCTACCGTTCATGTTTCTCGGCAGACCGACGACGATTTTTGCGGGGGCTATGGGATCGAGCAGATCGCGGATCGCCTCGTAATCTCGCTCGGTGCCGCTGCGTTCGACGACGCCAACTGGCTGCGCCGTAAGGCCCAGCTCGTCGCTCGCAGCAACTCCTATTCGGCGCTCACCTACATCCAACGCCGCAAATCGCATGGGGGACGTGCGCTGGCACACGAGCCGCAAGCATAGCATCCGGGGTACGCTTGGACAAACTGGGGAGATCCCTATTAGGCGGACGCAGTCGACGGGACTTGACAGGGGTGGGAAGAGTTGGCAAGGTCACCGAAACTTCGCGCGCCGATCGGGGGGCAGTTGACGTCCGGCAAGGCTCGGGGAAGAAATGCGAAGTGGGGGTCGGTTGGCCTGGGCGCCTTTCCCTCCCTCTTATCTCTAGCGCTTCTCTGGCTGGGGGTCTTTCATTTCGGTGTCGAGCCGGCTTTCGGTCGGCTGGCACCGCCGGGATACGCCAGGAAATTCCTGGACCAGGTCGAAATCCTTCACTTAGTCGCCCGCGGCGAAACGCTCGGCACCATCTTGACCGGTCTCGGTGTCTCTTATGGCGAGGTCGAGGAATTGGCGGCCTCCGCCAAGCCCCATTATGACCTGAAGCGTATCTTGCCCGGGCGCCGGATGCGACTTTTTTTCGACGGCAGTGGGTCACGCCTTATCGGACTGGAATACGAAATCACCGTGAACGAGGTCCTATCGCTCGAAAAAAGCAAGGGCAGGATTCGGGCCCAGAAGCGGTCGGTACAGACCGGTGTCTCGCCTCGATCCGTCACGGCTACCGTGAGCTCTAACATTTACGATGCAGCGGCCGCTGTGGGGGTGCCCGACCGTATCATCGCGGAGCTAGCGGACCTCTTCGCGTGGGAGATAGACTTTTCATCGGACATCCAGCCGGGGGATTCGTTCAGCATCGTTTACGAGGAGGTGTCGACCGGGGGTGGGACTCCCCAAGCTGGGAGGATTCTCGCCGCGGAGGTCGAAAGCGGCGGAACGAGCTTCTCAGCGTTTTTTTACGACAAGGGCGAGGGGAGAGGGGGGTATTATGACCTGAGTGGCCGCCCTTTGGGGAGACCGTTTTTGCGCTCGCCGCTCGCTTTCACACGAGTATCCTCTCCATTCGCGCGCGCTCGCATGCACCCGGTGCTCAAGCGCCGCCGGCCCCATCTTGGGGTCGATTTGGCCGCACCGGTCGGGACGCCAGTGAGAGCGGTGGCCGACGGCGAGGTGACATCACTGGGGTGGGAAGGTGGATACGGAAGAACGGTGCGCGTCACGCATGGCCGGGATTGCGAGACGCTTTACGCGCACTTTATGAGGTTTGCCCCGGGTCTGAAGCCGGGAAAGCGGGTTCGCAGAGGGCAGGTCGTGGGGTACGTGGGGCGAAGCGGTCTAACGACGGGGCCTCACCTTCATTTCGCCATGTTCAGGGACGGCGTCTATGTAAATCCTCTCCAAACCCACATGCCGGTGGGGGACCCACTGGACGATCGGGAGCTCGTCAGGTTTCTCCGAGCCAGCATGTCACTCAGGGTTCGCCTGGCGCAGCTTGCCAAGAACCGCGAACAGCCCCAGTTCTCCTTCACGCAACCCGCAGGCAGCTTGCTTCTTAACCCACCGCCCTCGCCCTTGGCTTCTCAGCTTTTCTAGAATCTGGCAAAAGAGCTGACCCAGTCGGTCAAAGAAGAAGGGGGCGAGTTTTTTGGTTTCTTTCTTTGACGGGCCGAGGCCGAGACTGTTCGGCCACCGCGGGGCAGCGGGCGAGGCTCCCGAGAACACCATCGAATCGTTCAGATTGGCACTCGAGCAAGGGGCGGACATCATAGAAACGGATGTCCGGGGTAGCCGGGAGGGCGAGATCGTCGTCATCCACGATGCGTCAGTCGACCGAACCACAGATGGCTCGGGAGCTGTGGTCGATCTGGAGCTTGCTCGCGTGCGTGAATTGGACGCTGGGTTCCGCTTTAGCCGAGATGGGGGGAAAACCTACCCTTTTCGCGGAACCGGCCTGCGGATTCCAACGTTGGCGGAGGTTATCGAGGAGCTTCCCGGCATCCCCCTCAACATCGAGATTAAGCAGGAGTCGCCGTCAATCGTGGAGCGGGTCGTGGAGCTGGCCCGCTCGGCGGCAAGGCCGCTCGTCCTGGCCTCCGCTAACGACTCGATCATGCGGCGCGTGAGGGAGCTTGCGCCAGATATACCGACCAGCTTCTCGGCACGGGAGATCGTGGATTTTGTCCGCGCCGTACTTGCCGGGGCCGAGCCGCCGGTTCCGCACGGCGCTCGCGCCTTGCAGATCCCGCCAGACTACGGAGGGATTATGCTCGTCACAGAGCAGTTGGTCGAAGCCGCCCATCGAGTCGGAGTCGAGATCCATGTCTGGACGATAAACGATACGGGCGAAATGGGGCGGCTTCTCGATCTAGGGGTAGATGGTATCATGACCGATTTTCCCGGCCGGGCGCGCTCAGTCATAGCCGCCCGATGAACGCGCCGGTCTGCGGCCGCGCAGGAGCTGCAACAGGCCCTCGTGGAGGGCTCCATTCGAGGCAACGAGACCTGGAAGAAGCGTATCGGGACGATTGAACACCACTTGCTCGCCGGTCAATCCGGTCACGCGCCCTCCCGCCTCGGTTACGAGGAGGCAACCGGAGCAAACGTCCCACTCGTTCTTGGGAGTGAGGGTGAATGTCGCATCGGCGCGGCCGGCTGCGACGAGCGCTAGTTTGAAGGCCACGCTCCCCGTGAGTTCGACCCTGAACTTCGGTTTGAACTCCTCCCACTCTCCCCTCTTATCCTCGCTTCGGCTGGCGAGCACCGTGGCATCCTTTAGGCTGGTGCGCCCACTAACCCTGATCGGCCTGCCGTCGAGGAAGGCTCCGGCACCGCGGCGGGCGTGAAAAAGCTCCCGGGTTATGGGATTGTAGCTCACCGCCACCTCCGGTGTACCCTCTACCACCAGAGCCACGCAAACGCAGAACTCAGGCAGTCTTCCGATAAACTCCTTGGTCCCATCCAGGGGATCTACCACCCAAATCCGCGCCCGCGAAAGGCGTTCGCGAGAGTCCTCCGTTTCCTCGGACAACCATCCGTCTTGCGGAAAGGCGCCGCGGATGATTTGCGAAAGCCTCCGGTTGGCCTCGAGATCGGCCGTGGTGACCGGATTGTCCCTGCCCTTAGCGCCTATCTCCACGCTGCCCTCGTAGTAGCGCCGGATAATCTCTCCCGCCTCCGTCGCGGCGAGTTGGGCTGTCGAGAGCTCTCTGCTCAGCTCTGGGGATTTCATGACGGCACGCGCAACCGCTTCTCGGCCTCGCGGTAAGCGTCCGCGAGCTGGCGCACGAGCTCGTCGCGTTTTTCATAAAGCCGCTTGTGGCGCCGAGGTCGGTGTTTCGCCAGAGCGTAAGCCGTGAGGATGGGAAGTGCGATCGTCGTATCGCAGTAACAGACTACCGAAGCCGCCACCATGTCCGGATCCAATTTCCCCCAGCTTACCGCCTCGCCCGGTGTGGCCCCAGACAACCCCCCGGTATCTGGGCGTGCGTCGGTTATCTGCAGAAAGTAATCGTGCCCCTTCTCTTCCAGGCCCATGATTTCTTGGATCTGCGGCTCCGTCTGCAAGATGAAATTCTTCGGCGCGCCTCCCCCCAGCATCAGGGCTGCGCTCTTGCGGCCGTGGGTCTTAGCGTCGAAGACGATCGCGCTGGTTTCGTTGACATCCCGCTGGACGTCGAAAAAGAGCTTGTTGCCGCTTAGCGCCGTCGAAGCGACGTTCATGCCGATGGAGCTGTCGCCAGGAGAAGGCGTGTACACCGGGATGGCCAGCTCGTGTGCCGCCGCCAGGATGGAGCGGCGGCCGCGGCCCAACAGCCGTTCGCGCTCGGCCACGTAGCGCCCTGCCCGGTAATGGAACTCCGAGGTGCTCATGGTCGTCTGAAACTCTTCAGCCATCATCATTTCCTTGAAGAACCGATCGGTTTTGAGCAGGTGGGAGAAGTCGAGGACGATGTCGTAAATGCGCACCAGGCGCTCCCGGTGGAGCTCGACATCATCGACGTTCCAATGGCAGCGGTGTAGATCCAACCCCAAGGCAAAGTGGGCATCATGGTAGAGGTTGGCGCCTGTGGAGACGATCCAGTCGACGAAGCCGCTTTCCATGAGCGGGATGATGGCGGAAATCCCCAACCCTGCCGGTGTAAGCGCTCCCGTGAGGCTAAGTCCGACCGTGACGTCTTCTTCCAGCATTGGACCGGCAAAAAGCTCACAGGCTTCGCAAAGCCGCGCGGCGTTGTACGCCATGAATGTCGAGTCTACGAGCTCAACGAGCGAGATGGACGAGTCGATGCGCCGCGGCTCGACCCGCGGCCTCGAAAAGATACGTTCCCGGACGCTCATTTCACCTCCCTTCGCCGGGCACGCCCTCGGCCCGGCCTGCTCTTCTCCTTTCTTCGCCCTGTCTGGCCAAAGTCGAGATGGCCGGCGTGGCGCTCAACCTACCACCATTCAGCACCAAACTCCAAGGCCGGGCCCACGGGCTTGCGCTCGTCGGGCCGCACACTCTCGCATTGACAAGCGCTCGAGGGGCTCCTAATATTCGACGCGCGTGCGGCGGCTCATCATCGCCTTGGCGACAGGTTTTTACTGCGGGTACGTTCCCTTCGCGCCGGGCACCCTGAGTTCGCTCTTAGCGGTTCCGGCCCTCGTTCCACTCGCTCGCGTAGCCCGCTGCTCGCCTCTTTGGGCGGCGGCGGTTGTCGTAGCCACCGGCGCGTTGGCCGCGTGGCTGGCGCACGAGGCAGAGAGTATTTTAGGGGAACATGACAGTAGAAAGATCGTGATAGACGAGGTAACGGGCATGTTGGTTGCCGGCTTTCTCCTGCCGGTTAGCTTGCGATCGGTCGCCTTGTGCTTTCTTCTCTTTCGCTTGTTCGATATCGCGAAGCCACCGCCCGTCGGCTGGATCGAGCGGCACGCCCCCGGAGGGGTCGGGATCGTAGCGGATGACGTGGCGGCCGGTATCTACGCCAATTTAGTCGCCAGGTTTTTTCTGCAGTGAAGACGGCTTTTCTCATAAGCTCCGGCGACGAGTTGGTCACCGGCCGCACGGTGGATACCAACTCCGGGTTTATCGCGGAACAATTGGGTTCCCTCGGTATCGAGGTGCTCGGGATCACGGTCACCCGAGATGACCTGCCGCGGCTGGCCTGGGCTTTCGCGGGCGCCCTGGAGGCAGCCGATCTGGTGATCTCATCGGGTGGCTTGGGGCCGACTTCCGACGATCTTACGACCGATGCGATAGCGCAGGTTGCGGGTAGGCGGCTTTTGTTCGACGAGGAAGTCGCCACCCGCATCAGAGGGATTTTCGCCGCCATGGGGCGGGAGATGCCGGAGAACAACTTGCGCCAGGCGAGGATACCGGAAGGGGCGGTGGTGATCCCCAATCCGATGGGGACTGCGCCTGGGTTCCGGCTGCGGCTGTCTTGGAATGGTAAGGATCGCCATATAGTGGCGTTGCCAGGCGTGCCCAGGGAGATGACCGCCATGGTGAAGGAATCGGTGGTCCCCTGGCTCGCGGCGGAAATGCCGGGGCAGAGCTTTTGCAGCCGCGTCTTTCAAACGTTCGGCCTTACCGAATCCGGGCTGAGTCAGCTTCTCGACGACCTTGCAAGCCGAGCGCGCTTGTCGTATCGGGCCAACTTTCCGGAGATTTCCGTACGCGTTACGGTACGAGGGAAGGAGGCGGAAGCTGCCGACCGCCTGGAGCGGATAAGCGAGATTGTAAGGCAGAGGCTCGGCCCCCACCTGATCGGCGAAGGCGAAGAGAAGATGGAGGAGGTGGTTGGCCGGATGCTCGCCGAACGCGGGCTCAAGCTCGCGGTTGCCGAGTCCTGTACCGGTGGTCTCATCGTACATCGGATCACTAATGTCCCTGGAAGCTCGGGTTATCTGCTGGCGGACGTGGTTGCGTACTGCGATGCGGTGAAGACGCAAGTGCTTGGGGTGCCTCCGACGCTCATTTCATCGCACGGGGCGGTGAGCGAAGAAGTGGCTCAGGCCATGGCCGGTGGGGTGCGAGCGCTGGTCGGGGCCGATATCGGAGTGGCCACTACCGGCATCGCGGGACCGCACGGGGAGCGGCCTGGCAAACCCGTGGGGACGGTTTGTGTGGCGCTCGTGACCCCGGATGTCTCGAGGAGCAAGAGGTACCAACTGTGGGGGAGCCGGGAGTGGATCAAGCTGCTCACTTCTCAGATTGCGCTCGACTGGGTGAGGCGGTGGGTCTTAGGGCTCGAACCGTTGGAAGTGGCTGACCGTAGGTAACCCTTGGCTGGGAATATGCTCAGGGCATTCGTGGCTGTAAAGCTCGGCCGCGAGGTGGAGAGTCGGATCATCGAGCTCATGGCCCAGCTCAAGGAAGCGCGGGCCGACATACGCTGGGTCGGCCACGAGGCCATACATTTGACGCTCAGGTTCCTAGGGGAGGTCGAAGAGGCTCGCGTCGCAGGCATCGTCGAGGCTTTGAAAGCACGCGTGTCGCGACTGCACCCACTGAGGATCGAAACCGGCGGCCTTGGAGCCTTCCCTTCGCTCGCAAGGCCGCGCGTGCTCTGGGTAGGTTGCAAAGGGAATGGGTTGCGTGAATTGGGCGAGGCGACCGAGGGCGCGATGGTAGGGTTTGGCTTTGCCAGGGAGACTCGTCCATTCACGCCTCACGTGACACTGGGCAGGGTGAGATCGCTGCGCGATTGGGATAAGCTTCGGGCGCTCATCGCGCACCGGGCGACCGAAAGCTTCGGGGCAAGTGACGTCTCCGAGGTTATCCTCTTTCGCAGCACGCTCACACCGGAAGGAGCCCGGTACTCCCGTCTGGGAAGCGTGGTGCTGGAAGGCGGCGGACGGGGTTGACCGGCGCAGCGATAGGGCCGAAGTAGGGCGGGCTTGCGGCGAGTGTGGCTGTGGATGGTTACTCGTAGCTCTGGCGAGCGGTGACTGGTTGCGCGCAACGTTGTAAACTTCTGGATGGCTATCAACGGCGCGGCTCGGCACGAGTGGCCGGGAGCGGGTCTATTCGAAAGGTAGGATGATATGGCGACTGAGGCGCGAGAACGAGAGAGGGCGATAAGTCTAGCGGTAAGCCAGATCGAGAAACAGTTCGGAAAGGGCGCGATCATGCGCCTTGGGGAGGACGCTGTCACTCAAGACATCGCCGTCGTTCCCACCGGATCTGTCGGGCTCGACATTGCGCTTGGGATCGGCGGCCTGCCCAGAGGGAGGGTAGTCGAAATCTATGGCCCGGAGTCCTCGGGCAAGACGACCATGGCGCTGCAGGTTGTGGCGGAGGCACAGCGTGCTGGGGGCGTCTGCGCCTTTATCGACGCGGAGCACGCCCTGGACGTGAGTTACGCCCGGAAACTGGGGGTGCGGGTGGAGGATCTTCTGATCTCCCAGCCCGATCATGGGGAGCAGGCCCTGGAGATAGTCGACACGCTCGTACGCAGCAACGCTATAGACGTATTGGTCGTCGATTCGGTTGCCGCTTTGGTTCCCCGCGCCGAGATCGAGGGAGAGATGGGGGACGCCCACATGGGGCTTCAGGCACGGCTCATGTCCCAGGCGTTGCGCAAGCTGACCGCCACGATTTCCAAGTCGCGCGCCATCGTTATCTTCATCAATCAGATCCGCATGAAAATAGGGGTGATGTTCGGTAATCCGGAAACCACTACCGGGGGCAATGCGCTCAAGTTCTACTCCTCGGTTAGGCTCGACATCCGACGAATCGGCGCGATCAAGAGCGGGGAGTCCGTCGTGGGCAGCCGAACGCGCGTCAAGGTGGTAAAAAACAAAGTGGCTCCTCCTTTTCGCGAGGCAGAGTTCGATATCACCTACGGCGAGGGTATTTCTCGGGAGGGGGAACTGGTCGACATCGGCTGCGACTTGGGGATTCTGGAAAAGAGCGGGGCTTGGTACTCTTTCGAGGGCGACAGAATCGGCCAGGGGCGGGAAAACGCGAAGCAGTTCCTAAAGGATAACCCCACCATTGCCGAAACTATAGAAAGGCGGATCCGGGAGAAGTGCGGGTTGCTGGGGAGGAGAGGGGAAGAGTCGGTCAAGAGCGCTCGAAAGTAGCCCTCTTCCGAGAAGCTGCCTGGGCGCCTGCGCATTCCGCCAGCACGCCGGGTTCCGCCGGTTGGGTGGAGTTATGACTATTGACGAGATCTTAGCCGTTGCCGTCGCCAAGGAAGCCTCGGACGTACACCTCAAGGTTGGGTTGCCTCCCATTTTCAGGATAAACGGCACGTTGGTTCCCATGGATGGCGGGGTAGAACCGCTCACGGCGGAGTCCCTCTCTCAAATGGTGGACTCCCTGCTCGACGATTTTCACCGCGAGCAATACGCGCGGCGCAAGCAGGCCGACTTGGCTTACGCCAGTGCCCAGACCGGACGCTTTCGCGTGAACGTGTTCACCCAACGCGGCGTGCCAAGCATATCCGCCAGAGTGATTCCAGACAAAGTGAGGAACATCAGGGAGCTGCTCCTGCCGCCCGTGGTGGAGAGGATCGCGCTTGCGCACCGCGGTCTGGTTCTGGTGACCGGGACCACGGGCAGTGGTAAGAGCACCACTTTGGCGGCGATGATAAACCATATCAACGAGAACCTCGAGCGCCACATCATAACGATCGAGGATCCCATCGAGTACACTCACAAGGACAAGAAGTCCATTATCAACCAGCGGGAGATCGGATACGACTGCAACAGCTTCACCGAGGCTTTGCGAGGTGCGCTGCGGCAGGATCCGGACGTCATCCTCGTGGGCGAGATGCGGGACCTGGAGACGATCGAGACCGCGATCCTAGCGGCCGAGACGGGGCATTTGGTGCTCAGTACATTGCATACCCTCGACGCCACGGAGACGATCACGCGGGCCATTTCCGTGTTCCCCGAGCACCAACGCGACCAGATCAGGTTGATTCTCGCCAACGTCATTAGAGGCGTCATCAGTCAGAGGTTGATGCCGCGCGCAGATGGGGAAGGCAGGGTACCGGCGGTCGAAGTGCTTGTGTCGACCGCGCTCGTTAGGGAATGCATCGCGGACAAGGAGCGGACGCATGAGCTTAGGGAAGCGATCGCGTTTGGACACGCAACCTACGGAATGCAGACCTTCGACCAGTCGCTGATGGCGCTGTTGAGAGACGGCCTGGTAACCTACGACGAGGCGCTTACGCAGGCCTCCAACCCGGACGATTTCGCGCTCAAAGTACGGGGAATCGCATCCACCAGCGATTCCCGCTGGCGAGGCTTTGAAGGGGAAGAAGAGAGAGGGGAGGCCGGGAGGCTCGGGGCCTTCAAGATCGACAGGTTCTGAACGGAGCGCCTTCGAGCAGGCTTGTCGTTTTTTGGCGGCAAGGGCGCGAACCAGAGCGGAGGTCGAGGCTTATCTTTCGCGCAAGGGCTGGAGCGGCTCTACGGTAAGGCGTGCCCTTCAGTCCCTCGATAGAGTCGGGTATATTGACGACTTAGAGTTGGCGCGTCGCTCGGCTGACAGGTACCTGTTGGACTTGGGGTGGGGACCTGCCAAAGTGGCTTGGGAGCTTACGAGGCGGGGCGTACCCGAAAAAATGGTAGAGCGGGTGCTGGCGGAGTCGCAAGCGACGATCCCGGTCGAGGAACTCGCCCGCAGAGCGCTCGAAAAGAGATTTCAGAGCGGCGGCGAGCGAAGGGGTCGCGCGTATCGAATGAAAGCATTTAGATTCTTGGTGGCTCGGGGTTTCGATCCGGCGGTGGCGGGGGCCGTATTGGGCGTGGAAGACGAGAACGAGGGGTGCTGAAGAGGGGAGCCACCGAGGCAGGATATGGCTGTGATCAAACGGGCAGGGGCGCTTTCGGGCAAAGAGGTAAGGCAGAGCTTTATCGATTTCTTCGCGGAGCGGGGGCACGCGGTCGTTAAAAGCTCATCCTTGGTTCCGAAGGACGATCCTTCCCTGCTTTTTACCAACGCCGGGATGGTGCAATTCAAACGGATATTTCTCGGGTCCCAAGCCCCCTCCTCGCGCAGAGTTGTCAATTCTCAGAAGTGTCTGCGCATCAGCGGCAAGCACAACGACTTGGAACAAGTCGGCCGAGACACTTACCACCATACCTTTTTCGAGATGCTTGGCAACTGGTCGTTCGGTGACTACTACAAGCGGGACGCAATCGCCTGGGCTTGGGAGCTCCTGACCGAGGTCTGGGAGCTCCCTAAGGAGCGGCTTTGGGCGACGGTACATGTGAGCGACGACGAAGCCGAAGAGGAGTGGATCAAGGCGACGGATATGCCTGCCCATCGCATTCTTCGCTTCGACGAGGACAACTTCTGGGAGATGGGCGATACGGGACCCTGCGGCCCCTGTTCCGAAATTCATCTGGATCGCGGCCCGGAGGCCTGTCCCGACCGCGCCAGACCCGGCCACCGGTGCGCGGTAAACAGCCGGTGTTCGAGATTTATCGAGCTGTGGAATCTGGTTTTCATTCAATACGACAGGCGGCCCGACGGGAGTCTGGTCGAGTTGCCCGACAAGCATGTCGATACCGGCATGGGACTGGAGCGGATTACGGCCGTGATCCAAGGAGTGCTGAGCAACTACGACTGCGATCTGCTGCGAAATTTGATCGGCGTCGCCGAGAAAGTCGTGGGCATCCGGTACGGGGGAGGAGGGGACAAAGACGTTTCTTTCAGGGTGATAGCGGACCACGCGCGTGCCATCGCCTTCATGATTGCCGATGGGGTAGCTCCCTCGAACGAGGGTAGAGGATATGTGCTGCGCCGGCTGGTGAGAAGGGCGGCGCGCCATGGAAAGCTACTCGGTCTCGACCGGCCGTTCTTGTCGGAGGTCTGCCGGCGGGTAGTGGCGGATTTTTCCGAAGCCTACCCCGAGCTGGGGGAGAACTCGCGGTACATCGAAGAGGTCGCTACGGCCGAAGAGGAACGTTTCGCCCAGACTCTCGACAAAGGCTTGGCAATTCTCGCGGACGAAGTCGAGCGGTTGAAGGGGAGCGGCGGGACCGAGCTGGCGGGCGCGGTGGCGTTTCGGCTCTACGACACGTACGGCTTCCCCCTCGACCTAACCGAGGACATCGTGCGCTCCCACGGCCTCGGCGTAGATGTCAGGGGTTTCGAAGAGGAGATGGAGAGGCAGCGTGAAAGGGCTCGCGATGCCAAGAAGTTCGTCTCGCCAGCCACCGACGTGGGTGGCGCGCTCGCTTGCCGGTTCGTTGGTGACCGCCACTACGAGTGGGAATCCCGCGTCGTCGGCATGTATTGTCGCGGCGAGGAGCGGCTCGGGGCAGTCGTGGAGGGGGAAGAAGTCGAGATCGTCACGGCAGAGACGCCCTTTTACGGCGAGTCGGGCGGCCAGGTCGGGGACACCGGGACAATGGAGACCTCGGCCGGGTGCTTGGTGGAAGTCTCCGACACCCAAAAGCCCCGCCCCGGCCTGATCTTGCATCGCGGGCGCGTGCTCCGCGGGGCACTCGAGACCGGGGAGCTGGTGACACTCAGAGTGGATCGAGGAAGACGCGAGGCTGTGCGGCTCAATCATTCCGCGACTCATATCCTGCACAGCGTTTTGCGCGAGAGGTTGGGTAGCCAGGTCCGGCAGTGCGGTTCGCTCGTTGCGCCCGATCGCCTGCGCTTCGATTTCAGCTATCTGCGCCCCGTGAACCCGGCGGAGCTCGCCGCTATGGAAGACGAGATCAATGCGCGCATAAGAGCCAATGTAGAGGTGACCACCGAGGAGATCGCGTATGACGAAGCGATCAAGCGCGGTGCGTTGGCGTTCTTCGACGAGAAGTATGGAGATCTCGTACGGGTGGTCAGGATGGGAGACTTTTCTCTCGAACTTTGCGGCGGAACTCACGTGGAGAGGACGGGCGAGATCGGCTTCTTCAAGTTCCGCTCCGAAGCAGGGGTTGCCGCCGGGGTGAGACGTGTGGAGGCCCTTACCGGGGAGGGAGCGCTTCAGTTCGTGCGACGGCGCGAGGAGTTGTTGCGGGCCGTTGCGGAGGGTTTGAAGGGGGCGGAAGAAGAGCTTCCGGAAAAGCTGGCCAAGATCCTGGCATACCAACGCGAGTTGGAGAAGCGCATGGCCGAGTTGCAAAGCCGCCAGGCGGGGGCAAAAAGTGGCGACCTCATGGATAAGGTGCGGATGGTCGGTGGCGTGAAGGTGCTGGCCGCGAGGGTGGCCGATGCCGATATGCAGGTCTTGCGGCAGATGGCGGACAGGTTGAAGGAGAGTATCGGTTCCGGCGTCATCGCTTTGGGAAGCGAGCAGAGGCAGAAGGTAAGCGTCGTGGCTGCGGTGACTCGCGATTTGACCGAACGCTTTTCGGCTGACGAGATCGTAAAAACCGTGGCGTCGCTGGTCGGCGGGGGCGGTGGGGGTCGGCGGGATTTCGCCCAAGCGGGCGGAAAGGATGGTGCCAAACTCGACCAGGCGCTTGCCAAGGTGTACGAGATTGTCGGAGGCTAGCACGCAGCATCCCCTCACAATCGACTTCGAGGATCCGAAGCTTTTCCGGGACCTTCTCGGGAATCACGATGAGCACCTCAAGGTGTTGGAAAAGGCGCTGGGGGTGCGCATCAGTACCAAGGGAAAGTCGGTCACCATCGCCGGCGACGAGATCGAGCGGGATCTGTGCGGGCAGGTGTTGACGGAGCTTTACGCCATCCTGCAGCGCGGGTACCCGGTTTTTCGCAGCGACGTCGAGTACGCCATTAGGATTCTATCCGAAGACTCCTCGGCCAATCTGCGAGAGATTTTTCTCGATACCATTTACATCACCGCCCACAATCGTGTGATAACACCCAAGAGCGTGGTACAGAAGGAATACATCGACGCCATCCGAAACTTCGACATCGTCTTCGCGATCGGGCCGGCCGGAACGGGTAAGACCTACCTGGCCATGGCCATGGGGGTGTCGGCGGTCTTGAAGCGCCACTTCCTGCGAATCATTCTCACTCGGCCGGCGGTGGAGGCCGGCGAGAAGCTCGGCTTCTTGCCTGGGGACCTAGCGGAGAAGGTCAACCCTTATTTGCGCCCCCTCTACGACGCTTTGCACGATATGGTCGACTTCGATCGTGCCCGCAAGATGCTCGAACGCGGCACCATCGAGGTGGCTCCCCTTGCATTCATGCGGGGCCGCACTCTAAACGACTCCTTCGTGATACTGGACGAGGCTCAGAATACCACGCCGGAGCAGATGAAAATGTTTTTGACCAGGCTGGGCTATGGCTCCAAGGCGGTGATCACCGGTGACATAACGCAGGTGGATTTGCCGGCTGGTACGGTGTCAGGGCTTCGCGAGGCGGCCAAGATCCTGAAGGGGATAGAGGGGATCCGATTCGTCACTTTTAGCGAGCGTGACGTGGTCCGACACCGGCTGGTGCAAGATATCATATCGGCCTACGAAAAGGCCGAGCGGGCGCGGCGCCCCGGCGGTGCCCAGGTGCGCTCGGCGGCGGAGGAGTGACCGAGGTCTGCCATGGGCAGGGGCTTCAAGGGGCGAGGAGCCGGTATCTGAGGCGTGGATCTGGTTGCGGTCTCCTGCCGACACGAAGCGGCTCATGAGGTAGCGGACTACACCCGCGTTCGTGCCCGACGGATCCTGAGAGCGCTCGGTTTGCGGCGCCGCCCCCTCAGTGTCTCGCTTGTCGGAGACGAAGAAATGCGCCGGCTCAATCGGCGCTACCGTGGCAGGAATCGTGCCACGGACGTTCTCTCTTTCGCGTTGGACGAAGGTCCGTTCGGTTCGCTTTCGCACGGGATGCTCGGCGATGTGGTGATATCCATGGAGACGGCGCTGCGACTGGCCAGGCGGCGTCGGCGCGCGTTTCGGGAGGTGATCGAGGAATTGCTGCTGCACGGGATCCTGCATCTTGCGGGTTACGATCATGAGCGCTCGCGAGAGGATGCCTGCAAGATGAGGCTAAAGGAGCTCGAGGTGAAGCGGGCTCTGGGGAGCCACCGACTCGGCACCGGCACGAGGGGAAGAGGCGGGTCCAGCGAGGGGAGGAGTCGACGCTTGTGCTAGCGGCGGTCGCGGCGGGGCTGTGTCTTGCGCTGAGCTTTCCCCGAGCCGACCTCGGGGGTCTGGCGTGGGTTGCGCTGGTGCCGCTTTTTCTTACCACCAACGGGTCCGGGTGGAAGCGCGCGTTCAGGATCGGGTGGGCGGCCGGGGTGGTCTTCTTCGGAATCACCCTTTACTGGATACCCGTCACCATCGGGACCTACACCAACTTGTCGCTGCCGGTGAGCCTCGGTCCGTACTTGCTTCTCGTGGCGGTGATGGCGTGCTACATCGCCCTCTTTGCCGGCGGGTGCGCATTGGCCGCGAAAAGGGGCTGGAGCCTGGCGCTGGCGGCCCCAGCGCTTTGGGTGGCGCAGGAGTGGCTGCGCGGCGTGGTCCTGGGGGGTTTCCCCTGGGCAGGTCTGGGATACACGCAGCATGGTTTTACGCGACTGATGCAGGTCGCGGAGCTCACCGGCTATTACGGCATCTCTGCCCTTGTAGTTCTGGCCAATGTCGCCATCGCCGAGGCGATTTTGCGGCGCCCGCTCGGGTGGTGGCCTCGCCTGAGACCGGCGCTTTGCGCGACCTTCTTGTTTTTCGCTGCAATTTGGTTCGGGCACCGGCGGCTCTTCGAGCTTCGGATTCTCGAGCCTGACAGGGAGATCAAGGTAGGCATAATCCAGGGTAACGTGGACCAGTTCCACAAATGGGATCCCGCTTATCAAAGGACGACGATCGATCGTTATGTCGGACTCACTCGCCGAGCTCGGGAGCTTGGCGCTACGCTGGTCGTATGGCCGGAGACCGCGGTTCCTTTTTACTTTCAGGAAGACGGGCCGATGCGGGAAGAAATATTGAGCCTGGCGGCGAGCTCGCGGATCTACCTTCTGCTCGGTAGCCCCGCCTTCGAATATCTACCCGAGGGTCGCGGCGTGGCGCAGTTCAACCGCGCTTATCTGGTCGGCCCACAGGCGGGGATCATCGGTTGGTACGACAAACTAAGGCTCGTGCCCTTCGGGGAATACGTTCCCCTGCAGCCGCTGCTTTTTTTCGTGGACAAGGTGGTGGAGGGTGTCGGCAATTTCGCCGCGGGGCCAGGGCCGGTGGTCTTCCGCGTTCCCGGCGCCGCGTTCGGTGTCCTCATCTGCTACGAGGGGATCTTCCCCAGCTTGGCGCGCCAGCTTGTGGGCGGGGCTGGTTTGGTCGAGCGGCTCCTTGCCAGGGTCGGTTTGGGCCGCGAACCGAAGCGGGCTCCGACGGCCGATTTTCTAATAAACATAACGAACGACGCTTGGTTTGGAGACACTGCGGCCCCTCGCCAGCATCTCATCATGGCCTCGGTTAGGGCGATAGAGAACCGGGTTCCCATGGTTAGAGTGGCGAATACGGGCATATCTGCTATCGTAGAGCAGGATGGGCGGGTGCGGTGGCGAAGCCGGCTGTTCAAGCCGGTCGTGCATGTGGATACGGTCCGCTGGAAGCGGGTGAGGACGTTCTATGCGCGATTCGGCGACGTTTTTGCCTATTTGGGGATTGCCATAGGGGCGGCCACGCTGCTCTTTCCCAGACGCCGCTCCGGCGGGCTTCACGTGGGTTGACGGAGGAGCGATGATCGCGGAAGCCAAGCAGAAAATTGCCGCCTTGGAGGAGAGACTCGAGGCGCTCAGGAGGCATCTTTGACGTGAGCGGCTGCGAGGAGCGCGCGGCGATGCTCGACCAGGAGGTGCAAAAGTCCGACTTTTGGGCGCAGGGGGACCGAGCGAGGGAGATTTTGAAAGAGCGGGCGTCCCTGGTGGAGCGGGCCAGCAGGTGGCGCAAACTCCAGGAAAGCTTGGCAGAGGCCAAGATTCTCATGGAGTTGGCCGAGGAGACCGGTGAGGCGGGAGCAGATGCCGAGGCGCTCGACGCGGCCGTTTCCGTCGAAAGGGAGATCGGCAGGCTGGAGCTAGAGCAGTTGCTATCTGGGGAGCATGACGCCGGGAACGCGATCGTTAGCTTTCACGCCGGCGCCGGGGGAACCGAGGCCCAGGATTGGGCGCAGATGCTCCTACGCATGTATTTGCGCTGGTGCGAGCGAAAGGGGTTCAAAGCGGATGTTGTGGATGTGACGGAGGGGGAAGGGGCGGGAATCAAGAGTGCGACGATGACTGTCGAGGGAAGATATGCGTACGGGTACCTGAGCGCCGAGGCTGGGATACACCGGCTGGTTCGGATTTCCCCCTTCGACGCGAACGCCAGGCGACATACGTCCTTCGCGTCGGTGTTCGTCTACCCCGAAGTCGAGGAGGACGTGGAAGTCAAGATCCGAGACGAGGACCTGAGAATCGACACGTTCCGCTCGTCCGGAGCCGGCGGACAGCATGTCAACAAAACCGACTCCGCGGTGCGCATAACCCACCTTCCGACCAACATAGTCGTCACCTGTCAGAACGAGCGCTCTCAGCACAAGAATCGCGCCACGGCGATGAAGATACTCAGGTCTCGGCTTTACGAGTTGGAACTTCGCAAGCAGAGGGAAAAGATCGAGGCGTTACATCAGACCAAGAAGGACATCGCCTTCGGCAGTCAGATTCGCTCCTACGTTCTTCACCCCTACCGCATGGTGAAGGATCACCGTACCGGTGTCGAGGTGGGAGATGCGGACGCAGTGTTGGACGGCGAGTTGGATCGATTCATAGAGGCGTACCTCGGGAAAAAAATGGCGGAGGCGGGGAAAAGTCAGGAGCAGCGCCGCCAGGCCTGAGAACCGAGCGCCCACGGCTCTTGGCCGCGCCTTATCGAGCCGCGGAACACTCGAAACGATACTGTCCGCTCTTAGATCTCGTGGAGCGCGGCCTCCATCGTGTCGAGGGCGCGGTCGAGAGCGCGGGCGCTTATGACCAGAGGAGGAGCCATACGCACGACCGTGTCCCTGTGAAGAGTCCAGTTGACGATGAGGCCCCTAGCGAGGCATTTTTCGACGAACCGGCTGCAAGCTGAAGGGGAGGCGAACTCGAGTGCGGCGAGGAGCCCGATCCCACGTGTATCTATTACCTGTGGGTGGGCCGCAAGGCTCTCGAGGCCGCGAAGGAGCCGAGCGCCGAGCAGAGCGGCACGCTTTGGCAGATCGCGCTTTTCCAAGTACTCCAAGGCCGCCAAGCCTGCAGCGCACGAGAGCGGGTGACCGCCGAAGGTGGTGACGTGCCCGAGCGGAGGGTTCTCGGACAGGACCCGCATGATCTCGGGCCGTCCGGCAAAAGCTCCCAAGGGAAGCCCGCCCGCCAAAGCCTTAGCGAGCACGACGATATCCGGGACGATCCCGAGCCCCTGGTACGCGAAAAGGCTTCCGGTGCGGCCAAAGCCGGTGATGATTTCG
The DNA here is from genome assembly GCA_037446155.1 of Myxococcales bacterium. Classification (GTDB taxonomy): domain Bacteria; phylum Desulfobacterota; class Binatia; order UTPRO1; family JBBIJE01; genus JBBIJE01. The sequence continues at coordinate 122,329 of JBBIJE010000005.1, read as the reverse complement.
TCGAAGATGAGCAACGCGCCCGCCTCTTGGGTTCGCTCGCGCAGGGCCCGCAGGAAACCGGTCGCACCGATCCGGACCCCCGCCTCCGCCTGCACGGGCTCGACGATTACCGCCGCCACCGACTCGTCGATCCGGTCCAGCGCGCCGATCTCGTTGTAGGGTAGGATTCGGACGTCCGGCAGCAGGGGCCGGAAGGGGTCGGTGAAAGTCGGGTTACCACAGACCGAGAGGGCACCGAAGGTGTCTCCGTGAAAGGAGAGGTCGAAAGCGACGAAGGCGTTGCGGCGCGTGAACTTCCTCGCGGCCTTGAGAGCTCCTTCGACTGCCTCCGCGCCACTATTGGTGAAATATACAACGGAGAGGGACTCCCCGAGGCGGGTCGCTAGCGCTTGGGCCAGTCGCACCTGCGGCTCCTGGACATACTCCCCATAGACCATTACGTGCAGGTAGCTTTGCGCTTGGCGCCTGATTGCCTTCAATACCATAGGGTTCCTGTGGCCTACGTTGGCAACGCCTATGCCGGCGATGAAGTCTAGGTAACGCTTCCCCGAGCTGTCCCAGATTTCGCATCCCCTGGCGCGGGCGACCTCTATGGCCATGGGTGAGGCTGAGGTTTGGCATAGATGACGGCGAAAAGCCTCTTCGAGCAGGCCGGCCAATCTACTCTCGCTCCGAACCGGCTTTTTCGAACGCGAGCCAGCGGGCGAGCGACGCCAGTCGCCGCCTGCCGCCCTGAGGCCAGGAGAAGGGAGGTCGCTGCAGCCGCTCCAGCCGGCAAACTCGTGCCACACCCGAGGCCGCAAGGTGGGGCAGATGCGGCTGCAAGCGGCTCATTTCGCCGGCGACCCCAACGGCTTCGAGCTCGCCCGTGCGGGATGCGAGCAGGGAAACCGCCATTTCGAGGTGGCGGACAGGCGCCACGGTGACGACCCTATTGGCAGGAAAAAACGGAATGAGATCCGGGGTCTCGAAAACCGCCACGACCCAGCGCAGAGACTCCTCGTCCGAAAAGAGGTCCCGGCATCCACCCGAAAGGCTCAACCAACGACAGCGCTCGACGAAGGTTCGCAATTGCGCGGCTCCCTCGAGGTCGAGCGGGCTCCGCGGAAGCGCCTCGGCGAGGCGGCGCAGCTCGTCGGCCAATAAACGGGCGAACTCGGCTGCGAGGCAGGGCTCCTCGACCAGGAAGAACTGCGGCGAGAGGCAACCGCGTTGGTCGAACAGGGCAACGTTGAGACCGGCAGTTGCGGCAACGTGTGGCAGGTCTTTCGCGCAATCCCCCAGGATCAAGCCCGCGCTCATCCGCGGTCCGTACGCGATTAGCTTGGCAGGTGCGCGCGAGGCGTAGGCCGAGATCGTGTTCGCGTCCCCGTAAACCAACGCTGACTCGCAGGCATCCAAAGCGACTTCTTCCAGGTCGAGCCGCCCCCCGGGCCAACTCACCACCTCGACCGCCGAGGCTAACACGCCGGCTCTTTCACAGCCAGCCTTGAGGAGCGAGCGAGCGAACAGAGTCGGGAGGAGAGGCTCCCGGGAGGACGCCTTGACCAGGCTCGGCGCCCCGAGGAGGAGCGCAGCCACCACGCCGAAGATGCCGACACCTGGTATGTTCCCGGCAAGGACGTGAAACGTGAGGTTGGGGCCGCGCACCTCGGCACCCACCGCCTCGGGATCGCCGATCTCGGAGCTTACGACCGCTTCGAGTGCGCGTCCATCGAGTTCACCGAACAGGTTATCCAGGCAGAGCTCGATCGCTTTGGCGGGAAACCCGGTTTCGGCGGTGAGTCCTTGGATGGCCTGGCGGCGCTCGGGCCAATCGGGCTCTAACCAGTTTTGGCAGAGTTCACCCAGCCCCCGGCAAATTAAGGAGGTGGGGATCCGCCTGAGCTCGCGACCGGCTTCAATCAAGCGCCTACAAGTGGCGCCGATCGCTCCAGCCGAAGGAAAGCGCTCGTTCATCGGTCACGCTCTGCCGCGAATAAAGTCAAAACCGCTACCAACTACCACAGGTCCCCCGTTCTCGATCGCCAGCGAGCAGCCTCTCGGGGTGGCCGCCGACACTCTGCCGATTATCTCGAAGCCGCTGCCGCGTCGCTCACCTATGTCTTCGGTCAGGATCGCGCTAACCGATTCCACGTTGGCGAGGTCGAAGTGAACCAGAAGACCCCTGCCGCCCTCGCCGACTTCCTCGAGCGTCGCGGGGTCGACCACGCGGGTTCGCACCCAGTGGGGGACGATCTTGCGGCGAGACGCCTCGTTTTCAAAGACTGTGCAGGCACGGGTGTCGTCGTAAAATTGCGAGCACATTTCAGTCATGCCGTATTCGTTGATCACCTGGAAAGGGTCGATCCCGAAAAGCTCTTCGGCCACGGCGAAGATCTCGTGGCGACTGACGGCGCGCTCAAGGCCCTTGTTGCCTCCAGTATCCATGATCCGGCTTCCCGGTGGTAAAGGGACCCTGTTTCGCCCGACGGCCGCCCGATCAGGCCAGCCCCATGCGTGTGCGAGCACGACCAGCGCCCGGGTGAGCGCCAGGATGAGCACGGGCGTTCTCTCGAGCGAGGCTTCGCGCAGATCCGCTCGCACCTTGTCCGTATCCAGCCGGCCCCCCTCCAGGTAATACCCGACCGACGATCCGAACTCGCGTACCACCCAGTCGAGCATCTGGGCGAGCGAGGAATGGGGTGCGGCGGCGAGCGAGGGCGCGAGCGCGAAGATCCGAAACTTTCCGCCTTTCGGGACGACATGCCTGGAGAAGTTCGCCAGTGCCGAGGCTCGGTACACGTCTAGCCTGGGGAGGAGGTGGCGGCCACGCTTTTCTTGGCCGTATTTTGTGCCGGTAGTCAAGAATGTGGCCTGAGGAGTGCCGCACGCGAGCTCGTGTTCCTTGAACGCGTCCGTATGTACCACTGGTATCTCTTCCCAGCGGCTCACTCTCTCCGGCGACACGCCGCGGATCTTGCAGTAAGCTCTATAAGGTGGGTTCGATGCGTACTGGTGGGCGAACGCTTCGAGAGCGAGCGTGTCGAAACGGTCCGCCGCGGGATCTCCTATGAATCTGATTACCCGGTCGGCAAGCACGAACGGTCACCGCCCCTATAAGCTCAAGCCAAGTGGCAACCCAAACCTACGATCGGCTCGCTCCTTAGGATCGGATACTAGCTTGCGCGCAAGCACGCGCAAGCCTCACAATGGTCGAGCGGCGGCTCTTGAGCGCAGCGGGGGCTGCGCCCGCCGCGGGAAAGTTCGCTCCCTTGTCAGGGAACAGCCCACTTACTGCGGACGGTAACGCTTCCGTTGCAGCGAGGAAGGGTAAATTCGGGAGGATACCGGCACTGCTTTCAAGTCGGGCAAGCCCGCCTTGTCCATCCAGCCGTGGGCCCTGTCTGCGGCTTCCCTGGCCTCCCGCAGGTCCAACACTCGCTCCCACGCCAGCGACTGTTTCATCCGTTCGAGACCGCTTCTCACGTAGCCGAAGTTTCCCCGGCCCGCGACCAGTGCGAACGCCACAACCACGGCGATATCTATGTTGAGTGAGTTTATTAGGAGCAACGTGGGTAGCCGTCTCAACATTTCAACTTTCCGTCGGCTCCGTTCGACCGCTAGCGGAGATCGGAGCCCAGCGCTGCAATCACAATGCCACAAAACGCGTCGCCTTGCCCCTCGGCATTTTTTGGGGGCCTCGGTTGGAAACCGTCATCCGGTTGCCACCCTGGGACCGGCTGCGACGCTACGAGGCGGTCCAATCTCCGTTTACCCTCCGACGGGATATCGGGAAGCTCTCACTCCAAGCCTAGCTGTTTTCTTGCCGTCTCGCTCATCATGGCAGGATTCCATGGGGGGTCCCAAACGAGCTCCACCTGTGCGTCTGACACCCCTTCGGTTCGAGCGAGCCGGTTTTGGACCTCGCTGCATATCATGCGGGCCATGCCGCATCCCGGCGTGGTGAGGGTCATTTTGACATGGATCCTGTCTCCCGACACCGCCACGTCGTATACGAGACCTAGGTCGACTATGTTGACCGGGATCTCGGGATCGTAGCACTCTCGCAAAACATCGTAGATTTTGTCTTTCGTTATCATATTGGTCCTCCCCTATGGACGGCCGTCGACTCTCAGCATAGAGGTGCCGTCCCGGGGTGTCAACGGCGGGGTTATCGGCCAAGGCGCTCGCCCGTTCCTCGCCCAACTACCGAGGAAAGAGTATCCAGAACCACGCACACTCCACCGCTTGACCGGCCCTTATCGGCTCTCGGCGACGGATGCCAGAGCGGCTGTTGACCACCCGCGCCGGGGGCTACTGTGGGAGCCCCTGTTCACTTTGGAGGCGGCGCAGTTCCGTGGTGCAAGTGCTGAGTTGTTTCTGGATATCCCCGAGGTCCTTCTGGCACTGTTCGTTGCGATTGGTTAGCACCCCGATCTTACTTTCAGAATCGGCGCGCTCATTCTTGAGGCGATTTACCTCCGCTACGCTTTGCTCCAATTCTTTTCTCAGGGAGGGGGCATCTCCCCAGAGCTGATAGCCGATGAAAACTCCGGCGCCCAGGCACGCCAAGAGAACCACGACGTACTGGGTGTACTGCCAGATGGCGTCCCTTATGTATTGCGCCTCTTTCCCAGTTTCCTGAACCATCGCAATCTTCCTCCTCCCTAGCGGGCCGCAGGCCATGGCCGCCGCCCTAGACCTTCGGTCCTTGGCGCTTGCGGCCGGCACGCTCTGGCCCACGGCTGGCTACGTCTTGCTGCAGTACCCGGGTAAGTCCTGCAGCGTCCCGCCTCTTTATCGATCTGTCCCGGCCCCCCAGCCGGTGGTCCCTCCCGCCCTTTCACGAGCGCCTACTCCCTACCCGAAGTAACGCCTAATGTACAGCCTCGCCTTTCGAAAGGCTTCGTCGGTGTTGCGAAACGTCTCTTCGCGCACCCACTCGCCTTCTATCCAGCAGTCGAAGGACGGATCCGGTCCGATCCGGAACTCGAGGATGCACTGGCCTGGGGGCTGGCCGGTCACCAGCACGCGAAGCGAGTACCCGCAGTCCAAGATTATGCCACGGGCCTTCGGTGGTAGCTGGATCTGCCGCTTGACCCTGGCCGAAAGTTGGCCGGCCACCACCGCCGGCAGCGTCGCGGCATACGCCCATTCCCCTTCAGCAGCCGCGCACTCGTCGATCAAGCGCTTGTTAATGTCTGCGAGCTGAGCAGGCGCTTCGGCCTGGTTGAAGTCGGCCCCCGCCCGAAACAGGCGCTCCCCTACCGGGGCGGCTGGCTTTGATCTTGTGCGGAACGACTTCTGTTCGCTCGTGTCCACCCACCAGCGGTTTTCGAGTCCCGGCCTCTGAGCGTCACGCCTGCTCATACGAGTGCGCCTTACCTTGGTGCCTACCTTACCCCGTGTCCGCGCAGTTAATCAACCTGCAACTAGGCTCTGCCGCCCGCAGGCGCGCAGGGCCATTTGTTCGGCCAAACCGCATGGATTATGCTTTGAGCCCGTTGCCGGGCAGGCTGCGAGGCGAAAAGGAGTCAGGAGTATGGGGGAGTATCCAGCGGGAAGTTGGGCGGTGGTGCTGGGCGCGTCCAGCGGATTCGGTGCGGCTTCGGCGCTGGCGCTTGGGGAGCGAGGCATGGACGTATTCGGTATCCATCTCGACCGAAAGGCCACGCTCGCCAACGCTGAGCGGGTGCGGGCGAAGCTCATGGATTTGGGGCGCAAAGCCTTTTTCTTCAATGTGAATGCGGCAGACCCCGAGAAGCGCAAGGACACCGTTGCGCGGATAAAGGAGATCCTGGCCGAACAGGAAGGCGCGCATGTACGGGTGCTATTCCATTCCATCGCCTTCGGAACGCTCAAGCCCTTTGTCGCCATGGGACAGGGCGCTTCGGTTACTCGGGCGCAGATGGATATGACGATCGACGTGATGGCTAACACGCTGGTGTATTGGGTACAAGAGTTGCTCGGCGCGGGATGCTTGCGTCAAGGCAGTAGGATTCTCGCCATGACGAGCGCAGGCGCCAGACGAGTGTGGCCGCAGTACGGCCCGGTATCTGCGGCTAAGGCCGCTCTGGAAGCGCACGTACGCCAGCTTGCGGTGGAGCTTGCACCCTTGGGGATGACGGTGAACGCTCTCGAGGCCGGCGTAACCGACACCCCAGCCCTGCGAAAGATCCCTCTAGCCCAGGTACTGCTCGATGAGGCGCGCGCCCGCAACCCAAGCGGCAGAGTAACGACGCCGGCCGACGTCGCGTCGGTGGTATGCATGCTCGCGGGCGAAGATTCTCGATGGATCACTGGCAACGTCGTCGCCGTCGACGGGGGCGAGCACCTTCTTTGACGGAGCGAAGCGGGCTCGTGCCGGTCGACCCGTTTCTGTGCCCGTTCTTCGAGGCCAGCGCGCCCTTGCCGTTGGCTCCGTTTACGCCCCGTGACATCCGGTGGGCGAAAATATCGGCTTTGGCCTCTGCATCGGCCCAGAAGATGTAATGTCCCAGCTCGTGATAGACGGTTCGTATCCAGCGGCGCTCGGAGTTATACTTGCGTCCTCTTTTCCAGTTCTCCGGATGAATGAGATGGATCTTCCCGTCCGGATAGGTCTTGCCGCCGGTCTTCCCCCAGTCCAAATACTCGAACCATTCCACCTTGGGAGCCTTCAAATTGTAATAGCGGCACACGGCGTGAACGGCGCGGCGGAAATCGCTGGGGTTATAATCCCGAAAAAAGGCCTGTAGGGCCCGATCTATCACACGCCTCTCGCGGAGGCCCGGAAGTATCATTCGCATGGTTGGAAACGCTCCCTCGGGTAGCCAAGAGTCTTCGAGCGATGCCCGACGATGCAGGATAATGCGGCAGCGCCCGCATGTCAAATACGCGAGCTGCCTGTCCGGATCTTTTGATTTTTTCCTTATATATTAGTAGGTTGGCGGTGGAACAAAACAAAACAGCGATTTATTTCCGCCAGAACCCGCAGCCGGCGTGGGTCTCCGGCGGCGTTTCGTGGGGGGCCAGGGAACTTAGCCGTTCGAGGCGGCGGCCTGGCAAAAAGCTGCTCGGAGAATGCCTGCATCGTGGCCGGCGTCGTCAAGGGCGGCACGCCTGCTTCTGGCACGTCGCCTCAGCGCCCCGGGGAGAGTTCTTGTCGGCCTGACTCACCAGCTCCCGAGAGGGCGGGTTTGGATATCGCAGGAGCCGTGCTGCGTGAATTCGAATGGAGCAGAAGGGATTCGAACCCTCGACCCCCACGTTGCGAACGTGGTGCTCTCCCAGCTGAGCTACTGCCCCTCCCAACTCCGGGACACGCACCCGCTCGGCGCTCCGAACAGCGAAAGCTTCCGGGTCTTCCCGCTCCAAAAGCTCTGCGTGCGCGCCGGGCGCAGTGATCGGAGCCTACCAACGAAGCGTCGAGGGTGCAAGAGTCGCTGAAAGAGGCTGCGGCGAAACCAGTCGCTACGTGTTCGCGGGCACCTGTGCGGTCGTCGATGGTGTCACTTCCAGGAAATGCGCAGGCCGAAGCTTCAGGTCGCGCCCCTCAGCTTTTTCTCCCTGGCTTCCTGGAGAGATTTACAGTCGATACAGAGGGTGGTTACCGGGCGCGCCTTGAGGCGCTCGATACCGATGTATTCCCCGCATTCCTCGCACTTGCCGTAAGAGCCATCTTCGATACGAGCTAGGGCTTCGTCGATCTTCGAGATCAACTTGCGCTCGCGATCTCGGATCCGAAGCATGAAGTTCCTGTTGGATTCGAGCGTCGCTCTGTCCGTCGGATCGGGGAAGTTTTCGCGTCCTTCTGTCATTCCATCTACGGCGCGCTCTGCTTCGACCAAAAGATCCTGTTTGCGAGCGTTCAAGAGCTTTCGGAAGTACTTAAGGTCCCGCTGGCTCATTCCCCTTCGGCCCATAGACGCCACCTACCTCAAAGGACGAAAGATAGCACGAACCGGAAAAATATGTAAATCTCCTTTTTGTCTCGCATGCCATGGGAGACCCCGGTTGAAGGCTCTATACCTCGATACGTTCGCGGGCTTGAGTGGGGACAAGATCGTGGCCGCGATCTTGGATGCCGGGCTTCCCATCGAAAGCCTGCGCGATCCGGTGGCTCGCCTCGGGTTAGGGGAAGTGGAGCTTACGGCAGAGAAGGTGCGCGTGGGAGCGATAATGGCGACGCGCTTTGCCGTGCACTGCGGCGGCGAGCAACGGGAGCGCACCCTGGGCGTGATCAGGGGGATGCTGGAGTCATCAGCGCTCGCGGCCGGGGTTCAGGCTAGGGTCCTTCGTATCTTCGACCTCCTTGCCCAGGCCGAGGCCAAAATCCACGGGGTTTCCCCCGACCAAGTCCATTTCCACGAGGTGGGGGCGGTGGACTCGATCGTCGACATCGTTGGAGCCTGCCTCGGCTTTGAGGCGTTGGGGGTTGAGCAGCTATTCGTCGGCCCGCTGCCGCTAGGCAGTGGCGTGGTCGAGACAGCGCACGGGCCATTGCCGGTCCCAGCCCCGGCCACGGTCGAGTTATTGCGAGGCTTGCCGGTTCGGTTCCAAGGCGGCGTGGGCGAGATGATAACGCCTACGGGGGCGGCGGTCCTGGCAGGCTTCAGCGCGCAACCGGTCGAGCGCGTTCCCTTCGTAATCGAAAGGGTTGGCTACGGGGCGGGCACGCGGCACCTGGAAGATAGGCCCAACGTGCTCAGAGCCGTGTTGGGGGAGGTCGTGGAGGGAGATTCCCCCGCACAATGCGAGGTCATCGAGGCTAACATCGACGATCTCAATCCCCAATTCTACGACTACATTGGAAAGAGGCTTCTAGGGGCAGGGGCCCTGGATGTGGCCATGCTTCCGCTTCTCATGAAGAAGGGCCGGCCGGGGACGCTCTTGAGCGTGATCGCTCCGCCTTCCTTGAGCGAAGTCTTGGCCGACATTGTTTTGGAGGAAACCTCTACCCTGGGCGTGCGCATAAGTGAGGTGCGCCGAAGGACGTTGGCCCGCCGAGTCATCACGGTACGGACACCCTTCGGGGAAATCGACGTCAAAGTCGCATCGAGGCCAAGCGGCAAGACAAGCGTTCATCCGGAATACGAGCACTGCGCGCGAGCCGCCGAAAAGGCGAGCGTGGCGCTTGCGGAAGTGCACCAGGCCGCAGTCGCTGCTGCGGAAGCGGCCTTGCGCGAGGAGCGGCGCTGAGGCGTCGAGAAAGCCGCTGCGTCAGCCCGTGGCAGCCCCGCCGAAGTGGTCCCTCAGGACCCTCTTGGCGATCTTGCCCACGCTGGTTTTGGGCAGCTCTTCGAGGAACACTATGTCGTCCGGAAGCCACCACTTCGCGAAATGGGGGCGCAGGTGCTCGTAGAGCTCCTCCTTGGTTACGCTTTGGCCGGTGCTCGAGCGCGGCACCACGCATGCCAGCGGCCGTTCCTGCCACTTGGGATGTGGCACGGCGATGACGGCCGCCTCCAGGACGTTGGGATGGCTTAAAAGCGCGTTTTCGAGCTCGACACTCGAGATCCACTCCCCCCCACTCTTGATCAGATCCTTCGCGCGGTCCACGATCTGAACGTACCCCTCCCGGTCGATGGTAGCTATGTCTCCGGTTCGAAGCCAGGGGCCGTCGAACGCCTCCCAGCTTCGCTCGTCGCGATAATACGCGCTCGCCACCCAAGGGCCCGTGATTTGCAGCTCCCCGACCGACTCGCCATCCCACGGGACCTCCTCGCCTTGCTCGCCGACGATCCGTACCTCCAACGTAGGGGCGGCAAGCCCCTGTTTTGCGCGAAGACGAAGCCGCTGGGGATAGGGCAACTCGCTGAGGTGTGTCTTCAAATTCCCCACCGTTCCAAGGGGTGAGGTCTCGGTCATGCCCCACGCCTGCACGACTTCTATTCCGAGCCGGTCGAATCCCTCGATCATGCTCGCCGGCACCGCCGCCCCGCCGCAAACGATCTTCGATAAGGAGCTAAGGTCGTGCTTTTCGCTTCGCAGCAGCTCCAAAACGGCATTCCATACCGTTGGCACCCCCGCCGCCATCGTGACTCGCTCGCTCTCCATGAGCTCGACGAGGCTTCGAGGGTCGAGGAAGCTAGCCGGGAAGACCTGTTTGGCACCGACCAGCGTGGCGCTGTACGGCAGCGCCCAGGCGTTGGCGTGGAACATCGGCACAACCGGCATGACGGTTTCCTTCTGGCTGATCGCGAACACGTCGGCCATCGCCTGAACCAGCGCCTGGAGCACGAGTGCCCGGTGGCTGTAGAGCACACCTTTGGGGTTGCCGGTGGTGCCCGAGGTATAGCACATCGCGGCCGCATCGGTCTCCTCGGCGACACATGGCTGAGCAGGGCTAGCGCTCGCCAAAATGGTTTCGTAATCCAACAGGCCTGGGTCACGGTCGGGCGAACGGCCGTCCCCCATGGCCACTATGTGCTGTACGCAAGAGAGCCGGTCTCTGAGCTTCGAGACCAGCGCAAGCAGCGAACGATCGACGAAGAGGATCCGGTCCTGAGCATGGTTTACGATGTACGCTATCTGATCCTCGAAAAGCCTTATGTTGAGCGTATGCAAGACCGCCCCCGCCATGGGTACGGCGAAATAGAGTTCGAGATGACGGAAGGTGTTCCAGGCGAACGTTGCAACGCGATCTCCCGGCTCGACCCCGAGCTCTCGCAGGGCGCCGGCCAAGCGTCTGGCGCGCTCCGCAAGCTCGGCGTACGCCGTGCGGTGGACCCCGTCGGTGGTGCGGGTTACGATCTGGGCATCGGGAAAGAGACGCGCCGCTCGCGTGATAAGGTGGTCGAGCCTAAGCGGCGAGTGCATCATTAGAGCTTTCATAGACCCCCTCTCGGGCTTGTTGCGACCTAGAAGATATCGCTCAAGTGGGCCGATCGCGCAAGGCTTTGGGCGCGCGACTCAGGACTTCCCGGATCCGCCGCCTGTCGGCGCAATCCTCGGGCCGATGCCCATGCGCTCGAGCGCGAGATATCTTCCTGCCAGGCTTGCTAGGCCGGCCTTTTCCGAGGCTGGCTGCGAACTTGGGTCGAGGTAGGGGATCGTGCCCAGACATGGGGCGCCCGCAAGCTCCGCGAGCGCCTTGCGATTGGACTCGGCGGTCAGCGGGTCGAGAGGCCAGGGGTGGTTTAGCACGTACCCCAGGACCGGCAGCTTCCGATGCTTTGCCGTCTCCATGGTCAACAGCGTGTGGTTTATGGCACCCAGCCGCGATCCCACTACGACAACCAGAGCGAGATCGAGCATGCTTGCGAGGTCCGCGAACGTCGCATTCCCGTTTAAAGGTGCCAGCAACCCCCCGGCACCTTCCACCAACACCAGGTCGCTTGCCGCTTCCAACCTGCGGCAGCAGCTCCCGATCAAGCCAAGATCGATTTCCACCCCGGCCCGGGCGGCCGCCATCGACGGCGCCAGGGGATCCGCGAAGCGGTACGGGCAGACCTGCTCGAGCGGCAAGGCGGTCCCGCAAGCCTCGATCAAGGCGGTTGCGTCGTGTCCGGCGTTGGTTTCCTCTGCCCAGCCTGTCTCGACGGGCTTCATGACGCCTACGCGCCATCCAGCCTGTCGGGCCCCCGCCGCCATCATGCGGGCGCAAAGCGTCTTGCCCACCCCAGTGTCGGTACCCGTTATCAATATGCGACGTGCGATCACGCTGCTTATAAGGAAGAGCACACCCGAGAAATGGCCCAGGCTGTCGCGTCGACCAAGGCTTCCAGCTCCGCTGCAGAGATCGCCAGTGGCGGCATGAGAACTATCACGTCTCCCAGCGGTCGGATGACCACCCCCCGACTTCGCGCCTCCATGCACACCCTGTGGCCGACGCGCATCGCGGCATTGAACGGGACTGGGTGTGCGGTGCGCTCGCGCGCGAGCTCTATGCCGATCATGAGGCCCACCTGCCTCACTTCCGCCACCGCAGGAAGCGGCTTCACCAGCCGATCCAATAGCCGCCCGGCAAGCTCCACCTTCGCCGGCAGTTGCTCCAGGACCTGCTCCTGCTCGAACACCTCGAGGCTTGCGAGCGCAGCCGCGCACGCGAGCGCATTGCCGGTAAAGGTGTGGCCATGAAAGAAAGTGACGTACTCTTCGTAACGCCCGAGGAAGGCATCGAATATATCTTGCGTCGTAAGCGTGGCGGCAAGCGGCAGATATCCGCCCGTAAGCCCCTTACCCAAACACATGATGTCGGGGGAAGTCGCCGTGTGGTCGCATGCGAACATTTTCCCGGTGCGGCCGAATCCGGTCGCTACCTCGTCGCATATCAAAAGTACCTCGTACCTTTTGGCCAATGCCGCGAGCCCGGGCAGATACTGGAGCGGTTGCGGCCACATCCCCGCCGCCCCCTGGATGAGGGGCTCGAGTACGATTGCCGCGATCTCCTCCGAGCGCTCTCGCAAATGGGCCTCTGCTTGCTCGAGCGCGGCGCCGAGCGCCTCTGCCTCGCGCGAGCCACCGCCCAGGTCGCGCGCGATCAGAAACGGAGGGCGCAGCCGGTGAACTGGAAGGAGCGGTGGGAAAAATCGGTGAAAAGTCTCCGACCACCCCACGCTGATCGCTCCCAGCGTGTCCCCGTGATAGCCCTCCTCGAGCGCCACGAACGCTCTCTTTTCAGGCCTTTTTCGAAGCTGCCAGTATTGAAGTGCCAGCTTGAGCGCCACCTCGACAGCGGTGGCTCCGGAGTCGGAGTAGAATACCTTGGTCAAACCGCTCGGCGATATTTCGGCCAGGCGTGCCGCAAGGAGCGCGCTCGGGATTCCCGCGAGCCCGAGCAAGGTGGAGTGCGCCACTCTGCTTAACTGTTCGCGGACCGCCCTGTCGATCGCCTCCTTACGGTGGCCGTGAACGTTGCACCACAGAGACGCCACCCCATCGAGGTAGCGATTTCCGCGCGCATCGATGAGATAGCTGCCCTCCGCCCCGGCGATGACCAGGGGTTCCGCCTCCAACCACTCTTGCATCTGGGTGAACGGATGCCATACGTAGCGCAGGTCCAACCTGGCGATTTCCTCCGGCGAAAGTTCCATCGACCCTAACCTTGCCTACGAAACGCTCGGGCGCCGTCACCCGCGGACTTTCGAGATTATCTTGTAAACTGGAGCGCCGCAAGGTAGTTGACAATGAAGTAGCGCCTCAGGTTGCGTCCCCCCCTTTTCCCATTCCGAAGTCGCACACGCCCGTCAGGAATGCCGACACCGCCGCTGCTACTTTATCCTGCTCGGCGTCCATCGTGAGCACGTGAGCGCTGCTTTCGAGCACGATCTTTTTGACCAGCCTCGCGCCGATTCGACTGGCTAGGAGGCTTGCGTTGGAGAGCGGGCAGGTATTGTCTTTGGCCCCGTGGATGACGAGCGTTGGCTGCGCAATGTAAGGTAGCCTCGCCAGGACCCTGCGTTGCAGCAGGCTTAGCTGGAGGAGCGCTCGCAACGGAATCTCACGGTAGCCCGGAAGTTGCGCGCGCGTTCGATCGACGGCGATGTCCGGTTCCCCTTTGGGAAGGATTATCCCGCCCAAGGCCGCTTTGAGGCCAGGAATCCATGTCTCGGCCCTTCCGAGCCCCGCCAGGAGCGGGCTTGCAAGCCTGAGCAGCGGCGAGCGCAGGTGCAAAGCTGTGGAAAGCGCTACGACACAGGCCACCTGGCGGGGACGCGAATAGGCGAGTTCGAGCGCGAGGAGGCTTCCCAGGGATAAACCGATCGCGGCCACGCCCCGCCCCGAAGCGGCCAGTTCTTCCGCCCCGTTCGCTGCGGCGTCGTACCATTCTTCCCAAGAGCGGGTGGCCAGATCCTCGGGGGTGGTGCCATGCCCGGGCAACTGTACCAGGAATATCGGGAACCCGGCCTCGCTCAGTGCCGACGCAAGTGGTGCCAGGTCGTGGCTTCCGCCTGTAAGTCCGTGGATGAGAAGGCACCCGAGTGGCCTTGCCCCTGGGCACAAGCGGCCCGCTTCGACGACATTTTGCCGGCCGTTTGCCCCGCACTGCAAGGTGTCTGTCGCGGAGTCGGATTCCACTGCTCGGTTCTGTGCCGGCCCCTTAAGTTCTCAAGTGGATCCCGCCAATCCCGCCAGCCGTTCGGGGTTGACACGAATGTCGCTTCGGCTCTTTAGAAAATTGCGAAACGACGCTACCGCCTCCCGCTGCTTCTCCTCGCGAATGCGCTTGCGAAGCTCTCGCTTTGCGTCGTCGTCGAGCTTGTCCAAATCAGGTGTGGTGCGTTCTTTGAGGCGGACCAGCGCCACCCCGTCGGGCAGGGCAACCGGATCCGGCGCGAGCGGGGACTGCGGGCTTAGCTTGAAGAACTCCCTGGCGAGGTCGGGCCGGCCGCCCAGTCCCCCGGCGGTAGGATCCTGGATCGAGAACGGGCTGGTTTCTTCCACCTTGAGACCCTCGTTCTTCGCCAGCTCCGCCAGTGTCGTCTTTCCACTCGCAACCTCGCGCAGCGCCCGCCGGCAAAAGTCGAGCGCAGCCTCCCTTGCCTTCTCGCGGGTGAGCCTTTTCTTTACCGACCCGCGCGCTTTCTCCAACGGGGGGATTGCCGAGGGGATCTTTTCTACGACTCGCAGCAGGTAGTAGGGCGGCGTCAAGCTTCGCACCTGATCGGCCTCTCCCTCTTTGAGCTTAAAGGCACGATCGATAAGCTCGTGTGCGCCTTCTGTGTCGGGGATCCGTTCGCCCCGCGCCACGGCCGTCACCTTGCGCGGGGTGAGCCCCCGTCGCTTCACGACCGCCGCGAAATCCTCTCCTTCCCGCACCCTGGTCAGGTCTTGCAGCCTAGCTTCCAGCGCCGCTTCGTCCGCGCCCTGTTTCCGTAAGCTGGCGACTATTTCTTCTCTAACCTCTTCGAGTGGTCTTACCCGCTGCTTGCGGTGTTCCTCGACCTTGACGATCTCGAAACCCTTCTGCCCCTCCACAACGGCACTGATCTTTCCGGCCTCCAGGTTGTTCACCGCCTGCGCCAGTGCGTCCTCCAATTCGGCAAGGGGGACGAAACCGAGGTCACCGCCTGCGGCGGCGCTAGCCTCGTCGTCGGACGCCTCCCGTGCAAGCGTGGCGAAGTCCTCCCCTTGGACCAGGCGTTCTCTGAGCTCCTCGGCCTTCTCCCGAAGTTTTTCTTTGGCTTTCTCGTCTGCTCCTGGGGGGACGGCAACGAGCAGGCGGCGTAGATGGAGATCCTCGGGGAGCGTAAACGCCTCGATACGCCCCTGGTAGGCCCTTTGTATCTGCTCCTCGGAAACTTGTACCACCTCCTCGAACCGCTCCGGGGGGTACGCGGCGAACTCGATGCTAACCTTTGCAGGCTCCCGAAACTCCTCCTTGTTGGCATTGTAATATGCTTCGATGGCCTCCTCATCCACTTTCACCTGGCTTTCGAACCTGGCGAACGGCACCTTGACGTAGGCAAGCGTCAACTTCTCGTTTTCCGCCAGGAAGGCGCTGCGGATCTCTTCCTCGCCCACCGTAATGCCGTCCGTCAGCAGGTTTTCCATTTTGGCGATGAGCAGCCGCTCCCGCTCCTCTTCCTCGAATTGAGTCGGAGTCAGGTTTTGCGAGCGCAGCGCGTTTCGATAGTACTGCGGGTCGAAGCGCCCCTCGACCTGGAAGGTAGCCATCACGGAGGCGGCGACCTCTTCATCGCTTACCGCAAGCCCTAGCCTCTGCGCTTCTCGCAGGAGCAGGTGATTCTCCACTAGCTTTTCCAGCGCCTGCCCCTGCAGGTTCATCGCCTTTTCCAGCTCGGTAGAGTAGTTGTCCCGATAGAGGCTGCGGTACAGGCGTCGCAGTTGCTCCACCTGCTTCTCGTAGCTGCTCGCGGTTATGGGGTCGCCGTCGATCGTGGCCACGACGTCCACCCGGCTCCCCCGCACGACGGCGCTGATCCCCCAGAAGACGAACGCCAGTATGATCATCCCTAGGACGATCTTTATGAAGTTGGAGCGAGCATGTTTGCGCATTCTCTTAAGCATGACGACCCACCTGGTTTTCGCATTCCCGGCCCCGGGGCGGCCTGGTCGGCCAAGAAAACAAACTACAAAACGCGCTTGTTATCAAGGGTCCCTTCTGTTAATAAAGCGGGCAGCTCAAGCACGCTGTCGTAAGACGGCATGCTCGGCTTTTTGGTTGCGGGGACGGGAGAAGCCGCCGAAGTGGTACTCAGTTCTTTTTGGGGTTTGTTCTCTAACGACCTTGCCGTTGACCTCGGGACGGCGAACACGCTCATCTACGTCAAAGGTCAGGGGATCGTTTGCAACGAGCCATCGGTCGTGGCGGTGCAGAAGGACCCTCGGGGTGACCGCAAGGTGCTGGCCGTGGGAGCGGAGGCCAAGAAGATGCTCGGCCGAACACCGGGCAATATCGTGGCCATTCGCCCGCTCAAGGATGGTGTCATCGCCGACTTCGAGGTCACCGAGGCGATGCTCCGTTACTTCATCCAAAAGCTTCACAACCGCAGGCAGTTGGTGCGGCCGAGGATAGTGATCTGCGTGCCGTTCGGCATTACCGAGGTGGAAAAGCGCGCAGTTCGGGAGTCCGCGGAATCGGCTGGCGCCAGGGAGGTGTACCTCATCGAGGAACCGACGGCGGCGGCGATAGGAGCAGGACTGCCCATCACCGAGCCGACCGGCAACATGATCGTCGATATAGGGGGCGGCACGACGGAGGTGGCGGTCATCTCTTTGGCGGGCGTGGTTTTTTCCAAGTCCGTGCGCGTTGGCGGCGACAAGATGGACGAAGCCATCATACAGTATATAAAGCGCAAGCATAACCTCCTCGTCGGAGAGAGGACGGCCGAGCTTATAAAGATCACCATCGGTTCTGCGTACCCGAGCGAAGAGATCCAAACGATGGAGATCAAAGGGCGGGACCTGATCGCCGGCGTTCCCAAGACGGTGGAGATATCGGACGAGGAGATACGCGACTCGCTGCTGGAGCCTATCAATCAGATCGTGGAGGCGGTAAAGATCGCACTGGAGAGGACCCCGCCGGAACTGGCCTCCGATATCGTCGACAAGGGAATCGTGCTGGCCGGCGGCGGGGCGCTGCTGCGCAACCTCGACGTACTGCTGCGCGAGGAGACGGGGCTTCCGGTGCGGCTGGCGGACGACCCGCTGACGGCGGTGGTAATGGGAGCCGGGCGCGTTCTGGACGAGCTTTCGCTTCTCAAGGATGTGACCGTTCAGTAGAATCGCGGTTTCTCTATGCTCGCCTTTATCCGGAGAAACAGGGTGCTCCTTGCCTCCGGATTCCTGAGCTTGCTTTCGCTGCTAATGGCCTCCGTGAACGTGCAGCGCCCAGGACGTATCGACCCGCTGGGGAAGGGGCTGTTGGCGCTGGTTGGGCCGTTGCAGAAGGTCGTTTCCGCGTCGCTTCTCGAGTTGGTCAGGGTGAAGGAGAGGTATATAGCCCTGGTGAACGTAGAAAAGGAGAACGAGAAGCTGCTGGCGGAGCTAGCGGCCGCGCGCCAGGAGATCGTCAGGCTTCGGGAGGCCAGTATAGCCAATGAGCGCCTCAGGAAGCTGTTGGCCTTCCGGGAGACTCTGGGGCACGAAGTCCTGGTTGCCGGGATCGTTGGCCGGGAGGCGTCGGCCTGGTTTCGAGCCTTTACGGTCGACAAAGGGGAAGCCGATGGCGTGCGCAAGGGGATGGCGGTCTTCGCTGCCGAGGGGGTCGTGGGCCAGATCGCCGCGACCGCCAGGCATACGTCGCGTGTGCTCCTGCTGTGCGACCGCAACAGCGGTGTCGAGGTTTTGGTTCAGCGCACGCGAGTGCGGGGGGTCGTCGGGGGTTTTTGGGGAGGGGGGTGCGAGTTGCGATATGTAGGCCGTAACGAGGATGTCCGCAAGGATGATCTTCTGATCACCTCGGGGCTCGACGGAATATTCCCCAAGGGGATGGTGGTCGGCCGCGTCGGTTCGATCACCCGGGGCAAGGGCGGGTTGTTCCTCAAGGCCACGGTTGTACCCGGCGTGGACTTCGATCGGCTTGAGGAGGTGCTCATAACGGCGGCCTCGTTGGAATGAGCCCCCTCCTCGGCGATCGTGCCGGCAAGGGCCGACCGATATTGGGGCGGACCCGGCGGGTGGTGCTTTATGCGGCTGTGACCCTGGCCTTTCTCCTCTTTCAGACCTCGGCCGTCTACGCGCTCGGCTTGGACAGTTTTCGCCCCGACCTTGTTCTCGTTTTAGTCGTTTACCTGGGTCTGAAAGAACACTCTATCGGGGGGGCCTTGGGAGCTTTTCTGATTGGCTACCTGCTCGATACTTTTTCCGGGTCCCCTGTAGGGACCAATGCCTTGGCGATGAGCATCGTCTTCCTTTTCTGTTACCTGGCGTCGCGGCGGCTGTGGACCGACAGTGTGGTGTCCGCTACCTTGGTAGTGTTCTTGGGATGCGTGCTGAAGTCATCGGTCCTCGCGGCGGTGTTGGGCTGGGGATCGGCTGCGGGGAGCCCATGGGTACTCGCAAGCCCGGTCCTCACCGATTGGCTTTGGGCGACGGTGCTGGCGCCGGTCCTCTTCGAGCTGATCGATAGGGTGAGAAGGAGGCTCGGTACCACCGAGTGAGTAACGGAAGTCTCCATGTAAGGCAGCGGGAAGTTCCTCCCGAGCTGGTTCGCAGGGCGACTCGCTGCGCGCTTTTCGTCGTCGCAGTCTTCGGCCTGCTCATCCTGCGCCTAGCCTACCTTCAAATCAGCTTGGGGGATTACTATCGCTCCCTCTCGGAGAACAACCGGGTTCGGATAGAAAGCTTGCGTCCCATAAGGGGAGTCATAGTCGATCGGGCGGGGGAGATCCTAGTCGATAACCGCCCCTCGTTCGATTTGGTAGTCGTCCCCGAGGACGCGGCCGATCTTACCGTGACGCTCGCCAATCTGTCGCATTTCCTCGGTGAAAGTGGCGAAAACGGGATCGCGAAAGCGCTTGGTGCGGGTTCGATAAGGCGCCCCTTCGAGGCGGTAACGCTCAAGCGGGGGGTGGACTGGAGGACGGTGGTTGCGGTGGAAAGCCACAGGATCGATCTTCCCGGCGTGAGTTTGCGGGTGGGCCCGCAGCGGCGCTACCGCTACAAACAGTTCGCCTCGCCGCTTCTCGGCTACGTGGGGGAGATAAGCAGAGCGGAGTTAGAGCAGAGCGACGGATATCGGATGGGGGACCTGATCGGAAAAGCTGGCATCGAAAGGGCCTTGGAAGACTACCTGCGCGGGCGCAGCGGCGGCAGACAGGTCGAGGTGGACGCTTTTGGACGCCAGCTCCGCGTGTTGAGCGAAGTCCCCCCAATTGCAGGGGACACGGTTGTGCTCGCCATTGACGCCGATCTGCAACGGGCCGCGGAACATGCGCTCGGAGAGCACGAGGGGGCCGTCGTAGTCATGGATGTCAATACCGGTGAGGTCCTGGCGATGGCGAGCAAACCCGGCTTCGACCCCAATTGGTTCGCCAAGGGGATCACCCGCGAGCAGTGGAGCGAACTGGTCCGCAGTCCCCTGCGCCCGCTCAACAACCGAGCAGTTCTCGGGGCTTATCCGCCGGGCTCCACCTTCAAGGTCGTGATGGCTGCTGCCGCCCTGGAGGAGCGTGTGATCGGTCCGCAAACGGAGTTCTTTTGCGGCGGAGGGTTGTGGGTGGGAACCCGCCGCTTCCGCTGCTGGCGTGCGGGGGGCCACGGTCGGGTGAATGTAACTCGCGCGTTGATCGAGTCGTGCGACGTGTTTTTTTACGAAGTCGGTCAGAGGCTGGGTGTGGACAGGATCGCCGAGTACGCGCACAGGTTGGGGTTGGGAAGAAAGACCGGCATCGACCTGCCGGCGGAGAAGCCAGGGCTCATCCCGACTACGCGTTGGAAAAGGAAGCGATTCGGGCAACCTTGGTTCCCCGGGGAGACGATATCGGTTGCGATCGGCCAGGGTTACGTGTCGGTTACTCCGTTGCAGATGGCACAGCTTACCGCCGCGATCGCCAATGGGGGGCGGTTGCTCCGCCCGAAACTCGTCAAGCGGGTTGAAACGGTTGACGGACGCGTAGTGTGGGAGCCAGGGGATACGGAGGCCAAAGATGTTGGGTTGTCTTCCCGCAACCTGAACTTGATCAGGGAGGCGATGCTAGGGGTCGTGAACACCCCGAGGGGTACCGGCCAGGCGGCGCGCCTCGACACACTTGCGCAGAAACAGGAGATCGAGGTCGCGGGCAAGACGGGTACGGCTCAGGCTTCGGCGGCCGGTGGGGGGCGGGGCAGCCAGCGTGATTGGAAGCGTGAACTGCGGGATCATGCATGGTTTGTCGCTTTTGCCCCATTCCGCCAGCCCCGGGTGGCGATAGCCGTGCTCGTGGAGCACGCCGGGGAGCACGGGGGCCGCGTGGCCGCGCCGATCGCCCGGGAGGTCCTAGCGCGCTACTTCTTTCGTGCCGGTGCCGACGAGGCGGCTTTGGGCACGGCACAGGCTCGGGGGCGTTTGAGTCGGCGATGAGACAGTTCGACCGCCGTTTGCTATACCACTTCGATTGGTTTCTTCTGGCGATCGTGTTTTCCCTCGTTTGCCTCGGGATCTGCACGCAATACAGCGCGAGCTATGGACTGGGCTCGGCCTCGTCGGGAATAGTGGTCAGACAATTCAGTTGGGCCCTTGTGGGTCTTGGGGGTATGTTGGTTGCTGTTTCGTTCGACTACCACTACTTGGAGCGGCACGCGTATCTGGTTTACGCGCTTTGCGTGCTTTCACTCGTGGGGGTCGCCGAGTTCGGCAGCGTGGCGGGCGGGGCCAGAAGGTGGATAAGCTTCGCGGGTTTTTCGCTACAGCCTTCCGAGTTCATGAAGCTTGGGCTGGTAGTTGTGCTCGCCCATTACTGGAGCAGGGCGAGGAGCCTCGGGAGAAGCACGCTATTGGATTTCTTGATTCCTGCCCTGCTCTTTGCGCCTGCGGGCGCGTTGATTGTGGCGCAACCAGATTTAGGGACCGTCGTCACACTGGCGATCGTGCTTGTTAGCGTGGCCCTTTTCGCCGGCCTGCGGATCAAGGACTTCGCCAAGCTGGCCATCGCGGCGGCCGCTGCGATCCCCTTCCTCTGGGCCTATCTAGAGCCTTACCAGAAGGAGCGCGTCACGGTCTTTTTCAATCCGGAGATGGACCCCCTAGGTGCGGGATACCACATCATCCAATCCAAAATCGCCATCGGCTCCGGCACGGTCTTCGGAAAGGGGTTCTTGAAAGGGACCCAAAGCCAACTGCACTTCCTCCCGGAACAGCATACGGACTTCATTTTTTCGGTTTTTGCGGAGGAGTGGGGCTTCGTGGGAGCGCTTGCGCTCCTCTCCCTTTACGCGGCGCTTATCGGGCGTGGGCTAGTGATCGCCATGCGCGCCAAAGACCGCTTCGGGTCTCTGCTCGCGTTCGGGGTGTTGAGCATCATTTTCTGGCAGACCGTCATCAATGTTGGGATGGCACTGGGGGCGCTCCCGGTGGTGGGGATAACGCTGCCGTTCTTTAGCTACGGCGGCTCGTCGCTCACGGTGATGATGATCGGCGCGGGCTTGTTGATCAGCGTGAGCACCCGGCGGTTCACCTTCTGAAGGCACCCAAGGCGCCGTGGCTTTTCACCCATATCGCGGGGGGCGCCAGCTTGAGCTCGGGAGAAGCCGCAGTGGCCGGGCGCACGCAGCGGGCACAAGTGGGTGAGCGATTTTAGAGGAGCCTGCTCAAGAGAGCACGCGCTCGACGGCTTGGGCCAATTGCGCCTTCGGTACCGCGCCCACCACCTGTTCTTGCACCTTGCCGCCCTTGAACAGCACCAGGTTCGGGATGCCTCGTACGCCGTATTGAGAGGGAGTGCGGGGGTTGTCGTCCACGTTCATTTTGACGACTTTGAGCTGCCCCTTGTACGTGGAGGCCAGTTCTTCCACTACCGGCGCTATGGTCTTGCAGGGCCCGCACCAGGGTGCCCAGAAATCGATCAAGACCGGCAGATCGGCTTTCAGCACCTCGGCTTCGAAATTGTCGTCGGTCACTTCCAGGATGTCAGCCATTTGCGCTCTCCTTGCCGCGGCGATGCTTCGTCGTCCGGGCGTTTCCAACTCGATTTCTTATCCGATGGGCCGCCGGGATGCAACCGGGCCGGGCGGGAGATCGGGCACCACGGTTACTCTGAGCTTCTTTGCGTTTTACTTTCGCCGCGTAGCGTGATAGGAAAAATCAGGCGAGATCGGGGAGTCGTTGGGGGGCTGGAGGGGGGCCGAACCCAATCAAGTACCTGCCTGGCAGTTTGTCCCTGTCCGGTTGAGACGCCGGTTCCACCTGGAGGCGCTCTGGCGATGTGCAAGCTCGATGGAAGAGTCGGCAGCGTGGCGAGTGCCAAGTTTGTGCCGCTTCGCAAGCGCGCTGCCCCGGCCCGCCGCGCACCATCGAGCCTGGACCGGGTATTGCTCGCTGCATGAGGCCACCCTTTGCCGGCAACGGGAAGGGATGAGTGCTCACGCCCTCGATGCGATGACAGAGGCGTAGCGGGGGCGGAGGCGAGTTAGGAGGCGAGGGATGAAAATAGCCTCGGCGGCATTGACCTTGGCGGTGGCTCTATGCGTTGCCACAGCGCATGCCACCACATACTACGTGAGCCCCCAGGGGAGTGACGAACTCTCGGGCCTTTCTGCGTCCGAGCCGTGGGAATCGATCGCGGCCGCGGTGGATCGGGCTCGCGCGGGAGACACCATCGTGATCATGGCGGGGAACTACCGGGAGAGGGTGGAAATAGATACCCCAGGCCTGCGTCTGGTCGCGGAGCCGCCCGGGGCTGCCAGCGTCAATGCGATCGGGACCGACAACCCGCTGGCCAGGGACGTGGAAATCGTCGGGATCGCGTTCACGGGACGGCTTAGCGTAAAGGCGTCCGGGTGGCTCTTCGTCAATTGTCGTTTCTTCTCGGGGAGTGCGCTGAGCTTTTATTCCGGTCGCGGCACGGTAAGCAATGCCCTCTTCGTGGGACGCGGATCCACGGGGCTTAAGAGCTACGGGGCGGACGTCGTGGCGGAGCACGTTACCATTTACGATTACGGAACCGCGTTCTACGTCTCTTCCGGCACTCTGACGGTGCGAGATTCCATCGTGGGAGGGAGCCGGCGGGTGGCGCATGTGAGGAAAAGGGGGAGCATCGAGGTTAACTACACAGGCTTTTCCGGGTCCGAAATCCCCGATGGTTTGGCGGGCACGGGTAACATCGTCGGGTCAGCGAATTGGAATGAGGAGTTCCTGATCGCACCTGACTCGCGCTTCGTCGATGCGGGAAGCCGCGTGGTTGAGCAGACGGCGGTTAGGGGCATGGCGGCGACCTGGGACCACGCGCCGGACGAAGGACGGGTGGACCTCGGCTTTCACGACCCGAATGCCGAGGGGACCCCCGGGCCTCCCGGTGTCACGCCGAGCCCTTCACCCACTCCCACGCCTCCGCCGCCGACACCCACGCCGCCGGGTCCCCCCGGGGAACCCGCGTACTTCGGCTTTGGCTCGCTTGCAACTGGCGGCGCCGGAAGAGCCGAATTCTCGGTTACCTCGCTTGCCGAGTCCGGTCGGGGAACCCTTAGACGGGCGCTCGAGGACGCTCGGCGTGCCGGTGGGGGGGTCGTTCTGTTTGCGGTTGCGGGGGATATCGTCCTGAGCTCGGGTTTGAACGTCCCCGCCGATACCACGCTCGATGGCCTTTCTGCCCCGCCTCCGGGCATCACGCTTTGGGGTGAGAGCGTGGGGGGTGGTGGCGGGGTCCTCAACATTTACCAGAGCAATGTCATCGTGCGTGGAATCCGAGTGCGAAATGCCGGAAATGACGGGATCCAGATCGCTCCCAAGGCTGGACACTCGATCTCCGACATAGTGGTAGATCACTGCTCGGTCACGAACAGCGCCGACGGTGGCATCGATGTTACAGGCAGAAACGGCCTTCGGGTAACCGATCTTACGATCTCGTGGAATTATCTTGCGGGAAACGGGGGCCCTTGCGGCAAGGGGCTTTGCGGCGGAGCGAGCCTGGTAAAGTACGGCGTCAGCAACATATCTTTTCATGCGAATTTCTGGGACAAGAACCTGAGGCGTAACCCTGGGATCAACGGGCTGGAGATCCCTGGGGGAACGCTGGCGGATCTTAGAGACAACCTCGTGCGCGACCCTGAGGACTCCGGGATGCAGGTGCTCTCGACTGCCAGAGCCAACGTGATCGATAACTATTTCGAAGGGAGCTTCACCCCCGTGTGGTTTCGAGGAGGGGAAGTGTTCGCTAGCGGCAACGTGGCGCGCAGGGAAGTGCGTGGCAACGTCCCATTCCCATTCGAGGTGATCGGCGAACCCCCTTCCTTTTCCCGAAACGAAGTATTCGACGGCGCCGGCAGCCAGCCGCGCGACGACATCGATAATTTCTATGTGACTGTAGCCGGGAGTTACTCCGAGGTGCGGGCAAACCCGTTCTTCCCCTGAGCGGCTGGCGCCGTGCGCGGAGCCAGGGCGAAGAGAGGCGTTCGTGAAAGCACGGGTCGGACGGGCTGAGTGTCCCTACGAGGATTCGAACCTCGGTCTCCACGTCGAGCGAGGAGGGAAGCGCCTGCTCGCGTTAAAATTGATTTCCAACTCCTCCGTGGTGTCCTGGGCCGCTAGACGATAGGGACCAAAAATCAACCTTCTTTATTCCTCCCAGATTTCTAATTAGCTTGTTTTATAGTCGGCCGACGCCCTTCATGCAAGCCCGAGAGGCCAAGGGCCGTGGGCGTGGTGCCGGCCGGGGTTGACTTTTAATTGAAAACGGTTTTCAATTAGCTCGTGGAAAGGGGCTGCCGAGGAGCGGTTGCAACGGTGGGGGCGAAAACAGTTGCGGCCGATGCCGAGATCGCCACGCGGGAGAGGGAAGATGCACAGGATCGCCCATTTAGGGTAGCCGTAGTCGGCAATCCGAACGTCGGCAAGAGCTCGATTTTTAACCGGATAGCCGGCCGTTACGTTACCGTTTCCAACTATCCGGGCACGACGGTAACCGTCACGCGGGCGCGAAAACGTCTTCGCCATCTCGAGTGCGAGTTCATAGACACACCAGGAGCCTATTCCTTGCTTCCGGTCACGGAGGAGGAGCGCGTGGCGCGCCGCGTGTTGTTGGAGGAGGGCGCAGACCTCGTCCTGCATGTTGTGGATGCCAAAAATCTAAAGCGCATGCTCCCAATGACGCTCCAGCTAATAGAGGCGGGCCTCGACCTGGTAGTGGTCCTCAACATGGTCGACGAGGCCGAAAGGCGAGGCATAAAGATACGGGTGGAGGAGTTGGAGAGGCGACTGGGGGTGCCGGTTGTGCCCACTGTCGGAATCACGGGCAAAGGGGTCAAGCAGCTCAGGACCGCAATCGAGCGAGCCGCTGCCTCAGGAGGGCGCGCAAGCCGCTCCGAGAGCCTCTCTTACGGCAGGGTAACGGACCTCGTGATCGAAAAGGTGGCAAGGGCGATGCCCGCGCAGTCGGGGCTTTCACCGAGGGCCTTGGCTTGCTTGGCGCTCCAAGGGGATGAGGAGGTGCTTGCGAGGCTCGATGGTGCAGACGGCAGGGTGCGCGAGCTCGTACGGGAAGCTCGGCAGCAGTGCCGTGCCTCGGGGGTACGCTCTCCCAACTACGAGATTTCGATGGCGTTGCGGAGGGCCGCTGGCTCTTTGGTAGCGGACACCGTGGATGAGCCCGAAGAGGCTCCGCTTACCGGTGCCGAGAGATTGAGCAGGGTACTCGTGTCCCCCGTTACCGGCGTGCCAGTCTTCGCCGCGGTCTTGTACTTCGGACTCTACCGTTTTGTCGGCGTTTTCGGCGCCGGCACTTTGGTAGATTGGATAGAGAATGGAATTTTCGCGAATAGGGTGAATCCGTGGCTCGTGGCGCACCTAGGGCCGCTCATCTCGTGGAAGCCGCTTTGGGAATTGGTGCTCGGGGAGTACGGGGTGTTGACCCTCGGCGTGCGTTACGCAGTGGCGATCGTGTTACCGGTGGTTGGGACCTTCTTCCTTCTTTTCGCGATACTCGAGGACTCCGGCTATCTTCCCCGGCTGGCTCTGCTGATCGACCGGCTGTTCAAGGCGGTGGGACTCAATGGCCGAGCCGTGATTCCGATTGTTTTGGGCTTTGGGTGCGATACCATGGCGACGATCGTGACCCGTACGCTGGAGAGCGAGCGGGAGCGGATAATCGCTACCTTTTTGTTAGCCCTCGCCATTCCCTGCTCCGCGCAGCTCGGCGTAATCCTGGGCCTCCTTTCCGCGCATGGGGCGGCGCTCGCCATCTGGGCTACCCTACTTACCGGAGTGTTCCTCGTTACCGGGTTTCTCACGGCACGCATCGTCCCGGGAGAGCCACCAAGCTTCTACATGGAGCTACCCCCGCTTCGGGTGCCCCAACCTCTCAACGTTTTGATCAAGGTTTACTCCCGGGTACGCTGGTATTTCTGGGAAGTCTTTCCGCTCTTCATTTTGGCGAGCGTTCTCATCTGGCTCGGCCAGCTAACGGGAACGTTCGATCTCGCGCTTGACCTGTTGGCTCCCCTCATCGGGTTCCTCGGGCTGCCGAAGGAAGCGTCCGTGGCCTTTCTGTTCGGGTTCTTCCGGCGAGACTACGGTGCGGCCGGCCTCTTCGATCTTGCGAAGGAAGGAGTTCTCGATGGCAATCAGTTGCTCGTGGCGGCTGTAACTCTTACCCTCTTTATGCCTTGTGTGGCGCAGTTCTTGGTCATGTGCAAGGAGCGGGGTCTCAAAGTGACGTTGATTATGAGCGCCGCTATCGTGTGCCTAGCGTTTCTCGTTGGGGGGGCCACTATGGCGAGCTTGCGGGCGCTCGGGGTGAGCCTGTGAAGTGCGGCCTGTGCAGGCGAGGTTTCGACGCTGAGAAAGCGAAGCGGCAGTGCGCGGGATGCGTGTTGGCCGGGTGCACGCTGGTCAAGTGCCCCCATTGTGGGTACGAACAGCCGCCGGAGCCCCGGTGGGCGGCTTGGATCCGCAGGCGCTTGGGGGAGCGGCATGCTGGTTGAAGACGAAGCGAGGGATGAGGCTCTAGAAGCGATCTGGAAGATCGTGGAGGAGCGCTCCGACGGAGTCGTTCCGGAGGGTGCGATTGTGGGCGAGGTGGACCAGGCTACCATCGGCGCGTTACACGAGGCGGGGATCTTGCGGCGGGTACCGCAGGGCTGGCGCCTTACCGAAAAGGGATTGGGGGAAGCGAGGGTCGTGATCCGGCGCGCCCGCCTGGCGGAACGGCTGGTTGCGGACGTGATCCGCTCCCCCTTGAATCTAGCGCGGGAAGTCGCATGCCACTTCGAGCACGTTCTGCGCCGAGGGGTGGACGAAGCGGTTTGCACCTTGCTCGGCCATCCCGCCAGGTGCCCGCATGGGCTCCCCATACCGCCTGGCGAGTGCTGCACGAGGCGGGAGCGCGAAGCCCGCAGCGTGATCTCGCGCTTGGCGGATTTGGACAACGGGGCGACCGGTCGTGTGGCCTACCTCAATCCGAGCAGTGACGCCGAATTCCAAAAGCTTAGCGCCATGGGCGTCCTGCCCGGCGAGCGCATCACCCTCATTCGGCGCTTTCCGAGTTACGTGTTCGCGGTCGGCTCAAGCCAGTTTGCGGTCGATCAGGACATCGCCGAGCAGGTTTTTGTTCGCGTTGACGAGAACGACCGGGGAACCTGGCGCAGACGCTAGCGCCGCTTTCGCCTCTCCTCCTCGTAGTAGGTACGGTAGAGCACGTCGTACTCGCGGCTGCCCGGCTCTACGCGCCGCGATAGCGACGCTATCTTGCGCCTGACCAGGGCGTCGAGCTCGTCCGCTTTGTTGAATTGCTCCGCAAGCAGGCTCTTGATCTCCACCAGCACGAACCGGTCGGCGCGAAGCAAGGATACCTCCCCCCGCTTCAATTCGTCCAGGACTTTGTGGGCCAAGTGGGACAGCCGTGCCTCGGAAAGTCGCCTCAAAGCACGACCCCCCTTTCCTTGGCCAGCCGCTCGCGTACCAAAGCGATGATCTTCTGCTTGTTCATCCCCATGGTCTCGCGGCCATGCGTGCGTTCGATCTCCTCGGCCATCGCTCGCGCATCGCGCTCGATCTCTTCCTCCGCCCGAAAGTTTTCCATGAGGACGTTGGCGATCCTGCGGTCTAAGTCCCGCCGGCTTCCCCGTACAGTGATGCACCCGCTGCGCACCAGGCGCTCGACGAGAGTGACGACAACTTGTCCGATCTCAGCTTGTGTGGGTCGCATCTCTCCTTCATTTGATAGTCGCTGGCTTGCTTGGGTGCAAGTGCGCTTACCCCAAGAGACAGCGCGCCGGCCTCTCCTTGACGCCTCCGGGGAAAGGGTCTAACAGGAAACCAAGGTTTTCCTGGGTGTTCTTCGGCCTGGATAGCGGGTCGAGAAGTCGCCAGGCGGTGAGATTTATGACCCGGGAGTACGCGAGGTGATCCCGTGATAGTCAAAATGAGACCCGGCGCACTGCCGGAGGAAATCGAGGCCGTCGACGAGAAGCTTCACCGGTTGGGTTACAAAACCGGCCGGATGGTAGGCGAGCAGGTGACCCTAATCGGGGTTTACGGCGATATCTCTGCGCTGCCCGCCGAGGAACTCGAGCAAATGCCCGGCGTGGAGCGCCTGGTTCCGATATCGCGGGGATACAAGCGCGCGGCGCAGAAAGGGGAGCCCGGCAACCTCATTCATCAAAAGGTGAGTATAGGGGGGGTTACCGTCGGTGGGGACGATTTGGTGGTGATCGCCGGGCCTTGCTCGGTGGAGAGCGAGCGCCAGATCATGGAGGCAGCGAGACTCGTTGCCGAGGCCGGCGCGCAATGCCTTAGGGGCGGCGTGGTCAAGTATCGATCCAGCCCTTACAGCGGTTGGGAAGGAGTGGGGGCGCGATCGGAGGAGTCCCTCAAGGAGGGGCTCGCTCTCATCGTTCGTGCCGGGCGAGAGTACAATCTGCCCACGGTGGTCGAGATCCTGGATCCGAGCGACGTCACGAGATACGAGGATGCAGGAGTGGACTGCCTGCAGGTCGGCGAGCCGAACTCCCGAAATCAGGCGTTGCTCAACAGGTTGCGCGCGACCTCCCTTCCGGTAATTCACAAACGCGGCAACTCCCTCGACACCGAAGCATACTTGCTCTGGGTGGAGAGGGTGATGGCAGAGGGGAAGGAGAACGTGATACTCTGCGAACGAGGAATCGCGACGTGTAACAGATACACGAGGAACACTCTCGATTTGGGCAGCGTCGCCGCTTTCCACTACCAACTGTCCGGCCTGCCGGTAGCGGTCGATGCCTCGCACGGGACGGGGATTCGCGACCTGGTCTTCCCGCTCTCGCTTGCTGGCATCATGGCGGGTGCTTCGGCCCTTCTCGTCGAGTGCCATCCCAACCCCCTGATCGCCAAGTCGGACGGGTTCCAGGGGCTATTCCCCGAGCAGATGCGCAACCTGGTCGAGGCGGCGCGGGCGGTTTGGCGGCTGCGGACGCAGACGGATCGGCTGTATCTACCCAGCGCCTCGATCGAGCGGCACTACGAGAGCAGGATGGAAGAGGACCGCCGGAGGTTTTTCGGGAAGTGAGCGTTGGGGAGGCGGGGGTGGATATAATCGTCCCGGCGGGTGCGATACCGGGAGACACTATCGGTGTGGTGGCGCCGGCGGCTGCTCCTGACCCGCAGGCGATAGAGCGCGCGGTGGCAGTTCTAGAAGGGTGGGGGTATCGCGTAGAGCTGGGCCGAAATGTATACCGCCGCCACCGTTACCTGGCCGGAACCGTCGAAGAGCGCCTCGACGACCTCCAGTCGATGCTCGCCCACCCCCGGGTGAGGGCGATCGTTTGCGCGCGTGGGGGCTACGGGTGCGTGGATCTTATCGAGCGGCTCGACCCGAGCTTCGTCAGGGCCCACCCCAAACTCGTGTGCGGGTACAGCGATGCCGCTATTTTGGTGAACTTCATTGCGTGCTTCTGCGGGGTGGCGGGCCTGCACGGGCCTATGGCGGCAACTGAGCTCGCTTGCGGGATGGAGGAGTCGGCGGCGGCGCGGTTTCGGGCGCTCGTAGGGGATGCGCGGGCGGACTGGGCGGAAAATGGACTTCAAGTGGTTCGAGGGGGCCGTGCCTGGGGGCCCATCGTCGGAGGGTGCTTATCTTCCGTCGTCTCCCTTCTCGGAACCCCCTTTGCCATAGCTACGGCTGGCAAGGTTCTCTTTCTCGAAGAGGTCGGGGAGAAGGCTTACCGGGTCGAGCGCATGTTGACGCAGCTCAGATTGGCCGGTCACCTGTCCGCTCCAGCGGCTGTGATTCTGGGATCGTTTACCGGTCCCGAGGACGATGGCGACGAGGAGCTCCTGCAGTCCGTGGTGCGGGGGGCCTTTGCTGGTGCTGACTACCCAATCGTGGCCGGATTCCCGGCCGGTCATAAATCCAAGCACATGAGCTTTGCGGTCGGGCTGCCTGTCGCGGTCGACGGCTCCGCCGGAGTCGTGAGGAGCCAAGGAGGCTCGCCTGAGCTTCGAGGCGGTCGATCGGGAAATTGAGGCCGCAGTCGAGCGCGGGGTCTTCCCCGGCTGCGTGCTTCTGGTAAGCAGCCGCGGGCGCGTCATTTACCACAGAGCCTACGGCTTTCGGGCACTGGAGCCGGTACGCATGCCGGCCAAGCCCGATACCGTTTACGATCTTTCCTCGTTGACCAAACCCCTGGCCACGACGCTTGCGATAATGCTGCTGGTGAAGGAGGGCAAGATCAAACTCGACGACAGAGTGACCCGCTTCTTCCACAACTTCGGCGTGCACGGCAAGACCCATGTGACCTTTCGCCAGCTCCTCAGTCACTGCTCGGGGCTCCCCGCTTGGCGCCCTTTCTTCAAGGAGATAGTGCGAATAGAAAAGCGCGGCAGGGTGAATTTTCTCGGCAGTCAGGGAGCCAAAGAATTCGTTTTCTCCAGCATCCATCGGGAGAAACCCCAGGCGCAGCCGGGGACGCGGGCGATCTATAGCGACCTCGGTTTCATGTTGTTGGGCGAGGCGGTGGAAAAGATAAGCGGCCTGGCTCTCGACGAGTTCTGTGCTCGCAGGATCTACCGGCCCCTGGGGTTGCGTTCGACCTCGTTTATCAATCTGGCGTCGCTGCGCAGCCGGCGCCTCGAGCCAGTCCTGGAGGTCATCGCCCCCACGGAGCGCTGCCCTTGGAGGCAGCGCGTGCTTTGCGCAGAAGTCCATGACGACAACGCTTACGCCATGGGGGGGGTAGCCGGCCACGCGGGGCTGTTTTCCTGTGCCGGCGACATCGACCGGCTTCTGGGCGAGTTAGAACGTTGCTGGGAGGGGGAAGAAGGCCTTTTGCCGCCCGCGTTGGTGAGAGCGATGTGGGAGCGTGACGGGCAGGTCAGCGGCTCGACCTGGGCGTTGGGTTGGGATACGCCTTCGGAGCAGGGGTCGAGCGGTGGCGAACTGCTGTCGCCCCACTCGGTAGGCCACTTGGGCTTCACGGGGACTTCCGTGTGGGTGGACCTGGAAAGACGTTGCCGCGTCGTGTTGTTCAGCAACCGCGTCCACCCGCGCCGCGACAACAATCTCATTTCCGAGTTCCGCCCGATCGTTCACAATCGCATTCTTGAAGCGATCGACGGCTTGGGCCTAGGCTGAAAGCGCAAAGCGGGCGCGCAGACGGCACGATGAAGGGGAGGTAGAGGGTGAGCCACGTTCATTTGATCGCGATAGGCGGAGTGGGCATGAGCTCCTTGGCCGGGATGTTCAAGGAGAGAGGGTTTCGCGTAACCGGGTCCGACCAGGCGCTCTATCCTCCGGCCGACCGACTGCTCGCCCGGTTGCAGATACCGGTGAGCGAGGGATACAAGCCGGAAAACCTGAACCCGCGTCCCGATTTCGTGGTCATCGGCAACGCGATTTCGCGCGGCAATCCCGAGGCGGAAACGGTTTTGGCGGATGGCATCCCCTACTATTCCTTCCCCCAGGCCCTGGCCGAGTTCTTTCTTGCGGGCAAGCGCCGGCTGGTGGTGGCCGGTACCCATGGCAAGAGCACCTCTTGCGCCATGCTCGCTTGGATCTTGGCCTACGCCGGGCGATCGCCGAGTTTCATGATCGGCGCGGCTTGCCGCAATTTCGGCGCGAACTATCGCCTGGGTGAGGGGCCAGATTTCGTAGTGGAGGGGGACGAATACGACAGCGCCTTCTTCGACAAGGGGCCCAAGTTCTTACACTACGACCCGGACCTGCTCTTGCTGACGGCCGTGGAGTACGACCATGCGGATATTTATGCGGACCTAGCTGCGGTCAAAGAGGCGTTTCGTCGGCTCCTTCGCAAGATGCGTCCCGAGGCGCCGGTGATCGCCGCCGCCGATTTCCCCGAAGTAGCAGACGTAATCGCCGGCAGGGATCGGGTAGAGACCTTCGGCATGTCCCCGAGCGGCCTGTGGCGAGGCGTCGAGCTTACGGATGACGGTAGCCGAACGAAGTTTACCGTGATCGAGCCGGACGGGTCGAGGGTGGAGATCTCGCTTTCCACGCCCGGGCGCATGAACGCCGCGAACGCCCTCGGGGCTTACGCGGCGGCGCGCAAGGTCGGCGTCGATTCCAAGCTCGTGGCCGAGGCGCTTCGGCGCTTCGAAGGTGTGGAGCGGCGCCAGCAGGTTGTAGCCGAAGCGGACGGAATAGTGCTGATCGACGATTTTGCGCATCATCCGACCGCGGTGGCGGGAACCATCGCGGCACTTCGGCACCGCTACCCGGGACGGCGCCTGTGGGTTCTCTTCGAGCCGAGGTCGAACACCTCGCGGCGGTCGGTTTTCCAGCAGGAGTTCGCTGCCGCGTTGGCCGGTGCCGACCGCGTGATTATCGGCAGGGTCTACAAGGAAGAGAGCCTCCAACCAGAGGAGCGACTCTCGACCAAGGCTCTCGCCGAAAGCCTCGAGCGGCGCCAAATAGCGGCTGAAGCGGCGCTATGCCCGCAGGAGATCTCCGAGCGGGTGCGCGAAGAGGCCAAGCCGGGAGACGTAATCACGATCATGTCGAACGGAGCCTTCGGGGGGCTTCGCGAAATGCTAGTGGCCGTGCTAGCGGCGCGTGGGCGCAGCGAAAATGCGCCGCCCAGGCGCTAGGCGTTGGGGTGGGCGAAGCCACAGGCGCGCGGACTCGCCTTGGGGTCCGCGGGTCGAGCGTGCGAGAGCCCCCCGGAGGGCCGCGCCCGAGGTGTCCCGGGTTGGTCTTGGATACCCGACATGAGCGGCGAGCGCAGTTTTTACCGGCATACCTCGTCGAGGGGGCGGATCTTTTCTTGCGCTGCCAAACCAGCCCATTCCCTGAAGGCGGGCAGCTCGCAAGTGCCCTCGCCGTAGAGGTACCCGTAGAGCCTGAGGTTCGTGAGAACATGCTTTACGTAAGATCGGGTTTCGGGGTAGCTTATGCGCTCTACGAACTCGTCGTCTTCCTCCTGCGGATACCTGGCCTCCCAGCTAGCCAATGCGTCTTCGCCGGCATTGTAGGCGGCCAGAGCCCGGGCGAGGTTGCCCCGCGTAAGCTTAAGTAGCTTGGAAAGATAGGTTACGCCCAGCCTCAAGTTGGTCCCCGGCTCCAATAGGAGTTCGGGGGAGACGCGGCTGGCCGGCACCGACCCGCTCTCCAGAGCGACCTCGCGGGCAGTTTTTACCAGTAGCTGCATCAACCCGAACGCCTTGGCCGGCGAGACGGCCCGGGGGTCGAAAAAGCTCTCCTGCCTCATTAGCGCGAGAGCTAAGCAGGGGTCGAGGCGGCTGTCGGCCGCTGCCACTTTCAATAAATCCCAATAGGCAAGGGGATAGGCGTAACGCCAGAGGTGGGATTCGAGCCAACTCCTGTCGGCGTTTCTTTGGCGTACCTTCACCGCCGCCTTGGCGGATCGGGAGAAGTCACCCACCTCGCTGTAAGCCTTCGCCAGGTAAGCCAGGACGATGGCTTCATCCTCCGTTTTCAGTGCCTCCCGCTCGACCGCCGCAAGCTCCTTGGCGGCGAAGTCCTCGAAGCGCAGTTCAGCAAGGGCGCGGCTTCGGCTGAGATGAAAGGAGTAACGGGATTCGAGGGCATCGGGGAGTGCGAAAGTAGCTGATTTTTCGGGAGGGCTGGGCTGGAGCGCTGCTTTGAGTCTAGATTCCGCGAGCCCGGCGTAGTATCCGTCCGGATCGGTTGCCACCACTTGGCAGTACAGCTCGCGCGAGGGGAGCGCGGCACCCGCGCTTCGATCTCGCGCATCCCCTTTTTCGAGGTGCTCGAGCGATCTTGCTTGCCAGTAGGTAAACCTTGCGCGAGCCCCGCGCTCCCTCCCCTCCGCTCCTCGGGCAAAAGCGCGACTCGCAGCGGTATACTCGCCGGCAAGGTAGTGAACCCAACCCACACGCCAGGCCCCCTCTTCGCGAAGCGCGGGAGATCCGGCGCTTTCGGCCAGTCGGCCGTATCGGTCAAGTGCCGTCTCGAACCGTTTCGCTTCCTCGGCGATGCGCCCGAGAGCATAGAGGGCGAGGTCCGCACTCTCCTTTGCCAAGCGGTGCTCGAGCAATCGGCCAAAGAGCGGCTCGGCTCGGCTGTCTTTGTGGGTATTCCAAAGACGATAAGCGAGTTCGTACAGAGCCGTCGGCGCCGCCTCCGAGTCCGGATAATTCCGCCACACCCGCTCGTAGAGGCTCTCGGCTTCTTCGATCCCCATGGTAGCTGCTACTGCTCGCGCCAGAAGGAGATCTCGCTCGGGTGCAAAAGGGTGGCCGTCGAAGGAGCGTGCCCGCTCGCGCAAGATCTGAAGCGCCCCCTCCCCGTCCCTCTCCGCCAGGCGCGCCCTGGCCTCTCTCAGAATGTCTCTTTTCGTCGGCCTCGCGAAAAGCTCGGGATAGCGGCTTTGCAGCGCCCTTTGGCGCGCTCTGGCCCTCGTCGCCGCCTCTTCCCCACCGCTTATCCGCAGCTCCCAGTACGCCTGGTACGCGCGCATCGGGGCGGCGTCTTCGAGTTGCCGAAGCGTAAGCATCCTGGCCTCGAGCTTTATCCTCTCGCTCGCACCGGGCTCGGCCTGTGCTTGGCGCGCAAGCCGCTGCGCCCTGTCCTTGTCGCCGGCCTCGAAGGAGAGCTCGGCAACCTTGAGAAGTGCCTGCGGGCGCCAGACGCTTCGCGGAAATTCCGTTGCGACTTGTTTGTAAAGCGCCTGTGCCGGCCCCCTTTCTCCGAGCGCCTCCTCTGCTTGGGCCAGGTGAAATAACTGGTAGTCTTTGAGGCCAGAGTAGAGCTCGAGGGAA
This sequence comes from Myxococcales bacterium, assembly GCA_037446155.1. Taxonomy (GTDB): domain Bacteria; phylum Desulfobacterota; class Binatia; order UTPRO1; family JBBIJE01; genus JBBIJE01. The sequence goes on along the minus strand of JBBIJE010000005.1, from coordinate 87,096 downwards.
AGCTCTAACCTTTTCTTAGCCTCGCGCACATCCCCCCTTTTCAACAATTCGACCCCTTCGGCGAAAACCTGCGCGCCTTCTTCGCCTAGCCCCCGGGGCCTAGGCGGGGGGGAGGAGGCTGCGGAGGCTGCACAAATCGGAAGAGCGATCCCGCCCTCTCCGCTCGCGACGATCAGCGCCAGCGACGCGAAAAGGGACAGAAAAAGGCGGCTGCTGAGCACAGGGGGAGCGTTAGCACGGCGCTTTGGGCGGCGCAATCTGGGTGGCGGCCCCGCGGTGCTTGACACGATTTGGAGAGTGGGTGAGGTGAGGGCTGATGCGAAGCGGGAAGGCTCCCCGGCTCGTCTTGGCGTCGCTCTCTCCCAGGCGCCGAGAGCTCTTGCACTCGGCGGGGGTCGCTTTCTCGGTTGCACGGGCACGCGTCGAGGAGGAACCCCTGCCTAGCGAGCCGCCACCCGAAGCGGCAGCTCGGCTTGCGCTAGCCAAGGCCATCGACGTCTCGTCCCGGGAGCCAGGCGTCTGGGTTTTGGCCGCCGATACGATAGTCGTTCTCGATCGCGAGATCCTGGGCAAACCCAAGAGCTCGGCGCAGGCCCGGCTAATGTTGGAGAAGCTCTCGGGCCGCGAGCATCAGGTGTTGACGGGCGTTGCGTTGATCGATCCTGGAGGCGACGTCAAATATCGAAGTGTCGTATCTACCATGGTTAGCTTTCGGCGTTTAGCCGCTTGCGAGATCGAAGCGTACGTGAGAACCGGCGAGCCATTCGACAAGGCGGGCGCGTACGGTATCCAAGGGCGCGCGGGTCAGTTCGTGTCGCGAATCGAGGGTTCCTACACCAACGTGGTCGGCTTACCGCTCGAGGCGGTGCTGGAAGTGCTAACATCCTTCGGGTTATATTCCACCGATGGCTGATTCACGGGCCGCGGTCGAGCGCCGGTTCGCGCGCGTGATGGAGGAGGTCCGCCAGGCGGCCCTGCGGGTCGGAAGGGATCCGAGCGAGGTGCTGGTGGTTGCGGTATCGAAAGGACAGCCCCCAGAGGCGGTACTTTCTGCCATTGCGGCCGGGGCGAGGGTGTTCGGGGAAAATTACGTCCAGGAGGCCAGCGTGAAGATCACACGGGTCCGAGAAGCGGCGGGCCGGATGGGCGCCGATGTGCGTTGGCACATGATCGGACACCTGCAGCGCAACAAGGCTCGCGCGGCGGTGGGATCGTTCGCCATGATCGAGTCGGTCGACAGCGTGGGCTTGCTCGATTGTTTGCAGCGGGAAAGCGAGCGGGGCGGATTGAGCACGGCCGTGCTGGTGCAGGTGAACTTGGCGGAGGAGAAGTGGAAGAGCGGGGTGAGGCAAACGGAGCTTGGGCCCCTTCTCGAACACGCGAGCAGGTGCCCCAACTTGGTTGTCGAAGGTCTCATGACGATTCCTCCGCTCACCGCCGACCCACAAGAGGCGAGACCTTACTTTCGCAGGCTTCGGGAACTCAGAGATCGGTTCACCGAAAGGGGTTTTCCCCTCCGGCACCTCTCTATGGGCATGAGTGCGGATTATCAGATAGCCGTAGAGGAGGGGGCGACAATCGTCCGGGTCGGGCAGGCGATCTTCGGGCCGCGCGGGGCCAGAGGAGGAGGGGCATGAAAAAGATCGGTTTTATCGGGGCTGGCAATATGGCGCGGGCGCTCATAAGAGGCCTCCTCCATAGTGGTAGCTACCGCAAGGAAGAAGTGTGGGCGAGCGATCCCGATCGCCGCCAGCTCGCCACGCTGGCGAAGGAGTTCGAGGTCGAAGGGATCGCGGACAATCTGGTGCTCGCCTCTGGATCCCAGATGGTCGTTTTGGCCGTCAAGCCTCAGATCATCGACGATGTGCTGCGCGAGATTCGCCCTGCCGTGTCCCCCGGCCGGCTGTTCATTTCCATAGCGGCTGGGGTGAAGACCACCCGGCTCGAGAAGTTGCTGGGGGGGGAGGCAAAGGTCGTGAGGGTCATGCCGAACACACCGGCTCTGGTTGCGCGTGCGATGAGCGTCATGGTAAGAGGGCGGCGCGCTACGGCTAGGGACGAGCGAGCTTGTCGGGCGATTTTTGGCTGCGTGGGCGAGGTGATGACGCTTGGGCGCGAGTCTTTGTTGGACGCCGTCACCGCGGTCTCTGGTAGCGGTCCCGCCTATGTATATCTGTTCGCCGAGGCACTGGTAAAGGCGGCCGTTTCGCAAGGGCTGGCGGCGAAGACGGCGGCGAAACTGGCGTATGAAACGATCGCGGGAGCGGCTCAGATGTTGATCGAGACCGGCCAGACGCCGGTTGCACTGAGGCAGATGGTCTCTTCGCCGGGCGGAACGACGGTTGCGGGCCTTGCGGTGCTTGAAGAGCGGGGCTTTGCCAGGGCGGTGAGCGCTGCGGTGCGCGCGGCCGCCCGGCGCTCTCGAGAGCTGGGGAGGCGCTAAGGGCCGGCAGGGATCGGCGATCGCGAAAGGGGGATCGAAGGTGGAGGGAGGCATCTATAGGGTGGGGTGTTTCTCGATCATTGCCGGAGAGGGCGAGGGACCATGGTAGTCCTCTCTTATCTTGTCGAAGCCATAGCTCAAACGCTCGACCTGGTCCTTGCCCTGTACATGTGGATCGTGATCGCTGCGGCTTTGGTTAGCTGGGTCAGCCCCGATCCGTACAATCCGATAGTTCGTTTTCTTTACAGTGCGACGGAGCCCATTCTCATGCGCGTGCGCCGTCACGTGCCATCGCTGGTGAGTGGTATAGACTTCTCTCCCCTAATCCTCATCGTCGCGATCATATTCGTTCGAAGCTTCGCCGTGAGAAGCCTCCTGCACGTCGCCTATCTTCTGAGGCGCGGCTCGCCCGCAGCCGATCTGCTCCAATGAGCCGCGGGCGGGCGGGTTCCGATGAGGCCGCGTGCCTCGAGGTGCGAGTCGTTCCCAAGGCGAGAAAACGAAGCCTCGTTGTCGCGGCAGACGGCAGACTCAAGGCATACGTCACTTGCGCGCCCGTGGGAGGGAAGGCGAACCGCGAGCTGCTCGAACTCGTTGCGGCGGTTTTGGGCGTCGCCCGCTCGCGCGTGGAATTGGTGCGCGGGGAGAGGAGTCGCGACAAGCTAATCCGGGTCTGGGGCGTGGATGGGCGGGCCGCAAGGGAGGCCGTGCGCCGGGCGGCGCAAGTCAGCGTGGGCTCGAAGTAAGTGTATTGACAGGGGTGGGCCCCGTGATTAACCCTGGAAAGCAGGTTTTTTCGATACAGGGGGTACGCTGATGCCGGTTTACGAGTACAACTGCCCGGGCTGCGGCGTTTTCGAAACGATGCAAAAAATCACGGATCCCATTCTTCGCCGCTGCCCAAAGTGTGGGAGGGCGGTGACGAAGCTCATGTCTGCAAGCTCCTTCCAGTTCAAAGGCTCAGGCTGGTACGTGACCGATTACGCGAGAAAAGGAAATGGGAGCGGCCGCAAAGGTTCCTCAGAAGGGAAGGAGCCTGCGGAGAAGGGCAAAGCTTGTTCGGAGACCGCTTCGGGGCCATCGAAGGCGGGCGAGAAAGCCCCTTGATGCTCGTCGGAGCGCTTCGCCGGGAGGGGCGCAGAAACCAGTTCTGGCCGCTTCCGGCGCGCTCCTACCTCCTTCCGGCCGCATGTTTCGGCGGAAGGCTTACGCTCAGGCCCGGGGCTTGACAGCTACGCTGCCCGGTTGGCCTGAGCCAGCTCCTCGAGCCGCTTCTCGATGTTGCTCACTCGCTTCTTGAGCTTCTCGACCTCGTCACGCGACGGAATGTTGAGGCGGCTTGCGATAGGCTCGATCCGCTTTTGAGCCTCCTTCTCGATCGCTTCGATTGCCTGCTGCCCGCGTTTTTCGATCTTTCGGATCGCTTCTTCCGCACGCTTTTGCAGGTCAGTGGTGAGCTTACGGGCTTGGTTTACGAGGTCCTGAGCGGCCTTTCGGCTGTCCTTCGAAAGGAGCCGCCCGGTCTCCTCCCGCACCCGCTTTAGCAGCTCCTCGCCATCCTTGCGCAGACGCCGTATGGCATCTTGCACCTGCTCCACGCTTACTCTCGCTTTGCCGGCCTTCTCTACCATGTATGAACTCCCCCTATTGTTTCCGGGGCATCCGTCACCCCCCCAAATGGATGCTCCTGTTTCAGGCACTCGCGATCTTTAACACACTGCGTCATCGGTGTCAACCCGTACCCCCGCAAAGGCCGAGAGCGCTCCCAAGGCCCCGGCCCCCTCCGACTCGCTAAAGGACGCTCGTGCTCTTTCTACTCTTCCTCTTCGACGTAGATGTCTATCTCTTCGGAAGCGGAAATTCCGCGGGAGTCGGTTACGGTCACGACCGTGGTGTACTCCCCTTCCTTCTCGAATACGTGCGTTGGATCGGGCGCGTGGCTCTTGGGGGACCCGTCGCCGAAATCCCACTCGTATTTGAGCGGAGGAACGGCATCCTCCACTTCGAGTACGAAGCGCACCTCGAGCGGTGGGGGCCCCTCGTAGTCTGGTTCCGCGTCGAGGTCGAGGAAGATCTCCTCGCCAGCGCCCGCGGCCTGTGGAGAGGGCCCAGCCGAAGTACCCGTAGCAGGCTTTGACGCCTGGACCTCGCTTCGGCTCGCGCCGGATTGTCCTGAGTCTCTTTGCATGCAGGTTGCACCGGTAAGGCTCACCGTAAGCAAGAGAACGAAAAGAAGTGGTCGCCACATCTCCTTAACCCTCCCGTCAAGGCGCTTTTCAGGACGATCTTTGCGCCGCGCAGCCCTCTGCTGCTCGACATAGGATTCTCTTTCGCCTGATACCAAAAGCCCGGCCAGCCCGCAATCGAGGCAAAAAAGGCGGACGCGCAAAGAGGGCGAATTTCCCAGGATCAGGCATCCCTACTCAATTGCGCGCTCGTCCGTCTGTCTGTAAGCTGTAGCGAGTCGAGACAGCCTAACTTGCGATTGCGCGGCTAGGGGTTTGAGGCCATGCCGTAGGTTGGGGAAGGGGGCCGCAACGCCTAATCCGAGGGGGTGGCGATGGGGCCTCGTTCCTCACGCTTGGGAAAGGAGCCTTTCGTATGCTCGTAGTAGCGAACAGGATTCGGGTTGCGGCTGGTTGGGAGGCCGAGTTCGAGCGGCGGTTTAGAGAACGCAAAAGCAGTCTCCAGTCGGTCCCCGGTTTCTTGACCAACGAGGTGCTTCGGCCACTCGAGGGAGATTGTTACGTCGTTCTTACGCGCTGGCGCGACCGGGCGGCTTTCGAGGGCTGGAAAGAAAGCGAAGCTTTCCGGCGTGCCCACGCCGAGCGGCCTCCGGCCGCCATGTTCGACGGGCCGAGCGTGCTTGAGATCCACGAAGTAATTTTGCGCGAGGAATCCGAGCAGGCAGGGCAAGCATGAGGGAGCGCGGAGAGAACCAGGCGCGGCGAGCGGAGCGAGGCTTTCTGGGGTCAGCGGCCTGGCTTTGGGTTGCTTTGACGTTCGTACCGTTAGCTGCGTACTTGCCGCAGCGCTCTACCGCGGTGGCGGCAGGTTCCGACTCGGCCGCCGCGAATCGTGCCGCCGAGCCGACGCTGGGCGCGCAGCAGATCGAGGAGCACGAGGGCCATCGCGATCCCGCATCGTACATCGAGATGCTCGAGCGCCCCGATCGCGCTGGGTATCAGAAACCGGAAGAAGTCGTGGCCGCGCTCGAGCTTAGAGCTGGCGACGTCGTGGCGGATATCGGAGCGGGATCGGGATATTTCACCATGCGTCTTGCCCGCGCGGTGGGACCCGGGGGGCGGGTGTATGCCGAGGATGTCTGGGGGGCGATGGTGGATCACTTGAAAGCGCGCAAGACTCGCGAGGAGCTGGAAAACGTGGAGGTAGTCCTCGGTTCCCCTGCCGACCCCAAACTTCCCCACCGGGCCCTCGACATGGCCTTCATCTGTAATGCCTGGCATCACATAGAGGATCGCCCGCGCTTCCTCCAAAACCTGGAGCTAGCGCTAAAGCCGGAGGGCCGGATCGTGATTATCGATTACAAGGCTAGCAAGACGCCCGTCGGCCCTCCCCTAAAGATGCGGGTGCCTCGGGCTCAGGTCGTCTCCGACCTTGCGGCTGCCGGATTTTCGCTCGTCTCCGAGCCGGACATTCTTCCCTACCAGTATTTTCTGATTTTCCGCGCGGCGGGAAGGGCTCGTCAAAAGTAAAGGAGTTTGCTTGGCTTCGCTCGCGGTCGCTGCTCTGGTTTTGCGACGCCCCCCTCGGTGGTATCTCGCTTTATACCGCAAGGGTTTTCGCTTTCCAGGGTGGCGCCGGCGGCACGAGGAGGAATGGTAATGCTCAGTATCGAGCGTTTGAAGACTTTCTACGAAGAGATGGGGCCCAGGGTGAGAATCGCCAGAGAGCGGGTGGGAAGGCCACTTACGCTGGTCGAGAAGATCTTGGCCGCTCATGCGGTGGACCCGAGCAGCGTAACGCTGGAGCGATGGAAAAGCTACCTCTCCCTTCGGCCCGACTGGGTGGCCATGCAGGATGCCACGGCCCAGATGGCGATCCTTCAGTTCATGCTTGCGGGGCGGGACACCGCCGCGCTGCCAGTAACCGTGCACTGTGACCACCTGATCCAGGCCAGAGTCGGTGCGGCGGAGGATTTGCGTAGCGCCCTTTCGGCTCACGGCGAGGTGTATGACTTCCTCCGCTGCGCGGCCGAGCGTTACGGGATGGGTTTTTGGCCCCCCGGTGCAGGTATTATACACCAGGTGATCCTCGAGCATTACGCGTGGCCGGGGGGGATGCTGCTCGGCACCGACTCCCACACCCCAAACGCCGGGGGGCTCGGCATGCTGGCGATTGGCGTCGGCGGGGCGGATGCCGCTGATGTCATGGCCGGCCTGCCCTGGGAGCTACAGTGCCCTAAGCTTGTGGGAGTGAGGCTTACCGGAAAGCTGCGCGGCTGGGCTTCTCCCAAGGATGTCATCCTCAGGCTTTGCTCTATTCTCACCACCAAAGGCGGAACCAACAGAATCATCGAGTATTTCGGCTCGGGTTGCGCCTCGATCAGTGCTACCGGCAAGGCTACGATCGCCAACATGGGGGCCGAGCTCGGCGCCACCACCTCGATTTTTCCCTTCGACGATCAGATCGCGGTCTATCTTTGCGCAACCGGCAGGCAGGCCGTGGCCGATCTAGCGGTGGCGCATCGGGAAGAGCTCACGGCCGATGCGAAGGTGGCCGAGGACCCAAAGAGTTACTACGACGAGATCGTGGAGATCGACCTTTCGGCGCTCGAGCCTCAAGTTGCAGGACCTCACACCCCCGACCTGGTAAGGCCCGTGTCGCAGATGCCCGCGGCGGTCTCCAAGGAAGGTTATCCAGAGCGGTTGAGTGCCGCGCTCGTCGGCAGTTGCACCAACTCCTCTTACGAAGACATAGGGCGGGCCGCGCTCGTCGCCTCCGAAGCGGCCAGGGTCGGGCTCAAGGTGCGGTCCCCGTTTTTCATCACTCCCGGATCGAGCCAGATATACGAGACGGTAAAGCGAGACGGGCAACTCGCGGCTCTGGAGGCCATAGGCGGTGTCGTGCTCGCCAATGCCTGCGGGCCGTGCATCGGGCAGTGGAAGCGGGAGGACATAGAGCCCGGTCAAACCAACGCGATCATAACTTCGTTCAACCGCAATTTCCCGCGCCGAAACGACGGGAATGCGCAGACGCTCGCCTTTATCGCAAGCCCGGAAATCGTGACGGCTTACGCTCTGGCCGGTACGTTGCGGTTCGACCCTTCGAACGATCCCATACAAGTGGGGGAGGGAAAAGCGGTAAGACTCAAGGCGCCCGTGGCGCCGGCGCTTCCCGAAAAGGGCTTTGCCACGGGCGGCCCCGGTTGCATAGAGCCGCTGCCGGTCGAGCGGAGGCGTGCGGTTCGAGTCGTCATATCGCCGGCGAGCGAGCGCTTGCAAAAATTGGAGCCATTTCCGCCTTGGGACGGAAAGGATTTTACCGATCTTTTGCTACTCACCAAGGTGCGCGGAAAATGCACCACCGACCACATCTCCCCAGCGGGTCCTTGGCTTAGGTACCGCGGGCACCTGGATCGCATATCCGATAACATGTTCCTCGGGGCGAGCAGCGCGTTCGGGGACCGAGTGGGAGAGGGGAAAAACTGGCTCAAGGGGGGGGAGGTCGGCAAACTTGCCGCCATCGCGCGTCATTACAAGGAGAGGGGTGTGGGATGGGTGGTCGTGGGGGACGAGAACTACGGCGAGGGATCCAGTCGCGAGCACGCGGCAATGTCCCCGCGTTATTTGGGGTGCAAGGCGGTGATCGCTCGAAGCTTCGCTCGCATCCACGAGACTAATCTGAAAAAGCAAGGGATACTACCGCTCTATTTCGTCGATCCGGCCGATTACGAGAGAGTTCGGGAAGACGACCGCGTGAGCGTGATCGGCCTGAATCGCTTGGCACCCGGACAAACGCTGGAGGTCGAGTTGAAACACAGCGACGGTTCGGAGGAACGATTCGTCGTCCGGCATTCGTTTAACGCCCAGCAGATAGAGTGGTTCCGCGCCGGTAGCGCGCTGAACGCCGTGCGGGAAGCGGCAAAGGCGCAGCCATGAGCCGCTGCCCCCCGCCGAGCGGGTGGCTCGCGGGGCTGGCAGCGGCTATCCGGGTTGAGCCGAGCGATAGCTCCGCCCCGGCCGACTTTGCCTGTGGTTCAGATTGGCGCCGCGGCTCGGGCTAGCGGCCGGCCCTAGCTTCTTGCCACGATCGTTCCCAGTGCGGCAGTTAGTTTGAGGTTTTCGCGATAATCGACGGGGACCGCGATCACCGTCGGTTTTTCTCGCTCGGCGAAGGCTTCCCTGAGCGCGGGCTTGAGCTCGTCGGCGGCTTCGACGTTGAAGCCACGGGCCCCGAAGGATTTGGCCAGGGCGGCGAAGTCGGGGTTTTCGAAACGATTGAAGGCACTACGTCCGAACTGGTTCTGCTCCTTCCACTCGATCAAGCCGTAGCCACCGTCCACCCACACCATCGCCACTACCGGTACTTTGTACATTACCGCCGTGGCAAGCTCCTGGACGTTCATGAGAAAGCCTCCATCGCCGCAAACCGCCAGGACGTTGCGCTCGGGGCACACCATCTTGGCGGCGACGGCTCCCGGGAGCGCCATGCCCATGGAGCAGAACCCGTTCGAAATGATGCAGGTGTTGGGCTCGTAAGCCGGGTAATGGCGGGCTACCCAGATCTTGTGGGCTCCTACGTCGGAGATCAAGATGTCGCTGTCCCCCATGACGGAGCGGGTATCGGCGAGGATGCGCTGAGGCTTCATGGGAAAGCCACCGTCGTCGGCGCCAGCGCTTATGACCGACGCCACCGCCACCCTGACCGACGCCAGCGCTGAGGACTCCTTTTGATGTTTGGCGGTGAGCTCCTCGTTGATCGACCAGAGCGAGGAGGCTATATCCGCTACCACTTCGCAATCGGGCCGGTAATACTGATCCACCTCGGCCGGCTCGAAGTCGATGTGTAAGATCTTCTTCTTCGAGCCCCGGTTCCAATTCGAGGGGTGCCATTCGGCGAGCTCGTACCCGATAGCCAGCACCAGATCGGCCTGTTCGAATGCGCCGATCACCTGGTCGCGGGCCTGCAGCCCGGCGGTAAAAAGGCACTGTCGGTGGCGCGCGCTCACCGCCCCCTTGCCCATGAACGTGGTGGAGGCATAGATGCCGGTCTTGTCCATGAAGATGCCCAGTTGCTTGGCGGCGCGCTTGCGCACGCATCCGTTGCCGGCCAAAATCACGGGGCAGCGAGCTTCGGCGATCATTTCCAGCGCGGCGCGCACGGCCTTGTAATCAGGGGCCGGCCTGCGCACCGGCTTGGGCTCCACCGGTGACTCCGAAGTTTCCATTTTCGCTATGTCCTCGGGAAGCTCGATGTGCGAAGCCCCCGGTTTTTCCGCGGTCGCCCGCTTGAAGGCCTTCCGTACCACCTCCGGGATGTTGTCGGCATGGTAAATGGAATGTGTCCACTTGGTTATGGGCTTGAAAAGGCCCACCACATCCATCACTTGGTGAGTTTCCTTGTGCAGCCGCTGCGTGTCGGCCTGGCCAGTAATGGCTACAACAGGAGAGCGGTCCAAGTTGGCGTTGGCCACGCCTGTCACCAGATTAGTGGCTCCGGGCCCGAGGGTGCTTAGACACACTCCGGCCTCGCCCGTCAGGCGTCCCACCATGTCCGCCATGAACGCGGCGCCCTGCTCGTGCCGGCACACCACGAACTTTATCTTGCTTTGTTCGAGAGCGAGGAGGAGATCGGCACATTCCTCCCCCGGCACTCCGAAGACGAGTCTTGTCCGCTCGCGCTCGAGGCAGCGCGCGAAAAGCTCTGCTCCCTTCATGTTGGCTCCTTTCCCGGGCGCCGATCGCCGTCCTTTGCCGTCGAATCGCGGTCGGCCGCCCAAGACACAGGCTAGAGAGGCTAGGCCAGGATGGCAACCGGCAGGCGAATCTTTGAGCTTGCATCGCTCTTGCCATCTTGGATATGTTTTCATGCAAGGGGGCCCGCTCGCATGAGAAATGCTCACCTTCCCCGAGGGCTCGGCCGCGATCGGCTTCCAAGGGGCCGGCGAAAGAGGCGCGCCGAATCGCCCGACGTGACGCGGTTATGAGGGTCGGAACCAAGCTCACGGTGTCGCTCGGCGTGGTTATCGTAGCGGTCATGGGGGCTCACGAGTACTCGATGCTAAGGGAGACCGTGACGGTAGCTGGCGGCGAGATGCGAAGGGAGCTTAGGGTGCTCACACGCACGATGCAGCTTGCCTTGGAGGGCGCGTTGCGCCGTGGGGAGCTCGGGGATACCCAGCGGATGGTGGACGGAATCGGGGGGTATAGCAAGGTAGCGCTCGTTGCCATGTTCGATGCGCGCGGCCAGCGCGCCGCGGTAACCCAGGGCGAGGAGGACCTGGCGGAGAAAACGATTCCTCGGTCGGCAGTCAGGCAGGCACTGGCGACGGGCCACCCGGTCGACGCTCCCTCGCCCGGTTTGGAGCGGGAGTACTATTATTACGTCGGTCCCCTGCTGGGACCGCAGGGAGACCTCGTTGGCGCGTTCGCGGTGGTGCAGGACCTGCACTGGATATGGGACAAGGTAATCAGAAGGACGGCGCGGACGGCCCTCGAAACGCTCCTTCTCATCGGCATCGGGGGCGGGCTGGTGTGGATCTTGAGTTGGCGGCACGTCTCGAAGCCGATCGCCGCCTTGGCAATGGCAGTGAAAGAGTTAGGCGAGGGAAGGTTCCGGCCTGCGGCGGCAGCCGGCGAGGACGAGATCGGCGAACTAGGCCGGGAGTTCAATCGCATGGCACTTCGTCTCGAGGAGGCACGGCGCAAACTCGTGGACGAACACGAGCGGACCCTGAAGTTGGAGCGGGAGCTGCATCGCTCCGAGCGGCTCGCTGCGATAGGAAAGATCGCCTCGGGATTGGCGCACGACATTGCTACTCCATTATCCGTTATAAAAGGTAGGGCGGAGTTGATTCTTGCCAAGACCTCGGACGGCGCGCTGCGGGAGAACCTGCGTAGCGTGGTGGCGCAAATCGAGCGGATCGAGCGCACCGTGAGGAGCTTGCTCGACATGGCGCCAGGGGAGTCGAATAGCCGCGTGACCGACGTAAACGCCGTGGCGCGAACCGTGGTGGAGCTCGTTTCGGAAGAAGCCAAGGCGAGGGGCGTTGCGATCGAATGCGATTTGGCAGCCGACGTGAAGCCGGTCATGCTCGACCCGGACCAGTTACAGCAGGTTCTCCTGAACCTCCTTGTCAACTCCTTGCAGGCGACACCGGGCGGCGGCCACGCAAGGCTATGCACCCGCTGGCCTGCCGACGGGCAAAGCCGGCTTACCATCGTCGTCGAGGACGATGGCCGGGGAATCGATCCCAAAGACCTCCCCCAGATCTTCGAGCCATTTTTCACCACGAAGGGGCGCAAGGGAGGGACCGGCTTGGGCCTTGCGATTACCAGGGAGATAGTGGAAGGCTTCGGAGGGGAGATCAGCGCCGAAAGCGAAGGGGAAGGTCGCGGCGCGAAGTTTACCATCGAGCTCCCCGTTCGCGAGCAGTGAGGGCGATGGCAGTGGAAGATCCTCGGGCGACGATCCTCATCGTCGAGGATGAAGAAGACATGCGGGAGCTCCTGCTCGACCTCCTGCGGCAGGCGGGCGACGGGGAGAGTTGGGCGCCGCGGGCCGTCGGACAAGCCGAGGAGGCCCTCTCGATTCTCGAGCGGGAGCATGTGGATCTGGTGGTCTCGGATCTTCGGCTTGCGGGGATGAGCGGGACCGATCTCTTGGACTGGATCAAACTTAACAAGCCGGACGTCCAGGTAATAATTATAACAGCCTTCGGGACCATAGACAACGCCGTCGAATGCATGCGCCGCGGTGCGTATCATTACTTGAGCAAACCCTTCAATTCCCAGGCCGTGGTAATGACGGTGAAGCGAGCCCTCGAGGAACATAGACTGCGCCTTGAAGTGGCACGACTGCGCCGCGAGCTCAGCGGACGCTATCGCTTGGGAGACATGATCGGTAGGAGCGCGGCCATGCAGCGCGTCTTCGATCTCGTAGCTCGGATAGCTCCCACCGAGAGCACCGTTCTCATTACAGGGGAGAGCGGGAGCGGCAAGGACATGGTGGCTCGCGCGATCCATGCGCACAGCAAGCGTAGCGCGGGTACCTTCGTTACCGTAAACTGCGCCGCCATACCTGCCACGCTGCTCGAATCGGAGCTCTTCGGCCACAGCCGCGGGGCGTTCACCGATGCTCGGGAGGAGCGCAAAGGGCTATTCCAGTCCGCTGACGGCGGGACCGTTTTTCTCGACGAGATCGCGGAGCTACCGGTCGATTTGCAGGCCAAGCTCCTCCACGCCGTCGAGAACAAGGTCGTGCGCCCCGTGGGATCTAACAAGGAAGAATCGATCGACGTGCGAATCCTCGCCGCCACCAACGCAGATATCGAGCGCGAGGTGGAGGAAGGAAGCTTCAGGTCCGATCTCTATTACCGAATCAACGTGGTAACCATTGAAATTCCTCCTCTGCGGCAGCGAGTGGAGGATATCCCGCTTCTTGCCAACCACTTCCTTGCGCGAGCCTGCCGGGAACTCGGGCGCCCCGAGCTTTCCTTCTCCCGCGAGGCCTTGCGCTTCCTGGTCGGTTATTACTGGCCGGGTAACGTCCGCGAGCTGCAGAACGTGGCCCATCGGGCGGCCGCCCTAGCGACGGGCCACGAGGTCGGTCCCGGTGACCTTCCGGTAAAGATAACCAGACAGGTACCGGCTCGACTCGGTACCGGGTCTAGGCCCCAGTCGCTAGCGGATCTAGAACGGGCGCACATTCTCTCGGTGCTCGAATTCACCGGCGGGAACAAGACCGAGGCGGCGGCGATCCTGGGGATCGATCGCAAGACTCTCTACCGCAAGCTCGACGAGTACGGTCGCTAAGCCACAGGTGCGGCTCGTTGCAAAACGCCACGGGCGGGGCATTGTGCGACGCATCTGGGTTCGCGCCTCTGCCATTCGATCGGTGCGCATCCGAAGCGAGAAGATCGTCTCCGCTGTGGCACGTCGGTTGCAGCGCCTCTTCTAGGGATTGGTGCCGTGATTCCAATGGAGCGAGAACGGGAGGCGGTGATGCCGGAGGTTGTCTCTTCGGCGGGGCGTGCGGGGAGGGTGAAGTCGATTCTCGTAGTGGACGACGACGAAGAACTCAGGGCGGTGATCGCACAGTTGTTAGAAGCTCGCGGATGGTCTGTGACCGTGGCCTCGGACGGCCGCGAGGCGCTCGGTCTAGTTCGTGTCGCAGTACCGGATGTAGTACTGGCGGACATGGAAATGCCGCGGATGGGAGGGCCGGAACTCATGCACGCCTTGCATCGGTTACCAGAGCCTCCTAAGTTGATCCTCATGAGTGGGCGGAGGGGACCGGAGGAGACGTCAGAGAGCCCCGAAAGGGGTCCCGGTGCTGACTTTTTCTTGAGAAAGCCGCTCGGCGAGGCCGAGCTGTTGCGCGCGCTAGATGCGACTACGTACCGGCAAGAGGGTTGAGTAATGGTTTTTCGTATCAAGAGTCTGGGGTGGCTTATAGGGCAAAAGGTTTTCGCCATATCGATCGTGTCATTGATCATGGTCTCCGCAGTGCCGGAGGTTGCACCCTGTAGGGTGATAAACGGGGACGAAAGTGACGCGAAGTTCGGGGAGGTCGTGGCGGTCGTTGGGGACTACGATGGGGACGGGATCGGCGATCTAGCTTTGGGTCAACCTCTGGCTTGGGTCGGGGGCAATAACCGGGTGGGCAAGGTTAGGGTTTTCTCGAGCGCCACCGGCACCGAGATCTTCTCCGTTACGGGGGAGAACAGCGGCGACGAATTCGGCACGTCGGTGGCCTCGGCTGGCGATCTCGACGGTGACGGGGTTGCCGAGCTCCTAGTGGGCGCCGTCAATTTCGACATTTTCATCGAGCGGCCGGACCCCTATGCGCCGGGGGGCATTGTCATCGTAAAAGTCAGTAACGTCGGCAGGATCTACGTCGTATCCGGGGCCGACGGCAGCTTCATCGCGACTGGCGACGGGACTACCGGTTATGAGAGCCATGGCAAAGCGGTCGTTTCGCTCGGCGACGTAAATGGGGACGGTGTTTCCGATTTTGCCGTCGGTTCTCACCAAGGCGCCGATGCTGCCGGACGCCCAGTAGGTAGTGCCACCGTGTACTCCGGGGCAAGTGCCGCGAGCGGGACGCTGGCGGTTCTCTATCGGCTCGTTGGTGACGATACCTACAGCAACTTCGGCACGAAACTAGCCAACGTGGGCGATCTCAACGCGGACGGCGTCAACGATCTTGCGGTAAGCGCCGTCCTCGAGGACATTCCGGGGGGAGGCGACGGGCTGAAGGACGCGGGCTCCGTCTTCCTGGTCTCTGGGGTCGACGGCTCTGCGATCGGCCGAATCGATGGTGTTGCCCGCACCGGCAATCTCGGCAGTGCGGTCGAGTTGCTTCCTGATCTCGACGGCGACGGCCGTCGCGACATCGGAATCGGGGTTCCCGGCGTAGACCTGACCGGTGCTTCCAACGGAGGGCAGGTTAGGATCTATTCTTCCGCCACCTTCGGCCTCCTCGGCAAGATCGACCTTCCTTGGGTTAAATCCGGCTTTCGGCTGGGCCGTTGCCTCGCCACCGTTTCCGATCTGGACGGTGATGGTATCGATGACTTCGTCGCGGGCGCCCCGAATGCCTTCAACGGGCTGGGCGCGGCTCTCTTCTTCTCTTCTGCGACCCTCCAACAGCTCGGGCGCGCGCTGGGTCCGTCAGTAGGCGTGCGGCTGGGCGAGTCGTGCCTGCGGCTTCCGCCTGGACTGGACGAGAAAATGGCACTTGGCGCGCCCGAGAGCAAACCAGGGGGATTGGTTGATGCAGGGACCGTTTTTCTATGTAGCGGCGATGACAGCGACGGCGACGGCACCATCGATTGTCTGGACAACTGTCCCGATGTGGCGAACCCGCTGCAATCGGACTTCGACCAGGATGGCATCGGAGACGATTGCGACACGTGCAATGACCGCGACGGGGACGGCTACGGAGAGTTTCCCACGCCGCTTCAGATTTGCGAAGCCGACCTTTGCCCGGGGCTCTTCAGTCTCGATCAAACCGATTCGGACGGAGATGGCTTTGCCGACCCGTGCGACAATTGCGTGGATCTTTTCAATCCCGATCAAGCTCCGACAGAAGCCTGTGTTTCGCTCAAGACTGGCAGCTTCCGGGTGCGCTGGCGTAACCAAACGCAGACTAACCGCTTCCAGGTGCGGGCATCGGGCGAGGTCTTCACCGAGGAGCTCCTGATCGCCGCGGAGAGCAACCCCGTTACCCTGAGTATTTTCGACGGTGCGGAAGGCAATCATGCGCTGCTTTTCTCTCTTGACCTGGCGTCGGGCACGGTTGCCCGGACCAGCGTCTCCAACGCCCGAGCGGTGAAATCCCGGCTGCCGCTGCAGTTGCGGGGGCTAGATTTCAAAGTCAGCCGAAGCGGGCGCTTGACTTTTCGTACCAAAGGGGAAGGGGTGTTGACGCCGGCTGGAGATCCGGTTCTGTCTCTTCGGTTCGGCAAGTACCATCTGGTCGCTGGGCCGCGCAAGAAACGATAGCGGCAACCGCGGAGAACCTGCGCGCGCCTCCTGCAGGCGCATGGTGATACCTGCTCTCAGGGGGCGGGGTGCGCAACCGGCGCGATTGACACCTAAGCGCGCATTCTGTAGTTGGGTTAACGGGCCTCGCGACTTGGTCGCATAGCTCAGTTGGCTAGAGCGCCTGCCTCACATGCAGGAGGTCGCTGGTTCGAGTCCAGCTGCGACCATCGCGTTTTCAAGAACTTAGCGCCCGCCCGCTGTTTAGCGCCTCGGCGATTCTGGCTTTGCATGCCACATACGTGCCACCTCGCAGCGCCAAATGGGGCCACCGCCTTTCTCTCGCGCTTCGCAGTTGGGTGGAGATGGCGCTGCGTGGCCGCGAGGCTTTAGAGCCCCATGGGGCGCTGGATCGTCCGCAGATCGACACCCGCCATCGCAGGCTGGCTGCCGCAGGCGTCGTCAGGCTCCCCTCTACCTCGAGTCCAGGCATAAGACCGCGGTCAGGTGGTCCCCGTTCAACAGAGCGGCAGGTCGGTAGCGAGTGCAATGACGCGTTCTTGCTTGACGAAGGCGCAGCAAAAAAGGGGGAAGATTGCGCGGAAGTCGGCCAGCCGCTCCCGAGAACCTGGGCCTTGCCATTGAACCAGCGCCGATCGCCTCGCGCTCGTAGCGATTGGCCACCCGCCTTTTTTTGCGGCGTCCTATCTTGTATCGTCCCCACTCGCGCCGCTCGATCGCGCGGGCAGCCTGAAGGTAGGCGATGTACTTGCAATTTCACGGTGCAGCCGAAGGCGTGACCGGCTCTCTTCATCG
The DNA here is from genome assembly GCA_037446155.1 of Myxococcales bacterium. Taxonomy (GTDB): domain Bacteria; phylum Desulfobacterota; class Binatia; order UTPRO1; family JBBIJE01; genus JBBIJE01. Next base: position 70,167 of record JBBIJE010000005.1, on the reverse strand, counting down.
CATCCATGCCAACGACGTGGATATCCTTCTCGACTGCGGCCTGTATCAGGGGCACCGGGCCGAGGCCAACCAGCTCAACCGCGAGGTCCCTAAGTGGGCGGTCGGAGCGCACGCGCTCATTTTGAGCCACGCGCACATAGATCATAGTGGGAATATCCCTACGCTCAGCCGGCGAGGCTTTGCCGGCAACATTTACTGTACGCCGCCGACCCGCGACCTCTGTAGCGTGATGCTTCGCGACTCGGCGATGATCCAGGAGCAGGACGCCCGCTATCTCAACAAGCGCTTCGAGCGGGAGGGAAGGGCGCAGCGCATAGAGACCCTCTACACGGTGGGAGATGTCGAGCGCGCGATCTCCCAGATGATTTCGGTTCCGCTCCACCGGCCGCTTTCCGTGGCGCCAGGTGTAACGATGACCTTTCACAATGCGGGGCACGTGCTCGGATCCTCGCTCGTGCAGCTAGACATCCAGGAGCGGGGGCGCGCCGTGCGACTTCTCTACACCGGCGATTTGGGGCGCGAGGAGCTTCCGCTTCTTCGCAATCCCGAGACGGTGGAAGGGGTCGATTTTCTGCTGACCGAGAGCACCTACGGGGACCGGCAGCATCCGGACCTCGCCCGCGCGGATGAGAGGCTCGGAGAGATTGTGCGAAAAACCATCGAGCGCGGGGGGCGAGTGTATATTCCGACCTTCGCGCTCGAGCGGGCGCAGGAGGTCTTGTTCGCGCTGGAGCGGTTGCACGAGAGAAGCAAGGTGCCCAGGGTGCCGATCTACATCGATAGCCCTCTTGCCGTTGCGATCACGGAGATCTACAAGCTGCACCCCGAGAGCCTGGAATCCGATGTCCACGTGCGCATCCTCGAGCGCAACGACCCCTTCTCGCCTCCCGGCCTGCGTTATGTCTCGGACATCGAGTCGTCCAAGGCCCTCCAGGCGAGCGGCGAGCCCTGCATCGTGATCGCCGGATCGGGGATGTGCGAAGGGGGACGGATTCTGCACCACCTGGCGCGGGGACTTGGCGACGCCAAGAACAGCGTTGTCATAGTGGGGTTCATGGCACAGCATACGCTCGGACGGCGGCTCATCGAGGGTAGACGCGAGGTGAAGGTGTTCGGGCTCGAGCGCGACGTCTTGGCCGAGATTCACGCCCTCGATGGTTTCTCTGCCCATGCCGACCGAAGCGGTCTCCTCTCCTTCGCCCGCCGCACGGCCAAACGGGGCCATGTTCGAAAGGTCGCCCTCGTGCATGGCGAGCAGGCGGCGCGAGAGGCGCTGGCGCAGGGCCTGCGGGAGGCGGGCATTCGGGGAGTGATCCAGCCGGCCAAGGGCAAGAAGGTCGAACTCTAACGAAGCGGGGTCAGA
>JBBIJE010000005.1:0-68704 GCA_037446155.1 Myxococcales bacterium | reverse complement strand
GCGGGGTCGGATCTTGACGTGACGGTGTCGCAGGCCGAAGTCTCTTTTATCTGGCACATTCTCCACCGCTAGGCTCACTGTGGTAGGGACGTGGCGCGGGAGGATCGCATCGAGGGCGACCGGCGGTCGAAGGCGACCCTCACACGGTGGAACTCGAACGTGCAGCTTTGACGTTCGAAAAACGCATCGGAGCAAGATCTAATCTTGGCGGTTGATTGATACGTTACGCTAGCCGTGCCTATTATCTGCCCTCGATGGCAGGGCGGCGCGCTACATTTGTGAGGCTTCTTCGTCCGTTCGAGGTTTTTTTTCGCACCGAGGCGCTCGGCAGTACGGTGCTCATTCTCGCTACGGTGGTGGCGCTAGCCTGGTCCAACTCCCCGTTCGCAGGCTTCTACGAGGCCTTCTGGGCCGCAACGGTTACCGTGGGCGCGGAAAACTTCGGTCTATCGAAACCGCTCATTCTCTGGGTCAATGAGGCGCTCATGGCGTTGTTTTTTCTTTTGGTCGGCCTCGAGATCAAGCGCGAAGTCGTGGCGGGCGAACTTGACTCGGTCAAAAAGGCGGCCGGTGTTACGGCAGCCGCCGCAGGTGGGATGGTCCTCCCGGCCCTCCTTTTTCTCGCTTTGGCACCGCACCATCCGATCTCCCGGGGCTGGGCCGTCCCGATGGCCACCGACATCGCGTTCGCGCTTGGTTGCCTGCGATTGCTCGGCCAGCGCGTGCCGACGAGCCTGGTCGTGTTTCTTGCGGGGCTCGCCATCGTGGACGACCTCGGCGCCATCGTCGTCATCGCGCTCTTTTACGCTACCGACCTATCGGCTGGGGCGCTGGGCGTGGCGGGCCTTTTCACCCTGGGGCTCGTTCTCCTGAACCTTTTTGGCGTGCGCCAGCCATGGTGGTATTGTGTGCTCGGGATCCCTCTTTGGGTGGCGCTCCTAAAAAGCGGTATCCATGCGACCATAGCGGGTGTCGTGGTCGGCTGGTGCGTGCCGGCGACCCAGCGCCACAGCCGCGCCGAGGTAATTGCGCAGGTGCGCGAGCTTTTGTCCCTGGCGGAGAAAACCACGGGTGCAGGCGCGGCCCTCGCGATGGTTACGCTCAAGAATAAGCTCGAGGAGTGGAGATCCCCTCTGGCCAGGCTGGAAGGGGCGCTTCACCCCGTGGTTGCCTTCAGCATCATGCCCGTTTTCGCGCTGGCCAACGCGGGAGTGTCGCTTGCGGGGGTTACTCTGGCAGACCTTACCAGGCCGGTCTCGCTGGGCATCATCCTGGGTTTGGTCGTCGGAAAGCAGATAGGCGTCCTGGGTGCCACCTTTCTTGCGGTGAAGGCGGGCCTGGCTCGCCTTCCAGCCGGGGTTTCCTGGCGCCAGATCCATGGCCTCGGCGTCATAGCCGGCATCGGCTTTACCATGTCCCTCTTTATCGCGGGGCTAGCCTACGGTGAGGGGAGTCCACTTCATCGACAGGCCAAGCTTGGGGTGCTCGTGGCCTCAGGGGTTTCGGCCGCCACCGGCCTTTGGTTGCTCGCGAGGCGATAAGGGTCGCTCGCGCCCGAATCGTCGCCAAAGCGAAGCCTCACCTCTCTTGCGCAGGTGGCGCGAGCCCTTGCGTCTGCCCGCAAGCGGCGCTGCCGCCGCAGGCGAGCCGGGCTCTTCAAACGGGAGGCGCATCCTTCGAAGCGCCGTCTTCCGCCGGGTCTTCCTCGCCCCGGCGGCTTCGTATGCGAGCGATCTGGCTTCGAGTCCGCTCGGGATCCACCCCGTGTCGGCCGAGTACGTGGGCGGCGACCTCGACCGCGGCCTCTAGTTCGGCCGGGACCACCTTGGTGGCACCTACCGCTACCAGAGGCTCGAGATCGGCTAGGTACCTGGAGCGAACGACGATATGAACGGTAGGATTTACCTGCCTCACGGCGGCGATCGCCCGCTCCGTCGCCCCTGGGTCATTTATGAGCAGCACCACCTCCCGGGCGCAGGCCGCTCCCAGGCGTTCTAGGACCTCGACACTCGTGACGTCGCCGAAGTACGCAGGCTCGCCCTGGCGCCTCGCGCGGCGGACGCTTTCAGGATTGAGATCGACGACCAGGTAGCGGATATCGCATTCCTTGAGCGAGCGGGCGAGCTCCTGCCCGGCCACCCCGTAACCGGCGATCAAGACATGGTCGCGCCATCCCTGCGAAGCCGCCTCCGCTTCTTCCGCGGCCGGCACGCCGAGCAGCTGCGAGAACACCCTGAGCCTGCGTGCCCCGGCCGCCAGCCGAGGGCCCGCGGCGAGCGCTAGCGGCGTGATAAGCATGGAGAGGATCGCGGCCGCCAGGAAGGTCGCCACGAGGCGCTCGTTCAACAGGTGCGGGTTCGCCGCCTGCAGCAGGACGAAGGAAAACTCGCCCACCTGGCAAAGGGCCAAAGCCGCGAGGAAGGTCACCTGGCCCGGAAGACCCATGAGCGTGCCGGTAAGGAACACGATCAGAAACTTGCCGACCAGGATGCCAGCCAGCAGTCTCAGAATGTGGCCGGAGTTCGGCAACAGGGAGAGCGGCTCGAGAAGCATTCCCACCGACACGAAAAAGAGGCTCGTGAAAACCTCCCGAAACGGAATGAGATCGGAGAGAGCCTGATGGCGGTATTCGGATCCCGCGACGACGAGCCCAGCCAGAAACGCACCGAGGGCTAGCGAAACCCCCGCCCTGGAAGCGACCCACGCGGTGCCGATCGAGACTAGGAATACCACGAGCACGAAGAGCTCCCGCTGCCTGGTTACCGCGATCCAGTGGAGGAGGCGGGGAACGACCACCCATGCGGAGATCAGTACCCCCGCGAGCATTCCGACCGTCTTGAAAAGGGCGAACGCTATGGTCGAAGCCGGCGTGTCGGCGCCGGCCAGTACCGGTAGCACGAGCATCATCGGGACTACGCTCAAGTCCTGGAAGACGAGGATACCGAGCGTAAGGCGTCCGTGAGGGGCGTCCACTTCCCCGCGGGCTTCGAGGCCACGGAGCACGATCGCCGTGCTCGACACCGCGATCATGAATCCCAAGAAAATCGAGCTCGGGACCGACAGCCCGAAGAGCACGCCGAGCGCCGCGGATGCGCCGACAGTGAGAGACACCTGAATCGCTCCGCCCAGAAGGACCGGCGCCCAAAGCCGCCTAAGGCGCGCCAAATCGAGCTCGAGGCCTATCCCGAAAAGCAGAAGCGCAACCCCAACCTCGGCCAGCCGCTCCACCTGGTGTGGGTCGTCGACCAGGGCGAGTGCCCCCGGGCCGACGACAACGCCGGCCAGGATAAAGCCCGCGATGGGCGGGACGCCGAGCCGGCGCAGGAGCGCGACCGCGCAGACCGCTACGGCGAAGATGACGACAAGGTCTCCCAGTATCGCGAAGTCCCCCACAGAACCCCCAGCTCGAGCCGGAGCCCAACTCTACCATTCGATCCAGCCGTTTAACAATGCGATGCGCCGGCGCTGCGCGAAGGAAAGAAGAATAGCTCCACTCCCCTCGGCCCTTGAAATTCGCGGGCGCTGGCGCATGAGTCTCAGCGGCCGGCGCGGGTGCAGCGTGCCTGTGCAACATCCGAGGAGTCGCGGGCGAGGTTCTCCGGAGCGCATTCCCACAGAGGAAAAGAGGAGCCCTTATGGTAGAAGATGCCAAGGCAAGGGTTCGCACGTGGAAACCGGAAAACATCCCGGCGATCGGGGAATGTCACAAAGCGGCCCATCCCGATTATCCTAGGCGGGAGCAAGACGACCAGCGCATCTGCCGGATGCCATCGGCGGCCTTTTCCGGGGGGCGCAGCTTCTGGAAGAAGCGGGCGCGTGGTCGCCTACGCCACCTCGCTCGCAGTCTGACGCGACCGGGATGTCCCGCCTACACCCACGCTGAGATTACCGGCGCCGGTACTTTCGCCACGCACGCGCCAAGGAACCGTACACTCTGCGGCGCCGACCATCGCGGTTCACCCTGCCTTGCGCGGGGAAGAGGTAGCACGCCTTCTCTACCTTGCCTGCAAGGCGTTGGTCAGGCGCTACAACTTGAGGCGCGCGATGGCCTGCGGTCGCATTCCCCGGTACGGGGGGTTCGCCGGCAAGATGACGGCCGAGAACTACTCCAAGCCGTGAAGGCCGGCAAACCGAAGGATCCCTCCTCGAACGCCGGTCTCAAGGCCGGCGACCAGGTGAAGTGCGTGCCGCTCGACTGCGTGGGCGACGACTCGCGCCTCGCTTACCGAACGCTTCTCGAAGTGCTCGATCCCGCCTGCGAGCCGACGAAGCGAAAGATCGCGGCGGCGTTCCCTTCGCCGCCCGGTGCGCAGGGTTTGTGTGCGCCGCCAAGGATCCGATGCGCACGATCAGGTGCTGGCACTACTTCGTGCGAAACCTCACTTTCTTCCTTCGACGACACCGGTGCGGGGTACAACTGCCACTTCTTGCTTTTGCCGGAGTTCTTCGCCGCCCAGCCTTTCTCAGCCAGGCGTCCGGACTTGGACTCCCGCCAGGCGATGAGGGAGGTTGCAGAGATGCCCGCGTGTTACACAAGCTTTTTCAAGAGCTTGGCGGCGAAGCGCTCCCTTTACAGAGTCCGCGGCACCCAACCGCTTGCGCGCGAGGGCAAAGCATTCGACGTGACCCATCTCGTCGCGCCGACCGACCACGCCCATGTGCACGACAAGCTTCACGTCACCCCGGCCGAGCGAGGGTATTTCGACATTCACCCTGGGGAGAGGATCGACGTGTTCGAGACGCCACCGGGGCGTGTAGGCAACAAGGCATACTATGACATCGAGCTTGCCTGGGTCTCGCGCTTGCTCGAGCGAAGCGGCGCCGAGCCAATCTTCGTCCCCTCTGGCACCGGCGAAAAGACGGCGTATTTGCCTGGTACGCTACACCGCACAAGTGGAAGCGGTGGAAAACCATTTCTGCCTGGTCACCTCCGGTAATGCGGGGGACGTGGCGGCCATCGAGTCCTAGCTCGTCCGTTACGGCCAAGCGGCGATTTTTACCCGCCGCGACTTAGCCTTACCCAGCGAAGGCCGAGGGGGGCGAAGCCGAGCCCAACGTCGAGACCGTCTTCATCTCACGCTTCCCCCTGGCCCGAAAGACCAGCCGCACGCTGCGTGCCCTGCGTCGTCAACTGCAAGGAATACCAGACATCGGATCGAAGTGACGCTCCACTCTCAGCGCGCCCGCAGACGTCGGCTTCTCGCAGCACCCAAGGCTTGCATTGGCCCCGAAACCTGCATCGCACGGGCCGGCTGAACCACCTCGGTGGCTCCGGCGCGCCCCTCGCCTATCCCTGGTCCCACCCTCGTGACGACCGACGACACCACATCGGCACATAGGGGACCGCGCGCCCTGTTCATGCCAAATGGTTGTCAGCGTCCTCGCACAGCGATGTCATTGGGTTACGGTGACGTCGGTCACCACAAAAACAGCGCTTGTCCTGAAGCTTCCGAGAAGGCTTTCTGTGGTGCCCGCAGCAGGAAGAGCGGCGCCAGGCGGGTAGAAAAGCACAGCCACTTGCAGTTTTCCGGTGTCTCCCGAGGGGCCGCTCGTCACTGGTACCAGCGCCTCGTAAAGCTCAGGGTCTTGCGGCGAGGGAGCGAAAGGGGAAGCTGCCAATCTCCACGCGGAGGGCGGCTCTTGGCTGCGTGCCGCCGCGAAAAAGACGCTGCCGCTCGCAAACCCTCGAGGGACAATGGTCACTCCGATGGCGCAGTTCCCGTCGGGCTCTTCCCGCAGGCAGGAAGAGCTCGCTCCCGAGGCCGGATCGATCGTCAAGGTGGCCTCATCGCCACTCGACTCCGGAGCCGCGGTCCGAGGCAACCGAGCGCCGGAAGCGCAGATGATTGTGTCATCCGCCTGCGCACAGCCTCCCTCCCGCCTCACCTGCTCGATCGCGTCCTGCTCTGCCGCGACAGGATCGAACCCGCTCGACCCGCTTCCGCAGCCACCCAGCAAGAGGTGGCCCGAGGCCAAGAGCAAAAGCCCCAAGGTCATTCGAAGCCGTTTCATGATCTCTCCTCCCTCAGAAGGGGGTAGAGGTAATGAGCACATTTAGGAAGTCGCCCCCTTTGCTCTCTTCGACGGCGAATTCCGCGACTACCCGGCGCACTGCCTCATCCAGCCGGCGGTGGAATTCCACAATCCTTTCCTTGGGAATCTGCAGGTAGTGATTGCGCAGATATGTCTCCCGTTCTTGACGCACGACCTTATCGAGCAGCCCCTTGGTAAAAATACCGCAGAACTCCAAGGCCAAGGATCGCTTCTCCTCCGGGCTGCCTGCAACGTAGTGGCTGCCCAAACGCCTGACCTTTTCGCCGCGCTGCTCGATGAGGCCCTGGGCCTGCAAGACGGCTAGCACGGCCTTGAAAGCTATCTGCTTCTTGCCGGCTTCCCTCGCCGCCCTGCGCAACTCCCGCCGCCACTCAGCCGCGCTCAGCCAGCTTCCATCGTCCGGAAGCGCGGCGATTGCGCGGCTCAGAAAGAAGGCGAGCTCCGCCCCGCCTTCTCCCCCCTCGTCGCCCTTTATGACGCGGCGCAGCTCGCGCCGGAAGGCGTGGAGGATGCGATCCTGCCACAGAAGCACGAGCAGTTGTCGGGGATCTTCCCCTCGCACCTCGGCCAGCCGCCTCACCACGGCTTCGCTGGGGAAGCGCTTTCCCTTCTCGATGTAGCTCAGCATGACGGGGTCGACCGCCCCACCCAAAACCTCGACGGAGAAACGCTTGAGCGTGTATCCACGCCCCATCAGAACCCGCGTCTCGTAAAAGATGTCTTTTATCCCTTTGAGCGGAGATCTCTTCCGGGCCATGAAGAACGAATAACCGATCGGCGGGAGCCTGTCAAACAGCCAACGGTTGACTGTTAAACACGTTTTGTTTATAAGGCAAGCCTATCTGGTTTAGGGGGTGGGTCATGAAGACGAGAAGACACAGGCTTCTCAGGCTCGCGGCTGCCGCTTCGGGCGCTGCCCTTTGGCTCACGTGCGCCATGTGGGGCTGCGGCTCCGAGGGAGGGACAGGATCAGGTGGCCATACGCTAGAGGCAGGCACCGTCCGAGGCCGCGTACTCGCCCATGAAGGCTTGCCCACCGTCGACGGCCAGGCTAGCCCGATTGTCCCGGGGGGCGCTCGAGAAGGGGGCGTTATCCATCCGCTCGCATCCGCTACGTGGAGGGTAGAGGAAACCTCACGCAACGGCGAGACCGCCGGAGATGGTACGTTCACGATTTCCGAGCTTTCTCCAGGCACGCACTGGGTGGCAGTACAAAAGACCGTGAATGGCAACCTTCTTTCTGTCCGCTTTCCCGTGACCGTCGTAGATGGCAGCGATACGCTGGTGGGCGTCGAGATGCGCTGGGGGGAGGCGAAGGTAACCTCGCGTTACAGGGACGAGCGAGGAGAGTGGGTCTCCGTCATGTTCACCAGCGGCCCGCACGCCTACTTCCGCGACGGGGAGCTCGTGGAATATCTGACTGCAGAAGGGCTGGTGCTCAGCGACACGAATGGGGATGGGAAAATCGACACCTGCGAGCCTGGCGATGAAGCTCTCCCTCCACACCCTTGCTCTACGGGTGATCTCGTCGCTATCGAGATCGTCGGCTGGGCCGCACCGGGGGAAGCTCCTTCCCTCGTCGTTGGGCAGACGGGGCATTTGGCGGCCGTGGGGATTTACGAGGACGGAAGCCGCCTTTCCCTCGACCTTCTTGCGACCTGGCGCTCCACCGCCGCGGAGGTAGCGGAGGTCAACGATTGGGGCGAGGTCAAGGCGCTGAGTGCGGGCGAGACAGAGATAACCGCCTCGTTTGCCGATACTACGAGCGCTCCCCTCTCTATAGAAGTGACTCCTCGGCCTGCGTTACAGGAAATCACCGTAGAAAACTTGTCTTGCAGCGTCCTCACGGCGGGGGCTGAGGAGGCTGGGGTTGGCACCCCGAGCGGGGTCTCGAGTAGCCCCTGGTACCTGCCACAATGCACCAACTCGGTTCTTACGGGCGACAGCCTCCTTTTCAGAGCCAGTGGAAGCTTCGATGGGGGTTATTCGGAAGACATCACGGATGAGGTCGCTTGGCGCCTGGTCCCAGAAGCGGTTGGACGGATCGACCAGACGGGGCTTTTTACCGGCGTCGCTGCGGGGAACACCTTGCTCACGGCAGAGCTCGAAGGAAAGACCAGCGATCCCTTGGAGATCCGGGTGGTGGATAAGGCGACCATAAGCTCGATCGAGATTTATGCTGAGCGCTCCCCTCAACCCCTGCCTCTCAGGGAGTCTGATGCCCCCTGCTGTCCACAGCCGCTGCCCCAAAAGATCACCGTCCTTGCCGGCGATGAAGTGCCTTTCCATGCGATCGCTCACTACGACACCGGGTACTGGGAGGAGATCACCGAGAATGTCACCTGGGTATCTACGGAACCAGGGGTGGGAACGATCGATGTCCATGGCCTCTTCCAAGCGCTTGGCGGGGGGACAACGGTGATCACAGCGGCAAGAGACGGAGTAACGTCTGCTCCTTGTACCGCCGAGATCGTGGCCGAAGCCACGGTTGTTTCGCTTTATGCCTATGCCGAGCAACCCGAAAGAATCGTAAAGAAGGGCGGGAACGCGTTCTTCCACGCTTTCGCAGACTACGACGTGGGAATCTCCCGGGAGGTGACAGAAAGCGCTACGTGGCGCGTCTCTGACTCGAGAGTGGGAAGGATAGAGGCAGGCGGGATCTTCACGGCCCTCGATGCGGGAAAGGTGCAGGTATGGGCTGAGCTTTCAGGGGTAGAGAGCAACAGGGAAGAACTCGAGGTGTGGCAGGAGAGCGACCTCAATTACTGCGACATGGAGCATTTCAATCGAGGGATCTGGTCGGATGCCTTTAACCGGGTCATCCTGGAAACCGATTGCGGGGAGTACACCCAGGGATCTCTCGTTACCATTCGCTACACAGTGGAAGAAATCCAGCCCAACCCGGCTCCCCTAATCGACCCTTGTCTTGACCTCTATGTCCTTCGCGGCGAGGAGAAGCTCCGCACTATTCGCGAGGAAGGGTGCGGGGAGGCCTTCGCGCTACCGGCAGAGGCAGCTAGACTCGCCCCCGTCTACCAGCTCCTTGCCTTCTGGGACCTGAAGGACAGTGCAGGCAACCAGGTCCCACCGGGCATATATACCATCTATGGCCGCTTCTACTTATATTACGATCCCGTGGTGAGCGTGGAGGTTCGAGTGAGGTAACGAAGAGCGGGGCGAGGCCGCAACCAAAAGGCACTTAAGTCGCACCTGACTTGCGAAAAGGCGGGCGCTCGACGCTGGCGCGGGATTTCTGAGAAGCGCTTTCGCTGGTTCGTGGACTGGAGGCGCCAAGCTACATGCGGGCAACCGAGAGGAGGAGAGGTCCAATGAGCGCCAAACGGACGACCGTTGCCCCATCTTTTTTGGGCATAGTGATTGCCGTGTCGCTCCCGCTGCCCGGGTGACCCGAGGCGCGTCGAGGGGAAAAGATGGTCTTGTAGACCGTGGAGGATTCGCGCAGCCAATACCGTGGCGGCCATGGCAGACCTGCTTTCCGCGAGGCTTCGACGAGCGGAGCCCGGTGTCTACCGGCCGCGGCGGCTTGCGCAGCGGCGGCGGCGATCACGAGGCGCTCGAGCTCTGCTGGCCGGCTTCTCCTGGCCTGTGCTCCCCATAGAGCTCGAGCTACTATCGCCCCCGCCGCAGCGCCCTGTGGGATATGCGCTTCCATCCTGCGGCTTGGCAGCACGGCGGCCGGTGAGCGCAATACTACGGCATACGCGCGGCTGAAGCGGTAGCCCACGTCGCCCGAGTTGCTGCGACACCGACTCCCGCAAGCCCGACGCTTGGGCGCGCGAGGGATGTGCCAGGGCGGAGAAGACTGCGAGGACTGGAAAGCTCACCGGGCGCGGCGTCGGAAATAACTCCGGCAAACACCGTGAGGACGCGTCATTTGCGCCACAGGCTAGCCTGACGTCTTGCGAGAATCGAGGCAGGGGCCTCTTGGGATGGCGGCGGATGGCAAGAAATAGCTACCTGTCGGCTCGAGGGTGGTAGTACGCGCGCCAATCACGGGTCAAGCGCGCTCTCTAGGGGCGCCGGGCCTCTCCGCGATACACTTTGCCCGCGGGCCCTGTGTGCCGATGCGAGGCGAGACGCCTCCCGTTGTAAAATACCGGATGGGGTGGAGGAGGAGCCTGGACTGGGGATGGGTGAGGCGGGAGTTGGAGGCACGGGGGTGGTCGAGCGGGCCGTTCGACGGCGGTTTGGCGCGGAGACAATCTTCGTCCCCCCTTGGCACCTACGAAAAGAAGGTGTATTTGCCTGGTGCAGTACACCGTGCAGACGAGACCGGTGGAAAACCTTCTCTACGTGCTGATCTGAGGTATGGTGGGCGACGTGCCGGCCATCGGGTCCTACCTCGTCCGTTACGGCGAAGCGGCGATTTTTACCCGCCGCGACTTCGCCTTACCGGCGAAGGCCGCAAAGGGGGCGAGCCCAAGATGGAGACCGCTGTCTTCTCGGATCTCGACTTGACGAGTCCGCCGCAGCGAGGGGATGTGGGCAATGTCCGCCCCCTCCACTACCTTCCCCCGACCTTTGGCGAGCTCGATCCCGAGGTGCCGGTAGGTATCTTCAGCACCGAGTAACGGGTGCGGGAGAAGAGAGGAGGAGAAGGAGATGGCGCCGACGTGCTATCTCACCCCGAAGGTGGGGGCCGAGAGGCGCCAGAGAAGGGAGACGGGGGAGTCTTTGCCCGCGCTCCGATGAGAAAAGGCGAAACCGTAGCGGTCTGGGGAGGCGAGGTGGTCGGTGGGCAGACAGCGAGTCGACTTTTGCCAGAGCTGGTGAGGCTAGGCCAGCAGGTGGACGAGGACCACTATCTGCTTACCACCGAGGAGAGACGGGCGGCCTGGATCGTGCACGCCTGCGAGCCGAACGCGGGCCTGTGCGGCCAGATCGTCCCAGGTCGTCCTTGTTGCGATCGCGGATATCGCGCCTGGAGATGAGGTTTGCTACGACTACGCCATGAGCGATTCCAACCCGTACGACGAATTCGACTGTAACTGCGGGAGTGTGCGATGCCGAAAGCGAGTGACGAGAGACGACTGGCGCGGGCCGCACCTGCGGGAGCGCTTCCAGCGCTGCTTCTTCCCTTGTTTGCAGGTGCGCATCGAATGCATGAGTTCTCGGCCGAAGGCGGCAAGCGCAGGTGCCTGATGCCAGCGAAAGCCCCGGGAGCGACCGCGAGCCAGCCCGGGGAAGCGCCCGAGGCGAAAGCTATGAAGAGCAGGATGCGTGTTCCTCTCCTCTTGTTCGTTGCCTGCCTGGCCGCAGCCGGCTGTTACCGGCGGCCTTCCGGCCTCTGGGCGCTTCACCGGGAGATTTCGCGGCAGCGTTTCGTGGACCTAACGCATGCCTTCGACGAGCGAAGCCCCCACTGGCCGGGCTTTCCGCCAATGGCGGTAAGGGACCTGTTCCGCTACGAGCCGGATGGCTTTTGGGCCCAGGAGTTCTGCCATGTGGGGCAGTGGGGCACGCACGTGGATCCGCCTGCGCACTTCCATCCGGGGCTTCGCACCGTCTCCGAGATCGCCGTGAGCGAGATGATCATGCCCCTTGTCGTGATCGACGTTCACGAAAGGGTCGAGCGCAATCCGGATTACGTTCTCACTCTGGCCGACGTGAAGGAGTGGGAGTCGCGCCACGGGCCGGTGCCCGCCGGCGCTTTCGTCGCCATGCGAACCGACTGGAGCAAGCGCTGGCCCGATGCCGAGAAGATGCTGAACCGCGACGCGCGCGGTATCTCGCACTATCCGGGCTGGACGCTCGAGGCGCTCGAGTATCTCTACGAGGTGCGCAAGATCGGGGCCTCGGGCCACGAAACCACCGATACCGATCCAGGGATCGAGACCTCCGCGGGGAACTACGAGTGCGAAAGCTACATTCTGGGTCAGGACCATTTCCAAATAGAGCTTCTCGCCAACCTCGACCGGGTGCCCGAGGTGGGCGCGATAGTAGTAGTCACCTTCCCCAAGCCGGCCGCCGGATCGGGCTTCCCCGCAAGGGTTTTTGCCATAGCCCCGGGGAACCCACCCTGAAGGCCGACGGGCCAGAGAGGAAGCCTCCGGGGGCTGAACTAGCCGGCTGGCGGGCGATTTGCGCCTGTGCCGCGCCGCCTAAAGACCCCGAGAATCTCCACATGATCGGTTTGCGGCATCATGTCGAAAAGGTGAATCTCCCTCAGCCCGAAGCCTGCCTGCGCAAGCGCCGCGGCGTCTCGCGCGAACGATGGGGGCCAGCAGGAAAGGTAGAGAAGCCGCCGAGCCGCGCAGGCGGAGAGCCGACTCAAGACCTGCTCGCCCAGTCCCTTGCGCGGCGGGTTGGCGGTGACGACCTCGGCCGCACGCAAGAGAGGCTCGGTAAGCCTGCGCTCCACCTGGGCGCAGACGAAGCGAGCGCTCGTTATGCCGTTGGCGGAAGCGTTGAGCTTCGCGAATTTCACCGCTTCGGGCACCTCCTCGATGCCGGTCACGGGCGCTCCGCAGGCCGCCAGAGCGAGCGAGATACCGCCCACCCCGCAGTAGAGGTCCACCGCCGCACTGGCGGCGGATAGCGCGGCCTTCTGCGCGATGATCCGGTAAATCCTGCCAGCCTGCGCCGGGTTCGCCTGCACGAAAGACGTTGGCCCCGCCGCGAGGAGAAGCCTCCCGTAGCGTTCGCTCAGCGACTCCGCGCCCCACATCCTTATCGACTCCGGTCCCAGAATCACGTTACCGCTCGTGCGATTGACGTTGAGGTACAAGCTAGCCAGGGGAAGGGCGAGCCTGAGCCTCCAGACTAGCTCGCCGATCCGGGAAAGGGGCATGGCAGAAGATACCAGCGTGACCACGACCTTACGCTCCCACGCGCTCGCCCTGATCAATGCGTAGCGCACGCCGGTTGCACCGCGCGCCGGGTCGTGAATGGGGATGTCGGCCTCCGCAAGCGCCTGGGCCAGGCGATTCAGGGCCTCCCCGACGAGGGGATGGTGCATGGGGCAGTCGCGAATGTCGGTTACTACGTGCGTCCCCCGCCGGTAAAGCCCGAGGAGTGGGCCATCCTTGCCCGGCGAGACGACGAGCTTCGATTGGATCCGGTAGCCCGCGATCTTCGGAGCGGGATTCACAGGCGGCACCTCGACTCCGGCAAGCTCGGGAAATTCGTAAAGCGCGCTTTCCACCGCTCTTCGTTTGAGCTCGAGTTGCTCGCGATAGGGAAGGCCCAAAAGGGAGCAGCCCGGGCAAGCGGGGTGGTGCTCGCAGCGAAGGCCGTCTCGCGCGCGCTTGTGCGCCGCCTGCCGGCTCTGTCCAGAGAGCCCTTTTGGTCTTGTGGCGCCTTGCGCTTTCCCTCTTCTCATTCGGTCCAAGCACCCTTTGCGGAATCATGATATCAGAAACGCCCCATCGGCCCAGCTCGAACGCGCCAGCCTTAAGACGCTCCTTCGACCGCGCCCTCCCGCAACGGGCGAAAAGTGCCTGCCTCCAACATGTCCCCCGCCGAGGCGGCAAGCGACCTAGCCCGAGTGGCCGCGCCCGGCTCGACTTGGGAGCGGGATGCGGCCGTGATAGCTTGGTCGGTCGTAATCGGTGCAGGGAGGCGGCTATGAGGACGGTTATTCTCGTTACCGGAGAGGAGCTGGGGTCGGCCGAGCCCGCTTTGGGAAGGAGGGTCTTGCGCACCTTCCTTCAAAAGCTCGGCCGGCTGCAGGGTTTGGATGCGATTCTTCTGGTTAACGCGGGGGTCAAGCTTGCGGCAAACGGGTCGGAGGTCCTGGGGGAGCTTGCGTCTCTTGCCGAGCGCGGAGTGGACGTGCTTCCCTGCCAAACCTGCGTCGAGCATTTCGGGTTGGCTGGAAGCATGGCGGTTGGGACCGTGAGCACCATGGACGATCTCGTGAAAAGGCTCGACCAGGCAGCCAAAGTGATAACGATTTGAATCCAGGAGCTTCCCATGAAGGTATTGAGAACCCCTGAGGAGCGATTTTGCGATCTTCCCGGATTTCCCTTCGAGCCCCACTATCTGGAGGTCGGAGAGGCCCGGGTGCACTACGTGGACGAGGGCCGCGGCGAGGTCGTGCTTTGCCTGCACGGGGAGCCGTCGTGGTCTTTTCTCTACCGGAAGATGATCCCGATTCTAGCCGAGTCCCACCGGGTCCTCGCCATGGATTTCATGGGGTTTGGCCGCTCGGACAAGTTTGCGGCGCCCGAAGACTACTCGATGCGGATGCACATGGATACGCTGGCGTCTTTCATAGATGCGCTCCTCCTGCGCTCGATCACGCTCGTGGTCCAGAACTGGGGTGGGCTTATCGGGCTCGGCCTCGTGGGCGAGCGCCCGGATCTTTTTAGCCGACTCGTTATCATGAATACCGGCCTTCCGACGGGCGACACCGAAATGCCGCAGGCATTCATGGCCTGGCGGAGGTTCGTGGAGAATACGGCGGATTTGCCGATTGGCGAGGTGATTCGCATGGGACTGGCCTCTCCCGAGCGCCTCTCCCCGGCGGCGCAAGCGGCCTACGAGGCGCCTTTTCCCGATGCCTCGTTCAAGGCAGGGGCTAGAGCCTGGCCGCTTCTCGTTCCGTTGAGACCCCACGACCCCGGGGCCGCCGAGATGCGCAGGAGCCGAGAGGTGCTATCGTCGTGGGAGCGACCCGCCTTCGTCCTCTTCTCGGACAAAGACCCGATCACCGCCCCCGCAGCAGCCTTCTTTCGCCAGTTGATACCGGCTGCCAGGCGCGAGCCGGAGATCGTAATCGAGGGGGCGGGGCATTTTCTGCAAGAGGAAAAAGGGGAAGAGATAGCGGGCCATATCGCAAGCTTCATCGCCAGACACCCGACCCGGTAGGGGCGCTACTCGGCGGCCTGCCGCGGCGGATTGGCGAGCGCCATGGCCACCGCGCCGAGCGCGAAAACGACGGCGAGCAGGGCAAAGCCAAAGGTATAAGAGCCAAAGCGGTCGTAGATGACTCCGAGCGCGACCGGCCCGATCGCCGCCGCGACGGTAGCGGCGACCATGAGCGACCCCACCGTGCGTGCAAAGGCCGCCAAGCCGAAGTAATCGCCGACGAGGAGCGGGACCAGGACGGCGCTTCCGCCAAGCCCTAGGCCGAAGAGAACGACAAAGCCGAGAAGCGCCCCCGCCCGGGGCACGAGCAAAAGCAAGAGGTCGGCCGCGGCGAAGATGACGAGCGTCGAGATCATGGCGGGTTTCTTCCTCAGGCGATCCGCCAGATAGCCGTAAAGGAGGCGCCCCGCCACGCTCAGCCCGATGGTTATCGCGAGCACATTGGCGGCTATGGAGTGCGAGGCGCCATGATCGGCAAGAAACGCGGGAAGATGCCCTATGATCGCCAGGCTTCCCAAAACCGCGCAAAACTCCACGAGCGCGAGCATCCAAAAGCTAGGACTGCGGACCACCTCTTCGAAGGTAACGGATGCCGCATCCCCTCGTCGGACGCAGGGTCGTGCGGCGTTCTGGGTCTCCTCGCCGTCGGGAGGAAGGCCCATGTCGGAGGGTCTATCGCAGACCACCCACCACACCACCGGCGTAACCAGAGCCAGGACAGAGCCTCCGAGGATCGCGTAAGCCGCCCGCCAGCCGACCCATTCGATGAGAAGGCCGGCAAGCGATGCCATGACGAGTCCCCCTACGCCGATCCCGGTTAGCGCAACGCCCATGGCCGCGCCCCGCTTGCGCGAAAACCAGTTCGCCACAAGGGTCTGGTTCGGCACCCAGGCGGCCGCGGCAAGACCCACGGGCAAGATGCTGCAGATGAGATAGTACTGCGCGACCGTCGTGATTTGCGAGAGCATGATCTCGGAGGTGCCGAGAATTACCACTCCCCAGAGCATAACCAGCCTCGGCCCGTAGCGGTCGGTCAATGTGCCGATGAGGGGGGAGACCAGACCGCAGATGAGCGCGGCAAGACCGGGCCCTGCCGCGATCGCGGCGCGGCCCCAGCCGAAGTGCGACTCGAGCGGAAGAAGGAAGACGGGCGGGGCGTAAAGAGCTATGCCTACGACGATCAACTGGGCGAAGAAGGAGGCACCGACGACCGCCCAACCGTAGAACCAGTGCCCAGGGAAAAGAGGCATCGAGCGCTTCTTGCACTTGGAGAAGGATCGCGCAAGAGCGGCTGCCCTCGCCAAAGGAGATTTACCGCCCCACCACGTGTGCCCGCTCTGGGCGGAGGAGCCTTGGGGCCCGCAAGCTCCGTTCGGCTACTTTTCCTCTTTCGCCTGATTAGCCAGGTAATTCTCGATCCCGCACTGTTCGATCTGATCGAGTTGCGCCTCCAGCCAATCGACGTGGGCCTCCTCGTCTTCGAGGATCTCTTCGAGAAGCTCGCGGCTTCCGTTGTCTCCCACTTGCGCGGCTTCTTGGATCGCGCCGTTGTATTCTTTTACAGCCTCCACCTCGGCCTTCAAGTCTTCGCTGAGCTGCGCCTTTACGTTGGCACCGATGTGCATCTTGTTGAGTTTGCTCACCTCGGGCGAGCCCTCGAGAAAAATGATCCGCGAGATCAGCCTCTCGGCGTGCTTCATCTCCTCGATCGCCCGCTTCTCTACCTTCTGGTGAAGCCTCTCGAACCCCCAGTTGGCGCACATCTCCGAGTGGACTATGTACTGGTTGATCGCGGTAAGCTCCTCGGCCAGGAGTCTGTTTAGAGTTCTCAAGAGTTTCGCGTTACCTTTCATTTTCTACCTCCAGTCTCGACGGTGCCTCTCTTCTCGAAAACCACCATGAGGTGCCGAATCGGCGCCGGAACTCTCGCTGGTAAAGCCTTCGATTATCGCTAGCACTGCCCCGACTCAAAGTCGAGGGCGCTGGGCTAGATCTCGGGCGCGTGCTCTTTCGCGCTAGCGAGCAAAGGCGGGCGGCCCGTGTCGGAGCGGGGCGCCTCCCGCAGGGCACCTGCGAGCGTCCCGGCCCCTTGCTTTAGGGCAGTTGGCTGGGTTATAGACCCTGCGGAGGAGGAAGCTCGGGCCGCCGCGGTGGAGTCAGGCGTGGGGCCTCGGCGGTGCCCACCCTCTGCTTCTGCCATGGACAAGCCCTGTTGCCAGGTGCCGGCGCTTCCCTCTGGCCGCTCGTATCTTCGCTGGCGAGGAGGCGCCTCACCTGATAGCCTTTAGAAGTGGAGCGATAGATAAAGCTTCCGGGAGGTTACATGCAAAAGCGGCCGATGGTCACCCTCGAGGGCAACGAAGCTGCCGCTTACGTCGCCCACAAGACCAACGAAGTCATAGCGATTTACCCGATCACCCCCTCTTCTCCGATGGGCGAGTTCGCCGACGACTGGTCGGCGGCCGGAAGGAAAAACATCTGGGGCACGGTGCCTTTGGTGACCGAGCTTCAAAGCGAGGGCGGTGCCGCCGGGGCGATCCACGGAGCCTTGCAGGCGGGCGCGCTCGCGACGACGTTTACCGCTTCGCAGGGCCTGCTTCTCATGATCCCGAACATGTTCAAGATCGCGGGGGAGCTTACCCCCACTGTATTTCATGTCTCGGCACGCACGGTGGCCACCCATGCGCTCTCGATCTTCGGGGACCACAGCGACGTCATGGCGGCACGGGCCACCGGCTTCGCCGTGCTGGCCTCCAACTCGGTCCAGGAAGTCATGGATTTCGCCCTGATCGCGCAGGCGGCCACGCTTCGGGCGCGCGTTCCTTTCATTCATTTCTTCGATGGATTTCGCACCTCACACGAGGTGGCGAAGGTGGAGCTATTGAGCGAAGAGGACATGCGGGCGATGATCGACGACGATCTTGTCCGCGCTCACCGAAGCCGCGCACTTTCCCCCGACCATCCTGTGCTGCGGGGGAGCGCGCAAAACCCCGATGTCTTCTTCCAGTGCCGCGAAGCCGTGAACCCGTACTATTCGGCATGCGCCGGCGTGGTGGAAGAGACCATGGGTAAGTTCGCGGCGCTGACCGGGAGAAAGTACGGCCTTTTCGACTACGTCGGCGCTCCCGACGCCGAGCGGGTGATAGTGATAATGGGATCGGGCGCCGAGGCCGTGCACGAGACGGTCGAGCACTTGATCGCACGGGGGGAGAAAGTCGGGCTGGTGAAGGTGCGCCTGTTTCGGCCCTTCTCGGTCCCCCACTTTCTCGCCGCCCTTCCCGGCACCGTTCGGATCATCGCCGTGCTCGACCGCACCAAGGAGCCCGGGGCAGTGGGCGAGCCGCTCTACCAGGACGTCGTTACGGCCGTCAGCGAAGGTGTCGCGGGCAGGCTTTGGCCCCGCGAGCGGGTGCCACTGATAGTGGGTGGGCGTTACGGCTTGTCGTCCAAGGAGTTCACCCCGGCCATGATCGCCGGGGTGCTGGCCGAGATGGCCAAAGATGCGCCCAAGAATCACTTCACGGTGGGAATCCGAGACGACGTGGGGGGTACTAGTATAGAGTACGATCCATCCTTTAGGATCGGGGACGCGGGCACGGTGCAGGCGATATTCTACGGGCTGGGGTCGGACGGGACCGTGGGAGCCAACAAGAACTCGATCAAGATCATAGGGGAGGAGACCGACAACTACGCCCAGGGCTACTTCGTTTACGATTCCAAGAAAGCGGGGTCGGTAACCATCTCCCACCTGCGCTTCGGGCGAAAGCCCATCCGTTCCACCTACCTGATCGATCGGGCCGATTTCATCGGCTGCCACCAGTTCGTCTTCCTCGAAAAGCAAGACGTCCTAGAAAAGGCGAAAGAGGGAGCCACCTTCCTCCTCAACAGTCCCTATCCGGCCGGGGAGGTCTGGGACAGGCTCCCCCGGGTCGTGCAGGAGGGGATCATATCCAAGAAGCTCAAGTTCTACGTCATAGATGCCTACAAAGTCGCGAAGGAGAGCGGACTGGGCGGGCGCATAAACAGCATCATGCAGACATGCTTCTTCGCCATCTCGGGGGTTCTCCCGCGCCAGGAGGCGATTGCCGCGATCAAAGGAGCCATCGAGAAGACTTACGGCAAGCGCGGCCCCGAGATTGTCCGCAAGAACTTTGCCGCCGTCGATCAGACGCTCGCCAATCTCCACGAGGTCGAAGTGCCGCGCGAGGTCACGAGTTCAATCGAGCTTGCGCCGGTCGTGCCGCAAGAGGCACCCCAGTTCGTGCGCGAGGTCACGGCCAAGATAATCGCCGGCCGGGGTGACGAGCTGCCGGTGAGCGCCGTGCCCGCGGACGGCACGTTCATGACCGATACGGCGCGGTGGGAAAAGCGCAACATAGCGCTCGAGATCCCGGTTTGGGACGCTTCGGTTTGCATCCAGTGCAACAAGTGCGTCCTGGTTTGCCCCCACGCCGCGATCAGGGCGAAGGTGTACGAGGAGAGCCACCTAGGTAGCGCCCCGCACGGCTTCAAGTGGACCAAGTTCAAGGGCAAAGAATACCAGGGTATGCTCTACACTATCCAGGTTGCGCCGGAGGACTGCACCGGGTGCGCCCTCTGCGTCGAGTACTGTCCCGCCAAGAACAAGAAGCAGGCGGGCCTAAAGGCGATCAACATGGCCCCGCAAGCGCCGCTTCGCGAGAGCGAGCGGGAGTGCTACCGCTTCTTCCTCGCCATCCCCGACATAGACCGGCGCTCGGTAAAGCCGGACACGGTGAAGGGATCGCAGTTTTTGCGGCCGCTTTTCGAGTACTCCGGTGCCTGCGCGGGGTGCGGCGAGACGCCCTACGTGAAACTCATGACGCAGCTTTTCGGCGACCGCATGCTGATAGCCAATGCCACTGGCTGCTCCTCGATTTACGGCGGCAACCTCCCCACTACCCCTTACGCCAAGGACGAGCAGGGGCGGGGTCCGACTTGGTCGAACTCGCTCTTCGAGGACACGGCCGAGTTCGGGCTCGGATTTCGCTTGGCGCTAGACAAGCAGACCGAGTACGCCCGCGAGCTCTTGAGAAAATTGGCCGCAGAGGTCGGAGAATCTCTCGCCTCCTCGATTCTCGAGGCCGACCAGTCGGACGAGATGGGGATTTACGAGCAGCGCGAGCGCGTCGAGGAGCTGAAGGAGCGGCTTTCGGCGATCGGCTCCGCCGAGAGCACGAGGCTTCTCGCCGTCGCCGATTACCTGGTCAAGAAGAGCGTCTGGATCGTCGGCGGGGACGGGTGGGCGTACGATATCGGTTACGGCGGTCTCGATCACGTGCTGGCGAGCGGAAAGAACGTGAACGTGCTGGTGCTCGACACCGAGGTCTATTCGAACACGGGCGGTCAGATGTCCAAGGCCACGCCGCTCGGGGCGGTCGCAAAGTTCGCGGCCGCTGGAAAGGCGCTGCCCAAGAAGGACCTAGGGATGATCGCCATGACCTATGGCAATATTTACGTGGCGAGCGTCGCCATGGGGGCGAACGATTCTCAGACGGTGCGCGCGTTCATCGAGGCCGAGGCGTACGACGGGCCCTCGCTCATCATCGCCTACAGCCACTGCATCGCCCACGGGATAAACATGAGAAAGGGGATGGAACACCAGACGGCCGCCGTGGCGAGCGGCTATTGGCCTCTTTACCGCTTCAATCCCGAGTTGGCGCGCCAGGGCAAGAACCCATTGAAGCTCGACTCGGGGCCGCCGAAGCTGCCCCTGGAGAAGTACGTTTACTCCGAGACGCGCTACCGCATGCTGGCGCAAAGCCAGCCGCAGCGGGCCAAGGAGCTTTTGGCGAAGGCGCAAGAGGAGACGCTCGCTAGGTGGCGGCTTTACCAGCAGCTTGCGGCGATGCGCTGCAGGGAGGACCAGGAGGAGAGCGAGGCCGAGGCGCCCAAGGCCGATGCGGCGGCCGGCGCCGAGCGAAGCTGAAGGGAGGGGCGGCCACAGAGCGAGGCTCGCGAGCCGAACGTGCCGCCGCGCGAGGACGGGTGACGGGGAGCTTGGCCCGCCCGGGGGTAGAGCGGGGGCTTCCGTTTTTTCGGGGCGCCGAGGGAGCCAGGTGGCAGTTTCCGTCTGTCACGACTCGAGATCCGGCTTCGGAGGGGTAACTCATGGTAAAAGGCACTATTCGGGCGCACTTCGACGCCGCCGGAAAAGAGGCCGCCATCGAGCGCTTCGGCAGGCACGTTTCCTCGGCCAAGGTGAGCTTTTACCGGTCGGCCGGGATGGATCTCGTCATGGGCGAGCGATCGGGGGCTTTTTTTACCGATCTCGATGGGAGAAGGCTCTTGAACTGCCACTGTAACGGTGGTGTCTTCAACCTCGGGCACCGCCATCCCCGAATCGTGCAGGCGCTCGAGGAGGCGCTCGAGTTTTTGGATATCGGCAATCATCATTTGATGAGCGTAATGCGCGGCCTTCTGGCGGAAAGACTCGCGGAGGGGGCGCCGGGGGATCTCGATTGCGTGGTGTTCGGAACCGGGGGCGGGGAGGCGATAGATCTCGCGATAAAGCTTGCGCGGGGCTTTACCGGAAGGGCAGGCATCGTATCGGCACTCGGTGGCTACCACGGTCACACGGGCCTTGCACTGGCCGCGGGCGACGAGCGTTATCGGCGCCCGTTCGAGCCCTTGGCGCCGCAGTTTCGCCAGGTTCCCTTCAACGACACCGCCGCCATGGCCCAGGCCGTCACGGATGACACCGCCGCGGTGATTCTCGAGACGGTTCCTGCTACCGCCGGGATGCCGATACCGGAGGCCGGCTACTTGCAAGCGGTGCGGCGCCTGTGCGACGAGCGGGGTGCGCTTCTCCTGATCGACGAGGTGCAAACGGGACTCGGTAGGACCGGCAAGCTTTGGGGGATCGAGCATTTCGGGGTCGTGCCCGACATAATGGTTACCGCCAAGGGCCTGAGCGGCGGCTTGTACCCCATATCGGCGACGATTTACCGCCGGCCTCTCGACAGCTTCTTCCAAGCCGATCCCTTCATCCACATATCCACTTTCGGGGGCGCCGAGCTCGGCTGCGCCGCCGCGCTAGCGGTGCTCGAGGTGGTTAGGGATCCAGGGTTTCTCTCCTCGGTCGTCCGGCGGGCGCAAGAGCTGGCGGAGGGACTGGAAGGATTGCTCAGGCGTTGGCCCGAGGCCATTTTGGAGATCCGCCAGCTTGGGCTCATGGTGGGTATCGTGACGGCCTCCGATATGGGGGGGCCGCTCCTCAGTCGGCTCTGCTTCGAAGAGGGGCTTTTTGCGGTTTACGCCAACAACGACCGGCGGGTGCTCCAGTTTCTCCTGCCTCTCATCGTAACGAGCGCGGAGGTGGAGTTCGCCGTGGAGCGGCTGGGCCGAGCGGTGGGCAAGCTTGCGCAGGCACTCGGCCATTAAAAGCGGTAGCCTTGTCCAGCAGCCCGTTGAGTGAGCGGCTTTCCGATTTTTGCAGGCTTCGCCGAAAAGCCCTTAGGCGAAACCTTCCCGCAAAGGAGCGCGAAGAGCTTCTTGAGCGTCTGATCGCCGAAGACGAGTGGCTGGCTCGCCTGTCGCCGGAAAGCGCGGCGCAATACCTTGGACGCGAGATCCGAAGCGAGGCGGCAAAGCGATGGTTGCTCTCGCTTGTCTTCGAAGGAGAGGGCGCTATTTGCGAGCTTGCTCGGCGCGAGATCGGCAAGCTTCGCGCGTTCGAGGATCCGGCGGGCGCGGGTGGCGCCAGGCTCCTCTCTCCTTTGACTCGCTCACTCGAGCGCTTTCTCTCCGAGTACGAGCGGCGCCGGGGGCGCTCGGTCGCGAAATGGTTCCTGGGTTTCGGGGAGGTTTCGACCTCGCTTGCGCTAAAGGGCAACGAGACTCTCTTGCACGAGCACGAGGGAAGGGTCTGGGGAAGGCGCGTATATAAAAGGATGCCGGTTTTCCCGAGCCGAGTTGACGCGGAGCGTTACCGGAAGATCTATTTCGAGTACGACCGCTTGCTCAGGCGGGAGGTCGGGCTTTCCCTTCCCCCGACCGGCGTTCAGATCCTGGAGCGGGGCCGGGCGGGGGTTGCGGTCTTCGTCTGGCAGCTTCAGCTTCCGCCTCAAAACATCGGGCCGGTCGTGCTCAGGCGGCTTTCCGTGAAGCAGGCCATCGGCCTTTTCGACTCGGTCATGGACAATTTGCGGCTCCTCTTTCGTGCGAACGAAAGGCTTGGGCGAGAAGGGGTGAGGATCGGGCTCGATGGACAGATAACGAACTGGGCGGTGAGGGATCCCCAGGAGGGGCAGGAGCGTCCCGATCTTCTCTTTCTCGATACCAACACGCCGCTTATCAGGAAAAACGGACGTGAGGTGTTGGATACCGAGATATTCCTCCACGCCCTCTCGCCCATGCTGCGCCCCGTAGTGAGGCGCTTTTTCCTGCAGAAGATCCTGGACCGGTATTACGACCCTCGGACGATCATTTTGGATTTTCTGGGAAACACCATCGTCCAGGGGCGCCCGGATCTGGTCGGTCCCTTCGTCGAACGGTTGGAGAAGAGGCGGACGGGGGATCTCGAGCCTTACGGGATTGCGCCCATAAGCGAAGCGCAGGTCGAGCGTTACTTCAGGGAAGACGTCTTTACCTGGAGGCTCGTTAGAACCGCAAAGGCGCTTCAGGAGGCGGCATCCGAGGCAGCTTCGGCGAGGCTCGCCGATGCCTGGGGGAAGCTCAAGCAGGTCAAAAAGATCTGGACGAGCGAACTCTTCGATGTGAGCGACCGTCACCTCGAGGAGGCCGTCGAGCGATGAGCTGGATCGACGCGCACGTTCACCTGTTGCCCAAAGAGCGGCTGGCGGGGCTCATGCGCTGGATTCACCGGGCGTTCCCGGATCACCCGGTGCCGCTCGATACGACGCTTGGGAGGACTTTGGATGATTTGCGCCGCGCTGGGGTCAGGCTCTGCTTCAATCTCATGTTCTCGCTCTCTCCGGGAGAAGCGGCGGAGCTAAACCGCTTCAGCGCGGCCGTTGCGCGGGAGCATCCTTGGGTCGTCCCGTTCGGCTGCGTTCATCCCGAAGAGGAGGAGCCGCTGGCGGTAGTCGAAGAGGCGATCGAGGGGCTTGGACTGGCGGGCCTCAAGTTCCACCCCATGGTACAGCGTGCCGATCCCTGGGCTGCGCGTATGCGCCCCGTTTACGCGTGGATGGAGGAGAAGCGAAAGCCGATCTTTTTTCATGGTGGCTTCGACGAGTGGTACGGCCATCGGGTTCCTACCGCTAGCTTCGTGAAGATCCTGTCGAGCTATCCGGGTCTTCCGGTCGTGATCGCGCACATGCTCTTTCCCAGGTTCGACGAGGCCTTCGATCTGTTGGAGCGCTTTCCCCAGGTGACGTTCGATTTGACCAACGTGCTGGGTGCGCTCAGGCTCGGAGCGAAGGCGCGGGGGGGAGAGCCCCTGCCCGAGGCGGCCCTTTTGCGCGAAGGGCTGGAGCGGTGGAGCGAGCGCGTGATGCTAGGGACCGACCATCCCGCCGGCATGGGGGATATCGAGACCATCCTGCGCGATCTTCGCGACTTCGGATTGTCCGCCGGCGCAACCGAAAACCTGCTTCACCGGGCCGCCGAGCGCTTCGTCGGGCGGCACTTGCCCGGGTATCTGTGACCAGTCGGGCGGCGCGCCGGCTGGGATCCCCAGGAGGCGGGCCGACGAGTCGGGCTTTTCGCTCGAGCGCTGGGAGGTCTTGCGCGCTCTCTCTGATTCCCTGCTCGTCTTACGTGCTGGCTGGGTGGCTTTGTTGCGACGCTTGCGCCTTTGCCAATATAATCGCGCTTTACTGGTGATCGCCGCGGCTTCTCGGCCTCGGCGGGAAGAGTTTTGGGCATGAAGGTTTTGCAGGTGGCGCACGGATACCCGCCGGCCGAGGCCGGCGGCGCGGAGCTTCTCACCGGCTGGCTTTCCACTTGGCTCGCCGGCGCCGGTCACCGCGCGGCTGTGGTGGCGCGAGGCGCCGACCCGAGCAGGCGGGACGGGGAGGTGTTTTACGAGGAGGCGCTTGGGGTAGAGATTGCGAGGATCGTGAGTAACTGCGTCGATCTCCCCTTTCGCGAGCATTACTCTTCTTTGCAGTTCGATTCGCAATTGCGCACCCATCTTCGTTGTTTCGATCCCGACGTCGTCCACGTGCAGCATACCGCCGGCTTAAGCGGCCGGGTTATCGAGATCGCCCAGGAGGAGGGCTATCCCATAACCCTCGCGCTGCATGACGCTTACTATGTCTGCGCTCGGGTCCACCTCGTTGACGCTTGGGGGGAGAACTGCCAAGGGCCCGACGAAGGGCGGCGCTGCGTCTCTTGTCTGGAGCAGTGGCCCGGCGCGGATCCGGCTCACCGCTTCGGCTACTTTCGCCGCCTCCTTTCCCGCCCGCACGTCATCTTTGCGCCCTCCGAGTGGCTTGCTGGGATTTACCGGCGGATATTTCCCGAGATCGCGAGCAAGCTCGTGGTCGAGCCACCGGGTATGCCGCTCTTCGATCCCATCCCCGCCCAAAGACCTAGGCGCCCGCTAAGGCTCGTGGCCTTCGGCAGCCTAATCCCTGAAAAGGGGTTCCATCTCATCGCCGAAGCGCTGCGTTTGCTGCCCCCAGGCAGCGTACGCTGCCGGGTCTTCGGGCCCAGAGTCGAGCGGGCGGCAAGTTACGCCGAGACGCTCGAGGCTCGGCGGAGCGACGATTTCGAGGTCGCTCGGGCGGTGGCGCACGAGGAGATACCGCGGATCCTCGCGGAGTCCGATGCGGTTGTGATCCCCTCGATTTGCGGTGAATCGTTTTCCTTCGTCGCGCGCGAGGCGTTTCGCGCGGGACTGCCGGTCGTTGCCGCTCGCTCCGGGGCGCTCGTCGAAGCGCTGGCCGACGGCGAGCATGGGATACTATTCGAGCCAGGAAGCTCAGCGTCTCTCGCCCAGGCGATAAGAGAGCTCGAGAACCCGGACCGGTTTCGCCGCCTGCTGGAGACGCCCGGGCCGGTTCGAGGGATCGGCGAGTACGCCGAGACTCTACTCGGTTTCTGGCAAGGTCTTGTGCGGCCGCGCGTGCCATTTTTTTCCTATGCCGAATATGAAAACCGGCTCAGGCGGGAAGAGGAGATGCGCGAGCGGCTTTCGCCGTACGTGAGGTTCTTTAAAGGTTGCCGGAAGGTGGCCGATCTGGCCGCAGGCGGCGGGGTGTTTCTCCAGATGCTCAGGGAAGAAGGGATAAGCGGGGTCGGGGTCGACCGCAGCGCCGATGCGGTCGAGCGAATGAGGGAGCGGGGCTTCGAGGCGATCCTGGCCGATGCCGTCGACCACGTGGGCGAGCTTCGGGACTGCGACGGCGTCTTCGTTTCTCATCTGCTCGAGCATCTCTCTTTTGCGGAGCTCGAGCGGCTTATCGCTCAAATATCCTACATCCTGCCCGAAGCGGGTATCGCGGCTTTCATCGTTCCCAACCCCGAGTCCATTCGCATGCACCTTTTTGGTTTCTGGCGGGATCCGGAGCACGTTCGCTTCTACCATCCCGACCTGATCGACGCCGTTTGTGCTCACTACCGGATGGCGAGGATCTTCAGCTCCTGCGACCAGGCGCCGTTTCATGTCGGCTCTCCGCGCATCGATATCGCCCGGGAAGTGGGCGCCGCCCGGGCGATAATGGAGGGCTTGCGTCATCCAGAGGCTTACGTGCGAGACGAGCCGCCGTCTTTCCTAGGCCCGCCCGAAAGCGGCGAGGGCGGGGAGGCGAGTTCGCGCTGGCGCTCGCACAGCCTGGTGCGGCGCGCGGCGAGCCGGGCGTTCTCCGAGCTTTGTGCGACCCTTAGGATCGTCCAGGTGGGCTCGCTAAACCGCCTCGAGGAGGAAGTGGAGAAGCGGATTGCGCTCTTGCGCTACGAGCTGGATCGGTCGGCCAGGGAGGGAGAGGAAAGGGATTTTGCGCTTTTCGATGCCGTCTGCAGGGCCGTGGAGAGGACGCTCGAGCTTTTGCGCGAGCGGGAGGAGCACTGGGCCGCCGCGGTCTCGGCTTTCAATCAGCACCTGGCGCTTTTGGCGGAGGCGCTGAATCGCATCTGGTGTTGGATCGACGACGCCGGGCTGGTTTACCAGAAGGCGGGAAGCCTGAGGGTCAAGACCTACTGAGAGCGCGAGGACTGCTTTGGTGGGCGAGGATCTACCTTCGGTTTCGATTTTACTCGTTACCAAGAATGGAGAGGAGCACCTCGATCGATTGCTGGATCGGGTTTCGGCGCAGGTTGGGCGGTTTCGTATCCTGGAGAAGATCGCCGTCGATTCCGGCTCGAGCGACACAACCCTTGCCATATTGCGCCGCCACGGCGTCCTGGTGGTGGAGATACCGCCAGGGGAGTTCGGCCACGGCAGGACGCGAAACCTCGCCGCCTCCCATGCCCGAGGCGACTTCCTTGTATTTCTTACCCAGGACGCGGTGCCGCATGACGAACATTGGCTGGCCAATCTGCTCGCCCCTCTGCTCGCGGACCCGCAGGTCGCCGGTGCGTACAGCCGCCACGTTCCGAGACCCGGCTGCCATCCTATGGAATGGAGGCAGATCGTGGAGTTTCCCCTTTGCGGAGTGCCCGAGGGGCGCGTGAACTTTGCCGTCGGCAACCCGGACTATCGGCGCAACCCCGCCCCGTACCATTATTTTGCCAACACGAGCGCGGTGCTGCGAAGGGATGTGTGGGGGAAGATCCCTTTCCCCGACGTCGATTTCGCCGAAGACCAGGACTGGGCGCGCCGGGCGCTCGAGGCGGGCTACAAAACGGTCTATGCCGCCGCTTCCGTGGTGGAGCACTCGCACAATTACTCGGCGCGGGAGAATTTTCTTCGTAATTTCGAGCACGGACGGGCTTTAGCAAGCCGGTTCGATTACGTGGACGCGCCCCCTCCGTGGCTTTGGCCCGCCGTGGTGGTAAAGGCGGCAATCGGGGACATTCGCTTTTGGCTTCGCGTGAGCGACACCGCAAGGCTCAGGATCGTTCTCAGGTGGTTTCTGCCCGCTATCGCCTGGCACTCGGCGCGAGTCGCGGGAAGTTGGCTGGGAGCGCATGCCAAGAGGCTCCCCGTGGGGATGACGAAGCGCTTCTCACTGCAGGAGCGGCGAAGGCACGCATGAGAGTATTGCAGGTAGCGCACGGCTTCCCCCCTTACTCTCTCGGGGGCGTGGAATACCACGTGGCGCAGCTCGTCTGCGCGCTGAAGGAGTTGAACGTCCATTGCGATGTCTTCTGCCGGCTGCCGGATCCCGCGCTCGCCGACTATTCCATCAGGGAGGAGAGGCTCGCCGATGAGAGCTTCATTTTCATGGTCGTCAATAACGGTGCATGGAGCGGTCTGACGGAGCGAAGCTATCGGGACTCCCGGATAGGGGGTCTCTTCGAAGATTTTATCGAGCGCCGAAAGCCCGACCTCGTCCATTTTCACCACACTATCGCGCTTTCGAGCGATCTGCCCGAGCGCGCGCTCCGGCTCGGGCTTCCGTGTGTCATGACGCTTCACGACTACTGGCTCTTTTGCCCGCGGATCCAGCTCCTGCGCCCGGATGGAGGCGTTTGCTCGGGGCCCGAGGAGGGCTTAGCCTGCGCAAGCTGCGTTTGGCCGCCAGCGGTGGGCTGGCCCGAAAGCGCGGCTCGAAAGGTTTACGCCAGGATTCCTCTCGGCGCTCGTGGCGCGGCGAAAGCGCTGTACTACCGGTTGCGGGCCCGTCGTGCCCCCAAAAACGCGCAGGGAGCACAGCCTGACAGCGCACGGCTCGCGTTTTTCCGCCGGCGCCTGCTACACATGCGCGACCAGTTCGGCTGCGCAACCTGGGCGATTGCGCCCTCGCAGGGGCTTGCCGAGCGGTATGCGAGCGCTGGCTTCGACGCGGGTAAGCTTCGCGTGATCCCTCACGGGCTTGCGCCCATGGCGCGAAGGCCGGCGCGGCGGCGGCCGGGTGGAAAACCTCGATTCTGTTTCATCGGTTCGGTCATGGCGCATAAAGGGCTCCATGTTTTCCTCGACGCGATGGCGAGGATTGGACCGATTGCCGAAGGCGTGATCTACGGCCAGCGTCCGGACTACGAATACTGGCGGTGGGTGGAAAGCCGGCTGCGCGAGCCCACGCTCGGCCACGTGCGCTGGCTCGGCCCCTATCATCCGGAGGATCTCCCGGCGATCTTCGCCGCCGTGGATGCGCTGGTCGTTCCCTCGATCTGGCCGGAGGCGTTTTCACTGGTTACCCGCGAGGCGTTTCAGGCGGGGGTGCCGGTGATCGGGTCCGCGATCGGAGGGATCGCCGAGGCGGTTTTGCACGAGCAAAACGGCCTCCAAGTCGCCCCCGGCGATACCGAGGCTTTGGCCGAAGCCCTGCGACGCCTCACGCATGATTCCGAGTTGCTTGCGCGTCTCAAGGAAGGGGCCGAAAGAAGCGAGGTGAAAGCCATGCACGATTACGCCGGCGAGGTGGCGGCCATTTACAGGGAGTCTTGCAAGGTCTTCTCGGGCGCGGAAGCGGCCTCGAGCAATTCCCCGGCCTTGCCGCGAGGGCCGGTGTGATCTTTTCGGTTTTCTCGGGATCTCCTCCTGTGGCACCGGCGGGGTGCCCCCACTTGTCAAGTGCGGCGGGCGCACATAGGGTGAGCCGAGGCTGGGAGGTGCTCGCGAGGATCGAGAGGGCTGGGCAGAGGACGTGGAAGCATGCGGCTTAGGGCGCGCGAGGTTTACTGGAAGGGGATGCGTTTTCTGCGGCGGCGGCGCAACCGCAGGAGCCTCCTTCGGGGGCAGACCCTCAAACAAAAGAACCTCAGCGATTACCGAGCGTCCGTGGCGACTCGCGACGAGATTGCCAGGAATACCCCGCTAGAGGTTTTCCTCGAGCTCAGCAACCGGTGCAACATAAACTGCAAGATGTGCGCGCTCCACGACGTGAAGGGCGGGGGTACGATGATGTCGTGGGAGACGATCGGGAGCGTGGCGCCGCTTTTCCGCGCTGCCCACCGCCTCCACGCGCACGGGTTCGGGGAGCCGACGCTCAACCGCCAGATGTGGCCGCTCCTCGAGATGGCGAAGCGAGAGCGCCTCTACGTCGATTTTTTCACCAATGGGACGCTTCTCACGGCGGAGCGGGCGGAGCTTCTCGTGGAGCTTGCGGTGGACGAGATCTCGGTATCCTTCGATGGGGCGAGCAAAGAAACTTTCGAGTGGGTGAGGGAGGGTGCGAGCCACGAGAAGGTAGTGGGTAACATCCGGTATTTGGCGGAGCTCAAGCGCCGGCGCAGGAGCGAAAAGCCCATGATCAAGGTCAACTTCGTGGCTATGAAACGCAATTTCGCCGAGCTTGCCGCTCTCGTCGAACTCGCCGCTTCATTCGGAGCGGAGGAAGTCGAGGTTAAACCGCTGGTGACCTACGACTTTCTTCCCGACATGCACGGATTGGAGAAGGTGATAGAGTCTGCGGAAGACGAGCGGGTACTGGAGGCAGCCGCGGAAGCCGCGGCCCGGCATCGCATCAGCTTCAACGTTTACCTCCCCCGCGCCTTGCCGCAGCGCAGTGCGCCTTCGCTCGGCGGCGACGCCCCGGCCGGGGACGGGGAGGAGCGGAGCGAAGGCGGCGGATACGGCTTTTGCTGGTATCCCTTTCGGACCGTGTACATTCGAGCCGACGGGAACGTGAAGCCCTGCTGCTACTACTGGGACCAGGACTACCCGGGCAGCTTGAGAACTCACTCGATCGATCAGATCTGGCGGGGGGAAGGATTCCGTAGCTTGCGCCGGCAATGGGCTAGGGGGGAGATCCCGCCGGGGTGCCGCCATTGCGAGCAGTTCAAGCTCAGGCCGCCGTACGATGACACGGAGGGGATTCTTACGCGCGTGCGGCGCTTGTGGCGCTGAAAAGCTGCGGGTGCTTTGCCCTGTTCCTTCGCCTTCTCGAACACTGATCCAAGCGCGCGGGATTCACGCTCGATGCCAGAGACGGTGATGGAATCGAGCTCCGAGTAGTACCGCCAGAAGTCTTGCCGGCTGTGGCAAACACCGCCTGTGTACATGAGGGCGACGCCGGTGCACCACGGGCGCGGCCGAGTTTGGCGGCGTTACGTAGTTGTCCGCGCCCCCCACTCCTCACGGCGGCCATATGAGAGCCTGGCTCGAAGAGGGGTGAACCGTTCCTTCATGCGCGGTATCCCTCAAGCGGGCGTCGCAGGAGACCAAAGGCATGCCCGCCGGTCTTCCCTGGCACCCTATGAGCGCCGCTGCGAGTTGAAACGCATCCGCCGCCCGCAATGGCGGAACCGCTAGCAGCCGTGCCGCGTTTTCGCGAATGGCCTTGCTCGGCTGAATCTCGGTCCAGGTGTCCATCGATCTAGCGAGGACCTCTCGTGCCTGCCGTTCGACCGCTGCGCCCAAGCCTCCCTCCCGTACCGCGCGCATGAGAGCCGAGACGCACTCCGTGCGCGTCGCCCACCAGACCGCCATAGGATGGGTCTTTCGCGAGAATCGCCCTTGCCGCAAAAGAGCGGGGCTCGCTCTCGCACAGGGGAACGATCGCGGAGGTGTCCCAGAACTTCGCCAGCCTTCCTCGCGGTCGCGCAAGGCGGCCCGTTCGATGGAGCCTTTGGGAGCTCTGGGCCTTGGCAATGTCCGAGAGTTCTCAGGTAGTCTCGCGGAGCCACGTTTCACGAGCCCCTCTTTCTTCATGGCCGCGAGGTGATCGGGAAGGGTCCGGGCACCGACCTCGAGGGTCGGCTTCGCCGCCGGACACCATCCTTCGGTGATCGGCATTTCCTCGCCCGCTTCGACTCGCGGCAGGTACTCGCCGAGCGACGCTTTGAGCTTGGATACCGTTGCGCTCGTCACTACGCGACTCCTCTCGTTTGATTCATATGACTCTTATGGTCAATTCTACCGCACCCATCGACGCGCCGGGCAATCCGAGGGCCTGGAAAACCTCCCGCGATCGCGACAGCGGCAGTTGGCGAGAGGCGAGGTGCCCGAAGGCTACTGCCACCGTGACCGCTCGATGGTGAGGCCGCGCTCGCGACGGCACCGACAGGTTGCCCCAGACGCTTGGCTAAGCTATGGGGGCGAGGTCTTTGATTTGGCAGAGACTTCGCGCTTGTGCGGCGGCTATTTGCGGTTGGCCAAGGTCATGTAAATCTCTCGGGTGGTAAGGTCCTGGATCGAGTATTTTTGGAGTTCGTCCGTGTAGGTTACGAGATCCTCGGCTCGCACCGCCACCTTCTTGAACGTGAATCCAAGCTCGCGCAATTCACGCTCGATGCCAGAGACGGTGATGCGATTGAGCTCCGAGTAGTACCGCCAGAAGTCTTCTCGGGTGTACCTAAGACCGCCTCTGTCCATGAGCTTGGGCTCGGCGGTGAAGACGATTCTCTTGAGCTCCTCCTCGCTTCGGACGAGATGGGCGAAGGGCTCGTCGGTGAATTCGCCTAGATGGTGGCCCACGCTCGAATAGTAAAGCCCAGGGTGGAGGAAAAAGAGGCCGCCATCTCTTAGCACTCTTTTGATCTCACGAAGCACTGGCCCGTAACCACCCGCGACGTGTTCCAAGGATCCCCAAGATATGACCACATCGAAGTAGTCGTTTGCATAAGGAAGGCGGGACGCGTCAACCTGGCGAAACACCAGTCGCGGATCCACGAGATCTTCGGGAATCCCGTACTGTTTCATCAGCCTCGGTAGGTGCCGGAAGTTGTCCTCGATGTCGAGCCCTACGAGAAGTCGGGGCTGCTTGCGCAAAAACACGCCGAGGTCGGTTACGCCTTCGCCGCAGCCGACATCCAAAATCCGCCCTCGCAGCAGGGGAGAGTCCTCCAACATATAATGGATGATCACTCTCGCCGCGTGATCGAAATGCTTGAAGAACCAGTCGTCTCCGCGTTTCTGCCAGCTCAAGGTGACACCGGGACAAAGCGGCCTCAAGCTCCAGTTTTCTTTGCTCGGGCGGTGCTCGTGCGCCCGCGCCCAGCCCCGCTTGAGCTTCCATAGCGGCCAGCGCCCCGAGGGCGTTGTGGACTCGAGGTCGGGGCGATCGTCGCAGCGAAGGCCAAGCTGAACCTCGTACCATCCAGCCGCGAGGGCCAGATTCTCTGCCGACCATTCGAGAACGTATTGCCCTCGCGGCAGGTAGGTGATGTCCCACCCAACCATGCGCGACGATGTGCGGTACTGCCGGGAGGGATCGGTTTTGGCAACGAGCGCAAGTTCGATGACGCAATCGAAGATTATGGGCTCGCGGATTTCGAACTCTATCGTCGCCGCCAGGTTGCAAGCTGCCGGGCGCTGCCAAAGGTTCGAGCGCGATGCGCCGACCAGCTCAGCTTTGTAAAGGACGCAGTGGGGGGCGGCCTGCGCAGCGCAGCAACCGGTCGACACTTCCCTCACGGAGGCCATTTCAAGATTCTTGCCTGCGGCCGCGCCTTCCCTTTGCTCGGCCCAGTCGGCTCGCCAAAGCGGCTGCTCGGGCGCCGCTGCAGGCTCTAGGGTATCCCGGCGCGGGGCTGTTCACCCGCTTCCTCCTGCCTTCCGCCGGCATTGGGCGCCTCTTCGCCGAGGCTTAAGCGTTCGATCTTTTCCCGCAGGAGCCTTCGGTCGGGGCGAAGCCTGAACGCTTCTCGGTAATAGGGCAGCGCCTCGGTCGGTTGGCCCTGCAGCTCGTAAAAAAGGCCGAAGGTGGCGAGCACCGTTGCGTCGCCGCCCCTGGTGACGGCCTGCGCCTTTTCCAGCAATGGCTTCGCTTCTTCGTAACGCCCCTCTTCGATGTAAAGAAGCGCCAAGTTATTCAGGGCCTGGGGGTAGTCGGGGCGTTTGGCGAGCGCGCTCTTGTAACGCTTCTCGGCTTCGTTGCGCCACCCGATCCGATGGACCGCGATCCCGAGGCCCAAAAGCGTCCGGGGATCGTCGCTGCTCAACTCCAGAGCCTCTTTGAGCTCGCGCACCGCCGGCTGCGAGAGACCTTGCTTCAAAAGCGTTACCGCCATGCCCAGGTGCCCTCGCACTGCCCTAGGGTTGTCGCGCGTAAGAGCGGTATAGAAACCGAGGCTCGTCTGCCAGTCCCGATTGCGGATAAAGGTGCGCACCCCGAGCGCAGCCACAACTGTTGCCGCGAGAGCGACGGCAAGCGCTTTTCTTCGAGCGGGGCCCGCGCCGAGCTTGGCCAGGCAATGCCCGGCGATAAGCGCGATGCCGAAGGACGGCAGATAGAGATAATGCTCGGCCATGAGCTCATGGTACGGTATGATATGGGAGACGGGAAGGAGCGTAAGCGCAAACCACGCCAGTCCGAAGCCCACCACCGACCCTTTACCGAGCAAGCGCACGGAGGCCGCGAGCAGGCAGGCCAAAGCCGCCAGGCTCGCCAGCGCCTGCGCCTCGAAAAGCGAATGCGAGAGCCGAAACCATCCCTGGTAGTCGGCGATCAGGCGGTCCGGGTAGAAAAGCAGACGCAGGTAATAGATCCAGATCCTGGCCACGGTGGCGAAGTTGGCCGCGGCCGAGCCCCCGTACCAGGGAGTGCCGGTTGCGTGCGACACGATGGGCTCGCGGGAGTAGATCGACATGGTGAGGAGGCAAAGCGTGCCGGCGAGCAAGTAGGCGCGCCAATTGCGGCCGAGCACCGACCGGAGTCGGCGCGAAATTCCAGGTTCATCGCTCCGAAAAACGTCCACGAGAAGCAGCGCTGGCACCAGGACCGCCGCCACTTCTTTGGTCATCAAGGCCAGCACCTCGAAGCCCATCGCGACCGCAAGCCAGCCCCGGCTCCCGCGCTCTCGGTAGCGAAGGTAACAGGCAAGGGTAAGGAAAAAGAGCGCCCCCGAGAGGACATCGCT
Organism: Myxococcales bacterium; assembly: GCA_037446155.1. Taxonomy (GTDB): domain Bacteria; phylum Desulfobacterota; class Binatia; order UTPRO1; family JBBIJE01; genus JBBIJE01. Next base: position 33,985 of record JBBIJE010000005.1, on the reverse strand, counting down.
TCGGCCCGACATGTAGGAGACCCCGTCCGCCTGCACCGGGTGGACTGCGAAAAGAGCCGCCGCCGCAAGCGCGGCCCCGAGCGATCCCGTCAAGCGCAGCGCGACAGCCAGTGCCAGCCAGGCGCCCAAGATGTGGTAGATCAGGTTGGCAGTGTGGAAAACCTTCGGGTCGAGGCCGCCGATATTGTAGTCTATTAAGTAGCTTACGGCCCTAAACGGCCGATAAGGCGCCCCGTCGGCAGTGGGCAGAAACAAGCGCCATGCCTCGACAATGGGCTCCCGGATCCTGGGGTCGCCCAAGACCACCACGTTGTCGTCGAAGACGAACTCCCCGGTAAGCGAGTTCGAGTAAACGGCGGCTGCCAACCCCGCTACCAAGAGGGCTGCGAGCCAGAACAGGCGCGAACTTTTTGGCTCTTGAAGGCTTTTCGTTTTGCAATTCCTCCCTTGCCCCCGGCGCCGCACTGTGCTACGGCTTACCTGGCATATAGGGGGGAATCGGTATCCAGGTCAACATGGCAGAGGCCCGAGGGAAGGGAGGTAAGGACCGGCGCGTGGTTTCCTGCTCCCTGCGCAGGAGGGAGGTGCGTTGCCGGGGCCCTTGGCAAAGGTGCCAGGCGAGGCTACTCGGCACGCCGCTCAGTATTGACAGCTTGCGGGGTCATTGCTAAAAGCGGGCGGAAAAGTTACTGGTAATGCCTCTATGTTGCGGGAGCTGGGTGGCCGAACGAGGGCGGGGCTTTGCATATCGCTCGCTGTGTGGTGCGGCCTGGGCGTCGGGTGTCACGGGGGGAACAAAGCCGAGGGCGAGACTCTGGAAAGCCGCGTGCGCGCGTACTGGAGCGCCAAGGTGGCGGGCGACGACCTCCGGGCATACGAGTTCGAGGACTTGGCAGTGACCGGAAAGATGTCGCGCAACCAGTACGTGCGAGGCCGCTCCCCGATGCTCCGATACCACGATTACGAGATCAAGTCCGTCGAGCAGCAAGGGGAGGAAGCCAAGGTCAAGGTAGCCGTTCGCTACGAATTTCGGTACCCTACCTTCCCGCCGTTGGTATCTTCGATGGTCCTCACCGATACCTGGACGCTTCACGACGGTGTGTGGTACCGGCACTTCAAGGATGACGGGCCGGCGAGTGCGAAGAGAATGGGGTAGGAAGCACGAGAAAGTGGGTTGTGCGCAGGGGCAACGGCTGGTATTTATAGCGGCTGCGAGCCAAGCGAGCGAGAGGTGGCGAAACTCGAGGGGATAAGGCGCCGAGAGGCGAAAGGGGTGGGGTATGAGGGAAGACGTTGGCGGAGTGGTCGCCAATCGGGCTGCCCGGGCGAGTCCGGGGGTGGTGCCTGGACTTGGGTGGGCAAGGCTGATAAGAGGCAGTAACGTTTTTCGAGGAACCGGTGGTGCGGGGGGACCGATGGAATGCCTCCTGCAGATCCAACTTAGGTGGGAGAAAGGAGCTTAGGACGATGTCGAACGACGGGAGAAGGAAGTTGGCAAGGAGGTGGGGCGCGGCTTTGGTCTTCGCGCTCGCCTTGGGTTTGGTCGGGGGACCTGCCATGGGGCAGGAGGGATACGTGACGAGCCTGGGAGGTCCTTCGACGGGGCGCCTGGTGCCGTACTATAAAGTGAGCGATTCGTTGGCCACGATAATCGGAATCGAGAACACGGCCGGTTTGAGCTGGCTCACGGATGGGGACGGCGAGTTCATGCTCGTGCATGTGGTAGTTTTTACCCCGGAGAGCGTGGAGGAGACGGATTTTAACTTGTGTTTGAGCGAGCACGATTTTGGTTTTATCGTGCTTCAGAAGCCTGAGCCGAACGCGACGCAGCTTGGGGAGCTTGCCGACCGGGGGCAGAAGGTAGCGATTTTGAGTTTGGACAAGAACGATTTCACGAGCGACATTGGGTACGTGACGTTGTCGGCTGTGGCGGCTACGGAGAGCGACTGCAGCGACGCTGACCCGGCTTCGCCTCATCCCTACATGTATGTGTGGACGATTTTGCAGGACGTTGGCAGCGGGTTTTTCGCGACGGAGGTACCGAGTCCTGCGGCGAACGTGAGCACGGACGATGGGAGTATCTCGGACCCGAGTTGCGAGGTGGCTTCGGATGGTAGCGTCGGTTCTGCGGACGACTGTTTACTTGCCGCGAACGATCGGGTAGGGGCTCGTTACGATGTCAATCCTGACATTGAGGCGGCGACCGAGATCATCGTGTGGTTGAACTCCAATGCTGGACAGGATGGGGAGCGTTGCGACAGCGGCGCTTCGGATCTTGCGGAGAGCCTTTGCAGCGTAAGTGGTGGCGTTTGCAAGTGTCCGGCGATGCTGCGTGGGGAGGACGAGGGGGCGATCTCGACTACGATACCGCTTCCGGACGAGGTTAACGTGATCGATCCGGACGCTTTGACGGGTATAAACCAGCTCAAGTTGACGGATCCTCCGCAGTATCGTGGTGTGTTGGAGTTCAACTTGCCGGCAGACGTGGGTTTTCTCTTCTCGTTTGTGAGCCAGGCGGGCCAGAATTTCCGGGAGACCTTCCTTGGCTACGATACCGGCGACACCGATCGGGCCAACCAGACGGAGTGGCCGTTGCTTTGAACCGGTACGACCGCTGAGTAAAGATACGCAAAAGGGGCGGCGCGAGTGCGAGCCGCCCCTTTTCTCCTGCTGGTTGGATCACAGAGAGGAAGAGGGCATGGCGTTATGTTGGAGGACGAAGGAGGGGGGCCCGCAGACGTGATCCGCTTGGAAATTGCGGGCGGGAGGCGTGCGGGTAACCGTTACTCGAGGCTCGCGAGGTAAGAGGTGCGAGAAAGGAGCATAGGACGATGTCGAACGACGGGAGAAGGAAGTTGGCAAGGAGGTGGGGCGCGGCTTTGGTCTTCGCGCTCGCCTTGGGTTTGGTCGGGGGACCTGCCATGGGGCAGGAGGGATACGTGACGAGCCTGGGAGGTCCTTCGACGGGGCGCCTGGTGCCGTACTATAAAGTGAGCGATTCGTTGGCCACGATAATCGGAATCGAGAACACGGCCGGTTTGAGCTGGCTCACGGATGGGGACGGCGAGTTCATGCTCGTGCATGTGGTAGTTTTTACCCCGGAGAGCGTGGAGGAGACGGATTTTAACTTGTGTTTGAGCGAGCACGATTTTGGTTTTATCGTGCTTCAGAAGCCTGAGCCGAACGCGACGCAGCTTGGGGAGCTTGCCGACCGGGGGCAGAAGGTAGCGATTTTGAGTTTGGACAAGAACGATTTCACGAGCGACATTGGGTACGTGACGTTGTCGGCTGTGGCGGCTACGGAGAGCGACTGCAGCGACGCTGACCCGGCTTCGCCTCATCCCTACATGTATGTGTGGACGATTTTGCAGGACGTTGGCAGCGGGTTTTTCGCGACGGAGGTACCGAGTCCTGCGGCGAACGTGAGCACGGACGATGGGAGTATCTCGGACCCGAGTTGCGAGGTGGCTTCGGATGGTAGCGTCGGTTCTGCGGACGACTGTTTACTTGCCGCGAACGATCGGGTAGGGGCTCGTTACGATGTCAATCCTGACATTGAGGCGGCGACCGAGATCATCGTGTGGTTGAACTCCAATGCTGGACAGGATGGGGAGCGTTGCGACAGCGGCGCTTCGGATCTTGCGGAGAGCCTTTGCAGCGTAAGTGGTGGCGTTTGCAAGTGTCCGGCGATGCTGCGTGGGGAGGACGAGGGGGCGATCTCGACTACGATACCGCTTCCGGACGAGGTTAACGTGATCGATCCGGACGCTTTGACGGGTATAAACCAGCTCAAGTTGACGGATCCTCCGCAGTATCGTGGTGTGTTGGAGTTCAACTTGCCGGCAGACGTGGGTTTTCTCTTCTCGTTTGTGAGCCAGGCGGGCCAGAATTTCCGGGAGACCTTCCTTGGCTACGATACCGGCGACACCGATCGGGCCAACCAGGCGGAGTGGCCGAGTACAACCACGACCACGTTGGTGCCTTAGGAAAAAGTGGAGGGTGCCGCTCGTTAACTGGCTGCTCTGGGTTGTCTTGGCTGGTTAGGCGAGCGGGACCCCGAACATAACGATCGAGGGGACGGGCGCCCGAAAGCGGCGCCCGTTTCTTTTCCCCACCTTGAAACGCGCTTCGAGGACGCAGACACAAGCCGCGGGTTGCGCTTTCTCGATCCCACCGCTAAGAATCAGCGGGGGCGCGTTGCGTCCCTTCGAAATGGCGAGGACCCTGATCGAGGCGAACGGCTTAGGGAAGGCGTACCGAATCTACGAGCGCCCCTCGGAGCACTTGACGGGCCTTATCCCCGGGTTTGGTGGTCGCAGGCGAGCGGATTTCTGGGCGCTTCGCGACGTGAGCTTCTCGGTCGGCGAGGGCGAGTCGTGGGGTTTTGTCGGCGAAAACGGTGCTGGCAAATCGACGCTGCTAAAACTGGTGGCGGGCGTTACGCGGCCTACCGAGGGAACGCTTTCGGTCGAAGGTAGAGTCGGCGCCCTGCTCGAGCTCGGCGCGGGCTTTCATCCGGAGTACACCGGAAGACAAAACGCCATGCTCGCCGCCGGCATCATGGGACTCGGCAAGCGGGAGATCGAAGGCCGCATGGGGGCGATCATCGAGTTCGCGGAGCTGGGCGATTTCATCGACCGTCCCGTCAAGACCTACTCCACCGGGATGTACATGAGGCTCGCCTTTTCCGTGGCGACGGCGGTGGACCCACAGGTGCTCATTACCGACGAGGTCCTGGCCGTCGGGGACGAGCCCTTCCAGAAAAAGTGCATCCGGCGGATGGAAGACTTCTTGAGAAAGGGCGGGACGCTGCTTTTCTGCTCGCACAGCATGTACCACGTGAAAAAGATCTGCCAAAAAGCCATGTGGCTCGAGCGGGGCCGCCCCCGCATGGTAGGGGATGCGACGCTGGTCGCGGACCAGTACGAGGATTACTTGCGCGCCAAGGATGCCGCTCGGGTGCGAGAAGAGAAGGCGCGCCCGGGCGTGCTTCCCGAGGGGTACAACCGCATCGCGAGGGGAGAGATTTTGGGGGGCGATGGCGCGCGGCGCGACACCTTCGAGATGGGCGAGCGGGTTTGCGTCAGGATCGAGGTCGAGACCCCTTCGGCCGGCGAGCCGACGCCGGTTGTAGCGATCGGCCTCGTTCGAAACGACGGCACCGCAATCTATGGCGTGTTCTCCGATGCGGACGGGGTGTGGCCGGCTAGGGTCGGCGAGCGGAGATATGCGATCGAGTATATCTTGGAAGGGCTTTCGCTCTTGCCTGGCAGTTACATCTTTCGCCTCCACGCCTTGGATGGCTCCGGTCTCAGGCTCTTCGACACCATGGAGCTTCCCTTCAAGGTCGTCGGCCAAAGCCGCGAGCTCGGCATCTGTCGGCTGGCGCATCGCTGGCAGATCCCGGCATAGGGAGGGGCCGAGGCGCCGGTCTTTCTCATGCGCATCCTGGGTATAGCGGGCCTCTTTCACGACGGAGCGGCCGCTCTGGTCGAGGACGGGCGGCTTGTCGCGTTTGCCGAGGAGGAAAGATTCGTCCGCGAAAAGCACGCGCACGGCCGGTTTCCCCATCAGGCGATCGCCTACTGCCTCGCTGAGGGCGGTGGCTTGTCCGTAGGCGATATCGACCATATCGCGTTTTACTTCGATCCCGAGCGAGCGCTGGCGCACGACCTTGCGATCGAGCCGTTTCGCTCTCAGTTCGCCGAGCGCCCGGCAAGCGGGCGCGACTACGCCGAAAACCTTCTCATGATAAGCCGAAGCATCCGCGATTACGCCTGCGCCCACGGGGTGCCGCTCACCATTCTCGATCATCATGACTGCCACTTGGCCGCGGCGTTTTTCTCCTCCCCCTTCGGGAAGGCTAGGCTGATTTCCCTGGACGCCAGGGGGGAAGTTGCGACCACGGTGCTTGCCGTCGGCGAAGGGGTACATTTGCGGCGGGTGGCAGAGGTCGCCATGCCGCATTCTCTTGGTATGCTTTACTCTGCGGTCACGGTTTTCCTGGGCTTTCCCCCTTTCGATGGCGAGGGAACCGTGATGGGCCTTTCGGCTTACGGGAGGCCCCGCTTCCTGGATCGGTTCGGCGAGATCTTGAGGCTTACCGACGACGGATTTACCACCAGCGAAGAGGCGTACTGGTCTGGAGCGACCGTCCTTTGGCTTGCCGGTAACAATCCCGGCCTGTCTCGCTTTTTCGGTGAGCCTCGCGCCCGCCGCCCCGATCCCCGAGACGGCACCGACGAGGATATCGCGGCATCGCTGCAAAAAGCGACGGAGAACGTGGCCAAGCACCTTGCGGACATATTGATCGAAGCGGAGGGTCCGGGCCCCTTTTGCCTTGGCGGCGGAGTGGCGCTAAACGCCCACATGAACGGTGCCCTGCGCCTTCACCCGGGCGTGACGGAGCTTTTCGTCCCGCCCTTTCCCAACGATCCGGGCTGCGCCGTGGGGGCGGCCTTTCTCCTCTGGGCAAGACTTACGGGAAGGCGTCCGGAGCCGATCGCACACCCCTACTGGGGGCCGAAATGGGATCCGGAGTCGGTTCGCTCCGCGATCGAAGAGGCGGGCGTTCGTTTTCGCGCGCTCGACAATCCGGCCAAGACGGCCGCGGAGCTTGTGGCGGAAGGCAAGGTCGTCGGGTGGTTCCAGGGCCGGATGGAGGGCGGGCCGAGAGCGCTCGGCAATCGCTCTATCCTCGCTTTTCCGGGCGATCCTGGTATGAAAAACCGAGTGAACGATCGGGTCAAGCTGCGCGAGAGTTGGAGGCCGTTTGGGCCGACGATTCTCGATCGCTACGCGGGGGCCTATCTCGCTCGTGAGTTCGAGGCGCCTTGGATGACGATGGCGCTTCCCGCGAGCGCCGCCGGCCGGGAGGCGCTCGCGGCCGCGGTGCACGTCGATGGAACGGCCAGGGTGCAAGTGCTCGGGCGCGACGTGAATCCGCTCTACTACGAGCTCATCGAGGAGGTGGGCCGCAGGACGGGCGTGCACGGGGTTTTGAACACGTCATTCAACGTGAAGGGAGCGCCGATCGTAAGCCATCCCCGCGACGCATTGGACGTTTTGACCCGCACCCGCCTCGATGCCCTGGTTATCGGCGATTACCTGGTTTGGCGGTAAAAGGGGGCGGCAGGCGTGCGCTTCGTTCGGTTGATGGCCGGTCACGGTTACCTCCTGGGGGCGATGATCCGCCGGGATCTCTCCTCCCGATTCGCCGGGACGAGCCTCGGGGGGCTGTGGGCACTTCTCAATCCGGCCATTCTCCTCGGGCTTTATTGGCTCGTCTTTTCCCAAATATATCGGATCGGCCGGGTGGGGGGCGTAGGCTTCACCGAGTTTGTCTTCTCTGCCCTTTGGCCCTGGATGGCGTTTCAGGAGGGCTGCCTTCGCGCCACGGGGGCGGTGATCGAAAACGCAAGCGTGGTCAAGCGCCTGCAGTTTCCCTCGGAGCTTTTCGTAGTCTCGATTGCCCTCTCCACACTCATAGCGCACGGGATCGGGTTTTTCGTGTTCATAGCGATCTTTCGCTTGCTCGGGCGCATCGAGATCTCCCTTGCCCTCTTGCTCGTCTTCGTCCCCGCGCTCCTTCAGCTCGCGCTCGCCGTCGGTGTGGGCAGCATACTGGCTTGCGCCAACGTGTTTTTTCGCGATGTCGGTCAGGTGGCCGGCCCCTTTTTCACCGCCTGGTTTTTCCTGACACCCGTTCTTTATCCCGCGAGCATGATTCCCGATAGCCTGCGGCCGCTTCTTTTTCTCAATCCCATGGCGCCCGTGGTGGACCTCTACCGCACGGTGCTCCTGGGCTCCGCCCCGCCCACTTTTTGGGCGCTCTCCTACACGGTGGTGTTCACCGGCGTTTGCGTGGTCTTGGGGACGTGGGGCTTCGAGCGAAGCCGGGGGTTTTTCGCCGACTACCTGTGAGCCCAGGTGCACATTCTCGCACGCCGCAGGGCAAGTTGGCCGAATGGAGTGGAACCAGGCAGCGTGGATTTCCCCAGAAGAGGCAGATTGCGCTATGCCTTGCGCCTCTCTCCAGCGGATAAATGCGGTTTTGCTTTGCGGTAATCTTGCAATGAATACCAAAGGAAGCGCCGCTTCGCTCCCCAGGTATCTTGTGTAATCGCAGATCGGATGCTATGATAAGTTGCGACCGGTAAGGGTGAGGACGCTGTGGTATTGAGACCACCGGGTCGTCGAAACTGGTGGCGTGGGTGTCGCGTTCGACCTGCTCGCAACCGCTCGAAGGAGTGATGTCATGCAAGCTCGTTTGCTGATGGGCATTTCGATTGCTGCCCTTTTCGCCTCGGTACAGCCGGCCTTCGGCCAGTCCCGGGACATCCGAGATTACGTTCTCTTGGCACTCGACTCGATCGCCTTGAAGGATCCGGTGGTCGTCGGGAACTTGGGGGTCAACAGAGCGGGTGGCGATATCTCCTTTGGAGGTTTCGTCGAGGACGGCTGGGAGGTGGTGGCAGATACCGCCAGGATAAGCGATGGAGCGAGCGTATACGACCTTTACGCGAACTCGGTAACCGTTGGCTTCGATCCGGCCCGGGTCAGGCACGCCGGACCGCTGCCCGTCAGCCTTCCTCTCGTAAGCCCGCTGCCGCCCTTCGCTAGTTTCTCCTGCGGGGGCTCGGATCTAATCGTGGGAAAGAACCAGAGCGTTACCGTGGCGCCCGGCTCGCGAAACGCCGTCAACTTCAAGGACGGCGCTCAGGTGACCCTCCAAGGCGGGACCTATAATTTTTGCAGCCTGGAGCTCGGACGCGACGTGCTTCTTAGGGCGAGCGCGGCTTCCACGATCGACGTCGTCGGAGATCTCCGCATCGGAAGCGGAAGCCGGGTGGAGGCGGCCGCCGGTGTTGCCCCGCTCGTTATCAACGTGAGAGGCTCCACGGTCAATTTTGGAAAGGATACCGTCGTTACCGCGCTGCTCGACGCGCGTTTCGCCGAGGTCGCCCTGGACAATGGAGACTTCACAGGGCGGATCATCGCTGACAGTGCCCATAGCGACTTCGGGCTGACCCTTACCCTCTTGGTGGAAGAGGAGCCCGTTACCACGCCTACGCCTCCTGCCCCGACTCCTACGCCCACGCCGACTCCTACGCCCATCGAGAGTCCGCCGGCTCAGTGCGAGCCGGTTCCACTTCATCGTGACGGGCCGTCCGTTTGCCGACTGGTGCCGTATTACGAGGTGGGCGAGAGTCTCGCCACGCTCATAGGCTTCTCCAACACCAGTTTGGACGAGTACATGCTGGTTCATGTCGCCGTATTCGACCCCGAGAGCATCGAGCAATTGGATTTCGACCTTTGCCTGAGCGAGCATGATTTCGGCTTCGTCGTATTGCAAAAGGGGGTCCGTGACGACCTCCAGATGGCGGAGTTGGCGCTCCGCGGAGACAAGGCGGCTGTCTTGAGCCTCGACGCGGGCGATCTCACCTCCCCGATCGGTTATGTCACGCTCTGCGCCAGGCGGATCGACAACTGCACCTCCCGGCAGATTCTAAGCCCCCCGCAGAGCCCGTGGCTTTATGCTTGGACGATCCTTCAGGACATCGGAAGCGGTTTCTTCGCAACCGAGGTGCCCACGCCCGCGGCCGACGCCGATTTCGGGAGCGGCGAGATACTCTCGGCCGGCTGCGAGATCCCGATCGGCGGCGTCGCGACTAGGGTCGAAGACTGCCTGATCCCGCCCAACCGCAGGGTGGGTGCAAGGTACGACGTCAATCCTCTGATCGGAGCTGGTAGTTCGGTTATCGTGTGGCTGAGCGACAATGCTCTGGCGCCGGGTGCTCGCTGTTCGGGCGATCCCGGTATGCCTGCGGCCGCGGCGCAGTGTACCTACGATAGCGGTCAAGGGGAGTGCAAGTGCGCGGCCCAGTTGCGGGGGGAGGACGAAGGGAGCGTATCCACCAGGGTGCCTCTTACCCGCGAAGTCAACGTCGTAGATCCCGCCGCCCTATCCGGAATCGGGCTTCTCACGGGCAGCCAGCCGCCCGAGTACCGGGGGGTTCTGGAGTTTCGCATGCCCGCAAGCTCGGGTGGGGCAGGCTTCCTCTTCTCCTTCGTCGATCAGGAAGGATTGCACTACAGGGAGACCTTCCTGGGATACGATACCGGCGATACGAGCGACCCGTAACGGGCACGGAACTCGGTCGCTCCAGTTAGGCGCGGCGCCAAGCTCGCAGCGCCCCAAGCTCTCGCCGGGGAGCGCTCGGGGGAAGCGGCAGGCGCCGCCGCCTCAAGAGCGGCGGCACGCGGCCGCCACTTCCTTCGCTCCTCGGCAACCCGCCCGGCCCCCCCCGCCCCTTGCCTCGCTCGATCCTTTTGCTAACGTTTTTTCTCGATGTACGCTTCGATGCCTTACGAAATGCCCCCCTTCAGGCCTCCGAGCGAGGCTCGTAGCGTGTTGATCCGCGCCACGAGAGGCTGTCCTTGGAACCGCTGCGGGTTTTGTGGAATGTACAAGGGCTTGCGGTTCGAGCTTCGGCCGGTAGAAGATATCATCTCCGACATTCGCACCGCCCGCTCGCTTTACGGCCCCGGTGTAAGGCGGGCCTTTATCGGAGATGCCAATAGCCTGGTCATGCCGGCTCCCGATCTGGCCAGGGTGGTGGCGGAGCTTAGAGCGCAGTTTCCGGCGCTCGAGCGCGTAACTTTGTACGCCCGCGCCCATACGCTGGCAAAGAAGCGCATGGAGGATTTGAGGCTCTTGCGCGACGCTGGGCTGACGCGGCTGCACGTGGGCCTCGAGACGGGAAGCCAAAGGCTTCTTTCCCTGCTCGAGAAGGGGGCGGCGCGCGCGCACATGATCGAAGGAGGTCGCAAGGCGCTCGAAGCCGGCTTCGAGCTCTCCGAATACGTGATCATCGGGCTGGGGGGAGAGGAGTTCTGGGAGGAGCACGCCGAGGAGACGGCGGCGGTGCTGAACGAAATACGCCCCCATTTCATCCGGGTGCGGACGCTCGCTATTTTGCCGGGAACCCCTTTGGACGAGCTCAGGGAACAGGGCAGGTTCAAGCCTCCTCGGGTCCTTACCGTGCTCGCCGAAGAGGCCAGGCTCATCCGCAATCTAACGGTAGAAGGAACCTACTTCACGAGCGACCATGTCTCGAACCTCCTGCCCATAGAAGGGAGGCTTCGCGCCGACCAGGGCCGAATGATCGAGCAAATCGAGCTCGCCATGGTACGGATCGAGGGTTGCGCGCCCGAAGCCCTTCTTGAAGACATCCGCCCCGCTGTCGCTCTCTAGCGAGACCCGGGGTCTTGGCCGAAACGAGACTGCCGTCTCGATTCGAGACACGCGAGGGCCGACCCCTCGCTCGGGTAACTCCGTGCCCGGCCTGCGGTTTGTCGGTTTTCCGGCCCGTCGGCACCGGGGTTGCAGGCGAGTGCTTGCGCGCGCGCCCCCTGGGGCGGCGAAGGAAACGGTCGGGGAGGGTATCCGATGGGAAGCAACGTCAGATTTGGCACAGCCAAGGGGACCGGCACTATCCCCGCGGGAACGCCGGTAATCTCTGCTACATGTCCTAACGGCACTTACGTCGCTGCTTACTGGGACGGGGGCGACTGGGTCATGTTGCCTGCCCACGATGACGCGAGGTGCCGGGCGATGGGATGCCGCCCGGAGCCTAACGAGTGGGTGATCCCGACCGGCGCACCCACATTCGACTACGGCTATCGCGTCCCGCTACCTTAGTCGGCCAAGCCGGCTCGTTGCCCCCACTTAGCCCCGCAATCTCCCCTCGGGCCGGACAGCCGTGCCTGAGGACATCTCTTTCTTGTGCCGGGGGAATCGCTTTTGCGGCTTCCGCCGCGGGTGGCTCTGCGTACGTGGACGTGCGCCAAAAAGCGCCCACGAGCGGGCGCCGATTGGAGGCGGCGCGGCCCCGAATCGCATTTTTCTTCCTGCTGTAGCTACAGCGGCGGTGATCTGGTAACTAAGCTCCAATAATCTTGGGGAGCGTCCGCGTGCGCTCCTCGACACCTCCAAGAGGAGGCTCGATATGGCTAATTTGCTAGTTGACGAAAGGGATCAACAGTTCGTGCTATACGAGCTCTTGGACATCGAGAAGCTCTTTCGAACACCGGTTTACGAGGGGGGATCGCGGGAGATCTGCGACATGGTCTTGGCCGAGGCGTACAAGTTCGCCACCGAAGAGCTTCTTCCCATCTACAAGGCTACGGACGAGGTAGGCTGTCGGCTGGAGAACGGAAGCGTCAAGGTGCCGGAGGTCCTGCACAAGGCGTACAAGCTCTACTGCGAAGGGGGTTGGCTCGGGCTTGCGCGCAGCACCGAAATCGGCGGCCAGGGGCTTCCCCACCTCCTCGACGTCGCGGCCAAGGAGTGCTTTCATTTCAATTTCAATTTCTACTGTTATCCAACGCTTACCGACGGAGCCTCCCGCCTTATCGAAGTGTTCGGGACCGAGGAGCAGAAAAGGAAGTATCTCGCCAAGATGCTCGACGGCACTTGGGGCGGCACGATGTGCCTGACCGAGCCCGGGGCGGGATCGGACGTCGGCGCGCTCAAGACTTCGGCGAAAAGGAGAGGCGACGGAACCTACTCCATCGTGGGTACCAAGTGCTTCATCACCGCCGGCGACTACGACCTGGTAGAGAACATTATTCACCCGGTGCTCGCCCGCGTGGAGGGCGCCCCTGCCGGCACCAAGGGGATATCGCTCTTTCTGGTCCCCAAGATACGGGTGAACGCGGACGGGTCGCTAGGCGAGCCCAATGACGTGAGCGTCGGCGGAATCGAGCACAAGATGGGAATCAGGGGGAGCGCGACCTGTCTTCTCAACTTCGGCGACAACGGCAACTGCATCGGGGAGCTTTTGGGCGAGGAAAATCAGGGCATGAAAATCATGTTCCAGATGATGAACGAGGCGCGGATCGGAGTGGGCTTGCAGGGTCTGGGGACGGCCTCCGCGGCCTATCTGCATGCGCTCGCTTACGCCAGAGAGCGCAGGCAGGGGGCGAGCCCGAAGCATTTCAAAGACCCTACGGCTCCTCGCGCTCTCATAATCGAGCATCCCGATGTCAGACGGATGCTCCTTTGGATGAAGGCGCACGTGGACGGGCTTCGGGCTCTTCATTACTTCGCCGCATATTGTGCCGACAGGGAGAAGACGGCTTCGGAAAACGGCGATCGGGTGAAGTGGCTCGGGCTCTTGGAGCTTCTTACGCCGATTTGCAAAGCCTACGGCTCCGACATGGGGTTTCGCGTCACCGAGCAGGCGATCCAGACCTACGGTGGTTATGGGTACTGCCAGGAGTATCCGGCGGAGCAATTCATGCGGGACGTGAAGATAGCCTCGATTTACGAGGGGACCAACGGAATCCAGGCGCTCGACTTGGTGGGAAGAAAGCTCGGGCAGCGGGGCGGGGGGGATTTCATGAATCTTCTCGCCGAGATGAAGGCGACGACCGCGGGCAAGAGCGATCACCCGAGAGTGGGCTCTCTGGTGGGGGCGGTGGATCGGGCCGCTGGCGAGCTAGCGGAGACGGCAGGCTTCTTTTCCCAGTGCGGCGCGCAGGGGAACCTCGCCGTCATTCTCGCCCACGCCGTTCCCTTTCTCCACATGATGGGCAACGTCCTGTTGGGATGGCTCTTGGCGTGGGAGGCGGCGGTTGCGGACGAAAAACTCGAGGCTCTGGCCAAGGAAAGGGGGAAGGATCCGCTCGACCCGACCCTTGCGGCCGACGGTGGGGATGGTGCCTTCTACCAGGGAAAGATCGTGGCCGCCCGCTACTACGTGAAAAACGTCCTCCCGCAAGCCGAGGCGTTGGCGAAGGCGATAAGAAGCGGCGATCTCTCCGTGGTCGAGATGCCGGATCGGGGGTTCGGCGCCGCCGAGTAGGCGAAGGCGCCCTTGTCGGTCCCTAGCCGCTCAAGAGCTCGCCGAGCCTTTCCTTGGAGGCGCTTCGCACGACGTCGTGGAGGCTCTGCCCATGGGAGTCCATGGTCACGACCGCCGGGAATTTCTCGACCCGTATCTTCCAGAGAGCCTCGGGGACTCCGAATTCCAGCTTGTAGACGCCCAGGACCTCCTTTACCGTCTCGGCTATCAGGGTGGCGGCTCCGCCGATCGCGTGCAGATAAACGGCCCCGTGCTCCTCGCAGCCGTTGAGAGTCCTAGCTCCCATGCCCCCCTTTCCGATCACACCGCGTACCCGGAAATGGGCGAAGACGTCCGCCTGGTAGATCTCCTCGCGGATGCTGGTGGTCGGCCCCGCCGCCACGAACTCGTATCTGCCGTCGTCGTGCTTCTGCACGACGGGGCCGCAATGGTAGATGATCGAGCCCGCAAGCTCGCTCTTGAGCTTCTCGTAGATCTCGGCCTCCGACGGCGGGACGGGGCCGCGCATGAGCGTCTCCACCATGTACTTGTGCGCCCGGTCGCGCCCGGTAAAAAGAACCCCGTTGATCTCCACCTGATCGCCCACTCGAAGCGAGCGAATCTCCTCTTCCGAGACGGGGGTATTGAGTGCAACTACCTTCGACATCTCGACCCTCCTAGGCCCGATAGAGCCGCCGGCTTTCTTTGCGTCTCTCCAGTAGGTGCCCAAGGCCGGGGAAACACCCCAAGCCGCGGCGCTTCCGGGCCCTTTCACTCTATCTCCGCCTTGCCGTTTCGGTACGTGAGCGTCCTCCGGCGATCGGCCCAGCACATGTAGCTCACGGAGACGAAGTAGGAGGCCGGCAAGCGATGGAGCTGGCTCATTTTCACCGCAAGAAGCGTCGTTTTGCCTCCGAAGCCCATCGGGCCGATTCCGAGTTCGTTACCCTCTCGATACAGCCGCTCTTCCAGCTCGGCGAGCTTGGGATCCGGGTTTCGATCCGTGAGCGGGCGAAAGAACTGTTCTTTCGCCTTCACCATCGAGCTTCCGCGGTCGCCGCCGACCGCCACGCCCAGCACCCCCGGCGCGCACCCGAGCCCCTGTGCTTGATAAGCTGCGTCCAAGACCACCTTGCGCACGCCGGCCAGGTCTCGGCCGGCTCCCAGTTCGCCGCTAGGTAGGCTGTACTGCCGCCCCACGTTTTCGCACCCGCCCCCCTTGAGCATGAGCGAAACCCGCAGGAAATCCTTCTCCCACTCCTCGAAATGGATCGCGGGAAACCCCTCGCCGGTGTTGTCCCCGGAGTTTTTGTCGGTTACCGGATCCACCGCGTTCGGGCGCATGTATGCCCGCTCGGTTGCCGTAACGAGCGCCCGCTTTATCTGCGCGGCCAGGGCGCGCTGCGACCATCCCTCGGGATGCCAAACGTAGAAGATCGGCGTTCCCGTATCTTGACAGATCGGGCGAGACTTCTCCCGGGCCATCCGCACGTTGGCTAAAATGGTATCGAGCGCGTTTTGGGCGGCCGACCCCTGCTCCTCCCGCTCTCTCGCCTCTGCAAGCCTTCGCTCCACGTCGGCCGGAAGGTCCGTGGAGGTGCGCCGGATAAGCTCGACGAAGTGCTCCGTTAGGTCCGGAGTAGCCATATCTCCTTCTCACCTCGCTTGCCCCTGGGGGGCGTTTGGGGCGGGAAAAAGCGGGCTCCCCGGCGAGATCTCTCTCCGCCATCGCCTCGCATCCCCCGCCATCTCGAAGACCAGTTTAGGCCAAACGCCGCTCTAAATGAAATGCTCCCCGGGGCCTAGCGCTTGATTGTCCTTAGGGTTCGGCATATGCGCTAGGCTCTGCTCTTTTGCGGGCGCTTTGGCGCCGGGAAGGGGAGGTGGCGATGATAGTTCTCTATCAATTCGAGATGTCCCCGTTTTGCGACAAGATCAGGCGCATCCTGAATTTCAAGCGGATTCCCTACGAGACCCGCGAAGTCGGATTGCTCGAGGCTATGACGAGCTACCGAAAGATCAATCCGGCAGGGAAGGTTCCGGCTTTGGTGGACGGCGATAGGACGGTTTGCGACTCTACCGAGATCGCGTACTACCTCGAAGAGCGCTATCCCGACCCTGCGCTCCTTCCCTCCGACGCCGCCGAGCGGGCTCTGGTTCACGTGTTCGAGGACTGGGCGGACGAGAGCGTCTATTTTTTGGAAGTCCGATTCCGCTTCGGCCTTCCGCACAACCGCGCGCGGTCGTTGAAGCGCCTGCTCGAGCACGAAAACGCTCTCGTCAAAGGCATAATGCCCTGGGTCGCCCCGCTCGCTATTTCCAACCAGTTGAAAGCCCAGGGAATCGGTCGAAAGAGCGTAGAGCAAGCGATCGCGGATCTCGGGCGCCATCTTGATGCGGTCGAAGCCAGGCTTTCGGGCCGCCAATGGCTCGTGGGGGAGAAGATTTCCCTTGCGGACATCGCTGTCTTCGCCCAGTTTTTCGCGGTCCGGGACTCCGAAGAGGGAGCGCGCGAGTTCGCAAGGAGGCCCGGGGTTTTGCAATTCATGGACCGCGTCGATCGAGCGACCGCGAAGCGGCCGTGAGCGCATCGCCCTCGCTCCGCCAAAGCTTGCTCGGGCGATGAATCCGGTGGCTCGAGCCCTCTCTTAGCGGCCCCGCCTCCGATGCCGCGCTCCTTGCGGCGGGGCCTGGTTCGAGCCCGCCTCCGTGGTATTAGACACCAGCGCTCGGGCTGCTGCGGCCGCTTGCGCCGCTCGGTCCGAGCGGAGGCTTTTTCGGCCCCCGGGACTTACTCCTCCTGCGCTTCCTGCGCCATGGCCTCGAGAATCTTCGGCACTTCGTCGCCGAAGGTTTCGCTCAACCCGTACTGCTCCTGAAGCCAGCGAAGCTCCTCGTGGCGGTAAGGAAGCGGGGCCTCGGCCTGGATCATCTTGGCATCCACCAGCTCCTGCGTGACCTTGGGATCCTCCGGAAAGGGCTCGCCCACTCGGTTCAGGAAAAAGCGCTCCTTGAAGGGAAGCCTCGGGCGCTGCCCTCCCGCCTCCCAATCCTCGGCCGGGTAGCCAACGGTTTGCAGCACCACTATCTTGCTGTCCTCGGGAAGCCTGAGGGCCTTCTTGAGCTTCTTGTCGGCGGGAAGCCCCAAGCAGCAAGTTCCCAACCCCTCCTCGTAGGCTACGAGCGTCGCCTGCGCGATCCCCTGGCCGCAATCCATTTCGGTGATTCCGCCCGCGCGAATGGTCTCGGCCGCCGCCTCGAAGAATGGGATCAGCGTGGAATCCAGGTAGGCGTGGCTTTTTTCCTTGTTTACGCCGAGCGCGCCGGCCTCCACGAGCTCGTGGAGGCGCTGCCCTTGGACCTTGACCGCGTTCCAATCGATGTACCAGACGATCACTACGGGCGCCATGCGGAACTGAAAGCCGCCGATCGCGGTGCCGACGGGAAGCGCCGCAAGGACCTCCTCGGGTGCGGTAGCGCGCTCGATGACAACTGCGTGCAGAGCTTGCACGTTTCCCCAGAAAGAGGCCCGGCGCGCCGCCTCCAGCATCTTCTGAATCTTCGCGCGCTCCACTGGCTTGTAGGGCCGCATGAACCGGATCGAGCGCCTTCTTCCGATGACTTCCTTAAGCTCCATGATCTTCTCCTCTTACCGCTTACCGATCCCTGGCCGCGATGCGACAGCCGGCCTCGCCTATTTAGCATTGAGCGAACGCTAATGCCAAGGCGCGCCCACTGCGATTGCTCCGACACGGCAAACGCCCAAGAAGAGGTCTGCCGCGCCCCTTTGCGTGGCCTCGGGGTTTCTTGTAGGAGTCGGTCGCCACCGTTCGGAGCCGGCTGGATAGGTCGAGCCTGTCGGGGGGTGCGTATGCGAAATGTGCTCGTTACCGGTGCTTCCGGTTACATGGGAGCCGAGCTCGTTCGCCGGCTACTCCAGGAGCGAGGCGCAACCAGCGTGGTCGGGGCGGATCTGGTGGAGCCGGCCGAGAAGCCCGCCAATTTCTTCTTTTACCGCCGGGATATACGCGGGGATCTAAAGGATCTTTTCGCCCGCAACGAGATCGATTGCGCGATTCATCTCGTCTTCTTGCTTCGGCCTTCGCACGATGAAGCGGCCGCCGAGCGCGTCAACGTCGGCGGAGCCCGCAATTTTCTCGCCGCCTGCGAGTCCTGGCCCGGTCTTCGCACGATAATGTTAGTCTCGAGCATGCTCGCCTACGGTTACCACCCGGACAATCCATCCGTCATAACCGAGGACTCGCCTCTGCGCGGTAACGAGGAGTTCCAGTACAGCCCAGACAAGGTCGCGGTAGAGCGGCTGTGCGAGGGGTTCATCGCGCGCCATCCCGACATACGGTTTCTCATCCCTTGGCCCGCGGTCGTGATCGGACCGAACATGGCCAACGTTTGGTACGACTTCTTCGCGCGGCCAGTTCTCATCGGCACCAGTGACTCGCAAGGGAGCCTGCAATTCGTCCACGAGGACGACCTGATCGATGCTTACCTCCTTTTGCTGGAGAAGGGAGAGACCGGGGCCTACAATTCGGGCGCGCTCGGGACGCTGGGGATCGCTAAGATCGCGAGCCTGACCGGCAAGCGGCACCTGTCGCTACCCTCGTGGCTCCTCAAGGCCTACCTCTCCGTCGCTTGGCCGCTTCACCTGGAGGGGAGTCCCAAGGGGATCCTTCCCCTTCTCATGTACACGGTCCACATGAGTGGCGCCAAGATCGAATCGCTGGGCTTTCGCTTCGAGCACAACTCCAAAGAGGCCCTGATGGCGTATTTCCGGCGCTAGTTGCCCGCGCCTTGCTCTAGCCTTGCGCCGGGCGTAGATAGAACGTCGATTCCACAAGGAGGAATCGATGTTCGCACGCAAAGCGGCCCTCGCGTTCTTTATGGTGTTCTTGCCATCTAGAGGGGCATCCGCGGCGATGCTCGAGCTTCCCACCACGAGCGCCAGAGACGGCGGCATGTACGCTACGGCCGCCATCCCTCGGGATCCGCTCACCTGCCTTGCCACGAGTCCGGCCGGCTTGACCGAGCTTCGGGGCACGGTCGTCTCCGGTGGTCTTCAGGCTCCCCTTGCGAACTTTCGCTACCGTTCGTCGCAGGGCTACGATCATTTGAGCTCGGCCGTCCCGCTCGCGCCCAATTTCGGGATCTCGAGCGACCGCTTCGCTCCGTGGTTTTTCGGCGTGGGAGCGTACGGCAACCTGGGTTTCGCAACCGACTTCGCGGCCGATCCCGCAAACGGCGTGCCGAGCCGCGTGGCGAACGAGCTTGCGGTCGTGAAGTTCGCCCCGACCGTGGCCTACCGGGCGACCCCTTGGCTCAGCGTGGGCGCAAGCGTTTTGCCCAGCTACGGAAGGCAGAAGGTGCGCGCGCCTGTGCCCGGCGCAGCGCTGGGGGCGAGCGCCGGGGAAGAGGTGCTGGCGCTCAAGGTCCAGGCCGACGGTCCGGGGGTGGCGGGGCAGGTCGGGGTGTTGCTCGGTCCCTGGCATCGGTTTAGCCTGGCGGCGACCTACAGGACGAGAGGCAAGCTTTGGCTTTCGGGGAAGGCGCGCGCGGGCGAGAGGAGAGACCAGGTGCAAGTTACCTATGAGCTGCCGCAGGCGCTCATTGCCGGTCTCGCATATGAAACTCGAACGGGGCTTGCCGCGGGGTTGCAGGTTCGCTGGACCGATTGGACATCGCTCAACCGCTCCGATTTCGACTTCTCCGCCTTCGATGCGCTCGATCGGCCCATCTCGCGCCATACGCGCTCGGTTGTGGCTCTGGGGGGAGGTGTGGAATACGTGACGAAGGGGGGGCTTGCGCTCAGAGCATGCCTCTTTCACGAGCCCCGGGCGGTCGCCGCCACGGATCTTTGGCCCGCTCTGGTAGATGCCTCCTTTACCGGATTCGGTGGGGGCTTGGGTTATCGGGTGGGGGCGTACCAGATTGACTTTTTTACCGGGGCCTCCATCCTCGGGGAGAAAAGGAGCGTCGTGAGCGAAGCCGGTTTTCCGGGAAGTTACAAGGCCGAAGGGGGCTACGTGTTCGGGGTGGAGATTTCGCGTTTTTGGGGAGAGCGGTGAGAAAGGCACTGCCTACCACCAGGCGCAGAGCGCGCGAGCGCGAGGTGCGAGTGCGCATCATCCTCGATGCCGCGGCACGCGTGTTCGCGGAAAGCGGCTACCATCGAGCGACCATGGCGGCAATTGCGCGCGCGGCCGAAATCTCTCTGGGGGGCCTTTACGCTCTTTTCCCGGGAAAGGCCCACCTTTACGGGGAGCTCGTGAGCCTAAAGCAGCGGGAGTTGATCGATGCCTTGAAGCGCGGCGCCGACCTGCGCCCGCGCGGGCGGCTGGGCGTGAGAGAGCGGCGGGCGCTGGCTTACGCTTTGGGGGAGGCGGTCATGCGCTACTTCGAGCAAAACGAGCCCTTCTTCAGGATCTACGTGAACGAAAGTGCCGCGCTCGGATGGAACATCCGGGCAACGCTCGGCGATCAGGCATTCGAGCTCTACGAAGAGGTCGTGCGCATGATGGCGGCGGCAGTGGGCGCCGGGCGAAGAACCCAGCGCGCAAGAAGCGAGGCGCGCACGAAGGCGCTCGCGACCATAGGCGCGCTGAACGCGCTCATAACGGAGTGGGTGACGCACAAGGGTAGAAAGCCGCTCGGAGCCTACTTGGTAACATTGCGACACATCATAGAGCGGGTGGTGGACTAGGCTCGGGCGCTCGGGGCGCCCGGGCGGCGGTGTACAAGGGCCTGGGCCCAGGACAACCTACCGGGCCGGACCCTCGCCGCGGGTTCCCTGCTAGCCCAACCCCTTGACAGGTGAACAAGGGCATGCGTATGATGCAGCGCGCCTGTATGATAAAGATCATATGCGGCGCTAATAAAAGGCAGACATGCTCGCGGGCCACTCGCGCCGGTGGGGTTCAAGGAGCGAGGGCCGAGAAGCCTTCCGTGTGAGGTGAGGCTTGGCTCCACAGTGTCCCTCAGTCTAAGGAGGTGAGAAATGGCCACTCCGAGTATTCCTATCGAGCGGACCGCAGAGTACTCAGCCGCCAGCCTTTACGTCAGTGCCTATCGGGCATTCGCGTATTTCGGGCTATTCTCGATCGCGGGCTCGCTTGCGTTCGGCTACCGCTTCTCGCCGCAGGCTGGCATGGCGAATTACGCTTGGAACACCGGCCTCTATGCGCTTTTCATCCTGCCTCATCTGGTGATGACGAGGTCGTGGTGGAAGCGTGCCGTCTGGGGCCATCCCGCCGGTTACCCGAGCGAGCGGCGCTTTTACATTTTCGTTACGGTCCTCACTTGGCTCGGGGTGCTCGCCTTTCATCGGCCGGGTTCGGGAGTGGCGCTCGATCTGCCGGTTTGGATGAGGTTTGTGGGGACGGTCGTTTTCCTCCTGGGATTCATGCTCTTTTTCGAAGGGATAACGCGGGAGGCGCTGGATGGGCTTTTTGGAGTACCGGGCGCCGTGAGCGCCTTCTCCCACGGACCGGAAACGCCGCTCTTTACCGAGGGAGCCTACGCCAACGTGCGCCATCCCATGTACCGGGCCTTCGTCGTCTCGGCCTTGGGCTCTCTCTTGATGCATCCCAACACGGCTCAGTTATTTTGGGCGCTCCTTTTGTGCGGCACCTTCGTGGCTTTCATCCCTGTAGAGGAACGGCAGCTCATCCGCGCCCGGGGCGAGGACTACATAAACTACACGAAGAAGACGCCTTACCGGCTCTTTCGCGGAATCTGGTAAAGGGGCGGGTCGAAACCGCCAAGCGGCGCCGAAACCTCCGTGGCGCCCTGATCCACAGGCTCTCGCGCAACGGCTCTACAGTCCCATCTGCCGCGCGATGATCTCCTTCATGATCTCCGTCGTGCCCGCATAGATGGTGCTTACGCGGGCATCGAGAAAGGCTTTGGCGATCGGGTACTCGAGCATGTATCCATAACCGCCGAAGAACTGCAGGCACTCGTCGGCCGTGCGCTTGAGAAGCTCCGTCACCCACCACTTCGCCATGCTGGCTTCCTTGGGCATGTTCTTGCCGGCGGCGTGCTCGGTCGCCATGCGATCCAGGAACACCCTGCCTATTTCGATCTCGGTTGCGAGCTCGGCCAGCTTGAAGCGCGTGTTCTGAAAGCGCGAGATGGGCCTGCCGAAGGCGGTTCTCTCCCGGCAGTACTGGATCGTCATCTCCAGGATGGCCTCGGCTCCCGCCAGTGCGCCGAAGGCGATCATGAGCCGCTCCTGCGCGAGCTGCTGCATGAGAAAGTAGAACCCCTGTCCCTCTTCTCCGAGAAGGTTCGAGGCGGGCACGACGCAGTCCTCGAAGCTGAGCTCGGCCGTGTCCTGCGCTTTCATGCCGATCTTCATGAGCTTTCGGCTCTTGTTGAAACCGGGCGTGCCGGCCTCGACCACGATCAGGCTCACGCCGCGGTAAGGTGGGTCGGCCTTGGGGTCGGTTTTTGCGGCCACGATCAGAAGGTCGCACAGGAGCCCGTTCGAGATGAACGTCTTCTGCCCGTTCAACACGTAATTGTCCCCGTCGCGTATGGCCGTGGTCCTTATCGCGGCGAGATCCGAGCCCGCTCCCGGCTCGGTCATGGCGATGGCCAAGATGGTATCGCCCGAAGCGCAACCGGGAAGCCACCGCTTCTTCTGCTCCTCGCTTCCATAGTGGTAGATATAAGGGGCGATGATGTCGCTGTGGAGGCTAAAGCCGACTCCGCTGGCACCCACGCGTGCCAGCTCCTCGGTCACGATCATGCCGTAGAGAAAATCCGCGCCGACGCCGCCGTATCGCTCCTCGAGCCACGGGCAGAGAAAACCGTGCGAGCCGGCCTTGCCCCAAAGTTCGCGCGGCACCACCCCGTCCTCCTCCCACTTCTCGTGGAAGGGGACGATCTCCCGTTCCACGAAACTGCGAAAGGAGTCGCGAAACATCTTGTGCTCTTCCGAAAAAATCGTCCTCTCCATTCTTCCCATGCCTCCATGCGGCCGCTCCGCCCGAAGGGGTATCGCGGCTCGTGCCCGCTCTCCTCTACCTGCTAATCCCGCCCCCCGCGCTCGAGCGAAGGCCCCTCCCCGCAGGTTCCCTGCACCAGAGCCGCGCGGAGGATCTTTCCCAGCGAGTTGCGGGGAAGCTCCTTTACCTGGTGCCAACTCCGCGGCACCTTGAATTCCGCAAGGTACCGGCGGCAGTGATCGGCGATGACTCGCCAGTCGAGGCTTTGGTCCGCCTTGGCTACCACGAAAGCGGCCGGCACCTCTCCTTTGGCCGGATGCGGCATCCCCACCACCGCGGCCTCCTCCACCCCCGGGGCGGCCTCGATCACTTCCTCTACCTCGCGCGGGTAAATGTTAAAACCACCGCAGATGATAAGCTCTTTCGCCCGGCCGCGGATCGTGATGTAGCCGTCGGCCGAGCGGGTCGCGATGTCGCCGGTTTTCAGCCACTCTCCCGAAAGGGCCTCCCGCGTCGCCTCGAAATTTCTCCAATACCCGCGAAAGACATTGGGTCCCCTGACCCAAAGTTCCCCCTCTTCCCCCTCTTCGGCCTCTTTCCCGCTCGAGGTTACGATCTTCACCGACACGCCCGCAAGCGCAAGCCCTACGCTGCCCGCTCGCCGCTCGCCGGCGTAAGGGTTGGAGGCTACCATCAAGGCTTCCGTAAGCCCGTAGCGCTCGAGGATCCTGTGCCCGGTAAGCGCGAAAAACCTCTCGTGCAGTTCAGCCGGCAGGGGCGCCGAGCCGCTCACGAAAAGCCGCACGCGCGAAAGATCCCGCGCCGCAAGTCCAGCTTCGGGAGCCACGAGGCGCGCAAAGATGGTCGGGACGCCGAAAAACAGGGTCGCTCGGCCTTCTTCGAGTAGGCTCGCGACTTGCGCGGCGACCAGGCGCTCGAGCAAGAGGATTTCCGCTCCCGCCAAGAGAGCGCCGAGCAGCCCGTTGGCGAGCCCGTGCAAGTGCGAAAGCGGAAGGCCGAGCGCAAGCACGTCGCTTTCCCGCCACTGCCAGCAGGCGTGGAGCACAATGGCGTTGAAGCTCAGGTTGTTGTGCGTGAGCACCGCCCCTTTGGCTCGCCCGGTCGTTCCGGAGGTGTAGAAAATACCTGCGGGATCGTCTCCGTCCACATGACGGAAGCCGAGGAGCGCGCCTGTCTCTTTGGTGGCCTTTTCGAGATCGCCCGGGTGTTCGACCAAAAGCGGCTTTCGGCCGCAATCCCCCAAAGCCTCCTCGGCAAACCGCCTGAGCGTCGGATCGAAGACCAGGACTTTAGGATCGGAATCCGCGAGCACGTGGGCGACCTCGCGGCGCCGATAAAGAGTGTTTATCGGCACGTAAATGGCTCCAAGCCTCCACGCAGCTAGAAGGGTCACGGCTACCCAAGGGGAGTTCGGAAGGTAGGCGCATATGCGATCCCCCTTGCGGATGCCCTGGGATCGGAGAAAAGCAGCCAGGCGTTGGGAGAGGGAATCGAGATCGCCGAAGGTGTATGTCACCACAGGGCCGCTTCCCCGGTCGAGCGGAGCGACCTGTCGAATAGCCGTCTTTGCGGCCCGCCCGACGAGGGAGGGTTCTAGAATGTCC
Source organism: Myxococcales bacterium (assembly GCA_037446155.1). Taxonomy (GTDB): domain Bacteria; phylum Desulfobacterota; class Binatia; order UTPRO1; family JBBIJE01; genus JBBIJE01. The sequence goes on along the minus strand of JBBIJE010000005.1, from coordinate 9,547 downwards.
AGTAGATTCACGCGCTCTTTACCCGAGTGCCGGCGCGGTCGAAAGCCTCGGGCTTCTTGGCCGCGCCGCTCCTGCATCCAAGAAGAACAACCTAGTCTGGATCCGATCATAAAACAACGATCTGCCGGCGAAGCGGACAAGCTCGAAGAGGGGAGGCTGGCGCGGCGGGGGGATGCGGCGTCGGGCGCAAAGCCCCTGGGCCGAGCGCCCTTCCAAAGGGGCAGGGGGTGGAGTAGGGTGACGGAAGCGCAGATGGGAGAGTTGGTAGCGTGGACAAAGAAAGACAAATGGGAGTTTGGAAAATGAGCTTTGCGCGACTTCGGCGGAAAGCAGGTCTTGGCGCGTGCTCTCTTGCGCTTTGGCTTGCCGCCTTCTTCGGCGTTCCTGGGGGCGGCTTCGAGGCGCAAGCGATGCAAGAGGCGCCAGCCAAGGTGGTAGTGGAGACAATGGACAGCGGCGATTACACGTACGCCAAGATCGAAGCCGGCGGCGACACATACTGGGTTGCGGCCCCCCGGACGGCGGTCAAGGTCGGCGATCGGGTGGAACATCCCCAAGGCGCCGTGATGCGGCAGTTCGAGAGCAAGACGCTAAAGCGCACCTTCGACAGCATCCTCTTCGTCGATAGGCTTGTGGTGGCGCCCGATAGGGCGAAGGCTTCCGAGACCGTCACGGCGGCGCACAGCGGGGTCCAAGATGGCGGCTCGGAAACCGGCATCGAGGCCGGGAGCATAGCCAAAGCCGCGGGAGGATACACGGTGGCCGAGCTCTACGAGCGCGCCAAGGAGCTTGCGGGGAAGGAGGTCTCGGTCAGAGGGAAGGTCGTGAAGTTCAACGGCTCGATCCTCGGGCGAAACTGGATCCACCTTCGCGATGGCACCGGCTCGGCTTCGGCCAACGATGTCACGGTGACGAGCGGCGACGCGGCGGCAGTGGGCGAGGTGGTGCTCGTCACTGGGACGCTGGCCCTGGACAAGGACTTCGGGTCTGGTTACAGGTACCCCGTCATTATCGAGGGCGCCAGCCTAAGCCGCGAGAATTAAACGCCCGGGCGATTGCTCACGGGGTGTTCCGGAGCAGAAAGTCCATCAGCGGAGCGAACACGTTGTTGTGCGAGGGGTCGTCCTCCGCTTGCAATACGTCTATGTGGGCGTAGCCCTCGCTGAGATAAACCTCGTATCCGCCCGCCACTCCGCCGAAGAGGGGGAACACTGGGCTCGATCCATCGACGACTCTGGGCGTGCTGCCGTCGCAGCTAGGGGCGCTACAGGGAGCGATGCTCTCGGCGAAGAACTTGAATGCCCCGGGAGTAGGCGTTATCCCGTTCGTGCCCCCGAAAGAGATGACGGGAATGTCGATTGCCGAGGCCTCGGTCATGTTGGCTATGTCGGGCCGACCCCTGCCCACCGAAAGCGCGCTCGAGTCGATGCTAGGCCAGACCGTGCCGACATCGAGCTCCTCGATTACGCTCAACCCCGAGGAGGGGAAATACCAGTCCCCGAAATCGGTATCCCCTGCCATGAGGGCCGTGAACATGACGTCGAGGTTCGAGACCTCCTTTTCCTGCCCGTTTATCTGATCCCAGGTGCTCGGCGGACCGCCGTTGTTGGGGATAGCCTGGGGCGGCTGAGGCGAATCGATGCCGATCCAGAGCCTGTAGGGATCGACCCGCGCGGGCTGCGGCAGGAGCACGCCGAAGAAGGGCACGTTCGGGCCGTTGTTGGAAAAGCCAAGAGAGGCTCGGAAGGCGCTTACGGGTGAGAAGTCGTCGTCCAGGAAAAAACCCACGCCTGCGCGCGTGCTGCTCGCCGGCAGGATGCCCAGAATGCCCAAGCCGGCAACCTTGTCCACCGCCGGCCCGCTGCCGAAATCCTGCTGCACCAAAATGAGTCCCTCCGGATCGAGGATTCCCTGGATGCCGGCGATCTCACCGGCCGCCTGTACCTGCGGGGTTATGAGCACGAGAGGGGCCGTGAGATCCGCTCCCAGGTAGGCCTCGACCGGCTCCACGCATCGGTTGGTCACCGCCCCCGGAGGAAGGGGCACGCCCGCGCAGTCGGAATCCCCGTTCGGGCAGGGCGTGCCGTCCACGCAGCGCGCGTCTCCGTTTTTCACCGCATGGTAGAGCCCGCCATCGGCCTTGGCGATCATGAGGTCGAGATCGTCCGAGGACGGGGGAGCGCTCGGAAGCGAGCCGCCCACGCCTTCGAACATCACCAGTCCCGCAAGCTTGGAGTACCCGGGAAGGGAGCCCGGGCCGGGGTCGAAATCCGTTGCCGCGTACCGCGCCGCGAAGGAAGTACCGAGGGAGTGGCCGCCCAGGAATACCGCCGGGCTGGAGGAAAGCGCGCGGGCTCGCTCCACTACCGCGTCGATGTCCTGCATGAAAACGTGCGGAGTGAAGTTGGCGATGAAGGCCACGTCTTCTCCGGCATGGAATACCGCCCGCCGGCTCAGCCTGGGGTCGAGCGGAAAGCCCATCTCGGCGCCGAAGAACCAGTCGAGCGCAAGCTTGGGATCGAGGTCGGCCTCGGCGAGATTGGCTCCCGCGAGATCTTCCAGTTGGTTGGTTCGCCGGTCGAATGCCCAAACCTCCAGCACTATCGCCCCACCGCCTGCGGCGCGAACGAGAAGATGCTCGGCCAGGTTCTTGAAGTCGTGCGCGCCCCCCGCAAAGCCCGGCACGAGAATGAGAACGGCGTCCGGCTCCCCGGCGCCCGGAACATAGAAGCGGGTGTACGTGGCCTGGTTGAGATCGAAGACGGTGGAGCCGAACTCGGTTGCGAGCGTGCTACCGGGCGGGACGGCGTTGGCGGGTGTCCCGTCGGGGGTGTGGGCCGGATGGGCGGCGGAGGGAATGCTCAGGGTCTCGAAAGCCGTCGGGCCAACCGCGCATGCGTTGGTGCAGGAGTCCAGGTCGTCGGCGTTTCCGTCGTCGCAAAGCTCGCTCGCCTCGACGACTCCGTTCCCACACGAGGGAACGCAGGTCGCCTCGTTTCCGCTAATCCTTCCGGTTTCGGAGAGCAGGGGGCAGGTTCGCGGCGTTACCGTGCCCACGAGCGCGTCGGTTTTGGCGCGCGTGGCTGCGGCGACACACTGTGAAATCTCGCCAGGTGTTGTCGCGGCCGGGCAAGTGAAGGAGAAACCCAAGTCTCCCTTCAGGTCGGCAATCGGTATGGCCGCGCACTTATCGTCCGTCTCTTGATCTCGCTTCCCCTCGATCTTGGCGATCTTGGCGAGCTGCGCGTCGCACGCTTTATCCTGCTTGTCCAGGCACTGCTCGGCCTCGGCAAGAGATGCCTCCAACCGATCGCTTTCGAGCCGGCAGCCAAGGAGCTTGCCGGCGCATTTTTGAAGCCCCTTCTCTCTGGTTTTGGATACCTTGGCGTTGCCGTCCGCGATGGCCTTCAAGCACCCCACAAGCTCGCCTCTCGTGTTCGATCCGGAGGCGGGCGAAGGCGCCCGGGGATCCAGGCAGGCAAAAGAGAGGGGGTGGCCGGCGAGGATGCCGGCGCCATCCAAGACCTCGTAGGCCCGAGGGACCAACGCCTCGAGCAGGTCATCGGTGGCGCAAAGAGCCGCTCGCAAGACGCAATCGGCGATCTCGCCGAGATCGGCTGTGCCGCCTGGAGGGCTGAGCGCGGCGCATGCGTCGGTCGAGTCGCGAAACCCAAGCCCGCGGCGGCTGCGCAGCCAAATCGTGGCGACATCGGCGCAGCTCTTATCCATCAACTCCGCCACTTGGGGTGCCGCCGCGTCGGCCTTGGCGATGGCGCCTTCGCACTTCGACGCGGCCGCCTCGCGGCAGGGCCCGAGAGGCTCGCCCGAGAGCTCGTTGGCGAGCTGGCAGGAGACGAGGGCTTGGGTGCAGGCTACCAGCCCTTTGAGCCGGATTTTCGCGAACTTCGCCGTGCCCTTCTGGGCCGCCTTCTGGCACTTCGCCAGGGTCTTCGAGGAAACCGAGGCGGCTGCCGACACACGCGCACCCGTAGTGAGCGAGGCGCCCAGGAGAAGCGCCATGGGAAGACCGACCTTCCGCATTCTCGCGCGCATGGTTTTACCCTCCTTCTCGCTCCGTGTCCGGCCAAAAAAACTCGGCGCAGAAAACCCTCTTTACGGTAAAGAAAGCCAAACGCCCGCGTTCCCGAGGGCGCCTGCGGCGTTCCCCGCCGGCCTTCAGGGACCGGCCGCAGGATAATGCGAGAGGCCACAGCCGGTCAAGCCAACGATTTAACGCAAGGCGCAAGCGAGGACTTGCCTCGCCCGGGGCCTCTCTTTCGCTTATCGAGACGGCACCGGGGCGCTCGCCCACGCGCGCCAGATGACCCGCCCCGACACCAGAAGGGAGCTTCCCACAGCGGCATAAAGCGAGCCCACCACTGGATGGGGGAGACCCAGTCGGCGAACCGCCATCCCCAAGCACATCATGAGGCCAACCAAGAGCCAGTTTCGGGGAGAGAGAAAGCCTCCCAGGCAGCGCGCGTCGCCGCGCTCGTTTATTCTCTCCGCGATGCGCACCGCCACCCGGTCCAGGACAAGCCGCGACTTCAAGAGCCCGAGCGCGGCAAAGGAGGCGGCAAGGCCGATCCCTAACGGGCCGTTTCCGTAAACGAGCCAGAGAAAGGCGATGGCCAGGAGAGTGGCACCCATTACCGTCCACGTCAGCCCGGCGGCGAAAAGCATGGTACGCCGAGACGCTGAAGGCTTGAATCGCTCGATCACAGACGACATTGTTTCCTCTAGGGGCCTACTATAACGTTGAGCGGCCCGAAACACCATCGTGAAAACGCTTCTCCAAGCGTGACCTGCGCAGGCCTGATTGTCAATGACCCCAAGAGGGGTCTCGCGGCGTTCGGGGCGGCCGCTTTCCCGGAGCTTTCGAGCCGCCAGGCCGCGCGGTAGGCTGCGTTCGCGCTCGATCGCAGCCCGTGGTGCCCGCGCCCCACAAGCTCCGACGCACCTTTTGACGGAGCCGAAAAGCGACTCCACATCTGCCGCCGCGCCCCTTGGCGCGTTCTTGTCGGCCGCTCTCGAAAGGGTTTTCCTTTCCTCTGATCCGGACCTTTTAGCGGTTATGTTCGAGCGGCGGGCTGAGCTAGTTTCGGGAACCCCCCAAGGCCAGTTTCGACCGGGGGACGGCCGGTGGAGGAAGGAACCGGGAAGTGCGAATTACCAAGCGGTCCAGCCTCCGTCGACGAAGAGCACCGAGCCGGTTACGAAGCTTGCCGCAGGCGAGGCCAAATAGACGACGGCGCCCCGCACTTCGTGGAGTTCTCCCAGGCGGCCTAGCGGGGTGAACTGCTCGATTCTGCTCTTGGCTTCTTTCGTGTACTCGAGCCCGGGGATCACCATCTCGGTCGCGAACCAGCCGGGAGCGATGGCGTTCACGTTGATCCCGTAGCGCGCCCATTCGACCGCCATCTGGCGGGTCAGGCTTACGATGCCGCTCTTCGATACGCAGTAGCTTACCGAGCGAAAGATGTGGTTTGCGCCGACGCCCACGACCGACGCAACATTTATGATGCGTCCTCCCGCACCCCGCTCGATCATCAGCTTCCCCGTCTCGCGCGAGAGGATAAAAGCGGCCGTCAAGTTGGTCTTGAGCGCAAGCTCCCATTTTTCGGTTTGGTGGCGCTCGATCCGGCCCGTGGGCGCGATACCGGCGTTGTTGACCAGGATGTCGATCGGGCCGAATTCCTCCGATATCTTCCGCGGCAGCCTTTCCGCCTGTTCGAGATCGGAAAGATCGGCTTGCGCCACGAAAGCTCTCCTCTGGCGGGCGCGGATTTTGGCCGCAGTCTCCTCCAGGCGCTCGGTGCGCCTTGCCGCCAACGCGACGTCCGCTCCGGCTACGGCGAGCGCATCGGCGAACTCGACTCCCAGCCCCGAGGAGGCTCCGGTCACGAGCGCGATCTTGCCTCGTAGCCCGAACATCTCTTCCAGCGAGTTCATCCTGTCCCTCCGCTCCCGATCCCCCGGCGGCGAAGCGCTTCGAGGATCCTCTGCACGACTTCGGGAGGCTTTAGGAGATCCGTTTCGATCGTTAGATCGGACATGCCGCGGTACACTGGCGTCCTGGCTTCCAGCACCTCCGCTACCTCTTCGGTAAACGACTTCTCGCCGGTAAGACTCGGCCTTTGGTCGTCCTCTCTTATACGCTCCAGTATGGTTTCGACCGACGCGCCCAGCCAGACCACGAAAGCCGAGCGCCTTAGCGCGCGCCGATTGCTCTCTCGAAGCACGGCTCCTCCGCCCAAGTCGATGACCTGCCTCTTGCCTGCGCAAACCTCGGCTACGACCGCTTCCTCCAGTTCGCGAAAGCGCTCCCATCCGTGGCACGCCACGATCTCGGGTATCGGTCCCGCCCGCTCCACGATGATGGCGTCGGTCGAGACCACGGGCCAGCCAAGCTCGCTCCCGAGCAACGCCGCGACGGTGGATTTGCCCGTGCCACGGTATCCTATAAGAGCGACGTTCATGGGCTGCGCTCGCGTTCGGCCAACGCTGTAGCGGCCGCCTCGCGCATGACTTCCACAGGGGCGGGTTTTCCGGTCCAAAGCTCGAATTGAACCGCCGCCTGGTGGACGAACATTCCGAGCCCCTCGACCACCTTGGCCCCGGCTCTTTCGGCATCGCTGAGGAGCCTCGTGCGCCTCGGCGTATAAACGGCGTCGAAAACTACCATCTCTTTTCGCAAAAGGGGCGCTGGAAGAGGCGAGAGGCCCTCGTCCGGATGCATGCCGACCGGCGTGCAGTTGAGCAAAAGATCGCAGGACCTGGTAAGCTCCGCCAAGGCGCTTTCGTCTTCGAGCGATTCCGATGTGGCACGGATGCCGCTCGAGGCGGCGATCTCCTCGGCGAGCTTTTTCGCTTCGGCGAGCCTAGAATTCAAATCGGTTACGGTCAGAAAATCCACCCCGCCCTCGAGCGCCAGCGCAAACCCCACGGCGCGAGCCGCCCCCCCTGCCCCGAGGATGAGCGCCCGCCGCCCCCTCGGGTCCACTCCCGCTTCGGCCAGCGCCCGCAACATTCCCGCTCCGTCGCTCGATGTCCCGAACAGCCGGCCCCTTCGGTTTACCACCGTGTTTACGGATCCGCTGCACCTGGCCGCAGGATCGATCTCGTCCAAGTAGCGGATCACCGAGGTTTTGTGGGGAATCGTGATCGATAGGCCGACCATGCCCAGTGCCCTCGCGCCTGAGAGCGCCGCTTCTACGTTGGTCACCTCGAAGGCCAAATACGCGAAGTTCAGACCGAGGTGCCTAAAGGCTGCGTTATGGATGGCAGGGGAAAGGGAATGCCTGACGGGGTTTCCGATAACCGCGCAAAGCCTCGTTTCGGCGTCCAAGCTCGAGAGCACTTTACGCCTCCAAGGCTACCTTGCGGCTTTCGAGCCCCGAGTAACCTCTTCCAAAGCTTCCTCGTAGGCCGCTAAATCGGCTGCGCTAAAAAGGACGAAGCGCACCTCCTCCAGCGGAAGCGCTTTAAGCTCCTCTATGACAGTCGCAAGCGCAACCCTCGCTGCCCGCTCGATCGGATATCCGTAGGCGCCGGTGCTGATACTGGGAAAGGCCACCGTCCGGCAGTTCTTCTTGGCCGCCAGCCGAAGGCTTTCTCGGTAGCAAGAGGCCAGGGTCTCCGGCTCGCCTCTTTTTCCCCCGTGCCAAACGGGACCGACCGTATGTATCACGTACCTTGCGGGGAGCTTTCCCGCGGTGGTCACGACCGCGTGTCCTGGGGGACAGCCCCCCTCCTTCTCCCTGATCCTCTTGCACTCGGAAAGAATCTGCGGGCCGCCCGCCCGATGGATCGCCCCGTCCACGCCCCCTCCGCCCAAGAGCGAGGAATTGGCGGCATTGACGATGGCATCTACCGCTTGGCGGGTTATGTCCCCCCTTACCAGGGAAAGCTTGGCGCCCCCGATCTCCCACTCTTTCATCGGCCGAAAAGCCTCCCTCCGCGCGTAGTCTAAATGCAAGCCGGGGAAGATTGCAACTGCGAGCGAGGAGTATTGATGAGGGCCCCCGGCGCTGGGTGTGATAGTTTTCTATACACGACGGGAGGCCGAGGCTCGATGGAATTGGATACCCCCCTTTGAGAATGGCGCGGCGCGTCAGAACACTTCGTCAGGCCCTGGCGAAGGGCCTATCGCGGCGCTAGACCCAGAGCCGGTACCGGGCAAGAGGCGATGGGAAAGGCGCTCGTCGTTTCCTTAGCTCCTCAAATCCCTTTAAAATCATTGCGAATTGCGTGCGCTTCCCTTCGCTACGTGATTTCGCGCAGCCGGCTCGGGCGCCTTGGGGTTTGTTCGGGAGGCGCCCAGCGGATAGGGCGCAATCGATCTTGGCGATAACTGTTGACAAACGAGGGCTGTTGACGCTAGGAGTTTGCGAGCGGAACGGGTGCCGACCAACCATCGTGGCCGTTCCCCTAAGGTTGGCTTAAGAATAGGGTTCCACAAGGGCGGCGAGAACGCGTCTCGGGGAGACGCGCGACAATGCCAAGTTTTGAAGGTGGAAAAGTAACTCGGAGTGGCAACCAATGGTGTGAGCCTAGCGGGGCTCGTTCGCCGCCCCGGGGATGGATGGTAGTGAAGGGGGATGTGGGGGGGCGCGGCGTACGCGGGTCGTGGGGCTGACGGAGAAAAAAAGGAAGTCAGTTACGGAGCCGGAGGCCGCGCGAACTCGAAAGCCGTGACTCACAACAGGCAATTGGACAAAGGAGGAGTTTAATGAAGAACAAACTCATTAGCCTGGGCCTTGCGGCAGGTTTCGTCGGGAGCCTGCTTATCGTTGCGGGGCCCGACAACTCCTGGGCACAAGTCCAGGACAAGGGTAAGCAGGGCTGTATCAACCAGTTGAACAAGGGCGGAGCCAAGGTGGCCGCCACGCAAGGCAAGGAGAATAGCGGTTGCGTGAAGAACGGCACCAAGGGGAAGCTCACAGGCACGGCCGAGGCCTGCCTTACCGCTGATGGGAAGGGCAAGGTAGCTAAAGCCAAGAATGGGAACGTTGCTGGCGAGACCAAGAAGTGCACCGGCATTTCGCCTGATTTCGGCGCGACCAGTGCGGCGAACGGAAACAGCGTCGCGTTGAGCCAGGAACTCGGTCTGGTCCACGACCTCTTCGGCTCGAGCCTCGATGCCGTGATCTCCACGGACAAGGCTATCGGCGGCTGCCAGGCAGCGATAGCAGGCGCGGCAGAAAAGCTTGCGGCAACCAAGGTCAAGCAATTCCTGGGCTGCAAGAAGAACGGGTTAAATGGGAAGACCCCGCCTCAGATTGCGAGCGCATCCGACTTGGCTGGTTGTCTCTCCGGCCGTTCGGACTCGATCGCGGCGGATCCTAAGGCAAAGGTTTCCGGGGCTGTAACGAAGATCGGTGACGCCATCACCAAGAAGTGTGTGGGCTCAACGCTCGCGTCCGCATTCCCCGCGGGCGAATGCAGCAGCGCAACCGGCAACCCGACCAACTTCAAGGACTGCGTTGACGAGCGGGTCGAGTGCCGCGTTTGCTTGCTGCTCGACCAAATGGATAACCTGGGTGCG
>JBBIJE010000004.1:29373-226144 GCA_037446155.1 Myxococcales bacterium | reverse complement strand
GACCCCGTTTTTCCTAGACGTGGTTTCGGAGCATGAGCTCCTTGGGATGCGGCTCGAGGTAGACCTGACCTTCCAAGTATTCGATCTTTAAGCGGCGAATGTGATGGCGCACGAGCGTGAGCGGAACGATGAGCGGGATCAGTCCCGAGCGATAGTCTTCGATCACCTTCAGCACCTCGGCGCGGTCCTCGCTCTCGAGGTGCTCCCGAAAATACCCGAGAATATGCTGCAACACGTTGGCATGGCGGCGGGCTGTCGCGGGACGGGAGAGGGCGCGCATGAAGCCGGTCGCGTACCGCCTGGCGAGATCGCCTCGCCTGAGGCGTTTTCCCTGAGCCACCAAGCGGCCGAGCGCCTGGTACTCGGAGGGCGAGTGGGAGAGAAGCTCCAGTTTGTGCGCGGTATGGAAGGCAATGAGCCTGCCCATGCTCACGCCCCGTGCCATGAGCGAGCGAAGCCGCCGGTACGCGAATACCCGCTCGACGAAGTTATCCCGAAGGCCGGGGTCCTTTAGCCTCCCCTCCTCCTCGACGGGCAGGCTTTCCAGTTCTTCCATCAAGACCTGCGCGAAGAGCCCGCGGCCGCTCCTGGACGCGGGTCCTCCTTTGGGGCCGTAAACCCTAACCCGCTCCATCCCGCAGGTCGGAGAGTCCTTCTTGAGCACGTAGCCGCACAGCCCCATCCCCGCCAGTTCGCACACCCGCCGCTTAGCCCAAGCGCGCATCGCCTTCGTGTAGTCTCTACCGCTTTTCTCCGCGATCATCCTGAGCTCGCCACGCTCGTGCACGAGCCTGACGGGCTCGCGCGGCACTCCCATTCCCAACTCCACTTCGGGACAAACCGGCACCCACTCGACGAAGCGGCCGAACAAATCGGTCAAGAAGCGGTCCCGTTTGTGCCCCCCGTCCCAGCGCACATGCTCGCCGAGAAGGCATGCCGAGATGCCGATCCGAACGGGCTCCTGATCTTTCCAAAGCTCGGCCGGCTGCGGCCGCTCGACGCCCTCGCGTTTTCCCACCGCTATCGCTCCGAAAGAAGATGGTCGAGGGCGCTATCGATCGTGGGGTAACGAAACTCGAAGCCCACTTTGCCAAGGCGGGCGGGCACCACCCGCGCGCTAGAAAGAAGAAGAGCCTCGCCCATCTCACCGAAGACGGCTCGGACGACAAAACCCGGAAGCGGGAGCAAGACAGGGCGGCCGAGAGCGCGCCCCAAAGTGCGCGTCAGTTCCCGATTCGTGACCGCCCCGGGTGCAACCGCATTGATCGGTCCGGCCAAATTCTCGTTCTCTAACGCATGAGAAAAGACACGGGCAACGTCGTCGATCGCTATCCAGCTTATGTACTGCCTACCGCTCCCGATCACCCCGCCTAGGCCTAGCCTGAAGGGGGGAAGAAGTCTCGCAAGCGGCCCTCCCTCGCGACTCAGCACAATGCCGAGCCGAAGGTGAACCACCCTGACCCCGGCATCTCGTGCGGGGAGGGCGGCTTCCTCCCAGGCTGCGCACACCTCGGGAAGGAACCCGCGGCCGGGTCCGCTTCGTTCGGTGAGTATCTCCTCCCCTCGGTCCCCGTAAAATCCGATGGCAGAAGCACAAGCCATGACCCGGGGCGGCCGATCGAGGGCCGCCAGCGCTCGGCTCAACAACCGCGTACCTTCGACTCGACTTTCGCGAATGAGTCTCTTCTTTTGCGCTGTCCATCGGCCGCTGCCCACGTTCTCCCCCGCAAGATGAACGACGGCGTCGAAGCCCTGGAGCGACGAGCGATCGATCTCTCCCGCCGCCGGATTCCAGTAGACGAAACCGGGTCCCTGGGGCGGTGAGGTGCGAACGAGTCGCGCCACTCGGTGCCCCTGCCGCTCGAGCAGCCGGGATACGGCCCTGCCCACCAAGCCGCTCGAGCCGGACATCAAGACCGCAAGCCTCGTCCCGCCTTCGCCCTCCCGTCTGCAGGTACTGGCCACCTGATCGCCTAACTTCGAGAGCTCGCCCGGCTCCCTGGGCGCGAGCAAGCGAGCCCAGCAACGGCCGCCGCCATGGCAGAGAGTACCTGTGGATCTTCGCCCAAGGCGCCGGTCGTCTCGAAGCGCACGCCAGGAAACCTCTCGCAAAGCATTTCGACCAATCCGGGCAAATCGGCGGCAACGTCCCCACCGCCCGAGAGGAAAACCGGAACGATCAAGACCGGCCAGCCGCCGGCCCGCGAATCTTGGCCGAGCAGACCCTCGACGAGCCCCTCGAGGCTAGGCTCGGCAAACTCCAAAAAAGCAAGCTCTACCCTCTCGCCCGGCAATAGAGTTCTGACCATCTCGGTAAGCTCATCGAGCGGAGCGCGCCAGCGCCCGTCGCGTCCTCCGTGGGAAAAGAGGATGACCGCTCGCCAGCGACCTTCAGACGCCGAAGAACCTACCCCCTGGCCCGAGTAGACCGTCCCACATTAGGCGCAAAGCCTATCGCAGGCGAGCGCACCAAAAAAGACCCCTGGCCTGTGCAAGCCTACCCCCGTTGACGGAGCGCATGGCAAAGGTATAAGGTGGCGCACGGTCTGGATTCATGGCGTCCCTCAAGCGATGCGGGCAACGGATCGCAAGACGCTTTTAGCCAGGGCTTGGAAGGGAGACGGGACATGCCGACAGTGTATGGTGTAAATGCCTCCCCATTCGTACGCAAGGTGCGGGTGGTTCTGGAGGAAAAGGGTATCTCTTACGAGATAGAGCCGATCGTACCCATCAACGTGCCCGAATCTTTTAAGAAGCTGAGCCCTCTGGGCAAGATTCCAGCCTATCGAGACGGCGAGGTAGTGCTTTGCGACTCCTCGGTCATCTGCGCTTACCTCGAGAAGATTCACCCCGAGCCTGCGCTCTACCCCGCTGATCCTTACGAGTACGCCAGGGCGCTTTGGTTCGAGGAATACGCCGACACGGCACTCGTAGAAAATCTGGTCGCTAAGGTCTTTCGCGAGAAGGTAGTGGCACCAAAGCTCATGAACCGGCCGACGGACGAAGGCGTGGTAAGAGAGGCTCTCGCCAATGCGATACCGCCGCTTTTCGACTACCTCGAAAGCCAGCTAGAAGGCGCCGACAGGATCGTGGGCAATTGGTTCTCTATCGCCGACATCGCCATCGCCTCCCAGTTCGTCAATTTCTTCCACGCAGGCTGCAGGGTGGATGCCAAGAAGTGGCCGAAGCTCGCCGCCTATGTGGACAAGATCCTGAGCCGGCCGGTCTTCGAGAAGCTGATCGAAGAAGAGCGCGCTTGGGGCATGGGCTCCTAAAACGCGAACCGACACGCGCGTCCTAGGAGTCGGGGCGGCCGGAGGGAAGCTTTGCGCGGGCTGCGGCAAAATCCCTGTAAGTTCGATAGCCTCCCGAGAGGTTGCGGACCTTGAATCCGTACTGGGAAAGCACCCGCGCGGCGTAATAAGCGCGCTGTCCCACCCCGCAGTAGACCCAAATCTCTCGCTCCCGCGGTAACTCCCCCATCCGCGAGCGAAGCTCGGAAAGCGGGATGTTGGTGGCCCCCTCGATATGGCCTGCGGCGAACTCCACCGGCTCTCGCACATCGACCAGAAGCGCACCGGTGCGCTCGATTTCCTCCCACGGGGCGAGCGAAACATCCCCGCGAAGCACGTTAGCGGCGATCATCCCGGCAATATTCACCGGATCCTTGGCGGCCCCGAACTGCGGAGCGTAGCATAGCTCCGCCTCCTCGAGGTCGTACACCGTGGCTCCCATTTGGATCGCCATCGCTATGACGTCGATGCGCTTATCCGCCCCCTCCTCTCCGACAGCCTGGGCCCCGAAAATTCTTCCGCTCTTGGAATCGAAGACGAGCTTCAAGGCGATCGGCTTGGCGCCCGGGTAATAGCCGGCGTGGTGGCCGGGGTGGAGGTAGATTTTCTCGTAGCCTCCAGCGCCCGCGCGCTTCAGCCCCTTTTCGGTCGCACCGGTCAAAGCTACCGTCAAGCCGAACACGCTCAAGACCGCCGTGGCCTGCACGCCGCGAAAGCGAACGTCGCGCCCGCAGATGGCATCGGCCGCAAGCCGCCCCTGCCGGTTGGCCGGCCCAGCCAAGGGAACGATCACGGGGCTTCCAGATAGAAACTCGCGTACCTCCACAGCGTCGCCCACGGCCCAGATATTGGGATCGCTCGTGCGCATAGCCTGGTCCACTCGTATCCCACCCCGCTCCCCCAGCTCAAGCCCCGCTTCTCTTGCGAGCCCGACCTCGGGACGAACGCCAATGGAAAGAATTACCAAGTCAGCCGGGATCGAGCTTCCGCCCCGCGTTTCGACGATAACGGCACCGTCTTCGGCCCGCGCGAAACCAGCCACTGCTTCACCGAGCCGCAAAGAGACTCCGTCAGCCGAAAGACGAGCGGCTACGGGCTCGGCCATCTCCGGATCGAGAGGCGGCAAGAGTTGCGGGAGAAGCTCTACGAGTGTGACCGAGAGCCCGCGGCGGACCAGGTTTTCCACCATCTCGAGCCCGATGAATCCGCCTCCCACGACGACCGCGCGCGCAGCCCCTCGCTCCACGATCCACTGGCGAATGCGCCGGCTATCGGGTATGGTGCGAAGGACGAAAATACCCGGAAGATCTATGCCCGGAAGATCCGGCTTTACGGGCGAGGCCCCCGGCGCGAGCACCAGCGCATCGTACCTCTCGCGGTATTTTCTCCCCGAGCGAAGCTCCACGACTTCGATCTCCCGGGCCGCTCTCTCGATCGAAAGCACCTCGTTTTCCGTCCTGACTTCGATGTTGAAGCGCCGCTTGAAAAGGTCGGCAGAGGCTACCAAAAGCTTCTCTTCCTCGCGGATCACGTCACCCACGTAATACGGAAGCCCGCAATTGGCGAAGGAGACGTACGGTCCTCGGTCGAAGACAATGATCTGCGAGCGCTCGCAAAGCCGCCTCGCCCGCGCCGCGCACGAGGCCCCGGCTGCGACTCCACCCACTATTAGAATCCGCTTACCCGAGTCCATGCTCCGCTCCTCCCTCTCTCGTTCGCCCCAAAAGGGCTTGTGCGCTCGAAAAGCGGCGGCCCAACGAAGCGCAAGCTAAACTGCCCCGCTCCCGCCACACTTTTTGCGATTTTACCCCCTTCCGCCAGACGGGGCGACCGCCGGGGCCTGCGGCTTCCCGAGATGGCGCGCCGATTGACCGGCTCGCAACCGACAGAGTATGTTGTTTGGGTGGCCAAGGTCGAGGTGCTCGAAGGAGGCGCCAGAGTTCCCGCGCCTGCGGATCTCGAGATCTTTCGGCGCATGGCCGACATGTCGAGCGATGGATTTTTCCTGACCGACGTGCATGGGCGCTTCCTTTACGTGAATGCCCGGGGATGCGAGCTGAGCGGGTATTCCGCGGTGGAGCTACTGCGTATGAGCGTTTCCGACATCGCCCTTAGCTTCCCTCCCGAGCGCTTCAGGGAAACCGCCGAGCGACTGGCACGAGAGCCGATGGCCCCTCTCGAGTCCTTGAACCGTCGGCCCGATGGAACGACGTACCTTGTGGAAGTGAGCGTTGCGCGAATCGATACCGAAGGCGGAAGCTACCTTTTCGGAATCGCGAGAGACATAACGGCGCGCAAGCAAGCCGAAGCCCTGCTCGAGAACTTCTCTCGCAGCGTGCTCAGCACCCTGGAGGAGGAGAGGAGACGTGTTGCGCGCGAGCTCCACGATCGCATCGGACAGGACCTCGCGGTTTTGGGACTCGAGGTTAGCGCCCTTAGGAAGGCCAAGCGCTGGCTTTCGAGCGAGGCCAGAGGGGCGGTTGCGCGTTTGGAAGAGAACCTGAAGAAAATCATGGAATCGGTAGCGCGGCTCGTAAGGGAGTACCATCCGGCGGAGTTATCCGACTTGGGGGTGTCCTGCGCGATCGCGGCCTTCGCTCGCGAGTTCGGCCAGAGCCGGGGCCTCAACGTAAGAGTGGCCGTGGACTCGATCGATGGACTCTTGTCCGAAGAGCGGGAACTCCACCTCTACAGGATCGTTCAAGAAGCCCTGAACAACGTCGCAAAGCATGCCCGTGCCACGCGGGTGGAGATCGAGATAGCCAATCGGGGCGGCGAGGTCGTGGCCGTGGTTCGGGACGACGGGTGCGGTTTCCAACCCGGGGCTCGCCGTCTGGAAAGGTCCGGGGGACTCGGTTTGACAACCATGAGGGAGCGGGCTCAGATCCTGGGCGCACGCTTGCGCATCGAAAGTCGCCCCGGGGGTGGCACAGACGTCATCGTGAAAATTCCCATGGTAGAGCACACCCTTTAGATCGGACCCTCGCTTCGGAGACGAGTCCGGCGGGCAAGCCCCCCATGCGCGCTCGGCCGCTCGGTTACGGGCAGAAGGTAGCGCTTATCGCCTGGCCCACGGCGGCGAGAAGCTCGTCGAGCCTGGGAGATGCTTCGCGCGCCACGTCCGCGATCGCGCATTCATGCTGTCTGACCATACACTCGGCGATGTCGGCTGCTCCGCCAAGCACCGCCAGCCCGAGCCCCTGGCAAAGACCCGCCTCCGCGTCGGCGAAATCTAGGCCGGTCCCGGATTCGAGGTCGCCAGGGAGGATTCGGTCGGTTGCGCAATCCTTGAGAACGGCCGTTCTTGCCTTGGCCCGCTCTTTGCCGATGACAGGCAAAGCGCCATCGCATTTCTTGACCGCTTTGGCGAGGCAATTCGCCTTACGAACCGAATCGGCTTCGAACGTGCAGGGAAGCGTGGCATCTTGGCACTTGCGCAAGGCGTCGAGCCACTTTATGGCAAGCTTCCCACCCGCCTTGATGATCGCCTTCTGGCACTTCGTGGCGGCCTTGCCCCTATCCCGCTCGTCACCGAGACTACCCCCAGCCCCATCCGCGGGCGGCAGGCAGGAAAGATCTACGCGCCCAGGCGCACCGCCCGGTGCCCCTACCCAAAGCGACAGGGCCGGGTAATGAGCTGCCAAAAGGGGCAACAACTCCGCCGTGCGCGGCGCTTCGACTCCGAACATTTCGTCGCCGCGACAGTCAGCCTGGTCTCGGACACAACCTATCACGGCATCGAGAGCACCGCTGCCCGCGGCTGCTGCGCCGATACAGTCGGCAAATCCCAAGGCCCCAGCCAAGTCGGCCGCCGGCACCATGATCCGGCCACGGCGCTCGGGTGGGCAGGCCTTCGTCAACACGCTCGCGAATTTAGGCTCGGCCTTCTCGGAGAAGGTGCGAATTGCCTTTTCGCACTTCTTTCCCGCTTTGGCGAGGCAAGCTAGCGAATCGTCGCCCGACTCTTGCTGAATGCATTTCAATGCCTCGTTTACGCAGTTGGCCAACGCTTTCTGCCGTTCTCTGAGCAAACTCGAAGTGGCCTTGCCGATCGCCTTTGCGCATTTGACAACCGCCTTGGCATCCCCAGAAACCCCGCGCGCGGGCGTCGGGACCGCCGATGGCGTAGAAGATACCGTTTCGGTAGGAGTTGCTACTGGCGTGCCAGTGGGGGGTGCCGACGGCGTTGGACTGGGAGCAGGCGTAGGCGTCAAAGTAGGGGTCGGGCTGGCTGGCTCGCAGCCCTCGTCCACCTCCCCGTCGCAATCGTTGTCCAAACCGTCGCAAGACTCGCTACCAGGACTCTCACTAGCCACACATACCAACACCCCGCCCTGACACTCCTTCACCCCACCAGCGCACACCCCAGGCTGCCCCGTCTCGCACACCCCCCCTCCACCCGGATTCCCCTCGTCCACCTCCCCGTCGCAATCGTTGTCCAAACCGTCGCAAACCTCGGGCGCGGCACCGGTGGTCTGCAGGCACATAAGCCTGCCAGAGACGCACTGCATCGTCCCAGCCTGGCACACGCCGGGCCGTCCGGTATCGCAAGCCCCCTGCGATCCCAGATCTTCGGCCGTACAATCCGGCGCGCAGCAATCACCACTGGTTGCATTACCATCGTCGCACTGCTCTCCCGCGTCCACGCGACCGTTGCCGCATTCCGGGCAAAAGGGGAACCTGGCGAGACTGGCGGTCTCCTCGATAAATGGAGGAGGATCGAAAATCACCCCACTTTCGATAATCGGCGGGCTTCCGGGCCTGTGAACTAAACTCACCGACCCGTTGAAATTAGCCAAAAGCTCGCTCGAAGCGCCAACGACGAGCACTCCCGCGGCCGCGACTTCGATCGACCCCCCGCTCGGGTCCGCGCCTCGGGCACGGACCTTGACGCCACCGCCTATCGATACGTCGCAGCCTCCGAGCGCGATGTCCCCACCCGTGGTATCGCCATCCATCGGGCCTCCGTCCGCGCTTATGATGGTTCCTGGCGAAACACTTAAGGTGCCTTGCACCGTGTTGCCGGCGGTTATCTCTATCGTTCCGCCGCTCCCGAAGATGCTCGCCGCATCGCTCAAGACGTTCTTGCCGACCGTTGCGTGGCGCGCGGCCTCGATCAGGACCTCGCCTGCGCTATCGCTTCCGCTGACATCGATGGTCTTGCCCACCCACGCATCCACGCCCGAGTATATCTCGATGTCCCCCCCGAAACCTTCGAGCCCTCCGCCCCTGGCCTCCAGCGACCCGCTGGCACCGAGCACCACGTCTCCATCGAGTGGGGTTACCTCGTCCCAGGCGAAATCGGTCGAATCCACGATAATCGTCCCGCCCCCGCAAAATGGAGGAGCTCCGTTCACCTTGATGGCGACACCGCTTCCCACGCTGATGTGGCCCTGCGCCGCGAGCGAGACGAATCCGCCGTCGCCGCAGTCGGCGTTTTCACCCGATCCGAACGCATCGCCGAATGCCGTCAAGTTGTCCCGGATCGTGAGCGACCCGCCGTCATTCACGTTACCGGGGAGGTAATCCTGCCCGGCTGCGATTTCGATCTGCCCGCCGCTTCCGGCGTTATTGGTGCCGTTAGCGAAGAGCGGTTTGCCAACGACTATGTCGTCACCCGCCTCCATGTCTATGTCACCCCCGTCTCCCATCCCGCCACTCACATCGATCGCTTTGGTAACGGTCAAATTATGCCCGGCGCTCAAGAGAATCGCGCCGCCCGAGGACGCCGAGCTACCCTGCGCACTCACGGTGCCTGTTACCTCGATGGACCCCGTTCCGAGCACGTCGATGCTCCCCCCATCCGCATCGAGAACCAAACCGTCGGCGAGCACCGATCCAGTTATGGCGACATCGGTACCAGTCAAAGTGACGTCGCCGCCCGGGTTTCCGCTCACATCGACCAGGCCTGCTACATTGACCGGCCCAGCGATGGCCTCTATCTCGATAGATCCCGCCGCCGAGGCCGTATCCCCCCGGGCCTTGAGCTCTCCCGCCGAAGAGACGACGAATTTGCCGGCCGAAAAGCGCATCTGACCGCCGCCGGCCGAGATCGTGCCGCTTTGCACCTGAACTTCTCTGGTCCCGAAGTCGAAGACGCAGCCGCCGGAGACATCGTAGCTTGTCGAGATCACGCAGGGGTCGCCGGTGCAAAGAAGCGCTGCGTTACCGACCGGGTCCGAAGGTACGCATGTGATCGGCGTTTGGGCAAACCCCTGGCGGCCCAAGACGAAAAGCAGCCCCAGGAACAATGAGACTACGCTTGCGGGGCGAGGCAAGGATCTTTGCCGAGACGACAGTCTCCCGGAAAAACGGTTTACGACCACGAGGCAGGCCATGCCGTCCCGGCCCGGGCCCGCCATGCTCCTGCGATCAGGGTTTCTGGTACCACTCGAGCTCATGATGCTGCCCCTGGGTAAGAGATACTCCTCGGTCACGCACGCGGGGTTCTGGCCGACAAAAACACCCTCGAGGCTTAGCCTAAGCGCCCGGCTGTTCGGTCAAGAGCACGGGCTTACGGCACCTTGTGACCGCTGCGACTCCGAGCAAAAAAACAGGGCTTCTTCAGCCCCTCCAGCGCCCGAGGCTCCGCTGCGCGCACCGACACGACTGGGCTCAATATGGCGACGACGCGCTCAGGCCTCTGCTTCGCTACGCGCCTCGCCACGCTCCAACGATCGGAGCCTCTTCGCCACTTTTAGTATAGCGGCCGCTGCAAAGCCCTGTCAATCGAGTGTACCTCCCCACAGAGCCCTCTCTTGCAGGTGAAGCTCGGGAAAAAAGAGGCGGCGACCGGATTCGAACCGGTGAATGGAGGTTTTGCAGACCTCTCCCTTAGCCACTTGGGTACGCCGCCAAATCCCGATCGGCCCCTTTTTCCTACCACATCTCGCCGACTTGCAGCAAGCCAGACGAAAAAAGGGAACCCCACCCCCAGGCGCGAGCCACAGCAAGACTTCGCGCCACACCCCCCGGTTTTCATTGCGCTTCGGCGCGCCCCTGAGCGCTCGGGCTTCGAGCCCATCCCGGCTCGCCTGCGCAAGCCGCACAGAGGTTGCTCGTGCAAGGCACAAGCCTTAGAATGGTCCGGGTATGGCCCTTCTGCTGGCACTCATGGTCTTGCTTCCTTTTCCCCTGGCCCCGGCGGCACAGGCACAGGTTTTCCGGTGGATCGACGGCGATGGTACGATACACCTTACGGACGACGTTGATTCGGTGCCCGAGCAAATGCGAGAAGGGGTCAAGGTTTACAAGAGCAAGGAGCTCCGGGCAGAGCCTTCACCCGCGGCCGAAGAGGGCTCGCAGGCGCGGTTTGCCGCGCTCGTGGCATCCGAGCTAAGAGTCAAAGGGGGACCGAAGCAGGATCCGGTGTCGGCACTCAACACATATGGCATCTACCCAAGGGCCGGCTGGACCCCAGCGGGGCCGCTCGTGCGCCGCGTGGTGGAGGAGGTATCCGTTGCCGCAGAAAACGCGGCGAGGAGCCGCCGCTTGCCCGAATCCCCCGAGGAGGCGAGGGAAGCCGTCGCGCGAGCGGCAAGAGCTCTGGGAATCGAGCTTCCCGCGCCGCAACCTACCCCTGTCCCGAAGCGCGAAAGGTCGATAGCTCAGCCCGTTGTGGTAAGCCCCCAAGTAGTGGTTCAAACCCCGCCACCGGTAGTGATCGAAGCTCCCCAGCCACTATTCTGGAGTCCGGTTTTTCTCCACGGGGCTCCCTTCGCAACCACCCGTCCGGTCTCGGTCGCGCCTCGTCCATCGAGGGCCCAACGGGTGGCACACGTATTCGAAACGCCGCGCTTCCCGCGCCTTAAGCCTTTTCGCGAGCGGGTGCAGCGGAACACGTTCGAAACCCTCCCCCCACCCCGACTTGAATCTATGTTCGAAAGATAAGAAGAAGACTGCGCCGGTCGGGCGCACTTTACCGAAAGGAGCGGACCGATATGGAGCTCGATGCTACCTTGATGCCTTGCGCGTTGCGGGATGTGCCGCAGGTCGCTCGAGCGGCTGAGGAGGCTGGTTTCGACGCCCTGTGGATACCGGAGACCAGTCACGACCCTTTCCTCGCGATCGCTTTGGCGGCCGAGCACACCAAAGAGATAAAGCTGGGTACCGCCGTCGCGGTCGCCTTTCCCCGAAGCCCCATGACCTTCGCGATGACCGCCTGGGACCTCCAGCAGCTTTCGGGTGGCAGATTCATCCTGGGACTGGGAACGCAGGTAAAGGGGCACAACGAGCGGCGGTTCGGGATTCGCTGGGAAGCGCCCGGGCCGAAGCTTCGGGAGATGATTCTCACCATCAGGGCGATCTGGGACTGCTGGCAGAATGGAGCCAAACCCGACTATGTCGGCAAATACTACCAGTTCACCCTGATGACGCCGTTCTTTAGCCCTGGCCCGATCGAGCATCCCGACATCCCGATTTACATTGCCGGCGTGAACGAATACATGTGCCGGCTGGCCGGGGAGCTCTGCCAGGGCTTTCACATACACCCCTTTCACTCGGTCAAGTACCTGCGCGAGTTCGCGCTTGCGGAAATCGAGGCGGGAGCCGCCAAGGCGGGGCGCAAATTGAGCGACGTGACGCTCACAACGAGCGCTTTCGTAATAACCGGCGCGGACCAGGATGAGATGGAAAGGAGCAAGGCGGCGGTGCGCTCACAGCTCTCCTTCTACGCTTCCACTAGGACTTACCGAAAGGTTCTGGAGCTGCATGGTTGGGGAGAGGTAGCCGATCTCCTCAACGAGAAAGCCGCCGCGGGTGACTGGAGCGGGATGGCGGACTTGATCACCGACGACATGCTCGAGGTTTACGCGGTTACCGGTCGGCCGGACGAGATCGGACCCAAGCTCCGAGAGAAATATAACGGTATCTTGAACCGCATTAACCTCTACCTCCCTTTCCACCCGGGAAGCGATCTCGCTTTCTGGCGGGAATTGAAGGCGGCTCTGGCGGGATAAGAACCTGGTCCTAGCCCTAATCGGCACCAGCGATCCACCAGGGTCAGGTTTCTGACACCACGCAAGGCCTG
Organism: Myxococcales bacterium; assembly: GCA_037446155.1. GTDB lineage: Bacteria > Desulfobacterota > Binatia > UTPRO1 > JBBIJE01 > JBBIJE01. The sequence goes on along the minus strand of JBBIJE010000004.1, from coordinate 213,823 downwards.
GTAGCGGCAAAATCCTAGAAGGCTGGGGGCTTTGGCAGGCACGAATGTTGCATCCATGCGCCGCCATGGACCGCCAGAAGGCTTTTCTCGGGGGAGCCCCTCTCGCATGCGAGCGCTGCGGTCGCCAGGTTTACCAGACTATCCACCGCAGCCGCGGCTTCGACGTCGATTACTATCTCTACTTCGAGTGCGATCCACCGGCAGCCATAGTCACGTGCAAGGACTGCATCCGAGAGCCGCGCATTCTAGCCAACCGAGCCTCTTGGGCCGCCGGCGCTGCCCGGCGGGCGCGGGCTTGCGGACAAAATTGACCGGAGCTATTCACTTCGAGGGCGCCCCGGAGAAGTGAATCTGCCCGCCGTCTCTGAAGAGCAGATCGCCCAGGCTCAAGCCGGGTATCTTGTGTTCAGTGCGCAGATGGGCGGAAAACGCTTCCTCGGTGGCAAAATCTTGGCGGTGGAGGTCGCACCTGTAGGGTAGTTTGCCCACCGCCACGACCCCCGGCACTCCTTCCTTTCCCGCCGGTGGGAAGTCGAGTCGGGTATGACCCCGCTCGGGAACGTCGAGCCAGATGTGGAGCCCGCCGGCACGCGAAGGCAGGTGCCTCGGTACCGGGCCTGCCGCGGCCTGCACCGCAACGGCCAGACAAATCGCACCGAATATCCCTGCAAGGGGTCGCCGCAGCCTCTCTGGCATCGCCTCCCATTTTGCCATACCCCGGGCGGGCGCGGGAACTTTATTTTTTCGCCCAGGAGGATATTTTCTCCCCCGTGACAAGGGCTAGCGCGGAGTTTCTAATCATTTTGTTGCTCGGTATACCACCGATCTTCTGGCGTCTCGGAGAAGGGCCGGTCTACCGAAGCATGGAAGGACGCGAATGCCTGGTGATCCAGGAGATGGTGCGGAGGAACGAGTGGGTGCTGCCGCTTAGAAACGGAGAAGACATCCCGCACAAACCACCCCTCATGCACTGGATCGGCGCGATAACTGCCAGGATTCGCGGAGGCAGAGTCGATGAGTGGACCGCGCGCTTTCCCTCGGCGGCGGCCTCGCTCGCTTCTCTTTTGCTTCTTTTCCAGATGGCGAGGCGGGAGCGCGGGGGGGACTATGCCCTCCTCGCCGCGATGGTGTTCCTTACATGCGAGTCGTTTACCAGACAGGCGCGAGATGCCTGGGTGGATGCGACTTTGAGCTTCTGTATCCTATCGGGCATCTACTTCTTCAGGCGGATGGAGCTAGAAAATGCTTGGCGCGGTTGGAGGAGCTACGCCTTCTACTCCAGTATCGGCCTGGCGGTTCTGAGCAAGGGGCCAATCGGCGCGATCCTTCCGGCAATGGCCATCGCAGCCTACCTCGCGGCAACGGGCCGACGCCGCGCGATCGTGCATTTGGTTTCTCCCGGTGCGATGGCCCTTGGCATCGCCGTCCCGCTTTCCTGGTACGCGGCCGCCTGGACCAAGGGGGGCGAGCTTTTCCTCACCACTCACCTCGTCCGGGAAAACCTTCTTCATTTCGTTCGCGGGCAAGAAGGACCCGAACCATTTTATTTCTTCATTCCGGCGCTCATCACCGAGGCCGCACCCTGGTCGGTGGTTTTTCCCCTCGCCGCCTGGCGAGCGTGGAAGGCCAGGCGCGAACCCACCCTGGAGGCGCTCGGTTTTTGGTGGTGGCTTACGGCGTTCCTCTTTTTCTCGCTCTCCGCCGGAAAACGCCGCGTTTACCTCTTACCCACGATGCCGGCTATCGCTCTAATGACGGCGGGATGGCTCTCGGCTCTGCGCCCTTGGCGCCCCATACCGCCAAGAACCAGGACGATGCTCGCCACGCTCCTCTCGGCCGTAGCCCTATTGGTCTTCGCTTGGCTTTGGGGGGCACTGAGGGGCTGGTGGCCGGGAAGCGAATTCATAAGGCTTTTCGGAGAGGCGGCCTGGAGAAGCTTTTTCCAAACCTTGGCCGACGCAACCGCCCGCCACCCCAAGCTGCTTGCGACCGGCGCCGTTGGCCTCGGCGTCGGCGTGGGCCTCGTGCTCCTATGCGCTGGCAGCGGTAAGCCCAAGCTTTGCGTGCGGGCGGCTCTGCTTCTTCTCTGGTTTTACACGTCGCTCGTAAAGCCGCTCGCCCGCGAGAGTTATAGGTTCCAGCGTACGGTCAAGTCCTTCGCCCTCCAAACCGCAGAGATCGTGGGTAACGGGCCGCTAAATTATTTTCGCACCGGCGAGATACCCCAAGCCTTTTTCTACCTCGACCGCCACGTGCCCGCGGCAACTTGCCAGTACGACCCCCGCGCCCTAGCCGGCTGCCCCCCGGGTTACTACTTCCTCGACACCAGAGTGTGGGAGGAGCTGTCGGAAGAGCAACGAGGGCAAGCATTTTTGGTCTTGCGAAGCGCCGGTTTGGATGGCGAGGTCAAGCGGGAGGACCTCGTCTTGGTCAGAGTACCATAGAGGTCGCGGAAACGGCCCCGATCCCCGCGCCCGTACGCGGGCTAGCTCGAGCGGGCGAGCCACCGCTCGACCTCGCGCCTGGCGTCCCTCGCTTTCTTCCACATTATCTCCAGCGCCCGGTCTGCATCCCACAAGCCGGATCCCTCGCCCGGCATGAGCATGTTCACCTCGTGCGGCTCGGTTACGATCGTTTCCTCCAAGGCCGGATAGCGCGCCACCCAAGATTCCACCTCGGAGCCACTGAAGTACGGGATCGGCCTGCGCAGAGCGCGCCGGTCGTAACCGAGGCGCTCGGCCTGCTCGAGCTTGAGCCGCCACATCCGAAGCGCCTGGCGGTGGTATTCGAGGATCTGCCCCAGGAAAGCCGCTACCTCGGCTCCGCCTCTCTCCCCGCCGACAAAGAGCCGCTTCATGGTATCTTCCGCTTCCGAGAGCCGTTGCGAATACAGGCTGTAAGGCCCGTGCACGCGAGCGGCCTTCTCCAGCCGCCGGATCGCCTCCAGGAGGACTCCGGCGCCTCGGGCAACCTCGGCGTCGGCGGTAAGGTGCGTCGGTAGCTCGACCTCTACGGGGGCCACGGCACGCTCGGCGTTCTGCTCAGGGGAGAGAGAGCCGGTTTTAGCAGAGGGAAGCCCGAGGAGAACGGGAATCTGTTCGCCTCCGCGGTCGACCAGGGCAAGGAGAGCCATCCCCCGGTGGCGAGCCGACGCGGCGGCACGGGCGACATCCGCGCAGTCTTTTACGGCGACACCGTTTATCTGCTCCACCCGGTCGCCCACTCGAACGCCCCCCGTTGCCCGAACCCCTAGCGCCCGCGCCACGGTGATAGCGTCTCCCTCTCGGGCAAAGACCACACCCACCTCGACGGGCTCCCGGCAAAGCTCGCGCGCCCACCCCGCAGGCCTTTCCGTGAGACAGGCGAGCGCGAGAAGCGAGGAAGCCACGAGAGAGAAATCTGCTTTTAACGTTCGCATAGCTACCGACATGGCCTCGGCCAGGGAGGATTGCACGAAGGAGAAGAAATTGCCAGGCTTGCCTCTTGGCAAGAGCTTGCGGCGCAAACCCGGGGGAGGAGAATCGAGCGGGATTGGCGAGCATGAACCGAACGGAACCGACACGGGGGGCAGGCCCCGTTGGCGCCGCATACCTGCCCAGGTGGGATCTAAGAGATCTTTATTCGGACCCCAGCGATCCCAGGCTTTCGCGAGACCTCCAAGAAGCCAAAGAAAAGGCGCGGCGTTTCGCAAGCACCTACCGAGGAGCAATCGCCTCGGGCGGCCTGGCTGGCGAGCGGCTTGCGGCCGCCATCGGCGAGCTAGAGGGTATCCTTATCCAGGCGCGCCGGCCCGCGTTTTACGCCTCGCTTCTCGTTTCGGCCGACACCGAAAACGCGGCGGCTCTCGATCTCGACCAGCGAACCAAGGAGGCGTTCACCGAAATCGAGAACGAGCTTCTGTTCTTCGACCTCGAGCTCATGGCCCTCTCGAGCGCCCAGTTCGACTCGATTGCAGCCGACCCCGCTCTTGCCAGTTATCGCCGGCACTTGCTTCGCAAAAGGCGCTTCGCTCCCCACCGGCTGAGCGAGGAGGCCGAGAGGATAATAAAGGAGAAAGACCTGGTAGGCCCGGCGGCCTTCGTCGATCTCTACGAGCGAGCGGCCGCCTCGCTTCGCTTCCAAATCGAGCTTCGGGGGACGAGAAGGGAGCTCGTGGAAGAGGATCTACTGGCGCTCCTCGAAGATCCCGACCCCGCGGTTCGAAGGTCGGCGCTCGAGGAGAGGTTTCGGACTTATGCCAGCCACTCGCTCCTCTTTACCACGGTGTTCAACACCATTCTGTCGAACCACAGGCTGGAAGCCAGGCTACGACGTTTCGCCGGCCCTCTGGCTCCATCACTGCTCGAAAACGAGCTCGACCTCGCCACCGTAAACGTGATGTTGGACACGGTCGAGCGCCATTATCCGCTCATCCAGCGCTATTTCGAGATAAAGACCGAGCTCCTGGGGCTTCGCCGGCTCTCCAGCGCCGACCTGCGGGCCCCGCTGCCCGGCGGCGAGCGGAAACGGCTCGGCTACGGCGAAGCCAAAGAGCTCGTTTTGGGTTCCCTGGAGAAATTTTCCGCTCCTCTGGGCGCCCTAGCCAGGGATTTCTTCGAGCGCCCCTGGATAGACGCCGAGGCTAGGGCGGGCAAGATGAGCGGGGCTTTTTGCGCGGCCTTCGACCCTTCGCACCATCCTTACGTCCTCGTCAACTTCACCGGGAAGAGCCGAGACGTATCGACCCTCGCCCACGAGCTAGGGCATGGAATCCACTACTGTTTGGCGAGAAAGCAGCCCTACTTCAACTACGAGGCTCCGACGGTTCTGGCTGAGACTGCCTCAGTCTTCACCGAATTGCTGGTCATGCAGCACATGCTCGAGGCGGCCCAAGATGCGCCCACTCGGCGCCAGGTGCTCTGCGATATCCTCGACGAAATCTACGGAACCGTCTTCCGGCAGACCGCGCTTACCCGCTTCGAGATAGCCGCTCACGAAAGGTGTCGGCAAGGGAGACTGGACGAAGGAGCGCTGGGAGAGCTCTGGCTCGCAGAGCAGCGGAAGCTTTGGGGGGAGGCGGTCGAGTCGGTGTGCGGCGCCGACGCCGGGTGGAGCGCGGTGCCGCATTTCGTTTGGCATTGTTTCTACTGCTACTCGTACGCCTTCGGGCAGCTTATCGTCCTCGCGCTCTTTCGGCGCTACCGGGACAAAGGAGAGCAGTTCGCCCGAGAGTACCAGAAGCTACTGGAGCGGGGGGGAAACGGATCGCCTCTCGAGATGATGGGTGAGCTTGGCTTCGATCTTGCCCGATCGAGTTTCTGGGAAGACGCCCTGGCGGTGGTGGCTGGGTTGGTGGAGGATCTGGCGCGCACGTGAACTACGCCACCCGGCAGCCCCCGAGAACTCGGTCAGCCGCACGCGCCCCAGCAGAGGAATACATGAGGGCACCCCCAGGCGCCGCAAGTATCGGGATCGGGACCAGCCTTGGGAAAGGCTGACAGCGTGCCGAGGCAAAGAGCGCCGATCAGGCTCCGCGCCACCTCTCCAAGCCGGCCCTCCAACCCCGCAAGCTCCGCCCTGTCCAGAGCCACGCAGGAGGGCTCGTCCCCCAGGTAGAGGATCTCGCAGAGGATTGGCTTTCCTGGGAAAGCGCACCTGGCCGCGGCCGCGTAAGCCGCCATTTGAACGAAGTACCTCTTTTGCGGGGTGGCGGCTGGGCGCCCGAATTTGTAATCTACGACTCTGATCCCCTGCCGGTCTTCGAGCAAGAGATCGATCCTGCCCCGCAGCGCTACCGCCGGCTCCCCTCGCTCCAAAGAGAGCACGAACGGGAGCTCACGCCCAAGCACTTCGCAGTGACGGTAGCGCTCGCCTGTCCAGCGCACGCTCTTCTCGAGTATGGCCTCCAGCCTGGCGCGCGTTGCTCGATCCAGAAGCCTCCCCCCGTTTGCGTCCACACTTGCCCTGATCGCACCCGCGAGGTCGCCCGATTCTTCCAGGGGATCGATGAGCTCGAGCACGGCATGGCCCACGCTTCCAGCTCGCCACCCGAGTCCCTCATCGCTCTCGATTATCCGGGCTTGCTGAGGATCCGACCCAGCCAGCCAGTACCGCCGCGGGCAGCGCGCGAACCGTTCGAGCTCGACGGCAGAGAGCATGGCGCGCCGCGCGGGCAGGGCCTTGAAATCCACCGCGCGAGCGAGTGCCGCGCCCGTTTCTTCTGCCAGTGCGACCCCGCCCGATCCCCTCGGCCTTGCCTCGCTCGGACTCGGCGCGACACCCTCGGGTGAGGCCTTGACGAGTCTGACCTCGGTTCCCGCCACGGTGACAGATACCTCTCCAGTGCTCCCCTCTGCGAACTCGAGCATCCTCTCTCGGCCGATCAGTTCCCAGACCTGCTCGAGCCAGGTGCGCGCAGGCCTGGTCGAGCGCAAAAACGCTGCGTCCCCCTTTCCCTCGCCGAGGATCAGGGCGTCGCGCGCTCGCGTGGTGGCCACGTAGAGAAGCCGCGCCGATTCGGCTTCCTCCCGATCGCGCGCGCCCTCGCGCAACCGCTCGTCCAGACCGTTCGGTACAGGCGAGGCTCCCGCTCCGACTTCCTCGACGACCGCTATGCCATAGGTTCTGTCAACCACGGGCCGAGGCCACTGCTGCCGGACCTGCCGCGCCAGATCGGGCACCATCACTACGGGAAACTCCAGACCCTTTGCCTGATGAAGACTCATTACGCTCACCGAGTTCTCGTATCCCGCGAAAACCGCCGCCTCCGGCTCCGGATAGCCGGAGGCGAGCAGCCGCCTTACATAGCGCGCGAATTCCCCCAGGGTCATGTGCTGCTCCCGCTCTGCCCGGCGGGCCAGCTCGATGAATTTGCGAACGTTCGCCACGCGCTGAATGCCCTCGACCTGGCCGAGGAGCACGACCTCGAAGTCGGTCTTCCTTACCGCTTCCTCGACGATCTCAGCCGGCGTCGCCCGCTCCCGCATCCGCAGGAGCACCCGCAGAAGCTCGATTGCCCACTCGGCGACCGCTCGCTCCTGGCCGAGATCGGAAAAGTCGCTTCGAGCCCAAAGCCTGGCCGCGAACGATCCCTCCCCCCGCGCCAGCCGGTAGAGCGCCTCGTCGCTCAAGCCGAAGATCGGAGAGCGCAAAAGCGCCGCCAACGCCAGCTCATCTGTCGGATCTTCCAGCGCCGAAACCAGGTTCACGAGGTCGCGCACCTCCTCGCAATCGAAGAATCTCCCCGCCTTGACCGTGTTGTGCGGTATCCCATACCGGCGAAGCGCGTCCTCGTAGATCTTCACGTCGGTCATCGCGCGAAGCAAAATGGCGAAGTCGCCGAAGCGGCGGCCATCGTGCGCGCACATCCGCAGGATCGTCGCGGCCAGATGGTCGGCCTCGATCTGGCGCACGTCCCGGCTCGTCGCACCGGTGCCGCCGACGCCGAGAAGGCTTACCAGGGTAACCGGCGGCCCCGGACACCCTTCCTCGCCGCGGTAAGGGGCGAGCTCATGCTCCGGACCCCAGGAGATCCAGTAAGGTCGAGCCAAGCCTGCGGCAGGGCGCATCACTTGGGCCGCGAGCGCGTTTACGAACGCGAGAAGCGACGGCCGGGCTCGAAAATTGGTCCTGAGTAGGTGCTCCTTACCTAAAGCCGCCCGAAACCGGCTCATGATCTCGACATCGGCTCCCCGAAAGCCATAGATCGACTGTTTCTCGTCTCCGACGAGAAACAGGCTCACACCCTCCCCGTTTCCCAGAAGCTCGATTATCTCTCCCTGGCGGGGATCGGTATCCTGTAACTCGTCCACGAGAAGCGCACGATAGCGTTCGCGGCAGCGCCGAAGAACGTCCTGGTCGGTTCGAAGGAGGTCGAGGGCAAGCGTTACCAGATCGTCGAAGGTAAGAACCGCCTCGAGCCGCTTCGCCCGCTCGATCTCTCCCGACAGATCCGCAAGCAAATCCACGGCATCCGCGGCCGCCGGCAGGGAAGCTATGAAGCCCGCAAGCTCAGGGATCGAGCCGGCCGGCGAGCCCCGTTCCAAACGAAGATACGAGCCGCCTTTGAACCTCTTTGCCCGCGAGGGGAGGAGCGAAGCCAAGGGGGCGAGGCTACGCACGGCATCGGCGGTGGGACGGCGTGAAAGCTCACGGAGACGCTCGCGCCAGGAGGGCCAGCCCTCGCGCAGCCGCGCAGCCGCACGATGGTCGGGGCTGCGAGCGAGCCAACCTTCGATTGCGCGCGAAAACTCCGTGATCTCTACCTCCAAGCGCTTCGCCGCCCTCGAAGCCTCCTGCTGCTGTTCGGCCAACCGCGCCGGCAGATCCGCCGAGCGCAAATTGGCGCGCCCGAGCCGCTCGAATAGATCCGCCACGACTCCCACTGCGCCCGCTAGCCCCCGGCTCTTTACGAGCCGCCTGGCGAACCGCTGGCCCTCCTCCACGGCGCGACGCAATCCCTTTTCCACGATTGCCGCGAGGTAGGCTGCGGCCTGGGATGGATCCAAGACGGCGGCCGAGGGGTCGATTCCCGTCTCCAGCGGGTGGGTCCTCAAAAGATGCGCGCAAAAGCTATGGATCGTCGATATCTGCGCGCCTACGAGATCGGCCTTTGCCCGCTCGAGAAGCGGCCGCAAGCTCGTATCCGCCCGGGCCAGCCGCGCCTCCAGCATCGAGCGGATTCGCGCCTTCATCTCGCAGGCCGCCTTGTCGGTAAAGGTAATGGCGAGAATCTGCTCCACCCGAAGCGGGTCTGCATCGGCGCCTTCGGGGACAGCGCCACGCTCGAGAAGATGGATGTAGCGTGCGGCGAGCACGGAGGTCTTGCCCGAGCCCGCGCCGGCTCTGACCACGGCGCTCTCCCCAGTCTCGATGGCGACCCGCTGCTCTTCCGTGGGGATGAATTCCTGGACCGCAGTCATGGTTTTCCTACCACGGCCTCAGGAGAGGAGGGACGGTAGCGACAAAGCGGACGGTATGGGCAGAACTCGTCGCACTCGACAGGATCGACTTCGAAGCTTCCCGCTCTCGCGCGCGCGAAGAGCTCGGTTATCTTGCTCGCGATCGAGACCGGCTCGCCACTGACGGCGCGACCCTCGGGATCGAGAGCGAGAATCGCGCGGTCGATCTCGCGTCTTACGATCTTTCGCTCCGCTCGAAGGCAATAGTAACAGGCCTCGACGCGGGTTTCTGGGCGCACCCCCTCGAGACCGCCGGGTCCTTCCACGAGTGCCATCAGGTAAATCGGAACCTGGAACGAGGTCGTCCCCATCGCCTTGGCCGGATCCAGCCTGGAATGGTAGCCAACGCCACGGGAAAGTTTGTAATCTACGACACGCACCAAGCTTAGGCCGCCGGTTTGCGGATCCAAGAGGAGATCCACCCTGTCGATCCGCCCGCTGAGCGCAAGCGTGAACCTCTGTTCAGCGGGCAGCCGACGGTGATCTTCGATCGCCAGCGCGCAGGGCCACTCGAGCAACCGCCGTGTGCACTCGTGCTGCCCGAGGCTTCGGCTGTCGGCGCATTCGTCGGCCAAGAGCTCCAAAATGGCTTCCTCTACACTCTCCCAAGCCAGTTCCCAGAACGCCCGCTCCGGGCTCCGAACATCCTCCAGGAAGCGGTGCCGGGAAGTGGCGATATGTTCTACGACGCTGGAACGCAGCGCCGGCCAATCCTCCGGCAGCCGAGGGTAGCGCTCGAAGATCTCGCGCAGCAGCACGTGGACGATCTCCCCTTGCCGGCGCAGGGCAAGCCGCGCCTCGCCTTCCTCCTTGACGCCGATGCGCAACACATGTGCGGCGAAGAACTTGAAGCGGCACGTGCCTAGGTCGTCTACGGCTGCGGTGTCCCAGCGTCTGGCCGCAATGCGCGGAGCAAGCTCGCCGGCCGCCGCCGCAACCCTTCCCAAGTAACGCCAGCTCTCCGGGCCAATCTCGGCATGCCGGGCTTTGCCCCTTTCTCGGAAATACGCAAAGCGCGCTCGCTCGATTTCTGCTCTGCGGAGAATGCGAGATACGCGGGCCACTCCGATCTTCTCTTCCAGGAGCGCCACGGCTTCGGTCGCTCCTTCGCAAAGCCCCTCCAAGGCGAGGCGATTGGCTATCTCGGCCACCTCGAAGCAATCCTCCAATCTGGGCACCACCTCGCCCGCCACGCTCTTGGCGACTTCGGGCGCTTCGAGCTCGACGAGGGCTGCCACCTCGTCGAGGAACGGGGAGCGCACGGTCGGGTTCCCTTTTTCATCCAATACCGGATAGGAGAGGATCAACTTTCGCCGCGCCATCGCTACGGCGAGAAAGAAAAGGAAGGGATCGCGTTTTCGCTCCTCGCTGCTGGTGCGAAAGACCGCACCGAGCGGAAGCCCGCTGGCCTCTCCTTGCAGCTTGCGCCTGAGAAGGCTAGCGGCCTCGCGATTGATCTCGACCCGGATGCGATCGGGCAGCAACGGGTCGTCTCCGGTTGCGGCGGGAAAGGTGCCGTCATCCAAGCCGAGCAAGAATACGACATCGAACTCGAGACCTCGCGCGTCCTCCACGGTCAAGACGCTCACGCCGCCGGTCGAAGGGACCGGCTCCTCCAATTGCTCCGGGCCGAGCGCATCGAGGAGGAGCCCGAGAAAGCTTGCGAACTCCACCGGATCGGGCAGGAGGCCGGCCCCGGCCCGCTCCATCCCCCGCAACACCTCCAGGCAGCGCTCCCAGGCAACCGCATCTCGGCGCGCTAAATCCACGGGGGTGTTCGACTGCGCCAAGCTAACGCCGGTTTCCCCGAGCAACTCGAGAAGAGCAGAGGCGTGCTCGGCTAAGGAGCGCTTTCGATCCAACTTCGAGGCCCGTTCGATCCAGGATTCGATCGGTCCGAGGTTTTCCCAAACCCTCGATAGAAGCGACCGATCCGGCCAGGGATCCCCGAGGGGGCGTGGGTCCGCAGTGCGGGAGAGCCTGCGCTTCAGAGCCTGGCGCAACTGCCCGATCGGTGTCCTCAGCTCGTCCAGATACCCGGCCCGAGCCAGTAACGACGCCGGACTCTCGATCCCCAGGCCAAAGTAGGGGCTACCCAAGACGGAAGCCAGCCTCTCCCTGGAGAAGCCTTCGGCCACGCACCGCAGGAGATTTACGAGGTGCTTGGTCACGCCGATCGAGGCGAGCGGCCTACCCTTGCGGAAATAAACCGGTATCCGGTAGCGCCTGAACACATCCTCGATGAGATCGCCGTACACGCCAAGGCCGCGCGCGAGGACAGCGATCCCGTCGGGCGTCGCTCCCGCCTCGAGAAGACGCCGCACGCGCCTGCCCACTTCCTCGCATTCGTAGTAACGGCTCTGCGCGACCATCAGCTCGACCGACCCGTCGCACCGCACAGGGGCGCCGGAGGATCGGCGAAAGAGACCTTCGAGGAGAACGCCGAGGTTTCCCGACCTTTGCGGCCGAGGTACGAACTCGGGCAGGACCAGGTCGGCTATGGTAGAGTCTTCCACGAAGCGGTTCCACGTCCGCTGGCAAAAGGCCATTTCATCCACTTCGACCGCCTCGGAGTGCGTCACAAGCTCAGCATCTCCCACGAGGGAGATGAGGGCGGTCGCCAACAGAAACTGCGTCACGCTGAGGTCGTAAAGCTCGGCGAAGACGACCTTGCGAATCCCCGCGAGGCAGCGCGGACGCCGACCGTCGCGTCGGCATTCTTGCAGATGGGCGATAGCCCGCCACTGGCGACGATGCCGGTCGATCCAACCCAGCCGCGTCAAACTCTCGTGGTAGCCCCGATAGACCGCGTTCAGCATCCCAAGGCGCCGGCGCGCCTCTTCTCGATCGAGCCTGGAACACAGCTCCTCGATGTCCTCCGGCGTCAGGTACGCCTCTTCGAACTCGCGGATTACGCGAAGGAAACTCTCGGCTGCGCCCGCTCTGCCCGAAGCTCGCTCGAGCCGCCCAAGGCGCGGCAGTGTGCGCGATACCACGGCTCCCACCACGGCTCGAGCCAGCGGCTCGGGCAGCAAGGGCTCCTGGTGAGCCGCCTCCCGGAAAATCATATCGGCAAGTTCCGGAAAGGTTACGACACGATAATCGAAGAGGCAGCCCGCACGCTCGGCCGCTTCGGAGAGTACGGCCTCGACTTTGAGGGCGGTCGGGTAGACGTGAAGCTCTGCCGGTCCTAAGCTGCCTCTCACGATCCATCACCGTAGCACATCGAAGCGGCGGGGGTGAGCCAGTGGCGGTCCGGAAAGGCCGGCCTAGCACGCCCGAGCCGCGCAGGAGCGTTTGACAGCGCAGCGGGGCGAAGCTAACTTCACGTGCGGGTCATGCACGTTGGCACCTTCGTGCCCCAGGGCTGGCGCCTCGACCTCGTCTCGGTCGAAGGAGCGGCGCAGAAATGGGCCAGATTGGTTGAGCGAGCGCGCGAGCTCGAAGCTTTGGGCTACGACTCGCTTTGGGTGTACGACCATTTCCACACCTACCCGCGAACGCTCGTCGAAGCCACTTTCGAGTGCTGGACGCTCATGGCTGCCCTTTCGCAGCTCACTACCCGGGTTAGGCTGGGCCAGCTAGTCACCTGCCAAAGCTATCGGAACCCGGCCTACCTGGCCAAAATCTCTTCCTGTGTCGATGTCATGAGCGGGGGGAGGCTCGAGGTCGGACTAGGAGCGGGTTGGTTCGAGGCGGAGCACAAGGCTTACGGCTATCCTTTCGCGCGCGTGCGAGAGCGCCTGGACCGCATGGCCGATACGGCACGTATCTTGAAAGCCATGTGGACGAGCGAGCAGGCTAGCGTCGCCGGCGCGTACTTGTCGGTCGAGGGGGCGATCAACGAGCCCAAGCCGCTGCAGCGGCCCCATCCCAGGCTTTGGATCGGAGGGGTGGGGGAGAGAGTGCTGCTGCGCTACGTGGCGGAGCTCGCCGATGGTTGGAACTACAATCGCAGCCCGGCTGAATTCGATCGCAAAAGGTCGGTTCTCGCCGCCCACTGCCAAGCGGTGGGGCGTGACCTGAATACGCTTACCATCTCGGTCGAGCGTTACGGGGTTTGCCTCATGCCCGGAGAAGATCTTTCGGGCTGGCTCGAGAGTGTCTTGCCGGATGCGATCCCGCGCCAGAAGTTCGCCGAGAGATACGTCTCGAGCCAATGCGTGGGGACGCCGGAGCAGTGCTTTCGCGACCTGGCATTCTTCGCCGAGCGGGGGGTGAGGCACTTCATCCTCTTTTTCCAAGACGGAGCCGAAGGGCTGATGGCAAGACGCTTCGCCGAGCACGTGATCCCGAGGCTGCGAAGGGAATTTCCATCCTGAGCGACCCCTGTCCGGAATCGACAGCGAAGGTATCTCGCGGCAGCATACCGCGAATCGATGTCGTGGCGAATCCGCGGCCCGCCCCGGCGGCGCCCGACCACGGAAGAAAAAAGAGAGCGGGTGAGGGGCTTCGAACCCCCGACCCCGACCTTGGCAAGGTCGTGCTCTAGCCAACTGAGCTACACCCGCATCCGGCCCCAAAGATTAGGGCCATCCAGCCAACAAGTCAACCTCCAGAGAGGCTCCAAAGGCACGCTCGCTCGACCTGGGGCGCGCGCGGCGAGCACGGAAAAGCGCCCTCAGGAGCGTGGGCGCAAAACCGCCCCCTACTCCGTGGGCCCTTGCGGCCGCCTGCGGGCGGCGCGAACCGCGGCCAGCACCTTCAAGTGATACTCCACGCCGGACCAAACCGAGGTTACGAGCGAAATCCAGAGAAAATAGATCCCGCAGACGAAAAAATCGACGTGAAAATAGGTATAGTGAACCGACAACCCGGCCAACGCGAGTATCTGGAAGATCATCTTGTATTTTCCGAGCTCCTCCGCGGCCAGCACGATCCCTTCCCCCAAAGCGATGGCCCTAAGGCCCGTCACCGCAAGCTCCCTGCCCACGATTACCACGACCATCCAAGCCGGTACCCTGGGCTCGCGGTCCATGGCGGCGAGCATGATCAGGGCGGAAACCGTAATCAGCTTGTCCGCCAGAGGATCGAGAAGCTTCCCCAAAGTCGAAGATGCGCCGTAGCGCCGCGCCAGATACCCATCGAAGAAATCGCTCAAGGACGCTGTCACGACCACCGCCGCGGCAGCCGCGCTCGGGCCGGGTGCCTCGTGGCTCAGCAGCCACACCAAGAGCGGGATCAACGCGATGCGGAATCCGGTAAGAGCGTTCGGCAGCGCCCCGAGCCAAGTCGAGGGTGCAACTCGCCCCCTTCCTTCGGTAGCTGTTTCCACGCCCGATGCCACGTCAAACCCTAGCGCGGGGCACCGGCAGTGGCAAGCGGGCTGCCAGCTCGAGCCCTCAGCGTCGGCCGAGCAGGTACTCCCTGCGAAAGGTCAACACCCGGCGGACGTAGTCTCGGGTCTCGCCGATGGGCGGGAGCCCCCCGAATCCATCGACCGCCCCCTCGCCGGCATTGTATGCCGCAAGCGCCTTGATCACGTTTCCCCGATAACGGACGAGAAGCTTGCGCAGATGCTTTACCCCCCCCTCGATGTTCTCCCGTGGATCGAAGATATTGCGTACCCTATGCTGCGCGGCCGTTTCGGGCATCAACTGCATGAGACCCATCGCGCCCTTGCGCGAAACCGCCCAAGGCTGAAAATCGGATTCCGCTTTGATCACCGCCCGCACCAGTTGCTTCTCGACGCCGTAGCGCGCCGCCATCTCCGAAATGATATCGTCGAAGCGCGAGGGGTCGGTGGCCAGGGGGGAGGCGCCCGCCCTGGGGATGAACCTGCGCGAAGGCACCGGGGCGGTCTCCCGGAATATCACTCTATACCCGCGTTCGGCCGGGACGTTGGTGAAATGAAGAACGCCATCCGCATCGCGCTTGAGGTAGATGTCCGCTTTCGCCGCCACGGGCACCACCGCAAGCAGCATCGCCCCCGCAAGCAACCCGCGGCCCACCCCGACCATCGGCCTCAAATTAGCGCACGACCACGGCCGCAGTCAACGCCAAATCCGCCCGCACGCACCCGCCCCCTCGCCCGAGGTCAATCTTCTGACCCGGCCCACCCGGGGCTACCATTTGTGCGAGCAACCAGCGTATCCTTGCGCCACCGTACGTCATCCGTCTGCGCAACGTCGAGGTTGAAGTGCAGCCCCCGGCTCTCCCGGCGCAGGCTGGCGCAGGTTATGATGAGTTCGGCGACCGTGGCGATGTTGCGCAGCTCCACGAGATCGCTCGTTATGAGAAAGTCCCAGTAGTATGCTTGTATCTCTTCCTGCAGGAGGGCGATCCTCTTCTTGGCTCTCTCCAGCCGGCGGTCCGTGCGCACGATGCCGACATAGTTCCACATCAGTCGGCGCACCTCGTCCCAGTTCTGGCTGACGACCACCAGCTCGTCGCTGTCGACCGCCGATCCCGGATTCCAGGGGGGCAGCGGGGGCGGGACGCTGCGGTCGGAAGCAAGCAACCGGCCCGCGTCGAGCGCCGCCCGCCGAGCGAAAACCATCGCCTCGAGGAGCGAATTCGAAGCGAGCCGGTTGGCCCCGTGCAAACCGGTCATTGCTACTTCGCCGCAGGCGTAAAGCCGCTCGATGTTCGTCGCTCCGTGCTCGTCGGTGACCACACCGCCGCACTGGTAGTGGGCGGCCGGAACCACGGGTATCCACTGCCGTGTGAGATCCACTCCGAACTCGAGGCAGCGGCTGGCGATGTTGGGGAATCTCTCGCGCAGGAAACTCCCGCTACGGTGGGTAATGTCCAGGTAGACGCAGTCCAAGCCCTTCGTCTTCATCTCGTTGTCGATGGCTCTCGCTACCACATCGCGCGGCGCAAGGTCCGCATCGGGATGGTAATGGCGCATGAAAGCGGTGCCGTCGGGAAGTCGCAAGACGGCGCCCTCCCCTCGCAGGGCCTCGGAGATGAGGAAAGACTTCGCCTGCGGATGATAAAGGCAGGTGGGGTGAAACTGGAAGAACTCCATGTTGCCGATCGTGGCGCCGGCCCGGTAGGCCATCGCCACGCCGTCCCCCGTCGCGACATCCGGATTGGAGGTATAGAGGTAAACCTTTCCCGAGCCGCCGGTGGCGAGCGCCGTGATCCGCGCCCGCATCGTTCTCACCTCGCCCGAAGCCTTGTCGAGCACGTAGGCACCCCAGCAAACCGGCCTTCCCTCCCTTCTGCCGACGACCAGAAGATCGACGGCGATGTGGTTCTCGAAGATGCTGATCGCGGGTTGGGCGCGGACCGCCTCCGACAGCGCCCGGATCACCTCGCGCCCCGTTACGTCGGCCGCATGCACCACGCGGCGGCGAGAATGCCCGCCTTCCCTGCCCAAGTCGAGATCGTTTTGGCTGCCGGCGCTGGTCGAGAAGCGCGCCCCTAGCGCGATGAGCTCTCTGATCCGCTCCGGCCCCTCCCGCACGACCATCTCGACCACCTCCGGATGGCAGAGCCCGGCACCGGCGGCGAGCGTGTCGGCGACGTGATCCGCGAAGGAATCCTCGGCGCTCCAAACCGACGCGATCCCTCCTTGAGCATAGGTGCTGTTGCTCTCGGCGAGCGACTTTTTGGTAACTACTGCCACGGAGCCTCGCCGGCACGCCTGCAGAGCGAAGCTCAAGCCGGCGCTGCCGCTGCCGATGACGAGGAAATCGTAGAAGTCCGCGTCCCCCACGCGCCGCCCCTCTCGCCTACCGGCGCTCGTTCGCCTCGAACAGCACGAGCTGGTGGTCCCGAGCGCACCCGGCGAAAGGCACGGGGTAGCGACCCGTAAAACAGGCGTCGCAGAACGCCTCCCCCTGCCCGCTTGCGAAGACGTACATCCCCTCCACGCTCAGGTAGGCTAAGCTGTTGGCCGTTATGTACCGGCGGATCTCTTCCACCGAATGCGAAGAACCGATGAGCTCCTTTCGCGTCGGGGTGTCCACACCGTAGAAACAGGGGTGTGTCGTCGGAGGGGAGGAGATGCGCAGGTGTACCGCCTTGGCTCCGGCGGCACGTACCATCTTGACGATCTTGCGGCTCGTGGTACCTCGCACAATCGAATCGTCGACGATAACGACCCGCTTGTTTTCGAGCACTTGGCGCTGGGCGTTGAGCTTGATCTTGACCCCGAAGTGTCTGATCGAGTCCTGGGGCTCGATGAACGTGCGCCCGACGTAATGGTTCCTTATCAGGCCCATCTCGAAGGGAAGGCCCGATTCTTCCGCATACCCGATGGCCGCAGGAACGCCGGAATCGGGAACGGGAATGACAATGTCGGCTTCCGCGGGCGCCTCCCTCGCCAGTTGCCGCCCCAGCTCCTTTCTCACCTGATACACACTGCGCCCGAACACGACGCTGTCGGGCCGAGCGAAGTAAATGTGCTCGAAGACACAGTGCGCCCGCCGGCTCTGCGCAAACGGGCGATAGGAGCGCAGCCCCCGGTCGCTCATGACCAGGACCTCTCCGGGCTCGATCTCGCGCTCGTAGGTGGCAGCGACAAGATCGAGCGCGCAGGTCTCCGAGGCTACGACGAAAGCCTCTTTTACGCGCCCCAGAACCAGCGGCCGAAACCCCAACGGATCCCTGGCGGCGACCAACTTGCCAGGCACCAGGCAGACCAGGGAATACGCTCCCTTCACCTCGCGTAGCGCCTCGATCACTTTGTCTTCGAAGCCGCGTGCGCGCGAGGCGGCGATCAGGTGAATTATCACCTCGCTGTCAACGGTCGACTGGAAGATGGATCCGTTCTGCTCGAGCCTTCGGCGCAACGACTCGGCGTTGACGAGGTTTCCGTTGTGGGCCAGGGCGAGACCCCCACCCCCGTACTCCACCACCAGCGGCTGGCAGTTCTTTAGCAGCGTGGCACCGGAGGTGGAGTAACGATTGTGCCCGATCGCGGCCTTCCCCTTCAGCCGTTTAATGATGCTGCGGCTGAACACATCGGCCACGAGTCCCATCTGCCGGTGCGAGATCAGCACGTCTCCATCGGCAGACACTATCCCACACGACTCCTGACCCCTGTGCTGGAGGGCGTAAAGCGATAGATAGGCGAGGTTGGCCGCCTCGGGGTGCCCGTACACGCCAACGACGCCGCAATACTCTCGAGGACGATCCCGGTCCGTACTCATGCAACGGCAACCCTGGCGCGCCCCTCGACCTGCCGGCCGAGCGCCCCCTTCCAGCTTTCGTAGAGGTGCTTGAGCGGAAGGTCCACGTACTCTCCTATCTCCAACCGATTGCCTCCCACCTCGCCCAAGACCAGCATCGGAACCTGCTCCCGCCGACACAGCTCGCGAAGCTGGTTCAAGTGTCGGCGGCGTAGCGAAACGATCATCCGAGACTGGCTTTCACCGAAAAGCGCCGCGTCCGGGCGAAGCCCCGCCTCGGCCTCTACTCTCGCTCCCAGCATGACCCCGTTATCTGCCGAGAGGCAACTTTCGGCCAGCGCAACCGCCAATCCCCCTTCCGCCACATCGTGGGCCGAGCGCAGAATCCCGTCCCGAGCTGCCGCCAGGCAAACGGAGTGCAACGCTTTCTCCACCTTGAGGTCTATCCAGGGAACCGGGCCTTTGATTTCCCCATGAATCACGTGGAGATATTCGCTCCCACCTATCTCCTCGCGGCTTCTGCCGAGCAGAACTATGACATCCCCCTCCTCCTTGAACCATTGCGTGAGGTGAAAACCCACGTCCTCGAGCAACCCTACCATTCCGATGACCGGCGTAGGCGGGATTCCCTGCCCTTCCGTCTCGTTGTAGAAGCTCACGTTCCCGCTCACCACCGGTGTCCCCAGCGCCCGGCAGGCGTCGCGCAGCCCGTAGATAGTTTCCTCGAACTGCCACATCACCTGCGGCTTCTCGGGATTGCCGAAATTGAGGCAGTTGGTGATGGCGAGCGGGCGGGCGCCACTCGCTACGACATTGCGCGCCCCTTCGGCCACCGCGATCACCGCGCCGACATAGGGGTCCAACCGGCAGAAGCGACTGTTACCATCGAGGCTTATCGCGACTCCTTTCTTAGTGTCGTCGAGTCGCAATACCGCCGCATCGGAACCGGGGCGCACGACGGTATCGCCTCCGACATAACTGTCGTATTGCCGATAAACCCACTCTCTCGAG
This sequence comes from Myxococcales bacterium, assembly GCA_037446155.1. GTDB lineage: Bacteria > Desulfobacterota > Binatia > UTPRO1 > JBBIJE01 > JBBIJE01. The sequence continues at coordinate 194,790 of JBBIJE010000004.1, read as the reverse complement.
CAGAGGTTCGGCGAGCCGAGCAGACGCAACACGACGTCGTTATAATCCATCGGCTCCGGCAGTTTACCCAGGCTCGCCTCTGCGCTCTCCTCTTCCGCCGGTTGTGCCCGCGGTCTGGCGTAAGCCGGCGCCTCCGTCGTCAGGGCCGCAACCGGAATGTCGGCGACGACCCTTCCCTCCCAGGTAGCTCGGAACCGCCCCGAGCCGGTGACCCGACCGACGACAACCGCGTCCAGATCCCACTTCGAGAAGATGCTCTTTACCTTCTCCTCCTCCCCCGCCTTCACCACCAGGAGCATCCGCTCCTGCGACTCCGAAAGCAGCACCTCGTAAGGGGTCATGCCGCTCTCCCGCTTGGGAACCGCGCAAAGGTCGAGCTCCACGCCGTTCCCACCCCGCCCGGCCATTTCCGCGGCCGAGCTGGTGAGCCCCGCAGCCCCCATGTCTTGAATACCGACGAGGCTTCCGGTCCCGATGGCCTCGAGGCAGGCCTCCATCAGAAGCTTCTCCGTAAAGGGATCCCCTACTTGCACCGTGGGTCGCTTCTTGTCCGAATCGGAGTCGAACTCCGCCGAGGCCAGCAGGCTGGCGCCATGTATGCCGTCGCGGCCGGTCTTGGAGCCCACGTAGAGCAGAGGATTACCGACACCGGCAGCGGCCGCGCGGTAGAGACTATCGACGCGGACGATGCCGAGGGTAAAGGCATTGACCAGAATATTGCGATCGTAAGCCGGATCGAAATAAACCTCGCCTCCGACCGTGGGAACACCCACCGAGTTGCCGTAGTCCCCGATGCCGGCGACCACGCCGCGCAAGAGATAGTTCGTGCGTGGATGATCCAGTGCGCCGAATCTGAGGGAATTGAGCGACGCTACAGGGCGCGCGCCCATGGCGAAGATGTCTCGCAAAATTCCGCCGACGCCGGTAGCCGCTCCCTGGTAAGGCTCGACGAAAGAGGGATGGTTGTGGCTTTCGATCTTGAATACCACGGCCAGCCCTTCGCCGACGTCCACGACGCCGGCATTTTCTCCCGGGCCCTGAAGCACGTGCGGGCCGCTGGTAGGAAGCTCGCGCAGCAGGAGCCGAGAACTCTTGTAGCTGCAGTGCTCGGACCACATGGCCGAGAACACACCCAACTCCTCGAGGCTAGGAACTCGCCCCAGAACCTCCAGGACCTTTCGGTACTCCCCTTCCGTCAACCCGTGTTCCAGGGCCTGCTCGAGAGAAGCTTCCATCGCTCACCGGTTGCCGGCTTCGGGCGGGGCCTGCACCCCGTTTTGCGACCCACGTCCGGCTCGCCTCCACGCCCCACTCGCGTGAGCTTCTATGATCGAGAGAAAAAGACGGCGTCCATCCTCGCTCCCGGTCAATGTCTCTACGGCATATTCCGGATGCGGCATGAGTCCGAGAACGTTTCCCCTTTCGTTCAAAACCGCGGCGATCGACCTCATCGAGCCGTTCGGGTTGCTGTGGGGCCCCACTTGCCCGTCGGCGTCGGCGTATCTCAAGAGAATCCTCCCTTCCCGCTCCAGGGCTTCGAGCACCTCCTCGCTGGCAACGTAGGCTCCCTCCCCATGCTTGATCGGAAGCCTGATTACCTCTCCAGCGCGATACCGATGGGTGAAGGGCGTGTCGGTATTTTCCACCTTGAGATGCACCCGCTGGCAAACGAAGAGCAAGGAGCGATTGCGAATGAGCGCTCCCGGCAAGATGCCTGCTTCGCAGAGGATCTGAAACCCGTTGCAGATGCCGAGCACGAGCCCGCCGGCCTCGCAAAACTCACGCACCGGGCCCATGATGGGCGAGAACCTAGCCATCGAGCCGCAGCGCAGATAGTCCCCATAGGAAAATCCCCCCGGCAGGATTATGCAGTCGAGTTCGGGCAGGCGATAGTCCTTGTGCCAGAGCATGCAGGTTTCTTGCCCGAGCACTCGGGAGAGCACCCGCGCGGTGGCCCGGTCGTCATTCGAGCCGGGGAAGGTTACGATACCCCACTTCATTCGAGCTCTTCGGTGTCTATCTCGACACGAAAGTCCTCGATCAACTGGTTCGCCAGCAGCTTTTGGCACATCTCGGTGACCCGGGAAAAGGCCTCTTTACCATCCACGGCAACCAGCGAAAGCTCTATGAATTTGCCGAGGCGCACGTCTCGCACTTCCTCGTACCCGAGCGAACGCAGCGACTGCGCCACCGCCTTACCCTGAGGATCAAGCACGCCCTTGCGGGGGGTGACGTAAACCTTGGCCTTGATCACCGGCTCACCCGCACACCCGTCTCTCGATTTCCCGGTAGGCTTCCTCGACCCGGCCCAGGTCTCGCCGGAAGCGGTCCTTGTCGAGCTTCTCACCGGTCGCACTGTCCCAGAAACGGCAAGTGTCCGGGCAGATTTCGTCACCCAGAAGCACCTTCCCTTGGTGGCGGCCAAACTCCAGTTTGAGGTCCACGAGCAAGATGCCGCGCGCCGCCAGAAACTCTTTCAACACCGAATTGCTACGCTTCGCATAGTCCACGATGCAATCCAGCTCGGCCTGCGTCGCGTATCCGAATACGAGGATGTGAGAGGTGTTGATCATGGGATCGTCGAGGGCGTCGTTCTTGAGATAGAACTCCACGATGGGCTCCCGAAGCGGCTTGCCTTCCTCGAGCCCGAAGCGCTTGGCCAGGCTGCCCGCGATCACATTTCTCACCACGGTTTCCACGGGAATGATCTCGAGTCTGCGAACGAGCATGTCGCGCTTGCTCAGACGGCGCACAAAATGCGTCGGAATGCCATTCGCCTCCAGAAGATTGAAGAAGACCTCCGACAATCGGTTGTTTATTTCCCCCTTGCCCCGTATGGTGCCCCGTTTCTTGGCATTGAACGCCGTGGCGTCATCCTTGAAGTACTGGATGAGGAGATTCGGGTCCTCGGTAAGATAGAGCTTCTTCGCTTTTCCCTCGTAGATCATCTCGCCACGTTTCACCGTTCCGAGGTCGGCCTCTTGCGCCTCCATTGCCGTTCTCCCTCCCATGTGCGACTCAACTTCTTCGCTGCGACGGCGGCCGATCGCCGAAGACGCGGCCGAAGATGTAGTTGACATGCGCCAGGTGGCGCCAGGGATCGAGCAGCCGCTCTATTTCCGCCCGCGGAAGCAGGCTAGAGACGTTTTCCTGGGCACAGAGCAGATCGAGAAATTCTCCCTCGCCGCTCAGCGCAGCGTGGGCGGCCTTCTGTACCCAACCGTACGCTTCTTGGCGCGATGCGCCCCGCTCGACCAACGCCAGCAAGATGTCCTCGGACATGGTCACGCCTCCGAGTCGCGCGAGGTTTTCCCGCATTCTTTCCGGATAGACCGTCAGGCGCTCGAGGATCTCGGTCACGCGATCGAGCATGAAGTCAAGAAGAATGGTCGCGTCCGGAGCGATCACCCGCTCAACCGAAGAGTGGCTGATATCACGCTCGTGCCAAAGGGCCACGTTCTCCAGGGCCGCGACCGCGTAAGCGCGAAGCAAACGCGCCAAGCCGGTGACGTTCTCGGCCAGCACGGGGTTTCGCTTGTGCGGCATCGCGGAAGACCCCCGCTGCGTTCCCGAAAATGGCTCTGCTACCTCCCCGACCTCGGTCCTCTGCAGGTGGCGCACCTCCACCGCGATCCGCTCCAACGAGCAACCGATCACCGCCAGCGTGGCGAAGTAATGAGCGTGGCGGTCCCTAGCCACCACTTGCGTAGCCACAGGCTCCGGGGGCATGCCCACCCGCTCGCAGACGTAAGCCTCGACTTCCGGGGCGATATTGGCGAAAGTACCGACGGCCCCGGAGAGCTTTATCACTCGCACCTGATCCGCCGCCGCTTGGAGTCTCTGCAAGTTGCGCTTTAGCTCGGCGTACCAGCTGGCCGCTTTCAGCCCGAAGGTAATCGGCTCGGCATGAATGCCGTGGGTCCTGCCGATCATCACCGTATTCTTGTGGGTCACGGCAAGGTGCTCCACCACCTCCATGAGCCGCTTGAGCCCGGCCACCAAAAGATCGCTCGCCTCGGAGAGTTGCATGGCGAACCCGCTGTCGATCACGTCGGAAGAGGTCAGGCCCAGGTGCAGAAAGCGTCCCTCCGGCCCCACCGTCTCCGCGATCTGGCTTATAAACGCTATGACGTCGTGACGGACTTGCGACTCGATCTCGCGAATCCGCTCGATATCGATGCGGGCTCGGGAGCGAATAGTGCGCACCGCTTCCTCGGGGATTTCGCCCCTTCGTGCCAACGCTTCACAAGCGAGAATCTCGATCTCGAGCCACTTGGCAAAGCGGTTCGCATCGGACCAGATACGCCCCATTTCCGCTCTCGTGTAACGCTCGATCACTGGCGACGCCTCTCGCCGTCAGCCTCCCACGTCGGTGTGGCCAAATCCACCCTCCCCTCGCGAGCTCGCCGGCAACTGAGCTACCTCCTGCCACCGGGCTCTGATCACGCGGCTTACCACGAGCTGGGCTAGGCGCTGGCCCCGCGTCACCCGAAAAGCTTCCCGTCCAAGGTTCACGACTATTAGCGAGATCTCGCCCCGGTAGTCCGAATCGATGGTGCCAGGCGAGTTCAAGAGAGTGACGCCCCACCTAAGGGCAAGCCCACTGCGCGGCCGCACTTGAATCTCGAAGCCTGCGGGAACCGACACGGCGATCCCTGTCGGAACCAAGGCTCGCTCGAGGGGCCCTATCACTAGATCGCCTTCGACGTCAGCGCACAGATCCATGCCCGAGGACCCTTCGGTCATGTAACGGGGCAGTGGAATATCCGCCGACGCTCGCACGCGCCGAACCTGGATCGTAATCTCGGACCCCGAGGTCAATCCCCAACCCTCTGCACCGGGGCTCGGCTCCGCTCGAGTAGTAGTGTGAAGGGACATCGAGCGCCCGTCCTTAGCGGGAGCCCCGAGAGAACCGGCCCGCCCGCGCCCAACCGTATCACAACCGCCCCTAGCTGTCAGGAACCCAAGCGGCCGGTTCTTCGAAGAGCCGCACAAGCGCCCGATCGAGCTCCAAATCGGCTACGTCGCCGAGCAGGGTCAACCCCCATTGCTCCCTTTGGGCCATCCTCTTCGCCACCCAAGCGATCGCCTCGTTGTCGACCGCCGCAAGTAATTCCTCCACCTCGCCAAGCGGCACCACCCGCCCGAGGGTGAGCTCGTCCCGCGCAATCCTGGTCATCAGCGACTCGCTCGATTCGAGCGACAACAGTATGCTCCCCTTCAAGTGTTGCTTCATCCGCGCGATCTCCTCCTCCCGAAGACCGCGGCGTGCGATATCCTCTACCTCTCGAACGATCGTCTCGACCACACGGTTGACCCGATCCGGGGAAGTCGCTGCCGACACGCCCAGATAACCGCAATCGGAATAGGTACAAAGAAACGAATACACGGAATAGGCCGAGCCCTGCCTCTCCCTGATCTCCTGGAAAAGCCTCGAGCTCACGCTGCCACCCAAAGCCGCATTGAGAACCGCCGCCGCATAACGGTGCGGATCGTCGTCGGCGATTCCGGGCGCGCCGAAGAGAAGCTGCACCTGTTCCAGATCCTTTGCATGCCGCCCGATCCCCCTCGCTGGCCGTGGCGGCTCCCACGCCCCGGCGCCATCTCCTGCAGCGGCGAGGCCCCCGAATCGCCTGTCCACCTCCTCGAGCAATTCGTCGTGCTCGAGCCTTCCCGCCGCCGCAACGAGTACGCGATCCGCCTTTCGACAACCATCCATCCACTCCAGACAATCGTCGCGGCTCAAGCCTGCGATGAAATCCGCGCGCCCGAGAATGGGCGACCCCAAGGGATGCCCGGGCCAGTAGTCTCGCGCGAAAAGGTCGTGGACGTATTCGTCCGGGGTATCTTCGACTTGGGCTATCTCTTGCAGTACCACGAGGCGCTCGCGCTCGAGCTCCTCCGGATCGAAGCACGCATCTAGGAGAATGTCGCTCAAAAGGTCGAGCGCAAGCCCAAGATGCTCCTCCAGTACCCTTGCGTAAAAGCAGCTCTGCTCTTTACCCGTAAAAGCATTGAGAATCCCGCCCACCCCATCGATCTCCTCGGCGATCCGGGCAGCCGAGCGCCGGGCAGTCCCCTTGAAGAGCATATGCTCGACGAAATGGGCGATGCCGCTCCGTCTCGGCGGCTCGTGCCGCGAGCCTCGATCGAGCCAAACCCCAACAGTCACAGAGGAGAAAGTATCGACGCTTTGGCTCACTACCCGAAGGCCGTTCGGGAGCCGATCCGAGCGAGGCAGCCCGACTCTTTCGATCCGCCTCAAGGCCCCTTACCCCGAGCGGCCCTGGCCCGAGGATTCCACAAGCGCCTCCCTTCGGCTGAGTCTAATCTTCCCGCTGCGGTCGATCTCCAGCACCTTCACTGGCACCTCGTCCCCCTCCTTGAGAATGTCGCTCACGCGCTTGACTCTGGTCCGGTCGAGCTGAGAGATGTGGACCAGGCCTTCGGTGCCGGGAAGAATCTCCACGAAGGCACCGAAATCGACTATCTTCTTGACCTTCCCCTTGTAGATCTTACCTACCTCGGGCTCGGCGGTAAGCCTCTGCACCCACTCCACCGCCCGCTGCATTTGCGCCTCGTCCGTCGACGCTATGGCCACGGTCCCGTCGTCCTCGACATCGATCTTTACGCCGGTCTCCTCGATGATCGAGCGGATCGTCTTCCCCCCCGGCCCGATCACGTCCCGAATGCGGTCCTTGTTTATCTTGAGGGTCACTATCCGTGGAGCGTATGCAGATATGCTGGGCCGCGGTTCACTGATGACGGAGTCCATTAGTTTCAATATGTACAGGCGCGCCTCCCTGGCCTGATACAAGGCCTCCCTCATGATCTCCCGCGTTATTCCTCCGATCTTTATGTCCATCTGAAGCGCCGTCACACCGGTCTTGGTTCCCGCAACCTTCAAATCCATATCACCGAGGTGGTCCTCATCCCCCAAGATGTCCGAGAGCACGCACACCTCCTCCCCCTCCTTGATCAGGCCCATGGCGATTCCCGCCACGGAGTGGGAAACCGGAACGCCCGCATCCATGAGCGAAAGGGAGGCCCCGCAAACCGTAGCCATCGAAGACGATCCGTTGGATTCGAGAATTTCCGACACCACCCGAATCGTATAGGGGAAGCTTTCCTCGCCCGGCAGAACCGCGGCAATCGCGCGCTCGGCGAGGGCTCCGTGACCCACCTCGCGGCGGCCCGGACCGCGCAGCGGCCTCACTTCTCCCACCGAGAAGGGAGGGAAGTTGTAGTGGAGCATGAATTTCTTGTACGACTCTCCGACGAGCGCGTCTATCTTTTGCTCGTCGGCCGCGGTACCCAAGGTTGTGACAACCATCGCCTGAGTCTCGCCCCGGGTAAACAGTGCGGAACCATGGGTACGCGGCAGGACCCGGATCTCGCAACTTACCGGCCTGATTTCCGCCGGTCCGCGACCGTCGATTCTCTTGCCCTCGCGCAAAATCACCCCTCGCACGTGATGCCTAAGGAGCCGCTCGAACTCGCCCACCAGGTCGCGCTCTCTTTCCGGATACTTTAACCCGAGCTCGAGGCGCACGTCGTCTTCCACTTGTTTGAGCGCCGAGCGTCGCTCGGTCTTGGAGCCAAGCTCCAGCGCCGCTTGTACCTTTGGCAGGGCAAAAGCCTCCACGTCGGCTCGCATAGCCGCGTCTGGAATTTCCTCCACGGCGTCACGCTTGGGTTGCCCCGCCTGCCGCTTGAGCTCCTCCTGCAAGTCGAGAATCGGCCGGACCTCCTCCTGAGCCTTGAAAAGCGCCTCCAAGATCACGTCCTCGGGCACCATGCGCGCTCCGCCTTCCACCATCACGATCCCCGAGCGGCCCGCCGCCACCACTAAGTCGAGCTCGCTGCGCTCCATTTGGGCGGCCGATGGGTTGACGATGAATTCGCCGTCCACGCGTCCTATGCGTACCGCCCCTATCGGCCCGGCGAACGGCAGATCCGAGAGCTCGAGTGCGGCGGAGGCCGCAATCAACGCCAGCACATCGGGCTCGTTCTCCAAATCGTGCGACAACACCGTCGCTATAACCTGCGTCTCGCAACGATAGCCCTTGGGAAAAAGCGGGCGAATCGGGCGATCGATCAGCCGTGACGTCAAGATTTCCTTTTCCGTGGGCCTGCCCTCTCGCTTGAAAAACCCTCCCGGTATCTTTCCCGCCGCAAACGTGCGTTCCTGGTAATCACAGGTAAGTGGCAGAAAGTCCACCTCGGGGCGCGGCGTGGCGCTTCCGACTGCGGTGGCCAAAACAACGGTCTCACCCGCACGCACCACCGCGGCCCCACCCGCTTGCCTGGCCAACCGTCCCGTCTCGATACTCAACTCTCGGCCGTGAAACTGCATCGCGAGTTTCCTAATCATCTTCACACTCCGTACTTATGCTCTCATTTCGCTCGACGCTTAGCGTGCCCCTTCCGTGGCCCCCGCTTCGCGAAAACTGCCCTGTCGGCCCCAGGTGTTGCAAGCCACCTTCCTTGTCCTCTCTTTCCCGCCCGGCGCATGGGTGCCGGGCGTTCCTCACGCCTCAACGAGAGCAACGATTCAGAGAAAGCGTTAATGGGGGAGCGACGAGCCCGGCTTACTTGCGCAAGCCGAGCCGGTCGATGACTTCTCTGTAGCGCTTAAAATCGCTCTTCTTTAGGTAGTCGAGCAGCCGCCTTCGCTGCCCGACCAATTTGAGCAGGCCACGCCTGGAATGATGATCCTTGGGATGAGTGCGAAAATGATCGGTCAAGTAGGCGATACGCCCGCTCAAGATCGCTACCTGGACCTCCGGGGAACCGGTGTCGGACTGATGACGGCCGAACTGGCCTACCAGCTCCCGCTTCTTCTGACGCTCGAGGCCCACTCCTTCCTCCTATTCGTTCTCGTTAAGCAGACCCTTCTAACACGGCGAAGCAGGCTTGTAAAGCTCGGCGTCCCGGCCCGTCCAAAGCACACGCGCAACCCGCCAGCTCGCGCAATCCTCGCTAGCCTGTGCCACCGCTACCACCTCGCCAGCCTGGTCGAGCAGACAGGCCACTTCGCCCGCCTGGCTCGGCTTACCTATCCGCCCCAACACGTCCTGCTGCCCTCGAACGAGCTCAGCGATGCCACGACGATCGAGCACAAAAGCAGGGTACGCCGCCATCGCATCGCGGATCGACACAAGAGGCGGCCGTTTCCCACTTTCCATCAGAACTTGAAGCGGCAACGCCTGCCCCAGGTTGAACCGGCCGAAGGCCACGCGCTTGAGCGCCTGCAAGTGCCCGCGAGTCGACAGCGCTCGGGCGAGATCGTCTGCCAGCACGCGCACATACGTCCCCTTCGAGCACTCCACGAACATCGCCAGTTCATCACGGCCCACGATCGCGAGTTCGAGCCGAGTCACGATCACCCCTCGCGCTTGCCTTCCTACCTCGATCCCCTTGCGAGCGAGTCGGTAGAGGGGAACGCCGCTCTGCTTGATGGCGGAATACATTGGCGGGACCTGGGCAATGGCTCCCTCGAAGCGCGCCTTCACCCGCGCCAGTAATCCGATATCGAACTCGGGTACCGGCGCGCGCTCGGTCACCCGGCCGGTGCAGTCCAAGGTGTCGGTAGCCGCGCCGAGCTTGATGACGCCCCAATACGCCTTTCCTTCGTTCGCCAGGAAGCGAGCGACCTTGGTAGCCTCGCCAACGCACAGAGGTAACAAACCGCTGGCAAAGGGATCCAGGGTGCCGAGATGCCCGACCTTGCGGAATGCGAAGCGGCGTTTGATCGTTGCCACCACCGCGGCCGAGCTGATTCCCGCCGGCTTGTCGACCAGAAGGAGGCCATCCTGGCGATCACTGCTCATCTTCATGTTGGTCATCCTCCGACGCCAAGGGAGGCTCAGCGGATCGAGCCTCTTCGAGCAACCGCTCCAATCGCCCGGCCGCATCCAAGGAGCGATCGATGGCGAAACTCAACTCGGGGGTATATCGCATCGCCAGTCGCCTGCCTACCTGACTGCGCAGGAACCCTTGCGCCCTCGCCAAGCCCGCCAGCACTCTGCGTTCCTCCTCGCTGCCGACCGGGCCGACCACGTACACGCGAGCGTGCTTCAGATCGACACTCACCTCGACTCGGGTAACCAGAACCCGGGCGAGGCGCGGGTCCTTGACCTCTCGCAAAAGAATATTGGAAACGGCAATCCGTATCTCGGATGCCGCCCGCTCTTGCCGCCTTCCCTTCATCGGTAATGGAGAAACTCGACGCGCTCAGCGCCTAGCTCGGCGAGATTCATGGCAGCTATGAACTCGACCACCTTGCGTAGGCAACCATCCACGTAAGCCTGGTCGGAGCCTACCTGGCATATGCCGAGCGTCGCGGTTTGCCACAAATCCTGGTCGTCGCATTCCGCGATGGAAACGTTGAAGTTGTTGGCGACGCGCGCCTTGATTTTGCGCAAGACCCCTCGTTTACCCTTTAGGTCATGGTTCTCGGGCAAGTAGATCGTGAGTCGCAAAACCCCGACGACCATCTTCGCACCTCGCAAGGGTTCTATGCAGGCGCTCCCGCGACCCGACCCCACCCTCTTCTCTTGCCTGCCGTTCGCGCGACGGCTACGGAGCGCGGCGCTCGACGCGCTGCTCGCCGCTCGGGCCGGTCGAGAGCCCGCGGCTTAGTTGCTCCACCTCGAAGGCCTCGATAACGTCGCCGACCTTGATGTCCTGGAACTTGTCGAGTCCGATCCCGCACTCCTGGCCGGCAACCACTTCCCTGACGTCGTCCTTGAACCGCTTCAGGCTTGCGAGCTTCCCCTGGTAGACAATTACATGATCGCGGACCAGCCGCACTTGCGCTCCGCGCGGAACCCTTCCCTCGACGACCTCGCAGCCGGCCACGTTGCCGACCCCCGAGATGCTGAAGACCTGCTTCACTTGCGCTCGGCCCAGTAGCTGCTCCCGCAGTGTCGGCTCCAGCATTCCCTCCATCGCAGCCCGGATGTCGCTTATCGCCTCGTAAATGACGGTATAGAGCCGCATGTCCACGTTTTCCCGCTCCGCCAGCGCGGCCGCTTTCGCTTCGGGGCGCACGTTGAACCCGATGATCACGCCATTGGAAGCGGATGCCAGCAACACGTCGGATTCGTTGATTCCGCCGACCGAGGCGTGCAAGATCTCGAGTTTCACCTCCTCTGTCGAGAGCCGACCGAGGGCTTCCTTGAGGGCTTCGACCGAGCCCTGCACGTCGGCCTTCAGCACCGCCCGCAGTTCCTTCCCCTCCCCCTTTTTGATTTGCTGGTAAAACTCGTCGAGCGACACTCGGGAAGTCTTGGCAAGCTCCGTCTCGCGCTGCCGCGCCCGCCTGTGTTCCGCGACTTGCCGTGCTTTTCCCTCGTCCGACACCACCACGAAAGCCTCTCCAGCTTCCGGCACGCCGGTAAACCCCAGGATCTCGGCTGGCGTCGCGGGCCCCGCGCTTTCCACCCGACGGCCATTCTCGTCTATGAGCGCCCGCACCCGGCCGTACTCGGTGCCGCATACGAAGGCGTCGCCGACTTTGAGCGTCCCGTTTTGGACCAAGACCGTGGCCACTGCCCCCAGACCCCGATCCAGCTTTGCCTCCACGATCACGCCTCGCGCGCTGCGCTTCGGATCGGCTCGAAGCTCCAAGACCTCGGCCTGCAGCACGATCATCTCCAGCAACTGGCTCAGTCCCTGGCCGGTCTTCGCCGAAACCGGCACCATGATCGTATCCCCGCCCCAGTCTTCGGGGACCAGACCCAATTCGCTCAGCTCGCGCTTGACCCGCTCGGGGTCGGCATTCGGCTTGTCGATCTTGTTTATCGCCACCACTATGGGAACGCCAGCCGCGCGCGCGTGATTGACCGCTTCTCGAGTTTGCGGCATCACTCCGTCATCCGCCGCCACGACCAGAACCACGACATCGGTCACCTTGGCGCCGCGAGCCCGCATGGCGGTGAAAGCCTCGTGACCGGGGGTGTCGAGAAAAGTTACGCGACGGCCTCCCTCGAGTTCCACCGTGTAGGCACCGATGTGCTGTGTGATCCCTCCTGCCTCGCCTGCGCTAACGTTGGTGTGTCGAATCGAATCGAGAAGCGAGGTCTTGCCGTGGTCCACGTGCCCCATGACGGTGACGACCGGCGGTCGCGCAACCTTCTCCGCCCCTTCGGCTTCTTCCTCGGCCCCGGTCTCCAGTACCGACTCGGCATCGAAGGCGACGTTTTCCACCGTATATTCGAACTCTCCGGCCACTAGCGTAGCCGTGTCGACGTCGAGGACTTGATTAATAGTAGCCATTACCCCAAGATCCATGAGCTTGCGAATGACCTCGGCTGATTTCACCCCCAACGCCTTGGCGAGGTCCCCAACTGTTATGACCTCGCTCACCTTCACCACGCGCTTGCTGGCCTTGGGCTGCGTGATCTCGGTCTTGAGCTGCTCGCGGCCCGGCAAGGCTTTCTTCTTGCGCCTCGCCCGCGCCGGCCGATGATCCCGATCGAAGACGTCGAGCAGGTCCTGTTTCTTTATGACCTTGCGCTTTTTCTTCTTCTTATCGACCGCCCTGGCCTCCAGTGGCGGCGGTACCTCCGGCACCGCCACCTGGCCGCGGGCCACCTCCCGCAGCGCCGAGCCTGCCAGGGCCGGCGGCTCGGGGGCGGTCTTGCGCAGATCTATGCGCCCGAGGATCTTGGCTCTGCGAATCCCGCTCTCGAGCAGCGGAGCCTGCTGCTGGGCATCCGCGGGAGCAGCTTCCGCCGGACGCGCCTCGGGCTCTACGGGCACTTCTTCGAGTCTGGCGGCCTCTGAAGCGCCGGCATCCACAAAGCCACCTCGATCCGCCGCTTCCTCGACCGGCGCCTCCTGCGCCGTCGCCGGCTCTGCTCCGGCGCGCAAATCCGCCTGCTCCGGCAGCTCGGCGGGAAGCGCCGGGGGCTCCACGATGGGAGTCGGGAAAGGTATCTCGTACCCTAAACCTTGGGGCGCCACCGGCTCCGGCGCGGCCAGCGGCACCTGCAGAGAAGGCGCGGAAACGGGTGTGACTTCCTCGGGCGTTCTCTTCACTTCCACTCGCGTCCTGCGGCGGCGAATCACGTTGGGTCGAAGCCGCGCCTCGGTGACCCTCTCCTTCGCGGTCACCTCTTCGCAGGCGTCATGCTCGACTATGGTTCGTTCCGAGACCACGCGCTCCTCGGCGGAGGCGACCGGGGCTGCTTGGCCTACGCCCAAAGCCTTGCTTAGCACCGCGATCTCTTCCTCCGTCAAAGAACTCTGCGACTTTTTGCCTTTGATACCAAGGCGCTCCAACCGCGCCAAAAGGTCCTGGCTCGAAATCTCCCACAGCTTCGCCAGCTCGTGGATCCGCTTTTTCGCCATTAGCTACCGTACCTCCCGCCTAAAGCCCTACCGAAAGCCACCCGGTCAAGCCGATCCTCCGGTCCCGCCTTCTACCGACGTGCCTCCAACGAACAGCCCGCGCACTTGCTCGGCGAAGCCCGCCCTCTCGCGTTTTCCCAGGGTGCGACGCAGGGAGGTAACGAAGCCGCCGCGCCGGGTAAACTCTCGCAAGCAAGCCTCCCGCAGGTGCAGGTATCCACCCCGTCCCGGCAGGACTCCCTTCCTGTCCAAAACCAGTGCCTCCTCGGAAAATGCCACGCGCGCGAGCCGATCTTTGTAATCGCGCTCCTTACAACCCAAACAGGTACGAAGCGCCGGGTGATATCCCTCCTTTTTCCTCGGCTCCCCCGATTTCGCTCGTGTCCTACCGGACATGGAGCAGCCCCCTCGCAACGCTAACTCGATCCGCCACTCTCGTCTGCGGCCTGCCCGGGGGTGGTGACGCGCTCCCCCGCGCTCGATCCTTCGCCGGCTTCTGCCGAATCCCCATCCTCGCCGCCCCGCGCGAGCGCGGCCGCTTGAGCGGCCTCTCTCTTCTTCGCCACATGGTCGCGCACGGCCTGCAAGATCGCTCGCGCCCTCTCCTGTCCGATTCCTTCGATCTCGGCCAAGGCCGCCTCGTCGGCTTCGGCCACTTGCTCCGCCGACTTGAATCCATCCTGGTAGAGGAGCTCTGCGGTAACGTCGCCCAGCCCAGGCACAGATGTGAGGGATTCGCGGGCTTTCCTGGCTTCCTCCTCCGCCTCCGCTTCCCCTCGGACGTCCAGTCGCCACCCGGTCAGGCGCGACGCCAGGCGCACGTTCTGACCTTTTTTCCCGATCGCCAGGGCAAGCTGATCGTCCGGAACGATCACCTCCATGCTTCTCTCCTCCTCCTCCATGATGATCTTGGACACCTTGGCGGGCGAGAGGGCACGGCAGACGTATTCCGCCTGATCGACGGTCCATGGAACTATGTCGATTTTTTCTCCCCTGAGCTCCTGCACCACGGCCTGCACGCGCGTGCCGCGCATGCCGACACAGGCCCCTACCGGATCGACATCGGGATCGTTCGATGCAACCGCTATCTTGGCGCGAGCCCCGGGCTCTCTGGCCGCCGCCTTGACCTCGACGATCCCCTCGTATATCTCGGGCACCTCCTGCTCGAAGAGCTTGATCAGAAAATCCGGGTGCGTGCGGGAAAGCACGATCTGCGGCCCTTTGGCGCTCTTGTCGACGACGTCCAGAATGAGGGCGCGGATTCTGTCACCCTGCCGGTAGCGCTCCCGCGGGATCTGTTCTTTCTCGGGCAAGATGGCGTCGGTACGCCCCAGGTTCACGATGATATTCTTTTTCTCGAAGCGCTGAACGATGCCGGAGAAGAGTTCTCCCTTGCGGTCCTTGAATTCATTGTAGATGATCTCCCGCTCGGCGTCGCGCACCCGCTGGAGTATATTCTGCTTGGCAGCTTGCGCGGCAATCCGGCCGAATTTCTCTGGGGGTAGCTTCGAAAGAAGCTCGTCACCAACTTGCGCCTCCGGATCTAGTTTGGCCCGCGCGTCGGCGAGGGAAATCTCGCTTTCGGGATCCTTCACTTCTTCCACGACGGTCTTTATCTCGAAAAGCTCTACCTCACCGACCTCGGGGTTGAACTTCGCCTCCATTTGCCGTTCTTCACCGAAGGTCCGCCGAGCTGCCGATAACATCGCTTTTTCCAGCGCTTCGATTATGATCTCGCGCTCGATTCCCTTCTCCTTGCTCACTTGCTCGATCACGCGATTCAAATCGGGGAGCATTATCCCTCCTCCCTCGGTTTCTCCGGGCTCTTGCCCCGCTTCCCAGGACCGATCGGATGGGCACCGAAATCGTACTGATAATTTGCCCTCTTTATCATCTCGTACGGGATGGCTCGGGCACTGGTTTCCCCCGGCAGCTTGATCATGAGCTCCACTTCACCGGCTGCCTCTACCACCCCGACAAAATTGGACCTGCCCTGTATCGGTTCGCGCGTGCGCACGCGCACTTTCCCCCCCACCACCTGCCGGAAATGGTCGGGCCGACAAAGCAGCCGGTTGAGGCCGGGGGAAGAAACCTCCAAGACGTACCGACCCTCTATCGGATCGTGAACGTCCAGAATGTCGCCGAGCTGGCGACTCAATGCGGCCAACTCCTCCACCGTCACGCCGCCGGGCCGGTCCAGGTATACCGCGAGCTTCGCCGCCCCTTTGCCGCCCCCTCGCAGGTCGACCCCGACGAGCTCGAGCCCCTCCGCACGAGCCAGCGGCTCGACGAGCTGCCAGATCCTCTCTGTCCGTTCGTCCAACTGCATGCATTCGCCCCCCTGCCAGGCCCTAAGCCCTCTCGAGAATCGTGCGCTCCTTTTCCGGGTTCAGACTCAGACGGCCCCCCTCTTCCCAGCGAGGGGCCGGGGCTTGTGCTGCGGCCGGCTAGGAGCAGCCCCCGCCGCAAACTAAAAAAGTGGGCTGAGGCCCACTTTTTTGGCCAAAACTGCTCTATTTACTACCAGATGCCGGGCGCTGCTGCAACCCTGCTTGGACCCAGCCAAAAGGGGCTCGCGTCGCCGAAAGCCTAGGCAAACATCTCTTCGACAAGGGCTCGATAGCGTTCGGCCACTACTTTCCGTTTGACCTTGAGGGAGGGGGTGAGTTCCCCCCGTTCCGCCGAAAAGTCGTCTGGCACGATCCGGAAGTACTTGATGGTTTCATAGGAGGCGAGGCTGCGATTCACGGCTTCGACCTGGCGCGACACCTCTTCCCGTACCCGGGAATCTCGCCACAGTTCTTCCCGCGGCAGCCCCACGCCGTTTTCCCGTGCCCAGCGACCTACCTCTTCGGTATCGAGCGTAAGGAGCGCCACGCAGTACTTGCGGTTGTCTCCTATCACTACGGCCTGGCTTATGAACGGCTGAGTCTTGAGCATGTTCTCGATCTTCTGCGGGGCCACGTACTTCCCCCCCGAGGTTTTGATCAGGTCTTTCTTGCGATCGGTTATCCGCAGAAACCGTTCGGGGTCGAGTTCCCCGATGTCGCCGGTATGAAACCAACCCTCGGAGTCCCAGGCCTCGGCCGTCGCCTCCGGACGCTTGTAATACCCGATAGCGATGTTCGGTCCCTTGGCGAGGATTTCCCCGTCCTCGGCGATCTTGAGCTCCACTCCGTCTATGGGCTGCCCGACCGTGCCGGGCTTGATGTTGTCGGGCCGGTTGGCCGTGAGGATCGGAGTGGTCTCGGTGAGGCCGTAACCCTCCACTAGGACGAATCCAGCCGCGGTAAAGAAGTCCAGGATCTCCCGAGCCAAGGGGGCACCGCCCGAAACCAGAAGTTTGACCCGACCGCCGAGCGCCTCCGCGATTTTGGAGAACACCAAAACGCGAGCGAGAGAAAACTGCAGATCGAGGAGCAGGGGAACCGGCCGACGAGCGAGGATGTACTCGCTACGCTGCCTTCCGACCTGGAGCGCCCAGTCGAAAAGCATTCGTTTCGGTAGGCCGCTGGCATCCCGCGCAGCCATGATCCGCGAGTACACCTTCTCGAAAATTCTCGGCACCGCCGGAATGAGGTTCGGCTTCGCTTCCATCATGTCTTCAGCCACGGTATCGATACTGCGCGCGAAAGCCGTCACGGTGCCAGCATAGAGCCCGAAGTACTCGAGCATCCGGGCGAAGGAATGAGCGAGCGGGAGAAAGAGAAAGTCCACCTCTCCTTCTCGAGCCAACCCTAACTTCGCGACGCTCTCCAGCGCCGCGAGGTGGTTCCCATGGGTCTGCACGACACCCTTGGGAAGACCCGTGGTACCCGAAGTGTACACGATCGTAGCGACCTCATCTCTGGGGATCTGCGCGATCGTGTTATCGATCTGCCGCTCTAACCTAGCGAGCGCCTCCCTTCCTCTCGCCCTAAGCTCCTGAAGCCCGATGCAATCTTCGCTGTCGGGCTCACCCTCGATGAGGACGAGCCCGCGCACTCTCGGCTTCTCGCCCGTCTCCGCTCCCTTCTCGATGGCCTCGCGGATCTTCGCCAACTGCTTCTCATTTTCCACGACGCAAAGCGAGGCTTCGGAATCGGCGAGAATGTAGGCACACTCCGAGGGGAGCAGAGAAGGATAGATCGGTACTGTAACCGCACGGCAGGAAAGAACGGCCAGGTCAGTTTCCGTCCACTCTGGGCGAGTAGAACAGAGCAGCCCGATCTTCGCCCCCGCCGCCACCCCTAGCGTCAGCAGGCCTGCCCCTGTCTCACGCACCGCGCGAGCCGACTCCCGCCAGGTTACCTCGTGCCAGCTCTCACCCCGCCTGTGGCGGTAGCGCGGCCGCTCCGCCCACCGATCCGCGTGAGCGAAGAACATTTGGGGTATGCTGTCGAACCCCATGGCGTGTCCTACCTGCGCGTGGGACCGCCGTCGCCACCGCCTTCCCCCTCTTCCGCCTCGGCAAACGTGACGAGCGAAAGAATGCGAAGCTGCCTTTTTCCCCCCGGCGTCTGAGCCACGACCTCGTCGCCGGGAGCCCGGTTGAGGAGCGCCCTTCCCAGCGGTGACGTGATCGATATGCTCCCTGCGCCGGCGTCAGCCTCCTCGGGAAAGACCAATTTGAATGTCCGTTTTTCTCCCGAATTGAGGTCTTCCACCTCCACCGTGCTGCCGTACCCGGCCACGCCCTGCGGCAGCGACGAAATCGTGTAGAGTGAAAGCTCGCGGATCCTCCCCTCGAGCTGGCTGATGCGGGCACGCAGGTAACTCTGCCGCTCTTTGGCAGCCTCGTACTCCGCGTTCTCGGACAGATCTCCGTGCGCGCGAGCTTCCTCGAGCGCCTTCGGGATCTCGTGGCTCAACTCCCTCTTGAGGTCCTGCACCTGCTCCCGCAAACGGGTGACGATAGGTAACTCGGTACCGCCCATAGTCGCAAGTCTCACTTATAGAAATCGATCGAGACTAGCCGCAAGTCACGCTTCTTCTACCCGCAGCTCGATGCATACTAACGGCAGGCGCGCCGAATGTCAAAAACCGCGCCCCGGCTTAACGCCAACTGCCGGCGCGATCCCCCGGGGGCTCCCTGAGCGAATAGTCCTGCGACGCACGCTCGAACCAAAGCTGCACCTTGGCCAGAGTTTCCTCGCCGTGATTGACGTACCAGTACATGCTCGCCGCGCCGATGATGAATCCGAGCAAAAAACGCCTCATCGGTTCTTCCTCCAGCACACCCTCGCCGGGGCTCCTTTTACCCCAGAGAACTATCGCAGGTCGAGCGGCCCCAGTCCAGGCACTATTTCGGCTCCGGAACGACCGCCCGCTAGCTTTAGGGCTTCACTCGAAAGCCGCCGCAGCGAGAACATGCGAGGCTGTGGCGGGCTGGCTATCATTTGCCGAAAGGGAAGCGATCGAAAATAGGTCGAGGCTTGCGCTGGCTGCGTTTGCGGCCCGAACGAGGCGGGCGGCAGGGTCGGTTGCCGATTTCCTCTGGGGGCAAGACTGCGTTGCCTGCGGGAGCGACGTCGACTCCAGGGTCCTCTTCTGCGATCGCTGTCGCGACCGGATCGAGCAGGCCTCGCCTCCCTGGTGCCCCCGCTGTGCCCTTCCGTACGCCAGCGAGCCAAGCCACCTCTGTCTTCGCTGTCGAGCGAGCCAAACATTCGTCGCAAGCATCAGGGTACGCTGGCTTTACAAGAGCGCACCCTTCCCAGCCGACCCCGTGGCCTCGGCCATCCGCAGATTCAAGTACGGAGGCTGCCGGCGGCTCGGCCCGAGGCTCGCCGACGAGCTCGTGCCGCTGGTGCAACGTAAAGAATACGATCTAGTCGTTCCCGTGCCCCTTCACCCGGCCAGGCTTCGAAAGCGAGGGTTCAACCAGGCGGCCATCCTAGCCGCCTCCCTCGCTCGCAGGTGCGCCCTGACGTGCGATCTTTTCGCTCTTGTACGCTCGCGTCCGACACCCCCGCAGGTGGGAAGCCGCTACGAGGAGCGGATGCGCAACGTGGCGGGGGCTTTCTCCGTGGCGTGCCCGCAGAAGACAGCCCGTGCCAGAGTGCTGGTCGTGGACGACGTCGTCACCTCGGGAGCCACGGTGGATGCGTGCGGCCGAGCCCTGATGCTTGCCGGAGCCGAGCGGGTGGACGCTGTGGCGTTGGCGCGAACGGCAAGGTAGCGAACGCGCAGGCCACGCTCTTTGTCCGCGCTGAAGGCGTGGCCGCTTCGGAACCCACGCGCGGCTCATTGACAAGGGGGTGGAACCTCTGGTGAGATCGCGCTCGCATGGGTCTCGAGGGCAAGCATCTTACGTACCGGGAAGCCGGAGTGAGCATAGAGGCTGGAGAGAGATTCGCGCGCGCCGTGGGCCAGCTCGCTCGGGTCACCCATCGAAGAGAAGTCTTGGCGGGGATCGGTGGGTTCGCGGCCCTGACGCGCCTGCCGCGGCGTTTAAAAGATCCGGTAATCGTCACCTCCACCGACGGCGTGGGAACGAAACTCAAAGTTGCTCAAGCCATGAATCGCCACTCGACAATCGGCATAGACTTGGTGGCGATGTGCGTGAACGACTTGATAACGGTTGGCGCGCGACCCCTCTGTTTTCTCGACTATTACGCAAGCGCTCGTCTGGAGCACGCCAAGGCGCTGGCCGTGCTAAAAGGGGTGGTGCGGGGGTGCGTGGCTGCGGGCTGCAGCCTAGTCGGCGGGGAAACGGCCGAGTTGCCCTCGTTTTATTCCGGTGGCGGCTACGAACTGGCGGGGTTCGCGGTCGGGGTAGTGGAGCGCTCCGAGATAATCGACGGCAGGCACATCAAGCCGGGCGACGCAATTGTGGGCCTTCCTTCCTCGGGCTTGCACAGCAACGGCTATTCGTTGGCTCGCAAGGTGCTCTTGGAGCGCGCCCGCCTTCCATTAGCCGCGCGCCCACCCGGGTGGCGCCGAAGCGTGGGTGCCGAGCTTCTCGCGCCCACCAGAATATACGTGAAGCAGGTGCGCGCCGCCTTGGCCGCCGGAGGTGTGAGCGGTATGGCGCACATCACCGGCGGCGGCTTGCCCGGCAACTTGATCCGCGTCCTTCCGCAGGGCTGCCGCGCTGTGATCCACAGGGGAGCCTGGCACGTCCCGCCCGTCTTCACGACGATAAAGGAACTGGGAAACGTGACGCAGGAAGAAATGGATCGCACCTTCAACAACGGCATCGGATTCGTCTTCGTAGTTTCGCGAAGCGCCGAAAAGAGCGTCCTGGCCGCGCTCGCACGATCGGGCGAGCGCGCCTACTCGATCGGGAGAATCGAGCGAGGCGTGCGGCGGGTGATACTCACATGAACGCCTCGCCCCGAGGCGCAGGGGCCCGCCGGCACGCCGCGGCGGTCGGTCCCTTCGACTGCGAGAGAGGAGCGCCATGGTAGACAAAGCATTGCTGGGGGTCCTGATCTCTGGTAGCGGCACCAATCTTCAGGCAATCATCGACGCGATCGAGGAAAAAAAGTTGCCGGCCGAGCTCAGGGTCGTCATCAGCAACAGGGCGGACGCTTACGGCCTTACGCGGGCGCAAAAGCATGGGATCGCCACGCGCGTCATCCCACACCGCGACTTCGCGACGCGGGAGGAATACGACGCGAAAGTGGTAGAGGAGCTGCGCGCCCATCGAGTCAACCTGGTAGCCCTGGCGGGCTTCAACAGGATCGTCACCCGCGTGCTACTTAGCGCCTTCCCCGACCGCGTCCTGAACATCCACCCTGCCTTGCTTCCCTCTTTTCCGGGTCTGCACGCTCAGCGCCAAGCATTGGAGTATGGCGTCAAGATCTCCGGCGCGACGGTCCACTTCGTCGACGAGCAAACCGACCATGGACCGATCATAGTCCAGGCCGCGGTCCCGGTTTTGCCCGGCGACACCGAGGAAAGCCTGGCGCAAAGGATCCTCGAGCAGGAACACGTCATCTACCCGCTCGCGCTCAGACTCGTGATCGAGGGCAAAGTGCGATTGGATGGAAGGCGGGCCATCGTCGAAGGCGGGACCGCGGAACTGGCCTCGCTGGTAAACCCATCCCCCGCCAGCGCCAAGGGCGCAAGCACCTAAGCCCGGACGGCTCGACGTGAGGCAAGGTACCATCGGCACCGACGAGTCCGGAAAGGGGGATTACTTCGGGCCGCTGGTAGTCGCTGGGGTGATCGTGAGGCCGGGTCAAGAGGAGGAGCTCGTTCGGATCGGAGTGAGGGACAGCAAGCTCGTGGCCGATGCCAGAGCTCGGGCGTTGGCGTCGGCAATCCGAGAACGCACCCTGTGCGAGGTCGTGGTCATCGGGCCCGTGCGCTACAACCAGATGTACGCGAGGATAGGTAATCTGAACCGTATCCTCGCGTGGGCCCACGCCAGGGTGATCGAGAACCTCCTTCTGCGCATGCCATGCGACGAAGCGATTTCGGATCAGTTCGGTGACCGGCATTTCCTCGAGGAGGCGCTCATGCGAAAGGGGAAAAGCGTTCGGCTGGTGCAAAAGCCGCGCGCAGAGAGCGAGCCCGCAGTCGCGGCCGCTTCCATTGTGGCGCGGGCCGAGTTTTTGCGCCGGCTTGCTTCGCTAAGTAGGCAGTTTCGCGTAAACCTTCCGAAGGGAGCCGGCAAAGAAGTGATCGAGGCGGCGGTTGCCTTCGTGGGCGCGCACGGCAAGGAGGCCCTGGCACAGGTAGCCAAGCTCCATTTCAAGACCACCGGAGCCGTCCTCGGGGCGGCATCCCGGGCGTGAGACGACATGGCTGAGCGCCGGTCAGCGCGGGACTTCGGGCTTGCGAGCAGCTCTACCTTACGTCTCGGTAAAAGGCGCAAAGCTTAGCCGGTGGCACACCGAACCAGAAAAGCGCCCGCAGGATCCACATCCGCAGTATCGTCCGCACGACACCGTCCTTCTGCCATCTTCTGGCGGAGGTCACAACGCGCTCGCGCAAACAGGCGCTCTTGCCCAACCGCTTGAGGGTCCGGCTAAGGACCACGTCCTCGAACAGAGGGATATCGGGGTATCCGCCTGCGCATCGAAAGACACGGCTACGAACGAAGATGGCCTGATCCCCAGTCGCTATCCTGGATACCCGCGAGCGCAGGTTGATGAGCCGCTCGACCAGCCGAAGGAGGACTCCCCGGCCCGTGAGCGCGACGTCGAATCGTCCCCACGCTATGTCTGGGTCGGATACCGCCCGCGCAATGATCTCAGGGAAATTCGCTGGGAGGATCGTATCCGCGTGAAGAAAAAGAAGCACGTCACCGCTGGCGGCCCACGCGCCGACGTTCATCTGCCGGCCGCGCCCCTTGGGAGCACATAGAACCTTATCGGCGAGGTCGGCCGCGCGGGCTGCGGTCGCGTCCTTGCTCCCTCCGTCAACGACGATCAGCTCGATGTCGTACGCCCCCGCCCCCTCTCGCGCTCTGGCCAACGTGGAAGCTATCGCGGCCTCTTCATCCAGGGCGGGGACGATCACCGAAACCTTCATGGCGGTTGACGTCCAAAGCTATCCCCTCCCGGCGCCCCTTTCCAGCGAGGTCTTAATTTGGGTCTAGAGCCCGGTTCGAGAATGTTGTATTGAGGCACTGTGCGCAAGGTACAGTTTCTCTTCCTAGCTGTCGGGATCGGCGTCCTCGCGTGGCTGGTTCACAGGGTAGGGATCCAGGTGCTCGTGGACAACCTACACATGGTCGGGGTGGGCTTTTTCGCGGTAATAGCCTGCGAGCTCGTGATCGACGCGTTCAATACGCTCGGCTGGAGGTTCACCATTCAGCCCAAGATCCGCCCCCGGTACTGGAGGCTCTACTTCGTCCGCCAGGCCGGCACCGCGGTTAACCAGGTAACGCCCACTGCCACGCTCGGCGGCGAAATGCTAAAGGCGATGCTTTTGCGGCCGGCGGTACCGATAAATGCTGGACTCGCTTCGGTAATAGCCGCCAAGGCAAGCTTCGTTTTGGGCCAGGCGGCGTTGATCCTGGTGGGGCTTCTCACCGTATTCAACCGGCTGGAGCTAGATGGGAAGGTAAAGCTTGGGGTGCTAGCGGGCTTCGGGCTTACCGTGGCTGCGGTGCTCTTCTTCGTGCTGCTGCAACGCAGGGGGCTTTTCGCATCGATCGAAGCACTGGGACGCAAGGCTGGCTTGCGCCTGGCGTGGCTCGGCCGCTTGGTCGAAAAAACCGCCAAGCTCGATCTCCAGCTTCGGTCCTTCTATCGCGAGCATCCGGGCGAGTTTGTGCGCTCGGTTGCAGCGCACTTTATGGCCCAAGTGGTTGGCGTGCTTCAGATCTACGTGCTCTTGCGCGCTTTGGATCTGTCCGCCGACCTGCCCACTTGCCTCGCGGTAGAAGCGTTCTCGCTGGTGATCGACCTTCCCCTCTTTTTGGTGCCCGGGAAGGTCGGCCTTCAGGAAGGGGGGAAAGTCTTGATATTCGTGGCCCTCGGCTTCACCGCCGCAACCGGCCTTACCGTGGCGGTCGTCCTGCGGCTCAACCAACTGGCAATGGTCGCCGCCGGCCTGGGCTCCCTCGCCTACTTTCACTTCCTGGAGGCCCCCGCGAGCGCACCGGCGAGGGTGGTCAGCACCGACTGATCTAAAAGGCCGTACGGACGAAGCCCAAACCGCGGGCGACTGCGCCCCCAGCAGGATGGAGCCGCCGGCTAAGTTCCACAGCGATCCCAGGGCAGGTGCCTATCGTTTCCGCCGCCACCGGCCGTCGCGGCACCCCTTGCAGGCCGCGCCACCCAAGCCCCTTCCCCCTCCTCGCCGCCACGTTTTAGCCACCACAGCGCCCGCACCCAATGAGTTACGCTGGTCAACGCCGCCCAGGTAGCGGCTACCTTAAGGGTCGCTGCCCTTTCGGCCAGGGCGAAGCCGATCAAGAAGATCCAGACGTAGACGTTTCTTCGGCCCGCAACCCGTCGCAGGGCGCGATCGAAGGGGCTCATTTCGTCCAAAAGCTTGCCGTTGCGGCGCTTGACCACGAGGTATGCCATGTTGTCCGCCAGATCGGCCGCTACCATCGCACAACCGAGCCAAAGCGCATGGAGGTGGCTCGCCACGCCGAGATACCAAGCGTTCTCGTAGAAAAAATCGCCGACATGCTCTAGCTCCCCAAGACGCGACCACTCCAACCGAATTCGCGCCAGCTTGCCGTCCACTCCGTCGAGAATGCCCACCAGAAGGCCGAGGAGAGCGCCGCTCACCAGCCATCCGTGCCAAAAGAGGAAGGCGACGGCGAAGCCCACGACCGTGGTGGCAAGTGTCACTTGGTTCGGAGTGATCCGGGTCGGAGCCAAAGCCTTGAGTAGAAGGTTCTCGAAGGGGGTATCGAAATACTGTCCGGGCAGATCGAGCGCGCCTTTTTGGGTGTGTCCGACCAGGATCTCGGAACCCTCTCGCAGATCCGCCATCGAGCTTACGAGGCGGGCGAAGGGGGCTACGTGCCGCCGCAGCTCATGGTGATAGGAACCAGATGCTGAAATTTGCACGCGCCTTGCCGACGCAGCCTTCGGCTGATCGAGCCACTGCCGGTCGAAGACACCGCAAGTCGCATCCCGAAGATCGAGGGTTGCCACCGGTGGCTGCGCCAGGAGCGTCTCCAATACCCGCTGGTCGATGAGAAGGTTTGCCGGAAGCAGGAGAAAGCGCCCCGGCAAAACGTCGCGAAAGCTTGCGAGGGCCTGCGCCGGCGTCAAGGTCCCCGCCACCTGCGCCACTTCGACAGTCCGGGGCCAGTGCCGGCTCGCCCCCCTGCGGTGACCCGCGGCAGCGCTAAACTTCGCTCCGCCTCGCTCCACCACCAGGACCGACTCGACCTGGGCGCGCTTTAGCTGCCTTAGCAGCCGATCGACGAGCGTCAGCCCGGCACAAAGGGCGGCCATGATACCGGCGGGCACCTCTTCGCCCGGAAGGAGCAACACCGCCTCGGGGGCCGCAACGGGGCTGGCAGGGGAGCGAGGGATCACCGGTTGAGTTCGATTATGCGCCTGATTCCGAGCGGCGCCTCGGATTCACCGCGGCAGGCGTACCAACACTCGGTGCAGGATGTGCGTGATACCGCCTTGGGATCGAAGTCGGTCCAGTGTCCGAGCACCTCCTTGTCGGCGCAGCGTTTTATGTGGCCATCCGGCGTGACCTGCAGGAGCCTGATCCCCGCCATGCAGCCGCCGATCCCACCGTTGCCGGCAAAAAACGTGGGAACCCGTCGCAGATAAAAATCCGAGTTGGTTATATTGCCGAGCGTTCGCTTGAGGCCGATCAACTCTTCGATCACGCCCCGTAGCTCCGAAAGCCTTTCCTCCTTTACGCGGTGCGACCAGTTGCCCACCTTGAGATGCTGGTAGGTGGAAAAAGACACCCGGCAACCCCAGTCCTTCGCCTGCTTGGCGATGGCCGGCAACATGGTCAGGTTGTCTTCCATGATCATGGTATTGAGGACAATATTGTCGACGCCCGCGCGGACCAAAGCCGGGATCACCTCCGCGATATGCCGGTAGAGGCCGGCCCGGCCTCTGTTACGGTCATGCTCCTCGCCCAGAAAATCGAGAGACACCGTAAGATGATCCAGGCCCGCTCGCCAAAGCGCCAGGCCCCGCTCCACCGTGAGCAAGTACCCGCTCGTGGTCAAGCTGAGGTAGACGAACTTCATCCCCGTCTTTATACGGTTTACGATAGCCTCGAGGTCTCTTCGGACGAGCGGCTCGCCGCCGGTTATGACCACGGTCAAGGGATCGAGCTTGCGCAGGATGGGAAGGTAATCATCGAGGCGCTCCTCCTTGCCGGTCCGCCAATAGTCGCAAAAATTGCACCTCAAACCGCAATTCTTGGTGACCTCGAGATGAACGGTAAAGGGCCGCCGCCCAAGCTTCATGAGGAAAAACTTAGGGGTCCCGTAGAAAATCCGATCCCAAGTTATCTTGCTCGTAATCAACTGTTCTCGACTCTCTTCTGCAAAACGCCCCGACTCAGGGCGGCCACGCACCCCCGGGGGGAGCCAAACCAGCCAAGGAGCCTAGGCGCAAGGGCCGATCCGGTCAAGGAGGGCGCTCGCTAGCCGGCTCCGACGGTACCGATCACGAAGCCCAACCCGCGCCCACTTGCTCGAGCCCGGACCTTCGACGGCAATCGGCCACCTGAGTGTACAAACGAAAGGCAGGAACGCAAGGCGGCCTCGTGCAGGTGACCAAGACTTCTGTAGCGGATCTCCAAGGCTGCTCGAAGAGCTCTCGCGCTCAGCTATCCGCCAGCTTCTCGCGCATCCGCCTGATCAGCCCCTCGAATGACTCTTCGGCGAGCACGCGTTGCACCTGAGTTTTCACGTTCGTCGCGAGACTCACCCCGTCCAGGTATATGTCGCTTATCACCCAAGCACCGGCTCTTCGCGCGAGCCGAAATTCTATCTCTACCTCCCCTTCTTCGGCGTGGTTCACGTGGGTCTTGACCGTCCCCTCGTTCCCCTTGACTTCCTCTCCGTCGATCGAAAGCTCGAGATCCTTGAAGAACTCGGCCGACTTCGGGTAGGCGATCTTCTCGAGCAAGTCCTTCAACAATGCAACGAAGGTGGCGCGCTCGGGCTTGCCGAGCTTCGACCACTGGCCATCGAGAGACCCCTGGGCCAAGCGATCCACGTCGAGGATGGCGTGCGCCATGCGAGCGATCTCGGCGTTGTGCTTCGACTCCCGAGGCGCCGAGGAATCGTAGCTGCGAATCGCGGCGACCAGTTTCTCGACTACGGATCGTGGCCCCGAACGGGCCGCCGATCCCGCAACCGCAGGCGTGCCCATCGCCGCTGCGAGCGCCAGCACCACCAGCGCGCCCCTCATCTTGGCCTCGATCCCGTTTTCTCCTCGAACCGACACGAGGTGATTTTATAGTCCCCCGATGGTGCCCGCGCAAGCGCAAAGCGCGGGGCGACCCCATGGCCCGGATCGGCTCCTCCGACCCCGCCATCTTGCGCCGCTTCCCAACCCTCTGCTACGAGTCGGCACAGTGGTTTCACGAGCCAGGTCGGGGCGAGCGATGAGGCAGCCCCTAGGGTGGAATAAGAGGGGAGGAGCGGGGCGGCTCGGTGGCCCGTCGAAGTCGCGTTTCTTCCCAGTTGGGGGTTTGGAGAAATGGCTAGATTTGACCTTCCTACCATCGCGCTCCCGTCGAAGTTAAAACACCTGAGCCTTTGGCAGGTTTCGGCCGTGCTCGCGGCTGTCTTACTGGCAGCCATTATCCTACCCGCGGCAGGCTTCGCCGGGCAGGCCATCGAGAAATTCGATTTGCCCCGGTGCATAGAGCTTGCCCTGGCCACGAGCCCCAGCCTGCGCAAAGCCGGCTGGGAACTCGAGCTGGCGCGCGGCGAGTTGGGAGAGGCTCAAGCCGGGAGATGGCCCCGGGGAGAGCTGGTCAACCTCTTTGGTCTGGTAAATCGTGCCAGAGGAGATGCGGTTTTCTCGCCCGACGAGGACACCGATTATCTGACCGGCCTCGGCCCCTTCACCAAGCTCGACGTTTCGCTCAACATCCCGATCTACACCTTCGGCAAGGTAAGCGCCGGGATCGAGGCGGCCGAAAGAGGGCTCGGGGCCCGCAAAGCCGAAAGGGCGGGAGAGGAGGATAAGGTAATCGCGCAAACGAAGGAACTATATTACTCGATCCAGCTCTCGCACCAGGTATCCGAGCTTCTCCAGGAGGTGGTCGAGAATTTCGGCAAGGCCATAGAGAAGGCAAAGGAGCGCCTGGAAGAGGGAAAGATTACCCA
Organism: Myxococcales bacterium; assembly: GCA_037446155.1. GTDB lineage: Bacteria > Desulfobacterota > Binatia > UTPRO1 > JBBIJE01 > JBBIJE01. Next base: position 166,706 of record JBBIJE010000004.1, on the reverse strand, counting down.
GACCGACTTCATCAAGCTCGGCCTCGGGAAACTGCGCTTCGAGCAGGAAGCGACCAAGGTGAGGAGCGCAGAACGAATGGCCACTTCCGCGATGACGGTCGCCGTCGGCCTGGCCTCCCCGCGAGATCTAAAACTGGCCAGCCTAAAGCTTCGCCCCGAAGAGGCCGAGGTCGGCACCCTCGACCGATACGTGGAACTGGCGCTTTCGCACCGCCCCGAGTGGATCGCTCTGAAGGAAGGAATAGCGGCCGAGGAGCAGCGGCTCAAAGTCGAAGAGCGCGAATATTTCCCGCGGCTTTTTTTGGCCGGGGGCCTGCGTTTCGCCCACGCTCCGAACCGAGACGATCAGAAGAACCCGTTCGTTCTAGACGAGTTCAACTTTCTCAGCCCTGGGGGCGTGCTCGGCGTCCACATGTCGCTCAATTGGCGCGAAATCGCGGCCAAGGTCCACCAGCAAAGAGCCAAGGTGGAGAAGCTCAAAGCCGATCTGGAGCGCGCGCGCCGGGGACTTCCGCTGGCTGTGGAGAAGCGCTACCTGGAGGTCATCGAGGCGCGAAAGCAGATGGAGCTTGCCCAAAAGAGCCGCAGGTCGGCGCGGACCCTGTTGCTCCTGACCATGACCAACTTCGAGCTGGGTATCGGAGAGCCCAAGGAGGTCTTCGAGGGCCTGGGAGCGTTCACCGAAGCCACGGCGGGTTACTACCGCGCCATTCACGCTTACAACGTGGCGCTCGCCAAGCTCTCGCAGGCGGTGGGCACCGAGGTCACGAAGCTGCGTTACGAGCGCCCGCGCCCGCGGTGAGCAGAGCATCGAAGCCGTGACAAACGTCATTCTCTTCGACTACGGAGGCACGCTGGACGGTGCGGGCCTGCACTGGTTCGACCGTTTCCTGGGAATCTACCGCTCCCTTGGGGTTGCCCGCCCGGAGGAGGAGATCAAGGCGGCTTTCTACGCAGCCGAGGAGGAATTGCTGCGCAATCGCCTCGCCCGCGGCTTTTCTCTGGAAGGAACGCTCGCGCTCCACGTGGATCTTCAGCTCGCGCGGTTAGGTCTCGACGATGCGCGGCTAAAAAGGGAGCTTGTGGCGCGCTTTCTTGCAAGTTGCCGCTTGGGTTGGAGCGAAAGCGCAAGGGTGCTTAGCCGCCTCGCCCCTAGGTTCGCGTTGGGGGTGGTGTCGAATTTCTACGGCAACCTCCGCCTGGTTCTCGAGGAGGCCGAGTTGGCAGGTTACCTTTCGGTTGCGATCGATTCCGAGGAGGTGGGCGCACGAAAGCCCGAGCCGGGGATTTTCGAGACGGCGCTTCGAGCCTTACGCGCGCCCGCCAACCAGGCGATATTCGTCGGGGACTCCCTCGCCAGAGACATCGTGCCAGCCAAGGAATTGGGAATGAAAACCATCTGGGTCAGGCAAAGCACCGAGCCATTCGCCGCAGCCGATCGGGCAGATTGGCGAATAAGTTCGCTCGAAAAGCTTCTCGAGCTCCCTCTCTAGGACATGAAAGCCGGGATCATCGCCGCCGGGGCGGGTGAGAGATTGCGAGCGGGGGGCATAGAGACGCCGAAGCCGCTCGTAGAGATAGCCGGGGCTCCTCTCATAAGCCATGTCATCGGGGCGGCGCGCAGGGGCGGGGCATCCGAGGTAATCTGTATTATAAACGCCGAGACGGATCTCGTGCGCCGCTACCTGGCCACGACGGATTTCGGCGTTCCGCTCCAGATCGTCCAGAAGTCCACCAGAAGCTCCGCCGACAGTTTTCTTTCCCTTTCGCCCTGGTTGCGCGGTGCTCCATTTCTTCTCTTTACGGCCGACACCGTCTTCGATCCCGCCTGCCTCGAAGGTCTCGTGGAGGCCGGCAGGAGGCCGGGAGCGGACGGCGTGCTGGCTCTCACTACCTTCGTGGACGACGAAAAGCCGTTCTTCGCTGCGGTCGACCCCACTTGGCGGGTGACGGCGCTCGGCGACGCGGCCGCTCCCACACGGTACGTAACCGCTGGGATTTACTTCTTTTCACCGCTGGTATATGAGCTTTTCGATGTCGGGGACGAGGGCAAGTTTGGCGCTTTTCGCGACCTGCTGCAGGCGCTTTCCGCCAAGGGCTTCCGCTTTCGAGGCCATCTTATCGCCAAGGCCATAGACGTGGATAGACCCCAAGACCTCGCCCTCGCAGAGGAGTTCTTGCGCTCGCTAAAGGAAGACCGTTGAACGGGACATACATTCACTGCGTCTTGCGCGAACCGTGCTTTTCGCCTGGCAAGGTGGACCAGGACGCGGCGATACTCGCCGAGACGGCGAGGCGTTTGCGGGGATTAGGGTTCGCGGTGAGGCTTGCGGGAGCGGAGGAGCCGATCGAGTCAGACGGGCGGCTGCCCGCGCTGGTCTTGGCGATGTGTCAGGGAAAGAACGCGCTGGCCCGGCTCGAGGAGGTGGCGGAGCAAGTTCCGATCGTCAATTCCCCCCAGGCGATCGCCAACTGCTATCGGGAGAAGATGGTCGAGATTCTCGCCGCGCGCGCCGTTCCCCTCCCGCGCACGGTGGTCGTGGAGACCGCCGAGGAGCGCCGACCGCCAATGGATCCTCCCCTTTGGGTCAAGCGGCCCGACGTGCACGCCATGGAGCGCGGTGACGTCGTCTTCGCGGCAACCCTGGACGAGGCGTCCCGTGCTTTTGGTCTTCTGTACAACAGGGGAATAAAGCGAGCGGTCCTCCAGCGTCACGTCGAGGGCGAGGTGGTCAAGTTCTATGCCGTCGCGGGCGGCCATTTCTTTCACTGCGAGCGCGCGGGCAAGCCTTGGAAAGACGGGAGCACAGAGCTAAGAAACCTCGCCGAGAAGGCGGCAGAGGCGCTGGGCCTTGCGGTGTACGGGGGGGATGCGGTGATCGAACATGGGGGAGGGATCAGGCTCATCGATATCAACGACTGGCCCAGTTTCTGTAGCTGCCGCGCGGAAGCAGCGCAGGCGATCGCCACGTGGGTGGCTCGAACGTGGTCGGGTGCCGGTCGAGCCGATTTTTCCGGAACAGGAGCATGAGATGATCGACAGGGGAAAGCAATTGGCCAAGGCGCAGCGCCGGCTCTCTTACGGGCGGGTGCGCGAGAGCGGGCGATCCCGCCGACTCTTCGAAGCCGAGCAGAAGGTGATCGCTCCGGGACAGCAGCGCATATCGCTTCTTTCCGAGCTCGCCATATCCCACGGAAGCGGCGCCACCGTAACCGATCTCGACGGCAACGTGTACATCGACTTCTTCGCCGGCGTGGGCGTGGCGAGCTTGGGTCATGCCCACCCCCGCTACGTCGAAACCGTCGAAGCCCAGTTGCGCAAGATCTCCGTCGGCAGCTTCGCCAGCGAAAGCCGCTACCGGCTGCTCAGTCTCATCGCCGAAGTGGCTCCGGGGCCGCTTCGGCGTACCCAGCTCTACAGCGGGGGATCGGAGGCCGTCGAGGCGGCCATTCGGCTGGCCAAGTCCTACACGGGGAATTTCGAGGTGGTCGGGTTCTGGGGCGGTTTTCACGGGAAGACCGGCGGCGTGGTGGCTCTGATCGGCGACGAATCGAAGCACGGGTGGGGGCCGCTACCCCCTGGCCAGTATTCGATACCGTATGCCGACTGTTACCGCTGCCCCTTCAAGACCACGTACCCGGGTTGCGGTATGGCCTGCCTCGAGTTCGCCAGGAGGGCGATCAAGACGACCACGAGCGGGGCGGTCGCCGCCATTCTGGTCGAACCCATGCAGGGGACGGCGGGAAACGTGATCCCACCGCCCGAGTTTCTCCCCGGGGTCGAGGAAATCGCCCGCGAGATCGGCGCCCTGGTCATAGCCGACGAGATGATAACCGGCTTTGGGCGGACGGGAAAAATGTTCGGCTGCGAGCACACCGGCGTCATCCCCGACATAATGACGGTCGGCAAGGGGCTGGGATCCGGCTTCCCCATAAGCGGCCTGGTATCTACCGACGAGATAGTCGAGGCCAAGCCCTTTGCGCGCCCCAGTGCCTCCTCCTCGAGCTACGGGGGAAACCCCTTGGCTGCGGCGGCGGCCTTGGCGACGATCGAGACGATCATAGACGAGAAACTGGTGGAGAACTCGCGGCGCGTGGGCGAGCTCTTACTCGCCGGTCTCAAGCGGCTTCAAGACAAATACGAATTCATAGGCGACGTGCGAGGCTGCGGGCTGCTTCTAGGCGTCGATCTGGTTCGCGATCGTCGCACCAAGGAGCCCCTACCCAGTCAAGCGACCGAGGCCATCTTCAAGGAGGCCTTGCGCCGAGGCCTCCTGGTCATGGGATATTTCCCCAGGATGAGAATCAACCCGCCGCTTACTCTTACCCCGGAGCAGGCGGAGGAAGGCGTTGCGATCCTGGCGGAGGCCTTTGCCTGCGTCGAGAGGGAAGGCGGCCTGAGGTGAGCCCGGGGCGCGGTCGGCCGCTTCGCGGCGCTATCGTGGGCTTCGGCAATGCGGCGGCAAAGGCGCACCTGCCGGCGTGGGAGCACGCGGGTGGCTACAACATTCTTGCGGTAGCAGATGCCTCGAAGGAGCGTCTCGAGGCGGCCTCGCAAAGCCTGCCCCAGGCTCGGCTCTACGATTCGGTAGGCGATCTGTTGGCAGCCGAGAAGCTAGACTTCCTCGACATCGCCACGCCCCCGGCCTCGCATGCCGATATCATCGCCAAGGCCGCTCAACACAAGGTGCACGTGCTGTGCGAAAAGCCCCTCGCCCTGAGTAGCGAGGAGAGCAGGACCATCGAGGCCGCAGCGGCGGGGGGCAAAATCGCGATCTACACCGTCGATAATTGGAAATTTGCTCCGCTGCTTCGAACCGTCCATCGTCTGCTCACGCGCGGGGAGATCGGCCGGGTGCGCAGCGTCGAGCTCCAGATTCTGCGCCGCACCCCTCCTGGAGGCGCGGTGGCGCAAGAGGCGGGCTGGCGCCTGGACGCGAGGCTAGCCGGTGGCGGGATAGCTGTGGACCACGGATGGCACGCCTTCTATCTTCTCCAGCACTTGATCGGCAAGCCACCGCTTCGCGTGTGCGCCAGACTGGAGCGGCGCAAGTTTTTGGACCGCGAGGTAGAGGACACCGCGGAGATCGAGGTGGAGTTCCCGGGTGCCTCGGGGCGGCTTTTCCTGACCTGGGCGGCCGAGCGGCGGGCCAACACCGGCCGAGTGGTGGGGGAGCAGGGCGAGATCGAGATCGCGGACGACAGGTTGATACTTTCCGTGCACCGACGAGAGAAGGTGGTTTATACTTTTTCCGAGCCGCTCTCAGCGGCCTCTTACCACCCCCAGTGGTTCGAATCCATGCTCGACGATTTCCGCAAAGAGGTGAGAGACCCGCTCGTGCGGGGCGCGAATCTGCGCGAGGCCCTGACCTGCGTGGCGCTGGTGCTAGCTACCTATCGCTCCCACCGGTCGGAGGGTGCACCGGTGCCCGTCTCGGAACCGGCGGCGGAGGAGCCGAGCGGAGGAACCGGGGCGGCGGGCGAGATTCCCTCGGCGACAGGCTAGATCCGAGGCCGGTGGCAGCCGCCTATCACGCAGTAATAGATGCCACTCATCCCAACTCCCTGGCGGTGGCTGGAGGGCTCAGCCTGGCGGAGCGGATGCTCTTCGTGTTGAGTCGCGCGGGCCTGGGAAGCGCGCACCTGCTCGTGCCTGCGGGAAGAGCGAGCACTTTTGCCCGGTTGCGCGTGCCCTCCGGCATGGAGGTTCAGATAGTCGAAGGCGAGGAGCGGATCGCGGTCGGCGCCCCGCTGACCCTTCTCGTCGTAGCCGCCCACCTGGTCTTGTCCGTGGCAACGCTTCGCCGCTTCATGGAGGAGACCATGGGGGCGCAGCGACTCGTTTCCGCCCGGCATGCGGGGGCCGGGCTTCCCCTCGTTCGATGCAGCGGGGCCGAGCTTTCGGAGGCGCTCGAGCGGGTGCGCAAAGACAAAGAGCCGGCTGAAGGCGTACCGCTCGAAGGTCGGGATACGCTTGCGGTCCTGGTCGCCTCAAGAAAGGAGCTGATCGCGGCGGAAAAGGCCCTGCTCGCCGCTCTGGGAAGGCCGGACGACGGAGCGTTCACGCGGCTAGTGGATCGCAAGATATCGCTTGCCATCACGAAGAGGCTTGCCTCCACGAGCGTTTCCCCGACCTCGGTAACTCTCTTTTCCATACTGTGCGGCTTGGTAGCGGGTGGAATCCTAGCTTTTGGAGGGTATGCGGCGGGGGTCTTGGGTGCTTCCCTCTTTTTGCTCTCCACCATCTTGGACGGATGCGACGGGGAGCTTGCGAGGCTCAAGTTCCAGGAATCGAAGCTCGGGGCCCTCGTGGACATTTTGGGTGACAACCTCGTTCACATAGCCGTTTTCGGTGGTTTGGCGGCGGGTCTCTATCGGCAGGATCCGAGCCTGCCGCTTCACGTAGCAGGGGCGGCGCTTCTCGTAGGTCTGCTCGTTGCCATGGCAACGGTCTATTGGTGCATCTTCCGAAAACCGCCGACCACTCGCCAGAAAGCGCTCTTCGACGCGTTCGCAAGCCGGGAATTCGTCTATCTCATGGTGCTCTTTGCCATAGCAGGCCGCCTGAGCTGGTTTTTCTGGCTGACCCTGGTGGGAATCTACGTTTTCTCCGCCGCCCTCTTGCTCCTCGGCCGGCGCAGGGAAGCGCCCAGCGCGGAGCACGGTGAAAACCGCTAGGAGCCCGCGCGTGGGGAGCGGGCAGACGCGACACCTGGCCGCACTCGGCCCTGAGCAGGATGGGACGGGTCCTTTAGGTCTTACCGCTGGGGCGGGAAGGGAGGGGTGATCGCGTGGAAGCATTGCTCGATGGAGTAAGGATCGCTTACAAGACGCTAGGCACGGGCGGCTCCTGGGTGGTGCTTACCCATGGCCTGGGCGAGGACATGGAATACTGGAGTCAGATTGTGGAGCCGCTCGAGCGAGAGCACAGGCTTTTGCTTTGGGATGTTCGGGGAGCAGGACGGTCCGACAAACCTCCGGGCCCCTACACTCCATCGCTTTTCGCGACCGACTTGGTACGCCTTCTAGACCATCTCCAAGTGCCACGGGCCCATATGGTGGGCCATTCGGCAGGAGGTGTAATCTGCCAGCGGCTTGCACTGGATCACCCCGCCAGGGTGGCTTCGCTTTGCCTCATAAGCACCTCGAGCGAGGTGGGGGAGAAGGCGAAAAGGGCATGGGAGAAGCTTGCTCAGGCGGTCGAAACGAGCGGCCTCTCCGCGGTCGGCGGGAGTGCCGAGCGCGCTTTCGCTCCCGCCTTTGCCGAGGTCAATCCCGAGGTCGTCAAACAGGCGCGCGCTCGCATGCTGGCGAACGATCCCCGGGCTTACGCCGCTTGCGCCAGAGCGATGAGCGATTACAACTGGACGCGGGAACTGGGGCGCCTCCAGGCGCCGACCCTGATTCTACAGGGTGCCGAAGACCGGCTCACGCCCCCTGCGGGATCGTGGATTTTAAAGCGCAACCTTCCTCGCGCCCGCCTGATGATCATCCCAAGGGCGGGACACAACTTGCCGCTCGAACAGCCGGCGGTAGTGGGTTCTGCGATTGCCGCTTTCTTGGGCGGCCTTGAATTGGCGGGCGGCGCGAGCGTTGCGAATCCCTAAATCCTTTTTTGGCCGGGGGTGCGTCGGCGGATGGGCAGCCGGTTCGAGCCACGCAGGGATCGAAAGAAGCGGCCCCCGCCGTTGACTAGCGCGCCGCAGGCATTTGACCTCGACGCGCCGATGCGCAAGGATAGGCCGCGAGATGGCAAGACGGTGGTACGCGCTTTCAGCGATCGGCACCGACAGACCCGGGATCGTCGCGGACCTGGCTGAGCTCATTTACGAGTGCGACTGCAACCTAGAAGACTCCAGCATGACCATCCTGGGGAGCGAGTTTGCGGTCTTGCTCCTTCTTAGCACCGACAGCGAGGATGCCGAAGAGCGTCTTTCGACGAATTGCAAGCGGCTCGAGTGGGAAAAGCGGCTTACGGTGTTTTTCCGCCGCCTCCAGGGGGAGCCGCTCCCGTATGGGGCCCGAACCAAGGCGCGAAGCGCCGCCCTACGAGCGATCGGTGTCGACAAGGCAGGGATCGTGGCGAAGGTCGCCCGCTGCCTCGCCAATCACAACGTCAATATCACTCACATGACGAGCCAGTCGCGGCCCGAGCCGGGGACCGGAACCCCCATCTATACGATGGAGGTGCAACTTGCGGTTCCAGATACAACCGACCTAGGGAAGCTTCGCCGCGATCTTGCGGCCGTGGCAGAGGAACTCCAAATCGAGGTCTCGTTAACGCAAGACTCCTGACCGACCCGTTTTGCGCATAGGCTTCCCCGACGGATCGCTTTTGCCGGAGCTGGGGACGGCGGCGACAGCGGGCGTTCTTCTTTTTTCTGTGCCGTGTTCGAAGGAGAGGGCGTAAAAGCCGTAAGCCGCCCGGGGCGGTTTCCCTGGCACCTCAAAGCTTACCCGCTTTGACGAGTGCGAGCAGTTCCTGGTAGCCCCCTATGGCAACGCCATCGACAAGTACCTGAGGAACGGTTCGCCGTCCGGTAAGCCGTACCAACTCTTGAACATCGATGCGCGTCCCATCTTCGGAGGAATCCTCCTCCGCGCCCACGGCGATCTCCCTGTATGCAAGACCGCGGCTGGCCAAGAGATCCTTGGCTCGCTGACAAAAGGGACAGGAGGTAGTGGTGTAGATAACTATATCTGGTGCTTCTTGCGCCATTTGCCTCACCTAAACGGTGGTAGCCGCGACTCCCTCAGCGGGCCGGCATGGATCGTCCAGTCAAACCCCCTGACCGCCTCCTTGATTCAGCCCGTAGCCTGCACCCTGAATCGTGTACCTCCACACCCTCCGGGGACCGTCGCCAACCAAGAGGCTGTGTCCACCCTCGGCGGTCCGGCCAAGATAAGCCAACCCCGTTGAGGCACCTAACACCTCTTGGAACACCGCCTCCCCGCTTCTGTTGAAAATCGTAAATACCGCCCGCTCATACCCCGCCCGCATCGTTGCCAAGACAGCGAGGTATTCGGCAGAGCCCGGTGGCCCTACGCTCGTGGCGGCAGGCCTGATCAAGTCTCTGCTGACCAACCAGCCGAGCGATGGCGAGAGTTCATGGCGCAAAACGAGCCGTCCCTCCAGGTCGAACACACAAATGCATTTCCCGATACTGGTAACAATGTGTGGCCCTCCCAACCAGTCTGCTATACGCAAATCACCTGCTGGCCCCGCCACCTCCAACCGTTTTTCCCCGATGATCGAACCATCGTAATCAACAAAGATGATCCAGGTATGGAAATCAAGAGACAACAGGTAATCGAGAGAGAACACGGTTCCCCGCTCCCCCCGGACGACCAACCTGGGAACCCTTTCATCCGGCAGAACCGCCAAATCCCATACCACCACACCTAGCTTCCTTTCCCAGCGCTTCTTGCCCTCCTCGTCCAACTGCACCACCTTGTTATTCCATGAGTACACGTAATACTCGACCCTCCCGTGACCATCGAGGTCGCCGGCCGTCATCTGTTCGGCATGAAACCCCTTGGGCTGATAGCTCAACACCGTACGCCCATCGAAATCGAGCACCCTGGCCTCGTCACCAAAAAGGCACGTTTCAATGATCCTCTTCTCCCCTCCCCCGGTGATCACCAAAAGAGGGCACCCCACCCCACCGCTAGGCTCAAAATCAACCCTGTGAACGACAGCCCTGCTCTCCCCATCAAGAACTATTCCCCCAAAAGTCCCAAGCACGACTATCTCACGCCCCCCTCCACACCCGTCTCGATCACCTCAATCCGGCTGGTGCTCCCCAACCCTCTCGGCCGGTAAAAGATCTCCTTTTGCACCAACGGGTTGGGAATCAAAACGCGACGCTCGGGTATCGGCCCCCTCAACGACAACAGACAACCAGGGGCCGCCACCAGTAAGAAGGCCAGAATAGTGCCGCTTAGCCACCACCGTCTCGAGATGGACAATGAACTCACCCCACACGCCCCCCTTGCAAAGCTGCCGGTCCGCGTGGGCCGGAGCGGCACACGTGCAAGAGCACATCCGGCGGATTCAGGGCTGGAGGAAACAAGGAATGATCAAGGCGGCCGCGAAACCCACGACTATCATGGCTGCAAAGATGATCGCTATCAAAATTGCTTCTTTCTTGAACATGGCTGTCCTTGCCAAGCCCACGGCGGCATTGCATGCTCCTACCCTCGGCACTGCTCCGGGGAGGGTGGCGGAAATTGGTCACAAGGATAGGCACACAATACTACGCAACCCCGCACTGCAAGAACCGTGAAAAAGCCGACGAACGAAATCCTACCCTCGTCGTTCTTGAAGCAGCTGCAAATTATCCCGAAACATGCGCATGTCACAACACATTCGCTCGACAGCCCCAGCCGGTCCATGTTACCGATCGGGTTATTCCCCGCGTATCCAAAGGGCTGATTTAGCCCACGCGGCACGATCCCCCGCACAAACCGGAAAACAGCCTCCTCCGCAAGCTGGCGGTAAGTGCGACCGACATGGGCAGCATCTAACAAGACAGGAGGGTCCACCTCGATATATCGCCCTATCGCCGGATCGTAGTACCTATGCCAATTGTAATATAACCCAGTCTCCCGATCATGATGCTGCCCCGGAAAACGCAGGTTCTCCCCCAGATCGCCTGCCCATATCCCCCCAAAGGGAAGATAATCGGCCACCCCCACCAACCCACCGCTCGCATCCGTCACAGCCTGCGGTGTCCCCAAATGGTCCTTATGAAGATAACGAAGCGATGAAACCGAAGTCCTAAGCCCCTGCGCCCGCAAAACCCAATAGCCGCTCCCCCCACTTACCGCCCCGACTCCCCCAGCACAAACCCCCCCCATCCGTAACAACGCAAAACTCCACCTCCCCATCCCCCGGTACCCCGAATTCCCCGGGCGCCTCGACCCTAACCGTAGCCTTCCCACTCGTCAGCCTAACCTTCCCTCGATCACCCAGTAGCGTCGTAAGACGGCTCCCTCTCCTGTTCAGCTTTACCTCCGTAGCCCCAAAAACCTCCTCCCCACCCCCAAACCGAACTCTAACCGCAAGCCCCCTAACCCTAGAAACGTTTACCACCCCCTCCAAAAGCTCTACCTTCCCTTTGACCAATAGCCCACGCCCCGCATCCCCCCTGACCTTCACCTTCCCCCTAGGATCCACACCCCCGTCCCCACCGTACGAAACCGTGGCAAAAGGTACCCCGTTCGGGTAAACATAATCCTTGACCACCCGACCGAACCCATCCACCTCCTCGAGGAGCCTCCCCTCCTCATCGTAAATGTAGATAATAGACGAGCCGTCGGACAAGAGCTTTTGCGCCCTAAGACCATCGGCACTATACCAGTAGCTACCAAGACCAACGGCCTCCGCAAGCCTGCCCGAAGCATCGTAAATGAAACTTAGGGGACCCGCTTGCGTGACATTACCGCGATTGTCGTGGCTATACGCGTCTTCTCCGACGCTGGCGAGCATGTTCGTGCCGGGGACGTACGCGTAGGGTGTTACCACGCTTGCGTCGCTTTCGCTCAGCCGGTTTCCCGTCCGGTCGTACTCGTAGCGCCGAAGCCCAAAGCCGCCTCCCGCCTCCGTAAGCCGATTTAGCCCATCGTAGCTAAACTCAAGGCTCTTTTGCGGCTCCAAGAGATCGGAAATCGAGGTTATGTTGCCCCGTGGATCGTAGCCGTACCGGCGGCTCACGATGCCTCCCGAGTCCAGCGCCCTCAAGCGATAAAGCTCATCGTAGCTTCGCGTCTCGGTTAACCCGTTGGCGTAGGTTAGCGCCTTCACGGGTCCCAGGGGAAGGTAGTCTATCCCTGACGCTAGCGCAAACGCTTGCCCCCCGACCATCCTTTCCACCCCTACCACCCGCGCGGCATCGTCGTAACTGTACCGCAACTCAAGACCCGAAGGGTAGCCAATCCCGACCAGATTCCCCTCCAAATCGTACTCGTAGCTCACGGTGCTCACCACCCCAGCGGTTTCTCGACTGACCGCCACCACCCGCCCAAGCGGATCGAAGCTCCACGCCGTCGCGCCCCCAGCATCCACCCTCCCCGTCAGCCTGCCTTTTCCATTTTGCCCTTCGTCGTAGGTGTAGCTCACATCGAGCTCGTCTTGCAGATAGTCGATCCCAGCGACCCTTCCCAAAGCATCGTAGCTGTAGCTTACCATCGCCCCGCTGGAATCGCTCTTCGCCATGAGATTACCGGCGCCGTCGTAGCGGTAGCTTGTCGTGCCGGTGTCGGCGGAACTGACCGCAAGAAGTCTTCCGCCATCGTCGTATTCGTAGGCGGTAACGCGCCCCTCGGCATCCGTTACCTCACGAAGATTGCCCTGCTGGTCATACTCGTAGCTCGTTTGCGCAGCTATTCCGCCCGCGTCCTCGGTCATGCCGGCAAGCACGTTCCTGCTGTCGTGACTGTAACTTACAGTGCGCCCTTGCGAATCCACGACGGAAGTGATGTTCCCATTCGGGTCGTAGCCGTACTCGGTATAGGATCCATCGGGGTTGAAGATCCGGGAGAGTCTTCCGTCCCCCTGAGGGGCATTGTAGGCGAAGTCCTGATAGCGCGCTAAAGACCCCTGGGGATCGCGAACCTCCTCCCTAACTGGATTTCCCGCGAGATCGTAGCTATAGCGGATCTCGTTCCCAAGGCCGTCCGCTATCGCGGTAAGCCTATCCGCCTCGTCGTAGCTATGATAAATGACCCGCCCCGGCGCGGGCAGCCTGAGCTCCAAAAGCCGCCCCTTGCCGTCCCGCACCCACTGCGTCGTAGCCTTTGTGCTCACGTCGGTCGAGCCAATCATCCGCCCGCGCGCGTCGTATTCGGTTGCGGTCGCGTTGCCGTTGGGATCTACGACCAGCCGCGGGTTTCCGTAAAGATCGTGGTCCGCATACGTGGTCGTGCCGATAATGGGATCCGTACGGCTCGTCAAATACCCGCTCGCCGGATCGTAGGTCAAGGTTACCGTGTCGGCACTGCCACCAAGTGGCCCGTCCACCGCAACCACCTGGCCGTGACTATTGTAATCGTACCTGGTTATCTCCTCGTAGGGCACAACGCCGCCCGCAAGATCCCTGGTGTATCCCCGCTCGATCAACCGGCGGACAAGACGGGTCGGATTCTCGTTGGGTACCCCATCCCCATCATCGTCATAGTCGTAAATCGTGGTCTTTAGGCCCCCCGCTCGAAGAACGCTCTCCTCGCTCTTCTCCAAAACCCGCCCGAAGGCGGGATGATAGGTGTAGCTCACTTCACGCTCGTTTGGCCCTCCAGCGTCGCTTATCACCCGACCCGGCAAATCTCGCTCATCGTAATCGGCAAAGACGGTGACCACACCGTTTCTATCCTTCACCCACTGCGGTCTTCTGGCGGGGTAGCGATCGTAGGTGGCCTTGACCACACCGCCGGGGCAGCTCTCGCACCCTGGCCCGGAGACCTCCGTGATCCGGCTTCGCGCAAACGGAGACGATCCCAACCGATACTTCGTGCTCGTGTACGTCGTCGAGTTTCCGATGGCGTCGGTCACCAGGTACTTTCCGCCGCCCAGATTTGAAATGGTTACCGCATCGACTCCTCCCGCCCGCGCATACCCGATGGCGTCGCCCCCGGAATAGGTCCAACTCGCCTCCGTGTTGCCGTTCTCGTCGGTCACGCTAACGAGCCTCTTAAGACCGGTTGGCTCGTAGTTGTGAGTCTCGAAGCTAAGATCGGCGTGAGTGACGCGCGTAAGATTGCCGGCGGCGTCGTAAGAATAACTCGCCACGGGCACTGTGTCGTAGCTAATCTCGGAAACAAAACCCTGCGCGTTATACGAGAAGCTTAGGGTGTGGCCGAACTCGTCTCGGACCGAAACGACCTTGCCAGCGCTTCTCTAGAAGCTTTGCCGGTTCCCCGCCCGATTGCGAACCTCCAAAAGCTCCCCCGACCATGAGAAAACCATCGAGTCGCCGCTTACCCTGTCTTCCAAACTGTAACTTCCGTCCGCCTCGACCCTCAGGCTCTCTCCCGGTTTCGACCCCACATAGACCGCCTGGCCGGCATCCAACCGGGCAAAGCTATGCTTGTCCCCCTCTCCATCGCGAAACGCGGCGATGAAGTCACCGTGGAAGCTAAGGGCAATGTCGAACCGGCTAGACCAGCGGTAGCCGAAGATGCCCCATCTCGTATCTTTGCTGTTGTACGTCCTGCCCACGGCAAGCGGAAAAGGAAGCCTCCCTCCAGGGAAATCGAGCTCTCCGTGCCACACGTTCTTGGTGATGACGTTAATGGGACCCCCCACATCTGCACTCGGCCCGGCCGAAGTCGGCCCGAGAGCTGGCGGGGCGCTCGGTGCTCCGCGCGGGAGACCAGAGAAACCGCCCGCCGGATTGCAGCAAGAACCAGCGTCCTCGCATTCCTGATCATCCGGCGGCTCGCCCGGGCAGGGAAATTCCCCCATCGCGTGAAACTCCCCTGGATAGTAAGCGCAGCTTGCCTGCTCGCACACAGCGAGCGCCCAATCGCAGGTGCAGGGCCCCCCAAAACAACTGCAGGCTGGAGCATCGCATCCCGCTTCCCAATCGAGTCCACAGCCGCAGGCCGCCGTTACCCCGACAAAATCGCCGTTGCAATCGTAATCGTACCAGTCGTGGCTTATCCGAGTGTGGATGCTAAAGCCGTAAAACGGGTCGCAGAACGTACACTCTTGAAAACAGTTGGGCTCATAGACGTCGTTCCAAACCATCGGCCGATAAGCCAACTGAGGCGATGCGCCGGCATGCTCGATGCGAACCGAAAGAATGGCGCCCAATACCGCTGTAGCCTTGACCAGCCGGTGCATCGTTCCTCCCTCACGTTCGACTGGGTGGTGAAGCCAGCCGGTAACGCCTAGGCTGCTCGAGAAATTCTTTGGTATCGGTTGCGGCGCTGTCTGGGTGGGTCAGAAGCACACGGCTTTAGCTCATCCACTTGGCATGCCACCAGCCGCGGATTTCGCCCACCACGTCGTTCGTCGAAAACACTCGCTTCAGAAGCCTCGCCAACCTCGCGCGCTATTGCTCGAGCCAGACGACCTGCGGCTAGCACCGCCGATCGGTGGTCGTCAATACTTAGGAAAAGAATACCTAGGAACGGGATGCTCTTGCTGTGCTGACCAATCGGCCGGCTAAGCAGGTCCTACGTGCCTGAAAGGTGCCTAGGCCCGGCCTGGCGAGGAAACGCTGTGACCGCCCGCTTTCGCGCAGGACGCCGCGGGCCTTATCGGATCCCGTGCCTGCGCAGACCTTCTAGCTCCGCGTTGCGGTCGATTGCGCAGGTGCCTTCCAGTTTCCTGCGCTCAGCGAACTCACCGCCGCCACTGTCGCGGCGGCGCTTAGCGTCGGTATGGCCGTCGCTTCCCTAGCTTCCTCGCCTGTAATGCTCTAGGCGCAAGCTCGCCCGCGCAATCCCTTTTTTGACGCAGGCGAGTCGGTTTGACAGGCGAAGGCAGACACCATAGGTTCTTGGCCATGGAGTTCGCACGGTTGGTGGAAATCATGAAAAGATTGCGCGCCCCGGGGGGCTGCCCATGGGACCGAGAGCAGACTGCGGAATCGCTCAAGCCTTACCTCGTCGAGGAAGTGTACGAGGTGCTCGACGCCCTCGAGAAAGACGATGCGGACGAGCTATGCTCGGAGCTGGGAGATTTGCTTTTGCAGATCGTCTTCCACGCGCAGATAGCCGCCGAACGAAACCTCTTCGCGATCGACGATGTGATCGCCGGCATCGTGGAGAAGATGGTCCGCCGCCACCCCCACGTCTTCGGCGACGTGTCGGTGTCCAGTACCTCGGAGGTGTTGAGGAACTGGTCTCGGATAAAGTCGGCCGAGCGCAAGAACAACCAAGGCGCCGACCACTCCGCCTTGGCCGGGCTGCCGCGGTCCCTGCCCGCCCTCATCCGCGCGCAGAGGATCGGCGAAAAGGCGGCCCGCTCGGGACTCGACTGGACAAGCGCCTCGGAGGTGCTGGCCAAAGTCGCCGAAGAGCTGAAAGAATTGACCGAGGCCCACCGCAAGGGTTCGGCCGAGGCTGCCGAAGAGGAACTCGGGGATCTTCTCTTCGCTCTTGCAAGCTTTGCCCGGCTTAGCGGCCTCAGCGCCGAGCTCGCCTTGAGAAGAGCAGTAGATAAATTCGAGTCACGGTTTAGGAAACTAGAGCAGACGCTGGCCGCCGAAGGTAAAGAGATCCTAGAGCTAGACGCAGAGGAGCTCGAGACGCGCTGGCAGGAGGCGAAACGGCGGAGCTGACCTGGCGCCGGCCCGAGTTCGCCCTATCGTCGCCCAAGCCGCCTGCGCATAAGCTCGCCGAACGCAACGAGCTCGCGGCGGTTGGTGAGAAGGGAAGCCAAGAGAAACGTCGCCGCACCGCCACTCACCGCCAGCATGAGCAGCGCCGCTCGCACCCAGAAACTCGAATCGCCTGCGGTCCAAGATACCCGAGCCGTGATCGTGGAAACGACGGGAACCATGAGAAGCGCGGCCGCAAGGCTTCCGCAAAACGACCTTGCCAGCCCGAGGCCACGCAGCGCGCCGACTCTGGAGCGCAACGCGAGCGCGAGCAAAGCAAGATTGACCGTAGCCGAAAGGGACGTCGCGAGCGCAAGGCCGCCGTGACGCAAGTCGAGAAGGGAGATCCGGTTGACCACGGAGGCGACGAGGGCGCCCATCACCGAGTCCTGATTCGGCGGGATCTTTCCCATGAGAAGGATGATGAATACCAGGTTGCAGCAGAAAGCCGCGGTGGCCGTCATGACCGGCGTGCGCGTATCCTCCAGAGCGTAGAAGACCGGGACCAATACTCGCACCGAAGCCACCGACCAGAGTCCCACCGCGAACATCCGAACCGCCAACGCGGTCCCTACGGTCTCTTGGGGACCGAAGCTCCCCCTCTGGAAAAGCAGCGCCGTGAGTGGATCCGCTACCGTGGCGAGCCCCACCGCCGCCGGAATGGCGACTAGGTTCACCAGCCTGAGAGAAAAGCCAAGCGAGTGCCTCAACCCCGTCAGATCGTTTTTCTTGGCCAGGCTGGCAAAGCTCGGCAGCGCCGCGGTTCCCAAAGCCGCGGCGAAAACTCCGAGGGGAAATTCGAAGAGGCGATCGGCGTACCAAAGGTACGAGACACTACCCGGCGGCAAGAGAGAGGCGAAGACGGTATCCGCCAACACGTTGAACTGGTAAACGGCGGCGCCGAAAAGGGTCGGCAACATGAGGCGGCCGATGCGCGAAAGCGCCGGATGGGCCGGTTGCCAGAAAGGTGCGAGCGAGACTCCTCGGCGGCGAAGCGGAGGGACCTGGACGAGCACTTGCATCAACCCGCCCAACAGAACGCCGAGCCCCAAACTGTACACCCCGAGCCAGGGGGAGAGCGTGAGCGCCGCGACGACGATTGCCAGATTGAGCAGCACGGGAGAAAGGGCCGGGGTAACGAAGTGGCGCATGGCGTTCAAGACGCCCATGGCAATGGCTACCAGACCGACGAAGAAAATGTACGGGAAGACCATGCGCGTAAGGGATACCGCAAGCCTCATCTTCCCGGGCTCGACGGCGAACCCCGGCGCGAACAGCCGCGCCAGCGGATCCGCCAAGAACACGCCCGCCAGCGTCAGGGAGCCGAGGATGACGGCCATGGTAGTGAAGGTCACCCTGGCGACCTCCAGCGCCTCCGCACGCGGGCGATTGGTCAGGTATTCGGTAAAGACGGGGATGAAGGCGACCGTTGCCGTCCCCTCGGCCACTAGCCGGCGCAGCAGATTGGGAATCCGAAAGGCGACGAAGAAGGCGTCCGCAGCAGCCCCGGTGCCGAAGAGATAACCGACCACGACGTCCCGAGCGAGACCGGTAACGCGGCTCAAGAGAGTGAGAGCACTCACCACCCCGGCGGCACGCGCAATTTTACGATTTTCGCTCAAGCGCTATCTCTCTCAGCCAACCCGCCGACCCAACCACCGAAGCCGCCACAGCGCCGACTCCCCCGACTCCCACCCTCTCTTGTGCCCGGCTCGGCTGGGGACGAGCATGAACGGGCAGCGCCGCCGCTCGCTAGGCCAATCCCGCAGCCCCACACAAACAGGAAGGGGCGTTTGACCAGGCATTCCTCTCTTGCTAGCAATGTAGGCTGTTCAGCGACATTCACTCGAAAGGGGATTGGTTACAACGTGGGCAAGAAAAAGTCGACCGCGAAAAGGCAGCGCCAGAGCGAGAAGGCCCGGGCGCGAAATCGCTCCATTCGATCCGAGACCAGGGCCTTGGCAAAGAAGGTGACGAGAGCGCTTCTCGAGGGGAACGTGGAGGCCGCCAAACGAGAGCTGCCCGCCGTGGTCCGAGCCCTCGACAAAGCCGTGACCAAAGGCGTGCTCCACCGCAAGACCGCCTCGCGCAAAATCTCCCGGCTCACCCGAGCGGTCAACGCCAAGGCGACCAGTTGAAAGGGCATCCCCACCCGCGGTGCTCGGCAACGATCCCCCGTTCGTGCCGCTAGCCCGCCGCGGGAAGCCGGCACATGCGAAGCACGAACTCTTCGAGCAACCGTCTCTCTTTTCCGACGCCGCGCTTGAAAGCGAGGTCGATTTCCGCCAAAGCCTCGATCGCGGCGGCTAACTCTTCGTGGCTAAAGGCCTCCGCTCGCTTCGCATCGTGGTAAACGGCGCCATACCCAGCGGGCCTGCCCCCGCTCCCCTCCCGCTCCTCCTTGGCCAGCCAAGCCCGGCGGAAAGCAGACGCAATCGCCCCCACGACCATGGGGAATTGCTGGCCATCTTCGACCATTCTTGCGGCCAGTTCGAGCGCTTGCTTCGCATCCCTTCGGCCGATAGCATCCACTAGCTCCCAGACATTGCGAGCGCGGGAATTTCCGACCAAGAAATCGACCTGATCACGGCCGATGGTTTTCCCCGGCCCGACGACCACGCTAAGCTTCTCTAGCTGGTTCTTTAGCTCGAGCAGGTTCGCACCTACCAGCTCCAAGAGAAGCTCGGCCGCTTCCCGATCGATCTTGTGCCCGAGCGTACGCGCCAACGCGGTAATTTCTCCAATCGCCTCGTTCGTGTTCTTGGGCGAGGAAGCCGGGAGGATCGCCACCGGCTTGCCCAGCGTCTTTTCGATCCGCCGCGAGGTAGAGTCGTTTTCGCAAACGAAGACGACCGCCGCCCTTTCATTGCAAGCCTCGAGCGCCTTCCTCACAAGATCGACGTCTTCGTCGTGCAACCGGTCGGCGCCCTTTACGATCACCAGAGTCTGGGGGGAGAAAAAAGATCGCGACCTTATGGCAGTCTCTACTCTCTGCCGCTCCTCCTCCGTCCACCTCCTCGGAGGCCCCTTCCCCTTCTCCGGGGCCCAAAAAGTCTGCCGCAGGACCCCTTTGCCGCCGGCCTGCGCCACGACCTCGGCGAGGTGCCGCTCGATCCTCAGGCCGTCATCCCCGCATACAATCCAATAGGGAAGGCGCCCCTGCGCCTTGCCTCGGCGCGAGCTCGCCGGCAATCAGAAATCCTCCATGAGCTGCGAATAAATCTCCCTGGCCAAGCGGCCGCTCAACCGATCGAGCGCGCGGCGCCGTTCGCTTTCCGCAAGCTGGATGTCAGTCATCGCGAAGACGTCCGAGGCCCCGAGCGGCCGGGCGCGAAAATCGGCCGAGGTCGTCACCACAGAGGACGCCACGGAGCTATAGTCGGCGGCCAAGCTGAGCCCTTTTGCCTGCCACAGCACCTCCCCGGAACCGCGCCGCGACATAGTAATGTCAACCATAACCGTCGCTCGGTACTCGACCGCCTCGTCGTT
Organism: Myxococcales bacterium; assembly: GCA_037446155.1. Classification (GTDB taxonomy): domain Bacteria; phylum Desulfobacterota; class Binatia; order UTPRO1; family JBBIJE01; genus JBBIJE01. The sequence goes on along the minus strand of JBBIJE010000004.1, from coordinate 146,892 downwards.
GCGGTTGAAGGCTATGGGGCGCTCGTCGAGAGAACGCACCGAGCAGCGCACGATGATATCGCCCGATTCGGGATCGTTCGTCACCCGAAGCGGCCCCCGCCGCCGAAACTCCCTTTCCAGAGCCAAGGCCAGCTCTTTTTCGAAGCCCGCCTCCATCGTCGCGTTTTCGCCGGCCTCGATCGCGATGGTCGCCACATCGGACGGGAAGACCCGGACGCCGCTACCGAGTCGGTAACCGCATCCGTCAATCCCCAAAAGGGCTATTGCAATGAGAAGCCCGCGAGTCATCACGCCGATATGCTGATCAGCCGGCCCGGCACGACGATGGTCTTCTTGACTTTTCTGCCCGCCAGGTGGGTCTTGACCTTGTCGGTCCGAAGCGCCAGGTCGATGATTTCTCGCTCGCTCGCGCAAGCACTGACCTTGAGCTTCGCCCTGACTCGGCCATTGACCTGAACCGCGAGCTCCACTTCGTCCGCGGCCAACGCCGACTCGTCGAGCTTCGGCCACGCCTGCCAATCCAGCGCTTCCTCGTGTCCCAGCGCCCGCCACAACTCAGCGGTCACATGGGGCACCATCGGAGACAGCATGAGCACCGCGGCGTCCAATCCCTCCGCCACCGCCGCGGCCAAACCGGGCTCGCTCGGCGCGTGAACCGTCGCAAAGGGATTCAACCCGTTCAAAAGCTCCATCACCGCGGCTACGGCGGTGTTGAAATGCAGCCTAACCTCGATGTCCTCGGTCACCCGGCGGATCGTCTGATGAATGAGGCGTCGCAGATCCCGCCCCTGGTGACCGATCTCGGCAGGCGGTGGTTGCGATCTCGCTTGCGCCACCCAACTCTGGACATTGGCGACCGATCGCCACAGCCTGTTAAGGAATCGGTAACAGCCCTCCACACCCTCGTCGCTCCACTCCAAGTCTTTCTCCGGCGGGGCGGCAAAGAGAGAAAAGAGGCGGGCGGTATCCGCGCCGTACTTTTCGATCAAGTGATCGGGATCCACCACGTTGCCCTTGGACTTGCTCATCTTGGCCCCGTCCTTGATCACCATCCCCTGGGTAAGGAGATTGGTGAACGGCTCGTCTTGATCGCAGTACCCCAGGTCGCGCAGCACCTTGGTATAAAAGCGCGCGTAGAGGAGGTGCAGGACGGCATGCTCTATGCCCCCTATGTAGAGATCGACCGGCATCCAGTACCTGACGGCCTCGGGGTCGAGAGGTCGGTCCGAGGCCTGCGCGCAAGTATAACGAAGGAAGTACCAGGAGGATTCCACGAACGTGTCCATGGTGTCCGTCTCGCGCCGTCCCGGGCCTCCGCATTCCGGACAAGCCGTGTTCACGAAGCTCGGCAGGCGGGCGAGCGGCGAGCCTCCCCGGGCAGAGAATTCCACCTCCTCGATCGGCAGCACCACCGGCAGGTCCTCGCGCCTGACCGGCACGGTACCGCAGCGATCGCAGTAAACCACCGGAATCGGCGCGCCCCAGTACCGCTGCCGCGAGATACCCCAATCGCGAAGCCGGTAATTGATTCCACGCCGCCCCAGGCCCCGCGCCTCGAGCTCGGCCACGATCCGCTCCTTGGCCTCCTCGCTGTCGAGGCCGCTGAATTGCGCCGACCCGACCAGGCGCCCCGGGCCTTCGTAGGCGCACTGCATCTCCTCGGCCCGAAGTTCCTCCCCGGGGGGCTGGACGACCACCACCTTCGGCAGACCGAACACCTCGGCGAACTCGAAATCGCGCTGATCGTGACAGGGCACGCCCATGACGGCGCCGGAGCCGTATTCCCGCAAAACGAAATTCGCCGCGTAAATCGGCATCTCCCATCCCGTGAAGGGGTTGCGGCAAAAAGCGCCCACGAAGACTCCTTCCTTGCCCGTGGCTCGCTCCTCGCGGCTCTGCCGCTTGACCCTTTGCACGAAATCTCTAACGGCACTCTCGGCTTCGGTCCCGCGGCTTAGCTCCCCTACCAGCGGATGCTCGACCGCGAGGCTCATGAAAGTCGCCCCAAAGACAGTGTCCTGGCGCGTGGTAAAGACCGTAAGCTTTCCCTCTCGCCCCACCAACGGAAAATCGATCTCCGCGCCTACGCTCTTCCCGATCCAGTTGCGCTGCATGGTGAGCACTTTCTCCGGCCATCCGGTGAGCCGGTCGCAGCCCGCCAGGAGCTCCTCGGCGTAGGCGGTGATGCGAAAGAACCACTGATCGAACTCTCGATCCGTGACCTGGCACTCGCAGCGCCAACAACGCCCGTCTTTCACCTGCTCGTTGGCCAAAACTGTCTGACACTGCTCGCACCAGTTGACCGGAGCCTTGCTCTTATATGCGAGGCCGCGCTCCAGCATGTCGAGAAAAAAACCCTGCTCCCAGCGGTAATACCGCGGATCGCACGTGGCGAGTTCTCGGCGCCAGTCGTAGCTGAAGCCCATCCGTTTGAGCTGGCTGCGCATGTAAGCGATGTTCTCGGCGGTCCATTTCGCGGGGTGGACATTGTGCTCAATGGCGGCGTTTTCCGCCGGCAGCCCGAAAGCATCCCAACCCATCGGGTGCAAGACGTTGAAACCCCGCATGCGTTTAAAGCGCGCCACCACGTCCCCGATGGAGTAGTTGCGCACATGCCCCATGTGGATGCGGCCGGAGGGATAGGGAAACATCTCGAGCAAGTAATACTTGGGGCGGGAGTCCCCCTCCCTTACTTCGTATGCGGCCCTCCTCTCCCACTCGCGTTGCCAGAATGCCTCAACCCTGGCGGGATCGTACCGGTCTGGCAACACCCGCGACATCCCCTTATCCATCCCCATCGGCGCTCCTCTTCTCCTCTCTACGCCCCGCCTCGGCGGCGATCCGGTCGAGCACGCCGTTTACGAAACTCGACGATTCCGACCCTCCGAAACGCTTGGCTATCTCCACGGCTTCGTTGATCGCGGCGCTGATGGGGACCTGCGGGCAGAATAGTATCTCATACGTGGCCAAACGTAAAATCCCCGCATCGACGCGCCCTATCCTACCGATGCGCCAATGTTCGGAAGCCATGGCGATGGCTCTGTCGATCCTCTCCCGATTCACCGCTACGCCTGCGAACAACGACCGCGCGAAATCGCAGGCCGCTTTGTCACCGCAGCGCCCCCACAGGCTCTCGAGCCCCGCCTCGGACCAATCCTCCAGGAGATCGGCCTGGAAAAGGGCCTGCAGCGCAAGCTCCCTTCCCTTCCTTCTCGGGCCGGACGCTGCACCTCCCGCGCGTTTCTTCATCGGCCTCTCTCGCCCTCTGGGCGCGATATTCTCCAGCAATCTCGCCATTTCCACCGCAGTCGTCGCGGCCTCGTAACCCTTGTTGCCATGTTCCCCGCCCGCCCTCGCCAAAGCCTGCTCTACCGTATCGGTGGTAAGAACCCCGAAGACTACCGGTAACCCCTCGGTACGACTCACCGCCCCGATCCCGCGCGCAACTTCCGCGGCGATGTACTCGAAGTGCGGGGTCTCACCGCGAATAACCGCGCCCAGACAGACGATCGCGTCGTACCGGCGCGTGCCCGCAAGCCGCGCCACCGCCAGCGGGATCTCGAATGCCCCGGGGACGCGGACGATGTCGATGCGCTCCCCCTCCACACCGCAGCCCCGGAACGCCTCGAGGGCACCATCGAGCAATCGCTCGGTCACGCTCTGGTTGAATCTGGAAACGACTACCGCCACGGCGAGACCCTCGCCTCGGCGGTCCCCCTCGAGCTCGCGCACCATCTCAACTCCGCCTAAGCCCGCTCAGCAGATGCCCGAGCTTTTCCTTTTTGGTCCTGAGGTACGCTAGGTTGCGCGGGCGAGGGGGAGCCTCGAGCGGGATGCGCTCCACCACTTCGATGCCGTACTCGACGAGGCCCGCTATCTTTCGGGGATTGTTGGTCATGAGACGGACCCGGCGCGTGCCTAAGTCTCTCAGGATCTGCGCGGCGAGCGCGTAATCCCTCAGGTCATCCTGGAAGCCCAGCTCGATGTTCGCCTCCACGGTGTCGAGGCCCCGGTCCTGCAGCGCATAGGCCTTGATCTTGTTCCCCAGCCCGATCCCCCGCCCCTCCTGGTGAAGGTACACCACGGCACCGCGACCGGCTTCGCCGATCTTAACGAGCGCAAGCCGCAGTTGATCCCCGCAATCGCAGCGCTCGGAGCCCAACACGTCTCCCGTCAAGCACTGCGAGTGCACCCGAACCAGCGGCGGCTCCTCCCCTCGAAGGTCACCCTTTACCAGCGCCATGTGCCGGTGCCCGTCGACCGGGTTGCGATAGACAATCGCGGAGAAAACGCCGCCGAAGCCGCTTTCGAACTCGGCCTCGGAGTGGCGGCTAACGAGCAGTTCGGAGGAAAGGCGAAAGGCCAGGATCTCGGACAAGTGCACGGATCTCAACCCGTGCGCCTGGGCAAGCGCGTAAAGCTCCGCCGGCCCGGCCAAAGATCCATCCTCGCGAAGCACCGCGCAATAGGCCGCGGCAGGCTTCAGTCCAGCCAAACGGGAGAGGTCGGCGGCCGCTTCCGGAATTCTCATTCTGACCAAGAGGCCCCCCTCTCTCGCCAAGACGGGGAAAACGTGTCCCGGCATCACGATGTCGCCGGGGCCAGCCGCGTCGGCCGCGGCAGTCAAGATCGTTCGAGCCCGATCCGCAGCCGAAATTCCGGTGGTCACTCCCTCTCGAGCCTCGATCGAGACACCGAAGTCGGGTCTTCCCGGGGCCGACGGATCGCAGGAAAGCAACTGGATCCCGAGTTGTCGAAACCGTTCTTCGGACAGCGCAAGGCAAACCAGTCCGCGCGCGTAGGTAGCCATGAAATTGATCGCCTCGGGCGTGACCTTCTCGGCGGCGTGACATACCACCCCCTCGCCGGAGGCCTTGTCGTCGATCAGGACGACGCTCCTTCCGGCCCGGATGTCATCCAAAACGCCGCTCAGATTCGCTTCCGTCATCGCCTCGAGATCCCGCGACCTTAGCCCACTCTACCCTACTTAGTACCTAACGTAACCCTCTAGCAAGAGGTCGGCCCCGATCCAGCGGGAGCGCTTCCACTCGATGCGGGGGGAGCGCTCGAGCGCGCGCAACCCGAGCCGCCCGATCATCGGAACGCCGTCCGCTCCGAGGATTCGCGGGGCCACGAAGAGCAGTAGCTTGCGCACAAGCCGGGCCCGTAAGATCTCCGCAGCGAGCTCCCCGCCACCCTCCACCAAAATGCTGGTGATGCCTCGGGCCGCCAACCGCCGCATGAGGACCTTCGTGGAAACGCGCCCGTTTTTTCCCGAAAGCGCTAGGATCTCGATCCCCCGGCGCCGATACGCGCCGCCGCGGCGGGAGGCGGCGCGGCGCTCCGCGACCAGGAGCACGGACCCACCTTTGGTGTTGAATACCCTGGCGTCGGGCCTAGTCGTGAGCCTTCCATCCACCACCACGCGCAACGGATCCCGTCCGCCCTCGATCCGCGCCGTGAGTCTCGGATCGTCCTGCGCGACCGTGCGCGCTCCGACCATGATTGCGTCGCTCTGGGTCCTGAGCTTGCGCGCGAAGCGGCGCGCTCGGGCGCCGGTTATCCACCGGGAGGCACCGCCTGCGGTGGCGATCCGGCCGTCGGCGCTCGCGGCAAGCTTCAGAGTCACAAAGGGCAGACCGCTACGAACGAAAAACGCGAAGGGCTCGATAAGCTCGCGCCCCTCCTCGGCCAGGACGCCCTGGATAACCTCGACGCCGGCCTTTTTCAGAGCCCTAAAGCCCCGGCCCCGAACCCGGGGATTGGGGTCGGCCACCGCTGCCACTACCCTGGAGATACCGGCTCCCAAGATCGCGTCCACACAGGGCGGGGTGCGGCCGTAGTGCGTGCAGGGTTCGAGCGTGACGTACAGCGTAGCACCGCGCGCCAGGCGTCCCGCCCGGCCGAGCGCCACGACCTCGGCGTGCTCGAGCCCGGCGCGCGCGTGGAATCCTCGGCCGACCACCTTTCCCCCTCGGACGACCAGCGCGCCAACCGGCGGGTTGGGGCTGGTTCGTCCGAGGCCGCGCCGTGCCAGACGCAGCGCCTTTCTCATCCATGAATCGTGCTCCGTGCGAACCGCCACTGCCTACCGCTTGGAGGGGGCGTCGGACTCGGCGCTCTCTTGAATCAGCCCCTCCACCTCGGTCATGAACTCCCCCACGTCCTGAAACGACCGATAGACGGAGGCGAACCGCACGTAGGCGACCTTGTCGGTGCGTGCAAGCTCTCGCATCACGGCCTCTCCGATCACCGAGCTTGCGACTTCCTTCTCGCCCGTCGTCTGAATCTGCCGCTCCACCGAGTCGGCGATGCGCTCGATTTCCTGCGCGCTCACGGGTCTCTTCTCGCATGCGCGCTTGAGGCCGGCCACAACCTTGGCCCGATCGAAGGCTTCCCGCCGGCCGTCCTTCTTTATCACTAGCGGCAGGATCTCCTCCACCCTCTCGTAGGTGGTGAAACGCCGATTGCACGCCGTGCACTCCCGCCGCCGCCGGATCACGTCCCCCTCCTTGCTGGTTCGCGAGTCGATGACCTTGTCGCCGAGCTCCCTGCAAAAAGGGCATCTCATGCTCGGCCCCCGCAGCGGGTCTAGGCGAGTCGCCGACGCAGAATCGGAAAGCAGGCGCACAGCTCGCGCACCTCCTCTCCTATCTTGCGAAGCGCTGCCTCGTCGCCGACCTTGGCCAGCGCCCGGGCTATGAAATCGGCGATGATCTCCATCTGCGGCTCCTTCATTCCGCGCGAGGTCACGGCAGGAGTGCCGATCCTGATCCCGCTGGTGACGAACGGGGATCTGGTCTCGAAGGGCACCGTGTTCTTGTTGACCGTTATGCGAGCTAGATCCAGAGTCTCCTGCGCCACCTTGCCCGTGAGCTCGGTATTGCGCAGATCGACCATCATTAGATGGTTGTCCGTACCGCCAGATACGAGCCTGAACCCGCGCCGCTTGAGACCGTCGGCCAAAGCCTTGGCATTTTTCACTATCTGTCTCTGGTATTCTTTAAACTCTGGCGTCATCGCCTCCTTCAAGGCCACCGCCTTGGCCGCGATCACGTGCATGAGCGGCCCACCCTGGTTGCCGGGAAAGACCGAGGAATTGAGCTTGGCCGCGTGCTCCGCCTTGCACATCACCATCCCGCCCCTGGGTCCCCGCAAGGTCTTGTGGGTGGTCGTGGTCACGAAGTCGCAGGTGGGGATCGGCGATGGGTGAAGCCCTGCCGCGACCAGGCCGGCGAAGTGGGCGATGTCGGCCATGAGCAGCGCCCCCGCCTCGTCCGCCGCCTGTCTGAACCGCTCGAAGTCGATCACCCTGGGGTACGCGCTATAGCCCGCCACGATCATTTTGGGGCGCTCCCGCCTGGCAAGCTCCACCATGGCGTCGTAGTCCAAGCGCTCGTCCTCCCGCCGCACCCCGTAGTGGATCACCCGAAAAAACTTGCCCGAGAAATTGACGGCACTGCCATGAGTGAGGTGCCCGCCGTGGGTGAGATCCATCGTGAGCAGGGTGTCACCGGGGCTCAAATGGGAGAAATATACCGCCATGTTGGCCTGGGATCCCGAATGGGGTTGAACGTTCACGTGATCCGCGCCGAAGATGGCTCGTGCGCGCTCGATCGCGAGCCGCTCCACCACGTCCACGTATTCGCAGCCGCCATAGTACCTCTTGCCGGGGTAGCCCTCGGCGTACTTGTTCGTCATCACCGAGCCCTGAGCCTCCATGACCGCCTCGCTCACGACATTCTCCGAGGCAATGAGCTCGAGATTGTACTCCTGGCGCTCGGTCTCCTTGCGAATAGCTTCGAATACCTCGGGGTCGGTCTGCTCGAGGTAACTGCTCATCGATCCTTCTCCCCCGCCGGCCGGCCCCAACGCCCCCGGACCCGTTGTTCCACGTCGGCGATTTTTTCCACTCGGCGTCGGTGGCGCCCGCCCGCGAACTCCGTTTTCAACCAGACCCTGAGTATCTCCCGGGCCAAGAGCTTGGCGGTGAAACCGCCTCCCAGCACCAAAACGTTCGCATCGTTGTGCTCGCGACTGAGCCTGGCGCCGGTGACATCCGAAACCAGCGCGGCGCGCACGCCCGGATATTTATTGGCGACGATCGACATGCCGATACCCGAGGTGCATATCAGCACCCCCCGCTCCACTTTGCCCTCGGCGACCAAGCTCGCCACGTCTGCCGCAAAATCGGGATAGTCCACCGGATCCCCGCTGGGACAGCCCACATCGAGCACCTCGTTACCCTCCTCCACTATCGCCAGCTTGAGCTCCTCCTTGAGCTCGTAGCCGCCGTGATCGCTGCCTATCGCTATTATGTTCTTCAAAGGCCGCCCGCGAGAAAAAAAATCGCAGAGCCTCCCGGCAACGCCGACGCAAGAGGTCTCTGCGACCCACTATCGCTATGCTGGGAGAACGTCTCTACTGTTTGTGCTTCTCGATATAGTTGACCACGTCCTGGACGGTGCGGATCTTCTCTGCATCCTCGTCCGATATTTCCATGTCGTATTCTTCTTCGAGCCCCATCACCAACTCCACGATGTCCAAAGAATCCGCGCCCAAGTCCTCGATGAACGACGCCTCTGGAGTCACGTCGTCCTCGCTCACTCCGAGCTGCTCGCAAATTATCTCCTTGACTCTAGCCTCTACCGACGATGCCATCGACTCCTCCCTATCCTTGATAGACCCGCATCACCAGTACCCAACTACCCCCCTCACATGTAGAGCCCTCCGTTAACATTGAGCACCTGCCCAGTTATATAGCTTGCACCGGGCCCCACGAGAAAGAGCACCGCCTCGGCCACCTCCTCGGGCGTGCCCGGCCGGCCGAGCGGAATCAAGGCCTGATAGAGAGACTTTCGTTCGTCGCTGATATCGGCGGTCATCGAGGTTTCGATATAGCCCGGGCAAACGGCATTGACCGTGATCCCCCGGGGGGCTAACTCCCGTGCAATGCACCGCGTCAACCCGAGAAGCCCCGCCTTCGCCGACGCATAGGCGGCCTGCCCCTGGGTCCCAAGCTGGGCACTTACCGAGCTGATGTTCACGATGCGGCCGTAACGCTCCTTCATCATCGGGCGCGCCACCGCTTTGGCACAGTTAAAAGCTCCCTGCAAGTTGACCTCTACAGTCTCCCGCCAGTGCTCCTCTTGTGTCCTGACAAAGAGGGAGTCCCGCGAAATTCCCGCATTATTGACCAAAATGTCGATTTTGCCAAGCTCGCCCACGATCTCCGACACCGCCTCCTGCACTCTCTTGCCATCGGAGACATCGAAGCCCACGACGCTCGCTGCAGCCCCCTCGGAGCGGATCGAACGGGCGGTCTCCTCCGCCATCTCTTGATTTCGATGGAAGTTGACGATCACATGCGCCCCGGCACGCCCCAGCGCGGTCGCTATCGCCCGTCCGATCCCACGGGAGGCGCCTGTAACCAGTGCGACCCGGTTTTCGAGCGGACGGTTCACTCGATCGCCGCCCCCCGCACGCCTTTGAGCTTCGCGATGGATTCGCTGTCGCGAGCGGCCGCGAGCTCCCAGTTGAGCCCCATCCGCCGCGCAAGCTTCGACAGAACCATCCCCGGCCCGACCTCTATTGCCGCGTCACAGCCTAGACACGCAAGCTCGCGCATGCTCTCTTCCCATCGAACGGGGGACGTTACCTGAGCGACCAAGAGACGGCGCAATTTCTCAGGATCGCTGCAGGGCCTTGCCTCGACGTTCGTTACCACGGGGACCCTGGGCGTCTTGAATTCCACGCGGCGCAGGTGTTCCTCCATCCCCCGCGCAGCCGGCTCCATCAGGGGAGAGTGGAAGGGCGCGCTGACGTCGAGATCGACCACCCCCTTGATCCCTCGGTCTTTGGCCAAACGCTTTAGCCGCACGAGCGCATCTTTGTGGCCTGAGACGACCACCTGCCCCGCTCCGTTCAAGTTGGCCACTGCGAGAACCGACTCTCCGCTTACCTCCCGGCACAGAGCTTCCACTCGATCCGGTTCCAACCCGATGATGGCGGCCATGGCGCCAATACCAGCCGGCACGGCGCTCTGCATGAGCAGACCCCGCAACCTCACGGCCTTGACCGCCGCGGAGAACTCGATCGCCCCCGCCGCCACCAGCGCGCTATATTCCCCCAGGCTGTGACCCGCCACCCAGTGGTATTCGGGCGCCACCTCCCGCTCCAGCACGCGCAAAGCGGCGATACTTACGGTAAGGATTGCCGGCTGAGCATTCTCGGTAAGCGTCAGCTCTGCTTGCGGCCCCTCGAAACAGAGTCGCTTTAGCCCCGCACCGAGCGCTTCCTCCGCTTCTGCGAAAGTCTCGCGCGCGATTGCATGGTCGCGCCACAGGGAAAGGCCCATCCCGACCTGTTGCGACCCCTGCCCAGGAAAGAGAAGAGTCCTCTTTGCGGCTCGCATCGCAGCCCAGCTTTCGCGCTTTTCCGGCCGCTACGCGCCCATTTAGCCGGCTAGGACTCCTCCGCCTCTATCTCGACCACTTTGCGGCCCCGGTAAACCCCACAGTGCGGACACGCGCGGTGAGGACGCATGGGCTCGCCGCAACTCGGGCACTTTATCCAGGAGGGACGGCGCAAGGCGTGATGAGAGCGCCTCTTGTTTCTCTTCGATTTCGATGTCTTGCGCTTAGGTACTGCCATCTCTCTTCCTCACAAAACGCCCCTCGAGCCCGGGGGCTCGCTCAGCTCCCCTCTCTTCTCGCCCGCGGCCCGGGGCCGCAAGGCGGCCAAACTCGGGAGGCCCCCTCTTTTACTTCGGCCGTTCCGCGCTCGCAAGGGGTACGACCGACACTCAGCGCCCGAGCTTGAGGGAGCGCAAAACCGCCAGCCTGGGATCCAAGACTTCTCGCTCGCAGCGGCATTGAACCAAGTTGCGGTTCTCCCCACAAACGGGGCAAAGTCCTCGACAATCCGGGCGACAGAGGGGGCGGGTTGGCAATCCCAGGATGGCCTCTTCGTGCATGAGCGGGGTAAGGTCTATTTCGGAACCCTCGTACTCCGACTCCTGGAGGGCCTCCGCCGTAAGCTCTCTCTCCCCCCGCACCTCCTTGCGCGGGCTCAGTACCAGCGAGAAGGCCTTGTGCTGGGCGAAGGGATACTCCTCGAGGCAGCGGGCGCAGGTCCCTACGGCCTTGCCGGCCACCGATCCGCAAAAGAAGATGTCGAGCCCGCTCCTGCTGTAGGTGACGCGCACCACCAGTCCTTCGGTGAAGCGATACTCCCTCGGCACCTTGCTCGAGAGCAGGGCATTGAGGCTCGCCACCTCTTCGACATACTCGAGCTCCTGTGGAGTTTCCTTGATATCTTCTACCCTAAGTCTCATAATTCCTACCCCCTCCCTGCGGCTTCCTTCGCTCGCGGGCGGTCTTCCGCTCAAACCTGCCGGCTAGGTTTCGGCCGACCGTTTCTCAGGCCCTCCGAGCTCGAGCTGGCGCACGCGTCGAAGAAGATCGGGCAGCTTGGGAAAAGCAGCGACCGCGCGCCGCCAAAGCGAGGCTTCGATCGCGGGGTAGCCTCCTACCACCGCCCCCGGTTCCAGCGAATTGGCGATCCCGCTCTTCGCCGCCACCTGGACTCCGTCGCCGATCGTCAAGTGGCCCGCCGCCCCGGCCTGTCCGCCCATCATGACGCGCCTTCCCACCACCGTGCTGCCAGCCAGCCCCACCTGACCAGCGAGCAACGAATCCTCCCCCACTTTGGATCCATGGCCGATCATCACCAAGTTGTCGAGCTTGGCGCCCGCTCCCAACACCGTGGCACCGACCGTGGCCCGGTCCACCGTCGAGTTGGCTCCTATCTCGACGTCGTCTTCAACTTTGACGCTTCCGGTCTGAGGAATCTTCAGCGGGTGGGAGCCCGCAACCGGCACGAACCCGAACCCATCGGAGCCGAGCACGACACCGGCATGGACGACGACGTTGTCCCCGATGACCACCCGCTCGCGAATCACGGCTCCCGCATGGGCGACGAAGTTCTTGCCGATCTTGACGTCGGGGTAGACCACGACATGGGGGTGGAGCACCGATCCGTCGCCGATCTCGGCCCGCTCCCCTATCACCACGTACGGGCCCACAGAAACTCCCTCGCCGAGCTTCGCGCCGTCGCCTACGATCGCGGTAGGATGTACACCAGGCAGCCGAGGCGGCGGCTCGTAAAAAAGCGCAAGCGCTCTGGCCAACGCCCGGTGAGGATCGCCGCAACGAAGAGAGGGCAGCGGAGCCGCGGGGCTGCTCGAGGAAAGCAGTACCGCGCCCGCTCGTGTCGTCGCAAGTTTGCGAGAATACCTGGGGTTGGTAAGAAAGGTCAGCTCGTTTGGCCCCGCCTCGTCGATGGTGGCGATCCCATGGATATCGAGGTCAGGGTCACCGGACAGCTCGCACCCGAGACGCTCCGCTAGCTCTTTAAGCTTCATCGCGAACAAGCCTCCTCCTTCTCTCCACGCACTCTTAACCCAGACCGACACGCGCTCGCAAGCGGCCTTCCCGCAAGCGGGCGGCTGCGCCGCCCCTGCCGGTGCTCGATTGAAGGTACCGGGGCGCTATGTTAAGCATCAGGACATGGGAACCAACGATGACAAGGCAACGAGGGCGATCGATTTCGCGAAGGGCGGCGGACTGGTGCCCGCCATCGTGCAGGATGCGGCTACGGGAGAGGTCCTGATGCTCGCTTACATGAACCGCGAGGCGTGGGAGCGCACGGTCAAGACGCGTCGGGCGACTTATTTCAGCCGCTCCCGTAACGAGCTATGGGTGAAGGGAGAGAGTTCCGGGCACGTCCAGGAGGTAGAGGACATCTTTCTCGATTGCGACGCCGATACCGTTTTGCTCAAGGTGACGCAAAGAGGCAAAGGCGCGTGCCACACGGGCAAGCGCAGCTGCTTCTTCAACCGGCTCGCCGAGGACGGATGGGTCGATGTGGGCGACAAGGTCTTCGACCCGGAGCAGGTTTACGGGCGATGAAGAGCGTTCTGCGGTTCGGGATACCCAAGGGAAGCCTGGAAGAAGCGACCATAGAGCTTTTCCGCAAGTCGGGCTGGAAGATTCGCGTAGGGGAAAGGAGCTACTTTCCCGCCGTCGACGACGACGAGTTGCGCCTGAGCCTGGTGCGCGCCCAGGAGATGGCCCGCTACGTCGAAGCGGGAAGTCTGGACGCGGGCCTCACGGGACGAGACTGGATCTTGGAGAACGACGCCCGGGTAGAAGTGGTGCGCGACCTGGTATACTCGAAGAGCACGCTGAGGCCCACCCGCTGGGTCCTCGTCGTCCCGCTGGATTCCAGTGTCGAGCGGGCTGAAGACCTCGAAGGCAAGAGGGTGGCGACGGAGCTGGTCAACTATACCCGGCGGTACTTCGCCGAGCGCGGGGTGAACGTGGAGGTGGAGTTTTCTTGGGGAGCGACGGAGGCCAAGGCCGCCGAAGGTTTGGTGGACGCGATAGTAGAGGTCACGGAAACCGGGAGCACGCTGCGGGCGAACGGGTTGAGAATCGTCGAGGAGCTGTTCACCTCCAACCCCCAGCTCATCGCTAACAGCGAAAGCTGGAAGGATCCGTGGAAGCGCAAGAAGATCGAGCAGATCGCGCTGCTGATGGGCGGCGCTCTCGCGGCGGAGTCTCAGGTTGGACTCAAGCTGAACGTGTCTTCGGAGAACCTCGACGCCGTGGTGAAACTGCTTCCCAGCATCACCGCGCCCACGGTTGCCAACCTCTACGGGCGGGAGTGGTTCTCTGTCGAGAGCGTGATCGCGGAGAGCACCGTGCGCGACTTGATCCCCCGCCTGATGGCGGCCGGGGCCGTGGGTATCATAGAATATCCATTGAACAAGGTGATCTGAAAGGTAGCCCGCCCGATGGGCGGCGCTTGCGCCCGTAGCTGCCCAAGGAGCGGTCGCGGTCTTGCGCGGCGGGAGCCGGCCGATGAAGCTAGGGGAGATAGAGGTACACTTTATTAACGACGGCTTCTGGACGGACGACGGGGGGGCGATGTTCGGCGTCGTGCCGCGCGAGGTATGGAGCCGCCAAAAACAGCCCAACGCTAGAAACCGGATAAGGATGAGCCTGATCTGCCCGGTCGTCATCGAGGGCAAGAACGTGGTTTTGGTGGACACCGGCGCTGGAACGCGCCTTAGCGAAAAAGAGAGGCTAGCGTACGAGTTCGGCCCGCACTCGCACCTGCTAAGCTCGCTCGGAAGGATCGGAATCGAGCCGGGAGATGTGACCGTGGTCGTGCTATCCCATCTTCATTTCGACCACTGCGGAGGTGTGGTGCGAGATACCCACACGGGGCCGTCGGTTACCTTTCCCAAGGCCCGACACCTGCTTCAACGCAGGGAGTGGGAAGCCGCGACGAATGCCAAGGACCCGCGCAGCCAAGCCGCCTACGGCCACGTGGCCGAGTGTCTGGAGCCCCTACGGGCCGCCGGCTTGCTCGAACTGATCGACGGAGACACGCAAGTTACGGGGGCGGTGAGCACGATCTTGACAGGTGGACACAGCCGCGGCCACCAGTGCGTAACGGCAAGCGGTGCCGGTGGCGGTCTTCTTTACCTTGGAGACCTGGCGCCTACCAGCGCCCATTTGAAACCCGCGTGGACGATGGCCTACGACATCGACCCCTTGGGGACAATCGAGGCGAAGCGGAGAGTGCTCGAACTTGCGATCGAAAAGGGTTGGTGGGTCGCCTTCGATCACGACGACTCCATAACCCACGGAAGGCTCGTCAGGCGGGAGGGCTCCGGAGAGCCCGCGCTCGGGGAGGGCTCGGCCGAGATCGCATGAACGCCTCAGGCCGCTGATTTCTCCAATTTCTCTTTGGCCCTTCTCAGAAGTTCAAGGTCGGCCTCGCGCTGCAGGAGTTCTTCGATCACGCGTCGGGTGGATTCTATGGCGCTTTCGAGCTCGCTGTTGTCTATGGCGGCAAGGGCGGATCTAATCTGCTCGTAGGCCGAAATCAACCCTACGACGTCCATCCCGCCGCGGCTGCGCAGGCCAGCTACCAACTGCTCGTAATACCTAAGAGCGAGCGCCGCGTCTTTTAGCCTGTTCATACCCGTCACCCCCCGTTCGGCGCTCTGCGGCGCGACCATAATTCGGCCATCGGCCAAGCGCTTCGCAGACGAGCGCGCCGCGATCCGCCACATGTACGATTCGAGTGCTTCCTCTAAGGCGAAACCCGTTCAAGCGCCGCGCGGGCAAATCCAGGCGAAGCAGCGCCAAGCGAAATTCCTCCAGGCGCCGGAGCTTGACCATGACCAGCGGCGGCGGTAACCTGAGGTCCGTTTTCGTGGAGAGCAGGTCGGTGCCTGCCGTCTTTCGCTAGACTCCCCTGCCTTTGCGAGGAGGGCCGGGTCCATGAAGTCGCTGGAATTAGGAGAGGCAGCCAAGATAAGGCAGATCCTCGCCCTGAGCGAGATGGTATCAGACTCCTGCCGAGATCCCAGGACTTTCCTGCAGCGCTCTTGCCAAGCTGCCTGTCACTTGCTGGGAAAATCGGCTGCCGCCGTACTGCAGGCGCTTCCCGACTTCGCCGAGATAGCCGCCTTTTACGGCGACCCCCGCGCTCGCGACATGATCGCGGCCTGGCTCGAAACCGCGCGCCAGGCGCCGGCGCACCTGGCGCATCCTACCACAATGTCACTCGCGGCACCTGCCGGTGGTCCCGGCCGGCTTCTCCTTCTCCCCTTTTGCGGGACGCGCACCCTCGCGGTTGTAGGGGACGAAGATACGCCGTTTAGCGCCGATGAGGTTTGGTCGGCGCAGTGCCTGGCGGCTGTCCTCGGAGCAAGCTTCGGCCATCTCGTGGCCGAGCGGGAGTTGGCGGCGTCCGCCAGGGAGGCCCTCGAGGCGATCGTGGCGATGGCGCACGACCTTCGCTCCCCGTTAAATGTCATTCTCGGTTATGCGAATTTGCTGTCGGAAGGCGCCTATGGGCCCGTGAACCCCTCGCAGAGGGAAATCCTCTCGACCATGGCGAAACGCGGAGAATCGCTCCTTTCGCTTCTTGCCGCTGCCATGGATCTGGCGCGCGTGGAGGTAGGCGCCGGCGCGACCAAGCCCACGGAGGTGCCCTTGGACGAGATCATCCGAGAGGTGATTTCCTCGGCAGCGAGCCGAAGAAGCAACGACGAGGTGGCGCTGGAGTGGTCGGTCGACCCCAAGCTACCCCACCTCACGATCGAGAGGGCCTATCTAGAGCACATTCTACAGAATCTTACCGACAATGCGCTCAAGGCTACGGAGCGGGGCAAGATCCAAATTCGCGCGACACTCGAAGAAACAGAGAACCGCGTGCGCATCACCGTAAGCGACACCGGAAGGGGCATAGAGCCGCAGCGCGTCCCGCACCTCTTCGAGCTTTTTCAAGGCACCGACGGCCCTTCAAGATCGCGTGCCGCTTACGGGTGCGGTCTTTTTCTCGTGCGCAAGTTTTGCGAGCGCCTCGGGGCAAAGCTCGACGTCTCGACCCGGCTCGGCGAGGGAACTTCCTTTTCCGTCCTCCTCCCCATCGACCCGAAGCTCGCCCAGCAGCCCCAGGGATGACTCCGCAACGCCTTTCCCCCTAGACCGATGCCTGCGAACCCTTGCCGCTCCACTTCGCGCGAAAATAAGAAAACGTCCTCTCCAATCCCTCCCTGAAGCCCACCTTGGGCTCGAAGTCGAGAAGCTCCCTCGCCTTGCCGATGTCGGCGAGCGTATGGCGGACGTCCCCCGGTCTCGGCGGCCGGTGATCGCGCACCAGCCGCCGCCCCACCAAATCCTCCACTACGGCAATGATGTCGAGCAAAGTGTACCGCTCTCCACAGGCGACGTTCATCACCTCCCCGGCGGCGCTGGTCGCCACGGCCGCCCGCAAGTTGGCCTCCACCACGTTCTCCACGAAAGTGAAGTCGCGCGATTGCAATCCGTCCCCATGCACCTCCAGCGGCTCGCCGGCCAAAGCCGCCGACATGAATCTTGGAATCACCGCCGAGTACTTCGATTCCGGGTCCTGCCTCGGCCCGAAGACGTTGAAATAACGAAGCGAGACCGTTTCCAGACCGTAAAGGCGCGTGAAGATCCGGCAGTAATGCTCGGCGGCGAGCTTGGAAGCCGCATAAGGGGAGACGGGAACGGTAGGCTGCGTCTCCACCTTGGGAAGCGCCGGGTTGTCTCCGTAAACCGACGAAGAGGATGCGTACACCACCCGCCGCACCCCTTTCTCCCGGCAGGCCAGCAGAAGGTTCATAGTACCCGTGATGTTGACGTCGTTCGTCGCCAAGGGATCGTCGACCGAGCGCGGGACGGAGCGCAGCGCCGCCTGGTGGAGCACCACCTCGACGCCCTCGACGGCCCTGGCGACGTCCGCCGGCCGGCGCAAGTCCCCCTCGAGCACTTCGATCATGTCTCGCGACTGCTCTAGGTGCTCCCATTTGCCGGTCGAGAAGTTGTCGAAGACCCTCACGCGCTCGCCCCTTTTTACGAGCGCATCGACGATGTTGGAACCGATGAAGCCCGCGCCTCCGGTTACAAGGTACATAGACCCTCCCAAGCCACTTGCCACCATATCACGGCACGACCTACTGCGCGATGATCATTCCGGTGTAGGCGAAAACGTGCCCCTGCGGGTCTTTAAGGCGGATCTCCCGAACGGCTAGCGTGTCGCCGGCGTTCAGGTTGAAATTGCCCGAAAGCCGCAGGCTGCCCCTGATGCAATCCGCAGGAAAGGAAAAAACCCGATGCGTCACCACCCCGGTCCGGCCGTCGGTCACGTCGGCTTCGACCTCGAGTGTGTTTCCGGTATTGTCGAGCAAGGGGCAGGTCCTGGGGTCGGCGGGGTTCTCGCAAAGGGCGAGGTCGCTCGCGTCGTGCAGCCCCTTGCTCCTGGACCCGAATTTACCACCGTTGCTCGGCCCAAACGTGATTTCGATCACCCCGCCCCCGTGGGTTCTGCCCTCGAGAAAGACGGTAGAGGGGCTGTTGCCGGGACGGACCATCGCCGCTCTGATTCCGTGGAAATGCGCAGACGCAGTACGGGCGCTCGGGATCACAGATACGAGAATAACGAGTGCCGATGTCATGCTCCAGGTACGTAGGCTCATTTTATAGGTTACCTCCTTCGGTCGATTAACGGATCTCTCATGGCCATCGGGCGTCCAAGGCGAAGCCCCCTGTTATGGTGCTGTAAACCGTATTTCGAGCTGCGGGGCCTCGCTCTCCCGGCGGTCCACCATGCTGAACTGGCGCCGCTTGGTGCTTGCGTTGTCCAAGACGAGGAGAACCAACGCGTTGCCCTTTCTCCACCCCGGACGCCCTATGACTTCGCTTACGATCGCCGTCAGGTCCGGGCTATCGTTGTAGGAGCGCAGTGTCCAGGAAGGGGGGTTGTCAGCCAAGGTCAAGAATGTCAAAGGCCTACTGCTGACATTGTAGATATCCCGTCGGAAGGCGGCACCGTGATCGACCGCCTCGGCCGCGTAACGGATCGCGATCTCGCGCGTAGCGTTCTTGGTGGCGAAGAAACGAGCCACGGCCCTCGTGACCAGCGCCCCGGGGGGAACGGCCAGGGGAACGAAGCGCAACCCCACGTTCTGCTGCCTTCCCACGTTGCCGCGCGAATTGTACGGGTTCACTCGTCCGTCTCTTCCCTCCACCGCGTCATCCGGCCGCGACATGATGCGCGCGGTTACTTGAATCTCCTGTCCGCTTATCGCCTCGCGCTCGTATGCTCCCGCATCGACCGATTGCCCACGCGGCCTGGGATTCCCTTCCAAATCGACGGTGGTGCCGTCCGCCGCCAGCCCGAAATCGACCGCCAGCCCGTTCGGTAGCAAGTGATAATCGCCGGTTGCAGCGTCCACGAACCCCGGTTCCCCCGCTCTGGTTCCCTCTCCCTGTCCGCTCTCCAGCGCCCAGGTACCATCGTTGATGCGCTCGGCGTTGTAAGTCGCCAGTTGGATCGTCCCGGTCTTGCGCACGATGTGGTCGTAGTCCCAGGGGTCGTCCGGCACCTTGCGCGAAAGGATATTGGCCCGCTCGAGGAGTTCCACCCTGTCTTCGAACTCCAAAACCTTCCCCTGGCTCGTTATCACGTTGTTCACCACTGTGGCTCGAAAAGGGTTGGGACTACTGTCGGTCAAGAGCACTCCGGCGGGATTGCCGGCTATGGTGCAATGCTTGATCGTTATCTCGGAGCCTTCAGCCGAAGGAGCCTGTCCCCGCAAACCGGTGCCCTTGTTGTCGGCAATGAGGGAGTTTTCGACCGTCACTCGCCGGCTAAGCTTCATCCCCAGGCAGGTGTTGCCGATCGACCGACTCTCTTTGATGAGCGCCCCCGCCGTCCTAATGTCGAATCCGTCCTCCGAGTTCCCCTGGGACGTGCAGCGCTCGAACGTGAGATTGGCAGTGCTCGAATCCGCGCCAAAGCCATCTCCGTCGCCGCTGCAGCCCAACCCATCGTCGGTGCCCCGGCTCGTCACATCCCTTACGACCACGTCGTGAGTCCCTCCGAGCGCGGTAACGCCTATAACGGAGTTCTCGTGCACCGAGAGATCCTCGAGCAGGACGTCGCTCGCCCCGATCAAGCGAACGCCGATGCGGTTTTGGTGAATATCGCAATTTCTGATCTCGACATGGTGCGTGCCGGGCCGCAAGTAGATCGTCTCGTCGAACCCCTCCATTTCGAAGCCTTCGATCGTAACGTAGCCGACATCGGCTGCATCCACGAAATCGAAGGCCTCGGGGCTGGTAAGCCCCGCGGGAGGCTGCAGGCGAGCACCGGGGTTTCCGCGAAATACGATCGGCGCTCCGGGCGAGCCAGATCTCGTGAGATCCACGCTCTCCACGTAAGTCCCGGGCGCTACCTCGACCGTGTCGCCCGCCTGCGCAATCGCAGCCGCATGGCCGATCGTGGCCCACGGGTCGGCCTCGGTACCGGCGCCGGCGTCGGAGCCACCCGGGGCGACGAAATAGGTCGCTCCCCTAACCTCGAGCGGCCAGAACAAAAGTATCCAAACAGTTAGAAGTACCTTCATGACTTTGTCCACTTCCTTCGATAGCACGGAGCGTTTTTTTACTGCGGACTGTAATTGGTCAAAACCGAGATCGTGCCCGAGCTTTGGTTGAGGACCAGCACATCCGGTTTCGCGTCATCGTTTATGTCAGCGGAAGCGACGATACTGGGCCCGTGCCCGACCGGATAGGCGGCCGCAAGCGCAAAGTTAGCCCCATCCCCGAGCAAAATGCCGACCTCGTCGTTTTTCTGGCTGGTAACCGCGACATCCAGCTTGCCGTCGCCGTCAAAGTCCGCTGCCGCCACCCCCGTCGGCTGCTCCAAAGCCTTTACCTTCTTTCGTGTAAACCGCCCTTGTCCCCTCGCCCAGACCGAAGTCACGTACGCAAAGCGCGAGTTACCTACCACCAGATCCTCGAGTCCATCGCGGTTCAAGTCCGCAACGGCGATGCTGGTCGGCATCTTCGCCACCGAGGAGCTACGCCAGCGGCGGAAAGTCCCGTCCCCATTGCCCAGGCTAAAACGCAGGGCGTGTGACCTTTCGTGTATGACGGCGAGATCCACGATGCCGTCCTGGTTGACGTCGAGGGCCTTCACCGCCACAGGGCGCGAGCCCACGCGAACCGACCCGGAGTTGGCGAAACCGCCGGCGCCGTCGCCTAGCATGATCCCGATGCGCCGCGAGCTTGCATCCGCTACCGCCAAATCGACGGCACCGTCCCCGTTCAGGTCCGCCGCCGCCATACCGGCGGGGCTACCGCCCAGCTCGACGAAGCCGCCAAGAGCGAAGCCCGACCCGTCACCTCGCAAGAGCACCACTCTGGCCCCAGCCTCGTCGCTCACCGCAAGGTCCGAGATACCATCCCTGTCGAAATCGGCAAGCACGACATCCCTCGGCCGCGATCCCGAAAGCGGAATGACCTCGGTTTCGCTCAAACCGCCGACCCCCCTGGTCAACCTGAGGCTCTCCCCGTCGGCGTCGGCGACTATCGCATCCACCTTGCCGTCGCCATCCACATCCCCCGTCGCCAGGGCGACCGGTCGGAGCCCGGCTGGGACCTCCCGGAAATTCGGCCGTGTGCCGCCCGCGCCGTCACCGAGAAGTACGGTCACGCTTCGGGCCTCCCGATTTATCGTCACGATATCGAGATGGCCATCCTCGTCGAGATCTCCGGTAAGCGCCGTCGAGGGGTGGTCTCCGACGGGCAAGGTTCTTGGCGGAGCGAAACCGCCGCCGGCCAGCGATAGCACTACCGACACCCGGTCATCTCCGGTATCTGCAACCACAAAATCGCCGATTCCATCGCCATTCAAATCCGCGCCCGCGACCGAATTCGGCGTCGATCCCGTGGCGATGAGCGTTGCGGGTGAAAAGGAGCCCGCCCCGTCGCCGAAAAGCACCGACGCGCCGTTGGAACGCCTGCTCGCCGCCACCAGATCCGAGTTTCCGTCCCCATCGAGATCCGCGATCGCAACCGAACGATTGGCCTGGCCAGCCGGGAAGTTGGCGGGAAGGCCGAAGCGGCCCGTGCCATCCCCCAAAAGGACGCTTACGTCGCCCGACTTCCTGTTGGCCACCGCCAGGTCGGGGCTGCCATCGTGATTCAAATCGCCCACCGTAACGAAAAGCGGTCCGCTACCCGTGAGGTAGTTCGTGGGAAGGCTCAGGCTACCACCGCCTCGGTTCAAGAACACCGAGAGGTCATCCGAGTCCATGTTGACCACCACCAGGTCGTTTTCGCCGTCGAGATCGAGGTCGGCGATCGCCGCGGCAACCGGCGCCTGATTGGCGATCAGGCGGGCGCCCAAGCTAAAACCCCCCTGCCCGTCGCCGAACATCAGGTAAACGTCGTCGGAGGTTTGGTTGGCGACGGCAAGGTCGGGTGCGCCGTCGCCGTTCAAGTCGCCTGCGGCAAGCCCCCTCGGACGTACGCCGACGGCAAAGGCGACCGCGGCCTTGAACCCGCCGGATCCGTTTCCCATCAACACATTGACAGTATCGTCTCCGCTGTTCGCCACTGCCAAATCGAGGTGGCCATCCCGGTCAAAATCCGCAAGCGCACCACCCATCGGCGCGCTGCCCACGCCGACATCCTGGATCACGAACGAAACCCTGGCGCTACCCGCTAGTGGCGGCGGGGGAGGCGGCAGGGGCCGACAGCCGAAGGTCCCGCCTTGAGCGCAGGGGACGTGCTCGAGCGCCCCGGCGTCTGACCCGCTTCCCTGGGGCCTGGGCTTTGCTACCAGATCTTCGGCAGGCGCCCTCGCCGCGGATGCGAAATCTACCGCCAGGCTCGCCTCGTGAAGCTCGAAGAGCGCCGCCTGCGGGTCGACGAACAACGGGTCCGCGCTTCTGCTATTCGTTCCTTGGCCGCTTGCGCCCGTCCACGCTCCGCTGTTTATGTCCCCCGCGTCGTACGTGCCCACGGTGCGCCAGAGGTCCTTGACGACGATGTGGGGCATGAAGGCATTGGTTCGATAGTAGATATTATAATCTTCCCCCAGCGAGACGCTCTGCTGCACCTCCAGGAGCGTGCCGGTACCGGAGATTATGGAGTTCTCGAGCACAGCGGACAAGGCGTTATTTCTCACCGGCTCGCCCAGACGCACGCCGATCCCGTTATCGTGGAAGGTGCAGTTCCTGATCTCCACCGCTGCCCCGTCTTCGCGGCCGACCGAAGCGATTCCCGCAGCCGCATTACCGTAACTCAAGCAGTTCTCCACCAGCCCGTCGTCCACTCTGATGCCCGCTTCACCGTTGGCGAAGGCGGTAACGCGCCTTACACCGCTCGTCCTGCCGCGCAGATCCACGCCGCCTTCCGTATTTTCGCTGAAGGAGGAGTTGCTGACGGTTACTTTGCTGGTGCTGGCGTCGGAGAAGACCGCATCGGCCAGGTCTCCGCAGCTTACGCCATTTCGCGTACCCCTTACGCTTTCCAGAACCACTTCGCTCGAGCCGGCCTCGATGGCTATGCCCGCATCGCAGTTGTCGGTAGCCGTTACCCCGAATAGGGAGACGCGCAAAGCCCCCGCCAGAGCGATCCCTCGCTTGGCTCCGAGCACCGACACCTGATCGATGGTCATATCGTGGCTTCCCGGCTCCAGGGCCACTCCCGCCGGCCAGGATCCCTGGATGGCGAGCCCCCGCAAAACGATGTGCCCGATACCCGAGGCCACGGAAATCGCGGCAGTGGCAGGCTCACCCGAGGAGCCATCCATGATGGCACCGGGCTCCGCCTCGATCGTTATCGGAAGGGCGGGGCTTCCCCCGACCTCGATCCTCGCTGACCGCGTGTGGGTGCCCGCGCGCAAAACGAGCGTATCGCCGGGTGCCGCCATGTCCGACGCCCGCTGCAACGTCGCGTAAGGCGCCTCCGCCGATCCGTCGTTGGTATCCGATCCGTCCGCTGCCACGTAGTAGGTGCCACCACCGCTACTCGATCGCTCGTACGCACCGCGATCCACTTCACTGCCCAGAGGACGCGGACGCCCGAGCAGGTCCTCTGGCGGCGCCTTTTCCGCCGAACCCGAATCCACGGCGGGGCTATCCGCTCGAAGCCAAAAGAGGTGGCTAGCCGGATCGATGAAGCGGGGATCCCCAGCGAGGCTTGCCGCACCTTGGCCGCTCTCCGCTTGCCAGAGGCCGCTATTTATACCAGCGGCATTGTAGGCGGCCAGGGTCGTTCCCCCGTCCTTGCGCACGATATGCGAGGCCGTGGCCGGCACCCTGTAGTAAAGATTGTGATGCTCGACGAGAGCGGCGCTATGCTGGTATTCGAGCAGTTTTCCCTCTCCCGCCAGTATGGAATTGACCAGCACGAGCTTCACCGGCCCTACGGTGCTCGCACCCGCCAGGACTCCAACGGTGTTTTGAGCTATCGTGGCGTTCACGAGGGCGAGGCTTCCCCCCTCCGGGTCGCCCGCTGCCACTACCGCCCCCACGTTGCCATTGCCGGCGAGAATCACGTTCTCTGCCGTGGCGTCGTGCTCTACGCGAAGTCCTATGTTGCCGTTATTCTCGGCGACGATGGCCCGAAGTCTCGCTTGGCGCGCCTTTATGTCGAAGCCATTTTCCGAGTTCCCCCTGGCCAGAGCGCCCTCGAAGGTAACGTCACGAGCCTCGGCTCCGACTTTGAAACCGGCCCCGAAACCGCCACAGGCCACTCCTGTCTCCTCGCTAGAAGTTCCCACGATCGCGACAGTTCGAGCCGCCCCGGTTATCCGCAAACCGGCGACGCAATTGCTCCGGCTCGCGCCACCGTCGACGAGCACGTCGCTGGCGCCGTCGATTACGATCCCTTCGTTGTTCGAGTGAACCGTGAGGTCGGCAAGCACCACCCGGCTCGCCCCCGGCAAAATCCAAAGGCCGCGGTCGAAACCGCTCCCGATCTCCAAGCCTCGGATCTCGAGACCGCTCGCGCCGCCAGAGATGGTAACCCCCACCAGAGGCTGGCTGGGATCGGGGCTTGCCAATACGGCTCCTGGCTCGCCTTCGATGACCAGCGGATCATCCGAGGTGCCCCCGAAGGGAATTTGGACCGTCTCCCGGTAGATTCCAGGCATAACCCTCACTACATCGGCCGGGCCCGCCTCGGACAACGCGCGCGTGAGCGAGCGCCATGGGTTAGCTTCGCTTCCATCACCGGCGTCGGAACCGCCAGGGGAAACGACGTAAAGTGCGCCCCCGGTGACTGCCCGCTCGTAGGCACCCCGGTCCACCTCGGCACCGAGAGGTCTGCTCTTGCCGGTGATGTCCGAGGCGGGGGCCTCGGCGGCACTCGCGCTATCCACCCCTGGGCTAAAAGAGCGCAGCGAGTACACTCCAATAGGAGGATTGCCGAAGGCGGGATCCGCGGCGATGGTCGCGGCCCCGGTCGCGCTTTCGGATTGCCAGCGCCCCCCGTTTATGTCGGCTGCGTTGTAAGACGCGAGCGTCTGCGAGCCCCGTTTTAGCACGATATGGGCCGCGCTCGGATTCGTGCGGTAGAGAATATTGTGATGCTCGGTAAGCGAAACGCCTTCCTGGAACTCGAGCGTCTTGTTGGCTCCGGCTACGATGCTATTGACCATCGTTGCCGAGCCGCCCGTCAGGAGGACGCCTCCGCCGTTGTCGGCCACCGTGCAGTTTACGATCTCCAGCGACGAGCCGGCGCCGAGAATGCCGAAGTTCCGGTTCATCGTGGCGAGGCAGTTCTCCACGTGCGTCACCCCGCTCGAGCGAATCCCGATGTTTTCGTTCTCGGAGGCGATGCACTGCAGGAGCGCTGCATTGGATGCCGCCGTGTCGAATCCGCTTCCTGTGTTACCGCGGCTTTGGCATCGCCTGAAGGTCACGTTCGAGGCTGCGCTCTCGACGTAAAAACCCGCCGCGGTTCCCGGACATCCCACCCCGTTATCGGTGCTCTCGACGTCGCTCAAGACGACATCGTGACTGGCGCCCGTTATTCTCACCCCGTCACCGCAGCTTTCGCTCACCACACCCCCTTGGACGGCGACGTTCGCCACTGCGTCGAGCACCATCCCCTCGGAGGCTCCGACTATTTTCGGAGAAACGATGGCAAGATCGTGGGCGCCAGGCTCGGCCACGATGCCGCGGGCGAACCCAGGATCGACAACCAACCCGAAGATCTCGATGTGCCCCACCCCAGCCGCGATTCTCACGGCCGTTTGGGAGCCAGCCGGAGGCGCGAGTCGCGCCCCCGGCTCGAAGGTAAAGACTATCGCTTCGGACGGGACGCCGCTCTCGGAGATCGCAAGCACCTGCCGGTAAACGCCTGGCCGCACCACCACCTCGTATCCCGGGCCCGTAAGGTCAGCCGCCCGCTGCAACGTGGCAAAGGGCGCCGAGGCGGTCCCTGGATTGTCGTCCGATCCATCGGGCGCGACGTACAGCGAAGTGGGGGGCGGTCTCTCGATCGCCCCGATATCCACCGCAAGCCCCATCGGCCTCGCATTTTCCATGAGATCGACGCTGGGCGCCGCCGCGTCGTCGCCCGCGTCGACCGCCGGGCTTGCCCGGCGAAGCGAGAAGTCCCCGAAATCCGCGGCGGCGAACAAGGGATCGCTCGCCATGCTTCCCTGCCCCTGATTCGAGTACGCGGACCAGCTCCCGTCGTTTATGGCGCTGGCGCCGAATTGCGCAACCGTGGAGCCTCCGTCTTTGACGACGATGTGGGAGGAGCCAGCCGGGGAACGGTAATAGAGATTGTGATGCTCGGTGAGATCGGCCGTTACCTGGTACTCCAAGCTCTTGGCCGACCCGGCTATGATGCTGTTAACGATAGTGGCCGATACCGGCTGCCTGCCCGCCCCGATGAGCAGCCCGTACGATCCATCGGTGAAGATGGTGGAGCTTCTGACCAGCAGCGACCCGCCTGCGAAGCTACCGGTAAGCTCGATCCCGACTTTGTTGCGGGCGAGCAGAGCCGTCTCCACCTCGGCGCTACGCTCGGCCTTGACTCCACGATCGGCGTTGTCCCAGGCCTGCGCGCGCGAAAGCAACATGTTGGCCCCGCGCAGGTCGAATCCGTCGCCTGCGTTTCCCATGGCTCGGCTGCGCGTGATGGCGACGTCCGAAGCGAGACCAGACACGTGGAACCCGTCGCTCGCGCTGCCGCAGGACACGCCGTTGCGGGAGCTTTCCGTATCGCCTATGGCGATGCCACCGCTTCCCGCGGTCACTTCTATCCCATGGCCGCAATTGTCCGCGGCCCGACTGTTCTCGATCAGGACACCGACGCCACCGTCGATCTCGAACCCAACACCCGCATTGTTTATCGCCTCCACCTGGCTCAGGGTCACGTCGTGACTTCCAGGGGCTAGAAGAACGCCGGTGGCGAAATTCTCTATGGTTATCCCTACCACCTGGACGTGTCCCACCCCGTCGGCCACCCGGAGGCCCACTCCCCCTCCGGCGCCCCGCAGAAAGACCCGCCCCGGCTCCCCGAGCAGGATAATCTCGGCACCGGAGGCTCCGCCTCCCGAAACCGTCACCTCCTCCTGGTACGTCCCCGGCAGCAAAATCACCGAATCCCCAGGGCCGGCAAAGCCCAAAGCGAGGGTAATCGAGCGCAAGGGGGAGGTCATGCTGCCGTCGCCGCCGTCCGACCCGTCCGGGGCGACATAGAACGCGAAGCTCGTTCCCTCCGGCCGCTCGTACGCCCCTAGATCCACCCCTGCGAGCTGCGGGCGGGGTGTACCAGCGATGTCGGTGGCCGGTGCCTCGCTTGCAAGCCCCGCATCCAGGGCAGGGCTGTCCAATCTGATTTGATAAGGCTCGGGGCCAAGCCGCACGAAGCGAGGATCCGACGCCCTGCTTTGGCTTCCTCCTCCCGCGGCCGCCCACGCGCCGCCGCTTATGTCCGAGGCGTTGTACGATGCAAGCTGTGTACCGCCCTGCTTTTTCACGATGTGGGGGAGCGAAGAGGTGTCTCGGAAGAAGAGGTCGTAGTTCTCGGTCAAAGCCACGGTAGCCTGGAACTCCAGAAGTTTGCCGCTTCCCGAGATTATATTGTTCACCATCTCGACGCTCGCCGGCTGCCCGGCCGGCCCGAGGAGGATACCGATCGAGTTGTCCGCGAAGGTCGAAGAGGCGATTCGAAGGTAAGCTCCTGCGAGCTCGCCCGTGAGCTCGAGCCCCACCGTCCCGTTGCCCGACGAGACGCAGTTTTCCACGGATCCGCCGGCCACCAACTTGATGCCATCTTTCTGATTCGAGAGCGATCGGCTCCTGCTTATGGTCACGCCGCTTCCCCTGAGATCGAAACCTTCGCCGGCGTTTCCCGTCGCCGAGGAATCCTCGACCGCCATGTCCGCGGTCGAATTGTCGGCGTAAATGCCATCCCCCTGGGAGCTGCACATCCCGTTTCCCGCACTCGCGGTGTTTCGCACCGTGAGGGCCCGAGCGCCCAGAGTGGCCGCGATCCCGTGACTGCAGTTGTCGCGGCTCTGGATACCATCGAGCAGAACGTTACTCGCCCCCTCGACCAGGACGCCGGTCCCGTTGCCCGTCACTTCGAGCCCGCTTACCGCCACGTCGTGGGACCCGTTTCGCAGGTAGACCCCCCGGCGAAAGCCGCCGCCTATGCGAAGGCCGCTTACGGTCACGAACCCGACTCCCGGGCCGACGGTCACGCCGTCGGGACCACCCACAGGGTCGGGAAGCGGGCTCAAGAGCCTCGCTCCCGGCTCGGCATAAAAGTCGATCGGTGCGCCCGGGAGCCCGGAGACGGTAAGAGCGACCGCCTCGTAGTAATCACCAGCTCCGATGACGACGGTGTCGCCTGCCCCGGCCACCGCCGCGGCGCGGCCGATGGTCAGAAAAGGATCCCCGGCTGTTCCCGCGCCGGTATCGTCGCCAGAGGGGCTTACGTAAAAAGTGACTCCGCCGACCCTTTCGAAAGCCCCCATATCCACGGCGCCCCCGTACGGCCGAGCCACGCCGAGCAGGTCCGTCGCCGGAACCCCTGCCGGCGGGCCCGCGTCCACCGCAGGACTTGCAGCTCTGAGCCCAAAAGGCGCCTGCCCCGCGCCCACGAAGAGAGGATCGGCCGCGATACTGTGGGCACCCTGGCCGGTAGCGCTCGTCCACAGGCCGCCATTGATATCGTCTGCCGTGTAGCTTGCCGTGGTCGTGCCCGCGAGTTTACGAACTATGTGCGGCAAGCTCGGCGAGGTCCTGAAGATGAGATCGTAATCTTCGCTGAGCGTTACGGTTTCTTGGTACTCGATGACTTTGCCGGTTGCGCTCAACACGTTGCCCAAGAGCGAAGCAGAGATCGGCTGCCCGCCCGGACCGAGAAGGAGCGCTATCGGCTGGCCGGCTATGGTCGAGGCCGCAACCGACAAAGTGGCCGCCTGCGCTCCGCTTATCTCCAGCCCGACCGGCCCGTTGTTCGCGATTAGGCTCACCTCGACCGTCGCATCCCGCTCCAGCCTCACCCCATGATCGGCATTGCCGAGCGAGACGACCCGCCTAAGAGTGGTCCGATTGCTTCGCGTATCGAAGCCATCGTCGCTGTTTGCCTCCGCGCGGCAGTCCTCCAGAAGGACATCCCTGACTTCCGGCGCCAGGTAGAACCCGTCCCCCTTGAGAGCGCAGGCGCTCCCGTTGCCGATCGCGACGAGGCGGCGAAAGGTGAGGTTGCGCGACGTTCCCACCGCTCTTACCCCGTCGGTACAGTTGTCGATCAAGTTCGAGTCCTCGAGCACAACCCCCGTCGCTCGATCGATGAAAATTCCGCGCCCGTTGTCGTGGATCGAAAGCTGGCGGAGCACGAGCTCCGTTTTACCCTGCGCGATGGAAATGCCCGAGTCGAAGCCGCTGATATCGAGGCCCGCAACCTCCACGTAGCTAGCCTCGAGGCTCATGCCGGCAGTCGCGGCACCGCCAGGCCCGACCAGCGCCACCGCTCCGCTCGCCTCGATTCTGAGGGGTGAGGCTGCCAGACCACCGCTCGTCACCACCACCGCCTCGGAATACGTCCCTTCCGTGACCGTGACTACGTCGCCCGCCCCCGCGACGTTCACAGCATGCTGTATGGTGGCGAAGGGAGAGCTGGCGGATCCGCTGTTGGCATCGGACCCACCGGGTGCGACGAAATATTGGGCCGCCCAAAGCTGGCTCGGCAACCCGAGCAGGGCCAGGCCCAAAAAAAACCTACTGCGAATCATTACAAGGCATCGGCTAAGTTATCGAATAAACGCCGAATGCGACGAACCCCCCGTTCCCTCGGCCCACCCCACCTGGGCCCGTTGGCGCCTCCTTCCACCCCCTACTCTCTGCCGTCGGCCGGGTCGTCGCTCGATCGCGCTCCCAGCGCCCGCTCCAGGCGCGCCACCCTGTCCCAAAGCATCTCTATCATCCGCGTTCTTCTTCCCATGACAGCCTCGCCCCCGCCCTGCAGGAAAGCCTTGCGGATCTTGTAGGCGGTGGTGTGGCTCACCTTGTAGCGCGCGCACACTTGCGCCAGAGTTGACTCGCCTCTGATGAGATCGAGCGCGAGGGCGACTCGCTGCTCCCCGGTTAGCTTCTCTCGACGTTTCATCTTACCCCTCCCACGCCGTTGCTGTCCACACGTTTTCTACGCGATCGTCTCTTGCCCGCCACGTCGAATCACCGATTCCCACGCGACAATAGACTGCAAGGTCGTTCACCATGTGGTAGGATGCAGCCGATGCTTCTCGACTCGGCAGACGCCAAAGCGGGTGCGTTGCGGCTTGCGGCGGGTTCGCTCGCCGCTCTCGTCATCCTTTGCGGATGCCGAAGCCCCCAGGCTACCAAGACCAGAGTGCGCGAAATCCCCCCTGTGGTGCCGCAGGCAGAAGAACTCAAACCCCTTCACGTAGCTCCCTTTGAGGTAATAGAAACCGCAGGAATCTCTCGCCGCCTCTATCCCGTGACGGCCTCGTTGCCGCTGCCCCGAGGGGCGATGGCAGATGCGGGCCAGGTCGTCGTCATGCAAGGTGCAAAGGCGCTGCCCACCCAGGCGCAGATCCTCTCCCGTTGGCCGGACGGCTCGACCAGGTGGCTTCTCGTAGATTTTCAGCTCTCCATGCAGCCCTACGAGCAGGCGCCCCTTACCCTTCAGGTCGGGCCCTCCTCCCCCTTGCCGGAGGCGGCCGTGACGGTCAGGGAATCGCCTTCCGCGGTCGAGGTCGACACGGGTGAGCTACTGTTTTCCGTGCCCCGCGACACCTTCGCGCCTCTTGCCGGCCTTTCGCTCCGCGGTGGCCCCTCGGCCGGACCCCTCGGCTTGAGCGTTTCCCTGGATGGTGCCACGTACCGTGCGAAGCCGCCCCGGTCGGTCAGGGCCGTCGCCACAGGACCCCTCAGGGCCGAGATCACCATCGAGGGTAGCTTCGAGACCGCAATGGATTACGTCTTGCGAATAGATGCGTACGCCGGCAAGCCTTTCGTCCGCCTCTATTATACTTTCATCGACCGGCATGATCGGTTCTACTCGAAAATCGAAGAGATCAGCGCCGACCTTCCCTTGCGAGCCGAGGCCAGAGCCTTCGGAGGGGACGGGGACGAGATCATCGTGGCGCCGATCGGGATGGCCGACCGTCTGGTGCAGGAGAGCGCGGATCACTTCGAGGCCGGCCACTTCGCCGGCACGCGGGCCGCAGGCTGGGTCGAGACGCGCGAGGAACGGGGATCGGTCCTGCTCGCCAGTCGCTTCTTCTGGCAGGAATACCCGCAAAGCTTCGATGTCTCCTCCAACTCGGTCAAATATTCGATGTGGGCTGGGCTGCGACCCCTCCTCATGGGTAGCGGCGCCGCCAAGACCCACGAGATCGCGCTCGTGCTGCGGCCGGCGGCAACTCCTCTCGAGGACGCCGCTCGATCCGCCAGGGCGCTCCTCACACCCCCCGTGGCGCGGCCAGATCCCCGTTATACCGGCTCGACACATGCGGCCAATAATTCGCTCGACCCTGCCAACCCCCTGCACCGCCGCGTTCTCCTGGCGTTCTCGTCCGCCTGGGAGCGGTATCTAAAGCTACTAGACAGAGATCCCTGGGCCGACACCGGCACCATCGATTGTTCCGCGCCTGGTCCGAAGCGATTCGGCTACTACGGCATGCTCAATTGGGGAGACTGGAACTTTCCTGGTTTCATGGACCGCAGCGAGGACTGCGACGGCTGGGGGAATTTGGAGTACGACCTCTCCCAGGTATTGGCGCTGGCCTTCCTTTCGGGCGGCTCGCCGACCTACAGAACCTTCCTCGACGCCACGGCCCGGCACTACATGGACGTGGATATAATTCACCACTCCCCCACGCGACCGCACCTCGTCGGCATGAACCATCCGCACAAGGCCCTGCACTTCGCTCTCGACAGCAAGACCACGGTCGACCTCGGACATACCTGGAACGAGGGCCTGATCTCCTACTACTGGCTCTCCGGCGATCGGCGCGCGCTCGATGCGGCCCTCGGTATCGCCGACTACCTCGTGTGGCGGGGGCGGAACAGAAAGTCCGGAAACCCCCGTCAGTGGGGATGGCCTATGATCGGCCTGGTAACCGCGTATAGAGCTACCGCAGATCCGCGCTACCTCGATGCGGCGGAGCTCTACGCGAGCGCAGCGATGGCGACGACGACGCCTTCTGCGGACAAGATCGGCTTCAAGATGGGAATTCTCGCCGATGGTCTCAGTTACGTGCACGAGATAAACGCAGATCCCCGTATTTTCGCTTGGCTGCGACAGTACGCCGAGGTTTTGGCGGCCGAACCCGGAAGGGTTTCGGACATTCGCATGGTGCCGGCACTCGCTTACGTGGCCCAAGCGGAAGGGAACGAAGAATTGGGCCGAATCGCTGCGCGCGCCTTAGTCGCCGCTCGGCCCGGAGGCTGGGGGAAAAGCCTCGCCGCGGTGAGCCGCGCCACCTTCAGAACCGCCGCTCTGCTCGGGCGCCTCTCCTCCACCTCCCCCGGAGGTTGAAGCGCAAGATGTGATAGAGCGCCGCGATTCCGTCCCTCCAGGTTATTTTCTTTCCCGCCTCGTAGCCGCGCCCCCAGTAGGAGATCGGTAGCTCGTAGATCCGGCAGCCGAGCCTCGCCACCTTGGCCGTGATCTCCGGCTCGAAACCGAACCGGTCGCACTCTATCTCCAAGCCTTTTATCACTTCCGCCCGAAATGCCTTGTAACCCGTTTCCATGTCGGTGAGATTCAAATTCGTGAACATGTTCGACAGAAGCGTGAGGAAGCGGTTTCCAAGGTAGTGCCAAAAATAGAGAACGCGGTGGGGGCCGCCCAGGAAGCGCGATCCGAAAACGACATCCGCCTCGCCACTCACGATGGGCGCCACGAGGCTCGGGATGTCCCTGGGGTCGTATTCCAGATCCGCATCCTGGATCACCACGATATCGCCGCTCACCCGGGAAAGACCCGTCCTGATAGCCGCCCCCTTTCCGCGATTGCGCTCGTGCTGAAGCACCCGCACCCCGTCGAGCTGAATGCGAGCCAGCACCTCGCCCGTCCCGTCGGTCGAGGCGTCGTCCACGACGATCACCTCGTCCACACCTTCGACTTTTTTTACGCGGCTTATTATCTCGGTTATCGTCGCCGCCTCGTTGTATACCGGAATCAAGATCGATATGCGCATGGTTTCACCGCGCCCCCCCCAGTCTCGTCCGCTTCCCCACTTAGCTCGCGATCTTCGTGCGAGCAAATCGCCTCCCAAAGGAGCGACTCCCTTCCGGTGGAGCCTCCCTTGGTAAGAAGCGCCACGCCGTCGAACGCTCCGCCTACAACGACCCCCCTCGCCACGAGCGGCGCCCACGCGCCCGAGACGTAAAGCGCTTTCGCGAGCGCAAGCTTGAGCACCGCATACGCGGTCTCTCCACCGACCAGGACGAGCCGGGCGGGCTTCGAGCGCCGCGCCGCCTCGAGGCTCGCATGCGCCAACAAGCGCCGCGCTTTACGCCGTGCAGGAAAAGCCACCCTTCCCCTGGGCCGCGCAAGAGCGAAGATCGCGTTTCGGCCCGCGGAAAGCTCCCGTATGGCGCCCTCTATGGCCCCCTCATACCCCTTTTCTGAGCCGGCATCCAGGAGGAAAAGCTTTGCCGCGGCCCTGCGCGAGGCGAACTCGCACTGCGCGCGGGCCACCGGGTTGGCGCTTCCCACGACCAAGAGCGCGCTGCCGGTCTTTGGCCAACGCGGCGCCTCGCCCGCCGCCCGTCTTCTCCTTTCCGCAAGCCAAGCCCGAGCGAGGCCGGTAGAGCCTACCAAAACTAGCGGACAGGGAAGCTCGCCCGAAGCCTCGACTATCATCCTCAAGTCATCCGCCGACTCTGAATCCAGCACCAGGATGCGCCGCCCACAAGATACGGCGTGCGCCATCTCTGCCGCCAACCCTCCTCCTCGCACCACCTCGAGCCCGAAGGCCTGCGCCCCGAACTCGGTCTGGCGCGAAAGGAGATCGAGAATCGAACTCCCCACGACCCTGCTCGCTCCGTCCTCTGCGAAACTCTCGTCGATGGTGAGGCTTCCCGACCACTGCTTCCCCTCCCTGGTGTAACGCCCCACCTCGGGGATGGCCGGCGCCACGATCGCCACCCCGCCGGCAACCCGCTCAAGAATCGCCTCGAGCTCGGCTCCCACGTGCCCCCGAAGTGCCGTGTCGATCTTCTTGAAGACCAAGGCGGGTGTGACTTCACAGAGCAGTTGGCCGATGCGCCGCACGGCTCGGGCACGCGAGACCTCCCGGCTTTGGGTGTTGTACACCAACAGGCTCCCGGGCAGGGCACCCCTCCCGAGCGGCACGAAGGCAGGCCAGCCCCCCTCGGCGAATACCGCCGCCACGTCGCAAGCGCCGGTCAAGTCGTCTGCTACTACCAACACGGTCGGCCCTGGTACCCGCGGGCCGCCTGGCCCCGCAAGCCCCTGCGCGCCTTCTATCGCTCTACGAGCATGGCTCGCGCCGGCGCCCCTTCCGCTCCCGAGAGCGCAAGCGGCAAGCAGAAGAACTCGTAGCGGCCGGGCATGACACCGCTCAAATCCAACCCCTCGATCACGGCGATCCCCGCTCCGAGAAGGAGCTTGTGAACCAGAAAATCGCTGCTCCCGAACGCCTCGATCGATAGGTAATCTATGCCGACCGCCTTGATTCCCCGCTCGATCAGGTAATGCGCCGCCTCGGCCGTGAGCGCCACGTAGTCCTTTTGGAACTCCCCTCGGTCCCAGAGATCGGAGTTGTCAGTCTTGCAAAGAAGGATGTCCCCGGCCCCGAGCGAGACCTCCTTCAGAGAAGCCGCCTCGATCCTAGCTTGCCCTCGCAAGTCGGCCACGACCGCCTCTCCGATCGTGGCCTCGAGCGGCAGGCTGTCGAGCGTGGCCCCACCGGTCAGGAAGTGCGCCGGAGCGTCGATGTGCGTGCCGGTGTGCACCCCCATGGCGATCTGCGAGACGTTGGCGGCGTCCCCCCGCTCGAGCGACTTGACCCGCGTGAGCACGAATCGCGGGTCACCGGGATAAAAGGGCATATTCGCGCTCGTGCGCACCGAAACGTCGAATATCCTTCGGCGCACCAGGAGCCCTTGCGCACGGGCCGAGTCGAGCGCTATCCGAGCGGTATCTTCCGCAAGATCCGCGAGATCCGTGGCATCCCTCGGGTTCGTCCCGATGGCGAGCACCCCGTGGCGCTCGAGCAGGAAGAAGTTCGAGGCGGGCGCGTCTTGCACGGCCTGGCGGACGAAGCGAGCGAGCGCCTGCGAGCCCGAAGGGGCCTCGGCCACTACCGGCGTGAATCCGAGCTTCGCCCGCGCGCTCACCGTGGCCAGTGGTATGGGTTCCAGTCGATTGGCGAACACGATACAGGCCCTGGGATGGAGGTGGGCGACGGCCCTAACCTGCGGCCTGACCTGATAGATGGCCGTGTGCATCACCGATTCTTTCGAGGGCACGAGTCCATCCGGTCCCCCCACTTTCTTGCCTTCGAGATCGACCGTGACGAAGTGTTCGGGCTCGCAATCTCGCAAAGAGAAGCCACTCGGAGAGATGAGCACCCGCTGCGACTCCCCTATGCGGGCGCTCAGATTCCCGCCCGCGCCGGAAACGAGGTGCCGCCGATAGGCAACCTGACAGAAATGGGCGAGCTCTTCCCGTAGCTTCCCTTCGTCCATAATCTCGCTATCCATGGGCAATCGTACCCCCGCGGTTCTTTTTGGCGAGTCCCACTCTGGCCATGTCGGCCGCCACCCGTATGGCCTCCACCATGTTGGTATGATCGGCGCAAAGCCGGGGGGCGATGTCGAAGGCGGTGCCATGGCCGGTCGAGGTCCTGATGAACGGGAGCCCAACCAGCAACGTGACGACCGTCCCCCAGCCGATGAGTTTTATCGCCCCCAACCCCTGATCGTGGTAGAGAGCGACCGTCATGTCGAATTCCCCCTGCTTGGCGCGCACGAAAACGGTATCGCCCGGAACCGGGCCGATGGCGTTTACGCCGGCGGCGCGAGCGTCCTCGATGGCGGGAATAATCTCCTCGATCTCCTCTCTTCCGAACTTGCCCGCTTCCCCCGCATGGGGATTAAGCGCGGCAACACCGATGCGCGGCCGCTCCAAGCCCATCGCCACGAGCGCCTCGTGCGCCAGCATGATCTTCTCCAGCACCCGCTCCCGCTTCACCTTCGCGATGGCGTCCTTGAGCGACATGTGGTTGGTAAGCAGGATGAGCCGGAAGTCCCCCAAGAGCAGCGCCATCGCGTAACGCTGACACTTGGCCTCTTCGGCGAAGATCTGCGTGGCCCCCTCGTAATCGAAGCCCGCTCGGTGCATCGCCTCTTTGTTCAGCGGGGCCGAGACGATGGCATCGATTTCGCCGCGAAGCGCAAGGCGCGCTGCTTTTCTGGTGTAGAACACAGCGGCCGCCCCGTTGGCGGGATCGACCTCCCCCAACCTGAGCCGGGAAGCGTCTATTTGGCAGTCGTCCACCACATAGAGAGCCGGGTCCGAGGCCGCTTCCCTGACGGTTTCTATGACCCGCAAGGGGAGCTGCAAGCCCAACATCCTAGCTCGCTCGGCCAGGACTGCCGCGTCGCCGAGAATGACGGGCACGCACCACCGCCACGGCGCTTGCTCCGCCAAAGCCTTGACCGTCACCTCCGGCCCGATCCCGGCCGGATCCCCCATTGTAATCGCTACCCTGGGAAGAACGCTCATCGAATCACTCCGCTCGCGGCACACCCGCCGTCTGCGAGCCGCAGCCCCCTATCCGCCCCAGCACCCAGCCGAGGCGCGCGCCTCGAGCCCCCTTTCTTTCGGCGAGAACTCGCTCGTAGATCTCTTCCACGCGCTCGAGCAGCCGCTCCCAGGAATATTGGTCGAGCGCCGTGCGGCGCGCGTTTTCGCCCAAGCGCTCCCGCAGCGCATCGTCCCGCAAGATTCTCACGATCGCTCGCCCGAAGCCAAAGGCGTTTCCATCCGCCACCACCAACCCGTTGTACCCGTCCCTCAGACTCTTGGCCGAACCGGCCGAGGCGACTATGGCCTTGCCCGCCGCCATGTAGTTGAGAAGCTTCATCGGGAATCCCGACCATTCGGTGCGGGGGCAAAGAGCCACCTCCGCCACCGAAAGAAGATCGCGAATGGCGGCGAAGGAGTCGGTCCTAAAAACCCTCACCGCGTGGCGAAGCTGCGAGGGGCAGTCCAGATTTCGCGGCGCCGAGTGCGTCGCGAGCACGAGAAGAGTCTGGGGAACCTCGGCCAGCACGCATCTTAGCGCCTCGAAGAGAAGCCCGAGATTCTGGTAGAGATCGAGGTTGCCGGTATAGAGGAGCACCCTCTTCCCCTCCAGCCCGAAGCCCGAGCGCAACCTGCCTAATTCCTCCTCGCCGACGAGAGGAAATTCCTCCACCTCGGCGCCCGGACTTATGTAACTCGCTCCCCCGTCCGCCACCCCGCGGCGGCGCAAGAACTCGAAAAGCTCACGCGAGACGGCGATGCAGTGGTCGGCACGGCGCGGAACGTGGTCGTCGAGAAACGCGCCCACTCGCGCGGCCAACTTCCTGCTCCAACGCCGTCGAAAATACGTGGGTAACTCCTGCGCCATGGCGTTGTGCCCGTGATAAACCAGGGGCAAGCCGAGAAGGCGCGACGCGATCAGCCCCACTAT
Organism: Myxococcales bacterium; assembly: GCA_037446155.1. Taxonomy (GTDB): domain Bacteria; phylum Desulfobacterota; class Binatia; order UTPRO1; family JBBIJE01; genus JBBIJE01. The sequence goes on along the minus strand of JBBIJE010000004.1, from coordinate 109,281 downwards.
CGCTCCTTCGTAATTGTGCGCGTGGAGGAGTTGCGCCCGCTGCTCTATCGCCGTTACGACCGTGCGAACGAGGAGCAAAAAGTCCAATATGAGCTTCTGTGGCCGCGGCCCCGAGCGAAGGGTCGCCATGCCGGGCACGCGGGGGGTGCGATCCACCGCGACATCGCCCAGGGATTCACCGAGTCCCTGGCCGTAGGCTACCACCCGCACCTCGTGGCCGCGTTTGGCCAACCCCTCCGCCAGGCGCCTGATGAGAAGCTGCGAGCCTTGAAGCGCCGGATAAGGGCAGGCCGCGATTACGACGACCCTGCGGGGAAAAGCCTCGCAGCGCAACACTCGCTCACCCCAGGTACCCTAAACTGGCAAGCCGGCCCCTGATCTCCGCAGCCTCTCGCTCTTCGAGCGAGCCCGCCTCCGCGCGGGGTAAGCTTGCGGCGCCCGCAGCGAGCGCCCCTTTCCTCGCGGCTTCGGCCTCGAGGGCTTCCGAGATCACGTGTCCGTCCATCTCGGCGGGCACCGAAAGGCCCATGAGATGAAGAATGGTCGGCGCCACATCCTCCAGGCCCGCGCTGATGGATGCGCCCGGGCGTATCGAGGGACCCGCGGCGGCAATCATTCCCTCGCGGCGGTGGCTCCCGTTCATGCCCATTCCTTTGCAACCCGCTCGAATCTTCGCGGGTACCCTCGTCACCGCTGGCCAATTGGTTCCGGGGGTCGGGAGACAACAGTAAGAATAACCAGCATCCAGATCGAGCTCCAGGACGACATCCGGTGCAAGCTCGACGTGCGGCCCCCAATAAAGGTCCTCTCGGCGCCAGGCACGGCGCACGATCGGCTCCCCCGTGTAGGGATTCCTCCAGCCCTGGAGATCGCAAATGAGCTTGGTGCGAACCGCCTCGTACTCGGATGCCGACACGCACCCGAGGGGGTCCCGGCCCGCCACGTGAAGCCAAACGCCCGGGGCGTAGTTGAGCTCCTCGGAAAAGGCGAGCGTGCCCCTCCAGTCTATGCCGCCGAACCTGGCGCGGGCCTCTGCCTCTCCGGCGGCCTTGCCCCCGCCGGCCCGCACCATCCACTCCTGGATGCGGCGGGGGAGCCAGGGCAGGATGCGGCGGCGGGCAAGATGCAAGGCCCGCCGCGCCAGTTCCTCCCGCCCTGCGCAAAAGCGCAGGTAGCCGTGGGCCTCGAGCCACGCGTTCAGATGGAGTGCCGTCATACCGGCTCCGCCGAAGCCGTGATCGGACAGGACGATTACGGTAGCACCGGGGGGACACTCGGCCACGAGCCGCCCCAGCGCAACGTCGAGTCTTCGATAGACCGAGCGGATCGCCTCGCCAAAACGCGGGGCTCGCACAGGGTCGTGGCGCGGGGAGGCTGGGTCGTGAAACATCCAAAAGTGGTGGCTTACCGTGTCCGATTCGCCGAAAAGAACCATGAAAAAGTCCCACGGTCCCCGGCGAAGCATATGGAGAGCCCATTCGAGCTTTATCTCCAAGGTCTCGCATATTCTGCGGAACGCCTTCTCGTGCCAGCGCTTGCCGATGCGCAGCTCCTGGAAGTCCGTCACGCGGTATTCCCCGACCCGCGCCTTCAGCTCATGGTAGAGGGTTCTAGGGTAAACGAAGCTAGCCTTTATGCCGCTCGAGAGAGGGCTGTCGAAGCCGCTCACGAGAAAGCCGTTCACCTTCTCCGGTGGATACGTAGCCGGCACCCCGATCACACCGACCCTGCCGCCGGCGCGGCTGATTCGCCCCCACAGCGTCGGCTCTCGCCTCTCGCCCGCGCTGACGAAGCGAAGCCCGTAGGTGCCGAACAGGCGCATGGTGAAATCGAAGATCCCGTGTTTGCCGGGGTTCATACCCGTCATGAAAGTGGACCAGGCGGGAAAGGTGACGGGCGGAATGGTAGACGAGAGCACGCCGGAAGCGCCGCCGCGGCAAATGCCGGCGAGAACCGGCATCTCCCCCCGCTCGATCAGGGGACGCGCCACATCCCAGGTCGCTCCATCGAAGCCGACGACGAGAATCATGTCGCTCTCAGTTCACGTACCCGAGCGCCCTAAGCCGCTCCTTCGTGGCGGCGTCCACGCTCGCGCCCGCGCTTTCCACCGCCTCCGCTCTGGCTTCTTGCTTGAACGTCTCGGTCCTGGCGGCTAGCTCGGAGGCCATCTCGCGATTTCGCCCCGCCAGATCTTCTCGCTCGCCCGGATCGGAGTCGATCTTGAAAAGCTGCTCTGGAGGAAGCCCCCGCGGGTTGGCGGCATTGGCGGCGATTCGCTTCCAGGTCTCGGTGCGCACGGCGAAAAGCACGTTCCCCTCGAAATCCTCCTCCGCGAAAACCGCATCGCGCCCGCCCGTCTGGCTGGGCCCGAGCCCCAGCGCCCTCCCCTGCATCGCTTGGGGGACCGCCACTCCCGCAAGGGAAATGAGAGTGGGCGCCACATCGAGGCTCGTCACCAGAGCGGTATTGACGCTTCCCGCACCCGCGCCGCCCGCGCCTTTCACTATAAGCGGGATATGGATCTGTTCTTCGAAAAGCGTCTGGCCGTGCCACCATCCGCCGTGTTCGAAGAACTCCTCTCCATGGTCAGCCGTGAGAGCGATTATAGAGCCTTGGTAAAGCCCCTGCTCGCGAAGCCCGTCGAAGAGCCTCGCCAAGTGGCGATCGAGGTAAACGATCTCCCCATGGTAGAGGCGGCGATAAAGCTCTGCCCGCTCTTTGGGCGGATTGGGATCCGCGACCCTGGCGTAGCCTTCGCCATCGAAGGGATGCACGAAATAAGGATCGTGGGGGTCCATGTAGTGGACCATGAGAAAAAAAGGCCGCTCCTCGGCCGAGGCGAGCCACTCGAGCGCCCTATTCGTCACTACCTCGGCCGGCTGGTAGTAGTGCTCGACGTGTTTCGCCTGACTGAGAAACCGCTCCCGCACCATTCTCAACTGGTTATAGATGGCGAGCTCCGAGGCCGAGCGGGTGGCGTGGAAGAAGAACGCGGGCGCTAGGAAATGGTACTCGTCGAAGCCCTGATCGAAGTTGAAGACGGGCGCGACGTTGACGTTGTTCGCAAAGCCTGCCGTGTAATACCCGGCTTGCGCGAGGACCTCCGCTAGGGTGGTCACCCCTTCCGGCAAGGCATCGGCTTTGTGGACCGCCTGATGCGACGAGGGATAGAGAGAGGTGAGAATGCTGGCAATCGAGGGACGGGTCCACGAGGCTTGGGCGAAGGCCCTTGCGAATCGCGTCCCGTCGGCCGCAAGGCGGTCGATGGCGGGGGTGCTAATCTCCCTGTAGCCGTAACAGGAAAGATGATCGGCTCTGAGCGTATCGATTACGATCAAGATGATATTGGGAGCGCCGGCCGGGGCGGCAGGTCGGGTTCTCTCTACTACGCGAGCGCCCTCATCCGAGGAGAGGACGGTAGCCGCGGCAAAGACGCAAAGCGCCACGGCAGTGACCGCGAGGACGCGGGGCAAGCTCAGAACCAGCGCTGTCGGGCGTTTGGCCCACGACCGAATCACGAGATAGGTCAGCGAGAAAAGGACCAGCGCGAGCGCGAGGGTTCCCAACTGGAAAGCCATCGCACGCCCCTCGATCTTCTCGTCCAAGAGGTCGCGAAAGACGAGAAAGCGTCCGATAACCGTACCTAGGAGAGTTACGACCGTGGCGGCAGCCAGGGCCGCCGCGGTGGCGCTTCCCAACCAGCGCCGGCCGACGAGCGAAAACAAAATCCCCAGTCCGATCCCGCCTCCGAGACCAAAGAGACCGTAGGCGATCCCGGCAAACAGGAAAACCCCGAAGTCCCCGAAGCCGTGCTTTGCCACCACGATAAGCGACTCGGCCACTGCGATCGCCAGACCACCCAGAAGCCCTGCAGCCGCCGCGGGCCAAAGAAGCGTTTCCTTCCCGTTTCTCATGATCCTGTTTTCCAAATCTCCCACTGCCCGAAGCTCACCATTGCCGTCTTGCGCCGGCCGTCAAAACTCCCGCTCGAGATCCTCCGCACTGCGCGTCGCCCGCAGCCCTTTGGGGGAGATGCGAAACACGTTAGCGGATTTCCAGTGGAGGTAGCGGTTCTGCTCCAGGAAAGCAACGTCCTGGGCTATCTCCTCGTAGCTCACGCCCATCTCCTGGGGCAACTCCAACCTGGCGTTCACAAACGGATCGTCCGGGCTGCGGTCGTAAGCCCGCCGATACGCCATAAGGATCGCCCGCCGCCGCTCCCCCTGCGTCATCGCCTCACCCTCGCGCTTTGCCCCCCCGCACTTGTCCAATCGCTTCTCTTGTATTCCTATATCACCGCTCTTGCGATGGTCCAACGGCCATTTGCGTCACGCAGGTACCGCAGCCAAAGGTCCCGGCAACTTTGCAACTCCCCTCCTTCTTCCTTCCCGCTCGAAAACGCGCACGGGAAAAGCTCTGGCGAGTCGATCGGCAGTGGCATGGTTCTTGTTGGGTAAACAGGACCAAGGTAAACGCTCACGGAGGTGACCAAGCAATGCGGACTTCAACATTTGCGACAGTTGTCACGGCAGCCCTCGCCCTGGTACTTTTGCCCACCGGGCTGGTTTTCGCTCAGGCCGACCCCGGATTCTCCTATGTCGACGTCAACAATGACGGCCTCTACAACCCCGAGGACGGCGACGTCGGTGCCGGCATGGGAGTGGACGTGGATGAGCTCCTGGCGAGCGGCTATTTCAACACGCAGATAAGCCAGGGGGACTATATCGCCCCGGCCGACCCTGCCAGTCTCGTAATCCTGCGCCGGCTCTCTAACCGCCAGGGCGTTCTGGTGGTGGCGGGAGCCGATCTCACGGTTGCGGCCTCGGTTTCGGCCGGAAACGGCGAGGCCGGGTTTTACGCCGAAGGTGACGTCGTGATCGGCGACGGCGTCAAGGTTTTCGCGGGCGACTACGTGAATGTCAGAGCCGGCGGCGACGTCAGCCTGGGAGAAAACTCCTCCCTCAAAGCCCGCGACAAGGACTCTGGCGCGGTTCTTGTCCAATCCGAGGCCGCAAGCCTTCTAGTCGGCGACGGTGCCAAGGTAACTTGCGGCTGGCTATGCGATCTTAGCACCGGCGAAGGCGGCGGATCGATAAACATCGGCGAGGATGTGGCGATCCAAGCTAGCAAGGAAGGGGACATCAACATTCTGTCGGCCGCCGAGCTCTGGATGACCGGCGCGAGCGTGTCCGGCGACAATGTGACGCTTCAGTCACACTCCAGCGAGGGAGGCCGGGGCGAAGCCACCGGCGCGGGTGCGGGGGCCGCTCACGTTCTAAATAGCAAGGTCACTACTCCCAAGAAGCATGGAACGGTGCGCATCCTAGCCGAAGGCAAGGGCTCGCTCATCGATCTCACCGGAACCGTTCTGAAGGCCGGGGAAGCGGTGGAGCTTCAGGCCGATACCATAATCGGCAACTGAACGCCGTCCACGGAGCAAAGCGCGGCACCCGGGGGTGTTCCCTACCGGGTGCCGCCGCTTTATGTCCGTCCTGCTCTCCCCTTTACGGGCAAGCCGGTACTTCAAGAAGAGTGGCGTTTCTAAAAACGCCGGTCACCGACTCCGCGTCGACCGCGCAGCTCTGCGGAGGTCCCACATTGGGAACCGTGACCACGATCTCGGTAGAGCTCTTGGACACGATCGTGGCCTCGATCCCGCAGATCGAGACGCGCTCCACGTTGTTTAGCTGGCATCCGCCGCTCAGAGTCACGTTCGTCCCCACGCAGGCTGGGTTAGGCTCGACCAGGTCGAAGCAGGCGCACCCCCCGCAGCAGAATCCTCTGTTTCCCCTGTCGCTGCTGATCGAGTCGGCGAAGTAGTGGCCGGTGATGAAGTTCGTGTTCCCGAGCCGCAGCTTGCCGAACGGGGCGCAAAGGTCCATCGTGACCTGGCTTCTCCTTCCCAGGTTAACGCTTTTCGCGCCTTCGTAGTTCACGCGAAAGTCACCGCACTCGGCGATGACGCGCGCGCCGTTGCCGAAGCGGAGCCCCGATTTTGCGGCTACATTGAGGGTCGTCGGGCTCTTGAACTCCATCCTGACGTCCTGGCCGTTCTTGTAGCGCCGGACGTTGTAGACGCCCCCGTCGAAGCTTATGACGGCGCCGTTTCGAACATTGACGTCCTGGTAGTCACCGGGCGGCAGGTCGCAGACGTTGTTGCCAGGATTGGAATCGCAGCCGCCACACTCGCAGTCGCTACCGCCTTTTTTGACCAGCACATCGACGGCACCCCAGGTGAAGGGGGAGGGATAGCTCCCGCCCGGAAGCGCGTTGCACGCCGCGATGAACGTCGCATCGCTTTCATCCGCGAGAATCGGGCAGGTCCAGCTTTCGGCCGGGAAGTTAGGATCCGCCGGTGGCCCCGGATGCCTAACCGTCACTCCCTTGAGCTGTGTGGCACTCTCCCGCTTCACCTGATTGCAGAAAAGCTGGAAGACGTCCGAGCCCCCACCCAGATTCGTGCACTTATCCGACACCATCTGGGTCTGGTCGGCCATGAATAGCCCGCGCCCGTTTACGCGCCCCAGGCAATTGTTCACGCCGATATTGCACCCCTGGCTCACCAGGTCGTAGTTTTTCCCCTTGAACTCTTTGCGGGCCAGGATGTGATAGACGCCGGGAGAGCGCCTTAGGGGAACGTCATCGGCGGCAGCGATCGCTCCCAGAGCTAGGAGCGCGCCGCCGGCGATCGCCATACCGAGAAAGCCCATGCGGCTCATGATTCCCTCCTTACACGAAGCCTCTATGCGAGGCGGCTTGGAATTACCGTTTGTCTTCATCGTCAAACCCCCGGGGCCGGCCGCGGCCCCACTCATTACTCCGCACCGCCGCCACATAGTTCCACCTTAAGGTTCAAGTTACCCGTAAACGTGCCGGTCGCGCTCTTGCCGACCACCGGGCAGGACTTGGGCGCCCCCACGTTCGGCACCGTCACCGTGATATTCTCCGCGGAGCGGGAAACTATCGGCGCCACGATACCGCAGATCTTGATCTCGCTTATGTTGTTGAGATCGCAGCCGCCGGTTATGTCGAGCGAAGCGCCCTGACAGACCGGGTTCGGGGTGAAGACGTCGAAACAACCGCAGTTGCCGAGGCAGCAGCGGGCGTCGTTGCCGAAGTCGCTGTTTACCGTGTTGCCGAAGAAATGACCGGTCAGCGAATTCGAGTTGCCCAGCCTGATTTTGCCGTAGGGCACGCAGATATCGGCCACGACTATGGAGTCCTTACCCAAGACCAGGTCCACGGCTTTCGTCCGTCCCCCCTCGAAATTGATCCTGAGATCCCCACACTCGGCCACGACTCTGGCGCCGTCGTTGAATCGCATCTCGCTGTCCTGGCTCACGTTGAGCGTCGTCTGACCCTTGAACTCCATGATCACGTTTTTCCCGTTCTGGTAGGAAAGCATGTTGTAGATGCCACCATCGAAGCTGATGATCGAGTCGTTGAGCGGGGTCACCTGCCCGTAATCGCCGGGAGGAAGATCGCACTTCCCATTGCCCGGATCGGAGTCGGCAGGCTGCGGACCAGGACAGTTTGCACCGACACACTGGACGACGCAGTCGCCACCGTTTTTAGGCGCCGTCACCTTCCAGTCGGTCGAGGTGAAGAGCGCCGGGAAATTGCCCCCCGGAAGCGTGTTGCAGGCCGCGATGAATGTCGCATCGCTCTGGTCCGCTAGAATAGGGCAGGTCCAGGTCTCGACCGGCGGGACCCTGGGGGGGCAGCCGCCCACGTTGCAGAACGCCTGGTACACGTCGCCACCGCCCTCGACGCATCGATCGGCCACCAACTGGGTGTCGTCGGCCATGAAGCCGGGGCAGGTCGTCTGGCCGCCGCAGTTGTTGACGCCGATGTTGCACCCCTTGCTGGTCAGACGGTAGTCTTTCAGCGAGAGGCTCGTGCGCGCCAAAATATGGTATGCGGTCGGCGACCGCTCCGGTTCCGCAGCGTAGGCGCCACCGAGCGCGTAAAGGACCAGGGCCGCGCCTAGCACGCCCTGGCTTCTTCGCATGAACTTCATACTATAGCCCTCCTCTTGAATTGGCACCCGCGCTGCCGCGGCTGCCGGGTTTTTCGTACCAACCCCGCAGAACTCCCCCGGGAGGTTCGCGAATCGACGTCCATCGCTTGCCGAAGGGACGAAATTGACGGCGCTTTCTCGAGCCTCCCTGCGGGAGGCCCGATTATACACGACCCTCAGCCGCCGCGGCAAACTATTCTCGTCGCTGCGAACGCCCAGGGGCATTTCGTCGGGATCGCCCTGGTACTGTGCCCAGTACTACAGCCTCACTATATTGTCGCCGATGAATTCCCCCATCGCGTTACGAGTGTCGACGACCAGCGGAGACCAGCGCGCGACGACCTCGTAGTCGATGCCGGAATGGTCGGTTAGTACCACCACGCAATCCACCCCCCGCTCCAGCACCTGCCTGAGCGGCTCGGAAACCAGCTCGAGCCCTTCCTCCCTCACCTCGGGGACGAAGGGGTCGGTGTAGGAAAGCTCTGCCCCCTTCTCCCACAAGAGCTTGAGTACGTTGAGCGCGGGAGATTCCCGCACGTCGTTCACGTTTTTCTTGTACGCTACCCCGATCGCGTGGATGCGCGACCCGCTCACGCTCTTTCGATGCCGGTTGAGGGCGTCGGTTATCTTGTCCACGACGAACTTGGGCATCGCGCTGTTGATCTGGCCGGCCAATTCGATGAAGCGCGGCTCGAAGCCGTTCATCTTGGCCCTCCACGACAGGTAATACGGATCGATCGGGATGCAGTGCCCTCCCAAACCCGGGCCGGGATAAAACGGCATGAAGCCGAAGGGCTTGGTGCTAGCCGCCTCGATCACCTCCCAGACGTCGATTCCGAGCTTGCTGCACATGAGGGCGAGCTCGTTGACGAGTCCGATGTTCACAGCGCGAAAGGTGTTCTCCAGAAGCTTCACCATCTCGGCAACCTGGGGGGAGGAGACGAGCACCACCAGCTCTATCGCCACTTCGTAAAGGGCGCGTGCCGCCTGCGAGCAGGCGGGCGTGAGCCCTCCCACCACCTTCGGTATGTCTCTGGTCTTGAACCGCTCGTTGCCGGGATCGACCCGCTCGGGGGAAAAGGCCAGGTAAAAGTCGATCCCGGCCTTCAAGCCGGATTCTTCCAGGGCGGGCTTTACCACCTCTTCCGTCGTTCCAGGATAGGTGGTGCTCTCGAGAATGATCAACTGTCCCGGTCTTAGATACCTCTTGATCTGGTCCACCGCTGCGATAATGAAGCTCAGGTCCGGGTCCTTGGTTTTTCTCAACGGGGTGGGAACGCAAATGTTCACCGTGTCGAGATCTCGAACGACGCTGAAGTCGGAGGTGGCACGGAAGCGCCCACGTTCCAAGAGGGACGATATTTCCTCCGAGGTTACGTCGGTTATGTAGGAGTAACCCTGATTCACCGCCGCTACCTTGCCTTCGTCGACGTCTATCCCCGTGACGTCCAGTCCATTCCTGGCGAACTCCAGGGCGAGCGGCAATCCCACGTAGCCGAGACCAACGACCCCCGCTTTGACTTCGCGCCGTGCGATCTTTTCCAAGAGGTCCACTTTTATCCTCCGATCGAGGCGGCCGAAAAAAGCCGCCGGTTGAGGTACAGTTTGGGTAATCTCTACTTACACCCGTGATCCGAGACGGTCCCGAAAAAAAGGGGAGCCCTCGGGCTTTATCCCGCAAAAAGAACGCGCGGGATACCAACGGAAAGGCTTGAGTTGGTGCCTGCCACCCTCGTCAGAGCTCAGCGGTATTTTACCACCTACGCCCCCCGGCGGGTAGGGAGAATCTTTCTACTCGATATATCCCAGGTCTTCCAGCCGTTTTTGTACCTCGGCTTCCTCCTCGTCGGAGTAGCCTTCCTCTTGCGGCCCGCTATGCTTTCCCGGCTCCTCGGCCTGGGTATCTTTTTCCTTTTCACCGTCGGTCATGCTCAAGCTCCCTATGTTCCCTCAACTGGCCGCCTCGGCCAAGCCCTCCTCTTCGGCTCGGGCGAGCTCGGCTAAAATCGCGTTCCTGTGCCGATCGAGGTTTCGCCCGATGAAGACCCCTTGGCTCTCGAGCCTTTCCCCCTCAGGCAGGCGAAGCCACGAAAGCTCGTGCCTGCCGCAGGTGTAGTTGAACAAGCACTGCCAATCGCGCCCGACGAACCTAACGATCCCCTTGGCCCGCACGATGTCCCGTGGCAGCCGCGCCAGAACCTGCTCGAAGCGCTCCTGGCAGAGCGGGTTTGCGCTCCTGTAGAGAAAAGCCGCAAATCCGTCCCCCTCGAGGTGACCCGCGCTTGTTCGCGCGGCGCGCTCCCGATAGCTCGCCACCCCCGTGGCGAATATCACCTCGGCATCGACCGCCCCGCGAACCGTCGTAAAGACCTCGGCTCGGGGATTGAGCTTCCTTAGCCTGCGCACTAGGCGATCCAGTTCGCGCTCGCCCACGAGGTCCAGTTTGTTTACGATCAAGAAATCCGCAGCTTCTACCTGCAGGCGCGCCACCTCGGTCTCCCGCAAGAACCTGGCCAAGTTGGCCGCGTCCACTACCGTAATTACCGCATCCAGAGCCAGGCCCGCCGACTTCACGCGATAGATCAGAGGGTCGGGATCCGCAAGCCCCGTCGATTCGATGACGATGAGATGCGGCTTCGCGGTCTCGACGATCTCCTGGACGGCGAGGTCGAAGCGGTACTCCTCGATGGAGCAGCATATGCAGCCGCTAGAAAGCTCTACCATTTTCTCCACGTAATTGAGACCGGTCACCACCCTGCCGTCTATCCCCACCTCGCCGATCTCGTTCATGATGACCGCTACCGGCTTTCCGTTAAGCCCCCGGGCGAGCACATGGGAAAGCAGCGTCGTTTTGCCGCTTCCCAGAAACCCCGTCACGATATCGACCGCCACGCTTCGCATCGGAATCCTCTAGCGGGCGATCAGCGACTTGCCGATCATGTCCCCGGGAACCTCGACTCCCATGATATCCAGCACCGTCGGCGCGATGTCGTAAATCTGCGCTCCCTCGATCCTGCCCGCGAGCGGAAGCGAGCCGTTCGCGCTCGCCAAAACGACGATCCCGTGCCAATCGTGGTTGGCCTCGTCCGGCCCGGTGTCGTTCTCGAAGGTATGGATCGCTCCCAGTCCCACCGCTCCCACCGACCGCCAGTCGAGATCGCCGAAATACACGATGAGATCCGGCGCCACGCCCGACACGCTCCGGTAGATCTCCTCGGGGCGGAAGGCGCGCGACCCTATATTTCGGCCCTGCGGATCGGTTATCTCGGCGATCCCGGCGATGAGATCGTCTCTTACTCGTTCGTAATCGCCGGGATCCACCACCCCCTCCGGCTCGCGGCCCCGCACGTTCATGAAAAGCCTCCCGTAGTATCCACCGTCCCCCCAGGCCTTGGTGCGCTTCCAGTCGATCTCGGCCTTGCCGATCGGCGTGGGACGCTTGGGAGCGGTCTTCAAGGTCAGATAGCCCTCCCGAATGAGCCACTCGTTAAAGCAGATCCCTCCCTCCATGCGCTTCGAGCCGTGGTCGGAGACCACCAAGACGGTCGTGCCGCTAGGCGCCAGAGCGATCAACTCCCCCAACTCCGAGTCGATGTAGCGGTAGTAATCCCGGATCGCATCTTTGAACGGGTTGCCGGCCTCGTGCTTGTGATGCAGCGGGTCCATGAAAGACCAAAACCCGTGGTGTATTCGGTCGACCCCCATCTCCACGGTCATGAAATAATCCCAGGGGTGGTTGGCGATTAGATGCTTGGCCACGCTGAAATGCTTGCGGGTTTTCACGTAAACGCGCTCGAGCAGGCCCTCCTTGTCATCGGTGCGAAAGTTCTCCACGTCGAGCACGTAGCCCCCCGCCACTCGCTCGACCTCCTCCCTGAGCTCCGCCGGATGGGTGTAACGGCTTCGGGTCGAGGGGGTGAGAAAGCAGGAAACCACCTCGCCGTTCACCGAAGGAGGGGGATAAGTTTGGGGAACCCCGACCAGGATGGAGCGCTTCCCCGCCCTACCCAGGATGTCCCAAAGTCTGTTATCTTTTACCAGCGCGGAGTTGGCGAACTGGTAGGCTTCGTAAGAATGATCTTTGCGATTGCGAAAGCCGTAGAACCCGAGCTGGCCGGGGTCCTTGCTCGCCATCATGGAAGACCAGGCCGGCACCGTGATGGGTGGATTGGTGCTGAGCAGGGGGCCGAAGGCACCGGCCTTCACCAATCCCTCGAGGACCGGCATCTCGTGCAGGTAGCGATCGAAGAAGAGATCCGGGCTGGCCGAGTCGAGCCCGATGACCAGTACTTTACTCATCAAATGCTCCGAATTGCCCCACTCTAAACCGTCCGGGTTCCCCGCGCAATTGCCTTTGCGCGGCTCATCTTACCTGGGCACCTCGAAGCCGCCCCCCCACGGCAAAGGCGGCGCTGCGAAGCGCAACGAGATCGTCGAGCCTGACGAGCAGGGTGTCGGAGAGCCCCAATCCCGACCGGCGGAGAAAGGCGCCGAGGAGAAGCAGGGAGGCGACGCTGTAGGAAACGGCCGTCGCCGCGGCGGCGCCCGCGATGCCGAAACGCGGGATCAAGACAAGGTTCAGGCAGAAATTGAGGCCCAGGGCCGTCACCCCGACCGCGATGTTGATCTCCTGTTTGTTCTGACTCGTGAAGTTGCGCGTCAAGATGTGGTAAATGGACATCATCACCACTCCAGGCAGCATGACGAGCATGGGCCGGATGGCCGGCGCATAGCGCTCGCCGTAAAGCAGCGTCAGGCACTGGCTCCCTCCGATCGCATAGACTACCGCGGCGACCGCGGTGGCAAAGAGAGTATAGCGACACATTATCTGTGCGCGGCGCGAGGCGTCAGCGGAGCTCGAGGCGGCGAGCTTGGGAAAGAGCACGGTGCCGACCGCATCTGGAATTTGCAGGATCGGCCCCATGAGGTTCGCGGCAATGGCGTAGAACGCGACGTCGGATGGGGCCAGAAACAGCGCGATCAAGTACTGATCCGACTTGAAATGCAAGTGGGTGGCGAGCGTCTGCACGTAAGACTTGGCCCCGAAACGAAGCATCCCGACCCCGCTTCGGCCGCTCCAGCGCAGCCGAAAGGGAGCGATCCGATACACCTTGACCAGAAGCCAAAGGTTCACGACGACGATCGCCGCAACCTGCGCCCAGAGAGCGGCGAGAAGCCCGAGCCGCAATATCACCAGCGCCACCGCGAGGGCGACCAGGCTGAGTAGCGCCTTGTAGAGCGACTGCATGTTGAAAACCCTGAAGCGCTCCTCGGCCTGCAAAATCCCGAGAAAATAGGTCTCCGTAAGAAGGAAGGGTACGAGCACCAAGACCACCGCTACGTGCGCCGGATCAGCCTCGCGCTTGAAAAGCGGCGCCAGGAACCAATCGTAGCCGAAATAACAAAGCGCGAATGTGAGAAGCGAAATCGCCAAGGCCAACACGAGCGCGTTGGAAGCCACCTCGCCTGCGTTCTCTCGCTTCTGTCTTATGTGATAAACGCTCGCCTGCGCGATTCCCATCTTGCCGAAAGTCGTGAGCGTTTGCGGAAGTAGCAGAAGCAGGGCGAAAAGCCCCCGGTCGTGCGGTCCTAGAAGGCGCGCGGTTATGACCCCGCTCGCGATCCCGACCACGCTGAGCGAAGCCCGCGTGGCTAGGATACCAGCGACGTTCGCAACGAACCCGGCGCCGCGAGATCTCGCTTGCTCGTCGCTCTTCATCCGCCGAACGCCTCTTCCTTTCCCCGCCACCTCGTGACCTGTCCCGGCATGCTCAGGGCGTAAAGCTTAGCTTCCCCCGAAGCCGCCACCAAGCGACAGAACCGCCCCAAGAAGGCGCGCCAAAGGTCGAACACGTGCGCCTCAAACGGGTCTCCGGCCTCTCCCATCTTCGCCTCCGCGACATGCGTGACCCCGAGGCGCAGCGCTTCGCGCAGCAGCTCCTCCGGCCGCTCCATCGAGTGGTAGTCGATGAACCCTTGCTCCAGGTAGCTTCCGCTCACGAAGCTCCGCCGCAGGTGGTAGGGGTGAGGGATCTTGTCCAGCAGAAGCACCTTGCCCGCGGGGGGGACATGGGAGTTCACGAGGTTCAAGAGATCGTAGCGCTTGTCGTAGCGCCCGAGGTACGCATCCTCGGTCATCTTCCCGGTCACTACCGCCCAATCGTCGCGCCAGTGCCAGGAGAGCATCTCCAAGCTCAACAGGCTGCTCAGCCCGACGGTCACCGCCGTCACCGCAGCCGCCACGGCACGCCATGACGCCGCGGAAGACGCCGTGAGCAGACCCGCCGAACAGGCGAGAATCAGAGGGACCATTGCGGGCAGCAGGTACCGCGGATGTACCCAGGCAAGAGATACCACCAGAGAATAGACGGCCCCGAAAGCCAGCAAGCCACGGACAACTCTTTGCCGGCTCCTCATCAGGGCCAGGGGAAGACAGGCGAGCAGGAACGGGCTCAAGTCGTAGCCAGACCGGCTGGTTTGCTCGTAGGAGTTAGGGTACATGGTAAGATCCCAGCCGACTCGCAAGAGCTTGACGAGCGGTCTTTCCCCTCTGTGCGCCGGCCGCTTGCTGGCGTGCGTCGCCCGGTACGTGCGGTAGTATCGATCGAGATAACTAGCCGCCTCGGCGCTCCAAGCCCGCCCGCCAAACAGGCTATACGCGAATGGATAGACCGGATTGCCCGTGCTCGCCAGGTTCCTGAGATAGCAGGGACTCGCTACGAGCCCTGTCAACGCCAAAAACGCGACTCCATTGGCGAGGAACCGGGAGGCGGCAAAGACGTGGCGTCTGCCCGCCTGGGACCCGCCCTCGGCACAAAGCGCCCCGAAAAGCCGCCAGACGATCCCTACCCCCAGGACAAAACCCGTGGCAAGGCCCAAAGGCTTCGTCGCCCCGGCAAGGCCGGCCATGATCGCGGCCAAAAGGAGCTCGCTTCCCCTTCCCGTGCCCCACCAGCGAACGAACGCCCAAAGCGCCATCAGTGTGTAGAACACTACTCCGAGATCCACCCAAGCCTGAGTCATGAGCGTGGTCGTCATCGGGGCGGAAAAGAATACCGCCGCCGCGACGAGTCCGACCGCCGCACCGAAGCAGGCGCGCCCGAAGCCATAGAGAGCGAGCGCCGCGAGGATCCCGAACAGAGCATGGAAGAGCCGCGCCAGCCGGTCCCCCTCGACGACGAAGGCGGCGGTGAAGAGCCAGTTCAACAGATACTGCACGTTCCCCCAGAAACTCCAGGGGGTATCGACCAAACCGTGGGCCTCGGCGAAAAGCCGAGGGAAGACCAATTGGTACTTGGTCTGATCGCCTCCGATGGGAGGCGCCATCAGTTTCAGCGCTTCTCCTCCGAGAAGGAGCCCGCCGACCAAGATTAGCCCCCAGCCCCACCTAGGCATAGGGTCCGCGTGGGACTTTATCCGGAAAACCCCGCGCTGGCGCCACAGTGCGCCCAGGCCCAACGCGGCGACCAGGGCGTATAGATGCGGGTAAAGAAGGCCACACGTGGCGAGAAGGAGGGTAAGATAGGCGAGGAAACCCAACCCCAGGCCCACGCACTCGAGCCGGCCTTGAAGCTTGCTGGACGGCCGCAAGCCGAGCAGGCCAAGGAACAAGGCGCCATAGCCGGCCGCCACGGCGACGCTCAGTACGAGCAGAAGAAACGGAATGGCAACCATCGAGCTCTAGCCTTCAGTAGACGAAGGGGATCAAGCGACTTACGTCGCGCCGGTAGGCATCGTATCCCGGGCAGAATTGGCAAAGAAGCCTCTCCTCGCGCGAGACGCGAAACCCGACCACCCCGACAAATGCCGCTGCGAGAAAGAGGCTCGAATAGCTCCCGAGCACAAGCGGCGCCCCCGCAGCCATGAGTATCTGGCCGAGGTACATCGGATGCCTGACCACGCCGTAAATGCCCCCGCGGCAAAAATCGCTCGAGACGGGCGCAAGGAGTGGAGAAAGACTCGCACCCAGCGTCCTCCCTGCCATGCGATAAAGCACGAGGCCAGAGACGAAAAGAGCGAAGCCGCAGACCTGAGCCCACAATCGAGGCTTTCCCCAGAGGAGATATTCCGCCAGGCTGCTCGCCAGCAGAAGGTAGAAAAGCCCATGGTGCAGCCGCACTAGCCTCACTTCCCAGGAGGCGCCTCGGAGGCTGCGCTGCCGCACGGGGGGCCTCTGCTCCGCGCAATCCACGCGAACGAAAAGAGCGATCAAGAGCAAAACGTAGATAGCCAGTGCCACCGCCGCTCAAGTATTGGACACCACAAGCCCGGGTGCCGGCAACGCCCGTGCTCGATCCTCACGGCCCTTCCGTCACCCGACCGCGAGCGCCTCTGCCTCTGCCTCTGCGATCGACCTCTACCTCGACATACGCAAGCTCCGGCTCTCCGACCGGCGCTCCAACCTGCTCCTCCCCGGCCCCCTGCCCTCTCGAAACCCGCTGCACGAAGAGCCACGCTCCAACCGCCGCCGCCGAAATCGCAGTCTCGCGAGCGAGCACGGCCAGCGCCTCGGCGTTGAAGATAGAGCGAAGAAAGGGAGCCCTGGCGCTTCCGTCCACCAGAATCTCCCCGAAGATAGTGACTGGCGCGACGAAGTAGGCATCCGTTAGCGGCCAGAGGAACTGGGCCCCGTGGGGAGCCCTGGCATCGACGGTCAGCGCGTCGACCACCAGGTGAGAGCCGTAAATCGAGGCGAGCACCACGGCACCCCGAAGCCAACTGGCTCCGGTCAGCCTTCGGTAGAAAATGCCGGCCACCGCTCCGAAGAGCAGGGCCGCGAGCACCGTATGGCTAAAGCCGCGGTGGTAAAGCCCCGGCTCTCCAACCGCGAAGCCGACCAAAAAATCGAAATCGGGAAGGTTAGCTACCAAGACCGCTACGGCACAGGGCCAAAGCCCCCTTCCCGAAGCCCTGTCCTGCTGCTGGATCAGATACCCGGCGGCGGCGTGAACGATCGGAAGCGCCACTGTTTCACCTCCCCTTCAATTTCCCGCGCTCGCCCTGCGAGGGGCTTTCTCCTCGACCTCGGGCTCTCGCCTGACAACCTCCAGGGGAACGCGCCGGTAGCGCCTCCATCCCATGCGGAAGCGCTTCTTGAAGAGGAAGAACAAGTTGGCGAAACCATCCCGCCAGAGGTTCAGCTTGGATTCTCCGATGCGCTCGCCATAATAAATCGGCATTTCCACCGCCCGGATCGAGGGATTGCAGAAAGCCTCGACCTTGATCTCTTCCGAAAGCGCCATGCCATCGCTCGTCAGCCGAAGCTTGGGCAGAATTTCGCGCCTGAACACCCACATGCCAGATTGCGAGTCCACGAGAAACTTCATGAAGAGGATCATCATGGTCCCGGAGAGCACCGCGTTGCCGAGCAGCCTGATGGGCTTCTTGGTCTCTCCGTTTCGTGAATACCAGCGCCGGGCACTTATGAAATCCACCCCTTCTTCGAAAAGGACGTAAAGAAGCAAAGGGATGGAATCGGGAGGATAAGTTCCGTCTCCGTCCATCGTGACGATCACGTCTCCCCGGGCCGAAGCGAAGCCTGTCTTGTAAGCTCTGCCATACCCCTTGCGCCCTTCGAAAATGACGCGCGCACCGAGTTCGCTGGCCACCTTGCTGGTATTGTCGGTCGAGCAGTTATCCACCACCACAACCTCGTCGACCAAACTGGGCATCTGCTCCATGACCGAGCGGATGCCGACCTCCTCGTTGTGGCAGGGAATGACTACCGAAATGTGTTTGCCCCGGTACATCTAGACACCTCCAAGGCAGGCGAGACACCCCACTCGGGCGCCCTCACCCGCTAGCGTTTTAGCCCTGTGCCGCAAGGAAACGGCTCGCAAAGCACGCTCGCGCCGGCTCGCCTCCCTAGTTGACCTGCCCGGAGACGCGAGGTAGATCGTCGAGCTTCTCCGCGCCTACCTCCAAGGAACGGGCCTGGCCATTGGCGCCGCCCGAAGCCCTCCCGTCCGCACCCGCGGCGAGGCCTCCCACGGCGCCGCCCGAAGCCCTCTCGACCTCGAGCGCCGCCGCTGGCTTGGCGGCTTGCTTCCGTTTCAAGCGACGCAAAAGCTTGCGCAGCTTCAAGCTTCCCCATTCCTTCAGGATGCGCGGCAGCATGCGCGGATTGAAAAGGATGTTCACCGTGAGAAAGCACTCGTAGGTGCAGAAACACTTGGTATCCCGGATGAACCTTCTGCTCTCCTCGGCTTTCTCGCTGAACCAGATCTTCTTGAAATCGTAGCCCGCCTCCCGCACGTTTCCGAGCTTCCTGTCGATCAGGAGCTCGCAGGGGTAGATGTCGCCATTGGCGAACATACAGGCGCCCAGGCCTCCCGCCTGGCAGGGAATCTGGTACCTATTCTCCTTGGCGACCTTCGCGATCAGCTTGTGCCGGACGATCCTCTTGGCATTTATGAGATCGGCGAAGGGAAAGGTGTGGTAACCCTTGAGCGCCCCCGCCTTGACGTCCGCTTCGATCACATCGGCGTATTCCTCGTACCGCGACACATCGAAGAACTTGCTCACCGGTTCCTTGGGACTTCCCCGCGTGAGCAGGGTGAAGACGTTGTCCACTCCGAGGTCGTCCTTGAAGAAACGGTAGTTCTCCTTGAGATGCTTGTCATTGTGAGCCGAGACCGTGGTTTCCACGTTCACGTTGAGGCGAGGGTAGTGAGCCATGAGCTTCTTAAGTTCCTTGTAAGTCACCACCGCGCGCTCGAAAAGCCCGGGAAAGACGCGGATCTCGTCGTGCAGCGCCCCGACTCCGTCCAGCGAGACGTCGATGCCGAGATCCAGGTCGGGACAGGATTCCAGTATATCCTTCACGATGTTCACGGTTCGGGCCGTGGTGCTCCCGTTGGTCGGGATACCCACGTTCTTGACCCCTGTGTTGCGGTAGAAGATCTTGACGATCTCGCCGATGTCCTTGCGAAGGAAGGGCTCCCCCCCCGTCGGAAGCAAGAACATGAGGCTATTCTTCCCCATGCTCGCCGTGACTTTGTCCAGCTCCTCCAGTGTAAGCTCCGCCTGGCGAAACTTCATCGAGGGCGTCTCCCAGCCTGGATGAGCGCCGTCTGCAAGGAGGCAATGCTTGCATTTTGCGTTGCACGCATCGGTTATAAAGTAAACCAGATAGACCGGCAGGCTGCCCCGCTTGTAAAAAAGTTTTCCGGAATGTTTGAGGTAATCCCAATAACCCATTCAGATGCTCCTCATAAGAACGCCGTAAGGCGCTAAAGGCCTAGTAAGACCGACCCAACAAAAAGCTAAGCATGCCCCACGCGCATGCCGCACCCACTACGAGTAACTCTAGCACGATGATCCCCATCCCCTTAAGCAGGAAGTTGACCCCTCCGTTTCGGGCGAGGACCGCGAGGAATCTCGCGTTCATCGCCCAGGCCGCAAGAATGGAGATCGCTCCAAACAGAGTCCCCGCATTCCACGAGGCTACCAGACCGAGTACAAGTAGCAATGACCCTAGCAGTGCAACTGGCACGCTCATCATATAGGATAGGGGGACCGACGTGTCGTTGGAGGCGAAGCTCTGGCGCCGCTTGCGAAGCTTGAGGCGCACGAGAGCCACCGACCTCGCCCAGTCCGCCAAGAGCAACGTCCTCAGCCCATAGCCCTTGACATGCTCGACTCGCGCCGTAGGGTCGACGACGATGCGGTAGCCACGACTCGCGAGCTTCTGTCCGAAGTCGGTGTCTTCGATATTCGGGCCCGCGTAGTTCACGTCGAAACCCCCGGCGGCGAGAAACACCTCGCGCCGGATCGCGGCGGCCGTGGTGTAAAAAAGCGGCACGTCCCCTCCGGAACGCGCCGCGTACGTATGGTACATCCACAGGTTCTTGTATTTGCTGCAAGCGTCGGAGAACCTCATATCCGGGTCCTGGACGCCGAGCACCCCGTGCACCGAGGGATCCTCCAGGGCGGCTACGATCCGCTCGATCACCCCCGCACGGACCACCACGTCTGCGTCGATGAAAAAGAGCACGTCCGCCGTCGCGTGGGAGGCACCGAGGTTTCGCGCCGCAGCGGGACCTGTCCTGCCAGAGGTCTCGAAAACCTTGCAGCCGAGCCTTCGCGCGAGATCCGCGGAGCCATCGCTCGATCCGTCGTCAACAACGATGATCTCCCAAACCGGATAACTGGATCGGCGCACCGCTTGGATACACTCGGCAAGAAGCGGGCCGCCATTCAGAACCGGTATGATTACCGAAACGCGAAGGGGCAAGCCGCAAGCCTTTCGCTCCCCACTCGCCTCCGATGCCGGTCGGCTGATCGGGTGCGCCGCTCCCGAAGCCAGTTCCGTCCTGAGAGTCATCTCCGCGGTCCTAGAATCGCTCAGGGAACCACCGTTATCAGGGTGTCCCGCCCGCTATCGTGCGAGCTTATGCCACTGGTCGCGTCGCGCGCCGTTATTACGGCGCTGCCCAGGCCGACCGCCGTCACCAACCCTTTGTGACCCTCGGTGTTCGTCACGGTCGCCACCGCCTCGTTGCTCGACTGGTATTCCACCTTCTGGGTGAGGTTACTTTCGGAGCCGTCGCTGAAGGATCCGATCGCCGTCAGGTTCTCGGCGCCTCCGACCTTGAGAAACTTGCTCGCCGGCTGGAGCCTGATCGACTGCAACACTCCCGCCACGTGTACGTTGACGGCGGGGGCCGTTATCGAAGTCACGGGATCCTGAGCCGAAATCTGAGCGTCTCCGGCTCCGACCGCCTCGACCAGGCCGCGGTTACCGTCCGCGTTCGTGACTGTCGCGACCGCTTCGTTGCTCGAGGAGTAGATGACCCGCTGGGTGTAGTTGCCCGTGGAGCCGTCGCTGAACGAACCGACAGCGGTCAGGTGTCGCGAGGCACCCTGCACCAGGAATATCGACGAGGGCGTGAGCGAGATGCTGACCAGCGATCCTTGCACGCTAACGGTGGTGTCCGCCGAAAGCCCGCTTCCTGGATCGGTCGCGGTCACGGTCGTCGATCCCGGCGCCACCGCGGTGACGAGCCCCTTGTTGCCCGGCGTATTGCTCACGGTGGCGATGCTCTCGTCGGCCGAGGTGTAGTTCACGGTCTGGGTAACGTTGACCGTACTACCGGTGCTGAGAACGCCTTGGGTCGTCAGATGTCGGGTCCCGCCCACCGCAAGCCTCACCGGATTCGGTTTCACCTCCAGGCTCGTCAAAGCCCCTTCCACGATTATCCGGGCCCCGCCGGAGGTGTCCTGCGAGTCGACGCCGGTCAAGTCGTGGTGCGCGTCTATCGTCGCCTCCCCTGGCCCTACCGCCGTCACCAGCCCCCAACTGAGCTCGGCGTTGCTCACTACCGCAACGGCCTCGTTACTCGACCGGTACGTCACCTTGCGGGTCATGTTTCTGGTGGCCCCGTCGCTCAGTATCCCCCGGCAAGTCAGGTGGCGAGTGCGCCCGACCGCAAGCTCCTTCACCCTCGGGGTAAGAAGGAGCTCGCTCAAGGTACCCGTCACGTTGAGCTGGGCATCCTCGCCCGTATCCGAGGAGCTTATACCGGTTCTGGGATCCCGCGCGCTTATGATCGTGGTGCCGCTCGCGATGCCGGTAGCCAACCCCCGGTTCCCGTTGACGTTGCTTACCACGGCCACGGTCTCGTCGCTCGAGCTCCAGTTCGCCCGCTGCGTCAAATTGATCTTCGAGCCGTCGCTCAGCCGGCCTACCGCCGTGAAGTACCGGGTCGAGCCCGCGCTCAGGCTATAGCTGGAAGGCTTCACGAAAACCGAGACCAGGCTGCCCAGCACTTGGAGCCTCACGTCGCCGTCGCTGTCGCTGGCGCGCACTCCGGTTGCAGGGTCGCGCGCGTCGATTTGCGCAAAGCCCGGGCTTACGCCCGTTGCAAGCCCCCGGCTCCCCGGCGTGTTGGTAACGGTAGCGACAGCCTCGTTATCCGATGAATATTCCACCCGCTGAGTCATGTTGATCGTCGAGCCGTCGCTCAAAATCCCTGTGGCCGTGAAGTTCTCCGTGTCCCCCTGCGCTATCCTGGGCTGTCTGGGCGTAAGCCTGAGCCTCGTCAGGGTTCCTAGCACCTTCACCGTCGCCTCCCCGAAGACCCCGCTCGTCAAATCGGTAGCGGTAATGGTGACCTGTCCGATCGACACCCCGGTCGCCAAACCCCGCGTCCCCGGTACATCGTTCACGGTGGCAATGGAACTGTCGCTCGAAGACCAACGGACCGACTGCGTCATGTTCTTCGTCGATCCGTCACTGAAGTGTCCCACGGCGGTAAAGTTATCGGTTCCACCGATCTGGATCTGGATGCTTGCGGGCGTCACGGTGATGGAATCGAGGACGGGCTGCGCCTGGGCAGCTCCTGCGAAAAAAAGCAATATCCCCGTAGCCAACCGCGTGACGCGAAACACTTTCGGCACTTTCCTCATCTTAGTCCCTCCTTCGCTGCGCTCCATAGTATTCCGACAAGACCAACCAGGCATTGAGAGAAAGCATGTGCCCAACGCGAAAACGCAGCGTCCGGCACGGCTCCAATCAGGATCAATTGACGTAACCCAAAGCTCTGAGCCGCTCCTCGGCGCTCGGACTGATGGCCGTCTTGGCGGCGGCCTGCGCCGGCCGGGACCCGGTCCAGCGCGCAAGAGCGGTCGTCGCCGCCTCGAGCCCGCTCGGGTCCGCGGTCGCTAGGTTCGCTTCCTCGCGCGGGTCCCTCGCCAAGTCGAAGAGAAGTCGCTCTCCATTCGAGCCTTCGATGTATTTTCTACCGTTCAAATAGATGGCGGTGAGGTCGCGGTCGTAACGAGCGCCGTATTTTTTCACCAGATAGCCGTGCGTGTATTGCTCGGCCACGATGGGATGGCTCACACGGGGCAGTGCCTCTCCCTGCGTTCCCGCCGGCACCGGCATCCCCAGCGCCTCCAAGACCGTGGTAAAGATATCTACCTGCTGGACCGGCTGCGCGAAGCGTCCCGTCAACCGGCTCCCGGGGTACTTCACCAGGAGCGGTACCCAAAGGAGCTCCTCGTAAAGCATCCGCCCGATGTGCCCCAAGCTCCTGTGCTCGCCGAGGAGTTCGCCATGATCGCCGACAACGACGATCAGCGTGTCGTCGTACTCGCCTCGCGCCCGCAGCGCTTCCATGAGCTCGCCGAGCGCCCTGTCCATGTGGGCGATCTCGCCGTCGTACTGCTCGCTGACGTAGCGGCGCTCCTCGGGGCTCAAGACCTTTACCTCGTGCGTGTAGAGATCGCGCGAGGCGAGCCGGTTTAGACCAGCCCCGAGCTCGCGCCACCAGCCCCTGCCAGAGCTCGGAGCCAACCAAGGATGGTGAGGCTCCATGTAGTTGAGGAAAAGGAAAAACGGCCCGCCGTCTCGCCGGTCGAGCCAGCTCAGGGCCTCGCTGTTTATCTCTTCCGCGCTGCGGTAGGGTTTAAGCAGGAAGGAAGGCCAAAGCTCCCGCGCCATCTTCGTTATCGCCGGGCGCCGTCTCCAGATGAACCTCGGGGCGTCGCTGTAGTAGTCGAAGCCCTGCGAGAGCCCGAAGTCCCTAAACAGGTAGGAAAAGTTCGCCACGACCGCGGCGGTCGCGTACCCGTGGGCGTGCAGGATCTCGGCCAGCGTAAGTTTGTCTTCGCTAAGAGGCCAGGCGACCGCAGGCATCCCAAGCCTCGTTCGCATTTCCGCCCACCGCCCCGCCAGATGCGCTCCATGTCGGGAGGGGAAGAGTCCGGTAAAAATGGACGCGTGAGTCGGCAACGTCCACGCGCTCGTGGCGATACAGCGATCGAAAACGGCAGAGTCTTTAGCCAGCCGCTCGAGGTTGGGGGTCGTCGACTCGGGATAGCCGTAAAGCGAAAGACGATCCGCCCTCGTGGTATCCAAAACGACGATGACCAGGTTGGGCAGGCCCCGCCGCGGCCCGCGCGCTCGCTCCTGGGGGACAAGCGGGCTGAACTCATCTTCCCGGTAGGCTCCGAGCGCAACCCCGCCCAGAAGCATAACCCCGGCCAAAATCCAGGCGATGCGCCGGCTGCGCGCTAGTGACCCGCTGGAAGTGGGAAAGAGCGGCCAAATCGAGACGACGTAACCCCAGACTAGCTCCCCGACCAAGATCGCAAGGGGCAAGAGGAAGGCACGGCGTGCCGCGCTAAGGCCCCCCCACAAGAGCTCGCTTCCCTGAAAGACGCACACGAGAAGCACGCCCCAGACCATCTGTCGGAGCACAAGTCGGGGGCGTGACGGGCTGGCTCGCCTCCCGACTGCCGCAAGCCCCAAGCCGACCACCAGGCAAGCCGCACCATAGGTTGCCTCGCCCGCCCACCCGTGGGGGTCGTAGACGATAAAAAGCCCATACCCTGCGGCGAGCGAGGTCAAGGCAACGGCGAAACGAAGCGCCCGGCGCCGCCTGCCAGGGATAAAATAAAGGCCGGTGCCGGCCAGCGCCCCGAGGACCAGGCCGGCAACCACATACGCTGCCAGCGCCTCCACTTCGACCGCCACGGGCACATAGCCGCCGCGCGCAAGATTCAGCACCATCTCCGTCCAGCCGACGGTGACCATGCCGATAGACACGAGCCAAATCATGCCCGACAAGCCCCTGATGTTTCCCCGCGCCTTCTTTTCTTTCAGTCGCCGTGGATCCCGAAACGGTAGAGGATGCTGAAGCCGTTCCTCCTGCCGTTCATGTGAACGACGATGGCGACGCCGACGCCGACGAGTCCCCAGGTGAAGACCTGGATCGAAGGATTGTAAAAGGCGTTAAAGTCGCACATGGAGATGAGAAAGCCGCACAGCGAGGAGAAGATCGCCCAGAGCGTGAGCCGCGGCCGCTCCTCGGCCATCTTTCTTTCTGCCCGATAGAGCGTAACGAGCACCGCTACGAATACCCACATGACAAGCCCCCAGCCTACGAGCCCGAACTGGCGGACCAGAGTGAGGTGCATGTTGGCGACCTTGACCTCGCCTTTGCCCGTGACGCCGCTGTTCACCGAAACCCCGGAGCCCAGCCGCTGCGTCGCCCCCACTCCCACGAGCAGGCGAGGCAGAGGCTCCGAGAAAACAGCGCTCACGTTGCGCTCCACCCGCTCGGCGACTTCGCTCACACCAGCGGGAGAGAGGCGCAGGGCGTGGAACCAACTCAGCGTCACCATAAAAGCGACGAACAGCATGGTAAAAAGCACGAGCGCCCGCCGCGACACTTTCCAGAGGAAGACCCCCACGGTAACCAGTAAAGCGAGCATCCCGGCCCGGGTTTGGGTAAGAAAGACTGCGATCATCGCTATGGTGCTAGCGACCAGCCAAAAATCTCTTTTCGCCTGCGACGTGGCCGTCATCACCTCCGTAAACAGGAGGGGAATGCCGAGGACGAGAAACGCCGAGAGCACGACCGGGTTGCCCAGGGTGGAGGCGATCCGCGGGTAGCTCTCCCGAGCGGCGGTGGAAATCCCCGCAAGCCCCGCCATCGCCGCCCCGTTGGTATGAGTCCCGACGAGCATCTCGACGACGCCGACCACCGCAACCGCCGCCGCGGAGACGGCGACCACATTTACCACCTGCCTGAGAAGTCGCGCATTCATCCCCTGGTGGACGATGAGAAGCGCCATGGCGAAGCCGGTGACCGCCAGGTAGGCCACCCCCTGCAAAGCTGCCACGGGTTCGCTGGCAAAGAACGCGGATAGCAGGGCGTAACCGAGAAAGCACGCAATCGGCAGATTGAGCGGACAGCGGTAGATGTAGAACTGGTGGCCGGGAGAGCTCTTGACTACCACCGAAACCGCCAGGATCAAAAGCACCATCTCGAATGGGCTTATGCGGAATCCGCCAACCTCCAGTTGGAAAGGACTATGAAAAAGACCCGGTACGAGGGACGCAGAAAGAAAGAGAAGCGTAAGCAGCACCCCGAACGTTATCCATTTGTTGAGGACCTTGACGAAAGTCCCGAGAAGGAGCTTCACGTCGAGCCAGACGCTGCGATTTCTTATGTAAAGCAAGTCGTAGCGAAGCTTGTTGCGCGGATGGGTGTGGTATCCGCCCCGCAATTGCGCCAGGCCGGTAATGCCGGGGCGCACGGAAAAACGCCGCCAGTAGCCGGGAATCTCCCGGGCGAAGGTCGCCAGAAAAATCGGCCGCACGGGCCGGGGCCCAACCAGATTCATGTCGCCCCTTATGACGTTGATAAGCTGAGGGATCTCGTCCAGCTTGGAGCGCTTCAGATAGCGGCCGATCGGGGTATAAAACTCGTCGGAGGCGTCGAGCAGGCGCGCCCCGATTTTCTTCTCCGCGTCAAGCTCGAGCGTCCGGAACTTCACGATCTCGAAGGGCTTGCCACCGAGACCAACGCGCTTGCCCCGATACAGAACCGGCCCCCGGCTGGTGATCTTGATCGCCAGGGCAAGCATCAACCAAACCGGCGCAAGCACCGCGAGCGCGACTGCGCTCACCACAACCTGCCAAAACCGCCTTTGTGGAGCCTGGTTCTCCCAGGATTCAGGCATGGCGCCAGCCAGGGGGGTGGTATCGGCAAAGGGCGCAGGTGCAGGCCCGAAATCGGCACCGACTCGATTCACGCGACTATCCTCCAAAGCCATAACACGATCACGAATGGTTCTAGCTGCAACCCTGCCGGGTAATACCCCGGCCAGAGGCATTTCCCCGAACGGCACACGCAGGTTGCGGATTTCTTGTCAGTGCACCGCCACGACCGTCGGCGAGTGACCCGCCGCCACCGCAGGTGCCGCCATGTACTCCCGGTGCCAGGCCACGAAGACCATGAGCGACCAGAGCAACCGGCTGTGATCCCAGCGCATTTCGCAGTGGTCGTCGATGATCTTCTCCACCTGCTTGGGCTCGAAAATGCCCATTTCTCGAAGCGAGCTGGTGCAGAGAAGATCGCGCATGAAACCGTTCAACTCGTTTCTCAGCCAGGCGGGAACCGGAACCGCGAAGCCCTTCTTCTTGCCGGTGATTATCTCCCGGGGCAGCCTGCCGCTCATCGCTCGCCTGATCACGTATTTCTTCGTCAAACCTCGCAGACACATATGGCGCGGCAGCGAGGCGGCAAGCTCGATGACCCGGTGGTCCAGGAAGGGGACGCGAGTCTCCAGCGAATTGGCCATGCTCATCCTGTCCACTTTGACGAGGATGTCCTTATGCAAATAGACTGCCAGGTCGGTGAACTGAAGCCGTGTAATAAGATCCGCAGCCCGACAGCCAGCGAATGCATTTCGAAACGCCGACACCGTCTCTTCCAGGGACGAACCAGCGAGCGGAGGACAGAGCAAACGCTTTGCGTCCTCGCTTATGAGTTCCTTCCAAGCGAAGTGCGAATCGGCCGGAGGGCGCAGGGCCCCGTTTACGAACCTCTTTGCCCTGAACTCGAAGCTTATCCGCTCGTGGGAGACTGGAAGGCGGTGGACGATCGCTGGGATAAGGCCGGCCGCAAGCCACCTGGGAAGCCTGCGATAAGCCTCCGCCACCCTGGCGGCGGCATAGGTCTCGTAACCCGCGAAGACCTCGTCCCCTCCTTCACCGCTCATCACCACCTTCACGTGCTCGCGGGCTAGCTTCGAGACGTAAAAGACCGGAAGAGCGGAAGAGTCCGCGAAGGGTTCGTCGAAAAACTTCACCATTTGCGGCATCACCGTGGCGGCATCCGGTTTCACCACCAGCTCGTAGTGCTCGGTGGCATAGCGCTTGGCCACCAGCCGAGCATTTCCCAACTCGTCGAAAGATTCCTGCGGAAAGCCGATCGAGAAGGTCTTGATTCTCTCCCCGGCAACCTCGGACATGAGCGCGACGATGGTGCTCGAATCGAGCCCGCCGCTCAAGAAGACGCCGATCGGAACGTCGCTCAAGAGGTGACACCTGATCGCCTGCTTGAGCTCATGGACTACCGCTTCGATGTAGTCCTCCTCTCGTGCGAGCTTGAGGCCGCCGAAGTTCTCCACCGACCAGTACCGCTCCTTGATCGGTGCGCGGCCCGCCTCGCACACCAGGTAATGCGCCGGGGGGAGCTGCTCGATGCCCTGGTAAATAGTACGATTCGTGGGAATGTACCCGAGCGACAGGAAATCGCTCAACGTCTGCAAATCGAGCTTTCTCGGCACCCCGAGTCGAAGGATGGCCTTGAGCTCCGACCCGAAGGAAACGCCGAAGCGATCCAGGCGATAGAAAAGCGGTTTTATGCCCACGCGATCGCGGGCCAGGACGAGACGCCTTCGGCGGCTGTCCCACAGCGCCAGCCCGAACATTCCCGCCAGCCGGCGGACGAAGTCGGTGCCGTACTGCTCGTAAAGATGCGGGATCACCTCTGCGTCGGAGCGGCAGCGGAATTTGTGGCCCAGGCCCTCGAGTTGGTGCCTGAGCTCCGGCGAGTTGTAAATCTCCCCATTGCACACAACCCAAATGCTGCCATCCTCGTTGGCCAGCGGCTGCGCCCCGCCGGCCAAATCCACGATCGCAAGCCGCCGCATTCCCATCCCGAAGCTGCCGTCCACGTAAACACCGGAGTCGTCGGGACCACGGTGCACCATGGTCGAGCAGATGTCCGCCACCTCCTCTTCCAAGACCGGTTGCGTGTAGTCGAAGCGAAAAACACCTGCTATCCCGCACATAAGATACCTGCTCCCGAAGGTAGTTGCTCGTGGAACGTGGAAATCCGCTCTCCGCCGGTCACCCGACCAACAGTCCTACAGCCCGTTTGATGACTTGCCTGTAGCCGAAAAGATAACGGCCATAGACCGCAACGGCCCAAGCGAGCCATGCCAAAAGCGCGGCGAGCCCGACCGCTCGACGCATCTCGCGAGACCATCCTGTTGGCTTTAGAAACCTTCTCGAGAGCCTCCTGGCGCCGGCAAAAAGGTGCCGTCCGAGGGCGACGAGCCCCGGGGCCGGATCCGCGCACATGAACTCCTCGGCCCTGAAAATCATCCCTGGGCCGAGCACCTCCAACGCCCCCTTCACCCTTCCCGGATACGCCATAGCGCTTCCGGCAGGCGGGCCTTCGAGGATGTGCCGCAGATACATGAGCTCCCCCCTCAACCAACGGCATTCGGTACCGACCGCATAATTCGCCGGCACGATCGGGAACCACTGCCGGGTGAGGGCCCGGTAAGCGAGCAGGGGAAAATCCACGCCGGCCTTGAGCGCCAGGTGGAGCGAAGCCCAGGGCCTTCCATTTATTTCCAGGAGGTAAGGCTTGCCGGTTCGCTCGTGGATCTTGAATTCCACCAGTGCGAACCCCTCCCAAGCGAGGGCCTCTATCAACGCCTGGGCCGCCCACTTGACATAGGGATCGTGCGCCGCCGCCCGAGAGCAGCACCAGCTCCCCGACCCGAGCGGATGGGTGCTTCGCAGCCGCTCGATCTCGAAGGTCACCATTCGCTGTCCCCGATGCACGAACGCGGCGAAACCCCTCTCCCCACCCGGAACGAACTCTTGGAGCAGCGGCAGCGACCCATCCTTCGCGAGCATGCGCACATGCTCGCGCAGCGTGTCCCTGTCGAAGGCGTAGGTCGGCTTTCGCTTCGCGCCTTCGTCACCGTGCCAGGAAGTGGAGCGTCTGGTTTTCAACACCACGGGATAGCCGAGCCGGGCGGCCGCCTCATCGGCTTCCTCCGCCGAGCGAAGCTCGATCGTAGCAGGAACCTGGATGCCGAGCGACACGGCCACCTCGAGCGTTCTCTTCTTGTCGAACGCCCCTTCCAACCGCTCCCGGGCGGGCAAAGGGCTCGCCGCGAGCGAGAGAATCTCCTCGCGTCGCTCGACCAGAGGGAGAATCGTCTGGTCGGTCATCGCAAAGAGCGCCCCGTAGCGGGTCCGCTTGAGCTCCGCCAGTATGTCCTCCACGAACCCGTGGCGGTCGGCGAAGGGCGAACGGTACAAGAAACTCCTCGAACAGAAGCGGGAATAGAAACCGGTCGCCCCGGGGTGACACTCCCCCCCGACGACCCTCACGCCCGCCCGGCCGAGCGAGCGAATGAAGGCCAAGCCCGCTCTGCAGTTGGCATCGAGCACCAGCACCGGTAGAGTCCTCGCGCGCGCCATGTTGCGAGCCCGCAGACTCAGTGCGTTCCCTCCAGGCGGATGCCGCCCGCATCGGTCGCCGAACGCCTGGGGCTGCCCAGCAGTTGCCGGTAAAACTCTTCCACCTCTGCCACGTAGCGCTCCACCGAAAACCGCTCGGAGACGGTGCGCTTGGCCCGCGCGCCAAGCCGGCCCCCGAGCGCGGGATCGCGCACCAGCCGTTCGACGCTTCGGGCGAGCGCCGCCGCGTCCGCCGGCCGGACCAGCAAACCGTCGAGCTCCGGCGTGATGATTTCCGGGACACCGCCGGCGGCGGTCGCAATCACCGGTTTACCCAGACTCATGCCCTCTATGATCACCCTCCCGAAGGGCTCCGGACGCACCGAAGAATGAACCACTATATCGGCGGCCCAGAGCAGGTTCGCCACGTCCTGGCGAAAGCCCGTGAAGATCACCCTCTCCCGGAGGCCGTAATCCGCTACCGCCCGGCGCAGCTCTCTATAGTATTCGGCACCACTTCGGTGCACTCCGCCCACGATCAGGCACCGCAGGTCGGGAAGCTTCTCGCGCAGCAGAGCCATCGCATCGATCACTACTTTCTGCCCCTTCCAGCTCTGAATGTTGCCGGCTACCGCCAGGCAAGGGGCACCGAGGGGAACTCCCAGCTCTCCTCGCACCGAGGAGGCCGCGCGAGTGGGCGCAAAATGGCGCGTGTCGAGGCCATCGTAAATGGTGCGGGCAAAGGCCGGCCGCACTCCTTGCCCGCGGTAGTAGTCCCTGATCGCGTCGGTCATCCAGATCGCTCCCGCCACCCGGTTGGCCAGAAACTTCTCTTCCGGCCTAAGCGAGGTGAAGCCCTTGACATGAGTCACGCAGGGCACCCCGCTCAAGCGACACGCGAGCTCGACGTCGAAATTGGTGCGAAAGCCGTTGCAGGCGTGAACGATGTCCGGCTCCTCCGCGGCGATGGCCCTCACCAACCGGGCCACGTTGGGCAGAACCGACGAGGCCAGGTTGAGCACTCTCCTCGCCATTCTTCCCGAGCGGCTGGGGTGCATCCCCTCCAGGACCCGAACGGGAACCCCGGCTAGCTCGGAATCTCCCAGGTCCGACTTCGGCTGGTAGAGCGCGAGAACACCCGAAAAGCGGCGCCCATCGAGTCCCCTCAGTAGGTGCAGGATACCCGTTAAGGAGCCTCCCACGACACCTCC
Organism: Myxococcales bacterium; assembly: GCA_037446155.1. Classification (GTDB taxonomy): domain Bacteria; phylum Desulfobacterota; class Binatia; order UTPRO1; family JBBIJE01; genus JBBIJE01. The sequence continues at coordinate 78,047 of JBBIJE010000004.1, read as the reverse complement.
CATGCTGGCCTCGACGTACATCACGCGGGGCCACGCCCTCTCCCGAGCCTCATTCACCTATGTACCCGAGCCCCTTCAAGAACTTGCGCATCTCTTTTTCTTCCTCGTCGGCGAGCTGTTGCGCGGGGCTGCTTTCGGCCTCCGCCGCCTCCTCCACGCAAACGGCATGCGCGCGCACGAACTCCGGGTCGATGGCGTCGATCAGGACCCGCCCATCGAGATCCGCAGGAAGCGGGGTGCCACTCAAGTAAAGCGCCGTGGGCAAGATGTCTCCTAACCACGCACCTTCGAGTTCCGCCCCCCGCCGCATGCTCGGCCCGCGCGCGATGAAGATACCGTCTAGCGTGTGCGACCCGCTTATCTGTTTGAGCTCGCTTTCCGGCACCTCGCCGACGATACCGTCCATACCGTATCCTATGTAGTAACCGGGGCGGTGAACGAAGACGATATCGGGAATATTCGGTAGGTGCTCCCCGCGATAGAGCTCCTCCTTGGTATAGACCTCGGCGACGAGCTTTGCGCCGGTTGCGGGATCCACTGCTTCTCTGAGTTCCGCCACTATCCTCAATTTGACCGCTTCCGCCTCCTGCCCCGGCTCCAGGACCCCCTGCGGCTGGCGCCCTCGAAGATTCAGGTTGATGGCACTCACCGGGTAGTAAAGCCCCAGGCCATAGGCCTTGGTCTCGGACCATTTCACCCGGTGGGTGCCCTGTCGCAGGTTCCTCACCGTTCGTTTCGCCCATTGCGGCAGCAATCTCTTGATCAGAGACTTAGCCGGTACATGATACCTAGCCCACTCGACCCCTCGCTGTCCGATTCCCGTCACCCGCACGGTTTCCGCCCGGTTCTCGGCGAGAAGCCCCAACCGCTCGAGCCAGCAGTTGACGTTGAAGACCTTGAAAGGAGCAGGACCCCCGCCATGATCCGACATCACGAAGACGGTCCACTCTGGTGAAAGATCGGCCAGCACCCGCCCTACCAGAGTGTCCACGTGCTCGTACCAGCGCCTTATAGCGGTGCGGTGGAGCTCCGGGGCTTCGGGATCGTAGAGAGGATGGCCAGGATCGTGAAAGCGCCAAAACCGGTGGTGCAGGGCGTCTATGATCCCGGTAAAGGCGATCACGAGATCGTCACCCCGAGCGATCGCCTCCCGCGTCGCCTCGTACATGACTTCGAGTTCGAAGCGGCTGCCGTCCTCGATCGCTTCGATGCGATTGGCCTTCTGCGCCCGCTCGAGCTCGTCATGGGAAAGCGTGGTGAAGGCCTCGAAGCGGCGCGCGAAGTCCGCGGGCTCGCAGTAAACCTTTTTTCGATCCGGCGTGGGAGGACCCGAAACCAAGATGCCGTTGATCGGCCACGGCGGATAAGTGAGCGGCACGCGATAAGAAAGAATGCGCTTGCCCCGGCTGCCAGCGTAGTCGAGCAGAGTTCGGCCTCGGAAGAAGGAGGAGTTGACCAGCGTCTCGTCGAAAGAGCTATAGCGGGCGAGGTTCAGGTTCTGGAAGCCGAACACGCCGTGCTTGCCCGGGTTCTTGCCGGTTAGAAAAGTCACCCATGCGGAGGCGGAGATCGGGGGGAACGTGGACCTGAGCGGCCCCCTCACCCCTTCGGCGATCAAGCTCTCGAGGTTGGGTAGGAGGCCCTCCTCCAGCAGCGGATTCATGACGTCGAATGTAGCTCCGTCGATACCGAATACGAGGACTTTTCTCGGGCCGTCATTCATCGCTTCTCACCCCTGAGGTCCGGTCTCCCAGACGATCTTTTTTTCTCCTCGCAGGAGCGACCAGAGCGCCACCAGAGGAGCGAGGTTTATCAGACAAAAATAGAGGGGCACGAAGAGTCCCGGCGCCCTCACCTCGAGCCGCTCGCACACGAGCGCCAGCAAAGCGCCGAGGTAGAGAACCGCTTGGCCGACGAAGAGCTGGCGATAGAACGGCAGGGCCATCAGGTTGAGGCTTCCCACAAAGAGGAGGATCAAGAAGACTGGCATCGCCCACCGTAGCAGCCGATGGGAAACCAGCTCGAAGAAGAGCCAGGGATGCGCGACCGGGTTCAGGATTTCTCGCATGTACCCCACACCCCGCAGCCCCCGAAGCACGACGCGCGCCCGCCGCCCCAGCTCCTCTCTCAAATGGGAAGATTCTACCACTTCGTAAGCGAGGGCCCCTTCCTCGACCACAGAACGGTAACCCTTGAGAAGCGCCTTGGCCGGCTGCACGAAGTCGCTGATGGCCGCCGGATCCAATCGGGTGTAAAGCTTCTTGCGGATCGAGTAGATACAGCCGGTCGCACCGATCACCGAGTAGATGGCACTTTCCCAGCGCCGGATTCTCGCTTCGTAGCTCCAATAGAGCTGGCGCCCCTGACCCGCAACCGCCTCGCCTTCCCTCACGTAGACCACGTTTCCCTCCACGCAGCCCACGTCCGGATCTGCGTAATTGGAGACTAGAGCTCGTAGGGCGCCACGATCGTACATAGTAGTCGCATCGGAGAAGACCAGAATCTCCCCGCCCGCCAGGGCCGCCGCTTCGTTCTGGGCGGCTGTCTTGCCCACCCGTCCGAGGGCCAGCAGCCGCACCCGACCTCCGAAGCTTTCCACAATCTCGTTGGTGCGGTCGCTAGAACCATCAGATGCGACGATGATCTCGAGCCGATCCTGCGGATAGTCGAGCTCCAGGGTGTTCTCGATCTTAGCGCGGATCGCCTTCTCTTCGTTGTGAGCGGCTATTATGACGGTCACCGTAGGCGTCACCGCTGCCTTCTTCACCGGCCGCGACCAGAACCTAGAGACGAGAAACAGCAACGCCGGATAGCCCGCATAGACGTACGCGATCGCGACCAGGGCGATCCACACCGCCGCCTCCCAAAGCCACGTCATCGCCCGCTCGCCTCCGCCCTTCCCGCGGCCGCACCGCCGACGAAGAGCCTGCGCAGACTCTGCCAGCGCTCGACACCCACCGCCTTCTTCACCAGCTTCTTTCCCATCTCGATGCTGCCCACGGCCGCGATAGCGGAAACCCTGCCTCGCGCCACCTCGGCCACGAGGTCGGCACCGAAGCCCGCCCTTACGGGAAAGCGTGGAACGAGGAGCGGGTCGGTGTGATCTCTCACCAATCCGAACTCGCTGGTGCAGAAAACCTTATAGCCGGCCTGCGCAACCGCGCGGCGCACGTGCCGGTTCAGCCACCCGCGCGGGAGCGACGCCGCCAGCACCGGCCGTCCGAGCCCCTGCTCCAGAATCTCCTTCGACCTCACGAACTCGTGGCTGAGCTCGCCGGGTGTCAACCCGCCCATGAAGGGATGCGTAAGGGAATGGCTGCCGATCTCCATACCGGCGCGCTCGAGCTCGCGAAGCTCCCGCCAGCCCATGTAGCCGCGGTGCCCGATGCGTCCCGCGATGACGAAGAAGCAAGCACACAAACGCCGCTCGACCAGAAGAGGGAGCGCGTGCTCGTAGTTGCTGATGTGCCCGTCGTCGAAGGTGATGATGAAGCAGTTACCATTTCCCCACGAGGGTAAGACGAGATCCGAAAGCTTCATGCAGCGAAGCTCGGCGCGGCCCAGCCGCTCGAAGTGCTCGCGCAGGCGATCCCGCTCGAGCACGTACGGGCGGTGGCCCGGCTGGACCCCCTTCCATTCCTGCCGGTCACGCGCCACGTCGTGGTAAACGAACACCGGAAGACGCATGTCCTCCCCTAGCCCTCACGCATCGCGTCGCCCCCCGCATTCATTGCGGCACGGCGCGCACGACATGTATCTGGCCCGAATAAAGGATCTCGTGCCGGGCGAAGCCAGCTTGGGAAAACAGCCGCGCGATGTCGCTGCGGGAGTAGAAATAGACCGGACAGCCCTTGAGCCGAAGCCTCAGTTTGCGAATCGGCGCACGCAGCGTCCAGCGCGCCGGAAAGGTAGCCACCACCACACGACGGCTCAGCTCCCGCATCCTTCTCAGCAAGGCGAGGGGCTCTTCGATGTAGTCGAAAAGGCCGATGGCCACCGCGTAGTCGAAGGGATCTACCTCTCCCAGGTCATCGATGGTGCCGTGCAGGAATCTGCACCGCCCGTCGAGACCCGCGGCCCCAGCCCGCTTGCGCGCAAGCTCGACCATTGCCGAGGCCACATCGACACCCACGACTTCGGCTGCGCCTCTTGCGGCGAACTCGACCGCGTAGCGTCCCGCCCCGCACCCGACATCCAACACCCTTCGGCCTTCGAGCGGGCTGCAGTGCGCAAAGGTGAGCTCGAAGCGGACGAACATGTCTTTGCGCAACCAGCGGTTCAACCAGCCCTTCAATCCCGCGGAGCGCCAATCGTAAATCGAGTCGAAATGTCGGGCGTGGCGGTGAAAGTACCGGCCGGCTAGCTCTTCCGCCATATCCTCACCTCCCCAGCGGCAAGATCTCGCGCACGGGTGCGAAGCGAAAGTCACCGAGCAGGCGCCTGAGCTTTCCTTCCGTCACGTGCAAGTTGCGGTAATGGGTGCTCCACTTGCCTCCCAGGTCGAAACGCGGCTGTCCAGGGTCGAGCTCCCACGGATGCAAATAGACCATCGCGGGGTGACCTTCTCGGTTGATTCTGCGAAGCCCCCAGCCAATGACCCAGTAAGGAAAGAGCCTCAAGTAACCGCCGCCGCTTACCGGGATATTCTGCCCCAGCCAGCGAGCGGTCGCCGGAGGGAACTCCCAAAGGGCGCCCCCGTTGCTTCCCCGCGCCACGTGCGGATGGCGCGGCGCCTCCTCCATGCCGTACAGGCCCCTTCGCACCGGAAAGATGCTGGAGTCGTAGCGCAGCCCCTTCTCGGCCAGCACATCGAGCGCCCATAGCGTCTCGCGCCGAACCGAAAAGGAGGGCGCCCTGAAGCCCAGCACCTTCTCGCCGCTCAAGTCCTCGATCAAGCCGACGGAGCGCTCGAGGTCGGCGGCGAACTGCGCCGGTGTCTGCCGGTAGAGCAACTGATGACGATGCCCGTGGGAAGCGAGCTCGTGTCCCGCACGCGCTATGGTCTTCACTACCTCAGGATGCCGCTCCAGGTTCCAGGTCAGAATGAAAAAGGTCGCACGCACGTCCGCCTCTTCGAGAATGGCGAGCAACCTCTCGACGTTGCGCACGAGCCTGCTCGGATACGACGCCCAGCGGTCGACGGCGATCTCGAAATCGCTTACCTGGTACCAGTCTTCGACGTCGAAGGAGAGAGCATTGACTATGCCTTTCGCCTGTCCGACAGCCGCCATCACATATACCCCAGGCTCTCGAGCATCCCCTCGATCGCTTTCTTCTCTCGCTCGGTTAGCTCGGTCTCTGGAGCCCGCTCCTCGGGCGCCAACTGGTCGTAGCTCACCGGCCTTTCGCGAAAGACTTCCGGCCTGAGGGCTTCCTCCAGAACCCGCCCATCCATGTCGCGCTGCACCGGCACACCCAGAAGGTAGAGAAGGGTCGGGGTCACATCGAGAATACTCGCCTCTTCCAGCACCGCTCCCCTCCGGCATTCGGGCGCCCAGAGTATCAAGATGCCATGGTCGGCGTGGTTTCCGCTGCGCTCCCCCTCTCTCTTGCCCGCCGGCAACAACACGTCCCGTCCCATCCCCTCGATCAGGCAGTATCTCGGGTGGGTCTCCACGAGAAGGTCTGGTGCACCATCGACGCAGGGCCCGCTGTAGATCTCTTCGCGGCGATGCACGGCGCGCACGACCCTGCAGCCGTTGGCTCCATCCGAAAAGGCGAGCAGCCTCCGTTTCACCTCCTCGCAAACCATCTCGTACTCCCGGCCGGGCTCGACGGTCCCGGTCGCCTCGCGCCCGCGCAGGTTGACGCGCAACCCGCTGCCCGGTGCCGACGGGCAGTAAACGGTCGTAGCGGACCAGTCGATGTGCCCCGCGATACGACCATAAGAAGCCATCTCCACCGGTACGCTCCGGCGAAGCCTGCGGGGAACCAAGTGGGTGGCCCACGCTAGCCTCCATCGTCTGAGCGCCGCTACGATTTCCTTGCCCTCCAGACCGGCCCGCCCGAGCGCGCGCGTGAGCCAGGGTCGTTTTCCGTCTCTTAACTTCAAGAACCCTTCCCGCTCGAGCCAGTTCATGACCAGAAAGTACTTGTGCATCCCCGTGGCGCCGTGGTCGGAGAGAACCATCACCGCCGTTTCTGGGCCAGCCGCCTCGATCAATCGCGCCAGATCCTGGTCGAGCACTCGATAAAAGTCCTCGATTGCCCCCTCCAGCGCGGTCGATCCGGGATAAAAGGGGTGCTTGCGGTCCATGTAGTGCCAGAAAAAGTGCTGCACCTTGTCCAGCGTGTGAAAGAGGACCCAGAGGAGATCCCACGGTCTCGTCTTCATGAGATAGAGTGTCTCCTCCGTCTGGATGCGCTGGATCTCCAAGGCATCGCGCAAGAAGCGGCTCAGGTCACCCGCGCGCAGCGGCTCGGCGTTCACCTCCAAACGGTAACCGGGTATGTTCGCCGCAAGCTCCTGCTCCAGTTCTGCCGGGTAGGTATAACCTTGTGCATCTTTGGGCGCCATGATGCCAGCCACCATGAAAGATGCGCTGCGATCGGGCGGATAGGTGAGCGGCAGATGCAAGACCCCGGCCTTCTTGCCGTAAGCGTGCAGGATGTCCCAGATACGGCGGCTTCGCAGATCACCGGGGGTCAAGGGCGCCCGCGACTGCCCTCCATCCGTCAGCTTGTAAAAATTGTAGATATTGTGCTTGCCCGGATTTTTGCCCGTGACTGCGGAGGTCCAGGCCGGGGGGGTAAGCGCAGGAATGGTACTTCTTAAGGGTCCACTTGCGCCTTCCTGCATCAGCCGAGCCAGCGTGGGAAGCTTGCGTGCGGAGGCGAGGGGCTCGATGACGTCGAACGTCGCCGCGTCTAGACCGACCACCAATACCTTGCGCTGGCTCATCGTAAATCTCAGAACCCGACCGCCGCTCGCCCGTTCGGGGGCACTGCGGATATCCCTTGGAAGAGTGATAGAAGCCTACGCGTCGTGGCCTTGCGGTCGAACTCTTCGGCGACCCTGCGGCGCGCATTCTCGCCGAGCCTCTTGCGCAACGGTTCATCCTGCATCAGCACCGTCAGCGCGGCGGCGAGCGCTTGCGGATCCCGCTCGGGAACGAGCAATCCATCCCGGCCATCCTCGATCGCCTCGGGAATCGAGGCAACCCGCGTCGCGATCACGCCCAAGCCGCAGGCCATAGCTTCGAGCAAGCAATTCGGAAGAACGTCCTTATCGCCATTGGCGCAGACGATGCTCGGCTGCACGAAGATGTCGCACTGCTGGTAGTGACGCACCAGCTCGTCCTGCGGCACCGGTGGCAGGAAGTTCACGATCCCGGCGAGCCCTCGGTCTTGCGCTTGCTTCTCCAGGCTGGGTAGCTCAGGGCCGGAGCCCACGATGCGGCATGAAAACGGCAGGCCGCGCTCCTTGACGATGGCACAGGCGTCGATCAGAAAACGCAAGCCCTTGCGCGGGTCCAGAGTACCGCAGCCGGCCAGGATCTCGACTCGCCTGCTCCCAGCCGGCCCGCCGCGAGCTCGAAAACGGGAGGTATCTACACCATGATAGACTTGATGCACCGCCGCCGCGCGGCCGTTTAGAATCTCTTGCAGGTACTCTCTGTTGGCCTTGGAACACGTGGCAACGAATGCGGCCCGGCCCAGCCGCCGAGCAAGTGCCCGCGGCTGCTGTTCGGTGTAAATGTCGTAGGCGTGAGCCGTGACGCTGTAAGTCAGGCCGAGCAGGCGAGCGATGAAAGCGGCCACCGCCGCCGGATAGGTGGCCCAGTGCGCGTGCACGTGCTTGATGCTTTTTCTGCGCATCGTCCGCGCGAAGAACAACGCCTTGGGAATCATGACGGCGCTTCGCAGAAGACACCGCAAATCGTCCCTGTTGTCGCGCAAAAGCTCCCAGGAAGCCGCCGCAAGAACCCGCGGATGCTTAAAGAGAAACTCCAGAAGCGAAAGCCAGATTCTCCGATCCCAAAGGTAAGGAGAGTAATGGGTGCGGCGCATCAACAGCCTGGCCTCGCGCTGGTGCGCGGTAGGGGGCGGCAGGCGAAGGGAGAAGATCTCGATCTCCATCCCCTGGCGCTCGAGCTCCAGGATCTCGCCGAGGATGAAGGTCTCCTCCAAGACCGGGAAAGTCGAGATCAAGTAGGCAACCGAGGCCATCTCGCCATCACCCGCGCCTAGCTGCCGAGGGACGCCAATCCGCCCGCCGCGGCCGCTCCCCTGGAGCGCTCTCGACTGCCGTTCTCTTCCGCCGACTGCGGGCGGACGCCTTCCATCCCCAATGCCTCCCGGTAAACTTTTACCATACCCTCGACCATCCGCTCGACAGAAAAATTACGCCGCACGCGCTCAGCCGCGCTACGCCCGAGCGCGACCCGCAACGTCGCGTCCCCGAGTAACCGCTCGACCGCCGCCACGACTTCTTCCAAAGCCCCAGGCCGAACCAGCAATCCCGTTCGGCCGTCACAGACCAGCTCTGCGGCTCCTCCGACTCTTGTAGCCACTACCGGCAAGCCGGCGGCCATGGCTTCGAGAATCGAGTTGGAGAGCCCCTCGTGGTTGGAGGTGTGAACGAGGATGTCGATGCCAGCGAGCACGGCGGCGACATCGTCACACATCCCGGCGAAGCGAACGACCGGTGCGATTCCAAGCTCTCGGGCCAGCCGAACGAGCCCCTCCCTCGCGCTCCCGTCCCCCGCCACGACGAACCTGAGGTCCGGGTGGCGCCTCGCCAACAGTGCCGCCGCACGCAAAAAGAGCTCGACGTTCTTGGCGGGCTCTAGACGGCACATGATGCCGACCGTCGTGGCACGTCCCGCCAAAACCCGAGAGGCGGGGGCTGCGAACCTGGTCACGCGAATCCCGTTGTACACCACGCGGATGCGCTCGGGGTCGACGCCGTAGGAGCCGACGACGAAGCGGGCCACCTCGGCGGCGTTGCAAACGACGAGTCGCGCGCGTCTATAGCTCATCCCGATCATCCCCTCGCGCAGCCGATCTCGCCTCTCGCTCACGCACCTGGCCGACAGTATGGGAACGGCGGAGCGCGCGAACGTGCGGCAGGCCAAAGTAGTGGTAATTCCGTCCATCGCGAGGAAAGAGTGCACCAGAGCGGCCCCCTGGCGCCTCAGCAATCGCCCGAGCTCGATCGCGCGCAAGAAATCCCCCGTCCGGCGCCGCGCGAGCCCCACCACTCTGATACCCTGCTCGCGCAAGAGCCTTCCGTAGGGCTCGAGCTCCGGGGTAAGAGAATACACCACGGGCTCGAACTCGCTGCGATCCAGGTGAGAAGCGCACTCGTACAACTGGCGCTCTGCACCGCCGTAGCCTAGTTGGCCGATGACGTACGCGATCGGCAAGGGAGCGTTCATGCGCCGAGCTACCGGTGGAACTTCAGCGGAACCGCGCTCTTCACGAAAAGATGCTTGCCCGAGGGCTCGAGAGGTATTTCGGGGACGTACTGGAGCTCGATTCTCACCTGCGGTCCTACGGCCTGAGCGATCTTCTGCGTTAGCTCCGCTCCCGCCTCTTGCGCCGAGCCGTTTGCCGGAACGATCTTGACGATTAGCTCGTCCAACTTCGGCTGAACTATCTGGTACTGCCGGACACCCGGATACTCCTTGATCAAGTGGGGGAAGAACTCCCCGGCGAGGGCGCGTCCGTCCGGCGTCGAGATCGCGTTCACCACCCGCCCCTCGACCATCTGCATCTTCGGCAAAGTCAGCCCGCAGTCGCAAGAAGCGTCCGACATTCTGCCGACATCGCCGATGCGGTAACGGATGAGAGGGAAGGCGAAATTGTGAAGATCGGTAATGAGGATCTCCCCAGGCTCTCCCGCCGGCAGGCTCCTCCCCTCTCTGGTTACCTCTACCACCACGTTATCGATGGCGAGATGAAGCTCTCGGCTCGAGCGGCAGTCCTGACCGATGTCGCAGACCTCGCGGCAACCGTACCGATTGAATACCCGGCAGCCGAAGACCTCTTCCAGCAGGGCGCGCTGGTGGGGAAAAAGAAGCTCGGCACAAGATACCACACCCGCGGGCGAGGCGACGGGGATCCCGTTGTCCTTGGCGAAACGGGCCACGATGTAAAGCGCGTTGGCATAGCCGGTCACTACGACCGGCCTCACGCGGTTTATCAGGGCCAGTGCCGCTCGGATGGTCTCTTCCCGAAGAGCGAACGCATCGACCCAGTACTTGTTCAGAAAATAGTTGCGCACCCGGCCGTAGAGCGCCTTGGTCTTGTTTATGTCCGAAGGAGCCCCCCAGATGAACACGTGAGGGTCGCCCAATTCCATGCCGACCCAACTGTAGAAGCGATACTCGCCGACTCGCCGGTAGTCGAACGAAGCTCGATCCCAGAAAAAGCGCAGCGGCTCTCCCGTCGAGCCGCCCGTGGCCGTAGCCACGAAATTGCTCTCCGGGTAATTTCTCGCCTTCAAGCGATCCGCGTTGGCGTTGATCTCTGCCTTGCCGATCGGCGGAATCGCCTCGAAATCCTTCCGCGTTCGGATGTCCTCCGGTGTCGCTCCCAAATCCCTGAAGACGTCACGGTAATAGGGAACGGACTCGAACGCGTGACGAAGCAGGCGCCCGAGCCGGTGAAGCTGAAGCCTGGCCAGCTCCTCCGGCGGTTTATGCTGGTTTTCCAAGGCCTCCTTGAGGCGAGGCCTAAACCGCTCACCGGCAAGCGCCTGATGAATCGGCAAAACGAACTTCTTTATCATCCAAGCCTTCATGCCAGATGTGCCCTCGTCAAAATCGCCCCCCGCAGTCCATCGCGGCTGGCGCCGACCAGCGTTTCGTAGAGTTCCGCGAAACGCTCGACCATCGCCGCTCGGCTGAATCGCGCTTCCACGTGCTCTCGGGCGCCGCGTCCCAAGCGCTGGCAAAGCGAGGAATCTCCGATGAGCGACATAAGCCCCGTTGCCAAGGCCTCTGCATCGCCCGCTTTCACTACGAGCCCGCTCACGCCGTCCGTTACCACCTCCTCGTTCCCCGGCCCGTCGGTCACCACCACAGGCTTGGCCATCGCCATTGCCTCGAGAAGCGCGTTTGACATCCCCTCGTGAAGAGAGGGGAGCACGAAAACATCCATCGCGGCAAGACATGCCCGAACATCGGGACGATCGCCCAAGAAGTGGACCCTCCGCTCCAGCCCCAGATGCCTTGCCATCCCGAGGAGAGGCTCTCGCTCTGGTCCATCCCCCACCAGCAGGACGTCGAACTCGATGCCTTCCTTTTCGAGCCGAGCCGCGGCCTCGAGAAGATAGCGATGTCCCTTGCGTGCGATCATCCGCCCCACCGACCCGACGACCAAGCGGTCCGCGCCAACTCCGAGCGTCGCTTTAGCCGCGCGCGAATCCTGCGGAGAGAAATGCTCGGTATCCACCCCGCAGGGAATCATCACCACCTTGCCGGCGTCACCTTGGGATTTCGCCTCCCGCGCCAATGCCTCCGAGTTGACCAGCACGGCGCTCGCCAGACGGTTCGTGCGCCGCCACAGGCCTTCGAGCCACCGGCTCTGCTTATCGAAGCTCCTCTTGCTCACTATGATTACCGGTACGCCCGCAAACTTCGCGGCGACCGTGCCGAAAATGCCCGGCCGGCATTGGTAGGTATGCACGACGTCCGGCCTCAGGTCTCGAAGCCAGCGCACCGTGCGCCGTAACGCCGCCAGGGAACGCGGGGAAACGAATCTCTGCCCCACGCCGAGATCGCGGACCGCGATCCCAGCCTCCGTAAACAGCCGCTCCATCGATCCCCCGCCGTTCAAGCAGCAAACGGAAAGACGGAACCGGCGCGCATCCAAAGCGCGGCAAAGCTCGAAAAGGTGCCGCTGGGTTCCGCCGGTTCTAAGAAGGGGGGAAAAATAAACCACATCCATCGCTTGCACCAGCAAATGCACCGGCCCCCACGCAAAAAGGGAGAGGTTAAGCCGCCAACGCTTGCTTTGCGGGCTTAGGCACGGCGGGCCAGGCCCAAACGGCCTCCCGCACGCGCTCCCGCCTGACATAGCGCGCCACCACTATGGTAAGGCCCACCATGGTGTAAGTCACTGGATTCAACCAGAGATCGGCAAAGAGGCTAAAGAACATGAGTAACAGGAAATTCATGCGAAGCCCTCGAGCGACCCACCGCATATCCGCGCGAGCGCAACGGCACGCGAAGTTTACCTGGCGCCAGGTTGCCCAGAAGAGCCAAAGGTAGAGGAGAAGGCACCCAAGCCCCCCCTCGGTCGCGGCCCAGATGAACGAATCGTGCGGCGGCCGGTAGTAAAGGTCATGGTAAACTTGGCGTACCACCTCGCGGAAATTGCCGAGGCCGACCCCGGTCAGAGGGTAGTCCCGCGCCACCCGAACGCCGATCGTGACCGTGTCGAGCCGCCTTACGAAGGAGCCCGTCCCCTCCACCGACTGCTCCGTCCGCTCCCCCTGCGTAGGCCACAGGTTGGTGATCCGCTGCAACACGACCTCGGGCACGACGAGGTAAAACGCAATGGCACCGGCCACCACGAAAGCCGCAAGCCGAAGAGTACCGCGCCTCTCCCCCCTGCGCTCGAAGGTGAGCACCGCCGCCACCAGGAGCAGCCCCAGGAAGCCGCTCCGCGACGCGGTAAGGAAGACCGTAATCACCGCCCCCAGTATCATGGCCGAGCAGATCAGGGTCTTGTGCCACCGGGGTCTCGCATTGAGGTAAAACCAGAGGAGCGAGGCGGTCAGGAGGCAAACCAATGCGAGGCGGTTGGGGTTGCTTCCGATGGTAATAGCTGCTATGGCCCGGTAGCCCGCGTGCGCGTGCCCCCCCAGGTAGTTCATGAGCGCGGAGGGCACCGCCAACCACCAGCAGAAAAGCAGCGCAAAGACCGCTGCCAGAATCTCTCGCCTCGAGTGCAGAAAGCTCACGATGAAGATCAAAAAGGCGAGTCTCGTCACGAATTGTTCGGCCATCTCGGCAGTCGCATCGAGCGCATTGTAGCCGAATGGCCCCGTCGTGACGCGCAAATCGGGAAAGAGCCACTGGGAACGCCAATGCGACAGGAAAAAGATCGCTCCAATGGCGAAGAGCAACTGCACCTGGCGGCTTCGCAAAAACGGAAATCTAAGATGCTGCGCTATTCTGACCAGCAGGACGGTGCCCAGGAGAAGGCCGAGAAGATTATTGACCGTGAGCGGCCCCACTCCTTTGAGAGGCTCCGGATAGCTGGCCAAGGCAAAGCTCGCAATGAATATTATCACGCCGAGAGCGGGGCGAAAGAGAACCGAGGCAAGGGCGACCAAGGCAACCGCGGCGCCCGCCGCCTTCGCCTCGTAACCGAGGTAGCTCGCCAGCCCGATTATAGCGACAAGGCTACCCAAGCCGGCCACCGCGAGCCGAGCGGAAGGCTCGCCCGCTGGGAAGCGCGCCGACGCGGCTCCCCCGCCTATCGCTTTTGCTTCGAAAACCACCGCCAAACCAGGTTTCCCGCGTCAGCCCAGTCAGAGCATCGACTCGATGAACGGGGGAATGTACTGCTTCTGGCGATTCAAAACCACGCCGAGAAGGTTGACCCCCGCCCGCTCGAGCTGCCCCTTTGCGTGCCTGGCCTCGTCGATCCGAGTCACGTCCGACTCGACCACGAACACGGCCGCGTCGAGCCTGGCGCCGATCACGCATGCGTCGGAATAGAGGCTAACGGGCGGGCAGTCGAAGATGACGAACTCGAAACCCTCCGCAAGCTGCTCCAACACCTCTCCGACCTTCGGAGAGTCGAGGAGCTGAAGAGGCGAGGGAGAACTCGAATGCCCGCAGGTCATGACGAAGAGGTTGGGAAGCTCTGTTTTCTGAATCACCTCCTCGAGGGACAGCTTACCTTCGACCAGTTCAGCGAACCCCCCGTTGCGCTTGATCGAAAAGACCTGATCGAGCGCGGGAGAGCGGAAATTGCTCTCCACGAGAAGGATCTTCTGCGCCTTTCGCCTGGCGAGGCTGGCGGCAAAGAGAGCCGCCGTGGTGGTGGCACCTTCCCCGTGTTTGGCAGAAACCACCATAAGGTTTCGCACCTTCGGCCTGTTTTTCGCCACGAGCAGGCTCGTACCCAAAGTCTGATAGGCTTCCTCGATCTCCGGGGCCAACGAGAACGACATCTCGAACGGCTGTTGCCCGGCGCCGTTTCGGCCCGGCCGGTAACCGTTCTTGCCATTGGACCCGAAGAACTGGCGCAGCCACGAACCCTTGGGGGCAGGCTCCCAGCCCGCTTTCTCCTCTCCCGAGGCCGCTACTATGGGCGGCCCGGCGCTGGGCTCCTTCTCCCCAGGGCTTTCCACCTCCACCCTATCTTCCCTGCCCTTCGCCTCCTTCTCCTTCGCCTTGGCTCTCTCCTGCTCGGCTCGCTTAAGGGCCTCGTACGTCTTTCCCATTGATTGCCCTCCTTTATTCTGCGGCAACCTGTTGGCGCAGGTCAGGTATGACTGCAAGAACCTGGCTTTCCAGATAACGCTCTACATCCTGCTCGAACTTGATCGCCCTTCTCAGAAACTCAAGCCCCGCCGCCGCCCCGACACCCAGCCCCAGCCCCAGAACGAGCGCCATCGCAAAGGTGACGCCGTCGGGGGCGTTGTCGGGACCGAGCGCCACGGTGCCGGCCTCGGCGATGGCCACGTTGAGAATACGCTCCTTGTCCATGGCGGCCGCCAATCTGGCTTCATCGAGCTTCCTCTGGGCCATGGCGTAGGCCTCCTTGGCGATCCCGGCCGCCTGCTGAAGGCCGGTGTACTGCATGCGCGCATCCTGCAGCGTCTCCACCCGTGCCCGTAACGCACCGACACGCTCGTTTAGGTACCGGGCCCTGATCCTCAACTCCCTGATTTGGCTCTTGAAGGTCAGAAGCCTTCTCTCGAGCTCCTGTCGCACCTCGTTTCTTGCGGTGGTCTCCTTTCCCACGATGTTGCGCTTCTCGCTTGCGATCCGCGCCTTCACGGCAGCGATCTCCGCCTCTTTGTCCTGAACCCGCCTGTCTTCCTCGGTGAACTTCTGCAGGAGTGCCGTCCTCTGATTCTCCAGCGTGACCAGGTGCTCCTCCAGGGCGAGAACCGTCGGGTTCACGACCACCTCGGTTGCCTTCGCCACCTTCTCGGGCTGCGCGTCGAACTGCGCCTGGACGATCTTTATCTTCTTCTCCACCTGAACTATCTTGTTCCGAACGTTGCCCAGGTCGATCTCGGTGGAGTGCATGAGCTTGGTAGCCGTGGAGATCTCGTCATCGAAGTTGACCACGCTTCGGCTCGCCATGAACTCCTTAAGCTCCTGCTCCGCCATCTCCCACTCCCTCTTGAACCTGGAGGCCTGCTCGGTATAGAAGTCCACCAGTCCGGCGTTGTTGTGGAGCTCGCTGTGGCGGGCCAGATAGACGTCGGCGATAGTATTTACCACCTTGGCCGACCACGTCGGATCGCCCGACTCGTGCGTGATCTCGATAATGTTGGACTGAGGCGGTGAAAAAACCCGCAGGTTTCTGCGCAGACCGGCAACGGCAGCGAGCTTCTCCTGCTCCTCCTGCTCGCCAAAGGTCGGATCTAGCCTCGCCAGCGCGGCCGCTAGCAGCTCGTTGCTTTTGATGATCGAGATCTCCGTGTTCAGCACCGCGTCGTTCACGGTGATCGAGGTGATGCGGCTGGCGTCGGTCGGGGTGATCTGCCATTCCGCCCGGCTCGATTTCACCAGAATGCGAGCGGTGGAATGGTACCACGCGGGCCGAAGCCAGGCCGCCAGCACTACCACAAGCAGCGCGCTTATAGTAGTGCCCACCACCAAGCGCCAGCGCTTGAAAAGAGCATAGACAAATGCGCGTGCCGCCGTGGCGCCGCTACTCTCCCAACCATCGTCCAACAGCACTGGAATCGTCTTTTCATTCATGGCTGCGTTTTCCTTTCTACTCGTGGCGACTCGCCCGGCGGGGCGATGCCGCCCACTCGCTTCCCCCTAGGGGATGCGGGTGCTGGCCGTAGCACCGCTATCGACGGGCAGCATGTTGCGGATGTACTGCTGTATCGCCAGGTTCGCCCTCGCGATTCCCGATTTAGGGACGAATACGATGTCATCGGGGTTGAGCCGTGCCTTCTCCGGCGAACCCTCCTCGATCACCACCTTGAGGTCGATCCGCTCCGAAGTGAACGTTCCATCCGCTTTTCGCACCAGGCGAAGCACGTTCTCGGGATTGGCTGTGTCCTTGAAGCCGCCGCGCTCCAAGATCGCCTGGAGCGGAGTCATCTCCTCGCGCAGCCTGACGAACCCGGGCTGGTTGACCTCCCCACCGACGTAAACCCTCTGCTCGGCGAATTGGTCCAGATTGACGAAGACTTTCGGATCTCGTGCTACTCTGGCGCTGCGCTCCTCCAGGACTCGCTCCAGCTCGGCCGTGGTGAGCCCAGCCGCCTCGACCTCGCCGGCTGCTTCGAGCGTGATCTTTCCGTCCGGACGCACCGTCACCTTTTGGCTCAACTCCCCCTGGTAGGGAAACCTGATGTTCAGGCTATCGCCCGGTTGAAGCCGGTAGCCCGCAGGGGGCTCTCCCTGCGTCTGTAGCGCTCCCCGCTCCAAGCTTACCCGCGCAAGAGCTTGTTCGTTCAACTTGCTCGCAGAGGAGGAACAACCAACCGCAAACGCAAGCGCGCATGCGCCCCCCGAGACGGTTCGAAAAAGAAAGTCTTTCACCTTCATGGCATGCCCCTTTCGTCGGACATGGCTCCGCCATCAAACTCCATCGGAGTTTCAAAAGGACTTCGCCGGTTTGTGCTCGCGTGCTCGGCCCCGTGGCGACTCGAGGACCAACTCGCCTTGGATCGACGGCCTATCCGTCCCCGGCACCATCGCCGGTCGCCAGCACGCTCAGACCCTCCCTACAGCTACCAGAGGAAGGTCAACTACAATTCCTTGCCGCAGGAAGTCCATTAGAACCTTGATCCTTCCCTTCCTACTGCAAGCGCGCTCTATGATCCCCTGGAGGCCCGCGAACGGGCCGTGCGTAATCCTAACGCGATCCCCGACCCGCAGACCGCACTCTCGTCTGATCAAACCGTCTGGGCCAGTGCGGCTCATCAGGTAGCTCACGACCTGCTCGTCCAACGGAGCGGGTTCGTCACCAAACGCTACGAGAGTCCTCACCCCCGGCGTCCAAATCACGCGGTGGTAATCCTCCCGAAGGTTAATCTGCACGAAGAGATAACAAGGGAAAAGGGGGGCTGGTCCCGTGTCGGCACCAAAGCCGGTCTCTACGATCCGTGGCAAGTAAACCCTGATATCCCTTCGCTCCAGATTGACTCTGGCCACCTCCTCCTTCTGAGCCTTAGTCCTCACTACAAACCATTGTGCCGCGGTATCGATCATCGGATCTAGACAGGGTGGTATCGTCCCCGACCCAAGGACTTCCCTGCAAGCATGGTGCCATCCAGCCACCGGCAAAGCCTCTGGAACTCTTTCAACTTTTTACACCTCGAGCCACCACAATCTTGGCTTCTCGCGCATCCTTGCATTGGCTCATAGGCAACTCCGGGCAGCGCCTATAAGACCTTGAGAAAACGAAGGATTAGACGATGGTCCAAACCGCGCTGGCTTGCGTTCCTGCACTTTCGTGCAAGATTGTAATGGCTTGACTTACTTCTCGGGTCGAGGCTCCAATACTCAAGTCCAAACTAAGCCGCCGACCATCTTGTCCCAGTTCGATTACTCGGCCATCTCGCTCTGGGACAGCCCTGAAGTTCCCGAACTGACCCCCTTCTCCCCCTCGAGCGCGGCTCGGAGACGTCGCGCCGTTCGGCCAGCCTCCTCCGCGGAATCAAAGCCGCCCACCCAGATTCGCACGAAGCGGGTCCGTGGCCCCGCATCCGTGGAGACGAGCGAGATCCGGCCGGCAAACCCCATTTCGGCCAACTGGGCAACGTAGTCTTGGGCCGACTGGAGGCTACCGGCGGAGATCACCCAAGCCGTGTACCCCCCATCCTCTTCCTGCCTGACCCTGAGCGCACCGTCAATGGGTGGCAGCACGAGACTCTGGCCTGCCCAAATGAGATCGATGTCCCCAATCGACGGGTTGGCGCTCTTGATCGCGTCAAGTAGCGTGAACGAGACCCTGCCGTATCTCCTTGCGGCTAGCTCCGTAAGGGTATCCCCTGGGCGCACGGGAACGAGAGCCCCGACGTCTTCCCTCCCACCGGCCACCCGCGGCTCCGCAGGGCGCATGGTATCTTCGCTGGCGGACGAACTGGCAGCTCGTTCATATCTCGATTGGGTACTGACGCGCGCGTCCGCGGCGCTCCGCAGCGAGTCGACGGCCTCCTCCATTTCCACTCGAGGGACCTCCTCCTCGCGACTGCCGCGAGCTTGCGGGGGGGCCGCCGCTTCCCGCGTCTCACCGCGAGCCACATCGAGCGGCTCGTCTTGCCGGGCGCCCATTTCGCTCGGACCAACCGGTTCAGCAGTTTGCACGGGGCCCGGCCCGGCCATTTTTGGCCCCGATTCCACTTCGCCAGCCGAAGGCGCTTGCGTCGTCACTGGTCTGTCCGCATTACGACCTTCTCGGGCGCTCGGCTCGCCCCATCGTCCGGGCAGGTAATGCTCGGAAGTCGCTTCCTCGCCCGGATCCGCCCAAAGACCCGTCGGGACAGCGACATCCTCCACCCAACTCTCCACACGATGGACCAGCCGCTCGAGGTCGAGGTCGGCTGCTGCGGGCCAAAGAGCCAGCGCAATAGCCGCCGCTACGCCGGCCAGACCCGCCGCCACAATCCCCTTGGCCCAACTTGGCTCTCTCGACCCCTCGACGTCCCCCGTACCATGCTCGCCAGTCTCCGAAACGACTTCACGCACGAGACGGCTCGTCACGCGCTTTTTCCCAGCGGCGTAGGCAGCGACCAAACAGCCGTCGCAAATCACGTTTATCACCCTCGGGATGCCTCGCGACGCGCGCCAAATCGAGCGCACGGCGGCAGCGCTGAAGATCGAGTTCGCTCCCGCGCCGGCCGCTTGCAGTCTCGCGCGAATGTACTCCGAGGTCTCGGTCCTGTTAAGCGGGGGGAGCTTAGCGCGCAAACCGATTCGCTGCCTCAATTGCCTCAGCGAGGCGTCCGCAAGCTTCTCTTCGAACTCCGGCTGCCCCGAAAAGACGATCTGGAGGATCTTCTCTTTGTCGGTTTCGAGATTCGACAGCAGCCTAAGCTCCTCCATTACCTCGGCTCTGAGATCCTGCGCCTCGTCGATCAAAATCACGACATTTCCGCCGTTGCGAAGCTCCGCCAGGAGGAACTGATTCAACGCCTGGAGAAGCTCGAGCTTGCCGGCTCCCTTGGGAACCTCCACGGCGAGCTCATCGAGCACAAACGCCAACATCTCCTCGAAGCCTACCGAAGGATTGAAGACGAAGACGCTTTTTGCGCTCTCCCCCAGGTCGCTCACGAAGCGGCGCAGCACCGTGGTCTTACCCGTGCCCGCCTCGCCTACGAGGCTCACGAACCCCTTGCGGGCGCTGACGCCGTATCTGAGCACCGCAAGTGCTTCGTTGTAAGCCGCGTTAAGGTATAGAAGACTAGGATCGGGAGTGAGGTCGAACGGCCTGTGCCGCAGTCCGAAGTGTTCCTTGTACATCTAGCCTATCGCGCCCTCTTAATCGTCTCGCCCGTCGCCACCCTCCACCCCACCTCCCCTCCTTCGCTCCCTCCCCCCGGTGGGCTCCTTTCTATCGGACGGGACCCTTGTCCTCGGAGCGAGGCCGCCTGCGAAAGTCATCCCGCCTCAGCATGTGTAATTTCATCTTGCGGTGCAAGGTGGCAGCGTCGATGAGGGCCTGTTTCGCGGTGCGGTTTATGCTCCCTTGGTGCTTACGCAGCACATGGGTAAGGTAGTCCTTCTCCGCCCGGCGCAGGTACTCCTTGAGTGGAACCTCGTAGTCGTAGTCCTTGGGAAGGTCTCTCGCCTCCGGTTTGCCGATGGCGGTGGGGATGTCGACGTCACGGATAACCGGCCCGCGGCAGCGCAAAACTGCCCTTTCTATCACGTTCGTCAGCTCTCTGACGTTGCCCGGCCAGGAGTAGCTCATGAGAGCGGCCATCGCCTTGTTCGAAACCTTGGTGATTTTGCGTTCCTTGGCAGCCTGGCTGCGGCGCAAAAGCTCCGTGACTAGAAGTGGGATATCCTCGATCCTCTCCCTGAGGGGCGGAATTTTGAGCGGGACGACATTGATCCGATAATAAAAGTCCTCCCGCATCCGGCCCGCGGCAACGAGTTCGCCGAGGTCGACGTTGGTCGCCGCGATAACGCGCATGTTGACCCGTATCCTCCGGTTGCTCCCCAGCCGCTCGACTTCATGTTCCTCGAGCACCCGCAGCAGCTTGAGCTGCATTCCGAGCGATATGCTCTCGGCCTCGTCGAGAAAGAGCGTGCCGCCACTCGAAAGCTCGATCTTGCCCACCCGGTCATGGATTGCCCCGGTAAAAGCGCCCCGTTCGTAACCGAAGAGCTCGCTTTCGAGTAGCGTATCCGGAAAGGCGGCGCAGTTTATGGCCACGAAGCGCCCGGACTTTCTCTTGCCATGGTAGTGTATCGCCCGAGCCACGAGCTCTTTGCCGGTTCCCGACTCTCCGGTAATCAAAACCGTCGCATCGTTGTCCGCGAGCACTTCGATGGCCTCGAATATCTCGTGCATTACCCGGTTTCGGCTGATGATATTCGCGAAGGAGTAGCGATCGGAAAGCTGGCTTCTCAGGTAGTTAATTTCGTCGAGCAGCCTCCTCTTCTCCAACACCTTCTCGGTCGCAAGCAGAATCTCTTCCTTCTGGAAGGGCTTGGTGATGTAGTCGCTCGCGCCTTGCTTGATGGCCTCGACCGCTCCCTTGATGCTGGCATACCCCGTGATCATGATCACATCCAGGTCGGGGCAGCGCTCGCGCATCTCCCTGGTCAGCCCGATCCCATCGGTTCCGGGAATCTTGAGATCGACCACCGCCAGCGAGAAGTCATGCTGTTCGAGAAGCCGCAGTGCGTCGGCAGCGCTCTCCGCCGAGTTCACCAGGTAGCGATGGGCCCTGTAGAGGTCTTCCAACTGCCGGCAAACCAGCGGGTCGTCGTCAACGATCAGGATACGCGTCTCCATAGCCATTCCCCTTATCGATAAGCAGGCAGGAAGACCCTGACTGCCCGCACTTGCCCTCGCCCTTCCTTCTCCTCGACCATCTCCCCTCCGTGCATCTCGAAGAGTTTCCTCGCCACCGCCCATTGAACGCCGGCCGAGGGGGGGCGAAGCAACGCAGGTGATGGATTGGCGTGGTTGGCGGAGATCGCCACTTCGAAGCCAGGAAAGCCTTCGCGCTGCGCCGCGCGGACGGAGACCTCCAACCTCGCTGGGTCGGCGCACTGGCCGCGCATGCCCGCCACGGTGATCGCGAAGGCCTTCGATATGTGCCCCGGGTCCACCAGGATCGCGGCATCATCGATCTCGGCACCTTGGATTGCTGGCTCGGCATGGGCCTTCGGATCGCAGCCAGCGACACCCCGCAGCGACTCCAGGAGCTGCCTGACTGGAAGACGAAGCAAGTTCAAGCGCACGGGTGAGAAATAGTCGAGCGTAACCTCGAGGAACGATTCAAAATCGGAAATCGTCCGCTCCAGCATCTCGCTCGCCGTCGAATCGACCCCTCGGACGGCACCTTCCTTCATGAACTCCACCCAGTAGTAGAGCTTGTGAAAGAAGTTCCCGAGCTCGTGCCGCACCTCGGCCAGCAATCTTTCGTCGCTAACGTGCGGATCCCCCTCTGGCGAATTGGCGACTCGCCTTTCCTCGCGGGCCACCGTCACACCCGGCGGCTCCTCTTGCGCGGATCCCTGGCGATTGTGCATCGGCACTTCGTGCCCCTCCTTAGCGACAAACCCGGCCTCAAAATGGGCAGCCGAGCACGGTGCTCCACGCCGGCTATCTTGCAGGAATGAAAGGCCTGCGACTCGATTCTACCTGCCGGCCCGGGGCGTTTCAACCAAAAATTTGCACGCCCAACGAGCCTGAATTGAAGGGCTTTATCGGATGCGCGTCGCTTTAGCGGGCAGTCGGTGGTGGCAGACTTGCAACATCGATTGGCGGCAGCGCCGGCCTTCGGTCTCGCCGACTCACCCGCCCTGCGATCCGTGGGGCTCGAACACGAGTTTGAGATTCTGGATCTTTCTCAACTCGTAATCGATCTTGAGGAGCACCTCGATGACGTTCTTGATCTCACCAGTCATGCGGTCAAGCTCCTGAAGCGAAACCTTCTCCAGCTCGCGCCGCAACTGGTCATACGTACTAAGCAGTTGGCTCAAGCCCCCTGCGCCCGCCAGCCTGCGATCGACCTCGTCGTATGTGGCAGCGATACCCTCTACAATTTCCCTGATCTCTTTGGTCACCAGACCTCTCTCCTCGCCGCGTTCTACGAGCGGCCCGAGGCTCCGGTCCGCCCCACATTTACTGGGCAAAGCAAATTGAATGCCATGACCGGCGGACCGCTACCGGCAATTTGCCCTGATTTCTCACGGTCCTATCGTGCGGGCGAGAATCCCGAGAAAACGCAAAACTGCACGACCGTGGCCGCGGTGCGACCACGTTTACCGGCGCCTAGCCCGAAGCTCGCTCGGCGGGCCGCATTGGCTCACCGCTTTCCAGGTCTAACGCCACCAGGATTCTTTGCAGGCGGCGAAGCTCGGAATCCACTCTGATCATCTCGTCCAGCACCCCTTTGATTCGATCCAGCGCCCACTCGACTTCCTTGGCCGACACATCTCGCAAAGCCCGCTCTAACCGCCCGTGCAGCTCGAGCAAACCACTAATCCCATCCACACCGGTCGCGCTCACTCGTCTGCCGATCTCCCCGTAAACTCGAAGCACCTCGCTCGCTTGCCCTCTAAGGTCTCGGCTCATCTCGGCTTCCTCAAACTGTACGGCAATGGGCTGAAGCGCCTGTCCCGATCACCGTTCAACCGGCGCACGCTTACTCGACACAGCCCCGCCCGCCCAGCACCAGCGCCGCTTCGCACTGGCGGCCGCCCTGACCCACCATTCAGCGCAGCCTGCCCAGCCTTTAAGTTGGGTCTCTAATTCAACTCGCGATTGCCTGTCAAGGAGACGGCAAGCCCGTAGAAATCGCCCGTTGACTCTGGCGACACCAAGGCTCCATTATCTAACGCAAGGCGACGATGAATTCGAGGAAGGGACCGCGGCGGCGCAATACGCCCGCGAAGAGGATGAACGCGGGATGAAGGAAGCCACGGATCACCTCCGGGATGCGCCAGGCGACTTCTTTCCCGAGCGGCCGGCTGGGCTCTTTACGGCTCTCATCAGCTCCGAAAGAGCTCCTCTCGCCTGTCACACCATGGTCGAGCCTCTTTCCTCGGAAGGCATCTCGGCGGTCGCCGAGATCGCGCACACAATGCTCCGAACACACGGGCCCAGGGTAACGATCGAGATCACCTGCGTCGAAAGCCCGAAGGCCGCGGCCTGCCTAGCCCTGCTGCCGCGATCCGAGGCGATCGAGGCAAAAGTGCGTCTTCTCGAGCCCCAGGAGGCCAGACCCTCTCGCTCCGAGGCTGCCGAGCGCCCCGTGCCTTCCCCCGCGGGACCCGAGAGCAATGACGGCCCCTCGGCCGACCCGTTCAGGATGAACCACGCGTTTCGTGCCGCCGTAGCCAAGGTAATGAGGCACGTCGTGGCCTACCCATTCTTGCTGAATGTGCGGGGCAGAGATTTCCTGCCCCGAGATCCCATGGTGGTATTCTGTATGACCGAAGCCCCGCTTTGCTGGAGCGCGGCGGCCGTCGCTTCCGCCTTCGATGCGGGCGGCAACGCCTCCGGGCCACTGCGTATCATGTACGACAACGAGATCGCAGGAGTTCCCTTGATCGGCTCCCTCTTGAACTTCCTCGGGGGCGTGCCGGCCGATTCGGTCAATGCCCAAGTGCTCCTGAAAAGGGGCGCTTGCCTGTGCCTTCTCTGGCGGAAAGGGGGTGCCCAGCGAACCGAAGCGCGGCGGCGTGACAGGGCCATTCTCGACGCCGCGCGACTTAGCCTGGCGGGGCAGGCCCCCTTGGTTCCCGCCATCGTCTCGAGGCGAAAAACGGGCGAAGCGCACCCGCACAGCGCGCCCAGCAGGAAGCGCTCGATCGATCGACTCGCCTCCAGGGCGATGCTCCAGGCCCGCGGCTGGGTTACATCGGTGTTTCCGTGCTGTCCAATCGAGGTGATCTTCTTCCCACCCATAGCGCCGCCTAGGAACCGGTCTCGAGATTCCGAGGACGTGGCGGCGGAAATCGCAGCGAGACTGAACGAGATTCTCTGCTGAGCGGGTGACGGCGCTCCTTTCAATGCGCCATTGTTTGGGCTAGGAGTGGTGGCTAAGTGCCCGTACCACGCTGCAGCGGCAATGAGGAACGAACGTTGCGGCGAAAGGGAGTCCAAGGGCAAATGGGTCGCAGGGGGCTAGCGCGCTGGGGTCGGCTGCGGCAATGGGAACGCCGACTCTTCGCGTCGGTCATTTCGTGAAGAAGCCGAAAAGGGGGCGGGGAAATATTCGGGATGCGCGTGGGGCTACTCGGAGCTAGGGGAGCATGGCTCTCCTCGGCGGCAAGGGTTTCGAGCCACCACCCCGCAGTCGTTCTTCTCGGAGGCCTTCTCTTGGCCGCCATCAGTATCCTATACACCAGCAGCCATCTCGAATTCCGCAGCCGCCGGGAGGACCTCATCTCTCCTGGGGCACGCTACCACCGAATCTACCAGAGCTTCGGCGACGAGTTCAGGGACCTGGACAACGTGGTGGTCGTAGTCAAAGGTCTCTCGCTGGCGCAGAGCAAGGCGTTTGCCAACTGTTTGGCCTCGGTTCTGCGTCGCGACCGCGAACACGTAAGGGAGGTCTTCCACCGGCTCGACCCTTCGTACTTCGAGGACAAGGCGCTGCTCTATTTATCGTTGGAGGACCTGCGGAGCATCGAGGAGCGACTGCGGGAGCATCGCGATTTTCTCGTCAGATTTTCGCAGGAACCAGGGCTCAACAGCCTGGTCGACGGCATCGAAGCCGAGATTCGCAAGGCCACGGTCTCGCATCTCGTCTCCAGCCTTTTGGGGCTAGGGGAAGAGGCGCCGAGCAAGGCGCCCGTGGATCTTGGTCTGATTACCTCGATAGTCACGCAGATGGCGGCAAGGCTGGTAGCCTCGACCCCATATCGCTCTCCCTGGGCATCTCTCATCGCCAAGGACGAGGGGAGGTTTTCCGAGGGAGGGTACCTCGTCTCGGAAGACGGCAAGCTCCTCTACATCAACGTTACCCGGGCCGACGACCCTCCCAGCGAACCGATCGAAGCCATACGCCAGCATATCCGGGCGCTTCTTCCGGATTACGCCGGTGTGGAGGCCGGAGTCACCGGAACCCCGGCCCTTGCCTACGACGAGAAGCTCGTGACCGCTCGGGACATCGCCGTCGCGTCGGTTCTCGGTTTCTTGGCGAACGCCATCGTCGTGATCGTCGCGTTTCGGGGCCTGCTGAAACCAGGCCTTATCCTCGCCACCTTGGTGATCGCTGGGTGCTGGTCGTTCGGAGCGACAACCCTGATTATCGGCCACCTCAACCTCTTGTCGGCGGTCTTCATCAGCATCCTGATCGGAATCGGCATCAACCCGCCCATCCATTTTCTCGCACGTTACGAGGAGGCGCGGGCGCAAGGGCACGGTGTCACCGGGAGTATCGAGCTTACGGTAGTGAGAACCGGTGAAGGCGTGACCGCCGCTACTGCGATCATGGTGGTGGCTTTCCTGGCGCCCTTTTTCACCGACTTCCTCGGGATCAAGGAGCTCGGGATAGTATCGGCGATGGCGCTCGTGCTCTGCTTGCTGGCAGCAGTTACGATCTTTCCCGCGCTTCTAGCTCTGTCGGACAGAACTCTGCGTTGGTGGCAGCGCGCGGCAGAGCGCAGGAGAAGACGCGGCCAAGAGAAGCGACGGCGGCCGAGGCCGAAGGAGTCGCAAGGCTGGCTCGATCGGGCGGTGAGCTGGGCTTATTCTAATCCTGCAACGCTACTGCTGGCGAGTCTCGGGCTATCGTTCTATTTCCTTCCCTGGTGCTTCGCCGTGCGTTTCAACAGCAGCGTGCTCGATCTCCAGGCACGCGAGGTGGAGGCCGTGAAGTACCAGAGCGAGATCTTGAAAAGCGAGGGGGCGGCGACCTGGTTCGCGGTGAGCCTGGCCTCCGGCAGAGAAGAGGTGATTCGCAAAGCGAAGCTCTTCTCTGAACTGCCAACCGTCAAGAAGGTGACGAGCATCCTCGACTTGGTTCCGGGAGACCAACCCGAGAAAATCGCCCTGCTCAAGACCTTCCCGCCGCTTCTTCGCGGGATAGAGCCCCGCTCGAAGCCGACATCGATAGACGTAGGACGCTTGCGAGGCGCCCTGGAGAGGATAGACAGACGCCTGGGCGCCGCAGAGGGCGCGTGGAAACCGGGAGCGAAGCCGCCCGAGCCCGAAATCCGCGCGTGCAGGGATGCGATCGCCACTTTCCTGGACCGCCTGCTCTTGCTCGAGCCAGCCGCCGCAGCCGCTTTGCTCGAGGAGTTCCAGAGGGAGTTGGTCGGGGATTTCGTCGAGAAGATCGACTTCTTGAAGCGTAGCCTCGACCCCAGTCCCATAACGGAGGAGGATCTTCCCGAAGCGTTGCGCAAACGCTTCGTAGGGCTTACCGGGAAGTACCTCCTGCGCGTTTACGCCAAAGAGAATATTTGGAAGGCCAAGGCCTTGAAGTCGTTCGTGGCCGACGTCTCCCGAGTCGACCGCGACGTCACTGGCGGGCCGGTGCATACGTATTTCATCAGCGAAGCGATGAAAAAGGGCTACCAGCAGGCCGCCATCTTCGCTTTCGCGGGGATCCTTTTGCTCGCGGTCCTCGACCTCCGCTCGTGGCGCTTGGCTCTCATAGCCCTGGTCCCTCTATTCGCTGGCTCCCTCTGGACCCTGGAGCAGATGGGGCTGGCTAATCTCCCCTTCAATCTCGCCAATCTGTACGGGATACCACTTATCATCGGGATGGCAATCGACAATGGGATCAATCTTATCTACCGCTACCGCGAGGAACGGGAGGGGCGGCTCCTCTTGCGCACCGCCGTGGGCAAATCCGTCCTTCTCTGCTCGCTCACCACGATAACCGGCTTTGGAGCCCTGATCCCGGCCAAGCACCAGGGGGTCGCGAGCCTGGGCCTGATCTTGACTCTGGGCGTGACGAACATTTTGCTTGCGAGCCTCGTCATCGTTCCGGCCCTGCTCGTCATCTGGGATCGCCGGCGGCTTTCCCAGCACCCGACCGCGACTGCTACCGAACAGGAGGAGGGGATCGAAGCGAGCGCCGGCGGTGCACCCTGAGGAGTTGCCCCGCACGAGCGAGGTGTGGCGACTCTCGGCTCGAACGAGGTAGGCCGGCTTCGGCTGGCGGCGTTGACTTGCGCCGCCGACGAGGCCAGGATGCGCTGGCTGGAAGGCGGCGCCGTGCCGCAAGCTGCTTTCCGCCGGGACCTGCGATGAGGGAGCGGAAAACTTACTTGGCCTACCGACTCGTGGCGCTGCTCACTGCCGTAGTATGTGCCATCGCAGGGGTAATGCTCCTGCTCGGCTTCATGCAGGGCACGATCCTACCGGCTGCAGCTTCGGGCGGAAGGCTTCTTGCCACCAACCACTGGGGGAGCTACCTGGCCGGGCTAACGGGTGCCCTCTTTTTGGTTTGGAGCATTCTGCTCGCCGCTACCCTTCGCGACCCGCCGCGGGGACATGCGATTGCCGTCGGATCGGCGGCCGGGTTTCTGCTATTGGGGTTCGTGAACCTGCTTGCCCGCTTCTCGGGGGAGTATGGGGAAGCCGGTGGCTGGCAGAAACTGGTCACCACTACCGCCACCTTCGCGGCGCTTTCGCTAATTTGGCTCTCCCCGACAGAGCCACCCGAGCAAGGGAGTTAGCTTCGATGCCGAGGATTACCGTCGGACGCGTCGTCGGCACCCTGGTTTGCCTTTCGGTCCTGTTCTTGAATTATCGGCTCGACTTTGGCCGGGCAAGCCAGGAATCGGCGGTGGACGATCTGGCCGGCAGAGGACCGCGGGTCGGCGAGCACTTCGCGGATTTCGATCTGGAAGAGGTGGGTGGAGGGCGAGTCACTTCGGCGGACCTCCTGGGTAAACCTACCGTCCTGGTATTCGCGCGCAGCCTCGACTGGTGTCCATTTACGAAATCCTTCGTTACCGAGCTCGCCGCAAGCATCGGAAGACAGCCCGAGGTCAACGTCCTTTTGGTGTTCGCCCCGAACCAAGTGAACACCAAGGCTATTCGGTTTCTCTTCGACCGCGGGATCGCCTTCAGGGTCGCGCTCGACCAGGGCCGGCAGCTGATCGAGCGGCTCGGGATCGCCAACGTCACCATTCGCAGCCGCATCGAGACAGGAGTCCCTTATCCGGCTGTTTTTGTCCTCGACGCCCAGGGAATAGTGCGGTTCCGGGACACCAGGCGCAACCACCGCATCTGGCTTGCCGGCAGCCGCATAAAGGAAGAGCTCGACCGGCTCGGCTGAGCGAGCCGCAACTTTCCTTTGAGCGACGCATCTGCTTTATTGTGCCAGGCCGCGACTTGGCGCGGCAGAAGGGAGGATGCGAGATGGCCGAGGCAGGACAACCCGCTCTCACCTCGCTTACCGAGGACGAACAGATGTTTCAAAAGACCGTGCGGGAGTTCGCAGAGGAGCAGGTGAGGCCGCTCAGCAGCCAGATGGATCGACAGGGCTCGTTTGCCCCCGGGCTCACGCAAAAGCTCTTCGAGCTAGGCCTGATGGGAATCGAGGTACCGGCCCGCTTTGGAGGCTCCGAATCGAGTTTTTTCATGGCCATCCTCGCGGTCGAGCAGATTTCCCGGGTCGATCCCTCCGTCGGCGTTTGCGTCGACGTTCAGAACACACTGGTAAACAACGCTATTTTGCGCTGGGCCGACGAGGAACAAAAGAAACGCTTCCTGCCCAGACTTGCCTCTTCCACCATAGGAGCGTACGCCCTTTCCGAGGCCGGCTCGGGAAGCGACGCCTTTGCGTTGGCGGCGCGGGCGGTGCGCGACGGGGATTCGTGGGTAATCAATGGACGCAAGCTCTGGATTACGAACGGAGGAGAAGCCGGGATATTCATCGTGATGGCCAACGCGGATCCGACTAAGGGGTACAAGGGCATCACCGCCTTTATCGTCGAGCGCGACACCCCCGGTTTCAGCGTGGGGAAAAAAGAGGACAAGCTAGGGATTCGCGCCAGCTCTACCTGCGAGCTCATACTCGAGGACTGCCGCGTGCCCGCAGAGAATGTCCTCGGCGAGGTGGGCCGCGGTTACAAGGTGGCTATCGAAACGCTCAACGAAGGGCGCATCGGAATCGGGGCGCAAATGGTGGGCCTGGCGCAAGGGGCGTTGGAACACGCGGTTGGGTACGCCAAGGAACGGCGCCAGTTCGGCAAGCCGATCGGAGAATTTCAGGCGGTACAGTTTCAGTTGGCGGAGATGGCGACCGACATCGAGGCTGCCAGACTTCTCGTTTACAACGCCGCCAGGCTAAAAGACGCCGGCAAGCCGTTTCTCACGGAGGCGGCGATGGCGAAGTACTTCAGCTCGAAGGTTGCCGAGAGGGCCGCATCGAAAGCGATCGAGATTCTGGGGGGCGTGGGCTTCACCAAGGACTATCCGGTCGAAAAGCTCTACCGCGACGCGAAGATTGGCGCCATTTACGAGGGCACCTCGAACATGCAGCTTCAACTGATCGGCCGCCAAGTCCTCGCCGCTTACTGAACCACACCGGATATAGTCAAGACCACGACCGGCTTGTCCGGATCGTTGGACGTCACTCTGACCGTCTTCTTGAACGGCCCTGGATGATTCGCCGTCCTGAACCTGGCCTCGATCTTACCTTCCCCGCCCGGGGGAATCACCGCCGCAGACAAGACTGCGGCCGTGCACCCTCAAGAGGCGCTAGGGGGCCGCAACCTAAGCTCACCCCCACCGCCGTTGCGAAAGACGAAAACGTGCGTGGCCTCAGGCCCCATCTTTATCGTTCCGAAATCGTAGCTCGTCTCGGAAAAAACGATCTTGGGACCGCTCGAGCGCTTCGCCGGATCTCGTTCCTGCCCAGCTAAGGCCGCGGCAGAGGCCACGCCACCCGTGACCAGACAAAGCGCGAAAATGCTCAAGATCCTGCGCTCGAAGATTGCAAAGATTGCAGGGAAAACCATTCCTCTCCTCCTCGCCGAGCCCTTTTCCACCAGGCCGGCCGCTACTACGCCACCACCGGCGGCGTCACGTCGTCCTGTACCAGCACCGGCGTCGCGCCACCAGGACTTACCACGATCATCCGATAAGCGCCACCCAGGCATCCAGCCGCCTCTTGCGCGCTCACCATGAGATAGAACGTGCCCGAAAAGGGGAGAGCCCTTTTTAGCTGCGGGCAATCGCCGCCGCACGGGGTCGGATACCGGCAGGGGGCGCGACGGATCGGGGTATCGGCTACGGGCTGGCCGGTGGAATCGAGCAGGGCGAGGTCGGGCTTTAGGTTCGAGGTGCCGTCGCCGTTGTCGTCGCGGTTTCTTACCGCGACGCTCACCTCGTCCCCGGCGTCTCCGTCGATGGCCCAGATATCCGCCTTGGCCGCCGCCACCTGTTGCTTCACCTTGCGCATTATCGGGATGCTGGGAAACTTGTCCTGGAGGCCCAACGCGGCGATCGCTTCGCCCGCCCGGGGATCGAGAAGCAAGCTTATCTGATCTAGAAGCTGCCGCTCGAGCGGGCCCCCGACGCAATTGATCAAATTCGTCAAGTTGCAAACGTAATTCGGATCGAGCGCCTGGCAGCCAGCGTTTAGCAGCTCGAAGTGAAGGCCGGGCTGCTCGGCCCCGCACAGCTCCTCTTCGGAGAGATCATCGCACACCGCAGCGATATCTGTTTGCTTGTCGAGCTCGTAGCGGTCTATCTTCTCGGCCTGCTTCGCGCAAAGCTCGTCCGCCTCCGCCATGCATTGCCCGAAGGCCTGGTTGGACTGTGGATCCGCCGGCTCGCAGCAAGGCGGTGGATTGGGATCGCAAGGGGGCCCGAAAACCCCCTGCTCGCACGGAATCTGGCAGCTCGAGATCGCGTTGGCGTACTCGAGAGTAGCATTTATTACCCTAACTGCGAAGTGCGCACCGGCCCGAGCGATTTTCTTCTGGCAATGGGATACCTGCATTATGTCAGCGAATACCACACGAGGAATGCTCGAGAAACCGAGCGCTAATAGCGCCATGAAAACGGCCGCCGATTTCCTCATAGCCTCCTCCTTTCGCGATGCGTGCAACACGGGCACGTGAGCCCGCGAAGCGCGTCCGATCCTTGCACAGATTGCCCGCCGCGGGCAACTGCTGGCTGGGCACAGCGCATCATTGCTAGGGTATCCACCGCCAAATGCCGGCTCGCGCACCGAGAAGCTGCGCCTGAATCGGCTATGGAGGGTTAGCGGCTAAAAGTGGCCCAGGTTTCGGCGGCGCCTAAGACGTGGCCCCCTATCACCCGCATGAGTTCGGCTTTGGTTGCCCCCGCCGCAAGGCCGGTCGGGCGATCCAAGGCGAAAAGCCTGAAAAAGTAGCGGTGGGGCTTTCCCGGTGGCGGGCAGGGACCACCGTAGCCCCGTCTGCCGAAATCGTTCACTCCTTGACTCCCGGGGCTCCCCCTGTTGCCTGCCGCCTCTTCCAAGCCCCCCAGACCGCCTGGCAGATCGTACACCACCCAGTGTACCCACGTGCCGGCCGGCGCGTCGGGATCATCGACCACGAGTGCCAGGCTTTTCGCTCCCTCTGGCAGCCCCCTCCAGCGAAGGGCGGGAGAAACGTTTTCTCCCGCGCAGGTAAACTTTTTGGGAATGGTCTTTCCCTGAGCGATTCCTTCGATCTCGATCTTGAACTCGTCGGCAAGAGCAAAGGCGCTCCCAAATAATGCCCAAGCCCCCAGCGCAAAGAGCGCGCCTCTAGAGCGCCTCATCATATTCATGTGGCTCCATTTAGGACCAGAAAGTGAGTTTGTCAAATCCGGCCCCATCGGCACTCGGCCCTCGGGGAAAATCCCCTTAGCCAGACACACCGTAGCGCGCCATGGCAAGCCCGGCGATCCGCGTTATCAGCGCCTCGTAGCTTATCCCGGCTTCCTTTGCCGCCAATGCAAACTCCGCTACCGGCAGCAACCAAGGGTTGGGATTCACCTCGATAACGTGGACTTCCCCCTCGGCCGTCAACCTGACGTCTATCCTGCCGTAGTCCCTGAGCTTCAAGGCGTGAAAGGCGGTTACCGCCGTTCGCTCGAGCTCCTCCACCAACTCCACGTCCAGATCCCCGGGGAAGAAAGGCCGAGTCGCCCGAAAGATCCGCGTGCCGCGCTCCCACTTCACTTCGGTGCCGGCGATCTTCGGCGTCCCGTCGGGCACGCGAGAAAGATCGAGCTCCACGATCGGCAGCGCCTGCGCTTGCTCGTTACCGATGACTCCGACGTAGATCTCTCTTCCCTCGATGTACTCCTCGATCAGCACCGGTGCGTCGAACTCGGATTGCAACGAGTGAATGCGCTCCATGAGGTCTTTGATAGTGTTTACCACTGCGCTGAAGCCGATCCCGATTGATCCATCCTCCAGCCCCGGTTTCACGATCACCGGGAACTTGACGTCGTCGGCCCAGTCCAGCCGCCCCTTGTACACGGTCGCGAAAAAGGGCGTGCGGATGCCGTGAAAGGAGAAGATTTTCTTCGCGAGCGCCTTGTCCTGGGCAAGATAGAGCCCCTGGGGGCCAGCACCGGTAAATCGCCGGTTCAAGAGCTCGAGGTATGCGGCGACGTTCATCTCCTTGGTGTCGTCGCCCGCAAACGACTCGGTGAGATTGAAAAAGAGATCCGCCTTGACCTTTGCGAGCCGAACGAGGCCCCCGGCCGTGCCATCGAGAGGGAAAAAGAATACCTCGTGGCCGGCCTTCTTGAGCGCCGCCATGACCTCGTAGCGGTCCTCGTCCTCCACGCGCAGGTTTTTTGGCTTCTCGCCTCCCCGCTCCTCGCTTCCCCCTAAAGTATCGTAGAGAATGCAAATGCGAAGCTTGCCCATGAAAACTCTTCGCCGACCTCTCGCCGGCCCCCGCCGCCACGCAACCGACGACGCAAGGGCAGCTTACCACCAAACGGGTCGATGACAAAGCGTCGTCAGTCTCCGACCAAGGCTAGGGGAAAACGTATGGGACCGGATACTCGAGGGTGATCATGTTCGCCCCGCGGGCACCCCGTGTGGCCATAGTTCTCAGTACCTCGGAGGGCACTAGGTCGAGAAAGAGTTCCCGGCCGTTGCCGATGGCGTCGGTATCATGTAGTAGGGAGGAACGAATGAGTGGGAGCGCGATGGCATGACAGACCGTCTGCTTTTTCTTCTCTTCCTTGCCGGCCCGCTGATCACCGCTTTCGCATCCGAAGTCGCGCCCGATCTGGATCGGGCACTGAGGACCGCGAAGGAGATCTATCTTGCAACGAGAAGACCGAGCGGAAAGCTCAGCTCTGTGGCGCCGGTCTGGTTCATGTACGAGGGGGGCGCGATTTACTTTGCCACCGACCCCCACAGTTACAAGGCCAGGCGAATCCGCCGGGGAAGCCCCGTCGAGGTCTGGGTCGGAAGTAAAACTGGCTTGCACTTCACTGCGCGCGCGGAACTCCTGGAAGACGCCGGGCTAGCCGAGCGCATGGGGAAGCACTACAAGCAGAAATACTGGATCGCTTGGCTGGGGTTCTTCAAGCCGAGTGGGGCCCGCGTTGCGGCGGGCAAGATCGTGATCGTGAAGCTCACCCCAGACCCGCCCTCGGAACCGGCGCCCTAGAAACGCCAGAAAGAAATCAATGCTCTCGGATGGCGCCGAACGAGCGCGCAATCTACGCGCGCTCGCCCGAGTGCCCCCCCAGGCTCGGCCTCGCCCCTCGCAGCTACTGCTTGCACTTCAGGTCTCGGCCGGGCCGTAGCGCACAGTTTATCGCCTCTCCCTCCGTACACCTCGCGCCGCCGAAGCCCACAGCCAGGTGGGCATCGGCCGAGGTCACGACCGACGCGACGTCGAGGCCCTTCACTTTGAGCGAGATCCGAAGCTCGTCCTTGCTCGGCACCCGTTTTACCAAAAGCTTCACCAGCCCGCCGAGGAGGCCATCCTTGTCTACGTACCTGAACTTGACCGGCGTTCCGGTCTTCGGCGAGACCCTCCAGCGGACGTCTCCAGCCGGTATGGTCACGTCGATCAGCGGCTCCCCCCCGCTCGTCAATACTACCCTGGTATCCTGTGTTAGCGGGTTTACCGCCGCGTCGGCACCGGTGCCTTTGGCGACCGCGGTATCGTCTGCCACCGACGGCTTCTTGAACCTCACCACGACGACGCGCATGGAAAAAGCCGGGCAAGTTCCCTGACCGGCGAGATCGAGCCCGTCCGGCAGACCATCGTCGTCGGTGTCCGCATCCGTGGGGTCGGTCCCGGCGAAAAACTCCGACAAGAGGTCCGAACCGTCTGCGTCGGTATCGCTTGCCTCGTCCTGGCCGGTGTTGTCATAGTACCAGCGCTCGTATCCGTCGAGCACCCCGTCACCGTCGAGATCTCCGTCCGGATCGACCGCGAGATCCTGTGCAACACGCAGGATCGGAACGAAGCGCCAGGCGTTCCAGATCGGATGGAGGTCCGTGGCATGGCGGTCCACGGAGACATTCTGGATCGCAACCCCCGTGAAAACCCCGGTTACCAGACCGCTTTGGCCGAGCGGGAAGATGAACTCCCCCTTGAGACTCGGCCCCACCTCGATGATTTGCTCCCAAGTTCCCCGGTTGCCGCGAGGGCTGCTAGGAAACTCCAGGGGACAGGTTATCCCGTTGCAGGGGACCGCGGACAGAAGGTG
The DNA here is from genome assembly GCA_037446155.1 of Myxococcales bacterium. GTDB lineage: Bacteria > Desulfobacterota > Binatia > UTPRO1 > JBBIJE01 > JBBIJE01. The sequence continues at coordinate 43,085 of JBBIJE010000004.1, read as the reverse complement.
GTTGAAACTAGTGGTCCCCCGCGGCTTGGTGTCGGTCGGGAAGGGGTTGGCCTCGGCGAATTCGCAGAAAGTGTCCCGTACCACTTCCCTCCAATCGGCGCCATTGAAGTAGTCCCCGGAGTATTTCTGAACGTAACTCCCGCTCACGTCGCCTGCCGCCGAGTCGATGGCATGGATCACCTCATCCAAACCGGGCGCCGCCGCCAGGCCCACGATTTCGTCGGCATAGATCGCATCGGCCAGCGCATCCACGAAATCCAGCAGGTAATCTACCGCCTTGGTTCTCTCGGTATCGTTGACAGGATCGACGAATTCTCTCCCTTCGAAGGGGGGATCGTTATGGGCTTCGAGGGCGCTCAAGGTCGCCAGCGCGCTAGGCTGCGACGTGCAGTCCCCCAGAGCGTCGAACGCCTGCCGCACTCGCGGCAGCAGGTACCTTCCAACCTTGGGTCTGGGGGCGAATTCGACGATACCTGCGACATCCTTGTTGAGCTGACGATTGTCCTCCCGCGTGACCGAGGTGTTGGTCGACAGCCGCTCGAGCATGAAAATGTTCCCGTATTGGCGACCGAAGGTGAAGTCGACCGCGACGCTCGGCTTGTTGTTCCAGTTCGCCGTATATCCCTCCGCGGGGTTCATCGCCTCCGGCATTCCTATTATCTCGTAAATCTCGTAGAGATCGCCGGCGCTCGGGATCCGCCCCCAGGGCTGCTCGAGCGTCAGGGTGTCGCTGGTATTGGAGGCTATCCGCCGCGACTGCCGGTAGCCATTGCCAGCCGTGATCGTGACGATATAATCGCTCCCCAGCACTCCCGGGTTGTTGTAAGAGAAGTTTATGGGCTCCGGGCTGAAGTCGTGGCTGGCGAAGGCCCCGGGGTCGGTAAGAGTGGTGTCCGTTGCGTTCTGCACCGCCCCGCCGACGACGACGAAGGGATTCGGCGATTCCGTTCCGTCGAGCGGCAGGCGGCGATCGAGCCCGTTTTGGCGCTTGCGCAAAAAGCCCGCCGTCAGGTAAAGGATGTTACCCCCCGAGCCGAGATCGGTACCCTCCCCATTGAAAGGCTGGTTGTCCGCCACTACCATGTTGAAGGTAGCAGGAATCATGCGCGCGCCTTTCCTCACATCCAGCACCGACCGGGCTTCCTGGAACATCCGCCACCCCACCAGACTGGTGGATTCCTCCCGCCACAGACTGCTGTCCTGCGTAAGAAGCGCCATCTTGTTGCCTGGCAGCACCGCGGTGTACTCGGAGGTGCCGTCGATGGGCGCCGCGTACGCACTCGAAACGGTAATGGTGTCGGTCGTGTTGGCCGAGATCTGCCGCATCGTCCCCGCGTTGGTACCTTGGTTTATGGCGACATAGCCGCCGACCAGGGCGCCGGGAGTGAAGCTGGCGTCGGTGTCCACTATCGTGGTCGTGCTGCCCGACTCGGCCTTCCCGCTAAAATCCCCCTGGAAGCCCACTACGAAGCGGTCCCCGCCGGTCGGTTTTCCATTGGCCGTGCGCTCGTGGGTGCGATAGATGACGGCTCGCACGGGGGGTGCGCCGGGAATTATCTCGGTGCGCGCCTTGACGGGCGCCGGCGTGCCTTCGTCGTTGTACATGAGGGGACCCGAGCTATTGACCAGCTCTTCGACGAAGTAATCTACGTTGCCGAGCGGCGCCGTGGTAAGTGTCCAGGCCACCTGATCGGTGTGACCTATGAGGACCAGCGCGCCACCGGGAAGCTCCATGCCGGCGGCACTTATATTGCGGCCCGGCACCGTCCCCTGCGGACTGTGGAGCTCCATAAAATGCATGATGGAAGGATTTTGAAAGCCCATCTGTGGGAAGCCGCCGAGCCAGGCCCGGCCGGTGGCCGAGCGGGAGGCGTCGGCGACCCAGGCGTAGCTCCCGAGCTTGACCCAAGCGTTCAATCTTTTCGCCCGTTCCTCTCGAGCCGCCCGCGCAAGCTCGAAACGCTCGAGCGCCTCGGAGAGGTCCCGGCGCGCAAAGTTGACCGCCGGCTCGCTCTTTGCCTGCGGCTTGCCCCGAAAGGCGGCGCGAGCCCAAGCAAAAAGGCTTTCCAGCGGACTCCGGAAGAGCTTCGCCAGCGGCCCGCCGAATCCGGGAGCGCGGGGGTCGGGAACGCTTACCGGCGAGAGTGGATCGTTTAGAAAATTGAGATCGTCCCAAACCTCCTCTCCGGCAACCGCGCCCAGCGGCCCCCCTTTTAGAGCCTCGAGTTCCTCGAGCAGAGCAGGCTGGTTCACGCCGATACGGCCGAACTCGTGAATCTGCAGCACTGCGATCGAGAGCGTGAGAATCGGCGTGTACTGGTAACCACCGCTCGGGCGAGAGGCGTCGCAGCCCAGCTCCGGACAGGGGGGTTTGTAGAACGGATCGCGCCCCTCGCCCAAGGTGAGCTCCGTGCGGTTGCCAAAAATGTCCTTCTTGCTCACCAGTTTCTCCACCATGCTCAGTTCGAGCGGTTTCGGGAGGGCGCCGGAGAACATGTCGTCGATGGCATCGTTTACCCCATCGGCGTAGGCAACGAGCATGTTCTGAAATGCGCTAGGCAGCGCATTGAAAATCTCCACGTACTCCGCCGAGGAGTAGCTTTCCAGGCGCGCCTGGATATCGTCGTCTTTGAGCGAGGGCGCCAAGAGACCAAAGGCCTGAAACAGAGTCCCTCGGGAAGCCCGAGCGAAAAGGATGATCTGGCCCAGGCGATCTTTCGCCACCTGGTAGCCGGCCTCCCGCGCAAGCTCGGCGGTCGTATCGGCGTAAACATGGGGCAACCCAAAGGCTGGCTCGCGCACCGTCTGGCTGGCGGCCAAGGCTACCTCCGCGCCCCCCGCACATACCGCCGCCCCGATCAACAAGACCAAAATTCTTCGAACGATAAGCGTCATGGCTTTCCTCCTTGGCCCCCATCGGACGCCTGCGGTACCTTTTGCATGCGCCAATGTAGCTAAACCCTTTGTCCCGCCGCTGCCTTGCCGTCCTTCGACAAGAACCGGGACCGCCTCGAGAAAACAGTTGGGGAAGGCTCGGGCACTTCGGCGCCCCGCCGTCGCTAAGCCTCACGGCCTAAATAGCGAACTGCACAGGCCACCGTCAAGGAGAGTGAACCGGCTTATTTTCGGCAAGAAACAACAGTGTCAATCGCGCACCGCGTCGTAGCGGGTTCGCGCTGAGCCGATCCCACAGCGATCCCGCTGGCGCGGAGACAAACAACACCGGGCCGCATCCTTGGACGCCCAGCCTCTTCGCCCTTCAAGCCACCCGGGCCCGGCGGTTTGCACTTGGGTGGCTCGTTGGTTTCAGCTCTTGTGGGGCTAGTTCGTTGGTCGAGGAGGCCTGACTTAGAGCGAGCCCTAAGTCCGATCTTCTCTTCTGGCTAACCTTGTGCCGCCCGCTTGACCACAACCGACGGCCGTTCTCGGCCGGCCCGGTGTTTGCCCATGGACCTGTGCGACTCCAAGTCCACCAGTCTTCCCTCCGCCCTCGCCTTGGCGGCCGCGCGAGCGTTCGCCTGCGCGACCAGGTACTCGTATTTGAAGCGCAGCAGGCGCCCTCGCAGGTAAGCAGGGTCGAGTCCCAGGCAATCACAGACGTTGTTGAACGAAAATGGCCAATCCCAGTCCCGCGACCTGATCCACTGCTCTGCTTCCCGCGATCTCTTGCGGGCATGGACGTTTCGGCTGTTACTGAACTCGCGAAAGCAACGAATACCATCTTCCAAGACCGCTAACATGAGGGCTCTTTCCGGAGAAAAATTGGCGTCCTTCCTAGGGCCATCGAAAATCTGCTCCGGCAGGACGAAGCCGGGCCCGGCAAATTCGATCGCTATGCTCTCTCTCACCGCTCCCTCCCCCCTTTTGGATCACGCCTGCGCACTCGCCCTTGCAAATAGCACGCCATCTCGAAAGCCCTACCTAAAGCGGCTCTTGAACCGACGCTTACTGGGTACCTACGCCTAATTCCCCCGCCTGTCGTACAAAATTGCCGCCAGACCCGTACAAGAGTGGACGGGCAAGCCTTGGCCGGCTCGTTACTGGGGTGGCCTCGTCTCCTCCCTCGCCAGCAGCCCTAGTTCCACGAGCTTGTCGAGAACGGCTTGGCGATCTATCGGCTTCACTATGTATCCCTCACAGCCGGCTCGAAATGCGGCGACGATGTGCCGTGTATCTTCGAGAGCGGTCACCATGAGCACCTTCGTTCCCTCGCGGCCGTGAATGCCCTGGTCGTATTCGAGCTTTCGGATCTCGCACAGCGCTTCCTGGCCATCCATCTCCGGCATCATGATGTCGAGAGTGACGAGATCGTAGGGCTCCCCTCGCCGCCACGCTCGGGAAACGGCCCGCACGGCCTCGACGCCGTTTTCGGCCATGTCGCAGCGCCCCAGCGGCCCGAGAATCTTGGCCAGGAGCTTTCGGCTCACTTCGTCATCGTCAACGATCAGGAACTTCACTTGCCTATCCTCGCGCTCGCGCCGACTCTCGACCTTCTCCTCAAACCCCCAGGCGCAAGAAAAGCGCACAGCCGCCCGAAGCCCACACCGATCGGGGCACCGAGCGGCCGATCGTTATCAACCACGCGGGAGTCAAGCCCTACCATTCGTCGCTACCTCTTTACCGGTATATTCTGCAAGTTGAGCGAAGGCCTCGCGCAGCTCGGCCAAGATCTCCACCACCGACTGGCGGCTTTCGCGGTTGCACGCCTCCTCGAGCCTGCGCGCGGCATCCGCCAAGCGATTGACGGATAGGTTGCCCGCGGCCCCCTTGAGCTGGTGTGCCGCCTTGGCTAGATCCATCCAGCGGCCCTCTTCCGCCAGCCTTGCCATGGCCTGAAGCCGCCGTGGAGCACCGCTCACGAACTCCTCGAGGAGCTCGGAGACGAATTCCAGGTCATTTGCGCACCTTGCCGCCGCCTCCTCCAAATCGACGATCGGCGAGCGCGCCGGCTGTTCGTCGCGCCGCTTGGCACGCCGTCTAGCCGCCGGGAACTTGAGCCAGCGCTCGATCGCCTGGAACAGTTCTTGAGCCTTGACCGGCTTGGACAAAACCCCGTCCATGCCCGCCCGCAGACACGCAGCCCGCTCCCCTTTATCCTCGTGGGCCGTAAGGCCCACGACTGGCAGCGATGCCGCGGCAGACGGTAGGCTGCGAATGGCGCGGGCGACCTCGAGCCCCCCCATTGCCGGCATTTCCACGTCGAGAAGCACGAGGTCGTAGGGCTTGGAGCGGATGAGCTCCATCGCCTTGACTCCTCCCTCGGCGGTCTCCACCTCGTAGCCCTGCTTCTCCAACAGAGCGGAAAGGAGCCGGTAGGTAACCCTGTCGTCATCCACCACCAGAATCCGGATCCGCGAACTCGGGCGCCGAGGCCCGGTCGGCTCGTGGGTCGAATTATCGAAAGGGTCCGATCTTCCGCTCGCAACCATCGTGTCTCGCGCCCCTCATCCCCCGGGAGCTGCCCGCCCGGAAACCTCCTCGTAAGCATAGATCGGCCAAAGTCACCAAAATCATTAGGGCCGGGGAGAGAACCCCAAAGACCCGTTCCGGCGCGTGCCTCGTCGCACTTGGCCCGCCGCGCCCGCAGGGGCAGCGGCTTCGCCTTCTTGGAATAGAAGTTGGCATGTAGTAACGAAAGCTTAGCCGGCCTCCAAGGTCGGGGCGTTGGGAGAGCTGGCGGCTTTCATGCAAGACGACTTGAACATTTCCTACGGACAACTCCTGGAGAATAAGGCGTCGGCCGATCCCGAGCGCGTCTTTCTCTTGTTCGGGCCCGAGCGCATCACGCTTGGGGAGCTAAATTCGAGTGTCAATCGTTTGGCACACGCGTTGGTCGAGCGTTACGGGCCGGGGGTGCACGTGAGCATCATGATGCCCAACTCGCCCCGCTGGCTTGCGGTCTATTTCGCCACTCAGAAGATCGGGGCGTGCGCCGTTCCGATAAACGTGGCGCTTCGAGGGGAGGGTCTCTCGTACGTTATCGCCCATTCAAATTCCCGCGTCCTCTTTATCGATCCCGCTTACGCGGCACCATATATGGAGATTGCGGGGACCCTCTCCGAAACGCCCGACGTGGTGTGGGACACCACGGAAGCCGCCGCGTTCGCGCCGCCCATAGGAGAGCGCTGGGAGGAATTCTCGAGCGAGCGGGCGGATAATCCGGTTTGCGCCCACGATCCGGAGGCGATAAGCGCCCTGCTCTATACTTCGGGCACGACCGGCTTGCCGAAAGGCGTGGTAATGCGCTACCGGGCCGCGACACCGCAGACCACGGCGATCTTGGCGCAGCTCTTTTATCGCTCGAGCGATGTTCTTTATACCTGCCTTCCGCTTTTTCACGCCAACGCCCTCTTCCTCACCACGATCAACGCTCTCGTTGCGGACGCACGAATGGCTCTCGGCCGCCGCTTCAGCGCAAGCCGGTTCTGGGACGAAATCAGAAGTTTCGGGGCCACTACCTTCAATGCGCTGGGGGCGATGATCCCGATCCTCATGAAGCAGCCGGAGCGCGCCGACGACGCCGACAACCCGGTACAGACGGTCTTCAGCGCCGCCTGCCCCGCCAGTGTTTGGCAGGCTTTCGAGAAGCGTTTCGGGGTGCGGATAATCGAGGGCTACGGAGCCGTGGACGGAGGGGGGTTCATGACGCTCAACCTCGGCGATGCCCCCGTAGGGTCTATCGGCAAGCCGCCCCCGGGGGTCGTGTACAAAATCGTCGATGCGCAGGGACGCGAGGTGCCCAAGGGAGAGCCGGGCGAGCTGCTCTTTCGCATCGACGATCCCCAAGCGCGCAAAGTGGAGTACTACCGCGACCCGGAAGCTTCCGCGAAAAAGGTGACGGACGGGTGGCTCCGTACTGGTGACATGGTGTGGGCGGACGAGCAGGGGTACCTCTACTTCGTGGACCGGCTTACGGATTCGATGCGCAGGCGGGGAGAGAATGTTTCTTCCTACGAAGTCGAGCGGGAGGTCAACAAGCACCCGTCGGTCCTCGAATGCGCCGCCTTCGGCGTCCCCTCCGAGCTCGGGGAAGACGACATAATGGTGGCCGTGGTGCCGAAACCTGGCGCGACCGTGGATCCGGCGGAGCTTACACGATTCCTCGAGGGTAAGCTCGCCGCTTTCATGATCCCGAGATACGTCGACATTCGCTCGGAGCTTCCCAAGACCGAGACCCACCGGGTTCAAAAGGGAAAACTGAAGAAGGAAGGGATCACCGCCACGACCTGGGACCGGGAGCGACAACGATGAATACCCCAGGCGGTCCGGCAAGGCCGCGGGGAAAGTGAGCGAGGATAGAGATGGCACTTTATTTGGAGCTCGATCGGAACCTGTCCGAGGAGCAGGTGCGGCTGCGCGAAAACATTCACAGGTTTGCGGCTACGGTGCTGCGTCCGGTAAGCCGGGAACTGGACAAGCTGGCCGACCCGGCCGAAGTGATCGCGCGGGGCTCGCCGCTGTGGCGGGTGTTTCGCCAGGCCTACGAGCTTGGTTACCATACCGCCGGGCTGCCCAGCGAGCTCGGGGGCATGGGTTTTGGAGGAATAGAAAACCATATCATGCTGGAAGAGATGGGCTGGGGCAGCGCCGATTTCGCCATCGCTCTCGGCGTGGCGGGTTTCCCCTTTCAGGCGGTGGCTTCCTCGGGGAACCCGGAGCTCATCGAAGAGTTCGTCGAGCCCTTCGTCGCGGATCGCGAGGGGAAGCTAATCGGCTGCTGGGCGATAACCGAGCCGGACCACGGATCCGATTATCTCATGGCTGGGACGGAATATTTTCACGACCCCAAGGTTAGCGGCCAGCTCGTCGCCGTACCCGACGGCGATCACTACATCGTAAACGGGCAAAAATCCGCGTGGGTGTCCAACGGCACCATAGCGACGCACGCCCTGACCTTCCTTACCCTCGACCCTTCCCTGGGCATGGCCGGCGGCGGCGTGGCCATCATACCGCTCGACCTGCCCGGCGTGAGCAGGGGAAAGCCGCTCGATAAGCTAGGCCAGCGCGCCCTCAATCAAGGCGAGATCTTTTTCGACGAGGTGCGGATTCCCCGGCGGTACATGATGATAGATAGCTCCATGTACGAAATGGCGCTCGACATGACCCTGGCCCGGGCCAACGCCGGGATGGCGGCAATTTTCACCGGCGTGGCGCGGGCCGCCTTCGAGGAGGCACTGGCGTACTCCAAGACCCGAGTTCAGGGGGGGCGTCCCATCTGCCAACATCAGCTCGTGCAAAAACAGCTCTTCGGAATGTTCCGGGCGGTGGAGGCTGCGCGGGCCCTTTCCCGAGCCGCGATGGTTTACAACAGCGACGCGATGCCGCCGCAGACACATTATTCGATCGCGGCAAAGACCTTCTGCACGGAAGCGGCCTTCAGGGTATCCAGCACCGCACTCCAACTCTTCGGCGGCAACGGACTTTCGCGCGAGTATCCGATCGAGAAGATTATGCGGGACGCGAGGGCTTCGCTGATCGAAGACGGTTGCAACGAGATCCTGGAGCTTACCGGCGCAAAGCTCTTGATCGAGCGCTACGGGGTGTGAGGGGCTAAACGGCCGAAAGCCGCGGTCGGCCGAAAATGCGCCAGGCGAGCCAAGGGTTCTCCCGCAGCTCCACTCCCGGGCAGGCGGTTGCGCCTCAGCCGGCCGGCCGTTTCGAGTAAGCCTCTCGGCTAAAAACGTTTGGCGCCTCGGGCGAGAACTCCGCCCGCAAAAGGCGCTCCTGGGGCTTCTCCGAGATCGTCTTGGGTATCTCGCTCACGACCTGGAGGTACGAGGGAACGAAATTCGGCTCGAGAGACGCCTCGCAGTGCGCAAACACCCGAGCTGGATCGAAGCTCGCCCCCTCGGCTAAAACGATGGCAACGACGACATCCGATTCCCCAGGCGCCCCCGAAGCCGCCGGCACCCCGTAGCAGAACACGTCCGAGACCTCCTCCAGCTCGCTCACCGCTTTCTCGACGTAATCGGGGGAGACGAAGTCCCCGTTGTGGCGCAGCCCACCCCCTTTTCGGAAATCGAAAAAGAGCCATCCCTCTTCGTCCCTGTGGCACATGTCGCCGGTGCGAATCCAACCCCCTCTCGTCTTGGCCCGCGATGCCTCCGGGTTCTTGTAATAATCGACCTGGGTGGGGCCCTGGCGGTTTCGGCAAATGAGCTCTCCAATCACCCCGGGCGGGCATTCGTTGTCCTCCTCGTCCACCACCTTCATTTCCATCGTGAAAATCGGCTTCCCGAACGACCCGACCGGCCCCTCCCCTATCGGCTTGAATGCAATACCACCGTCCACGGCACCGTACCATTCGAGGATTTTCACCTGAAAACGCCGCTCGAAATCCTCCCAGATGGCCCGCGGCATGCCTGCCGAGACCACGAAGCGAACGGGATTGTCCCCGTCGTCGGGGCGGCGAGGCTCCGCGTAAATCGCCGTGGCCATGCCGCCGAGCAGGCTGAATGTCGTACATCCGTGCTCCCTTACGATGTCCCACAGTCGCGACTTCGTGAACCGCTCCGAGATCACCGCTGGAATGCCGTGGATGAGCGAGCTCGCCAGGGTGACTGCCTGCGCGTTTCCGTGGGTGAGCGAAAGCCCGGTGTAGAGCTTATCGGTCGGCTGGTAGCCGAAGACGAGCGTGCCGAGCATGCCGTAGAGCCCGAACCTATTGTTGTCGCAAAGGACCCCCTTCGGATCCCCCGTGGTGCCCGAGGTGTAGATTATCTGCCAGACCGCCGATCCGTCCTCCACGCGGTTGCCCATCTGGCGCGCAAGCCCCGAGCCCAAGATCCGATCGGCATTCTCGCATTCTGGCGGCAGGCTTGCCCCGGCGGGCACGCGGCTAACCAGAAGCTTGAGCCCCTTCCCTTCCCCGAGCGAGTCGCGGATGGAACCCAGCAGGTCGTAGGTGCAAAAAAGCGCCCGGCATTCGGAGTTCTCTACCATATACCTTAGCTTCGGCCCCTTCATTCTGGGATCGAGTGGCACGAAGGCGAAACCCGCCATCGAAGCGGCCCCCATCCCGTAAACGAACTCAGGATGATTGCGCATCATGATGCCGAAGCGGTCGGAGCTTTTTAGCCCCATCTCCTCGAGCGCAAGAAAGATCTTCTGCGCGCCTACGAAGAGGTCGCCGTAGGTCTGGTGCTCGACGTGGTCGGGATAGACGAAGGTTACGATCTCCCGCTCAGGCTCGCTTTGGGCCTTGATCTCGAGCAGGTGTCCGAGGATCATCTGATTGAGCGCCACCACCAGACTCTCCTTTGCCGCCTCGGCTCAGACCGCCAGAATATGAACCGCCACGGCCGCGGGCTCCGCCCTCACAACGCCCCCCGCGTTCTCCGCAAGGCCCACTTTGGCACCTGGCACCTGCCGCTTCCCAGCCACTCCGCGCAACTGCTCCACGAGCTCGCAAATCTGGGCCGCACCGGTAGCCCCTACCGGATGCCCTTTGGCGATCAGCCCGCCCGAGGTATTGACCGGCTTGGAGCCGCCGAGTCTCGTCACCCCCTCCTCGACGAGCCTCCCTCCCTCCCCCGGCCGGCAGAAACCCAGCTCCTCGTAGATCATCAATTCAGCCGGCGCCGAGGCATCGTGCACCTCCGCCAAGTCGATATCCTCGGGCCCGATCCCCGCCCGCTCATAAGCTACTTTCGCCGCCCTCGCCACCGGATCGGGCTCGTCGGGGGAGCGGTCGAAGCCAGAGAGCAAGACCGATGCCCTGATTGCCACCGGTTTAGGGTGGATGTGGTTTCGCCGCTCGAGAGCCGCGAGGAAGTCCTCGCTCACGAGGACCACGGCCGCCGCCCCGTCGCCGATCGGCGAACACATGAGCCGATGGAGCGGCTCGGCCACGACGGGCGAGGCCAAGACATCGGCCACCGACTTCTCCTCCTGGTACTGCGCCTTGGGGTTGAGGCTCCCGTGAAAGGAGTTCTTGGCCGCGATCTTGGCGAACTGCTCTTTGGTGGTACCGTAGCGCTGCATGTGTTGCCTCGCCGCCATGGCATAGAAATCCATGAACATGGAGCGCTTGGTCCCCGCTCCCTCCGTCTCTCCCGTTCCTCGACCGGTATCCGAGGCCATCATCTCCTTTAGGGCCGCGATCAGCTCGACATCCACCGCGGCTCCGAGAGCCGCAAAGGAGCGCTTCTTGTCCTCGTGGTAGAGCTTTTCCATCCCCAGCACGAGCGCGCAATCGTAAAAGCCCCCGGCCACTCCCTGCCAACCAAGGTTGAGCGCGGTGGAAGAAGAGGCGCAGGCGTTTTCCACGTTCACTATTGGGAGCCCGCCCAAGCCGAGCTCGCGCAAAACCACTTGCCCCCGCACCATCTCCTGGCCGGTGATGAGCCCTTGAGTGGCGTTGCCTACGAAGGCCGCCCGCAAATCCGAGAGGGCAAGGCCGGCGTCGTCGAGCGCCGACCGCACAGCCTCGCCAGCCAGATCCTTCATGCTGCGATCGAGAAACTTTCCGAAACGGGTCATGCCCGCGCCCAAGACGTACACTTTGCGCATCGTCGGCCTCCGAGCGTCATTCTTCTTGGGGAGCGGCTACCACGCCGGCACCTCACCCGGCAGTGGCAAAGCTCCGCGCATACGCGAAATCTACCCGAATCGGGGGGCCAACGGAACAGTGCGCCCGCCTTCGGTCCGTTTGCCCCCTCGAAAAGGACGGGCTATCGTTTCGCTGCGGTCGCCACGCGCACACTGCCGAAGTGGATAAGCGCAGCCGGCGCGCCCGCTGGAGTCAGTGCCCCGACGCCTTTGACCCTTACACTCATGCGCCCGTTGCTTCCGACCTTGATCGTGACAGTGCCGATATTGCCAGGCGCCGTGGCTTTGAAGCGTGCGAGACCCGGGTTTATCCTCAATATCTCGCCTGCGTTCACCTGACCGCTAAAGAGCGAGGCCCCGTCCGAGTCGTAGATCGCGACTTCGAACTTGTTGGCCGTCAATTCGTCCAAAACCGACTGGGCGAAGCTGATCCCGCTCATCGAGATGGAAAAGGTGTTCGCGCCAAGCTGCTTCTTTTCCACGATTCGGACATTGCCGTCGAGCGGCTTGCACGACTGGTCGAAGGACTGATCGGGGTTGAAAATCACCGCGCAGTTGTCGCAGGCATCGACTACGCCGTCGCGGTCGGAATCCGTATCGTCCTGATCCGGGTTGGGTACGGTAGGGCAGTTGTCCTGCGGACAGGTCGTTATGGGGGTGATCTGATCGGCAAACCCATCCCCGTCCTGGTCCACACAGGTGTCGCAATCGTCGCCGATACCATCGGCATCGTCATCCCACTGGCCCGGGTTGACCAGCCCCGGGCAGTTGTCGAAGGCGTCCCAAGCCCCGTCGCCGTCACTGTCCACCGTAGCCACGACATACACCACCTCGTTGGCGGCCCCGAAAACCAGCATGTCGTCCGCCCCGTCTCCGCTCACGTCGCCGATAGCCTGCAAACGCAAGCCTATCTGGTCCCCCCAAACCGGACCGTTCATCTTCCCGAGCACAGCGCCGTCAACCGAGGAGAAAAGGAAAAGAATGCCAGTCAGCTTCCTGTTCGCTCCTGGAGCTCCAGCAGCGAAGTCTGCCACTGCGTCCCCATCGAGATCGGGGGTGGAGGCCAGAGCGGTGCCGAGGTTGAAGCCGCCCCGCACCCAAGGTTCGTCGCGAAGGTAAAGTTGACCAAGGGTAGCTCCCGAATAGGCTACCACTCTGCCGCCCGCGGCTGCGAATTCGGTGGACACGTCGGGGGAGCCAGCCAAGATCTCCTGTACGCCGTCGCCGTCGATGTCCGGGAAGAGGAGAAGCGATCGGCCCAAGCCATCCGTGCTCCCGGCGCCCCGAAGCCGCGCCAACAACGCGCCGCTGGCCCCATTGAAGATGAAAACGGCTCCCCGGGACGTGCCGTCGCTCACCATAACTTCGGGAACCCCGTCCGCGGTGAGGTCGGATCCACCAGCCACTGCCACGCCGAACTGGTCTCCGAGTTTCTCGCCCAGGAAATGATGGATCTCCGTACCTGTCCGACCCGAGAGAACGAACGCCTCACCCGGCCCCGCGCCATAGTCCGCTCCCTCTCCAGGGGCCCGCGGCCCTCCCCCCGGAGCAGCCACCAAAACGTCGGCTGCACCATCCCCATCCACATCGCCAACGGCTGCGATCCTGTCCCCCAACCAATCGCCCCGCCTACTTCCGTCGAAGCGCCAGTGCACATTCTTGCTGTAAATCGACATCATCAAGGCCGACCCCGCATCCTCTGCACGCCGGCCTTGCGAGAAGGGATCCGGAGGAGGGATATCTATGTCGGTGCGCTGCACCCCGACGGCGATCTCAGGATCGCCGTCCCCGTCGATGTCACCGGCGTCGGCGATCGCGCGGCCAAAGCGCGAATCCGCCTCGAAACCTTCCAAGCGCGCGATCTCGGTCAAAGTAGCGCCAGAAAAGACTTGCACGATTCCCGCCTTCTGCAAAACCCCCACGTTGGCGCGAGGCGAGCCGATGGCGAAGTCCGCTACACCATCCCCATCCACATCGCCCAACCGGGCGAGTGAGTTACCGAACTGCTGCTCTGGATCCTCCCCGAACACGCAGGGGATGCCGGCGCAGGGATCGGGGGTCGGCTCTGGTGTGGGCGTAGGGGTTACCGTAGGCGTAGGCGTCCCCCCAGGTGGCGTAACGGTCGAAGACGTAGTCGGCGTCGGCGTGCCACCAGGGGGAGT